>CAJTWM010000005.1 GCA_910579805.1 uncultured Lachnospiraceae bacterium | reverse complement strand
GTGTAACAATCGGTGAAGGGGCTGTTATTGGAGCTGGCAGTGTTGTGACAAGAGATATTCCACCACATAGTCTTGCCGTAGGTAATCCATGCAGGGTCATTAGAAAAATCACGGAAAAAGACAAAATGGAATGATTTGGGCCTATCCAAAAGTGAAATGGCTTTTTGTTTTGCAAGGGGGAGACACACTTGAAACATGTAGGAACAAAAACAATTGAAACTGCACAATTGGTATTGCGGAGACTTTAGCTTACCGACGCGGAAATGATGTTTCGTAATTGGACAGGTGATGATAAAGTTACACATTTTTTACGGTGAGATGCACATAAAACGATTGATGATACAAAGAGCATGATTCAGCAATGGATTAATAACTATCAGTATGATTTTACTTATTACTGGGGAATATATCTAAAAAATAGTGAAATGATTGGTTCAATTGGTATCACTATAACCTCAGAATATGATTTTAAAGGCGAATTGGGTTATAAGATTGGTAGTCATTGGTGGAATCAAGGCTATGCAAGTGAAGCGGTTATTGATTATATGTTCCACAATAAGAGTAATTCTATCAGGGTATTCTTATTTAATAACCCAGGAAGGGAAAATCAACATTTCCCGATTTCCCCTTCCTTTCCACAAAATAAAAATTCAAATCTCCGCCCGGATCTACCGTCAGCAAAGTACGATCACCCGTTCCGGCGTCGTCTGCGGCGGAATGCTTCTTGTCGTCACACTGTAAAAAACAAGCAGTATATGATTGGCAGGATCGCATCTGTATATTTGGCCGTTCGCCGTCTCAACCATTGTACTTCTTCCTATGTTTAATTGGAGGAAGTTATCGCTGGCAATGAGATGCCTGTCAAAATAGGCAAGCGTTACGTCTTCATTTTCTCCGGTCAGCACGGTAACCGCAACAGCCTGATACTGAGGAGGATAGATCAATATGACCGGACGGGACGCGTCATAGAATCCGCGGATCCGCATCCCTCTCCTTATCCTGCGGTTATCAACCACGACCGTATCTTTGTCTATGACCAGATTGATCGTTTCCTTATCGGAAACAAGCACACTGACCATGATCGAGCAGCAGTCACGCATACTGGTGATCTCCTGTACCATACCTGTAACCGGAACAAATTCCGGAACTATCATATCCATATTTTTTCCCTTTTCGTCAAAATAGTATATATTATATTATGCAAAAAATGTCCGGTATTTCTTCTATAATAAATTTCTTCTATAATAAATCTTTTCTATAGATTTATGTCCCCAAAATATATTTTTAATGATGAAATCATAATAATAAATATACAATAAAAAACCATGCACTAAATACTTAGTAACATGGTCTTTATCCAAATCGGATATATCAATATGTTAAAACCGGATCAAATGAAAAAGTTTCCTTTTACATCTCCGTTGATTACATAATAAGCCATACTTTCTTCAGGTTTTACATAAATATCAACGCTCTTGAAATCGCCCGTTTTTCTCTTTAAATCATATTTCCAAATATCCTTTGCAATCTGTACAAGTTCATCATTAGTAATCGATTTTCCGTTGAACTCTACATGAACAGAAGCCTTCACAGCTTCTTTTTTCTCTGTTTTCTTTTCTGCTGCCGGTTTCTTTTCCGCTACGGTCTTCTTAGCAGTGGTTGTTTTCTTTGCAGCCGTTTTTCTTGTTCCTGTCGTCTTCTTTGCAGCCGTTACTTTTTCAGCAACTTTCTCCGCTGCTTTTTCTACTGCTTTCTCCGTCGACTTAGGTTCTGCCGCAACATCTAATTTCAACTGCTCTGCCTTTACTTCTGCCGGTTTCTCAGCAGCCTTTGTTTCAGTAGCTTTTGTATCTACCGGTTTAGACTGAACTTTTGCTGTCGTTTTTTCTGTTGCTTTGGTTGTTGCCATAATAACATTCTCCCTTCACATGCAGGCAGCCATCTATATCATTAACGGCGTCCCGCCAACTGGTTCTCATCTCTCCATATTTTAGCCGGGCATCCGGCTACTTTTATTAGCTTAACGCGTTCTTGCCCTGTTGTCAACAATTTGTGTAATTTTATCTTTGTTGTCGAAGCTTTTTTGACCGGTTCAGGCAATATTTATTTGATCAGATAAAAATATGCCAAAACCAAAATGCCGAGCACGATCCTATACCAGCCAAACACTTTAAAATCATGCTTTTTAATATAACTCATCAAAAACCGGATCACAATAACGGATACCAAAAAAGCGACCAGCATTCCTACGAATAATATTACCATTTCTGCGCCCGTAAAAGCAAAGCCAAATTTTAGTATCTTAAGCAGGCTTGCTCCGAGCATAACGGGAACTGCCATAAAAAAAGTAAACTCCGCAGCCACCGTTCTCGATACGCCGATGAGCAGTGCGCCGATGATCGTTGCGCCCGATCTTGAAGTCCCCGGAAAAACTGCCGCTATCAATTGAAACACGCCGATGATCATCGCCGTTTTATAAGTGATTTCGGAAAGTGCAGTGATCTTTGGATGCAGGGACTTATTTCTGTTTTCTATAACAAGGAACGCAATACCAAAAACAATCAGCGCAATGGCGACCGATATGGGATTATAAAAAAGAGCTTCAAACGTTTCATCAAAGAAAATCCCCACTACCGCCGCAGGTATACATGCCGCAACGATCTTAAACCACATGGAAAAAATATCTTTTTGCACAATCGGTTTTTCCTTGAACCGAAACGGAAAAAGCTTATTCCAAAACAATACTACGACCGCCAGAATCGCGCCAAGCTGTATGACTACAAGAAACATCCCCAAAAATTCCGGCGATACGTCCAGCTTCACGAATTCATCCAATAAGATCATATGACCGGTGCTGCTGATAGGAAGCCACTCTGTAATTCCTTCTACAATACCGAATAAAATCGCTTTTAAAATTTCAATCATGCCTTTAACCATGTTCCTTTCTTAGCGTACGGATCTTACAGTTCTCTATTCTCCGCCGCACGCTTTCATTTTACGGCCATTATCTGTTAAGATATTCCGTCATTCTGTCATAATTCTTTTCCCCGTCTTCATATCCCATATGATATAGTTTTTCCAATTTTTCCGGATTTTTTTCAATCCTTCCTACCCCGCTGTCGTATTCCGGCCTGATCACAAAAGCCTGCCCGTTCTTTTCCTGCCCGTTTAAAAAATCCAAAGTAGCGTTATACGAAATATGACGTTCTTTCATCAGTTCACAGACTTTCGGATATTTTAAATATCTTACTTTAAGAAGGGACTGCATAGATGCGGAAACAGGTTTTCTCCTATATCCTGTATGCTTTGTCATGATTACGATATTTTTTGTATTTCCGTCCAGTATGGACTTACGGATCGGTATGGAATCCGCAAGCGCCCCGTCCAAATACAGATTACTCCCTATCTTTACATTTCTGGATACCAGCGGGAGAGAACTGGAAGCGCGAACCGCGTCCATATCTTTATTTGTATTTCTAATACGAATATATTCCGCTTTCCCGCTTTTTATGTTAGTTACGACCGCATACGCTTTCCCCTCATATTTTTCGAATGTCTCTTCGTCAAAGGGATAGAGATAATTGGGGATCAGCTCATAACAGATTTTTGCATTGAACAGATCTCCTGAAGTCAAAAGACTCCTTACCCCGCAATAATACTTACTGTCCAAATAATCCACATATACCCGGTAACCTCTCTCCCTTTGTTTGGACAGATAGCTGCACATTTGATGCACTCCTGCAGAAACGCCGTAACAGCTTGAAAATTCTATCCCCTTATCTAAAAAGAAATCCAGTACGCCCGCAGTATAGACTCCCTTCATTCCACCGCCTTCGAGTACAAGCCCTGCCTGATACATTCTTCATTCCCTCTTTCTTTTGGCTTTTATCTTATATCATACTCCGTTTTTACGAATCTGCCAAGCGCTTCTAAGGAACGTTCTACTTTCTCCGTATCGATACAATATGCCATACGGAAATATCCGGGACAGCCGAAGGTGTCTGCAGGGACCAGAATCAGATCGTATTTTTTTGCCTTTTCACAAAAGAGGACCGCGTCTTCCTCCAATGCTTTGGGAAAAATATAAAAAGTCCCGCCCGGCTTTACGCAGCGAAATCCCAGACGCGTCAATTCGTCATACAGCAGGTTCATGTTCCTTTCGTATACCGACAGATCCGCCGTCTTGTCAAGTACTTCCGCCACCCCGAGCTGGATCATGGAAGGCGGGCAGTTATGCCCGATCCCCCTTGAGATCTGGCCGCACATATTCACAAATGTTTCCGCATCCTTGCATGCAGGATTGACTGCGATATATCCAATCCTTTCCCCCGGAAGGGACAGTGATTTGGAAAAAGAATAACAGAGAAACGTATTATCATAATATTTTGAAACAAAGGGCGATTCTACTCCCTCAAATACGATCTCACGGTAAGGCTCATCGGAAATCAGATAAATATCATGACCATATTCTTCTGACTTTTTCTTCAGTATATCCGCAAGTCTTTCTATCGTCCGTACAGAATACACGATGCCGGAAGGGTTATTGGGCGTATTGATCAGCACTGCCGTCACCTTGTCCGAAAGCATATTCTCAAACTCTTCAAAATTGATCTGAAAATCCTCCGTATTGGCGGGTACGATCCTTAATTTTGCCCCGCTTAAATTTACATACGGATTATACTCCGGAAAAAACGGCGCAAAAGTGAGTATTTCATCCTCCGGCTGCGCGATGCATCGTATTGCATGGGCAATCGCCCCCGCTGCTCCCGACGTCATAAATATGTGTTCCTTCTTGTAATGCATTCCGAACCTTTCATTCAAAGAATCCGCGATTCTCTCCCTTACGGATGTGATACCAAGGCTCGGGCTGTATCCGTGCAGCGTCATCGGATCTTCTTCTTGAAGCATACGGATCAACGCTTCGGTAAATTCCTTCGGCGCCGGCACCGAAGGATTCCCAAGGCTATAATCAAATACGTTTTCATAACCGATCGCTTTCCCTCTCTCCGTAGCAAATTCCGAAAGCTGGCGGATCACGGATTTTCCGTTTAACATCTCTTTATATTGTTGTACGATCATCTTCTTCTCCATTTCTGCGCTGCTTTATTGTACGGATCTACGTTATAGATCGGGAGTTTGTGACAAGCCCTTTATGGCTTTGCAGCGCGCAGCCACAAATCTCCCCGTTAAAATTTCTGATTTCCAGTCTTACTTCCATCTATCTGCCGTCGTTTTTTGATCTGCGCCCCGATCGTATTTTCCTGACGGCCGTGAATGCCAAAAGCAATACCGCCGCCGCTCCGGCTCCTATGCCAATGATCATTCCCCGGTATGAAGTACGCTTTATCACGCAGAACGCCTCTTTGTCTCCTTCCATGCTGACCTGAAGATACTGCCCTCTTTTCTTACTCTCAAGCAGCGTCCAGTCTCCGTCAAAATATCCCCATACGTCTGCGTCTTCATAAGGATTATAGATCCTGACCGCAAACCTATCCTCCGGCCCGATCCCGCTGTTTTCCAACGATATATCATAGATCACATATTCCTTACCACCCGCTTTGTCGGGGGGCATCCTGTCACTTACTCCCACATTCAATACCGTATCCTCGGTAAAAATCTGTTCCACAAGAGCATAGGGCTTCTCATGATATCCTTCTTCACTCTCTATGAGTTTTTCATTACTTTCTACAACGGTAACATTTTCCTTATATTCGGCGTTTATGACAAGGTTTCCCGCCATCGCTTCGCCGGAATAATCCGGCCACACGCCGTAATATCCTTCTTTTTCGGGAATCTCCGGATATTGCAGGCCTGCAAGGCTTTCCCCGAATTTTACTTCTTCCGTCCCAAGTTCTTCATCCTCTATCCGATAAATCACCTTCAGATGCCAAAATGCAACGGGAAGTTTTTCAACCGTTAATAATTCTTCATAAGCGATGGGTTCCGCTACGTCTACATAGCTGATATCGTCTATCCCATGCAGCGTTTCTCCTACATAATAATTTCTGCATACCTTCGGCTCTGTTTCCTCATCTTCAAAAGTATTTTCATAAGAAGTGACCTGACCTGCGATCGCGCCTATCCTTCCGACAGATGCCCCGCCGTCCACGATGGTATAGCAGTCTTTCAGCGTATCTGCATAACCTGCAATGCCGCCTACATTTTTTCCTCCTGAAACCGTACAGAGCGCATAACAGCGTTCAATCGCCGTAAGAGATTCCCCGCAGATACCTCCTACATAATCGCCTTCCGTGCTTTCCACACTGCCATATCCTTCACAGTCCAGAACCATGCCGTGCTTCATATAGCCTACAATGCCGCCTGCACCGTTTTTCTTAGCCGTGATATACCCTTCGTTCACGCTGTCCTTGATCACACATTTCGTAATAAAACGTCTTCCGATCTGATACTCCACGCTTCCGGCAGCGCTGTCCTCCGGATCTTCTTCGTCCACCGACATGGAACCGGCAATACCGCCGACGTTAATGTCTCCTTTTACGATCCCTTTATTCGTACTGGTATCCGTCCTGCCTGTAGTGATCGTGTCGATCTCCTCGTCAGAGATCTCTTCATACAGTTCTTCTATACTCAGGTCGCTATAATCTACCATATGATCCGCCAAAAGGTTAAAGACAATATTGAGCTGGTCATTGACCGCCCTCAGATCTGCGTTGATCTTATCCGAATAATCGGACGCATGGCTGCTTAGACTTTTCAAGCTGTCCGATATTCCTTGAAGCTGCTTATGCAGATCCTCCCTCGTCGCATCAAAACCGTCTCCCAGCTGGGAAAACCGGATATCCGGCTGGGCATTCAGATAATTCACGATTCCTTTCACACCGTTCGAAGCCGACTTCAGGGAATCCAGTATATTTTGGACATAACCGGTGGCCTGATTGATGTCTTCCTTCGCCGCCTTTGCCGCATCCGACGCATAAGGGGCCAATATATTCGCGATGACGCTCAGACTGCTTAAGATCGTAGAGGCAGCCTGCGACATATCTCCTAAATATTCCGCCAGATTTATGATCTCTCCTATGACCTGATTCTGTTCCTCTTTCGTAAGCTGTCCCCATTCCTTTACGGAACCGTCGGAATTTGTCATAATGTCCTTGATCTTAGTGACGGCGCCATTCGCGTTATCCGATGCCGCCTGCAGATTCTTAACGGCCTCTTCCATATCCTTTCTTGCCGTATCCAGCGAATCTGTCTTATTCTGTTTTTGGAACGTAATATTGACTCTGCATGGTGCGGCCGCGCCGTTGATATCAAATTCATACACATAGGCTCCGCTCTGTTTTTTCGACAATAAAATCTTATTTCCGTCCGCATCCGTCACTTCCGGATTTCCTTTTAAAGTGTAAGAGGAATCCGGCGTCACCGATAAGGTCACAATTCCCGTAGGCGCGGCGCTAAAGGAGGCGTCTCCGCTCAAGTTGGAAGATAAAATGACCTGCAGCTTTTCAAAAACCGGCGTTACCGTCACGTCCTCCGCCGGCATAATAAAGGAATAGCTCCTTCCGCCATTGTCTTTCGTACAGCCGACCTGTACGCCTCCCGCCGTTTTTACCGACAGGGAACGCAGCATATATCCGCTTGAAGCATTGGGTATGACATATACGGTCTCGCCTGCCGCCGCGCTGTCAGGAACTACCACATTTCCTCCTGTAACGGAAACCGACGTAACGGCATATTTCACCGCCTCTTCACCGCTTGTATCCGGCATTGTATCCCCGTCCGTGATTCCGTCTCCGGAGTCCGTTTCTTCGGGTAAAGCTTCGTTTACGGAAGGATTCGTTTCCTCCGACGGTATCGTGCCCTCTCCGCTTTCCGACGCTCCTTCGCTCTCCTGCGGCTCCGTTTTATCCGAAGGGACTGTGTCCCCCGACGGTTCTTCTTTTTCCGGAGGCGCTTCAGTCTCCGACGGATTCCCGTCTGCAGGCGGCGTTTCCTTCTCCGGAGGAACTTCGGTTAGGGACGGATCTTCCCTTTGGACCATACCTATGCTGACGCTGTTTTCAGGCGCCGCATATCTGACCGGTTCCCGGCCGGTTCCTGTTTCGGCAGTCTGTGCGTTTCCTTCTCCGGCTCCTATCGTTTGAGAAGCGCCTGTATAGACAAATTCTGCCGACACTTTCACATTCCGTTTCGGCATAACGAAGGTATACTTATTGTCTCCGCTATCCGCAAAGCTGACTGCCTTTCCGTTGGCATCCGCTATTTTGATCGTATCTTTTAATCCGTAACCGTCGTTTGGCACAACCGTTATGGTAACCGTCTCATTCTCCTTCGGGTCGCTTTTATCGCACCGGAGTTTTCCGCCCACCGTGGAAAGGAGCGTGACTCTGTTATAAACGGTTTCATCATAAGTACCGTCATCTACTTTGCCGAGGATATCCAAATCTTCTATCAGTTTTTTCATCACGTCGTTTAACTGTGAAAATCCGTCCCCTGCATTTGACATCTGATGCAATATATCCGGCAACTGTTTCGTAATATGCTCCATACGCCCGACAACCGCCTGCGCCCCTGCAATATTCCCGTCCACAAAGTCCGTCATCTGTCCGGCCAGCGCGTCTCCTGACTGCAGCGCCCCGTCTCCGTATGTACTCAGACTGTCGAAGTCCGTCTTAAGAGCGTTTTTCCCTGCCTGCATATCGTCAATGGTATCGTCAATCAGATCGTGAAGCTTATTGACCGCATTTCTAAGAGATTCCGCCTCGTCCACTTCAATATAAGGCTCCATCTGCCCCACAATGCCGCCTACGTCCTTTCTTCCGTATACGCTGCCGGCATTGGTGCAAAGGGATATGACTCCCGCCTGTCTGCCCGCAATACCGCCTACATTATACCCCGTATGCTCGTATCCTACAATCCCATAATTACTGCATCTTGATATGATGCCGTCCGAATAACCGGCGATCCCTCCTGCATCTACGCCGCTGTAAAGTTCCGTCTCCGATTCGGAAACGTTAATACTAAGGAAAATTCCGACTCCCATATCGTCGTCTTCCTCTACCCATGCGCTATTGTCATTGATTCCGGCATGATTCGTGCAAAAATTGATCACGCCATGGTTTTTCCCCGCTACGCCTCCGGTATCATAATACCCTGTCACACGTCCTGAAACCGTACAATCCGATATGGTTCCGGTGCTTTCATTGATTCCGGCCAATCCGCCGACGGTATCCCTGCCGCTTACGTTTCCTTGAAAGCTGCAGTTTTTAATCGTTCCATAGTTTACACCGCATAAACTGCCGATGCACTCCTTCTCATCGATCCCGATCATATCTCCCTGAAGTTCCAGATTCTCAACTACTCCGCCTTTTTGTATGTACCTGAATAGTCCTACGATATACCCGCTTTCCGCATAATGAAATCCGGAGATCACATGTCCCTTTCCGTCAAAAACTCCTGCAAAGACCGGTATCATCGGTAAATAAGTCCCGCTGAAGTTCAGGTCTGCATTCAGAGTAACCCTTTTATTGGCAGACCAGGAATCGATGTAACAGTTTTCTGCAAATTCCAGAAAGTCCTCCACCGTGTTGATCTCAATATATTCCGTTTCTATCTCTTCGCTTTCCTCCTGTACCGTCTGCCCGGCGTTCCCCTGTGTGATCCCGTCCTGTTGCCCTGCCCCGGTCTGCGCCGCATAGAGAACCTGTGCAGGGAACATACTGCATACAAGAGACAATGCCAGACTAAAAGATATGGCTTTTGGAATATAGTTCTTATTCATTGCCCTGCTCCTCCTTTTGCTGCAACAGCTTCAGATCGCTGCCGTCATCTTCGACCTGTTCCATTTTCCCCATATTAACGAAAAGGCTTGCCTCGCCCCGTACCAGACCATGCACCTCTCCGATGATCGTACCGTTAATCTGTCCCTGTACAATACCGTCTACCCGCATCAATCCGCTGCCTCTTTCCAGTTTAAGCGGTATAGATACGGCAAAAGAAGTCTTATCGATCACTTTTTCTCCCAGCAGGAGGATCTGCGGCAGTACAAACATGACCATGATAATGGAAATGATCGTTCCCCTGCCAAGACATTGCCCGATACCGCAGATCGCGCCGTCGGAAGACATCTTCCCGATAAAGATGCCTGCAAGCGCAAGCATAGAACCGGACGTCACAATGGTAGGAAAAGCAAAGTTCATCGTCTCAATGATGGCGTCCTTTTTAGACATTTTATCTTTTAATTCCATAAAACGTCCCGATATTACGATGGCATAATCTATATTGGCGCCCATCTGGATGGAACTGACGATCAGATAACTCATAAAAAACAGATTCTTTTCCTGCAAAGCAGGGAAAGAGAAATTGATCCAGATAACGCCCTGAATAACCATGATCAAAAGCACCGGCATTCCGGCTGACATAAACGTAAAGAGAAGCACTACCAATACCGCCAATATAGATACCACGTTTACGACTTTGTTATCCTTTTGGAAGGTCTTATACAGGTCATACTGGCTGGTTGCCTCGCCCGGAATCAAAATATTGGCGTCCTCGTAATATTTATTTGCCACCTCATGCATTTTTTCCAAAAATGCAAACGTTTCCTCCCCCTCTTCGGGAAGCGTCAGGTAGACCAGCATACGGCTGTATTCTTCTCCCTGAAGCTGGTCCAGAGCGATCTGCATTTTCGTATGGGCCTCTTCCAACGTATCCATCAGATCGTCTTCCAAGGTAACATAGCCCTCGTCTACCTCATCATAAAGGAACATAAACATATCGATCAGAGGGACGCTGTAACTGGATAATCCGTTAACGATTTTAGCATAATTTTCATCGTTTACCGCATAAGCCATGTATAGCAATTCCACGATCTCATAGTCCATTTCCAAAAGCTCCGAAAAGTCCCGTATCGTCAGCTTATCGGTCAGCATATAACCGTCCATCGCCTCCGTATTGGCAAGGCCCATCGTATAATCGACTTCTTCCATAGCGTCCAGTTCCCTTAAAAGCTTTTTTTCTTTTTCGTAATTGCCTGCAGGCACGGTCAGCGCTACCATATTGGAAGAGCCAAAGCTCTCTTCTATCATCTCGTCGACTACCATCGCGTCGCTCTGCACCGGCGTTTCGATCATTGAATAGCCATATACATACGGACAATGGGAGGAGACGACATACGCTGCAATAATAACCAGCAAAAAGAGAGGCGGCATCACATGCCTTGTCATATACGCAAATTTACCTACAAAGGGGATTTGAGGGATAAAGCTTTTATGCACCGTCTTATCCATCGCATTTCCGAACAGCATCAAAAGCCCCGGCATCAGCAAAAAGACTCCCAAAAGACTTAACAGAATCGCCCTGATCAGGCAAAGCGCCATATCGCTTCCGATCCCGAACTGCATGAACATCATGGCGATCAGACCTCCCACTGTGGTGAGAGAACTGGAAGAGATTTCCGGTATCGCTTTACTGAGCGCTACGATATCCGCCTCCCTGATCGGAAGTTTTTGGTGTTCTTCCTTATAACGATTACAGAAAATAACCGCATAATCAATAGATAACGCCAACTGCAGTACGATAGTGACCGAATTGGATACAAAAGAAATAGTTCCCATCAGAAAATTAGTACCCTTTGTGATCAACGCCGCCGAGATAAAGGTCAGTAGAAGTACCGGCACCTCCGCCCACGTCTGCGACGTAAAGAGTAATACCGAGACTACAACGACTGCCACAAGCACGCTTATGACCTGCATCTCGCTTGCTATCTGCTCTGCTGAAGCGTCTCCCATCGAAGTAGATACATAGATGTCATAATCCGACAGCATTTCCTTTACTTCTTCCAGCGCCTCCAATGCTCTTTCATCCGTTTCCTCATAGCCGAAAGTCAGATCGAACAACGCTGAAAAGTTATGGTAATGTTCCGTCGTATTATCAAAAGACAGCATGATGACCGTATCCAGTTTCTCCAGTTTTTCCGATATTTTCAAAGCTTCGTCATATGAAATATTGGTCACCATTACTTTTGCCGTACCATATGTAATAAACTGTTCCTCCATCCGGTCCAGCCCCTGCCTTGTTTCCGTCGTACCGGGCAGATACGCCGACATAGCGTTTTCTACGTTTACCCAGTTCATGGATACCAGTGAAAAAATGATTGCAATGCCGAATAACAGGAAAAATAAGTTGCGCCTGTCTACAATAAAAGTAGCGACCTTTATCATAAACCCGTTCCCTTCTTTGGCATTTTCAGGTTTCTCAGCCATAGCTTCCACTCCTTTAAATGTAACAATATTTACCGCAGTTCTATAGAAAAACCCCTGCGTGACAATACTGAATTCTATCACAAAGGGAACTGCCCTACAAGGCAGTTCCCCTCTGTAAATCATTAAAAAAATCTAATCTGTTTATCAATTTTGCCGGTTTGATAAAAAATCCTCCATAACCCTGTTGTCTACACACTTGAAGCTATGATTTCCATATTTCCCTGCAGGTTTACTTCCCCGTATCCGGCAGGCAGGATAAAGTGATCTCCCTTCTTGACCATCTGCCCGTTTACCAGCCCGTCTCCCGCTAAAACGCTCATGATCAGGAACGGATATTCCTGCTCGATCTTAACGGGTTTTGTTACGCGCAGTTTCCATACCCGGTAGTATTCGCATTCTTTCAAAAGATTCATCTGATCGTCCGGCAGATCCCCCGTAAAGGATACGCTTTCTTCAGGATCTTTAGCAGGAACCATGATAACGTCGATGCTTTTATCCACATGAAGCTCTCTCGGTTTCCCATTGGATAGACGGTCATAGTCGTATACCCTGTAAGTGATATCGCTGTTCTGCTGAGTCTCCAGTATCATAGTACCGCCCTTGATCGCATGGACGGTTCCGGGATCGATCTGGATAAAGTCTCCTTTTTTGATCGGAATCTCGCGGATGAATTCCTGCCATTTTCCTTCTCTTATCATAGACTCCAGCTCTTCTTCCGTCTTAGCATTGTGCCCTACTACCAACGCTGCATTTTCATCGCAGTCTAAAATATACCAGCATTCCATTTTTCCAAGGGAACCGTTCTCGTTTTTCTTTGCATATTCATCGTCCGGATGTACCTGAATGCTTAGATCCGCCTTGGCGTCGATGATCTTAATAAGCAGCGGGAAACGGTCAGAATCCACGTTTCCGAATAATTCCGGATGCTCTTTCCACAAAACGGAAAGTTTTTCTCCTGCATATACACCTTCTTTTACAATACACTCTCCATTAGGATGGGCGCTGACCGCCCAGCATTCCCCTGTATCGTCTCCGGGTATTTCATACCCAAATTCTGTCCTTAATTTATTTCCGCCCCATATCATCTGTTTAAATACCGGTTCTAAAAACAACATTGGCCTGACTCCTTTATTGATCAATAAATTTTTTCCATTACTTTCCGCCACTTTTTGATACCAATATGCAGAATCCTTCGCAATCCGCTTTTGTGTTTCAAAATCCACATAAACAATTCCAAAGCGCTCGTTATATCCCTTATCCCATTCAAAATTATCCAAGAATGTCCAAAGGAAAAATCCCCTGATATCCGCACCATCGTCAGAGGCTTTCTGCAAGGCGGATAAATAAGTATCCAGAAAGTCGATCCTGTTTCTGTCATGCACCTGCCCGTCCGGCGAAACGTCGTCATGGCAGGACATACCGTTTTCCGTAATATAGATAGGCTTTTGGTACCTATCATACAAAAACCGCGTTCCCCAATAAAGGCACTCCGGTGTGACCGGCCAGCCTGCGGCCGTTTTGGGAAAACCGGGTTTTCTTCCTACAAATTCCGGTTCGCCGTCTTTTCCTGCCCGGACAATATAGCCGTTATAAATATTCTGTCCAAGGAAATCAATCGGCTGTGAAATCAATTCCATATCTTCTTTTGTAATAGGAGGCAGATATTCTTTATACTTCTCCAATCCTTCCTCCGGGTATTTTCCCAAAACTACCGGATCGGAAAACCATGCTACGTTCCAGGTCCAGTTCTCTATCGGATTATAAAAAGAAAACAACACTTTTCTTGCCGCTTCTATATCTTCCTGTTTTTCTGTCTCAGGATACGCCATACCGCAAGTCGGCGCATATCCTACCTTGATCGGCCTTCCTGCATACTTTCTTAAATTCTGCACCGCTCTTCCATGCGCGCGGAGCGCGTTATGGGCAATTTGGAATACCTTGGCGGGAGGAAGTTTTTCCCCCGGCGCATGCACTCCCGACAAATGCCCAAGCCCTACAAAACACTGGGGTTCATTCAGCGTAATAAAATAATCGCACAGATCTGAAAAATTCTCCGCTACCACCTTTGCATATTCCGCAAACCACTCGATCACCTCTTCATTCAGCCATCCGCCCCTGTCCTGAAGGCTCTGCGGAAATTCCCAATGATACATCGTAATGTAAGGCTCTATACCGTTTTTCTTCATTTCCATGATCATATCCCGATACAGCGTAATCGCCTTTTCGTTTACTTTTCCTGTCCCTTCCGGCAGGATTCTTGACCAGCTTAGCGAAAAACGATACGCTTTTATCCCCAACAGGCGCATCAATGCAAAGTCTTCCTTGTATCTGTGCATATGATCGCAGCTCACATAGGCGTTCTGCTTTTCATATATCCGGCCCGCTTCGGTAAAAGTATCCCAAATGCATTTACCCGCGCCGTCTTCCCCGTCCCTTCCTTCTATCTGATAGGCGCTGCTTGCTACGCCCCATACAAAATCGTCACAAAACATATTTACCTCTTTTCTACAATACTGCGCACGTCGCTGCAGTATGTCCGTCTATAATTGATTTTCAGATCCGCTATGAAAAAGGCGCACCTCCGCTCTATTTCCATAGAGTGGAACAAGTACGCCTTTTTATTTCCTATTTTTCAATATGCCGCCTATGGCCTCAGCATCATAAACGGCGCAAACGCTTTATGAAAAAAACTCCAGCTTAAACTTGGAACTGCGACATAGCCTCTTCTAATGCGCGTACCTGCGTTGCCAGCTGCTCCGCTTTCTGTGACAGATAAGCAATAGAATCGACCTGATTGCCTAACGTTACCGTTACCTGTTCGGTTGCCGCCGCCGCCTCTTCTGATACTGCCGATATGTTACGGATAGAATCCTGTACCTCGTCTTTCTCTTCCCCGATGGACTTCATGTTATCCGCCATTCTCTGGAGACCGTTTACAAGCTCGTCTACGCAGCCGTTGATCTGTCCGAATACAGAAATAGTCTCTTCAAGGGAATCTGCCTGTTTGTAAATAAATTCCTCCGTCCGTTTCGCAGAATCCGTGGTCTGTTTGGTGGTGACTCTGATATTTTCCACGATACCCTTGATCTGATTGCCTGCCTGCATAGATTGATCTGCAAGTTTTCTGATCTCGTCTGCAACGACGGAAAATCCTCTTCCATTCTCTCCTGCCCTTGCCGCCTCAATAGACGCGTTCAACGACAGCAGATTCGTCTGCTCCGCAATCTCGTTAATGGTATTGATAATACTCTCGATCTCATCCGACTGGGTCTTTACATTTACAATATCCTGACTCAGCTCTTTTGTAACCTTTACGGTCAACTGCGACTGGCTGCGCAGATCCTCAATAATGACTTTTCCTTTATTGACCGCATTGATGGCTTTATCGGCCGCGCTTCCCATGTTCTCTGCCTGATCGCATACAAGAACGATCTGCTCGGAAAATTCCGACATCCTGCGGTTACTGTTCTCCGTCTCCGCTGCCTGCGTCACTACGCCTTTCGATACTTCGTCCACCGCATTGGAAATGTCCTTCATGGAAGTGTTGATATTTTCCGCCGTCTCTGCCACGCCTCCTGCAAGGCCGTTGACTTCCGTACCGAAACCGTTGACTTCCGTCATCAGCCCGCGCACCCCTTTCAACATATGGTTCAGGCTGTCGTTAAGCAGACGGAACTCGTCTCTGCGCTTTGTCTGAAAGCCGACTGTCAGATCGCCTTCCGCTACCCGGTTCAAAGAACGGATCGTTATTTTTAAGGTCCTGCTGATGCTGATTGCGATGGCGCTTCCCACTACCATTGCGATCAATGCCGCAAGGATCACAAAAATAATCGTCATGTTCCTGATATCAAGAGCATCCGCAACGATATTGGAATAGGGGATCAGACTGCAGAGCATGATCTGGGTATTACCGATCGGCGCATAAATATATAAATATTTCTCTCCCTGATAAGTAACTTCCCCGCTGCCCGCTTCTCCCGTTTCCACCGACTCCTGATAAAAATCGGCGTCGGCAAAAATATTCTCTTCCACTCTTTGGGAAACCAGTTCCGTTTCCCCCTCCGGTAAAAGTTCTTTAAAAATGATTTCTCTGTTGTCCGGCGTTACAATGGCCGTATAACTGTTTTCCCCAAAGTTTACGCTGGTCAGGGCCGATTCGACCGTGTCCATTTTAATATCCAAAATCAGCACGGCGTTTACACGAAGAAAACGCTGATAAAATACCAAGCCGTAATCGTCCGGCGACATCCCAAAGCTCTCATCCAGATAAGAATGCCTTCCCAGCCACATGTTCCTGCCTCTGCCGGCTCCGTCCAACAGCCTTTTCCCCTCCTCTGAAGAGGCAAACGCCGTATAAGCATCCGCCGGATATGTCTTTGATACGGAAGTGATCTGCGTTCCTTTTTCCGCCATGATATGATAGCTGTTCAGATAACTGACGCTGGCCGCCGTATGTATCAAATTCTGTTTTACGCTCCTATAACAGTCTAACGCTTTAGAATCCGCGTTATCATAGTACCGTTCATAGTAAGACGCGGTATCGGAATCCATAATGATCTCCGTTCCTTTTGATGAAACCGTTTCACAAAGCAGTTTCAGATACATTGCTTCTGCCGAGATCGCATTGACGGACGTTTCTTTATACTTCTCAATAATGGTCACCGACGCTTTCCGGTAAGAAACCACGCCCAGCGCCACAATAAAAAGCACCGGAACAAGAAAAGCCCCGACAATGACCGTTTGGATCCTGCCGGACTTCATGACCTTTCTCGCTTCCTTTATCTCGGTCTTCGCTTTCCGTACACTGTCTTTCGCGCCCTCCGCATGTTTCCTGATCTCTTTCTTTTTGCTGCTCTGCACTGCTTTTTCCTGACGTTTCATCATACTTAACCTCATTTCTGCCTAGTATACTGTCTTGCTCCCAACCGGCCATACACAATATTGATACCTTCGCCTATTACCGCTTAGAAAGAACCTATTACAGAGACAAGATAAAACGGCACCACATCTTCTTCATGCGCTTCTACGATCCTGATCTCCACTTTATGCACCTTATTTTCCAGTCCCGTGACCGCTTTGGTAAGATAGAGACAGTCTCCCCAGTCCTCTTCAAAATTACCGTCCAGCGTAATCGCTTTTTCCTCTTCTCCGTCTATAACGGCAACTGCCACAGGCGTCGGTTTATTGACTGATTTTCGGTATTGCACTGCAATTCCGGTTCCTTCTATATCTAAGGTTATTCTATCATCTTTACGACCTGCCGTCCAACCATTTCGGAAAATTTCCCTGATATTTTCCTGCTCTCTTTTATCTGCCTCAAAGCCTGCGGATTCCGCTTTTGTATTCCGGTTCTGAAAACGGACTGAATGTTCAAAACCGTTAGGCGTAAACGGCTTTGGAAATTCTTTTTCCGCTTCTTCTTTCTGCGAAAGCTCTGCATAAACCTGTGCCAAAAAGAAAGTAATGACCTGCGCCACCAGACTGTGTCCCTGATCATTCGGATGTAAGTCGTCCGGCGTGATCTCCCTGTTTTCCAGCTCTCCGGACTCTATCATTGGATAGATCGTTTCCTTCATGCTCACGCAAGGAATATCGTAATATTTTCCTACCTTTAGATGTTGATTCTGGGCATTGGCCCCTGTGTCGTAGCATACGTTATGTACGATCAGGACAGCCGGTTTTTCTTTTTTTCCGTATATTTTCCGAATCAGCCCTTCATAAGTTTCCAAGAAAAATTCCGTATTTTCGTCATTAACGCTAAATTCCACAATGACAAAGTCAGGCCGGTACTGCAGCAGATCGGACTCTGCCCTTGCCACTCCAAACTGGGAAGTGGTTCCTCCGATCCCCGCATTTACATACACAAATTCTCCTTCCGGAAAGTTCTTTTTCCACCAGTCATAGACCAAATACGCATAACAGGTTTCGGGCGTACTGGACAAGGATCCCTGCGTGATGGAACCGCCAAGAAAACCCAGCGTAAGCTTTTCACCGGCTTTCGCCCGCTCCATGACCTTTTTTATCCTGCTCCAGTTTCCTCTGTTAACGATGCCCTTTTCAGGCTGCAGACTCATACTTCCTTCCTCCTCTCTGAAAATTCTTTTAGGAAAAAGCTAAGACAGTCTTTTGCTGCCTTAGCTTTTTCCTCCTATGGCCAATATCGGATCAGCGTCTTCCGATCTCCGTATCGTTAGCCGTAACCACACTGTTGGATTTAATATAATCCATAATGTCTTCAAACTGCGTAAATGCAAGTCCCACATAGCTGTCTGCCGCGCCGTAATAAATGGCAATCTTTCCGCTTTCGGAATCGTGGATCGTAGCACACGGGAAACATACATTCGGTACAAAGCCGCGTTCCTCATACCATTCTTCCGGCGTGAGCAGGAAGTTTTCACAACGGTATTTTACAATAGACGGATTGTCAAGGTCCAAAATAGCGCCGCCGATGGAATATACATATCCGTTGCAGGTTCCGCTCACGCCGTGGTAGAACAGCAGCCATCCTTCGGACGTCTCAATAGGCGCCGCGCCGCCGCCGATCTTTAAGGATTCCCACCACTCGTTTCCGCGGCCCATTACATGTCTGTGTTTGCCCCAGTATACAAGATCCGGGCTTTCGCTGACGAAAATATCGCCGAAAGGAGTATGTCCGCTGTCGGAAGGACGGCTCAGCATACAGAAGTTACCGTTGATCTTTCTCGGGAACAGCACCGCGTTCCTGTTAAACGGAAGGAACGGATTTTCCAAACGTACAAACGTCTTAAAGTCGGTCGTCTTTGCCATACCGATCGCCGCGCCGTAGAAGTCCTGACACCAAATCACATAATAAGTATCCTCTACTTTTACGAGACGGGGATCGTAAGCATAGACCGGCATAAATTCCTTGCCGTCCTCATCTACAAACGGGATCTTATTTTCGTCAAAATCCCAATGGATCGCATCCTTGCTTCTTCCCATATAAATGTAAGGGATCCCGTTGGTCTGCTCACCCCTGAATACGCCGATAAACTCGTCGCCATAAGGCATAACTGCGCTGTTAAAAATTCTTGCCACGCCCTTTAACGGATTTCTTCCGATGATAGGGTTCTCCGTATATCTCCAAATCGGCGCGTCTTTCAATCCTTCCGGTCTTTCCTGCCAGGGCACGTTTTTCACTGCCGGGCTGATCATTTTTACTTCACTCATTTTTTTCCTCATTTCTGCACGGCTTTATCATATGGATTTCCTCTATAGGAACACAGGTTTGCGGATGCCGCACGGACGCAGACCTGTATTTTTCTGACTTAGAAATTCCTTTCACACTTTTCCGACGGAATCTCTTATGATAAGCTTTCCGCTTACTAGCTTTCTTCCCTTTTCTTCGTTTCTTCCTTCTATTTTCCCGACCAGCAGGTCTACCGCATTTTTTGTCATGGACTCGATATTTACTTCGACCGTAGTGAGCTTCGGCGAAGTGTATCCGGCAAGGGTATAATTGTCAAATCCCACTACGGAAATATCCTCCGGTATACGGTATCCTTCTTTCTTCAGCTTCTCCATTAGGACATAGGCAATTTCGTCGCAATTACAAACGAAAGCCGTAGGCATATCCTCGGGCAGTACCAGATCGATGAATAATTCATCTTCGCCCCGGTCCGGAATCAGATAATCTTCCCTTACCTCAATGCGGTTCATCAGAAGAGAACGGTAATAACCGAGATATCTGTCTAAAATACTTGACGTAGAATAGATATTTCCGACAAACGCAATCTTTTTATGTCCCATCTCTACAATATAATTCGTCAGCAGGTAAGAGGCATGTACGTTGTCCGTGATCACGGAATCTTCTTCTTCATTTTTGTCATAAAAATCAAGATAGATCAACGGAATCCTCTTTCCCCTCAAAAGTTCCAGATATTCTCCGTTTAACTGCCCCATTACAATGATTCCGTCTACTTTTTTTCCTGACGCAATATTAGGCAGGATTTTTCTTTCTCTCATAAGCGGTGTGATCAGCTCTAAAATCCCTGAATATTTGTGAGTTGACAAATATCTCACAATACTTTGGTACATTTTAAAATAAAAGGGATAGGCGCCCTCCTGCATATAGTTCGACGCAACGACGATCCCTATATTGTAATTTTTCAGAAGTTTTTCCTGTTCGGAAGGGGAGAGATAGCTGTAACCCATTTGCGATGCAAGCTGCTTGATCTCTCCGCGGAGCTGTTCGCTCACGCCGTCCTTTTCGCCTAAAGCTTTTGACACCGTCACGGTACTTATCGACAAACGTCTGGCAATATCTTTCATTGTAACTTTTTTGCCCACAGCACACCTCCCCTTCCGGACGACTATTCATCGTTCGATCCTGATCGTTCCGATACAAATATCATATTACTTGAAGAATGCGTCCAGTCCGGTCTGGAACTCCTGTTTTGCCTGTTCCTGTAACTGCGCCGGCGTAACTTCCCCTGCAAGCATTCCTACTACGTTAAAGTTTTCTACCGTAATGGTCTGCCAAAGATCGAACTGTTCTCTTTCTCCCATCTCCAACAGATAATTATAGTTTCTTTCGGAAACCATCTTATTTTCAAACCATTCTACATCGTCGCGCAGCTCCGTATCTCCCTGATACCAGTTGATCCAGTCTTCAAATACCTGATACACCAAAGCCGCATCTTCTACGCCGTTTGCGATCATGTACGCATTTCCTGCCAAAGCCATTCCGTTGTTCGTATCTTTATTTCCGCTGGGTCCAACCGGCCACGGAACAATACCGAGTTCAAAATTAAGCTCCTCCGGTGTGATCGTCCATGCAGGTGCGATAAAGAAACAAGTCTCCCCGTTTTTGTAAGCCGCATTATTGGAATCCCAATCGTCTTCGTTCCACGGTCTTGCACACTTTTCTACATTGTAGAGGGTATTGATATAATTCAGCACTTCCCCCGTCGCCGCGCTGCTCAACGTTTCCGTTTCACCGGCTGCGATAGTCGCGCCGTTAGACATCAGCAGGTTAGCTACCATATTGGTCCACCATCCGCCGTATCCGTAAACGTCCGTTACACCGTCTCCGTCCGTATCTTTTGTAAGCGCAACACAGTATTCTTTAAACTTATCCCATGTCCATTCGCCTCTGTCATAAAGATCCTGCGGATTCTCAAGGCCTGCTTCATTGATCATATCCATGTTGAACCCTAACGGATACCCGCCAAGCTGGTTCTCTTTCGTTACCGTTTTGAACAGATAGGATTTATCTGTTCCAATGTCTAACGGTTTTAAGATCGTCTGTCCCGAAAGCACATCCGCCTCTGCCGGAAGAACATCTTCCAAAGCCGCCGCATATCCGTTAAATGCCGCCGGTACCCCAAATTGGATATCTACTTCGTAAATGTCGCAGTCGGGCTGTCCCGCCATGATTGAAGTATTGATGGATTCGATCGTACCGTCCCACGTCAGATTTACAAAGTGAAGTTCCACATTATACTTCTCTTCAATCGCACGGATATTGTCAAGCTGCATCTGCGCCGTCTCCTGATTCGTCACGTCCGGATTGTCTTCCAGCTTTGTATGGTCCGAAGTATAGTAATGATCATACCATGTACCGATCTTGATGATCCTTTTCTCTCCGCTTGCCGCCACCGTATTATCTTTGTTGTCTCCGCTGCTGCCTTCGTTATCCTTGTTGTCTGACGCCTCCGTTTTGCTGTCGTTTCCCGTATTAGAAGACGAATTGTTTCCAGAATTACCGCCGCATGCGGTCATGCTAAGCATCATTGCCGCGCTCAATCCCAGCGCCAAAAACTTTTTTAGTTTCTTCATGATTGATTTCCTCCTTTATCTGATCACTTTTAACAACTTATTTATTCCTCTGCCGGGGTACCGATCGATACGCCGTAAACTTCCCATGCGCCGCTTGCTTCGCACTGCAGTCTTGTTCCCCATGTGGATACGTCGTCGCCGCAAAGGCTGGCGATCTGCTCGTAAGTCAACTGGCATACGCTGCCGTTATATGCCGCGAACACATCTCCGTCCCCGTTTCCGACTCTCATCCAGCCTGCCGCCGCATCCGGCACTACCAGCCACATATCCCCGGTCTCGCTGCTGTAAGATATCTGCACTACGGAACCCGGAACTAAGGCATCTATGATTTCCTGCGGCATTTCAAAGCCGTTCTGCGCCCAACCGTCTCCGTTACATGCAAAGCCTTCAAAGTTTACAGGATTGCTCAGCACCTGCATTTCCTGTACGGTTCCGACTCTTACACCGGAAACTTCCCATGCGCCGCCTGCCTCGCACTGCAGCCTTGTTCCCCATGTGGATACGTCGTCGCCGCAAAGGCTGGCGATCTGCTCATAAGTCACATAACATTTGCTGCCGTCGCACAGTGCGAATACATCTCCGTCTCCGTTTCCGACTCTCATCCAGCCTGCCGCTGCATCCGGTACTACCAGCCACATATCGCCGCTCTCGCTGCTATAAGTAACCTCTACCGCCGAACCCGGAACTAAGGCGTCTATGATCTCCTGCGGCATTTCAAAGCCGTCCTGCGCCCAGCCGTCCCCCTTACAAGTAAATCCTTCAAAGTTTACCGCTCCGGATACCGTGATCGGGTCGGATTTTGTTCCGACTTTTACGGAAGTCACTTCCCATGCGCCGCCTGCTTCACACTGCATTCTCGTTCCCCATGTAGATACGTCGTCGCCGCACATTGCCGCAATCTGTTCGTAGGTGATCTGCGCGGTATTTTTTGCATTATTATAGTGCGCAAATACGTCCCCGTCTCCGTTTCCGACTCTCATCCAGCCTGCCGCTGCATCCGGTATAACGAGCCACATGTCTCCGGTCTCACTACTATAAGTGATCTCCACTACGGAGCCCGGAACCAAGGCGTCTATGATCTCCTGCGGCATTTCAAAGCCGTCCTGCGCCCAGCCGTCTCCCTTACATGCAAAACCTTCAAAATTCACCGCTTTTGATACCGCATAAAGATTAGCTCTGTCGGAATCTGTATTTGCCGCCACATATTCTGCAGAAGTATCCGCCTTTAACACATTGCCGTCCGCATCTTTAAATACAATATTATCAATGTAGAAGTTCGCCTGCGCTGCGCCTGCAGTCATCCCGTTATCGGTTTCCAAAGAAACCACGATAGTATTGGACTCTCCGAATGTCTGGTCGTCGGGAACCGTATAACTGGCGGTTTTCGGATTTGCCGTCTCCAAATATACGGACCATGCCTCATTTGTCTTTTTATTCTCTTCGCCCACTAATCCGTAGATATATCCCGAACAGGCATTAAATTCACCGTCCGGATTCTCTGTACCGATGGTAAATTCCACCGTTTTCAGTTTGGATACCTGATCTCCTAAGAGAGCGTCCATCTGAAATCCGATAAACGGTATTTTTCCTTGAGGCGTTACCTTTAACGCTTTTGATCCGTTATAATCCTCTACCGAAAATACCGAATTATCCGATGAGGGGCTTACATTTTTGTCATTGCCAACAAAAGCGAATAAACCGTCTTCAAAGTCAATGCTTACTTCTCCCGAAGGGGCGGTTTCCCCCTCATTCTCTCCGCCCGCGCTTTCGCTCTCCGTTTCGGCAGGCGTTTCCACTACCGATTCCTGCACTGTTTCCGCATTGTCAGCAGTTGTTTTTTCTGCGTTTCCGTTTCCGCATGCGCAAAGGGAAAGCCCCATTGCCATTGTCATAAGAAATGCCGTTAATTTTTTTGCTTTCAACTCTTTCATCCTCCTTTATATGCTTGAAAAGCTTTTTCTTTAACCAACGATACCGCTCCTTTCAACGCCTTCAATAAAGTATTTCTGCAATGCGATATAAACGATCAAAATGGGCAGAATTACTAAAATGATTCCCGCGTATGCATAAAGCTGCGATATGGTCGGATCCAAAACCTTATCCAGATTGGATATCGTCTGCTGTAAGGAAGTGATCTTCTTACTGATAACAATATCCGGACTGATCAAAAACAGTTTTGAATAAAATGTATCGTTATACTGCCAGACCATAGAAAAAATAGCCACAGTGATAACCGAAGGGATGGCGTTTACCAGCATGATACGGAAATAGGTATACCATGTGCTGGCGCCGTCTACAAATGCCGCTTCCTCGATTTCTTTCGGAAGCCCTCTGAAAAACTGATTAAAAATGTAAATATAAAGTCCCGATCGGAGCCCGCATCCGAGGGCCGTCATAATATACATAGGCACCGGCGTGGATAACAGATTCTTTGAAGAACCGGTAAATAACGTACAGAGCCCCAAAGGATCGAATTTTGCAAATGTAACGTAGATCGGGAGCATGATCGTATGCATAGGAATGACGATCATAACGACTACGCAGGCAAATAATAATTTCTTTAACGGGAAATTATATCTTGCAAATCCGTATCCTACCATGGAACAGATCAGCACCTGCACCGCCATAAGGCTTATGGAATAAAGCAAAGTCTTTCCTGCGGTACTCCAATAGTCCAATCGCAGGATCGCCAGCCTGTAACGTTCCAAAGTAGGCGACTGCGGCAGCAGATATACCATAGGATTGTAAGCGTCCGCATCGGAGAAAAACGAGTTTGCTATAATACCGATGATGGGCCCCAGAATCACATAAGAAATTCCGGCAATAACGATCAGCCTGAAAAGAGAAAACAGGAAATTCTTGATCATGGATATTATTTTCTTTCTGTCATTCTCCAGTATAAGTTCTTTTTTCACTGTATTTTCTCCTTTCTTAGTTATAATAGAATGTCCGCTTTTGGATAAATCCGCAGACAATGACCAGTATCACGCATACGATCGCCGTACTCACCAGACTCATTGCGGAGCTTAACCCATAATTTACTTCCGTAAAGGCCGTATCGTAAGCCATCTCTACGATCTCCGAGTTTGCGAAGTTATCTACCACCGTATAGACCACATTGGTGATGATGTGCGGCATTACCATCGGGAAGGTTACCTTCCAAAAGGTTTCATATGCCGTCGCGCCTTCGATCTTTGCTACCTCGTACATAGAACCGGGGATAGACTGCAGCGCCGCGATAAAAATAATGATCTGGACGCCCGATGCACTGATAATATCGTTGATCCGTGCTACCGCGGCTACAATGTAATCCAAAACACCGGACGGAAGTCCAAGGCTTGAAAACATCTCCACATAGTACATCACGTTCACGCCGCTGGCTGCGCCTGCCATTTCCGCGCTGCTTGCGCTCAAGCCTCCGGCCAGCATCTGTCTGCTCATATCGATCGCCGCCGTGATCGCCGCCGAATTCATGATAACCGGCAGGAAGAAGATCGCCCTTACCAAAGTTCTTCCTTTGAACTTTTTATTCAGCAGCATCGCCATCAAAAGGCTGAAAAATGTGATCAGCGGTACGTCGATCAGCATATTTCCGACGGAAGTGGTAAGCACCTGCTTAAAACTTCCATGCGCCCTGAACGCATATAGATAATTTTGTAATCCTACAAATTTAGAGTCGTACCCTCCGCCTACCGCTACGGTAATCTCCGATAAGGAAAAGTTCGCCGTCATAATCAGGCTGCGCAGATAAAAGATCAGAAATCCTGCCAGCCACGGTAGAATGAACACATATCCTGTAATACTCCGTTTTGTAGTGAGGGACATTTTTTTCTTTTTCATTTTATATTCCCTCCATTTCATAGCTTCTTGCCGGAATCATTTTTCCGTCAGCTTCCGCATCCGTATCCGATGCATTGATATAGTAGGTAACACCGTTGCTGTAAACCACTTTTCTGACGCCGTTGTCATAAATCTGATGTCCCGTTATCGTTTCGCCGCTTACATGCTTTAACGCGTCGTTCACTTCGCCGTAAATCGCAATGGCATCTTCTTTCCAGTTTTTATAAGTAGTCGCATAATAACTGTTCAAACCGGAATATTTCATGGCGCTGGATTCTTCCCATGTAAATGCAAAGTGGGGAGACGCTCCGTTTTCGATCAGCCTGAGAACAATATCCAACCGATCATAAGTATCGCTTAAGTTGATCACATTTCCTGCATAGTTCACACTGCCGTGAATCAGCATTTCGTAAAACGGCACTTCTTCGTCCACGATAAAATAATCGTTGTGGCTGATCGGCGCGTTAATGATATCTTCAACATAAGGAAATGTGTAATCGTTTCCCCCGCTGATCATCACATTTCTGTTCAGGCCGTCTATCTTTTCAAGCTGCGCTTCCACAATATGCATACTTTGGTTCCTGTCGATGACTTCGGTACGCTTTTTATCCGAATGCAATGTATTCCCCAGATCTCTTAAAGAAATACCGACACCGTCAAACTGATTCATCGCGCCCGTAAACTTATCCACATAACGGACTAAAAATTTCGGTGATATCAGATCATACAAAGTTTCTCTATAAGTCAGGGAGGAGGTCTGCCTCAGGTTGATCGGACTGAGCTGTCCGAAAGAAGCGATATAGCCGCCCCCGTAATAGCGCGAAGTTTCATAATTATACTTATACCTCTTGGAAATATAAGTTACTTTCTGGAATGCGGTGTCCGCATAGAACCTGCCGCCGTTTGCACTGACTTTGTCGTTTAATTCCTCCAGACCTTTCTTCCCGCCCAGCTTTCCGATAGCTTTCAGCTTATCCGGTACATCATGATAATATCCGCCATTGCTCCAGCCTTGGAAATTCACGACCTGTTTACCGATCCCATCTGCGGCCAGATCATCGCTGATTTTTCCCGCCTCGTCAAAAGTTGTCAGCGGTTCCACGCTCAGATACTGCGCCCCCAAAAAATATTTGGTCATCTTTACGCCGCCTATCACGTCATAGTAAAAAGGAATGTCTCCGCTCTCTCCGTTTAAAGTAAGTTTCCCTTCCGACAAAAGACGGTTTCTGTAGTAATTCGCCATCCCTGTATAAGAAGACTCTTCTTCCGTTAAAAACGTATATCTGACCGTACAGTCCGCCTTATAATAATCGGTCTCTAAGATCGGCAGCTCCGCCTCGTTACCCGTTGTACCGAACATGGACAATCTGTCCGAACCTCTGAGAGAAAAAGTAGGATAAACATAATTGTATTCATTTACTTTTCCCGCTACGGACGCCGTAATAGACGCCAGCGACTGTCCGTCTTCGATGGTCGCCAGTATACCGCTGTCCGGCCTGCTGATCCCGTACAACGCCATCCTGATGTCTTCTCCGATATCCAATACCGTATAGTCCATGGCAAGCGGGTCGATCCCATATATAAACTGATTATAATCTTCCGTAGAAGTCTTTCCGTTGTTAAAGTTGATCAGGGAACCGGAGCCGTTGGGCACTAATAAGTAACCTTCTTCCTCGTCTCCCGCCGCACCCATATATCTTAAAAGCTGCACCCGGTAAATATATCCGCCGCCTCTTTCTTCTATAGAGTCCGTAGGCAGCGTCACTACCAGATGATCCTCTTCGAGCCGATACTCCAAGGCAAGTTTGAAAGAAATGTTTACGGCTCCTTCCACTCCCGAATCCGTCATATCTTTTTCGTAGTCCTCGGCTGTATAACCCGCCGCCTCCAGATAGCCTGCGATCCTTCTCAACGTTCCTGCACCTTTTCTGGAGCCTTCCATCAGTTCCATCCAGCCGTCTCCCACAGAGCTTTCCACATAATTGCCCTTTAACCGGTTCGCCTCCTTTTCTTCCAGTTTAGAAGCAAATTCATCCAGTCTTTCCTGTGTGATATAAACCGGAACGATTCCCGTAGGACTGGTGGTATCTCCGATCTCATAGACATAGCGGATGCCGTTCTCCATCGCCTGCGCCTCTACCTGTCCGTTTGCCACTCCCATGGAATAGGAGTCATAGGTAGAGGAAGTCCTGCCGGAATTAAAGTAATCTATGACAAGCTGTGATTTTAAATAATTTTTATGAACCTGATTGGCGATTGCGTCTTCCTCCGCATCCTGCGGGTTGGAATAGACCGTTTTGCCGTTTCTTTTATCATATACCGCTATCTCTGCGGTCTGCGTATTGGTATAGAGTTTAAGATGGTCGTTCTCACATACCAGTTCCATTCCCTCTACGTCGCTTTTGCTCTCGACGATCGGGGAAAAGGCCTTTGCATTTTCTTCGTATTGATATTCATAATCTTTTGTATAAGCCTTATAGGCATCATAAAATTGATAACGTACCAAATAATTGACCAGCCATATCAGCGCCGCCACACAAACCACAGAAAGCGCCGATATGATTATTTTCTTTTTTAATTTCATCGATTGCTTTCTCCTTCCTAATTACGGAATATGATTTCTGTATACAGGCTGTAAAAGAAATTATAGATCTGATTGATCAAATCTGCTAACAGAAGGCATACAAAAATAATGATAAACATAGCGATAAAGGTAAGGAATAACACGATCAGCGTTTTTCCCAGCGTATAGTTATGCACCTGCATGATACCGATCAAAGCAATGATCACGGAATAAGCTATCCCCACGACTACCAGCATCGTATAAAAGGCTTCTTCATTGTCTGCGATCCCCTGACTTAAGATGGTTGCCGGAACCAAGGTAACGATCATTGGAACCAGCGCGTACCCGACCGCAATAGCAATATCCTTCAGCCTGCCTTCCCCTTCCATCAGACAGGTGATGGACCAGTTCCCCACACAGAAAAGCGCGTATAGCAGAAGTACCGCCGTCAATTCCCTTAAACTGTCCACCGTCCGCGGCTCCACGTCGTTGACCACAAAACTGGCAAGCATCCTGTTCATGGAATAGCATACGGAGAACAGAATGACCATCGTCACTGCAAGAGGGACGCTTCCGCGGTCTCTGTGGCGGATTTCGTAAAAACCGTCTGCCGGATGCGTCATGGTATAAAACATAAAATTCCACTTATCCTTAGAAAAATATTTTTTCATTTACAAAATCCCTCCTTCCGCTTCTTTTCCCTTTTTCTTCCTCCAAATCCTCTTAAACACATAGATCCCTACGCACAAAACAAGGATTCCCGTCATGATGAAATTCATATTGTCCTTTAAGATCTCGTTTCTGTAACGCTTAAATGCAATGGAATAATATTCCCGGTTCATACCTAACTTTAAATATTTCATGGCAGTCTTATTGTCTCCTGCGGTCAGGTATGCTTTTCCGATACCGGTATTGGCAAGCTCGTTGTTTTCATCCAGCTTAAGCACTTCCTGCCATTTCCCGACTGCCTGCGTTTCGTCTCCGTCATAACGGAGCGACACCGCCTCATTGATCAGATTGCCGTATCTGGTTTCTATAAAAGTAATGATCTCCCCTCTGTAAGCGTCCAGTACCATAACTCTCTCGCCGCTGGACTCGATCGCTACCGGTATGGTAAAGGTTCCCGCCTGAGAACCGAGCCCGCCGAAGATGTATAGCAGATTGCCTTCCCTGTCGTAAGTGAAAATCCTTCCCCGCTTGCTGTCTAAAATAGAATAGATTCCATTTTCCCTATAAACCACATCCACAATGATCGACGGACCGCTGTAGATACCGGACATAGAAATCAGAATATCTCCTCCCAGATTTCCGCTTTCTCCTTTTTTGATCACGTCCTCCCCCTTCGGGTTCAGTCTTCTTACCGCCTGTACTCCCTCCGGATCTACATTGGATGCGTAAACAAAACCGCCGGGATCCACATCGATCCCCGTAAACTCGGTAGGAATGAAAAGCTGCTGCTTTGACCGTTCCTCTTTGGTCGCCAGCTTTCTCCAAAACTTTTCCCAAAGTGTGATCTGCACTTTGATCGTTCCGAAGAACCCGGTAAAATCGCCGTTTGCATCAAATACCATAATACCTTCGAACATGTTTCTTCCGATGCAATAGATACGGTCCGCGTAGTCCACGCTTACCTTGAGAGGCGTAAAAACATAGCCCTCTTCTAAGATCTCGGAAGTAGGATTGTCAACGATCTTAACAAATCCACCGTTCTCATCCAGCACTACGATCCTTTTATTCTCGGAATCCGCAATATACAGTTCGTTCTTATCGGAAACGCATACTCCGTAAGGCGCGTTAAAAGTATCCTGCTGCCCGTCTCTTTCAAATCCTTCGATGATTTTTTCCACATTCTTCATCGTACTGTCCAAAACTACGATGCGGTTGTTTCCCGTATCCGCCACATAAATCTTTCCGTCCGGCGCCACGCACATATCCTGTGGTGAGGAAAACGCTCCCACTCCCAGATTCACACCGGATACGCTTGTGTCCGGTACATAAGCGGACGGGGTAAACACTATATTTTCCCAATAATCATAATTATAAGTATCATAGGGAAGGGAAGAGGCCTGTGCCGTTTCCCCGATACTCAGTCCCAAAAACAGTACCGATAAAAGCAGCCCAGCCAACCGTTTTCCCCATCTCCGTTTTTTCTTATTTTCCATATTCCATCACGCTCCTCCCTATATGCATCTTAATCCTTCATACCTGACGTTGTCATCGTTTCAATTACGTTGCTCTGACATACAAGGAAGAAGATGATCGGGATCGCCGCTATGATAAAGGTAACTGCCGCACTGGCGCCGGCTCTTGCCGTTCCTCCGCCGACGATCTGCTGCAGGGCAAACTGCAGAGGTTTTAACTGTTCATCCCGCAAATACATACTTCCCGTATTTGCCCACATCTGCTGGAACTGGAAAATGGCCAGTGTCAGCCATGCCGGTTTTACGTTCGGCATTACGATCTTCCAAAAAATCTTGAACTCCGTCGCCCCGTCCAGTCTTGCCGATTCCATCAGTGAATCGGGTAGCTGCTCCATAAACTGTTTCATCAAATAAAGTCCCATACCGAACTGCCATGCCGGTAAGATCAAGGCAAGATAATTGTTATTGATATGCAGCCACGAAACGATCATATAAGTAGGGATCTGGGTAACGGTCCACGAGAACATCATGGAAAGCACTACCATGCTGAATAAAATATTCTTTCCCGGGAAGTTATGTTTCGCAAGCGGATATGCCGCGAGCGAAGCCAGTAAAACATGGCCCACCGTTCCTAATCCGGTAATGATGATCGTATTCATAATATATCTGGAAAAGGGCACCCAGGAGTCGCTCATAACGACAAACAGATCCGAAAAGTTTTCCAAAGTAGGATTTCTTACAAAAATCTTAGGCGGGAACTGGAACAATTCATCCAGCGGCTTTAACGCGTTGTTGACGATCATTACGATAGGCAGCGCCATAAATACGCCGCAGATTGCCATAAGAACGAATAATAAAGTATTTCCCGCCATGGAACGGTTCAATTTTTTCTGTTTTGGTTTGAAAAAACGTATTTTCTTCATTATTCACCCACCCTTCTAAGTATTTTCTGTACTAATTTATTGGTTCCTACCATGAGCAGGAACAGCACCGTCGCAATCGCAGATGCATAACCCATATCAAAACGTGTGGAACCATAGTCCAAAAGATGGGTCACCACCGTCGCGCCCGCATAATTGATAGACGGATTTCCGGCAAGCTGTATGGAAATATCCGCTACCGCGAAGGACTGTGTGATCTGCATAACAGCGCCGAACATAAGCTGTGGTTTCATGGAAGGAAGCGTCACATACCAAAGCTCCTGCCAGCGGTTCTTGACCCCGTCCAAAGCCGCCGCTTCATACAGGCTTTTATCCACTGTCTGAAGACCGGCAATAAAGGAAAGGAAACCGGTTCCTAACGATAACCACAACTGCACTACGATCAGCAGCGGTAAAATATATTTCTCCGTCTGCATCCAAAGAATATGTTCGTTAAGGATTCCCAGCTTTAACAAAATACCGTTCAGATAACCGTAACGGTCGCCGGATAAGATCAGGCTCCATACCATATATGCATTACCGCAGATACTCGGCGCATAAAAGATCAAGGTAAGAAAAGCTCTGAACTTTCCTGAAAATTCATTGATGATCCATGCAAACAGCAGGCACAGCATATAGCTGACCGGTCCTGTTATGACTGCAAACAGCAATGTATTCTTTAATGCAATCAGGAAGATATCGTCTTCCAAAAACAATCTTATGTAATTTGCCCACCCTGTAAATTGCGGCATTTCCAACATATTGAAGTAAGTAAAAGACAATCCTATGGAAATGATCACCGGCAGCACCGTAAAGATAAAAAACAGAATGAAATACGGGGCCAGCATAAGATAGCAGGAGCGGTTCTTTTTGATCTGATACCCTAATTTTTTCTGTCTTTTTGCAATATCCGACAGATTTTCACTTGATGCCATAACCTTCTCCTCCTATCTTAATCTTCCGCAAGAGGAAGACCGAACTCTTTCCTCTTATAATTGATCTCATCATTAATATAAATAACCTTATCCATTAGCTGCTCTCTCGGCGTCGCCGTATCCTTATCCGTGGTAACCGTATAGAAGGCGTTGTTTACATTACGCCATGAATAATATCCTCCCGGAACCTGCGGGATTCCTTTTACCCACTCGAACTGTTCCGCAAGCACTTCATACGTTTCAATCGGCCACGGCAGGCTTTCAAAAGCTTCTTTATTGGCCGTAGCGACACGGGCTGCAGACCCCATCAGGCTTTCCAGTTCTCTGTCGAATAAAACCTGCACGTCGGCGGACGTCCACCATTTTAAAAACTCCCAGCATTCCTGCGGGTACTCCGTATCCGACATAATAATACTTGCAAGTCCGGTACATCCTACCGAACGGTCAATCGTACCGTCTTCTTTTACCACGCCCGGAACCGGTGCAAAATCCCATACACCTTTGATATCCGGCGCAGAAACCTGTAAATTATTGTACACTGTATAGTCCGCTATCATGATCGGCGCTTCTCCGGTACGGAACCGTTCTTCCGCACTGGTTACTTTATCCAGACCGTAATCCGTATAATATTCGCAATACTCTTTAAAAGTGCTTACCGCAATATCGGAATCCAATGCGGACGCTTTACCGTCCTCCGTATAATATTCCCCGCCGTTCTGATACAGAAGCATGGCGAAGATCTGCTCGCTGGGCAGCATTGCAAATTCCATCTGGTTCTTCGCCAGAACCGTCATAGCTACTTTTACTTCATCCCATGTCTGCGGAATCTCCAGACCAACCTCCGCCAATATATCTTTTCTATAGAACATAACCGGAAAAGTCTGGGTTTCCGGCAGCGCATACACCGCGCCGTCAAAGGTAAACGCCGTCAGGGAGCTTTCATAAAATCTTGATGTAACTTCCTGCCAGTCGTCAAACTGCGTCAGATCCAATACCGCATTTCTCAGGCCATAGTTGACAGGCGTGTCGTTTCCCGTATTCAGTACCGCGCCTGCGATACCGTTGGTATTCGCTACCTGTATCGCCACGTCCGGTCCCTCTCCCGCAAGTTCGGCACGGAGCAGGGTGTTCATATCCACAAGCTGTACGTTAACGTTGATCCCCGTATCTCCCGTAAAACTTTCGTCGATCAGGGATTTGATTACGTTAGCCTGATCGCGGCCGGTCCCTACCCAAAGAGTGATCGTCGGATTTTCATTTCCCTCTTCCGCCACATTGCCGATCTGGTTATAATCGATCACGAAAGAATAATACAGCCTTTTCAGTTCATATCCCGCTTTCGCGAAAAAGGAGGCTTTTTTGATGTCTGATTCCATGCCCGGCGAAGTAATATAGATCCGGTCTAACTGCAGAGGCTGGGCAATAACCTGTGTGATCCATGTACCCGTCGCTCTGATGTTAATCCTGAAAGTCGATATGACCTTCACGAAATATTCCTGATCGGCGATCAGATCGTTTAGCTGATCCCTCATAGTGATCAACACTGTTTCCTTGTCGCTGCTGCCTCCTGCCGCCGCCCGCAGACTGTCGATCGCATGATTCAGTTTATCCCTGACTACCGTCATTTCCTGCTCCAGTCCCGGAAGGCTCGCCGTGATCTCATAATCACGGTAACTGTCCGGACTTACGCCGGTAATGCGGATCACCTTACGATAAATAGCGTTCAGTTCTTCCACACATTCCTGTACTTCGCTGACGATCTCGGAAAATTCCCCAAGCACTACCTGCATACGGAGAGTATGGTTTCCCTCTTCCAGATAAATCTCATACGGCGTTCCGTCTTCGTCGGAAAGCGTATCCTCTCTCCAGCTCTGCTCATAAGTAAAACCATAATCGTTAAATTCTTCAAAGGGTACTTTTCCGTCTATAAAGATCTTTCTGGAAACATAAATTCCTCTTGTAAAATTCTGCTTGGCATACAAGGAAATATTGTAGTAGCCGCTTTCCGGCACATCAAATTCCCATTCCATCCATTGTCCCGAAAGCCTCCATGAATTACCGCCGATACTGTTATTCAAAAGTTCTTTCGCGCTGGAAGGATATACGGCCGGTGAAGACTGATCCTGCTGCGGATAGAGCATTTGGGAAGATGTCTTCACTACGTTTTCAGCCTCGATCCGGATCATCTGACCGTTTGTCGCTTTCGCACCCTGCGCGTCCCAGCCCGCTTTCACCGTTTCATAGGGATTTACTTTCTCCTCTGCTCCTAAAATGATCTTCCTGAGCAGCATCGGTTCTTTTCTTGATACGACGGAAATCGTATGCTCTCCCTTTTCCAAATACAGCGCAAGGTTATCTAACACATATCCGTCGCTGTCGTAAAGAGAAGTGGTCACCCATTCGGGAATCTCTACCATAGAAGGCTTCATATCGTTTCCCTGATTGTCCGACTCCCAGTTCTTCACTTCAATACCGTTTTCGTCTACAATACTGTCGTCTACGTCGATCTTCCAGATTCTTGAAAACTCCACATCCGCAAGCTCTCTGTAAGGAAGTTCACCGTCCACAAAAAATCCCCTTTGAATCTCTGAACTCTTACCTTCAATCGGATAATAGACAACGGAAAGATCATACCATCCGCTTTCTGCGACAGCGATATCATATTCAATCAAACCGTTTTCTGCGGTAAGTACGCTGATTCCTTCCATACCCTCATAATTCTCATAAACTTCCGGTTCTTTTGCAGCCCCGTTCTCTTCATACCGGCTGTAATCTCCGGCGTCCACCTCTATCGTCTGACCCGGAACATTTCCGTCCTTACCGGCCTGATATTCTTTATAAAGCGGAACGCCTTCTCCAAGAGTATAAGTGCCTAAAAGGTCTTTAAACTCTTCCTCTGACATTACGGTCATGGCATTCGACTCTAACGGATACAAAGGACATATTCCAGCCAGTAATACCGCCGTCAGCACAAGCGCCAAAACTCTCTTTCCTGTCTCTCTCTTTTTCATCGATACCTCTTTCTGCATATTGCAGGATTCTGCAATACCGCCTTTTAACTATAATACCAATTCATCTCTCCTTCTTCCGGTTTTGGCATATACCGGAGAAGCGCTTTCTCCATAAAGAAAGATACTACAAAATACCACGCTGCCGGAAGCACCAATATAAGGGGCATCGGCAGAAAAAAAGTCCAAACCGCCAAAAGAACCGCGGTTGCGGCGATCATGAGCGCCGTCATCGGCAAAAATCTTACCGCCATGACAAAGGCAAGCTTAAAGCCTTCCTTCAGACCGAATGAAAATCTGGACAATACAGGGAACAAGTATACCCCTATCCCTGCCATTGCCATAAATATCCCGTCATATAAAATCACTCCGGTAATGCCAGCCGCTTCTTTTGCATTCGCCGCGATCTCTCTGTTAACATACAAAACCGCCGACAGTAAAATCAGGATCAGCGTAGCCGCGATTCCGCGTTTTAAATTTCTTTTATATGACCGGAAAAATTCCCCCAGCGGATATCCCGTGTCCCTCCTTATGCTCTTCGCTATCGCATAATAAAGCGCCGTTGTGGAAGTTCCTATCGTAACGATAGGGATACAGCCTATCAGCCAGCATACGTTAAGGAGGATCAGTTCTCCCGTTTTATTAAAAAATACCATCAGCGGACTATCCATGCGGAACAGTCTTTCCATATCTATCACCACACTCCTTTCAAAACTTTCGGTAACGATTGTTCTATTCACGGATCGGATACGTTTTCAGATCCGGCAGTTCATCCAGTGTGATCACATGTTCATGCCCGTAAACTTTCTTAAGCATGGATTCTTCCGTATAGGTTTCGGAATATACGTTCAGGTTTTTATTTGCCGATACAAATTCTCCGCCCCAGGTTGCAAAAAATCCCCACATCGCGCCGTCCCGTATTGCCAGATCGGGATCAAACAGGCAGCCGTTTTCCGAAAGTACGATCATTTTCCTGACGTCCGTATAGTCCAGCGCTTTCATATACCGTTCTATCTGGGAAGTATATACTCTTTCGCCCGGATAAATATCTTCCCCGATGATATCCACATATTCGTCGCCCGGATACCAGTCCTTGTCCTGACCGTTCCAGATCCATATCAGATTATGAAGCTGATGTTCATTGGTAAAACGCTCATACATCGTCTGATATAGCTTTATGTAAGATTCCGGTTCACAATTTCCCCACCAGAACCAGCCTCCGGCAGCTTCATGAAGAGGTCTCCATAAAACCGGAACTCCCGCATCCCTTAAGATCTTAAGCTGCTCCGCGATCACATCCATGTCGGAAATGAGAAGTTCCATCCCCTCTTCATCTTCGCCGTTCATGATGGCGTCCAGATCAATGTTCGTATGTTCTTTATAAAATCCGCTGTACCATGTGCCGGTCAGATATTTTTCCGGCACGTTCCAATGCCAGCAAAATGTTACGATTCCACCATTTTCCCAAAATTCTTTGGCATATTCCGTAGCATTGCCACTGCTGCCTCTGGCTGTCCTTGAAGGGGAGTATTCTATAAAGTCAAGTCCCAGTACCGCCGGATACTTATTGTTTGCCGTCTTCCAAATACAGGCGTTCTCATGCCCGTACTGTCCGCCGTCGCAATATTGGCCGGAAAGGAAATCCTTTCCGTATATATCGCATAGATAGCTGAAAAGCCTTTTTGCACATTCATCCGCATTTTTATCGGCCAACTCGGCGGAGACTTCATAAATATCCTGACCCAGTTCTTCCGATTCTTTTACCACAAGACTATCTATACTGATCCAGCCCCAGCTTTTCACGACTTCGATCTCATGGGTTCCTGTTTCTAAGTAGACCCTTCGGATCAGGGTGTCGGAAAATTCTTCTTCTTCGTTCACAATCGTTCCTGCATCCGTCCCGTCCACTTTGATAAAGTTTTCTTTATGCCCGCCTTCGCTTGCGCTGACAAAATTCAAATCATAAAATCCGGTTTCCGCAATCTCTACGATAAACAGACAGCCGTCTCCGTCCTCCTGCATTCCCGTTATGTAACCGTCTCCGGTAAATCCGTTTTTACTGCTTTCCACCTTTACATTCCCTTTAAGCTCTGCATCTTCCGCCTGCCAGACGCCGACGACAACCGTTTCCTTCTTTCTATCCTCCGCTCCGCCATCCGCTTCTTTGTCAGCGCATGCCGTCAGCAAAGCGGCGGCAGCAATTACCATGGACAATAACTTGCCGATCTGTTTCTTTTTCATAACCATACCTCCGTATGTACCTTAACCTCTTAAAAACTTTCCATGTTCTTCCATATATTACTTAATAATCATTGTTAATTTTCTGTTTTATAATCTTTATAATTTAATTTAATTTTTCCGTTTTATATTAAATTGTAACTTAACTTTTATGTCATCAATCCGGATATTTTTCTTTATCAAAATATATTTTTTCTGCTTTATGTTACTATTTTACTATAATACTATGCACTTTTACAAGTTTAATTAAACAATTTATCCATTTTCGTATATATTGAACAAATTATAAAGATAATTTTTTACTTAATCAATAGTTAATTTTAATCAATTGTTTTTTTCCGCAAAAAAAGCGGCCGGAGAATGCCTCCGGCCACTTTCTTTTCGTTTTTTTTCGTTAATAAACTGCTGGTTTATACCTTTTTTACTTAAAAAAATGAAAAACCCCTATTTCAGATTTTATTATTTTTGTTTCCTTTATGACTCATTCTTCAAAAATTCCAGGTTCTTTTTAATCAGTTCTATACGCTGCTCTACGCATTTTACCGAGCGGAGCGGATCCTGCGGAGTATGGAATACATAATCTTTCAACTTTTCTATCGTAGTTACCGCCACATGCATTCTCGTATCACTGGACGCATAATAGATAAACACTTCATCCTTTTCGTTCACGATCGCGCCGTTTGTAAATACCACATTGGATACGTCTCCCACTCTCTCCCAGCCTTTCGGACCAATCAGCATTCCCGAAGGTTCTGCGATCACTTTGGAAGGATCGTTCAGATCCGTAGCGAACGCATAGATCACATAACGCAGTCCCGCCGCCGTGTTCCTTACGCCGTGAGCAATGTGGATCCATCCCATGTCGGTCTTGATCGGCGTTGCGCCGGCGCCATTCTTTGCTTCTGTGATCGTATGGTATTTTCTTTTGCTCGTCATAACCTCTTCATCGATCACCGCATGTTCGATATCGTCGCAAAGCCCGAAGCCTACCCCTCCGCCGGAGCCGGTGTCGATAAAGTCGTCCATCGGTCTTGTATAAAAAGCATATTTTCCTTTTACGAATTCAGGATGAAGGACTACGTTTCTCTGTTGGGGCGAGCGCAATGTTTTCAGATTATCCAGACGTTCCCATGTTTTCAAATCTTTTGTCCTTACAATGCCTGCTGCCGCCACAGCCGCAGACAGGTCGTTTACGCCGGTATCTTTGCTTTCCGAACAGAATACGCCGTAAATATAACCGTCTTCATGTTTCGTAAGCCTCATATCGTATACGTTCGTCTCCTCCGGACAAGTATCCGGCAGAAGAATAGGATAATCCCAAAAGCGAAATCCGTCTACGCCGTTATCACTTTCCGCCACGCCGAAAAAGGACTTTCTGTCATTCCCCTCGATCCTTGCAACAAGATAATATTTCCCATTCAGATAGATCGCGCCCGAATTCATAACGGCATTCACTCCCAGCCGTTCCATGAAAAACGGGTTCGTCTCCGGATTCAGATCATATTTCCATGTGAGCGGAATATGCTCCCTTGTAAGTACCGGATTTTTATAACGGTCATAGATCCCATTATAATCCTCCGTGATCTCATTTTTACGGCCAATCAGCTCTTCATATTTTTTTAATTCCTCTTTATATTTTTTATGCACCGTCTTAACCTCCACCATCCTATGAATTTATATGTTTACTCTCGCCCTCAGGCTTCTCTTCTGATGACCTCTATACACATTCTTCCGTTATGGTACGGACATTTCCACGGCTCAACGATCGGTTTCCCCTCATCAGGCCTGCCGTTTTCATCTACCCGCCAGTACCACTCCGAACCTTTACGTTTATCGAGCATATACTCTTTGATATAATTCCATACCGCTTTCGCCCCCTCGTAGTACTCCTTTTTCTCAGGCGTTTTTTCATACCCGTTCAGGAATCCTACGATCGTTTCCGCCTGTACCCACCATATACGGTGTGTGTCCACGACTCCACGTTCGCATTCATTGCAAAGAGAATGTCCGTCAAACGCGATTTTATAAATCTGCTCCGTCAGATCCTTTGTAATCGGACTCATTTTCCGGTCATATTCTTCTTCACCAAGCACTTCCACTCCCCGGTCGATCAGCCACGCCGTCTCAATATCATGTCCATAGGAATGAAGATCAAGAATACTGTTCATATTTTTATCAAAAAACACTTCCTGCCTGTGCAGCTCCGGATTATACACCTGCGTTGCAAAACTATCCAAAATATCGTGCAGCCGTTCCTTTACTTTCTTCTCATGGCTCACCCGGTACAGCTCCGTATAAGCTTCGAACACATGCAGGAGCGTATTCATCGTTTTTTCTGCCATTACCCCGTTCTCGGATAATTTCTCGTTATCGATTTCCTCAAAATATCTGGAAAATGCCTCCAAATAACCGACTTCGTCCCGGCATTTCGATTCGATAATATCAAATAATGAAAATGCCATGGATAAAGCCTCTTTGTCCCCCGACGCCTCATAATAAGAAGAGAGCGCATAGATAGCAAAGGCCTGATTATAAGTATGCTTCAGCGTCTCCTCCGGCGTTCCGTCATATTTCACCGACCAATAAATCCCGCCGTTTTCTTTATCCATACAGTAATCCCGCATAAACTGATAACCATGCTCTGCTTCCGCAAGCAGACTTTTATCTTTAAGCAAAGTATAAGCATTAGAGAAAAACCAAGTGATCCGGCTGTTCAGGATACACCCTTTTACCGCCTTTTTATCTACCTCAAGGTCATAGCCCACATAACCGTAATATCCGCCATGTTCGTTGTCTCTTAATCCTTTCCAAAAAGGAATGATACACTCCACCATATGCCTGCGTACTTCATTTACCATCTTACTTGCCCCCACTTCTAACATTTCATTTTACTCCCATCCGTCCTCTTTTGCGGACATTCAAATCAGGGAGGTTGGAAGTGTATTTCTTTCACACTTCCGTCACGCCGCATCTTTATCCCTTGACCGCGCCCATGGTAAGACCACTGTAGATCTGTTTCTGACATAAGATAAATATAATCAGGGCGGGCAGAAGAGATACGATCAGCCCCGCGCAGATCAGGTTATACTGATTTCCAAGCGGTCCCGTAAAGGTATAAAGGGACGTTGCCACCGTCACCCACTTCTTCTTATCCTGCAGATAAAGATTCGCCGCATAGTACTCGTTATAAGTACCCACACCTTTTAAGATCATTGTCGTAATGATCGCCGGTTTCAAAAGCGGAAACAAGATCCTGAAAAAGATTGTGAAATAGGACGCGCCATCCATATATGCCGATTCATCAAGAGAAACGGAAATATTTTCAAAAAACTGGATAAATATGTAAATCGCAATAACATCCGTTCCCATCATCATTATTATATAACCATACAGATGATTAATAAAGCCTAAATTTTTCATAATCGCATAAGTTGATACCTGCATGGCAATGCCCGGAAGAAGCGTTGCGAACAAAAACAGGCTTCTTATCAGGCCGTTGCCGGGAAATTGAAAACGGTTCAATACATAAGCCAGCATCGTCCCTATCATGATCGACCCGAACAGCACGCATACCAAAACGATTCCCGAATTGATAAACGCCCTTCCCATATTGGCCCTTGTAAATGCATCTACGAAATTTTGAAAATTCAGCCAGCTTTGCGGCATCGTCATAACGTTGGTAGAAGCATATTCCGCATCCGTCTTAAACGCCGTAACCACACAGGATACTACGGGAAGTACCGCTACAAAAGAAAAGAACACCAATGAAAAATATTTCAAAAAAATAAGTACATATCTTTTTACCTTTAATGCTGCATTCATATTAGACCGCGCTCCTTCCCTGTTTTTTCTTTAATTCTCTATCCAGTTTTTTCTGTCTTCTGATCCCTGCATTCTTATCCTCATCCGCCGCGTCTTTAAATACATATTTAAAGAACAGTTTCTGCAGGATGGTGGCCGCAAATATGATCATCAGAAGTACGATCGCCATCGCGGATGCGAGGCCAACTTTCTGCTGTACATGCGCAATATCGTTCATAACGACGAAATAGGTTCCCGTTCCGTTTGCGCCGTCCGTAATAACATAAGGCGGTTCGAAAGCGCTGAGCGAACCCGTGATAGACAAAATAACATTCAATGTAACGATGGTCTTGATACTCGGAAGAATGATGTACATAAACTGCTGGAATTTATTTGCACCGTCCAAATCGGCCGCTTCATACATTTCCGCGTCCACGGACATGATCGCGCCGATGAAAAGCACCATATTCTGGCCGAAATATCTCCAAACCGAAGTAGCCACCAAAGATATATTGTTAATCCGCTGATCCTTTAACCAGTACGGAAGATTTTCCAACTCAAATCCGCACCACTGAAGTACTGTATCAAATACAAAACCTCTTGTGTAGAAAAATTTAAAAATGAAACCGATCGCTATACCGCTGATCAGATAAGGGAAGAACATTAACCCTTTAAATATGCCGCCTCCCTTTACTTTAAAGCTAAGCACCGTAGCAAGATAGAGGGCAAGTGCAAGCTGCACGATAGAACCGCCCATATAGTACAGACTGAGCTTCAGCGCACCGAAGCAATCGCTTCTGGAAAAAACGTCTTTATAATTTTTCAGACCTACAAAAGTTCTGGGTCCGATATATTTCATCTTTTGAAAACTAAATGTAAACATCTCTGCGAAAGGCAGATATGTAAAGGTAAATAAAAGCAAAAGAGGCAAAATCATAAATGTTACAATCACAATTGTCTGCTGTCCTTTTCTACTCCTGCGCCATTTCGTAAACTTTGATGGCTGTTTTTCTTTACTCCCCGTAGCAGCGATAGCCGTCATACCCAATTCCTCCTTTATCCCTGTTCACATTCCATAAAATTGGGGCGGGGAAGTGCTTCCCTGCCCCATGAACATTTTATTTTATTTTGTTGCTTCTATTGAAAGGCTTTCCTGCGCTGCAGACCATTTCGCATTCCAATCAGCCATGATGTCGTCAAACGTCATATCGCCGTTTGCCGCATGTTCTACGATCGCCTGTACTTTAGCGTCGCCGCCTGCATTGAAACTTAATTCTGATTCTGCGTTTAATTCGTTAAGGAAATCTTCTTCTCCCGCTGCTGCCGGATCGTCCGCTACCATATCGATACCGTCAAATGCAGAGTAAAGAGCAGGATATTCTCCGTCTAAGTCGATCGGAACGCCGCCTTCATTGAAGGAGAATCCGGATTTCTCAGTGAACCATTTAATAAATACCATAGCTGCTTTCTGATTGTCTTCAGAAGCGTTTACATTGATAGCAAAGCTGTAGTCAGGACCTGCCGAAGCGTACTGTTTTCCGTTTACAGTGATCGGGAACGGCATATATCCGATATCATCGCCATGATCGCCTGCTTCTACCATCTGTGAGAATGCCCATGAACCTAATACCATACATCCGATCTCGCCGTTATTGATCATACCTTTACAGCCTTCCCAGTCTGTCGTGGTAAAGTCTTCTTCCGTCAGTCCGCTAGCAACTGCATCGTAAAGGATCTTGTATACTGCATAAGCATGTGTGCCATCACCGTAATCTTTGAACGGTTCCGCCGTATGTAAGAATTCCTGATTCATGAAATCAGACTGTCCTGTTGCCGATCCGCCAATGTAAGCGTCCCATGCGCCCATTGTCCAGCCTGCAGCATAGTTTGTATAAAGCGGGATCGCTTCCGTGTTGTCTTTGATTGCCTGCAATGCTGCGATGAAATCATCCGGAGTTTTCGGAATATCGGTAATACCTGCCGCTTCAAAAACAGCTTTGTTATATACGATACCCTGTGCGTTACCGGTAGAAGGAACGCCGTATACCTGTCCGCCGTACTCCCAGGCGGTAGGGAATCTGATCTCTCCTTCCATAGTAGCAAGATCACCGAAGCTTAAGAAGTACTCGCCCAAAAGGTTCTTATCTACTGCCGGAATAAACATAATGTCGCCCCAGTTTCCGCTGGAAAGACGAAGAAGCGCATCTTCTGCGTAATCGGTAATGCCTTCCACTTCAACCGTAATGTTAGGATACATGGTATTGAAGTCTGCAATGTAATTATCAAGTGTGCCGTTCTCTACCAGATCGGTTCTGTGCGTAAGCCATTTAATGGTTGTGGTAACATCCGTATAGCTTTCTCCAAGCGTTACGCCCGCATAGCTTAAAGTACCGTCGTCGCCTGTACCTGCATCCGCATCCGTGTCCACGTCTGCATCCGTGTCCACGTCTGCATCTGCATCTGTATTAGCATCCGCGTCCGTATTTGCATCTGCATTAGCGTCTTTGTCTGTGTCCGCATCGTTTGCCGCCGGTGCCTTTGATTCAGCCGGAGTGTCGGAATTTCCACATCCGATTGTTCCGACAGCCATCATAGCCGCTAAACCAAATGCTAATAATTTTTTCATCTTCATTTGAATTTCCTCCCTAAATTAAATTTGGTTTAAAAGTTTTTAAATAACTTTAATTTAATTATATTTATTTTATTTTTTTAATCATCACTTTTTATTGTGATTTATATATTATTATTGTTTTTCTCATATTTTTCCCCTATTTATACAATTTTAATTATTTATTTTTATGCACTTTAACCATATCAAAAAACAACTTTCTCGATCATTTAATCTTTTTTAGTCTTTTTATGTTTTATTTTTTAACTTTTTCTTGCTTTTATTATTACCTTATTTTATTATTAAACTAATTTAAGCAACGCCAAATAATCGGAAAGGAGTGCGCATATGGATTTTTCCTCCGCATTTTTACGTTCTTTACGGGTTCCTCCCCATCTGACTTCGGATTTGGATAAAACTGCTCTTTATGGTTCTTTATATGAACAAAATTCTCTTGCAGGCAAACAATTGACGACTATATATTCCCGTGGCACAATAGAAGCCGGATTTCCTTTCTTTTATGATATAAGCGGTTTGGACTGCTGTTGTTTTCTTTATACCGTTTCCGGAAGCGGTAAGCTGGAAAACGGAGATCAGACCCGGCATCATCTGCTCACCAAAGAAAGTCTGCTGTTTTTTGACTGCAGTCAGCCCTTTACGCTCCAGACGGTCACTGCGCCATGGAAATTCAAGATCCTTTTTGCCGGCGGCGGCAATCTTCCTTTTTATATGAACGCAACGCAGGAGCCTTTCGGCTGTCTGCTCAAGGAAGTTGCTTCCGGAGAACTTACGCACAGTTTTCACCTTTTGTTCCAAAGCAGCATGGAAGAAAATTTTATTTACAAACTTGCAGACGAAAAAAATATGACGAATCTCTGCGTTACCTTTCTTTCCTATCTTTTAGAACTGAAAAACCCCACCCTGCATATTCCCGGATATCTTTTGGAAATAAGGCAGCTTTTCGATACGCATTATGAACGCAGTTATTCCCTTGACGAATTGGAAAATAGTTTTTCCATCAGCAAATACCGCCTATGCCGGGAGTTTTCCCATTATTTCGGCGAGTCCCCGATCCAATATCTGAACCGGGTAAGAATCGCCAATTCAAAAATACTTTTACAAAATACGAATTTAAAGATTCATGAAATAGGCGCAAAAGTCGGAATTGAAAATACCAATCATTTTATCAATCTTTTCAAACGTCAGGAAGGGATCACTCCCCTTATGTACAGAGAAACGAGGCTGCTTTATTAGCAGCCCCGTTTCTTATCCAAATATATAGCAGCAATATCTCCCGTTCCAATATAAGCAGGTAAATACCGGATATCTCCGGATCAGTCCCAAGTCAGTCTGGATACGCTGTTTTTGTATACCAAATGGCCTTCTATCACAGAAACGCCCTTTTTATAACTTTCATTTCCCATTTTCTTGATCAAAGTATTGATACCTTTGCGCGCCATCTCTTTCATGTCTACTTCGTAAGTGGTGATCTCCACATCGCATAATCCGGGATACAGATAATTATCAAATCCCACTACCGAAATATCTTCAGGTACGCTGTATCCGTTCTCTTCCAGCATCTTGATCAGCTCGCTGGCCGTCAGGTCGCTGTTGCATACAAATGCCGTGGGCATTTCCAGCGGGAGCTGTAAAATACCGTCCTCCCCGACTTTACCGTTCTCCATATCCCGATCCTTGATGATCCAGTCTTCCCTGACCGCTACGCCGTGCTCCATCAAAGATTTTGCATAGCCGAAATATCTGTCCGTAATGCTGCCGGTATAGAGCAATGTGCCGACATACGCAATCTGTCTGTGTCCCATCCGGAACAAATAGTTCGTCAGCAGATAAGAGCCGTAATAATTATCCGTCACGACCGCATCGCATTCCCGGTTTTCATCATAAAAATCGAGATACATGAGGGGCGTTTTCGTTTCCTCTTCTATCTTATGCAGATAGTCGGGGGAAACCTTGCCGATAACGATCATGCCGTCCGCTTTACCTTCTCTGATCAGTTTGGGCAGTTCCAGCTCCCTCTCCATTTCCGTCGTTACCACCTCCAGCATCGTAAAGCATTCTTTCTGCACTGCCTTTGTCGCAACTTCCTGATACATCTGCCAATAGAAAGAATTATATTTATCCAGATAGTGCTCTGCGATGATTACTCCTATATTATAACTTTTATTTCTTTTTGCAAGGCGCGCCGCGGAGGGTTGTCGGTATCCCAGCTCGTCTGCAAGTTGTTTAATCTTCTCGCGCATTTCCTCGCTAACGCCCTTTTGGCCCGATAAGGCCTTTGAAACCGTTACCGTACTGACATTCATTCTCGCTGCGATATCTGCCAGCTTTACTGCTTTTCCCATAGTAGTCACCTTGCTTTCATCATTTTTGCATTTTTTGACCGATACTCTTATCTCGCCGTAAGATGGATCAGTTTTCCTTTAAAATCTCCCCATGGATTTTCGATCAGGATCCCGGCATTCATTAAGGTGTCTCCGGCATAGACTTCCCCTTCTCCTTCTACCGCATAATCTAATTCTGCTGAAAGCCCTTTTAATTTGATCCTTCTGCTCTTCCAGTTCGGACGGTTCAATACTTGGACAAAAGTCACAAGCGCTTCTCTCTGATCTTCCGATACCACCATGTAACAATCATATTCTTTATTGACGGAATATGAAGCGATCCTGTAATACTCTCCTTCCCGAACCAGATCGTTATACTTATGGTACATTTTGATCTGCTCGGGAATCTGTTCCCTGTCCTCTTGCGGTATCTTTGTTACATCCAATTCATAGCCGAACGTTCCTGCCAAAGCCACATACCCTCTCGTTTCAAAAGGCGTGACCCTTCCTACCGTATGGTTCGGACAGTCGGAAACATGCGCCCCCATAGTAGAGAGCGGATAGATCATAGCCGTCCCTTCCTGTATGGAAAGCCGCTCAATAGCGTCCGCATCGTCAGAGCACCAGATCTGCGGACTGTAATAAAGCATACCCGGATCAAAACGCGCCCCGCCGCCGGAACAGTTTTCCAGCAAAAGATGCGGGAATTCCGTTATCAACCTTTCCTGCAGTTCATAGACGCCCAAAACATATCTGTGGAAAAGCTCGCCCTGTCTGTCCGCCTCCAGCTTAACGCTGCCGATGTCGCTGAGAGGACGGTTCATATCCCATTTTACATATTCGATGTTAGCGCTCCTTAAGATCTTTGCTATACTTTCGTAAGTATGCTCCCTTACCTCTTTCCTGCTAAGATCCAATACATACTGATTCCTTGCGCGTCCCGGCTCCCTGCCCGGTACGGCGATCGCCCAATCGGGATGGACCCGGTATAATTCCGAATCAGGAGATATCATCTCCGGTTCGAACCAAATGCCGAATTTCATGCCGAGCCTGTTCACCTCGTCTACCAGATGCTTCAGCCCGCCTTCCAGCTTTTCTTCATTTACGTCCCAGTCCCCAAGGCTTGTATTGTCGTCGTTACGTTTTCCGAACCAGCCGTCGTCCATAACAAGCATCTCTATGCCAAGCTCCGACGCCTGTTTTGCGATCTGCAAAAGTTTCTCCGTATTGAAGTCAAAGTAAGTCGCTTCCCAGTTGTTGATCAGGATAGGACGTTTCTTATTTCTGTATTCTCCCCTGATCAAATGTTTTCTATATAGTTTATGAAGGGAAGTCGTCATCCCGTCGATTCCTTCGGAAGAATAGACCAATACCGCCTCCGGCGTCTGGAAACTCTCTCCTTCTCCCAACTTCCAGCAAAAATCTTTGGGGTTGATACCCATGACCGCCCTGACAGTATCAAATTGGTTCTTCTCCGCCTGTGCAAAAAAGTTTCCGGAATACACAAAATGCATACCGTAAACATCGCCTCTCTCCTGCGTGGCATCCCCCGCTTTTAAAGCGATGAAAGGATGGTCCTGATGGCTCGATTCTCCCCGCAGAGAAGCCACCGACTGCTGTCCGTAACCGACTTTCCTGTATTGGATCTTACGTTCTCTTGCCCAGGAACCATGCATAGTCAAAAGTTCAAAATCCTGATCGTCCAGCTCCAGACAGGCTGACAATGCCTTTGTCAGATAAAAAGGTTCTTTTCCTTTATTTGTGATCTTCACGCTTCTTGCTATGACGTCCGTGTCTTCAAACACACTGTAAAAAAGCGTCGCCTCCATATTCAGAACCTTATCCTCACAATAAAGTTCCAACGTGGAACACTCCTCTTCCGTCCCGAAAGTCGCCGGCAATCCTTCCAATTTAGGTTTTCCCTTATAAATACGATGCCCCGTATAACCGAAAGATACCGCGCTTTGTCCGCCCGGCGCCTTGACCGAAATACAGCTTTCCCGATAATCCCCCAGCCCATGGGTAGAATATTCAAAAGGAAAAGCATCCAAAAAGGAAAGTCTGTCCCTCGCATTTTTCGACGGGACAAAAGGCGCCTCCTTTGTCCGGCACAGATAGCCCAAATGATGATCCCTGCATTTTTTACCATAATAAGCGTGTCCGATAAAATTCTCCTCGTCTACAATACTAATGATATAACTGCTTCTGGGTGTATCCAGCTTAAATATCCTGTCTTCTTCAAAAAATTCAATCCCCATAATTTAGTCCCTTCCTGAAAATAGTATACCGCTTCATTTAATCCTATATATAAAAAATACCAATTATTTAATCAAAAAGCAACTGGTATTTTAATCTTTTTTATTTATATTTTTAGCTTTCTATAATTCTTCGTATCTTTCTATGCTTTTTGTCGCCACTACGCTGACCCCTGTCCCCGCTATGTCCTCCACAATAACGTCCCCAACGCATACCGGCGCTTCGGTCTCCACCTCCTGAAGGCATGAGATACATTCGGTAATCTTGTCCTTAGGTACGCCGTCTTTCGTTTTGACCGATAGGGCGGGGAGGGTTCCTCCCTTTATCCTGACTGTCGTGGTAACGATCCGGGTAGGCGCGGTCATTTCTTTTTTCCCGTACTCCCCGCCTCTGCTGCAGGTATTCCCTGAAATCCGCACTTCTCCGTTATCTTCTATTACCGCCGTCAGGCCGCATCCCAAAGGACAACAGATACATACAAGTTCTTTTTTCTCCATACTAACCTCCATGCATATCACAAGCAAGCTTGTGATATCGCTTAAATAGAAAATTGTAAAATCTTTGCTTTTTTAATCCAGCTCTATGATTCCACTTTTAATGTGATTTTCTGCAATCCTCCATATTGCTCTATATCCGCTTTTCTTAATTTTACCTGCTCCATCTCTCCCGGAGCAAGCATGGGACGCCTTATCTTTTTTACACATTGATCGTTAAAATAGACCCCAATATAGGCATTCCGGTATATATTGTCTACCCGGAACCTGACGACCTGTTCTTCTTCCATCCTCGCCGGTTCCAGCTTGGAAGGCACTGTATAGCGCACTCCCGACTCCGCCGCCACCGTTACGGTTTCCCCTTTCGGCTCCGGCAGCTTTCCTTTCACATAAGCCGCCGCTTTTTCTCCTGCAGTCCGGGCCTCGCCGGACACATAATCCACCAGATCGTGTACATGGAGCACGTTCCCGCAGGCAAAGATTCCCGCTTCGCTGGTTTCCAGACTTTCGTTTACCACCGGCCCTGCGGTTACCGGATTCATCAAAATTCCCACCTCTTTAGAAAGCTCGTTTTCCGGGATCAGGCCGCAGGAAAGCAGCAGGGTATCGCAGGAAATCTCCTCTTCCGTTCCGGGAACCGGCTTTCTGTTTTCATCCACCTGCGCCACGGTCACGCTTTCTACCCGTTCTTTTCCCTTGATATCGATCACCGTATGATTCAGTTTTAAAGGAATCCCGTAATCGTCAAGGCACTGCACGATATTTCTTTTCAGTCCGCCCGAATAGGGCATGATCTCCGCAACCAGCTTTACCTTCGCCCCTTCCAGCGTCATCCTTCTTGCCATGATCAGTCCGATATCTCCCGAACCTAATATTACGACTTCTTTTCCGGGCATCCGGCCCTCCATATTTACATACCTCTGTGCCGTTCCCGCCGAATAGATCCCTGCCGGACGGTATCCGGGTATATTAAGAGCCCCTCTTGCCCGCTCCCTGCATCCCATGGCAAGGATCACCGCCCCCGCCTCGATCTTGAACAATCCTTTTTCCCTGTTCATAGCCGTTACCGTTTTGTCTTTCCCTACGGAAACCACTATCGTTTCCAGCATATACGGCACCTGCAGTTCCTTTACTTTCCGGATAAAACGCTCCGCATATTCCGGCCCCGTCAATTCCTCATGAAACGTGTGAAGCCCGAATCCGTTATGGATACACTGGTTCAGTATCCCTCCCAGTTCTTTGTCCCGTTCCAATATCAAAATATGATCCGCTCCCGCTTCTTTTGCCGCAATCGCTGCCGCAAGCCCGGCAGGGCCGCCGCCTATGATCACAATGTCTACCGTCATCTTCCTCCTCCATTCTTTTCCGGCCTGCAAATCCGGATAACGCGTCGTTTGCCGTACAAAGCTTTTGCTTTTCCCGCTCACCCTTTATTGATTCCCGTAAGAAGCTTTGATTCTCCTCCCGCTTTGGTAATCTCTCCAATATCTTTTCCCAGTTCTCTCGCTAAAATCTCCACCGTCTTCGGAGAACAAAATCCTGCCTGACACCTTCCCATGCCGGCCCTCGTCCTTCTCTTGATCCCGTCCAGAGTAGTCGCCCCTAAAGGTCTGTGAATGGCCGCCATAATCTCCCCTTCCGTCACCAGTTCACAACGGCAGATCACATTGGCAAAGGCCGGATCTTCCCCGATCAGCCTCTCCCTTTCTTTCTGATCCGCCTCCGCCATATTCGGCATCCCTTTTCTAGTATTTTTAAAATCCGGCTTCTCCTTTGCCGATAATTTCTCTGCAACCAGTCCGGCCACATATTCGCCTATGGCAGGGGCGCAGGACAATCCCGGAGATTCGATTCCCGCCGCATCAAAAAAGCCGGGCGCATCCTCTGCTTCCCCTATCACAAAATCATCCGTTTCTTTTCCTCCAAAACTTACCATATGCGCGCGCAGTCCGGCAAACGAAGTAATGACCTGCCTTACCGGAAGGTTTTCCACACTTTTACCGCCCTTTGCCAGCAAAGTCTCCATTCCCTGCGCCGTCGTGCCGATCCCTTCTTTATCTTCAACGTCTTCCGCAGTGGGCCCTGCCAAAAGGTTGCCGTGGACAGTCGGGGTCACGAGCACGCCCTTTCCGTATGCGCCCGGAAGCTGGAAAATAGTATGGGAAACATAACTTCCCGCCTCTTTATCCATCAGGCAGTATTCTCCCTTTCTTGCCACGATCTTCATATTCTTCGCACTTACCATATTGTGGATCGTATCCGCATAAACACCTGCAGCATTCACTATCGTCTTCGTCCGAAAGCTGCCTTGGCCCGTTTCGATCCTATATCCTTCTTCCGTTTTTACAATCTCTTCCACCTTTGTATTCAGGAAAAATTCCGCCCCATTTTCCGCGGCGTTTTCCGCCAACGCCATCGTCAGATGAAAAGGGCAGACGATTCCTCCCGTAGGCGCATAAAGAGCGGCCTTTACTTCGTTGGAAATATGCGGCTCCATTTTTTTCAGTTCTTCTTTATCCAAGATCCGGATACCCTTTACCCCGTTTTCTTCTCCCTGCTTTTTTAATTGTTCCAGCCGGTCTTTTCCTTCTTCGTCAAAGGTAAGGACAAGAGAGCCGTTTCTTTTAAAGGGAAATTCCAAATCTTTTGCAAGCCTTTCCATCTTTTCGTTACCAAGTACGTTAAATTTGGCTTTCAGACTTCTCGGCTTAGCGTCAAATCCTCCGTGAACAATACCGCTGTTCGCTTTTGACGTGCCTTCGCAGACGTCGGAAGCTTTTTCTAAGACCGCAATCCTAAGTTCTTTTTTGGATAATTCTCTTGCAACCGCGCTGCCTGTTACGCCTGCTCCAATAATGACCACATCATACCTATCTGCCATAATCCATACCTCCCTGCCGCTCGCTTTCCGTTTGGCATCTTCCCGATCCGCTAAATTAGTATTATTTTAACATAGGATGCCCGGATTCTCCAACTATAAATATGATCGTTTCCGATTCTTTCCTTTTTCCGCCGCCGTTTTTCCCTTTACCACACCTGTTCCAACAACGCCCTGCAATATTGCAGGGAAAAATTGCCGTCCTGTTTTCTGACGGCATTTTTTTCCGCCAATGTTTCCGTATAGTCCGCCGCTGGATACACGGTCACCCCATTTATCCCCTCTTCCACATGACAGATGACCGGGACGACTCCGTATTGCTTTATGTAAACCTCATTTTTTTCGTTCCTACCCAAAGTGATCTTTGCCATACCTCCCACCATACGGTTAGCTACGCCCTCTCCCGTTCCCGACGTCCAATTTACAAAATTCCCTAAAGAATAGTAGACCAGCATCCCCTCTCCCGTATCCGTTCCCAGCAGGATTCCGTCCCGCTCTTCCAGATCGCATACCGTCGCCCCGTCTTTGCCAAACCAAACAATCGGTTCTATCACATGCGGGTGCGTGCCAAGTACCAGATCTGCGCCGTTCTCCCAAAAAAATTTCACCGTCCGCTCCTGATAGGCATCCGGCGTCAACCGGTATTCCGTTCCCCAGTGAGGGCATACGATTGTAAAGTCCGCCAGTTCTTCCGCCCGCTCCAGATCCGATTTCATCCGCTTTTCATCCAAAATGTCTACGGCATAGTCCATGCCGGCAGGCATGGGAATCCCGTTCGTACCGTAAGTATAATTTAAAATGGCTATCTTCATGCCATCCTGCTCATATACATAAATCTCTTCCCGCTCCTCCCTGCTGTCGTGAATGCCAAGCGCAGCTATGTCCGGATGACTTTCCTCCCAAAATCCAAGGCAGTTGGTAATCCCTTTCGCCCCTTTATCCAAGGCATGGTTTGTGGCATGAAGTATTACGTCAAATCCCGCATCCGCCAAAGCGTCTCCCAGCTCGTAGGGCGCGTTGAAAGCCGGATAGCCCGAAATCCCAAGCTCCGTCCCGCCTAAAATGACCTCCTGATTTACCAATGCCAGATCCGCCTCCCCGATCTGTTCTTTCGTATGGGCAAAAACCGCCGAAAAATCATAACTGCCGTCTTCCTGTAAGCCGCTTTCCGCTACCGGCGTATGAAGCAAAATATCACCCGTCATGATCAGGGTAATTTCCGGTTCTTCCTCGAAATCTGCCTCTTCCCTCTCTCTTTCAGGCTCCGCTTCTATCGTGTCGGTTGTCGGCCGCTGTATTTTTACATCATTGCCCTCCCGCATATCAGCCCTATCCGCAGGGTCTTGCACTGTATTTGCGTTCTGCCTGTCCTCTCCGTTTTGGACAATCCCCGCTTCATTTTCTGCCCTCGTTTCCGCTTGCAGGTTCATCACCGTATCCGTTTCTTCTGTTTTTACGCAGGCTGTCAATATCGCCCCAAGCAATACCGCTGATAAGGCTTTATTCCATTTTCCCATACCGCGCCTTAGACGCGTTTCTCTGTTTTTTCTTTTCCCACTCCCATTCCGGCGCATTTCTTTTCCGTCCTTTCTTCCCCTTTGAGGTATGTTTCCGCTTTCTTCCAACCTCTGCAAAAATAATTAAAAATTTGAGAAATCATTGAGATTTATATGAGATAATATATGGTAACGGATGGGGGAAAGTCAATATAAAAAAAGCGTCCCGAAATTTAGGATTGACAACCAAAAGAAACAAGTGTAGAATAAGCCCATATCAAGCAAAGGCGCTATGGTCATCCCATAGCGTCTTTCTGTTTGCAGGCTGCGGCAATACGGGAAATCCCTCTGTCCGCCGTCTGAAAAATAATATGCATACAAAGTGACAGGACAATGGCGTCTCTATAGATCCCATTGTCTTTTTTTATCCGCTTTTGTCTGCAAAAATGAGGAGGAAAACATTATGGAAGAATTATTAAGTATCGTCAATGATCAGATCTTTGGTATTTGGTTTCTGATCGGCGCCGCATTCGTATTCTGGATGCAGGCAGGCTTCGCAATGGTGGAGGCAGGCTTCACCAGAGCCAAAAACTCAGGTAACATTATTATGAAAAATCTGATGGACTTTTGCATCGGCACGGTCATGTGGTTTTTGATCGGCGCATCGCTGATGCTCCCCGCCGCAGACGGCAGCAAAGATATTCTGGGCATCCTCGGCACGCCGGGATTCGGAGTATTTACGGATTACGCAAATTTCAGCTTTTCGGGATTTGTATTTAACCTTGTATTCTGCGCCACCACCGCGACGATCGTATCCGGCGCTATGGCGGAGCGGACAAAATTTTCCACTTACTGTATTTATTCCGCCGTCATATCCGGTATTATTTATCCCATTGAAGCGCACTGGACATGGGGCAACGGATTTTTGGTAAATATGGGATTCCATGATTATGCCGGTTCTAACTGCATCCATATGGTAGGCGGCATCTGCGCGTTGATCGGCGCAGCCATGCTCGGTCCCCGTATCGGTAAATTTTCAAAAGATAAAAACGGCAAAATCACAAAAGTAAACGCTTTTCCCGGATGTAACCTTGTAATAGGCGCTTTAGGCGTATTTATCCTGTGGTTTGGCTGGTACGGGTTTAACGGGGCTGCGGCGACCGATATTTCCACGCTTGGCAGCGTATTCCTTACCACCACGGTAGCTCCCGCGGCAGCAACGGTGGTATGTATGATCTTTACATGGATAAAATACGGCAAACCGGATGTTTCCATGTGCCTGAACGCATCCCTTGCCGGTCTAGTCGCGATCACGGCTCCCTGCGACGTGACCGATTGCGCCGGCGCAGCTATTATCGGCTTGGTATCCGGCCTGTTAGTCATATTCGGCGTATGGTTTGTCGACAATAAACTGCATGTGGACGATCCGGTGGGCGCCGTAGCCGTACATATGTTTAACGGTATTTGGGGAACGATTGCCGTCGGGCTTTTCGCTACCGCATCCGCTCCCGGTTTTGCCCTTGCAGGCATTCAGGAAGGGCTTTTTTACGGCGGCGGTTTCTCCCAGCTTGGCATTCAGCTTTTCGGTATGCTGGTTACCATTGCATGGACAGTCGTTACCATCACCATTACTTTCTTTATTTTAAAGAAAACGATCGGCCTCCGTGTCAGTGAAGAGGAAGAAATCGTCGGACTCGACGCAATGGAACACGGTCTTGCCTCCGCTTACTCCGGCTTCAGCATCATGGATGTTTCCAACACGATGACAATGGCTGTCAACGCTAACACCGACCTTGGAAACGACGATTATGTTACCGCTTCTCCCGCTATGAAGGATGCGGCCGTACCTGTTGTAAAACAGCCTAACCTGTCCGGCATTTACAAAGTTGTCATTATCGCCAAACTGAGCCGTTACGATAAGTTAAGAAAGGCCATGAACGATCTGGGCGTAACAGGCATGACGGTAACGCAGGTCATGGGATGCGGCATTGAAAAAGGTTCCGGCGAGAAATACCGCGGCGTTGAAGTGGACGCTACTCTTCTGCCTAAAGTAAAAGTAGAAGTCGTTGTCAGCAGCATTCCTGTAGACGATGTGATCGAAGCGGCTAAGAAAGTGCTTTATACCGGTCATATCGGAGACGGAAAGATCTTTATCTATGACGTGGACCGTGTCGTAAAGATCAGAACAGGAGAAGAAAATCAGGCTGCGCTGCAGGATGTAGAGTAATCTTCCTGAAAAAGACTGATTTTAAAAATTTAAAAATAAACTTTTTCTTTGACAAATTTTTCTTTTGACAAAGTCCGGGCTGCCACGCTGATACCCTAACCCTGCTTCTATGCTCCTTAAAGCACAGAAAAACAAACCGGCACGGCAGCCCGGACTTATTTATACTAGAACTTATTTATATTTTTGAACAATCCTGATCATTTCGCCCCACTTTGATTCCATATCCGCAACTAACTTGAATTGGGTTCTTGCCCGGTCCAGATTATGGTTTTCCCGATGGATCTTGAAATAGTGGTCGCCTGTCAGGAAGTCTCCTAAAAATCTCATCCCGCACTCGTATGCCATCAGCTTCGCGCCCATGGGCAGCAGCCCCACTTCTTTCTCGGTAAGACTGCCTGCACAGCCTTCCAGATACCCTTTGGTAAAAGCCTCGAATAAAGCCAGATCCAGCTCCACTTTGCTTAAATCCTGCTCGTCCTCCGCCCCCGTACTCGCGCCGAAACGGATGGAATCCCCGAAATCGTACAAGGAGAGCCCCGGCATCACCGTGTCAAGGTCAATGATGCAGAGCGCTTTGTGCGTATCCGCGTCAAACAGAATATTGTTCAGTTTCGTATCGTTATGCGTTACCCGTAACGGCAGCTCGCCTTTTGCCAGCAGGCCGGTCAGTATGCCCGCCTCGTTTTCCCTGCTTAGGGCAAAAGCAATTTCCTTTTCGGCAAGCGAAGCCCGCTCTTTATCGCCCTCCTGCACCGCCTTTTGAAAGTCCCGAAAACGGGAGGCAGTGTTATGAAAATTGGGTATGACTTCATGCAGCGTACTTACGGGAAAATCAGCCAGCATTTTCTGAAAATTCCCAAAAGCGACAGCACTGTCATAAAAATCTTTTTCGCTTTCCACCTTTTCCAGACATACGGATTTTTCGATAAACGGAAAAACCCTCCAGTAATCCTGCGCGCCGTCCAAATACCAGTCGGCGCCGTCCCTTGTCTGCAGTACGTTCAATGTCCCCCTGTCAGGATCTTTTCCCTGACAGATCAGGCTATTGCGCAGGTATTTGGTAACATGGACCATATTTTCCATGAGTTGTTCCGGATTTTTAAAAATATGGCGGTTCATCCGCTGTAAAATGAATCTCTTCTCGTGGTGTCCGGGCGCCTGGCAGCGAAGCAGGAAGGTATCGTTGATATGCCCGTTCCCATAAGGGGATTTTTCCACGAGACTGCCGTTAACAGCAGTCTCGATGGGAAAGGCGGCAATTGCCTCGTCTATTCTTTCACAATTCATCAGGTTCCCTCCATCTCTATCCACCGCATCTCCATAGGCTCCAGTTCAAGATGCGCAAAACATTGTCCCCGCACATACAGATCCGTCTCTTTCGGCTCTTTGGAATTATTGATCACGGCAATTTTTCCGGTCTGTTCAAAAACGGCAAGTTCCGTATCCACATTCGTAACATAGAATTTTTTCAACTCCTCTTCTTTCCCCGCTGCAAAATAAAGAGCCCGCAGCAGAATGCGGCAGTTCTGCGGAGAGTAAGGAAGTCCGGCAAAATAAACGCTCCTGCCCTTTCCGTATTTGTTCACTACCAGACGGCTGTATTTTCCGTCCATATCCAAAATCTGATACTGTTCACCCTGCGCGTAGATGCGGCTCTTTCCCTCGCCAAAATCAATGTCGCCCGGAATATCTTCCAAAATAAAATGTTCTCTGTTTAACGTATTGTATTTGTCCGTACTCATAGAAAAACCAAGTTCTCTGTCAACGCCCAGTACGTCGCTGAGCTGGAAATAACGTCCCTGATACTGGCAGGCGCTGGGTTCTCCTACGCCGATAAAACCGCCTCCCTCGTCAACAAACCGGCGGATGGCGCATACCACCTTTTCATCCTTCCAGTTTTCCGCACCGCTCCACGAGGTGTAAGCGTCTCCGGCATTGATGATCACCCGGATCTCAGGATCGATACCGTTCTTTATTTGTTCAAAGTCGATAAATTCCACATCGATCGGCATTCCGCTCAGACACTCGATCACGCCCACATAAGAGTAAATTTCCCGGTACCACAATGCATGGTGTACCTGATTCGACATCCAGCGCCTTATGCTGCCCCAGCAGTTTAAAATACCGACTTTAAAGGGTGCAGTGTATGATTTCGTTCCCTGCATGTTTTCATGTATCTGCCGGAATTCTCCTACTACTTTTTGAATCTGGTCGATAAATCCGGGCCATTCCGATGCCAGCTTAAGATAACCGCCGTATCCGATACGGTCTAACGGGGACCGCAGGATCGCCCTGCGCGCTTTCAGCCAATTATCCTGCGCTTCGCCGATAGGATCACCGCCTTCCGTGAAAACGTCCGGAAAGAAGTAAGGCAGCAAGCGTCCCTCCGTATATTTCACACCCTTGATATCTGAGATCATCCGCAGCGTAACGCCGTCCCCTACAGAACCAACGACAGCATCCAGCCCGATATTTTTAAAATATTTCCCGAAAGGCTCCGTTCCGATCCAATGATCGCCAAGGAACATCATCGCTTCTTTACCGTAGCTGTGTACAATATCCACCAATTCCTTCGCCAGTTTCGAAACTTCGATCTGCTGAAACTCTACAAAATCCCGAAATTCCTTGGAAGGTACTCTGAAAGTGGAATTGTGGTATCCCTGATCCACGATATATTCGGGGCGGAAGGGATAACCGGCCCATTTTTCAAACTGCTCTAAAATATAAGGGCTGACGCTGGCGCTGTACCCGAACCATTCCACATATTTTTCACGTTTCTGATCGTCAAAGGTTAAAGTAAACTGATGGAAAAATGTAGTAAACCGCACAACGTCTACATGGGGATTGTCCTCACACCACTTTTTCAGCTTTTCTTTGACATAAGCCTGCGTCTTGGGCTGTCTCACATCATAAGTCAGTTGATGGGGCGCATCCTTCCAGTCGTTTGTAATAAAATTGTACATATGTACGGGATCCCATATTAAAAATGCAAGGAAACTGACCGTGTATTGATGATACGGAACGGTTTCGATCACGACTTCCCCCACAGCCTCGTCATATTCCCATTTTTCCGTCGGAACGACCTCGCCCGTCGTTCTGTCGATCACTTCCCACCAGCGTTTCGGCGAATCTATCGTATTTACTTTAAGCTGTTCGGCGTGGAAACCTTTCATAAGCTCAATACGCAGGCTTCCCCCCCTTGCCGTCACACGGTCGCTGATCAGATATTCCTGCTGGATCTCCTCGGGATTTTGCTGCGCCCAGTCATTGTCCTTTCTGGTGGTATAATATGTGGCATAAATCTTGGCGTCCTGATTCAAAAGTTCCCCGGGCATAACCGTCCCGTCGCAGTCGCGCAGCGCATCCGCACCCAGCATATTTTTCAGACGTATGGTTTCGTCAACCATATCCGCATCCGTAGGAAGAGTCAGTCTGCCGATATTTTCATTCTTCATTATAGGCGCCTCCTTATTGATATTTTTTATTGTAAAGATAGAGAAGAACCAGTATCCCCAGCAGACCGACAATCATAACCGCAAGTCCTGCCGGGCCGATATTACGCTGCCCCACAACAACGAGCGTGATACATCCGATAAAAACAAGAAGATACAATAATCTGACAACATATTTCATCTGTGTTCCTCCTTCCGATCAACCTTTTAATCCGCCCAGGCTCATGCCCTGCGTCAGTTTCTTCTGTACTAAGATATACAAGATCAAGGTCGGGAGCATTACGATCACAAGCCCGGCATAGAGCTGGCCGTAATTCGCAGCCGCTTTCTGCGCCTGCATCAACTGCATCAGGCCCACAGGCAGCGTCTTGGAATCTTTGGTGAGCAGCGTCATGGAAATAATGTACTCGTTCCAAAACGACAGGAAGTTGAACAGGATAACCGTAATGATACTAGGCAGCGCCATCGGCATCATGATTCGGACCATAGTCCGGAAATACCCGCTGCCATCCATGTAAGCCGCCTCTTCATAATCCCGGGGTATGGTGATAAAGAATCCCGAAAGCAGGTAAATCGTAAAGGGCAGGGCGGTAGACGCATAAACAAGCGCCACAATAAAAAGATTATTCAGGAAAAATCCACTGCCGCCCAAAGACTTCAGGAATTTATCCGCATCCACAAACATAAGAAAAATCGGTACTACAATGTAATTTACATTAATGAAAAGACCGCCCATAAACATGACGTTAATCAGCTTACTTCCAAAAAACCGATACCGCGCAAGCACATATGCCGCCGGAAGGGCGACCACCAGTAAAATAATAAGGGCAAGCGCCGTCACCAGTACCGAATTGAGAAAATACTCTCCCATTTTCGCTTTTTCAAAGGCGTCTATAAAGTTTTGAAAATAAAAGCCTTTCGGCATTGTCCATGGATTTCCGTAAAATTCGGAATTTTCCTTAATCGATGCCAGAAATACCCAGCTTACCGGTACGACAATACTGATGGCAAGCGTCAGCAGGGCCACATAGATAAAGACTTTGTACAAGGTGTCAAAGCTCATTTCTTTTTTTGTTTTATTCATCTTCCTCCCCCTCCCTTAAAATTCCAAAGGCTCTCTCTTAGTGACGAAATTGATCAGCGCCGACAGTCCGAAGGAGAACAGGAACACAACAACACCGATGGCCATGCCGTAACCGTAAGAGGAATTGGTATACGCCTGTTTATACATATAACTTAAGAATACCTCCGTCGCGCCGTCAGGGCCGCCGTTTGTCAGTGCCTTCACGATCAGGAAACTGATATTGATGGAACTGATCACGAAGAAAGTCAGCGTCGTCCTGATATTCGTCCAGATCAACGGCAGAGTAATGGAGAAAAACTGACGCAGTTTGCCCGCACCCTCAAGGTCGGCTGATTCATACAGGCTTTCCGGCACGCTTGCCATACTTGCCATGTACATAACCATGTAATATCCGATCGCCTGCCAGACCATCGCAATGACCAGACTGTAAATTACAAGTTTCTGATCCCCCAGCCAGAGGACAGGCGTTTCTTCACTTCCTCTGAAAATACCGATGATACTGTTTAACAGTCCGTTATTCGGGTCATAGATTGCAGAAAAGATTGCGGATATAACAACTACGGACAAAATATTGGGTATGTAAAATATGATCCGCAGGATGTTCTGCCCCTTGATCTTCTCGCGGGAAAGAATGGACGCAAAAATCAAGGAGAGCGCAAGGGTAACGATCGTTACGATTACAATCAGCAGCACCGAATTTTGGAAAGAACGGAAAAAGTTTTGGTCTTCCATCAGAATCTTAAAATTATTCAGTCCGACAAACTGTTTCGTATTAGAATACCCGCCCCATTTATAAAGAGACATTTTAAAAACGTTTAGAGTGGGAATCAGCATGAAGATAACAAACAGTATAACTGCCGGAGCTACGCATACGGTAATAAAAACCGATTTTCCTTTGACTTTTTTCACACTCGCACCTCCATTTCCTGTAAAAAAAACGCTCCAAAGGCAGAAACCTTCGGAGCGCTCCTAAAACCTTATTCCATTGCTTCTCTTAATTTATCGCTTGCTTCTTCTACGGCTGCCTGCCATTCGGCAACAGTCTTGTCGCCGCTTACGATACTGTTGACCGTTCCGCACAGAATATCCAGCATATTTACGCCCTCAACCGGTGCGGTAGAAGCGAATCCGCCCATAACCGCGCTTGCGCCGTTGTCATAGATACTATAGAACATCTTGTTGTCGCCTTCCAAAGAATCGCTGATGCCGGTGATCGGCTGGATTGCAGTAGATTTTGCAAAGATCTTCGCCGCTTCGTCAGAATACATATAAGCCACAAACTCTTTCGCCATATCCTGATTCTCTGCCGCTGCCGGAATCCACATCTGCTCAAACCAGCAGAAGGAACATCCTGAACCGCCCTCGTTCACTGCCGGAAGAGCCATAAATCCCCACTCAAAACCGTCTGCTCTCGGCGCTTCGGCCATTTCGCCCGGAAGCCATGTTCCGTTCGGGCAGAAGATCGCTTTATTATCAAGGATCAATTGCTGGTTCTTTGTAAAATTGTCGTTATTTGCGTTAGCAACCGTCGTGCCTTCCGTATATTCTCCAAGCTTTGCGATCAGTTCAAATACTTTGGTCGCATTCTCGCTTTCCCAAATGCCGTCTTCATAAGTCATGCAGCTATTGAAGAAATCAGAACCGCCGGCGGATGCCAGCGCCGCGTATGTGAATGCGTCAAAATATCCTGTCGTAGGATAAGTAAAGAGGGCAATGCCTTCCTCTGCCGCTTTATCTCCAAGGGCCCACATTTCTTCCCATGTAGTCGGGATATCCCAGCCTTTTTCCTTAAAGAGTCCTGCGTTATAGAAAAGACCACAGGGACTGTAGAACATCGGCGCATAATAGGTTACGCCGTCCCCGTAAGGGTTGGTTGCCAATGTATCAAGGAAACCGGGAATGATCTTGTCTTTTACTTTTACGCTTTCACCGGGAACCGTCATTTCCAGTACGTCTGTCAGCGGAAGAAGCGCTTTTTCTTTTGTCAATGTTTCTGTCAGGGCCGCTTCACGGTTCGTCGCAAGATGCACCACATCCGGATAATCTCCTGCTTTCATGGCGGGACTGATCACGTCTTCCAGTTTTTTATCGACCGTAAGCTCTACGGTCACGCCGGGATGCGAAGCTTCAAAAGCCGCCACAACCTCGGACCACATATCCGCTCCGTATCCGCCTTCAAAAGCGGCTACCTTTAAAGTCTGCTCCTCAACCTCAGCAGGCTGCTCTGCATCCGTCTGCTGCGGTTCATCTGCCGGTTTCTCCTCTCCTGCATCAGCAGGCGCGGGAGCAGGGGTACTGCCTTCCGCCGGCTGACTGCCGGAATTGCCGCATCCTGCCAAAAGTGATACGGACATAGCTGCCATCAGTAACAATGATATAACCTTTTTTGATTTCATAAAAATCCCTCCCTTTTCGATTTATGTTCGAAAAAATGGTACCGGCAGAATCGGATACTGCCTCGCTCAATTAAGTACAACTAAAGCATAACTTATCTGTTTCTTATAATCAATCTGATTGTTGCTTGGTATTTTATATATATTGCTTTTTTGTTGAAAAGTGTTTATTTTTTTTTATTTTTTATTGATTCATTGTGTAAATTTTATATTTATTTCCATTTTGAAATATAACATTATATGCAGTCTATAAAAATAAAATTTCAATTTGTGTGCTATATTTACAAAATAAATATAGTAATTATTTTTAAATTTATTGACAGGATGTATTTATAGACAAAATATATAAATTCTGCTATGCTTTTTTTAACGAAATATTGTGAAATTTTAAACTTATCTTAAACTCGTTTTACAGCATATGGTCTGGGATGTTTTGTGCCGCAGAGCGGCATAACGGGAAGGTTGAAAGAAATGCGCTTTCAGCCTCCCTGATTTGAAGTCCGCAAAAGCGGACAGATGGGAGCAAATATGGGAAACACAAGACATTGTATCGAAGGGATCCAGCTTTCCGATTTCGACAGTTTGAAACTTTTGTACGTCTCAACGTCAAAGTACGAGGGGGACTGGCAGAGCATTATGCACTCCCATCCTTTCAGCGAGCTTTTTTACGTTGTACGCGGTAACGGCCTGTTTGTTGCGGAGGATACGGAACTGCCTGTCTGCGAAAACGATTTGGTCGTTATCAACCCGAATGTGCAGCACACGGAAAAGTCTATGCATACGACGCCGTTAGAATATATTGTGCTGGGTATAGAAGGGCTTTCTTTTTCCTTCGAACATATTGCCGCCGCACAGGAGGGGGTTTTTATCCAAACCGCATTCGGAGATGTGTACAAATATAATACGCGCAGATCAAATATCTATGCGTATCTGAATATCATGCTGGAAGAGATCGCAAAAAAGAAAGAGAACTACGAAGCGGTATGCCAGAACCTTTTGGAAGTGATCATAATCTGCCTGCTCAGGAACAACAACCTGTCCATTATCCAAAGCGGTAATGAACTCCTGAACCGGGAATGTACCCGGATACAAAATTATATGGATGCAAATTATTCGGAAAATATCACGCTGGACACGCTGGCGTCGCTCTCCCATATGAACAAATACTATATGGCCCATGCTTTTACAAAATATATCGGGGTTTCACCGATTACTTATCTTTTACGGAAACGGATACAGGAAGGAAAGTCCCTGCTGGAATCTACCACATACTCGATTTCACAGATCTCCACGGCGTTGGGATTTTCTTCACAGTCTTATTTTGCACAGACATTTAAAAAGGCGACCGGAAAAACGCCGAACCAGTACCGGAACGAATGCAAACCGAAAATGGCGGATAACGTCGTGGAAGAAGAACCAAAGAAAGAACCGGATCCGCCTTAACGGCATATTTTACCTGCACGGGCCTGTGCATAAGAAGAAGGCCCGGCAGTGCCAAGCAAACAGTTAAAAAAGGAAAGGCTGCGCTCACCTTTCCCATACATAACCGTCTACCGTTTCCTCTTTGCCGAACCCGTTTCTCAAACAGGTTTCACCCCGAAACCGGAATCCCAGTTTATGACACAATGATCTGGAAATCCGATTCTCCTTGTCCACATAAGCCCACACTTTCCGGATATCCAACCCGTCATAAGCATAATCCAGAATAGCGCTGCATACCTCGAAAGCATATCCTTTCCGCTGGTAAGATTTGGCGATCACAAAGCCAAGTTCTATCGTTTCCGTGTCCTCCCTCCAACTGATACCGGCACGTCCAATGACACAATTGTCATTTTTCTCTACGATCGTCCAAAGACCGTATCCGAAAAATTCATACACGGATTTTATATAATTTTTTGTATACCGTATCTCTTCTTCTCTGTCTTCAAACAGTCCTTCCATATATTCCGTAATGGACGGTTCCTCATAAATCTTATAAAAAGCGTCCACATCTTCCACCGTCGTTTCCCTGACAATGCAGCGCTTTGTCTGCAGGATCTCCCATGGCAGCCCCGCATATCTCCTGCACGCTCTTTCCAAATATTGTCCGTCTATTCCTTTCAGGCTTTCCACCGCATAACGCACTCCCCAAAAAGAATCTTCCGCACTCTCTGCGCTTTCCCTGTTCTCCCCATCCGTTTTTTGCATTTCCTCTTCCGCCTGCCGATTTGTCCGGCCGCCCAGATAAGCAATGACCGGATAGCCCTCTGCCAAAGCGTTCCTGCATAGATCCGCTCTGTCGCTGATCCACAAAACCCCTTCTTTGGAAATGCATTTTCCCAAAAGCTTTTCCTTTTCGTATAATCGCATTCCATATAGCAGCGGGTCTTTTTGTACAAAGCTCTCTTCTTTTACATCAAGACAGACAGATCCGATCCCCTCTCCGTCAAGCATCTGAAAAAAGCTTTCCCGCTCCTCCTGCTTTGGTCTTTTTTCTATAGCAATAATTACTTTTTCAAGCATTTCTCCGCCTTCCGTTTTTTATTCCAGCTCCTATCTTCCTGCTTTAGCAGGCATACAAATCAGGATAGGGAAATTTTTCATTTCAAGTTAACTCCCATCTTTACGAATCTTCAATTATCATATAAAATAATAACCATATTTTAAACTATAAATGCTCAGAAAGGAATACAGATATGGCACAAAATCCAATCGTTACGATTACAATGAAAAACGGAGATGTGATCAAGGCTGAATTATATCCCGAAATCGCACCTGTCTCTGTAAACAATTTCATCAGCCTGATCCAAAAAAAATTCTACGACGGACTAATTTTTCACAGAGTGATCAAAGGCTTTATGATTCAGGGAGGATGCCCTGACGGAAACGGTATGGGAGGGCCGGGTTACAGCATTAAAGGAGAATTTTCCCAAAACGGATTTGAAAATAATCTGAAACATACGGAAGGGGTACTTTCCATGGCACGCAGTATGCATCCTGATTCCGCAGGTTCCCAGTTCTTTATCATGCATAAGACAAGCCCTCACTTGGACGGCGCTTATGCAGCATTTGGAAAAGTGATTGAAGGTATGGATGCAGTGAACCGCATTGCCGAAACGGCAACCGATTATAATGACAGACCGCTTGAAACCCAGACCATGGAAAGCGTAACCGTAGACTGCTTTGGGGTAGAATATCCGGAACCGGAGAAATAGTGTGAAATTAAAATTTCCCGATCGGAATCATTGAATGAATGTAAACTTTCAGCTTTGTTCCAAATAATACAGGTACACGTCCTCTAATGTCAGATTATCTTCTATCACATTGGCGTCCGGCGGCAGTAAGTCCCCTACCACACGAAGAACGAGGCCTTCCTGCCGTTGGATCGTGTTCCCTATAATATACTGTTCTTGTAGATTTTTTAATTCTTTCCTGCTGCACGGAATTTCTCCGACTTTGCCCCGCACCGACGCAATCAATTCTGCCGGAGATTCCATTCGAACCAGATTCCCGTTTTTTAAAAGCAATACTTTATTCGCAATACATTCAATATCCGATACAACATGAGTGGCTATAAATACAATCCTGTTTTTTGATATTTCCGCCACGATATTTCTAATGTTGATCCGCTCTTTCGGATCCAGCCCCGCCGTCGGCTCATCCATGATAATGATCTCCGGTTCTCCTAAAAGCGCCTGTGCAAGCAGTACGCGCTGTCTCATGCCTCCTGAAAAAGAACCTATAGGCCTGTGTCTTTGCTCATACAGATTAACTTTCTCAAGCAGTTCCTCTATCTGCGCATTCAACCGTTTCCCCTTAAGGCCTTTCAGTTTTCCGATATAACGCAAAAATTCCATAGCGGAAAATTGTTCGTAAAAACCTTGCTGCTGCGGCATATACCCCAGCTTTTCCCGATACGCTTTCCCCATTGACAAGATTTCCGTTCCGTTCAGACAAATCTCACCGCCGGTACGCTTCAAATTATCCGTTAGTAAATTCATAAAGGTAGATTTTCCCGCTCTATTGGGTCCAAGAATCCCATAAACACCTTCCGTAAATTCCACATTCAACGCTTTCAGCGCCTGAAAATCACCATATTTTTTTGATAACGCTTTTACTTCCAATTTCATTTACATCTCTCCCCGTTTATACCGCCTGTATCATCCGTCCCTTCCGGTCCGGCACCAACGCTTCTTTACCATTTGATAGCAAACTGCACCGATACCCAGCATAACAAACACAATACCCGCACTGTAAATAAATCCATGCTCCTGCAATGCCTCTATATATACAAGCGGCTGTAAAACAGAAATATACTCGCACCAGCCGATCCCTGACATTTGCAGCGCCGCCGGAAAAATGAAAATGACCAAAGCCGCTATCGTTCCTTTGGCATCTTTCCAATAAACAGAACAGGCACAGACTACCATTCCAATGGCAAATAACACAACGAGATGAATCATTTCCACTGAAACCAAAAAAGTACCTATCGATATGGGAAACGGAAAATCTTCCATAAAATCCAAACTTTGTATCGGAGCCTCCAGACAGTTGACAGGATATAACCTCTGCACTTCATATAATTCCAGTCCGTAGGTGGTCAAACAAATCACCAGACAGCATAAGAACGCCATAAATATCTTTATGTAAAACAGTTTTTCTCTCCCATAAGGCGTAGCCCGCAGCATTTTTTCCATTCCACAGGTACGATCATAAGAAAACACGGTTGAAAGCAGTAAAGTTAAAACAATGACCGCCAGCAGACCTCTCTGCTCCTGCTCTCCATATCCCTGTCCCAGATACAGCCCGTCGCCGGTCCAAAGAATCTTATATCCCTTATTGGAGAGAAACCAAACCGGAATCCCTCTCTCTTTCCTGACTCTTTCCATATAAGCAAGCTGCATATTGACACTGTCAATACTGCTTTCCAAAGTAGAAAAAGAACTATAATGCAGCGAAGCGTTTTCCAGTTTTTCTTTGCTGACAGCCCCCGCCTTGTATGCCTCCGCCATCTTCTCATATCTGGTCTTCTCCATCAGTAAAATAGACTCCTGTTTCTCTACATATGACCGCAGCCTTCCGTCGTCCGGTCCGCTGTATTCCTTGTATATGTCTTTTAGAACGGCTCCCGTTCCCAAATAGAACACGCTGCCCGTGTCGATCCCCCCGACTAGCAGATACAGCCATACAATAAGAAACAGCCCTCCCTTCTGCATGATGAAAACCTTATAGAATTCCATTCCCAAAACAGACAGATGCGACAATCCCCGATGATAGACCTCATTCGCTTTTGTTTGCCATCTGGCAATGACCGCCTCTGCTTTCCCCTCACCGGCAATCGGCCTACGGCAAGACGCGATTCCCACGCTGACCGCCGCACCGATCAATATTGTTGTAAATATCAGACAAAGGCATGCATGAAAACAGTTTACCGGATGGGAAAACAAGTTGTAATTACGGTAACTATAAAGAATATCTCCCGGATGTATCAGTCTAAATAAATTCTCATATTTCAACACTACAAATATAGACTGTTCCGGCAATACAGCGCTTAAAGCACCCTCAGCCCCCAAAATAAAAAGCAACAGAGCCATAGAAAGCAAATGATTACGGAAGAAAAGCAAAACCATCCAGACAAACAGGGACATGGCAAAAGACATGGCGGCATGAAGTAAAACAAATAAAAATAGGTACTCTGATGCGCTTACCCGCAGAGTACAATCCCGAAACAGCGGAGAAGACTGAACACTGCTGCTCATATCCTCCACGCCTCCATATAATAAAAACGCGTTTCCAAACAATAAAAGATAGAGCGCCGCCGTGAAAATGCAATTTCCTACGAGCAGCACCCCGCATCTTTCTAACGCCAGATTCATCCTCCCTCCCGGAGTAGCGTAATTCACGCACCAAAGCCCCTTTTTTTCATCGTCGAAAAAGGTCCATACCAAAGTAAAGCCAAAAAGAAAAATAACATAATCCGCAATTTCAAAACCGACTACCGTTTCTAACGCTTTAAAGTTTCCTTCTGTTGTCTTCAGACCGACAAGAGCTTCGTAATCTGACCTTGTTTTTTCTAAATTACGGAAAGAATAAGAATCAACCTGCCGGAAAATACTGATGCCGGCCAGATCGTCGCTCTGTGCCAATATCTTCTGCAAATATTCCTGATAGGCAAGGGCATACCGGGCCTGAAATTCTTCATAAGGCATCGTCCCCTCCCCGGCCGCAATCTCTCCTGCATTTCCTGATATGGTCCGCTCCGCTGAAACGCTATAAACCTGCTGGTAAATGTAGATTCCTAAAGCGATGACAAGAAACGTCATATATAACGTTATCACTTTCCGACTTTTAAAAACCCGCCTGTATTCCATATAAAATCCCTTCCCGATCTTTGAGCGCCATTTACTTAATACGGTGACAGCAAATTACCGGAACCGTTATACCAATCATCCTGCATGCCGCTTAATTTTTGAACGATATTCCCGTCCATATCTAACAAGGTCTGCTCATACAGGTAAACGCCCCTGCCGTCCACTATGTCAGAATCCTGTTTCTGCCAGATCAGCTTATCTTCTTTTATGAACAAAGATACGATTCCCACACCATTTTCAGGTTCATAAAAAATTGTATTTTCCATTGTATCCGTATCAGCCTTATAAACATTGTTAGACAGATCAAGGTAATATACCCCGCCTTCAAAAGGGACATAATCTCTCAGAACTCCCGGATAATATTCTTTTGTCTCACCTGACCCAATATCATGCTTGTAGATGTTTACTTCTATATTCTGCCCGCCTTCCATTCCCGCCTGAAAAAACACATGCGCTCCATAAGGTTTCAGGCGCATGATCATCACAGCCGTCCCTTTTAGGGAATAAAGCGTTTCCGGCTCTTCTTCGCTATTTAACTTGACCCGCCGCAAGTCTGCCGATTCATTTCCCGGATAATAAGTTGTATAATACACATATCCCCGGTGGATTGTCATTTCCGGATAATAGGTATATTCTATATCTCCTGTCGGCCCTTTGACCGTTTCTTTATTGATACGCATAAGAGTACAGGAATCTGTACGGGTAGAACCGTCTAATGCAATCTTCTCCACGCCCATATAGTCTCCGTCCACCTTGGAAACATATAAGCCGCCGTCATAATACCAAATATGCGGCATTGGATATTCCTGATTTCCGAAAAATGCCATACAACTTTCATCATTATGGCTGCAATTACTTTTTGAACATACATAGACAATACGTTCTGCAGCATAATCATAGAATTTCAAATATCTGGCCGTAAGATCTTTCGCATCCTCTATAAAGTAGACTCCGTTTACTGTATAAGCACGGACCGGCAGCTGCCCGATCCCGATCTGACAGTCAGTTTCACTTTTATAAGATAAATCCAAACCTGCCGCTCCATGTCCTTTTACCGAAGATTCTATCTCATTATCCACATTACTGCAGGCACAGCAGGCAAATAAGAAAGCAACGCTTTCCAAAATAAAAATGCACTGCTTTATCCGGTTCATACTTTTCCTCATTTCTGCGCGGCTTTTGACTCTATTTATTAAGTCTTCACGTTAACAAGTCTGCGGATGCCGCGCAGACGCAAACTTGCAGTTAAGCGCTCCTAACCTTCGGCCTTCCCACCTTTTTTACGGATTGGATGCCGTTCTAGTAGCGATATGACTCCAGTTTCCATTTTCTTTTGTTGTGTTGAATCTAGTATTTTATATACCGATTCTGTATTTTATTTACACTATCAGTATAACATTTTTTTCCCACACGTCAATATTGATTTTTTTTAAATTTAATGTTATTGTAAACAAAATACTGTTTCAAGGATGGTGTTACACTATGAATGCAAAAAATAACCCGGATCTTACAAAAAGGGATATGGATATTCTGAATATCCTTTGGAATTCCTCAAGTCCCATGACCGCCGCCGAGATCACAGGCGCAAAGGAGGGCCTTACCATAAATACCGTACAGGCTGTGTTACGAAAATTACTAAAACAGGAGTTGATCGAAGTAGCGGATATTGTTTACAGCGGTACTGTCTTATGCAGAAATTACCGTGCGTCAGTTTCCGCAGAAGAAATTACTCTTTCCCGATTCACCAATGAGATCCGCCGGTTTTCCGATAAAATTTCTGCCTCATCTTTTGTAGCGGCTTTATTGGATCGGGAAACAGACAAGGAAATACGTGCGGAAGAAATTCAAAATTTAGAACGTTTATTAAAAGATTACAAAAAAGACTTAGAACTTTAGTTCAGATGTATAAAGAGAGGGATTATTATGTTAACTTTTTCTAATTCTTCTATGCTGATGTCCCTGCTATTCAGCAATATACTATTGATGATACTATACTTAATATTCCGGAATACGGAAGTCATGATAGATATCGGCTATAAGCTTCTTGTGTTGTTCATTGCAGTTACGGCTTTACGTTTTCTTTTCCCTTTTGAATTCGTATACAGCACCAATATTAATCTTCCAAGCACGTTATCCCGCATCATGATCGGTTTCAAAAAACCGATTTTTGCTATCGGAAACTTTCCTTTATCTCCTTGGCGCATTTTTTTGGTTATTTGGATCGTCGGGAGCTGCATTGCATTGATCCGCTGCATCCTGTCCTACCGCTCTTTCCATAAAACAGTCAAAACGCTTGGGACGGATATTTCGTCAAAAGAACCTTATTGTTCCCTATTACAAGAGATCTGTCAAAAATACAGGAAAAAGAATCGGTTTCATATCATAACGCTGCGAGGGATCACCTCTCCGATGATTATGGGGATACGCTCTCCCTATATTCTGATTCCGGAAGATTTTGACGTAAAATCACAAGATATGTACTATATCTTATGCCACGAAGCGTCCCATTTTTTTCACCACGATCTGCTCCTTAAGCTTTTCTCGGAACTTCTATGCATCATATACTGGTGGAATCCTTTTATAACGCTTCTAAAACAGCAGATCGCTACCATGTTGGAATTACGCGTCGACTTGCAGATCACTAACTCGCAGGATCCGCAGGACCGGATCGATTACCTTAGCTGCCTGATCAACGCAGCAAAGGCAGGGGATTCCGTTCCGGCTCCCTCATTCGCCATTTCCTTCTGCAATACCAGCGAATCCCTGCTCATCCGGCGATTTTCTATTATGATCAAAAGTTCGCAGAGAAAAGCGAACCGGGGAAAACAGCTTGGTTTTTCCGTTTTGATCATTGGCATATACTTCTTTTCCGTTCTTTTCATCTTTGAGCCTTTTTATATGCCGCCGGAAATTAATGAAGCAACTTATTTTCCTACTTCTGATAATGCCTATCTGATAGAAAATACAGACGGTACTTTTGATTTTTATTACAATGATAGTTATAAAGCGACTCTTTCACAGATGGATGAGTTTCTTTCAGACTTGCCGATTTATAAAAAGGAGGATATAAAATGAAACATTACCGAAAAAAATTACTATCACTTTTCTGCGCGGCTGCCTTTACTCTCAGTATAGCCATAAACAGCGGCGCCGTTGTAACGCCTTTTTGGGAAGGACCGTTACAAACTAACAATTCCGATGCCATAGTCAGTCCCCTGTCCGACAATATCGTCTGGCGCTTTAAAGATGTAAACGGAAAGCTCTATAAACGTTTATACAACTGTTCCACCGCAGAATGGATCGGCGACTGGATATTGGTGGGTTAAAGACAGCGTTTCTATGAAAGCGTAAAAGTGTAGCGCAAAGCATGATCTGAATGCCTTGCGCTGCACTTTTTTAAATCACCAAACCGTCTTCAGTTCTTTCACACATATCTTTTTCAGTTCGCGTTCCGCCTGAATGCTCAGTTCGTTATCCCCATAATCCGCCATATGCGCGACAACGCTCACTGACACCCCGTTCAGATATAGTTCCGTGCTGAACGTATCGCTTATGATCTGTAACCTGTTCTCTTCACCGATACGGGGCAAAAATACTTCTTTACAAAATACCCCTGTTTTATCCGCCCGAAGGGTAAGCCCGAAAAATTTCATCTCATAAGAAGTATCTCCTGCATCGATCTCCATATAATAAGCCTTTTGGGACAATGGCAAGACAAAGGCGCTTTTTCCCGCCTGATCATATCGTTTTTCAGCAATGTCTTCACAGTCCCGAAGCGGACAGGCCATAAGATAATATCTTCCCTCGATCTGTTTCAGCCCCATTTGAGCCGGAAAGCACATGGCGCCGGCATAAGGTCTGTCAGGAATCTCGCTCCTGTCCCATCCAAAACGTATTACCGGCCTATCTTTCTCATAGAAGAAAGTCTGTGCCGCATAACTTTGCGAATCATAAGAAAGCTGTCCCGTTTCCTGCACAGGGCAGTACAGCCCCTCTTCATTAAAGATTCCTACCTCATACCGGTCATGCGCTCCCGATAGGATCCAATATACGTTTCCGTCCTCCGCTTTCAGCGGATATAAATCGGGACATTCGTTATCTTCCGGCAATTCAAAGCTTTGCAGCATTTCCCACTCAAGAAGGTTTTGGGATTCAAAAAGCGCATAAGTACTTTCTTCCATATAGAGCGCCATAAGATAACGCTTTCTTTCCTCATCATAAATAGGCTTAGGATCTCTGTTGTCAGCCGAAATATAGGGAATAACAGGATTTCCCTCATACTTTTTTAACGTTTTCCCGCCGTCGTTGCTCACTGCGAGGCATTGGTCGGAAACTTCCCCCACGCGGGTATAATAAAACAGGATCGGCGCCTCCCCGCCTTCTTTTAAGCCTGAAACATTATCGTGATCCACCAGAGCCGCCCCGGAATAGATTACTCCGTCCCCATCGCTTAAAAGAGCTTCTTCACAGCTCTCCCAATGGAGCAGGTCAGAACTTACCGCATGTCCCCAATGCATATTTCCCCACACTCTTCCGAAAGGATTATGCTGATAAAAAAGATGATACGTTCCTTCATAATAACACAGTCCGTTAGGATCATTGATCCATCCCGACGGTGCGGTAAAATGAACCATCGGACGGAGCGGATCCGGATCCGGTTTGTCCGGCTCGTCGCAAAATTCCAACGCCGGCATCATTTCTTCCTCACTCTCCGCCACTGCCGTCAACCGTACCTTCTTCCCCAAAAGCATTCTCAGATCCGCATAATACACGGTATCATATGCTCCTTCCGTATAGGAGGCGTCAAAAAAGTAAAGGACTTTTTTCCCCTCCGAAAACGTAAAATGAACATTCTTTCCCGAATAAGAAACCGGAATCTTAAGATAACGCTTACTAATCATGATCTCCATATTAAAAACTACTCCTTTCTTATCGCACGCATTGATGCCATATCTGCCGGCCCAGACGCCAACTGCCGTCTGTGGGCCGCAACCGGTCAGTCTGCTAATACTGCCGCCTCATACTCCCCTAAACTGCCCGAAAACGGCTTGCCGCTTATCAGATTCTTGCGCCCCTTTAACCCGGGGATCTCTGCGCATCCTTCTTTGGCATGGAAAAGTAATAAGATCTCCTGCCCGTTCAGCTTTCTTTTCATATAAATAAGTCCTGTATCTTCTTCCGCGTATTGCTCCTCTATGCGGCCCCGTGTCAATACGGGGCTCTCATGCCTGATTTTGATCAGCGTCTGATAATAACAGAACATTTCTTTATCCTGCCTATTTTCGTCCCAAAGCATTCCCCGTCTGCAATCCGGATCCGGCCCTCCCTGCATAGCGTTCTCATCACCATAATATATCATTGGCATACCGGGAAGCAAGAGTTGGATCGCCGCGGCCAGCATTTGTTTTTTTCTGTCGTTTCCCGCACTGTGTAAAAACCTTGCCGTATCATGGCTGTCTATGAAATTCCAAAGATACCCCTCCAGTCCGCTATGAAGGTTTCCTTTCAAAAAATTCAGCTTTCCCACAAATGCGCCCACGCCTGATTTCTGCGTAGCGATCAAGTCCAATACGGCGTTATAGAACGGATAATTCATAACGCTGTCCCACTCGTCCCCTTCTAAAAAATCACCTGCAAAATGCCAGATTTCCCCAACGATCAAAGCCTCTTTCTTGACCGCCTTGATCTCCCGTCTGAACCGTTTCCAAAAAGCATGGTCTATCTCGTCCCCTACGTCCAAACGCCAGCCGTCAATATCACACTCCTTGATCCAATAAGACGCCACATCAATAACAAAATCCGCCGTCTCCTTATTTTGGAGATTCAGCTTCGGCATAGGACCCGCATAACTGAAAGTCTTATAACTCGGTTTTTTCCCCAATTCCATCACAAGAGGGAAACTGTCGATATAATACCAGTCCAAATATTTTGAGTCTTTCCCTTTTTCCCTGATGTCTTTAAATGCAAAGAAATTTACGGACGTATGGTTAAACACGCCGTCCAAAATCACATACATCCCTCTCTCGTGCGCTTTGTTTACAAGCTCTTTCAGATCCTCCTTATTTCCGAAAGACGGATCGATGCTGTAGTAATCGTCAATATTATACTTATGACTGGATCCGGAAGTAAAGATCGGCGTCATATAAATAATGTCCACCCCCAGCTTTTTGATATATTCCAAATGATCAATAATTCCCCTGAGAGAACCTTTTAAATCCGCCTGATGGCCTATCGGCGCCTGATACCAGATTTCTTCCGGCACTTCTTTATCCGATGCAAAACGGGAAGGAAAAATCTGGTATGCCACTTTGTTTTCCGCCCATTCAGGCAGCAGGAACATCTCTTCTTCCCTAAGGTTTTGCGGGCAGTCAAACATTTTTTCTATGTCGGTAATACACTCTTCATAAAAATCATGATTCCCATAATAGACTACCTTTCCCGACATATCCGTTATTTCAAAAAAATACCTGAGACAGACCACGTCGATATCAATAACCGCTTCATAATAATCGATATATTGGTCGGAGCAGGTCAGATTCATTGCCACGGCGCGCCTTGTATCCATATATTTGACCGGCAGATACTTATCTTGTACATGGAGCGCCACACTGGCTATATCGTCCCTTTTGGTCTCAAGCCTGATTAAAAAACGTCCTTTCCCTACTGCAAAGCAATACCTCTTGTCTGCAAAGTGCCTGATTGCCGCATATTCCATATTCCTTTCCTCCTTTTGTCCGTTATCCGGATCCGTCCCTTCCAAACGTTCCGCCTTCTCCCTCTGTCCGCCATACATATGCCAAATCTCTGACGGAAAGCAGAAACCGCGTTTAGGAACAGATTTCTCATTCTTTTTCTTGCATTATACTCTTATATATGTTACATTTCTTGTAATATATCCTTATATTTCTAGCACAATCCTATTATGTAATAAGTTTTATTTTAAATGGAGGAGAAACTATGGATCACACCCCGTTACACGAAACGAAAATTCACGGAAGCATCACTTTCCCTTACAATATTTACCGGGGAATCATACCCGAATGGCTCCGTTCCTTCCCCCTGCACTGGCATGACGATTTTGAACTGATTTATTGTTCCGAAGGCCGGATGCAGGTCACTTTATGGGGACAGTCCTACCTGCTCTGCGCCGGAGACCTGATCGTTATTCTTCCCCATGCCGTGCATTCCATTGAGCAAAGCGGCGACAAAAGCGGCACTTATTTTAACCTTATGTTTCATCCTTCCCTCTTTAAAGGCTCGGAAGACGATCTTTGTTATGATAAATACGTCCTCCCTTTTCTGAACGGAGAAAAAACCATGGACTTTTTCCATCCGTCGGATTCACCCTTTAACCGGGCCATAAGCGGCTGCATATTATCCATGCTGGCTCACCGTAAGGAAGACTACCCTTCCCATGAATTGATGGTCAAATCCAACCTGTATTTTCTCCTCCATTTCATGAACATTTATAGTACCGATGCCGACGCCGGCTCCAGCCATTTACAATTGTCTTTTGGCAAGCTGAAAAATGCCCTTTACTACGTCCGGAATCATTACGATCAGGAGGTTACCATAAAAGAAGCCGCAAAACAATGCGGCTTCTCAGAAAGTCATTTTATGAAACTGTTTAAAGAATTTACAGGCTTGAGTTTTAATGCCTATTTAATAGAATACCGCCTTGAACTTGCCGCAAAACAATTGCTGAAAACCGATCTGAAGGTGATCGACATTGCAGAAAACTGCGGTTTCCGCAATCATGCATATTTTACCCGGGCCTTTCATAAAAAATACGGTAAAACGCCGGTTGCTTACAGAAAAGCGGCCGGTCCCGGCAGTTAAACCGGTTTCCTTTCGTCTTTGCTATTGCGGCATATATGCAAAAATAATCTCTATCGTATATCCGGGAAAAAGAACTTCTCCGTTTCCTACTGCCAGAGCTGCAAATCCGATTCCTTTGGCCGCACCCCATCTGTCTTTGTAAAGTCCAGACTGACCGTGTAGGTGCCTTCTTTTGCGATCTGTACATCTACCGCCTCTATTCCGGCAGTTTTGGATGTCGGGTCATATACGTCGCCGACGCTGTAAGTACTGTTCCCAATAGGTTTCGTAAACCGTAGCTTCTTCTGACGTTCCGTATATCCCGCGGCCGTATGCCTCCATTGTATTTCCGAGATTGATTCCGTTTCCCATCAGCTTTGTGAGTTCCACTGCCGTCAGTTCTTCCCGGACCGTCGTCCGCTTGATTCAATTGATTCTGCGTCCCCTGATCCGACGCGGTTTCTTCCGCATTATTTTCATTGTCCTGCGCTGCGCCTGTTTCTTCTTTCCCCGCTGTCTGTTCCGTTGTCCTTTCCGTTTTTACCGCCTCCGGTTCCTTTCGAAACATTTCCGCACCCCGATACGGCTCCGGCCAGCAATAGGCATAATAAGCCGATACCGGCCGTCCTTCTCCATCTTTTTACCTTCTTTATATTTTAAGGTCCCCTCTTTCCTGACTGAATAACTGCCGATATCCGGCTGGATGTCTGATTCCTTATTGACATCCGGTTCCTGTTTATTATAGAAAGAACCCGCTTTTTTCATACCTTGACTATTATAGATATTTTACTTTACTTTTTTTCCTGCTTTCCAAAGCGTATTTGAAACATGCTTTCCGTCAGATATGTGTCACAGTTTATGAGAGATTTGATCAGCCCGTCATTTTCACGCCTCTGCCGTTCATATTTTGTTAACAATTCATTCAGAGAAACTTAATTTCAAAATCATTGTTTATACACTTCTCTTGAATATACTTAGTATATAGAATAAAACAAATAAGCCAACAACAAGTAATTGATTTTTAAATAACTTTTTCATAATAACTGCCAAGTAAAGATAGCTTTACTTGGCATCCTCCCTTTTTAAGGGTATTTTCGCCGGTTCCACCTTTGTTTTACAGGAAACCGTAAACGGAATAAGAAAAAATATGGTAAATAGCGTAAAAATTTTTTTCACAAGCATATCCCCCTTTAATTTGGCATAGTATAACATCCGCATATCAAAAGCTCAATAATTTACTTTGGCATCTTTTGCTTTATTTGGAGAATATTGGGATTCTTCACATTTTCTCCGCACGGGTCTGGGCACAAAAAAACGGACGGCTTTTTCTTAAGCCTGTCCGTTTTTTATTTGTCTCTATTACGGTCTGTTCCTGTTCTGTTTACGCTTTTCCTACGGAACCGAACAATTCCATTTTCTCTTTTACAGTCGCTTTGATTGCTTCCGTACCCGGTGCAAGAAGCTTACGAGGATCGAAACCTTTTCCCTCCAGATCCTTTCCTGCTTCGATATATTTACGGGTAGCTTCTGCAAAAGACAACTGACATTCCGTATTTACATTGATCTTTGCAACGCCTAATGTAATCGCTTTTTTGATCATATCTGCCGGAATGCCTGTGCCGCCGTGAAGTACTAACGGTAATTCTCCCGTAAGCTGCTGAACGGCATCCAAAGTTTCAAAGCTTAATCCTTTCCAGTTATCCGGATATTTTCCGTGGATATTTCCGATACCTGCCGCAAGGAAGTCTACGCCAAGATCTGCGATCGCTTTACATTCCTGCGGATCCGCGCATTCGCCTGCGCCTACGACGCCGTCTTCTTCACCGCCGATAGATCCTACTTCCGCTTCGATAGAACATCCCTTGTCGTGAGCTGCCGCCACTAACTCTTTTGTCTTCTCCACGTTCTCTTCGATCGGGAAATGAGAACCGTCAAACATGATAGAAGAAAATCCTGCTTCTAAACATTTATAGCAGTGTTCGTAACTGCCGTGATCCAAATGAAGCGCTACAGGCACCGTGATATTCTGATCTTTGATCAAACCGTTCACCATGCCTACTACCACATCATAGCCTCCCATGTATTTGCCTGCGCCCTCAGATACTCCGAGGATAACGGGAGAATTGTTTTCCTGTGCCGTTGCCAGAATCGCTTTCGTCCATTCAAGATTATTGATGTTGAACTGTCCTACTGCATAATGACCTGCTTTTGCCTTCTCTAACATTTCTTTTGCTGAAACTAACATATTTATCCCTCCATAACATGATCTATTTATTGTTACCATTATACTCCATTACCATTAAAAAAGAAATAAAATTCGGTAAAAATTTAACAACTTATAGTAACAATTTATACGCAAAATCATTTTAAGTCTTCCGGCACTATGATCTCTATCGCTTTCTCACAGTTTCTCACCCTCGCCTCTCTGTGGCTGCCGCCGTATTCTCCATCCAGCGTCCACGCCACTTCCGTCTCCGATTCAAAACGGATTTCGGACGATTTAAAGCAATACATATATTCCGTATCAATGTCCCTGTTCAAAAGCGCAGCCATTACTCCGTTTAATTCTATAGGATTTCTCGGCATCTTTACCAATGTCACCTCAAACACCCCGTCATCCAGACTTACATTTTTCCCCGTGATCCTTTTAAATCCTCCGACAGAAACGGAATTGGTGACCATTCCGAATACAAAATCGTCCTCTATCTCTTCTCCGTCATGGGACACTTTAAAATGGAAGGTTTTAATAGCCGGAATGCGTTTCATTCCCTCCAAAAGATACGCCATATGCCCAAGCACGTTCTTTATTTCCTGCTTTGTCTCATAAGAGACATCCGTAAACAAACCGAAAGCCGCAATATATACGAAATTATCGTCGTTAAACGCACCGGCGTCACAGAGAAAACGCCTTCCGTTTATTACGGTCTGCGCCGCCGACTTCATACTTTTAGGGATCCTTAAACTATTTGCAAAATCATTGGTGCTGCCTGCCGGTATATAACCGATAGGCACTTTCTCCCCACACTGCATCATCCCCGTCACTACTTCGTCAAGCGTTCCGTCTCCGCCGCTGCAAACCACCATTTCATAACCGGATTCCCTATCCTTTACCATATGGACGGCCTCTCCCGCCGCCTGCGTCGGCATGACGGTCACTTCATAGCCGCCCTTTGAGAGTACGTCTATAATATCCAGCAAATGATTTCTGATCTGCGCTTTTCCCGCTTTTGGATTATAAATAAACAGCAGCTTTTTTTTCCTCATATATTTACTCCCATCTGCGCATTTTACGCTGTCCTTGCCATAACTCCCATCCGCCTGCTTTCGCAGGCATACCAATCAGAATCGGGAAATTTTTAATTTCATGCTATGTTCTCCCATTTCTTACAATATACCGTTTTTCCCGTTTAAAGTCAAATACTCTGATCGATCCGGTCTTCTTATCATAAGCAAAAAGCGTCATAGACAAAAAGAAAGAAATCAGCTATGTGTGGTGTATGTGCGTAAGGATCATAGCTAAGTTCTTTCTTTATCCAAAAAGAAATATACCAAAAAGCACGGCATGAGTAAAGGACGAAGCATCGACAAATATTTTATGTAAACAAATATGTCACACCTATCGGTCTTTACGTTTTTGGCTGCTTGATAATAAGATTTTTTCCCACAAAATAAGAGCCGCCGCATATGCGATAGCTCTTTCATCCATCTATTCAGCCTTTAAAAATTTTTCAAGATCGTCGATAGCCTTGTCCTCATCCTGTCCTTCCGTTGTCACTTTCACTTTTTCTCCATTGTCAAGTCCCAGACTCATCATTCCCATAATGCTCTTGGCATTGACCCGTTTGTTGCCTGATTCGATATAAATATCGCTCTCAAACTGACTGGCTATCTGAACCAGCAATGCTACCGGCCTTGCTTCCAAACCTGTTTCCAATCCGATTTCAATTTCTTTTTCACGCATACTCTGCTCCTCCTCTTTCTACATCCTGATCCTCTCCGCAAGCTCACTTAACTTTCTCAGTCTATGATTTACACCGGATTTACCTACCGGCGGATTCAAATATTGTCCAAGTTCTTTCAATGTAGCGTCGGGATAGTCTAAACGTATCTCGGCCATCTCCCTCAAGTTATCCTGTAAATTATGAAATCCGTAATGGTCGCGAATCAATAAAATGTCTTCTATCTGCTTGGAAGAAGCGTTTACTGTTTTCGTAATATTCGCCGCTTCACAATTTACACGCCTGTTAATGGAATTGCGCATTTCCTTTACGATTCGAAAATTCTCAAATTCCATAAGAGAAACGTGAGCCTCCATCACGTTAAGCAGATCGGCAATACTTTGTCCTTCTTTTAAATACACCACATTATACTTTTTTCTCAGGACGATCTTGGCATCTATACCAAATCCCTGAATCATGTCGCGTATCTGTACTGCCTGCATATTATTAGTACATACTATTTCCAAATGATAGCTTTTTTCCGGATCGCTCATAGAGCCTGCCGCTAAAAATGTCCCCCTCAGAAATGCTCTCTGACAACAGGAATTCTTAATAAGCATCGCATTCACAGGCTGTTCAAAAGATTGCGTTTCCTCTTTTATATCTAATAGTTTAACAGTCTGTAAGATTTTATATACTAACTTTTCTTCTTCAAGTAAAAAGGAGTATGAATGGTTCTTATTCTCTTTTTTTATTGTCTCCCGAACAACATCAATACCTATATTAAATGTTTTTTCCAACAATGTAAAGTATTTTCTTATTACAGATTGATTTTCTGTCTGAAAGCACAACGCAGACATACCGTCGATTTCTTTAAAACTGCCGCAAAAATGAATTAAGGCCGCCAGCTCAGCAAGCTGGCAATGTCTGGATGCACTGACATGTTTCGTTAACTCTTCCTTCACTTCTCCGGAAAATGACATCTGCGCTCCGTCTCCTTTATTTTCTTAAGTTTAACTTTAAAAAGCCGCTTTATTTTTCAACGTCCCTATGAGATATTTTGATACCGTAGCTTCCTTTATCTTTAAGCCGTTCATACAATTCATTCGCAAGCGTCACGCTCCTATGCTGCCCGCCCGTACACCCGATACCTATCACAAGCTGATATTTACCTTCTTTAATATAATTCGGAATCAAAAAATTAATCAGATCCGTAAGCTTATCCATAAAAATGTGCGCTTCATCAAAGCTCATAACATAATCCTGAACTTCATGATCGTTTCCGGTCTTTTGTTTTAATTCATCTATATAAAAGGGATTCGGCAAGAACCTTACGTCAAAGACCAGATCCGCATCCGATATGATTCCGTTTTTAAATCCGAAGGAAACGATATTGATCATAAGGCTATTATATTCCTCACCCTTGATAAAAATGCGGTCAAGCTCCTCTTTCAGCTCTCTTGTTAAAAGATTGGAGGTATCTATCACATAATCCGCTTTTTTCCGTAATCCTCCTAAAATGCTCCGTTCCCGTCTGATCCCTTCTTCGATCCTTCCGTCCTCCGAAAGCGGATGAAGCCTTCTGCTCTCTTTATATCTCCTCAATATGACCTGTTCATTCGCATCCATAAATAAAATCTCAAAAGAATGCCCTTTTTCCCGCAGCATATCTAATGTTTTTTCTACGCCGCCTCTGGTTTTATCCGAGCGGACATCCAATCCGAGCGCAACCTTTGTCATTGCTCTGTCGGGCGTTGCAAAGACCTCGACGAATTTCTCCACCAAAGGCTCCGGAAGATTATCCACACAGTAAAATCCAATATCCTCCAGCATCTTAAGCGCCGTCCTTTTTCCTCCTCCGCTCATCCCTGTCACAACTACAAATCTCATTTGTACTCCTATCTGCACGCTTAACGCGAACTCAGTATGACCGACCAGTCAGCAGTCCCCCTTGCCGGACTGCGCCTTGATATAGTATATGTTAAAACCGCCCGAGACGTATCACCTCCGGCTCCAGCAAAACACCGAACTGATCTTTTACCCTTTCCTGCACTTCCTGTATTACTTCATAAATGTCCTGTGCCGTAGCATTTCCCGTATTTACGATAAATCCGCAATGTTTATCCGATACTTTCGCGCCGCCGATGGAAAATCCCCGCAGTCCTGCTTCCATGATCAGTTTTCCTGCAAAATACCCTTCCGGGCGTTTGAACGTACTGCCTGCGCTGGCATACTCTAACGGCTGCTTTTCCCTTCTTCTTTCCGCAAGTTCTTTCATTTTCCGCTTTATTTCCTCTTTATCGCCTTCTTCTAATTCCAGTACGGCAGAAAGTACGATAAAGGGCCGGTTCCTGATCACACTGCTCCTATAACCGAATTCCATTGTTTCATTATTTAAAGTGAGGATATTGCCTGCCTGATCCATTACATTGACTTCTTTTACGATCTGCTTCATCTCCCCGTCATAAGCGCCGGCATTCATAACGATAGCGCCTCCCAATGTCCCCGGGATGCCTGACGCAAACTCCATTCCTGTAAGCCCTTCCTCCATCGCCAGCTTCGCAACCTGTGCAAGAGGAGCCGCAGCGCCTGCAATGATCTTTAATCCGTCCGTATATACCTCTTCAAACTGTTCCACCAGTTTTAAAATAATGCCGTCATACCCATTGTCGCTGACCAACAGGTTACTGCCGTTCCCAATTAAAAAATATTCATGTCCCGTCTGATCCAAAAAAAGGATCAATCTGGCAAGTTTCTCATTATTTGGAACTTTAATCAAGCAGGCCGCCTCTCCGCCGACGCGGAAAGTCGTATGCCTGCTCATGGATTCGTTCAGTATAATGTTTTCCTTTGGGATCATTCTTCCTAAATTTTCAATAAAAGTTGAACTTAACATATACACCTGCATCTTCTTTTTTTAATCTAATACCATTTTGGCCGCACCATAAATACCGGCGTCGTTTCCCAGCATAGCAAGTTTAAACTCCGCGTCCCTTCCTGCATGGAACACATACTCCTCGTAGTACGGCTTTATATATTTAAAAATGACTTCTCCGGCTTTGGAAACGCCGCCGCCGATCACAAAGGCTTCAGGATTGACCACGCCCGCAACCGCCGCCAGTCCCTTACCGAGATAATATCCAAACTGCTCCGCAATCTGGCAGGCTACCTGATCGCCCGCTTTTACAGCGTCAAAAACCGTCTTCGCAGAAATTTTTCCTTTTCTCAAAACGCTTTCTTCGCTGCTCTCGGCTAGTTTTCTTTTTGCAAGACGTACAATGCCCGTAGCAGAAGCATACTGCTCCAAGCAGCCTTTGTTCTTACAGTTGCAGCTTTCCGTTTCCGCATCTTCCACATGAATATGTCCGATCTCGCCGCCGGCTCCCACAGCTCCGCTTAAAATCTCGCCGTTATTGATAATACCGCCGCCTACCCCCGTTCCGAGAGTAACGGCAACCATGTTTTTATATCCCTGTCCGCCGCCTTTCCACATTTCTCCCAAGGCCGCAACGTTAGCGTCGTTTCCGGCTTTTACCTGCATACCGTCCAAAAGCTTCGACAAAGTCTCGTTAATGTTAAAGACTCCCCAGCCCAAGTTGACCGCTACATGAACCACGCCGTCTCCGTCGATGGGTCCGGGCGCACCGATCCCTACGCCGATGATATCCGCCCTCTCTATTCCTTTTTCTTCCATCTTTTTTTGTATGCTCCCTGCAACGTCCGGCAGAATCGCTTCTCCGCCGTTTTCCGTTCTTGTAGGGATTTCCCACTTATCCAGCAGATTGCCGTCCGCTTCAAAAAGTCCCATCTTTACCGTCGTACCGCCTATATCTACGCCAAATACATATTTCCTCATCGCCATGTCGCTCCTTTTATACTTTTGTTCTCTTCTTTGTCCTATCCGCCTGCTTCAACGGATACACAAATCAAGACCGTGAAATTTTTAATTTCTTTGGGAATGTCGCGTCAGTCTTCATCATCATCCCTTTTCCGCGCTAACTGATTCTGTACTCTTGTATATAATTCCTGCGCCGCATTATACCCCATCTTTTTCTGTCTATGGTTTACCGCGGCAGATTCACAAATAATGGCAAGATTCCGCCCCGGACGGATCGGAATACTATGACACACTATCTTATTTCCAAGATATTCGGTATATTCCTCTTCTAGACCAAGTCTGTCATATTCTTTGTCCTTATCCCAGTCTTCCAGCTTGATCACAAGGTCGATTCCCTGCGTATCCTTAACGCTGGAAACACCGAACAGTGTCTTCACATCAACAATGCCGATCCCTCGGAGTTCGATAAAGTGCTTCGTGATATCCGGCGCCGTACCGATCAGCGTGTCGTCGCTGACTTTTCGTATTTCCACCACATCGTCCGTTACAAGACGGTGTCCTCTCTTGATCAGCTCTAAAGCCGCCTCGGATTTACCAATACCGCTCTCACCCGTGATCAGAACGCCTTCCCCGTATACATCCACCAAAACGCCATGCACGGAAATACAGGGCGCAAGCTTGACATTGAGCCATCGGATGATCTCCGCCATAAAATCAGATGTAGACATCTTTGTCGCAAGGATCGGAATCCCATGTTCATTTGCTTTTTTTAGGAACAATTCGTCCGGTCTTAGATCCCGGCAATATACGATGGCCGGAATGTCAAAAGAAAGCAGTTTGGAATATACCTCTTCTTTTCGTTCCATAGGCATACTTTCCATATAAGTATATTCCACAAATCCGATGATCTGTAACCGGGTTGCATCAAAATGCTCAAAAAAGCCCGTCATCTGCAATGCCGGTCTGTTAATATCCGGCTGCGTCACTTTAATATGTTCCATGTCAATTTCCGGCGTCAGATTGTCCAGTTTCATTTTCTCAATGACTTTGTTTAATTTTACGCTTGCCATACCCCTTCTCCTCACTATCTCTTTCTGTGTTCCCGCTTCGGCCAGAATCCCTAAGGACGCCGGCTCCTATGCCCTGTCCGGACTCTATGTAATTTCTTATCACTCGCTATCTATTTTAACATACCCCACTTTTAATAGCAATGAGAGAAAAAAGAAACTGCCGTGCGGCTGCGGCTGCGACTAGAAAATCTAACGCCGCAGATGGGCGAATAGACAAGTAGGTTTGACTAATTATCAACGAGACAAGACACTGGTATGTCAGATCCTGAAAAAAGCATAGATATCCTCGGCAACATTCTTCGGAATTTCCGTTCTTTCCATCAATTCCTCCACGGAAGCATTTTTAATTTCCTCAATCGATTTAAACTGCCGCATCAGCGCCTTACGTCTTGCAGGCCCCACCCCTGGTATGTCGTCCAGCACAGATTTCACCTGTGTCTTACTTCTTAACGAACGGTGATACTCGATGGCAAATCTATGGGCCTCATCCTGAATGCGGGTAATGAGCTTAAACCCTTCACTGTACCTGTCAATAGGAATTTCCTCATTATGGAAATACAATCCCCTTGTTCTGTGATTATCGTCTTTTACCATGCCGCATACCGGAATATCGATCTTTAGATCTGCTAAGACTTCAAGGGCGATGTTGACCTGTCCCTTTCCCCCGTCCATCAATAAAAGATCCGGAAATTTAGTAAAACTGCCGAATTCTTTTTCCAGTTCCTTTTGATCCAGCTCCTTTTGCTCTTCCATGCCGTGGAGAAACCGTCTCGTCAAGACTTCCCGCATGCAGGCATAATCATCCGGTCCGGATACGGATTTGATCTTAAATTTCCTATAATCGCTCCTTTTGGCTTTCCCCTGTTCGAACACTACCATGGAACCGACGTTTGCAAAACCGCTGATATTGGAAATATCAAAAGCCTCCATTCTGACGATTCTTTCCATTCCGAGAAGGGCAGCGATCTCTTTTACGGCTCCGATCGTCCGTCCTTCTTCCCTTTTTATTTTCTCCCTGTCCTGACTTAATACCAGATTGGCATTTTGCGCCGCAAGTTCCACTAACTTTTCCTTGCTGCCCTTCTTAGGTATCCGGATATAGACGCGGCCTCCCCTTTTTCCCGACAGCCATTTTTCTAATATTTCAATATCTTCTATTTCCTCCTGCAGCATCAGTTCCCTAGGGATAAAGGGAGTTCCGGCATAAAATTGTTTCACAAAATCAAGCAGGATCTGCGCTGATGATGTCCCCGACACATGTGTCATATGAAAATGTTCCCTGCCAATCAGTTTTCCACCCCTTACGAAAAATACCTGAACAATAGCGTCATTTTCATCTTTGGCAAGCGCTATGACGTCCTTATCCTCCATATCGCTGTCCGTGATCTTCTGCTTTTGGGAAACCTGTTTTACGCTGTTGTATAGATCCCTATACCGGATCGCTTCTTCAAATTCCATATTTTCAGACGCTTCTGTCATTTTTTTTGCAAGTTCTTTTAGTATCACGTCATATTTTCCGTTTAAAAATTCCAACGCCTTTGCAACCTGTTCGCTATACTGTTCCTTGGATAGATACCCCTGACACGGCGCAAGGCATTGTTTGATATGATAATTCAAGCACGGCCTGTCATTCCCGATCTCCTTTGGCAGACTTCGGTTACAGGTTCTTAACTGATAAAGTTTATTAATCAGCTCTATCGTGTCCTTTACTGCCCCCGCACTGTTAAAGGGACCAAAATACCGGGACCTGTCCTTTTTCATCTGTCTGGAAAAAAGGACTCTGGGAAATTCTTCCCCCATCGTCACTTTAATATAAGGATATGTCTTATCGTCTTTTAACAGCGTATTATATTTAGGGCTATGTTCCTTGATCAGATTATTTTCCAATACAAGCGCCTCTAATTCCGAATCGGTCACAATATATTCAAAACGGTCGATCAGCGTTACCATTTTGTCGATCTGAGGACCTCTTCCGATATTTTTTCGAAAATAGGACCGTACCCTGCTGTGCAGATTGACTGCTTTCCCTACATAAATAATCGTATCATTTTCATCCCGCATGATATAGACTCCGGGATTTTTCGGAAGTTTTTTCAATTCTTCTTCAAAATTAAACATAAATCCTCCCTGTTAAAAAGATTCTATGGATACCCATAGAATCTTTTTAACCACTTATTTTTCTTTCACATCAGGATGAATCGGATGTTCCAATCCGGAAGGCGCCTGTGAAAAGCGGCCTAACGGCTCGTCGACCGTCTGGTTAAAGTTCCGGCCTACCGGATCCTGACTTTCGCCCGTCTCTGCTTTTTTCGCCTCCTCCGGCATGATTTGGTTTGTTTTGCCTATTTCTGCACTTTCATCGTTGCTCGCAGGTTGTTCCACAGATATGTCAGTATCTGCAGCATGCTCATTTTTTTCTTTTTCCTCCGGTTCGGGAAGTCCTTTTTCACGGCGGAAGATCGCCATAAATTCTTTTCCGGTGATCGTTTCTTTTTCAATCAAAAACTCTGCAAGTTTATCCATAACCTCCCTGTTTTCGGAAAGCAGTTCTTTCGCCTTTTCATAGCTCTCTTTCAAAAGAGCCATAACCTCCGAATCCACATCCGCCGCCGTCACATCGCTGCAGTTCATAGATGCTCTTCCGTCCAGATACTTACTTTCTACCGTTGCCAGTCCCATTAGGCCAAATTTCTTGCTCATACCATACTGCGTGACCATAGAGCGTGCAATACCCGTAGCCTTTTCAATATCATTAGAAGCTCCGGTCGTAACCGTATCAAAAACAAGCTCCTCGGCGGCACGGCCGCCTAAAAGCCCCACCAGCATATCTCTCAGCTCCGCCTCGGTATTTAAGTATTTTTCTTCTTCCGGCACATGCATGACATAACCGAGCGCTCCCATTGTCCTAGGCACTATAGTGATCTTCTGTACGGGCTCGGAATTTTTCTGAAGCGCGCTGACCAACGCATGGCCAACCTCATGATAGGAGACGATCTTTCTCTCCTCTTTGCTCATGATACGGTCTTTTTTCTCTTTTCCTACAAGAACCTGCTCTACCGCGTCAAACAGATCTTTTTGACAGACGCAGCTTCTTCCCATCTTAACCGCATTGATAGCGGCTTCGTTGATCATATTGGCCAGATCCGATCCTACCGCGCCGCTCGTTGCAAGGGCAATAGCATCCAGATCCACGCTGTCATCCATAAGTACGTCCTTGGCATGTACTTTTAAAATCTCCACACGGCCTTTTAAATCCGGCTTATCTACAATGATCCTCCTGTCAAAACGGCCGGGGCGGAGTAACGCTTTATCCAAGATCTCCGGGCGGTTTGTGGCGCCCAAAATCAAAATACCTTTGGAAGTATCAAAGCCGTCCATTTCCGAAAGAAGCTGGTTCAATGTCTGTTCCCGCTCTTCATTTCCTCCGCCGTATTTAGAATCCCTGCTCCGCCCAATGGCATCGATCTCATCTATAAAAATGATACAGGGCGCATTTTTACTCGCTTCTTTAAACAGGTCCCTTACACGGGACGCGCCTACGCCTACATAGAGCTCGATAAAATCCGAACCTGCAAGGGAAAAGAAAGGAACTCCCGCTTCTCCCGCAACCGCTTTGGCAAGCAGCGTTTTTCCTGTGCCGGGAGGCCCTACAAGCAGAGCGCCTTTCGGGAGCTTCGCGCCGATCTGACTGTACCTTCCCGGATTGTGCAGGAAATCCACAACTTCCTGCAAAGATTCTTTCGCTTCGTCCTCTCCTGCCACATCCTTAAAGGTAATGCCCGTTTCTTTCTGTACATATACTTTGGCATTGGATTTCCCTACTCCCATAGGTCCTCCGCCTTTAGATACTCTCCGCATCAAAAGGCTTAACAGTCCCCAGACCAGTACCAGTGGCAGCACATAAGTCAGGATGATCGACAGCAGCAGCCCTGAATTATCCTTCACCTCGCCGCTGACCTCCACATTATGATCCATTAGGCGCTTTGCCAACGTTTCATCCTCTTCTACCTTGCCTGTATAATAAGTAATGGACGGTGATCCGTATATGCTGTTCCCACTGACCTTTTTCACAGGATAGATGGTGATCTGATCCGGCGTGATCTTAACGCTTTTCACTTCACCTTTTTCTACCATACTGATAAATTCATTATAAGAAATTTCCCTTTCTGTTCCGCCCGCCATAAGGCGCATAAAATAGCTCATCATTAAAAGGGTGATCAGAGACGCCGCCAAAAAAAGCAGTACGTTCTGCCGCTTCGGCCCCTGACCGTTATCCCCTGATCCGCCGTTTCCGTTCCCATTCGGACTCCCGTTTCCATTGCCGTTATTATAACCGTTCCCGTTGTTATAATTATTTACATTGTTATTGTCCATTAAAGTCTCCATTTCTTTTGCAATGCATATCTATATCAAAATTTTATCAAATTGTCTCTTCTATTATAAGGATAGGTTCTCCATTAATCAATAACGTATTTGTGAAATTCCGTACACAACTATTAAAGATTTGTAAAATAATTTACAAAAAAGATTCCTTTAACGCAAACTCCGGCATCTTCAGACGCCGGAGTCTTGTTTCCATGTTAAAAATTTTTAAAAGCGGACCGCTACCTCTGTAAAGCAGGTGTACGGGAATCAACAGACGATTCATGCCAGTATTTTTCTATATATTCTTCTCCTTTTTCTTGTGGTAACCCCAGTTTTTCCCTGATACGCTCCAATGTCTCCTGTTTCGTGCATCCAAATTCCATACTCGTCTCAACCAGTGCCCGAATCCCTTGTTCTATTCCTTGTTCTATTCCTTGTTCTATCCCTCGTTTTTCTCCATTTTCTATCAGTTTCGTGATCGCCCTGCACATATCGCTTTTCTCTCCTTTCCTAACCCCGTTCCGAATCCCTATCAATTCGCTGCTATTGGTATATTCCGCTAACATATCATAAGCGTCCTCTTCCAGTTCTTTATAGACCGGATCTTTTGTAACAAGTTCATAAAGTTTTTCTTCATCTTCAGAATAGCGGATAAAATCAAAGACCTGTCGTAAATCCGTCCGAAACACTTCTGTATTTTCAAATTTCCGCACTTCACAAATATGCACATAATAATGATTGATCAATCTGCAAATTTCAGCCGGTATATCAGTCAGATCCAATAAATCGTAAAGATCCTTTTCACCTTCCCATTCTTCCCCATAATATAATACTATGGTAACGCATGGTTTCAGCTTGTCCCTTTTTGTAAAACCGGATAAAAATTCCGCCGATGAAATTTCTTTCTGCCGCCTTACCCTTTTCCGTATTTTAGATGCCTGACGTTTGTACTCATCCGCATCATATGCCATACACCGTAAAGGCATTAAAAAATGAACCTTTTCCTGATTTTCAACCCCTATTACCATAAAATTCACTCCGAAAGCTGCCTTTTTGACTAAATCTCTATAACCCGGATACCGTTTTCTCGTTTTTCTTTCAGCAGTTTGTATCCCTGCAGTCCCTGTCTGCGAATCCATATCAGTCAAATCGGACGAAGTGACAATCGTTTTGCCTGCCCCCACAATTCCATTGATCAGATCCGCAAATCTTTTTTCGTCAGAAAAGTAACTTTTTTTCTGAAGATCTTTTTCCATTATTTAATTCCTCCCGTTCTCAGGAGGCTTTTCAAAAACCTCCTGCTTTTTGTTTGATTGGATAAAAGCATAGATTTTTGAAATGAATCAGATTGTATTTTTAGAAGGTTTTCCACCTATGATTTAAGAATGTATGCTTTTAAAAAATGATAGCATTTGTAATAGGATATTTCAAGTAAAAGATGACTGCTTTCACCTTTCTAACCGCATATAAAACGACTGCTGCAAGCCTTGCGCACCTATCACTTTATTTTACATTTTATTATTTTACATTTTTTCTTTTTTAAGTAGATTTTAAATTTCGTACATTGTATAATACTTGAATAGGCTCACTACAGTGGGCAGACAAAAGTTAGCATATGCAAATCTTAAGAAACGAAAAAAGAAAAGCATTTTTATACAAGAGAAACTTTAGCACAATCGTGCGGAAATGAGGAAAAAATGGCAGTAAAATATGTATTCGTAACAGGCGGCGTCGTATCGGGCCTCGGAAAAGGTATTACAGCCGCATCTTTAGGAAGGCTTCTTAAAGCAAGGGGCTACAAGGTGACCATGCAGAAATTTGATCCTTATATCAATATCGATCCCGGAACTATGAATCCGATACAGCATGGCGAGGTATTCGTTACCGACGACGGCGCCGAGACGGATTTAGACTTAGGCCACTATGAGCGGTTCATTGATGAAAGTCTGGATAAAAATTCTAATGTAACTACCGGCAAGATCTATTGGTCCGTACTGCAGAAAGAGCGCAGGGGCGACTATGGCGGAGGAACCGTTCAAGTCATTCCCCACATCACTAACGAGATCAAAAGCCGGTTTTACCGTAATTTTACGGATGAAGATACCCGAATTGCCATTATCGAAGTGGGCGGAACCGTTGGAGACATTGAAAGCCAGCCGTTTTTAGAATCCATACGCCAGTTTCAGCATGAAGTAGGCAGGGAGAACGCCATTTTAATCCATGTAACCCTGATTCCCTACCTACGCGCGTCACAGGAAATGAAGACCAAGCCGACACAGGCCAGCGTAAAAGAACTGCAGGGAATGGGGATCCAGCCGGATATCATCGTATGCCGCAGTGAATATGAACTGCCGCAAAACCTGAAAGACAAGATTGCGCTGTTTTGTAATGTTCCCAACAATCATGTACTGCAAAATCTCGATGTGGAATATTTATACGAAGCGCCCCTTGCCATGGAAAAAGAGCATCTTGCTCAGGTTGCCTGCGAATGCCTGCACTTAGACTGCCCGCAGCCGGATCTGGCGGATTGGGAATCCATGGTGGACGCATTGAGGACTCCTGATAAAGAAGTCAACATTGCCCTTGTGGGAAAATATATCCAGCTCCATGACGCCTACATCAGCGTTGTAGAAGCATTAAAGCACGGCGGCATTTCCAATAAAGCTACCGTAAATATCAAATGGATCGATTCGGAAACCGTTACCGACGAAAACGTGGACGAGCTTTTAAAGGATGCGGACGGCATTCTCGTACCCGGCGGTTTCGGCGACCGTGGAATTGAAGGAAAGATCAAAGCCATCACTTATGCAAGGACTCATGAGATACCATTTTTGGGTCTTTGTCTCGGTATGCAGCTCTCTATTGTGGAATTTGCCAGAAATGTGGCCGGCTTTAATGATGCGCACAGCATTGAACTGGATCCAAGCACCACCCATCCGGTGATTGCCCTTATGCCCGACCAAAACGGCGTAGAAGATATCGGCGGCACATTAAGGCTTGGTTCTTATCCCTGCGTGCTTGACAAGACTTCGAAAGCCTTTGCTTTATATGGTGAAGATACGATCCACGAAAGGCACAGACACCGCTATGAAGTAAACAATGATTATCGTGCCGTACTAACGGAAAAGGGAATGAAATTATCCGGCCTTTCACCGGACGGGCGTATTGTTGAAATGTGCGAACTTTCCGGGCATCCGTTTTTTATCGCTACACAGGCTCATCCTGAGTTAAAATCCAGACCCAACAGACCTCATCCTCTGTTTAAGGGATTTATCGAAGCGGCTCTTAAAACTCAAATGTCATAAAATAAAGAAAAAAGACTGCCATACCTGATCACGATCCTATACTCGCGATCAAGTATGGCAGTCTTTTTTTATTTCAATCAAATATTTTCCATATTAACTCTCATCTGCCTGCTTTAGCAGGCAGATGAATCAGGCTCGTGAAATTTTATATTTCACGATCGTACAACACACAAAATAATTTCCGGATGCCATCTGTTAAATACGCATGTCGAACCGCTTGTATACTTTCGGTTCATATGCCTGTGCCGTTTCCTGCTGTAACTGCCCGGCTGTCTCCTCTATCCGTTCTAACTGCGCCAAGTCTTCCAGCTCGTCTGGCTCTTCTAAATTCTCTAAGTTTTCTAAGCTTTCCAAATCTTCTACAACTTCTTCCATGCCGTCTAAAATCTCTGACAGCATTCCTTTGTTTTCGTCGGTTCCCAAAGCTTCTTCCACAAGATCTTCTTTTCTTTCTTCCGGCGTCTTCGGCGCGGTCTCCTCAAGATGCTCCGCTAACTTTTCGGCACGTTCTTTGGCTTCATCCATCATATGCCACATCTGTTCGTTGTTATAGGCTGCTTTCACGGCGTCGATCTGGTCTTCATAGGAATGAAACATTTCCAGTTTCCTTGCAATATCTTCTAATGTACTACCTTCCCAATTTTTAAGATTCTGCTTTTGGTTTTCCCAAAACTTAACCTGATTCTCGCACTTCTCCTGCCGCGCTATTTTTTCCTTCGTACTTTTCAATCCGTTGTTTACATTCATCTGACGGTTTCGTGTAAATGAAAAATGGTTGATCGTTATCGACATACAGGCGGTCACCCTCCTCCCCGTACTTTTGTCTGCCCGCTCTTCACAGCGCGCTGATTCACAACGCTATGAAACACTTTGTTTTTCCGCTTACTATGTATGTCGGCATATTCCTGCTATACTAAAGTTAAATGGTATGAAAGAGCTTTTTTTTGCAATAAAATCACTTCTTTGTCTTCAGGAACAGAAGACCGAACGCACCGATTCCACAGTTACTGGAAATAGTCGCAGATGCCTTCTGTAATTGTATATATTCAAAGTTAGAATACTTATTGATCTCCTTTTGTATCTCCTTCAACTGCTTTACGGAACATCCGGCGTAAGTAAGGAATAAAATACTCTGATCCACCTTCTTTTTATCCTGCAATTGCTCTTTAATATATTTTTTATATGCTTTCTCTCTTTTTCCTATAATAATTTCCTGAAGTTTGATCTTGCTCTGTGAAAGATGCAGCACCGGATGCAGATTCAATGCACGGCACAGATTCCTTACCCCCTTGCTCATCCTTCCGTTCCGATACAGATTATCCGGCGTGGAAAGAATAAAAGTAGTAGAGACCCTGTCTTTCAACTCGTTCAGCTCGCTGCAGATCTCTTCCACACTATGCCCGTCCTGCGCCATCTTTGCCGCATGCAATACCATGATCCCCATGCCGCTGGACAAATGCCCGGAATCCACTACAGTAACGTTGTCAAATCCATCCGCAGCCATGGACGCCTTTTCATATCCCTCGCTGGAACGGGACGCCATGGAAATATGGATGACTTTTTCGGAGTCTCTCAAAGCCTCCGCAAAAAAGCTCTCATATTCTTCCACAGAAGCGGACGCGGAACGCGCCGTATTCTCCTCATTTTCCAAATACTTCAGCAGATTATCCGACGAAATCTCCGATACGTCGCAAAAACGCCCCTCTTTCGTATATACATAATAATACATATTTTTAATATCAAAGCGTTCCATCCACTCTTTCGGCAAATCGCAGACGCAGTCCGTCGTCACCCTGACCTTTCTTTTCCGTTCCATGGAAATGATCTGAATGGCATCGTCCGCACTTTCGTCCTCATCCTCTTCCACATTATATTCAATCAATTCTTCCGGCAGATATTTTAACAAAGTCGCTTCAAATAACGGGCCGTTGATGGGTTTCGCAAGATATCCCTCAAACCCTTTATCCTGATAGATCTGCTCCGCCCCCGTCATAACATTGGCAGTCAGCGCGATGACGGGTGTTTCTTTGCATCGGCCGTTTTCCTGCCTGCGTACTTCGTGCAGCGCCTCTTCCCCGTCCATTTTAGGCATCATATGATCCATAAAAATAACGTGATAGGATCTGCTTCTCGTCTTCTCCAGACATTCCTTTCCGCTCTTTGCCGTGTCAATTTGAACTTTCGTCGCCCGGAGAAGCTTGCAGGCAACCATCAGATTCATTTCATTATCATCCACAATAAGCACTCTGGCATCCGGCGCCTCAAAACTCTGCTTATACTTGTCTCTGTTATACAGCTTCTTCTTGGCCATAAAATTCAGGGAGCCGACAGGATTGGAATTTACGATCTGCTGCTCTACCGTAATGGTAAAAACAGAACCCGCCTGATAAATGCTGTCCACTGTGATTTGTCCGCCCATCATTTCGATCAACTGTTTGGAAATGGACAACCCCAGCCCGGTTCCTTCAATATTACGGTTTTTGGCCTGATCCACCCTTTTAAAGGATGCAAATAACTCGTTCAGGCTCTCTTTTTTGATCCCGATTCCCGTATCTTCCACGGCAATCCTTAAGCGTATCGTATTGCTGTTGATCCGTTCGCTTTTTGCAGACAGCGTTACGGAACCGCGCTCCGTATATTTTACCGCATTCGTTAAAATATTCGTCACTACCTGCCTTAAGCGTACCTCATCCCCATAAAGCATGGAAGGAATATTGCCGTCTATGTCCAATTTAAACTCCAAATTTTTTTCATGCGCCCTGATCCATATGATATTTACCAGATCACTAAACATGGCTCCCGTTTCATACTGGACAGGTACGATCTCCATTTTTCCCGATTCCAGCTTCGACAGATCCAAAATGTCATTGATCAGCGCGAGCAGCATTCTGCTGGCATTTTGGATATTCACCGCATTTTCCGCAATCTCTTCCGAAATATTATCTTCCCGTAATATCATTTCATTTAAACCGATGATGGTATTGATGGGCGTCCGGATCTCATGACTCATATTGGCAAAAAATGCGCTTTTCGACTGATTGATCCGCTCAACCTCTTCCTTTTGCCGCTTGGTGATCTCCCGCTCCTTTTCATACAGTTTATCGTAAAATTTAAAAATAACGCCGCTTGTAAAGCCAACCATAACGACAGCCTGAAAGGAATCCGTAAAAACGGCTGTCATATCCTTCATCGGAATGATCCATTCCGGATGCAGATGGGCAAGGCAATAAGTAATAAGATCGGCCAGACAGGTCAATACCAGCATAATATACAAATATTTTCCCGAAAATAAAAGAAACACATATACGATCCCCAGCACGAACCAAACGGTCGCGCCGCTTTCGATCCCGCCGCTCACAAAAAACATGATCGGAAACAGGCATACATTGATGAGCACTCCCATCACAAATGCCGCCAAGTTCATTTTGTGATGCTTACAAGTGATATAAAGTCCCAATCCAATCGCAAAATCGATCAATATAAGAGGAATAAAAACAATCAGCGGCGAACGGACGAAAAAACTTGCAATTACAGCGGTGGTAGCTATTACAAGTCCCAGCGAAAGAATGATGCGGAAAAGTTTCTCCCTGATGCCGGTAACTCCTCCATATAATTTTTCCATCCAATCTCCGATCACTTTTTTATCAAACATCATTATCCCCCATTCTTGCCTGTTCTACGGCCTCTTCCGAAACCGGCATCGTATGCCTTTCCCTTCCCTGCCGGTTAAATCAGTTTCGCTTTGACCGTTTCCAATTCCTCTCCGGCTCCCATAAAGTCAAAGGCATCTGCCTTTGCTTTCACGTTTCCAAGCAATTCCTTCAGTGCCGTTCCTTCATATTGATATTGTAAAAGCTCTCCTAATACCGCTTCTATCCCTTCCAGTTCAAAAGTCTCCAACTGTTCCTGCAGCTTTTCCGTTTCCTGTAAAAACTGTTCTTTTGATATTTCCGGCAGCCCCGAAGCCATTTTTAATGGCTCTGTCGTTTTCAATGATCCTGCCATTTTTAATGGTTCTGCCATTGAAGACGGCCCTGACATTGCAGCTGGTTCTGATGTTGAAGCTGTCCCGGGCATGAAGGTATCGGTTCCTTCCCCGAGCGCCTGCTTTTGACCGGTCAGAAGCTGCTCCGCTTTTTCCTCATCCGGCGTCCCCTCCGGAAAGATGATCCGGTTACGTCCGATCACACCGAGGATCTTTTCATATTCTTCCAACATCTCTTCATTGTGTTTAAAGATATAGTCTTCTCTTTCCGCCTTGCCCGCCGCTTCCAATTCCTTTGCCATATCGGAAAGTCCGGCTGCGCCGATACCCATCGACATACTCTTTAAAGAATGTACCTGAATGGAATAATTTTTCCAATCCCGCTTGTCATAAGCCTTCCGAATCTCTTTGAATTTTATCAGGCCGCTTGTATAATAGACTTGTACGATTTCTATGTAGTCCTTCATATCGCCGCCGCTGAATCCAAGTCCCATGGATACGTCGATCCCCTCCATCCGTATTGTCTTGTCTTCTTCACGGGAGGGCGGTGAATACGCCTTGTCAATGCCCTGCGTATATTCTGCAGCCTGTTCCGGCGCCTCTTCGATCTTTATGATCTTATGTTCCGGAATGTGCCGCCGCAATACCCTTTCCAGCACCGAGGTTTCGATAGGCTTCGCCACAAAATCCGAAAAGCCTTCCGACAAAAACATCTCTCTTGCGCCGCCAATGGCGTTTGCCGTCAGGGCGATAACAGGCACGTTTTTAAAATACTGCCCGGGTTTCTGCCTGATGCGGTGAAGGGTTTCCACCCCATCCATCTCCGGCATCATATGATCCATGAACACAAAATCAAATTCCATGCTTTCTATTTTGGTAAGCGCCTCTTTTCCGCTGCCCGCCACAAATACTTTGATCTGATACGGCCTTAAAAGCCCTTCCACTACTCTAAGGTTCATGATATTGTCGTCTACGACAAGCACATTTGCTTTAGGCGCAATAAACCTTCTGTTCTGATAATGGCTGCCGTCCATGCTTTGTATGATATGCTCTCCGTTCAGCACAGACGCCACCGACAATACATAAAACGGTTTGTAGACGTGAAGTATCCTGCCTCCCAGATCTTCTTCGTTGTCCCGCCCCTGCACTACGATTACCTTTACATGTTCGGACAATTCTTCAAAATACGCTTTATCTTCCAAATACTCGTCAAAGCTTACAAACACATGGGTAAATTTTTCCTTCTCCACACGCCTTTTTAATTCCATCAGATTTTTGCAGTGACGGTAATAAAACCCCAGTTGCTCCACCATATGCTGGATGCTGGCGGCATACCCGTCCCTGATCAGGGAATAGTTATATTTCTCCATATCAATGTACCCTGCCACACGGATCGTCTCCGGATTTTTCACGGAAACGATCGGCGCCTTATCCAGCACCTTCTGCGGGATCACAAACTGGATTTCGCTGCCCTTATCCGGCGCGCTCCGTACCGTAATAAAACCTCCCATTTTTGCCACGATCGCCTGTACGATAGCAAGCCCCAGCCCAATGCCGCCTTCCTGCCGGTTCCTCTTCGTATCTACCTGATTAAAACTGGTAAACAGATTTTCAATGTTTTCCGCATTCATGCCGATTCCCGTATCTTTCACCGTAACCGACAGATTGATGCCGTATTCTTCCTTTCTCGAAGACACTACAATAACGATACCGCCCTCTTTTGTAAATTTAATGGCGTTATCCACGATATTCATAATGATACGGCGTATCTTCTGCTCGTCTCCCAAAAGACTGTTTGGAATAGAAGCGTCGCAATCTACAATCATCTCTAAATTCTTTTCGCTGTTCTTAGCAATCGCCATATTCATAATATCATTGACCGTAGAGGTAATATTATAAGGCTCCTCCACCAGTTCCATTTTACCTGATTCCAGCTCCGAAAAATCCAGAATATCGGTAACTACGGACAACAGATTCCTGCCCGCTGCCTGTATATCGAAAATATCCCTGCGTATGGTATCGTCCAGCTCGTCGCGCATTACCATTTCGCTGATACCGCATATGGTATTGATAGGAGTCCTTATTTCGTGGGACACATTCGCCATGAAATCGTTCTTGCTCCGTTCCGCCCTTTTCAGATCCTCTATTGTATCGAGCAGCTTTTTATTACTCTCCTCCTGCTGCTTCACCAAATAATAGGTAATGTATTCCGCCACAAAAACGGATAAGATCTGCAATATTAATCTGGTTCCGTCTTTTGACAGGGAAATGGAAATATCTGACAGGTAAAATCCATGATATAGCAATAGAAACAAAGAAATGGCTACGGCAATATACACAGTCTCATAAATGCAGTAAATGCCAAGCAATATGATCATGGCGCACATAGTTGACAGAATCCCAAACAGATCTTCGGAGAAGATCCCATAGATGGTAAAATTCATCCACGCCATACAGGAAGTAAAAAAAGCACGAAAACGATAGCCCTTATATTGCTTTATATGTATGAACCAACTGACCAGCATTCCCGTGATAACGATCTGCGGCACCAAACGGCTCCACCCAAGCAAAAAGGACACGACTGTCATTCCTATAGTATAGATGCTGTAGATCAGCAAAACGACCCGTTCTTTCTGTTTTGCATTCTCAATATGATAAGTTTTCTTTTCCATGAGCTTTCTACTCCTCAAGAAGTTTTTCCAGTATCGGTTTCATGCCGATAAAAACGTCTACGATCGCCGCGTCAAACTGCGTGCCCTTTCCTTCCTCCAGGATATCCAGCACCTTCTGCAACGGGCGCATCGGAGGTTTATAACAACGTTCTTCATATAAAGCGTCGAATACGTCCGCTACCGCCATGATCCTTGCGCATAGCGGGATCTCCTCTCCCTTCAGTCCCTTCGGATACCCTTTACCGTCCCATCTTTCATGATGGCACATTGCAATATTGCTGACGATCTCCACATAATGGGCGTCTTCCAGATCGCCTATGATGTCTTTGATGATCCCTGCGCTGTAGTCCGTATGCTTCTTCATGAAAGTAAATTCTTCGTCGGTCAGTTTTCCGGGTTTTTGTAATATGCCGTCCGGTATCTTGATCTTTCCTATATCATGAAGAGGCGCCGCTTTACAAGTATTCTGCATATATTCTTCATCTAAGATATCCTGATAGAGTCCCTTTTTATGCAGTTCATTCACAATAAGCTTTACATAAGTCTGGGTATTTTTTACATGCTTTCCCGTACTGCCGTCCCTGCTCTCGATCAGATTTGCCATTCCCACAATGATATGCTCCTGCACTTCATTGAGACGGTTCGTCTTTTCCGCAAGCAGCTTTGCCTGTTCTTCTACTAAGATCTCCAAATTACTGCGGTATCTTTCAAGCTCCAATGTCCGTCTCACTCTGCTTAACAGCACGTCCGGCACGAAAGGCTTCCCGACGAAATCCACCGCCCCCGCCTGAAAACATTTTGTTTCCGTTTCCACGCCTTTATCCGCTGTTAAAAAAATGACCGGAATCGAAGCGTAAGCCTCCTCTTTTTTTAGTTTTGCAATCGTTTCAAAACCGTCCATCTCCGGCATATTGATATCCAATAAGATCAGCCCCGGTTTATTCTTTTCCAAATATTTAAATGCAGCCATACCGGAATTTGCCGCCGCTATGCGGTATTCTTTCCCCAGAATTTTCTGCGCTACCATCAAATTTGCACTGTCGTCATCTACAACCAAAATAACTTCGTTCATTCCGCCGCTCCTTTTGCCAGTGATCCCTATCCGTACTTTATTCCCATTATAGCATAAAAACGAGAAGAAACCGATATTTCTTCTCGTTTTTATTAAAAAATTAGTAATAGTCCGCCCTATAGAAATGATTGTGTCTTTCGTATTACAGGTCAGCACCATGATCGATTACGATAACCTGACCGGTGATGGCGGAAGCTTCATCGCTTGCAAGGAACAAAATTGCGTTGGCAACTTCTTCCGGCATACAGACCGGAAGCGACAGATCCGCATGTTTCGCCATTGCCCCCATCATATCCGGATCCAGATTTTCTTTTTTCATCCCCATCGTCATCGGCGTTACCACGCTGCCCGGGCAGAGGGCATTACAGCGCACATTCGCACTGGCGCACCGCATCGCGATATTTTTTGTCATACCGTTCACTGCCGCCTTGCTTGCTACATAAGCGACTCCGCCCCCTCCGGTATAACCCGCCACACTGGAAACATTGACGATAGATCCCGACTTTTTCTCTATCATGATCTTTGATGCTTCTCTTGTCATGTATAGCGTCCCTTTTGTATTAATGTCAATAAGCGTATCAATGGTCTGGTCCGTCACTTTTTCAATGGCTTCAATGCCGCTGTCTACCACGCCTGCATTATTGACTAAAATATCTACCGTACCGAACGCCTCTACTGCTTTGGCGACTACATTTTTGCACTGTTCCTGATCGGATATGTCGCAGGGAACTGCCAATGCCTCGCCGCCTGCCGCCTTGATCTTTTCCGCTACCGCCTCTAACTGCTCTACCCTTCTGGCGGAAATAACTACCTTCGCGCCCTCTTTGGCAAAAAGCTCTGCCGCACAGGCTCCGATTCCGGAATTGCCTCCCGTGATTACCGCTACTTTGTTGTCAAGTCTTCCCATAACCTATACCTCCTGATTTTATATTTTTCTCTGCTTTTCCTGCGATATCTGCAGTTTTTTCATAAGATGCTCCAGTGACATTTCCGCAAGCCATACATCACTTGCGGAATGCCCCTTTTAAAAATCATTATTTAAGAATCATTATCTTACGCTGTCGTCACTATCCAGTTTCCATCCATTGCCCCTAAACAATCCGTTTACCATTAATTGATAGGCGCCGAACCGTTTCTGAATGCGTATCCCATAATCTCGTAAACGGAATAACCGGCAATTTCCAACTTTTCATCATCACCGTAGAATATAGGGGAATCGGGATAAAAATAAGCATTTCCTATCGGTTTTACTTCTATCATATATCTTGCAATGACTGCTTTGGTAATTTTCGATCTCAACTCAATTACCGTACTGCCTTGGCCTGCCGCTTTCAAGGATGCAGAATAACTTCCTCTATTTGCCTTTACCGTAGCGACTTTGGAGTTTGAACTGGTCCATATCAGCGTATCCGTCATAGCCACTTTTGCACCCGGATTAAAGTTAGGGCCGCCTACTTTCAGACTATAAGAATTTCCGGTATAAAATTTCGCCCTGTTAATTGTGTTACTCTCACCATGCACATACACACCAATCCCTTCATTCATATCATCTTTATCCAAAACGATATAACTTGCGGGAAGCAGTGTGGTCTTAACTGGTTTCTTCGTTTCTTTAGACGCCTCTTTTCTAAATTCTGCCGTTACTGTTACGTTATACTTGGATTTCTTAGTAAGTCCGGCCATGTCGTACATATACTTATTCGTGCCGTCATCGCTGCTTAGATCTTCCGCACTCACATATTCGCTTCTGAGTAAAGTTCCTCTCGCATCCGTTACTTTGATGCGGAATCCTAAACCTCCGTAATATTCACTATAATGCTGGCCGTCTTTACCAATCGGTGACGAAGTGAGCGAATGTGTAAATTCAATATTGAAATAGTTATCCGTCACATTTGTCACTTTCAGGTTCTTAATCGGTTCCAAAGCCGTCGCATTCAATGTCACCTCTGCCGTTTGGTCCTCTCCGACATAAGCGTCCCTCAACGTCAGCTTAAGCCGACCGGGTTTTACCGCAATCAAATAGTTTTCGTCTTCGCTCAGCTCAAAGCTTTCGTTCTTACTGATTGCCTCCCGCACGGCATCATCTATCACGACTTTGCGGTCATAAGCGCCGATCAGGACTTTTTTGCCTTCCTTATAAGTCAACAGATTTCCTACCCAAATCCTCTGTCCTACCTGCATCTTCACGTTTTTCTTAGCGATACTGTCTGCCGCCGCTACAATCTCCAAAGTATTGTATGCCAAAACACCCGTAGTCTTGTCTCTGACGACAACGTCTACTTCGCCGGCGCCGTTCAATTTCAATGCGCCTTTATTGTTGACAGATGCTAAAGGAGTCTTATCCAGATAATAGTAATAATAGCCATATTTGTCTTCTCTATCATATCCATACCCTTCTCCTATATATCCGGCTTTTTCAGGATAATGGTATTTCAGAATTTCAAGTGTACCAACCATATATTCCAGTTTCGGATTCACATAAATTTTCCGGTCGTCTTTTGATAACGGCAGAGTCTTTACGCTATAGTCTCCGGCCGCGTCAATCCACTCATAGAAATTGCCGTATGCTGTCGCAGTCGTCTTTCCCTCTTTCAGGGCTACCATGTAATGAGTAGTAAGATCGTTCTTACTGATATACTCCGTCACATTCTCATCAAGGAACGCTACACTCAGATTCGTTACCTGACCTTTTGTAGTCTTGAATCCCTTTACATTTCCATCATGAGATTCCGCTACGGTGCAATTGTCATGTCCGCAGTTGTTTATAGTACGAACGGAGTTTACATTTCTTACATATACCGTATACTCTTTGTCAGGAGCCAATCCGCTTATAGTATAGTAATTGGCCTTAGCTTTTATATCATAATTGCCTGTTGTATAAACCGGCGCCATTGCAAAAATGTCTTGCCAGCTGCCGTTTTTCATAGATGCGATCTTTCTCTCAAATTCGTCTTTTGTATAATTTGTCTTGCCTTCCAGCACATAAATTTCTCTGCGGAATCCGTCGTTCTCATTTAGCGGAGCCCATAAGATTCTTGCCTTGCCATCCGATACGTTATCAATTTTCTTGATCTTCGGCGCGGTTACTTTGCTGACCTTGATCTTAACACTGGTCTTCTTTACGGGAGTGGTCGATACATACTCGCCGTTTTCATCCCTTTTGGTAGCCTCTACGGTAATAGTAGCGCTGCCCTCTGAAAGCGCAGTCACCTCTCCTTTTGTCGTTACACAGAGTACATCCGGTTTATCTACCGTATAAGATAAGTGTATCAGATCGCCGATCTGAGAAGTTTTCAGCTTCACATCCAAATCCTGTGTTCCGCCAATCGTCATCTTCTTTTCCGGCTTATTTAAGGATATGGACTTCGGTGCAACTGCATTTCTCAGATCTTCCAGCAAATCCGCCTCAGTAAAATCTAAGATAAAATGTTCCACATAGCCCACTTCCCAACAGATGTCAAATGCAATCGGTTGTTCTTTGCCGTCTTCCGCATTAAAGAGTACCTTAATATAACTATTTTTTAAAGGATTACTTTCAATACTTGACTTATTAAGAACATATCCTCCGGCACTTTCTATGCTGTTCGCATAAACCGCCTCCGCCTCGGAGAAATTCCTATACTCTTCAGGCAAGTATATGTACATCGAAATGAAGTTACCGCTCTCATATTTACCTGTGCTGCTGTTATAATATTTGCCATACTGATACGCAATCCCTTTATCAACCGTTATAGTATGTGTTCCTGTCCCTTCTACATCAGTTATAGAATCCTGAATCTCATAGGAAGGAATCGAACCATAAGAAGTTCCTTCTACTGAAGAATACCCTCGTACTGTCCTGAAAGAAACCTTTTCATACCTAAGCTTATAGTTCTGGTCATATGGGGGGCTTAAGTTTATCGAGCTAAAACCTAATGTATAATCCGCATCCCCTTTAAATCTCGAATCTATATTTGGATTTGAATTTATCCATTTTCCTGCCGCATCATAAATCCATATGATCGGCTTGCTTGTAACGGCAGGGAATCCTACTGCAGGACTATAGGTAAATACCCCTTCGTCTTCCGCTGCGAAACCTTTAAACTCTGTATTCGCCCAGTCGCAATAATTGCTTAGATCCTCATTAACCTTCCCTGCCACGACCGGCTCTTTCACCGCAGGCACCACTGTCAGATTCTTCGGGGTAATCGTAACGGATAATCCCGTATTAATGCAGAAATCATCGCTGTCAAACGCTTTATAGGATGCATTCCCCATAAATTTAGCGTACAGCCGATAAGTACCTCCATTCACCGGTTCTGTTGCCAGCCTATCGCCGTTTTTGTCTTTCCATACAAACTGCATGTCGTTTATAACGTCCGTTACCGGTGTCTTACCTGCATCATCTTTCTTATAAACTAAAAGATTCTTCTTTACTTCGTCTAAAACACTGATCGGCGTTCCGTCGTATTCCTTTGTCTTAGCCGTAATTTTACTCGTATCAAGCTCTACATCCAGCTCTGCCGTACCCTGTGCCGTTAACTTAACCGGCGCCGGATCTGCAAAGTAAATTACTAATTTTTCTCCGGCGTCATTAACTCCGGCGTCCATATAAGTTCTATAATTATTTCTATAATCGTCAAACTCATCATTTAAATAAAAATCCCAAGATTTTGCTCTCAATCCGTATGTTCCGCCGGCTTCAAAAACGTCCGAGGAATCCATCATGACCCACTGGCCTTTCTCGTCCTTTTTGGCTGCTCCCCAATCGATACCATAAGGATGCCAATACATTGCTTCTCCGGTATTAATATCAATTAACCCGTATAACCAGTTCAAAAGTGCCTCAGGTTCATATTCTAATTTTTCGTCCAGCTTAAAGACTTTATGAGGCAGTTCGCCCGTCTCATCCAATTCCGCCGAATCGGCAAGACTGTTCAGGAACTGCGAAACCGTATAACCAACAGGTACAGAATACCCATTTTCCGGCTCATCCGGTACAAGGATCACATTCTGCGCTGCAATCTCATAATAAACTTCTTCCGGCTCTGCATAGTAACCGCGTCCATCTTTATCATTCTTAGCGTCAGCATAGAAAATCGTTAAACGATATTTTCCTGCGTTAACCGGACTGACTAAATTGCTTAAATCATTGCCGTCATAGTCTCTGGCAATCCAATTAGGCTCATACACTTGGTTTCCGTCTTTATCCAAAACCGGATTTCCGTCCGCATCCACAACAGGAATGGGATGCTCTTCATCCTCTCTTTCCCATGTATAAGTAATCGCCTGATTCGTCCTCTCCGCGATTTTCTTATCACCGGCGATTACCGTAGCAAGCTTATAATCGGCTTTTCTATCGAAAAGTCTTTTACCGTCATAAACCTTGGGAATCGGCTTATCGTAGCTCTCTCCAACGCCGCCTTCTTTCGTAAGATTTGAGTGAATAACTGCAAGCGTACCTGCTTCTAATGTAATGGCTGCGGCATTTTCTTCGTTGGTCTTATCGCCGTTTGTGCCGTCTGCCACATGATAACTTGTATTATAATTATGACCTTTTACATCTGCATTGATATTCTTTGTATCCGATACATTACCGCTGCTATAGTACACAGCTTTCTGGCCGGTAAATACCGCCCTGTAAGTCCGGCCTGCCTGTAATATAGTATTGGCTGACAGATAGCCGGTCCCGTAACCGGTTCCGTCTCCATAAATATCAGCCGTTCCCGCCGGTGTTCCGTCATCATTTACCAGTTCTTCCGTTCTTTCTTTCACCTGAATACCGAAGACAGGTTCATAAGGCAGCGTTGCATATTCGGAGGTATAAGTTCCCCAAAAACTGTTTCTGTCCACATTTTCATCAAAGGACTTTTTCTCCGCGTCAAGCACTGTGTAATCTACCTGTGCAAGCGCCTGCTTTACCGTCATGCCCGGATAGAATTTAGCGCCTTCGGTAAATTTCGGCACGATCGTCAGTTCCGCCTTATTTACTACGACATGGATCTTTGCCGCCGCCTTTGCATATACGCCCTTCTGTCCTTCATAAGTAAGCAGGTAGGTATAATCTCCTGCCTCTACGGGCGCGCCTTCCAATTTATTTGCACCGTTGATATAACTGTCGCTATCTTTGTTATATCCTCGATACCAGCTTTCCGTAAGATTATCCGCCGTAACAGGGATGGTTTTCATAACCGGATTCCCGTCTTTATCCACAACGGGCTTTCCGTCTGCGCCGGTTTCCTGCTCATCCAGCTCGATCTTTACGGAATATTCTTTATCCCTTTCGGGTTCTTTCACCGTCTCGCCCGTATAGCTGCGCTCCAGCTCTGTAATCTTCTCTTTAATAGGCTTTCCGTCAACGTCTGTAACCGGCTTTCCATCCGCATCCAGCTGATCCCTTTCTCCTAAATCGGCTACTACCGTAGGCGTGATCAGGTCGCTTATTGTAACCACTTTTGAGACCGTTTCCGGAAGTTTATAATTTTTGCCATAGATCTTTGCCGCATCTTCCTTGAACGTCAAAGTAATGTCTACGATATAGTCCTGATCCTTCGTTAAGACGTCGGCGTCGTCCAAAGGTTTCGCCGTGATCGCATCTTTGATCTGCGCAACCGAAACAAGGATCGTTCCCGGTATCTGCTCATAGCCGGTTATAGTATCATCCTCCAGAGTCGCTGTAAAGTAGATCCTATCCAAGTCTTTGTTTTGGAAATATAAACTGCTGATAAAAGACTCCGGCTTTACATCCTTCTTCGCCGTACCGGGTTCTATCCCATCCAGTTCCAATGAAACATTCGGCTCGTATGGCGTAATCGTAAAAATAAAGCTGCCCTTTGTCTTACCGTCCGGGGCGGTTACGACAAGCCTGTACTCACCTGCATCCGTCGGTTTTTCTCTTCTGCCCAGCGCAGTATAGTCCTTGTCTTCATTTCCCGTCCCCGTTTTCTTCTGCCATTCTTTATCTAAGTAATTGAAAACTCCGTCAACCTCCATGATTCCATTCTTCCTAATGAAAATCCGGCTTAATCCGTTGCGAAAGTCCTGTGGATTACCCGGTTGACCCGCCTCACCTGACGGTGCGCCGTATACTGCAGTTTTCTGATAGTCTGAGCGCCCGTCTTCAAACGTCCAGACGTCTGTCGATTTTCCCTCCGTATCCGGAGAAATCGATTCTTCCGCCGTACCGCCCGTAACATCCGGCGTTTCGGTATCTGCAGACGCCTCGTTTACTTCCTGCGTTTCTGCCGCCGTATCATCGCTGACAGAAGCCGCGTTCGCTGTCGCAGGCATCATAGTGATCACCATGGCAGCCGCTAAAATCATGGCAAAAATTCTTTTTGCCTGAAATAGCTTTTTCATCTCGTCCATTTTGTTCTCCTCCTTGATTTTTTCACATCTTCTCTTCCCAATTCACACTTTTAGCATATTTTAGTTTTTTTAGCCCCGTTTTTATTTCACTGATTAGGAATCTATGATTTTCTTATTGTAAACTTTAAAATAGTAATAGTCAATTTAAAATCCGATTGCCACTGCCAAATCATACCTGCTTTCAGGCTCAAATAAAGCATAAAATACGCCGCAGATCCTAAAGATCTGCGGCGTACCTTTTTTCATATTTCCGAACACTGACTTCGTCAGCATCCTATTTCCATTATTGAAAAACTACCGTACCGTTTTTCGTCGCATAGCCGATTACACTTGAAACCGCATTCTTCTCCAAATACTCATTATCTCCAAAGAATATAGGATTGTTACGACTTCTGTAAGCGTCGCCGACTGTACTTACTTCTAATTCATATCTGGCAATGACCGCTTTTGTCACTTTTGATTTGATTTCAATCACGGTTTTTCCCTGACCTACCGCTTTCAAGGCTGCGGAATAACTTCCCGCGTTTGCCTTTACGGTAGCTACTTTCGTATTGGAGCTGGTCCATGTCAGCGTATCCGTCATTGCTGCTTTTGCTCCCGGATTGAAATATGTACCGCCCACTTCCAACGTATAGGAGTTACCGGTGCTGAATGTGCCCCCATTAATAGTATCATCCACATCCTCACCATGTACATATATCTTGATTCCGGTATTCATATCATTTTTATCTAACGCTAAGTAACTTGCCGGAAGCAATGTAGTAGTGATCGGTTTCTTCGCTTCTTTGGAAACTTCTCCCTCAAATTCCGCCGTCACGGACACATTGTACTTGGACTTCTTGGTCAGACCGTCTATCCTGTACTTATACTGATTCGTACCCGCGTCGTAGTAGTCATCCGCTTCCACATACTGGCTTCTGATCAGGGTTCCTCTTGCATCCGTTACTTTAATATGGAATATCAAACCGCCCGCATCGCTCAGACTGTCTTTATACCCTATTCCATAAGGATTCAGCGAATGGGTAAATTCAAGGTCAAAGTATTGATCGTTAACGGTTGAAGCTTTCAATTTCTTGACCGGTTCTAAAGCTGTTGCGGTCAATGATACCGTTGCCGTTTTATCTTCGCCCACATAAGCGTCCTTCAATGTCAGGGAAAGTTTTCCCGGCTTTATTGCGATCAGATAGGTTTCATCCTCACTCAGTTTAAAGTTACCGTTAGTGCTGATTGCCTGCCGTAATGCGTCGTCTACAACGATCTTTCTTGCATAATTACCGATCAGGACTTTCTTACCTTCCTTATAAGTCAGCAGATCTCCTAACCAGATTTTCTGTCCTACCTGCATCTTCACGTTCTTATTGGCAATACTATCTGCCGTCGCTACGATCTCCAATGTTTTGTAAGCCCAAAGACCTGTGTTCTTGTCTCTGACAACAACGTCTACTTCACCGACGCCATTCAGTTTCAGCTTGCCTTTTTTGTCAATGGAGGCAAGGGAAGTCTTATTCAAGTAACAGTAATAATATTCCGTTATTCCCTCGTCCTCATCCCAAGCACGGTAAACCCCTATGTATCCGTCTCTTTTGCTGTCATAGTCCTCCAAATATACAAGGGAACCAACATAATATTCCAGTTTCGGATTTACATAGTCTTTCTGATCCTCTTTAGATAACGGCAGAGTTTTTACATCATAATCTCCTGCTGCATTGACCCAATCCGAGAAATTACCATATACGGTTGCTGTTGTCGCTCCCTCTTTCAAGGCTACCATATGATGAGTCGTTCCATCGTTAATATCCACATACTGCGTCACGATCTCATCTTCAAACGCTACGTTTAAGCCCTTTACCTGTCCCTTCGTAGTTTTGAATCCTTTTACGTTTCCGTCATGGGATTCCGCTACCTGACAGTTCTCATGTGCGCAACTCAGCGTGCGGACACGGCTTACATTTCTTACATATACCGTATATTCTTTGTCAGGGCTCAATCCATCCACATAATCATAAGACGACTTGGCTTTTTCGTCATAGTAACCAGCATTGTACGTCGGTGCAACCGCAAAAATATCCTCCCAGTTACCGTTTTTCATGGATGCGATTTTCGCTTCAAAATCATCTTTCGTATAAGTTGTCTTGCCTTCCAGCACATAAATTTCCCTGCGGTATCCGTCGTTCTCATTTAACGACGTCCACCATACTCTTGCGCTGTTATCCAATACGTTATCTACTTTCTTGATCTTCGGCGCGCTTACTTTGCTGACCTTGATCTTAACGCTGGTCTTCTTTACGGGATTCGTCGATACATACTCGCCGTTTCCGTCCCTTCTGGTGGATTCCACCGTAATGGTTGCGTCGCCCTCTTTCAAAGCAGTCACAAATCCACTCTCTGTTACGCAAAGCACTTCCGGTTTATCTACCGTATAAGTCAGATGTATCAGATCTCCGATCTGTGATGTAGTCAGCTTCACGTCTAACCTCTGTGTCCCGCCAACTACCATCTTTTTATCCGGTTTATTTAAGGATATGGTCTTCGGCGCAACTGCATTTCCAAGGTCTTCTAACAATTCCGCTTTTGTAAAATCCAAAATAAAGTGTTCTACATAGCCCTCTTCCCAACGGATGTCAAATTCGATGGGTTTTTCTTTTCCGTCTTCCGCATTGAAAAGTACCTCGAGATTACGCGTATACCCGTTATCAAAATTTGACTTATTCAGAATGATTCCGCCTGCTTTTTTTATACTATTGGCATAAACCACCTCTGCATCAGAAGCGTTGCTATATTCCTCCGGCATTGTAATCTTCAATGCAACGAAATTACCGCTGCCAGCTTCTTCAGTGCTACCCGTCTCGCTGTTATAATAAGAGAAATCATATTGATACTCAATGCCTTCTTTAGTCGTTATCGTATGCGTTCCTATTTTATCTACGTCAGAAACCGCATCTTCAAACTGATACTCTTTCACGCTTCTATAGCTACCTCCCGACACGGAAGAATAACCATGGACTGTCTTGAAAGCTGCCTTTCCGTATTTCAGTGTATAGTTATCAGCATACTTTCCTCTTAATTGTATATTGGTAAATTCAAAAGTATAGTCCGTATTTCCTTTTAATTTTCCATATACATACTGCCCTGCCTTATCACATACTCTATAACCATAGCTGCTGCTGTTAACGGCAGGAAATCCAGTCGTTGCGTTATAGGTAAATGCTGCCGCATCACTCTGCGCGACATTCTGAAACTCCGTCTTTGCCCAGTCAGAATAATTCTTTTTGTTTCCTGCCACGATCGGCTCTTTCAGCGAAGGCACTACCGTCAGTTCCCTCGGCGTGATCGTAACGCTCAGTCCTGTATTAAGACAGAAATCGTAGCTGCCAAATGCCATATAGGATGCATTTCCGGAGAATTTAGCATAAAGTTCATATGTTCCCGCATCTACCGGTTCTGCCGTTGCCACCGGATATCCTTCATCATCATACCACACATATTCGATATCTTTCAAAACATCGGTTACCGGCGTTTTATTGGCATCATCCAGTTTGTATACTACCAAATTCTTTTTGGCTTCGTCCAAAATACTGATCGGCGTCCCGTCGTACACTTTGGTCATCGAAGCGGTGATCTTACTTATGTCAAGCTCTACGCCCAGTGCAATGCTGCCCATCGTTGTTAATTTGATAGGCGCTGAATTTACATAATACGCCGGCCACTCATCGCCGTTTTCGTCAGCAATCATTTCATGGGTGCTATAGTTATTCTTATAGGATGAAAAATCTACATCCCATCCGGCCGGAACAAGTCTATATTCTCCGCCGGCTTCAAACGCAGCATTATAATTAAGATGCTCCCAATTGTTTCCGTTCTTTTTCTCTACAGCCCAATCGTCAATCGTGTACGGATGATAATAGATCGCTTCACCTGTGAACACATCAATCAAACTAAACAACCAGTTCAATTCGTCCTCTTGCGTATATCCCAGATTCTCATCAAGTTTATATACTTTATGAGGGAGTTCACCGGTCGGGTCTAACTCTCCCGAATCATAAAGATGATAAAGGAACTGATTTACCGTATAACCTACAGGTGCCGCAAATTCACCATCCGGCACAAGCCCTATCTTCTGTGCTTTGATCTCATAATAAACCTGTACCGGGTCCGCATAGTAGCCGCGTCCGTCTTTATCGTTCTTACTGTCGCTATAGGAAATCGTCAAACGGTAATTACCGGCGTTAACCGGACTGATCAAATCGGATAAATAAGTTTCTCCGTCATAATCATAGACATCCCAAGCAGGTTCCGTTTTCGGATTTCCGTCTTGATCCGTAACAACGTTTCCTTCCGAATCATAAACGTAGTCCACACCGTTCTGTCTTTCCCATGTATAAGTAATCGCTTTATCCGTCTTTTCTGCTATCTTCTTACCATCAGCAGTGACGGCAGCAATTTTATACAGAGATCTTCTGTCAAAAAGTCTTTCTCCGTCATAGACTTTGGAAATCGGATTATCATAGCTTCCGCCCTTGCCGTCTTTGAGAAGGTTAGACTCAATAGTTGCACGCGTGCCTGCCTCTAACGGAAGAGCAGCGGCATTTTCTTCGTTGGTCTTGCCGTCATCCGCTACATGGTAACTTGTATTGAAATTGTTACCCGTCACAGCCGCATTGATCCCTGTTGTCCGTGCTGCATCGCCATTACCGTCGTATACGGCTTTCTTTCCGGTAAATACGACTCTATAAGTTTTTCCGCTCTGCAGTGCGGTTCCTGCCGACAGATAACCGCTGCCATTGCCGTTTCCGTCTCCGTAAATATCAACCGTTCCCGAAGTCGTTCCGTCGTCATTTAGAATTTCATCCGTTCTTTCTTTTACCTGAATGCCGAATACCGGCTCATAAGGTATCGTCGAGTTACGGTTGGCGTAAGTTCCCCAAAAACTGTTTCTATCCACGTTTGCATCAAAAGACTGTTTCTCCGCATCCAGCACCGTGTAATCCACCTGCGCCAACGCCTGCTTTACAGTCATACCCGGATAGAATTTCGCGCCCTCGCCAAGCTTCGGCACGATCGTCAATTCCGCTGCATTCACTACAACCGGAATGTCTGCATATGCGGCCGCATAAATACCTTCCTGACCGATATAGGTAATACGATAGGAATAGTTCCCTGCCGCTTTCGGTGCAGAATCTAATTTCTCTCCGTTTTCAAACCATTCCGCCGTAAGGTTTTCGTCCGTAACCGGAATGGTTTTCTTTACCGGCTGGCCGTCCGGACCCTCTACTTCTTCATCCAGCTCAATCTTTACGGTATATTCTTTGTCCTTTTCAGGTTCTTTCACCGTTTCGCCCGTATAAGTACGTTCCAGCTCCGTAACAGGCTGCATAACCGGTTTGCCATCGGCATCGGTTACAGGTTTGCCGTCGGCATCTAATGCCTGCTTTTCTACCAAATCAACTACGACCGTAGGCACAATCAGATTCCCAATTGTAATCAGCTTTGAAACCGTTTCAGGAAGTATGTAATTTTTACCGTATTTCGCATTGGCCTTTTCCTCAAATTTCAATGTAAGATCGACAACATAGTCCTGATCTTTTGTTAAAACGTCGGTATCCTTCAACGGTTCGTTGGTAACCGCATTTTTGATCTGCGCAACCGAAACAAGGATCGTTCCTGGTATCGGAGTTTCATGTCCGCTTATATCTCCGTTTTCCAAAGTCGTCGTAAAGTACAGGCTGTTACCGCCTTCATCTGTAAAATACAAACTTTGAAGCAAAGATTCCGGCTTTACATCCTTCTTCGCCACACCCGGTTTTACCGGCTGATAGTATGCGGTCACCTGCGGTTCGCAAGGTGTGATCGTGAAAATAAAGTTCCACTTTGCCGCGCTGTCCGGAGCCGTTACAGCAAGCCTGTATTCTCCGGCATTTGTCGGTTGTTCTCCGTTAGGCAGGTCGGTATAATCTTTGTCTTCATTTCCTTCGCCGGTTTTTTCCTGCCATACTTTGGAAAAGTCATTACAATAATTGAGTTCATTGTAGTAACTTCCATCCTTATAAACTACAAGGTTATACTGACCGTCCCAAAACTCCTCCGGCTCGCCATCATATACCGCAGTTTTACTGTTGTCCGGTCGGTTATCCTTAATCTCCCAAACCGACTCTCCCGCTCTGTCCGTCTGAATCTGCTCATTTACTACGCTGCCTGTGACTTCAGGCGCTGCAGTATCATCGGACGTTTCCTGCGTTTCGGCCGGCATACCGTTGACCGAAGCCGCGTTTGCTGTCGTAGGCATCATTGTGATTACCATGGCAGCCGCTAAAATCATGGCAAAAATCCGTTTTGCCTGAAATAGCTTTTTGATCTCATCCATACTACTCTCCTCCTTGATTATCATTTTCACATTTTCTTTTCCATTTCGTAATTTTAGCTTTTTTTAGTTTTGTCGTTTTATTTATTCATGTTTTAGAAAATATGATTGTTTCTATTATACGGTCAAAAATTTCAATAGTCAATTTATGTTTCATAAATATACCGTAAATATGCAATAAAAGAAAATGTTTTACATTTTCCAAAACTAATTTAGAAAACTTTTCAGTTCAAAATAAATTAATATAATTCCGGAATAAACCTATTGTAACAAACCGGACAACGAAACAGGCTGCGGACTTTACTACCTCCGCAGCCTGTTTTTATTTCCTCAATTTCCGGCGCTCTATACTATCGTATACTGCATCATTTCATAATGCAGCCTGCAGCCCTCCGTGATCTCCTCCGGCAGCAACGCCCTCGCCACAAGCTTATGCTCTTCTTCCGGCCTGTCGGCCCTCTGCAGATAGGCATAGTCTCCGTCAATCCGCTCTACAATATAGTCGCAGACAAGCATGATTCCTCACCTCACTCGCAAATAAGATTCCCTCCGATATGATCCTCCAAAAACTTCGGAAGGGCGCACGGCTTGCCAAAATAATACCCCTGAATATAATCCGGTCCCATTTTACTGATCTTTTGAAGCTCCTGCTGTGTCTCGATCCCCTCAATGCAGAGTTTCAAGTCGATGCTGTGCGTCATATCGACCATATGCTGCAGCAGATTAAATTCATAATCGTTATTCAGCGCCTTTAATGTGAAAGAACGGTCGATTTTGATCGTATTCGGGCTCAGGTTATACAGATAATGGAAATTAGAATACCCCGTCCCGAAGTCGTCCAGCGCCAACAAGATCCCGTTTTCCCGTAGCCCTTGGCAAAAACCTATAAAATTATGGTCCGACTCCAAAAACCCGCTCTCAGTCAATTCTATAATAATACTGCCGGGATCCAGATCATATTTTTCCATCCCCGACAAGATCTCTCCCAGCACGTTACTCTTCAAAACCTGAATATACGACAGATTCACGGAAATACGAAACTCTGGCATAGTCTTCCGGATCTTGCTGCATGCGTCCATAGCCTGATGTAAGATCCATTTTCCTACCGGAATGATCAGGCCGCTCTCTTCCAGCAGCGGGATAAACTCTACCGGCGATACCGCTCCCGTCTCTTCCGTCCAAAAACGCATCAGCGTCTCCGCACTTGCCAAACGGTTTTCCTTGATATCCATGATCGGCTGATAATAGGCTTCAAAACCCTCAAAATGATTATTTACCGCCTGATGCATGACACGCACCAGTCTCCTCTTTCTTAAAAAAGCCTCGTAATCCTTTTCCTCATAAAAATAACACTTGTTTTTTCCTCTTTTCTTCGCCTCGTTTAAGGCAAACTCCGACCATTTCATCAGATTATAGTAAGTCTGGCTCTCTAAATCGTCAAAATTCAGGATGCCTGCTGAAAGCGTATAGAACGCCTCATAACGGTTTTCCTCTATGAAACGGTCAATTTCCCTGCGGATCGCTTTATATAATGCTTTCGCGTCCTCCATGCTTCTTCCCGAAAAATCCAGCACAATGAACTCGTCCGCTACGATCTTGTAAACCATTTGCCCCGGCAAGACCACCCCCTCGATACATTCCGCCGTTTCCCTAAGTATCCTGTCCCCGTACTCCATTCCTTTATTCTCGTTGATCTCTTTAAAATCGTCGATCCCCAGTCTGAGTACGAAGCCTTTCATTTTCTCCCTTACATGCTTTTTGATCTCGCTTTTCAGGCTGGATTCCCCTAGCAGGCCGCTGACATTGTCCGCTTTCTGCTTCATCCCGATTTCATTGATGCAGCCTACCAGAAATTCCGGTTCGCCGTCCCCGTCATATATGACCCGCCCTCTGCAGTTGATCCACAAAGGGTTTCCCTCTTTGTCCAGCCACCGGTACTGCAGATTATGGAATTTTGTCTCTTTCCTTAAAATCTTTGCAATGTCCTCGTCCAGCGCTTCAAAATCTTCCGGATATACAAAGTCTTTTAACGTCTCCGTCACATCGGAAAACATCCCCGACGGTATCCTGAACCGCTCCAATGCCGTCGGCGATATACAATAAAGATCCTTTTTCATATCGTAAATATATAAATAATCATCCATGCACGGAGCCAGCGTATCGATCACATCCTGAAACTGGCTGATTGAAATTTGTCTCTTTTCCTCTCCCATACTTTCCTCCATACTGCCTGTTCGTCAATCCGGTCACCTTTTTTATATATTCTGTTCAAAAAAACTTCCGTATGGTAAGCATTATATCACAATTTGCCCAAATTTCAACGCCGTTTGCGTATCTTCTCTCATATTTCCAGAATATTTCTACAATTCACTCAAAAAACCCGGCCATCCGGATCTTTGCATATCTATGCCAGCGGAAACCTGACCGCTATCGTAAATCTGTCTTCCTCCAAAAAGGCGTCTACGCCACCCCCCATCGCCTCCGTAAAACGCCCTACAATAGCAAGTCCCAACCCTGTAGTTTTTTTGCTTCTCGATCGGTCCGTTGTGTAAAAGCGGTCAAATATTTTGTCGATATCTTCTCTCGCTATTTTCTGTCTTATATTGCTGATATGGACGTTAACAGCATTGTCTTCACCCAAAAACTCTTCGTTCCATACCGATTCGTAAATGTTGCTTTTTGTAAAAACCTTTCCGGGATTCTCCATCATAAGCTCCAGAATCAAAAATTCCCGCCGCGTCAGCCTGATCTCCTGACCCGCCACGGTAACTTTAAAATCCTCCGGCTCCATACAAATATCTTTGTATTGCAGCTTTTTCTTGTCCTGCCTTCCGCCTCCTTCTCCCGCAAATCCGCTGCGGCGCTGGACTGCCTCCAGCCTTGCCAAAAGCTCCTCCGTGTCGAAGGGCTTGGTCACATAATCGTCCGCCCCTGCGCGGAGCATGGAAACCCTGATCCCTGTTTCTTCTTTCGCCGAAGCAATAATGACCGCGACGGAAGGATATTCCTTTTTTACCTTCGCCAACAGTTCCTCTCCGTTCATGCCCGGCAGCATCAGGTCCAGAAGCATGGCGCGGGGAGCGCGCTTTTCTATATAAAGCAGAGCTTCTGTACCCGAAAAAGCCTGAGCAGTTTCGTACCCGTCCTGCTCAAGCAATTCTTTTAACATATGACTAATATGGTTATCGTCTTCTACGATCAAAATATAATCGCCCAAACCGTTACTCCTTTTGGGTCTGCAAAAGCTCCTTCTCTTCCGGCGCCTCCGTCTCCGTCTCTTCCACCGGCCGCCATGCTTTTCCAAACTTAATATCCTTAAACAAAGCGGTTAGGCCCGTGATCTGTTTCAAACGCAGTACTTCGTCCCTATCCATGCCCAGGTGCTTGGCGATCCATGCGTCGGAACGTCCCAGCTCATGCAGCTCCTTCACAATATTACTCATCAGATCCACATCATGGCTGCCCCTTGCGCGGTTATGCCGTATGGTGCTGGCCATTCTTTGATCCAGCGGTTTATTTATGACCGAAACCGGCAGCATTCCTCTTTCCCTGTCGTAAATATCCTGATTCTCCATAATAATCCTATAACGGTGGAAACCGTCAACAATAATATACATATCCTTCTCTTTGCTGTAATAGCAGACAATCGGCATCGTATAGCCGTCCGCTTTGATGCTTTCATATAACAGCCTCATTTCGGGCGGCGCCACCGCATTCGGATTATAGGTATTGGGTTTTATTTTTTCAACCGGAACTGAAATCACATTATAGACCGGACTTTTGTATTCCATGACTACTCCCTCTGCGTGCCTCCGCACACCTGCAATTGTCTAAAAGCATATCCTCGCTTCTCCTGCCGTATGGTATAAGGGCCTTACCCTTCCAGTACGATCTCCTCTATGCTTTTATATTTTCGTCTGATAGTATCGGTATAGCTCTGTTGCTGTTTGCTCATTCCGAATCCCATAAACCGGCAGAGATGGTCGTTTTTTAAAATACAGTAACACATTCTCTTCCAGCTTGGGATGTCCTTCGTCGATTTGATGTCGTCCGTATGGTCCGGAATGCTGCCCATAAAAATAACACGCGATTTTTTATTTAACGTATAATTGGAAACTCCGTTCCTCCGGATCTGATAGCCGTGCTCCTCCAATTCCTGAATCGTCTCCTCATCCAGACCGCCTCCCGTTTTATGCCAAAATTCAATGGAGGTATTGAATTTCTTTACATAATTATTGCGCAGCCTTGCAGGCAGCGTATCCAGCAGGAACATAGTATAAGATTTCCAGGTATGTCCTTCGGGCAGCGTCACGTTCCGGTATCCCATTGCTTTCGTCCTGCCGTAAATACTGGCAAAATTGGCTCCCTGCACCCTGCCCACCAGTTTCACCCATATTTCAGGGTCGATCACCCGGTACAGATTAAGAGCGTCTTTGGAATAATCGTTAAAGGGCGACGCCACTCTCATCTGTGACACCTTCAGCCCCGCCATATGATAAAGATCGTATAGATGATTATAATCATACTCAAACAGATAGTTTGCATGCCAGATATCTTCCGAAGACCAGTCGTAAAGCGGAGATGCGCACCACACTTCTTTAAATGTCTGACTGATCCAGCATTCGCCTTTATATCCGTATTTCTTATTCAGGAAACCGCTGTATCTTTGCAGCGATTCGTCCGCACGCATTCCTAAAAGGCAGACCGTCTTTTTGTTGCCGTGAAGTTTTCGGTACCATCGGCCGAACTGTTTGGCCAGATCTTCCTGATGCATCCTATAATGATAAGTGGTAATGGGGTTATTTTCCAGATTGACGACATAGTCCTTTCGGGGCATTTCCCTTACCCAGCACTCCTGCTTTGTATCGTCCCACGGATACCAGTACATCTGATAACTGCTGAGCGCCGTTCTCGTCGCCATGGGAAGGCATACCCAGTACGGCTCCACTTCATCCTTGATCCTCTCAAAAGTCCTCTCCACATATTCTGTCGTAACCGTATACTGCGCCTCAAAGTCCTGATGAAAGACGCCGATCCTTTTTTGAGGATAACGTTCTCTCTGATAGTCCAGAACCATGTTCAAAAGCAGTCCGCTGTCCTTCCCTCCTGAAAACGAAATATAAATATTGTCAAATTCTTCAAATAAGAAATCCAGCCGTTCCTTAAACGCGTCATAAACGCTTTTTTCCAAATATTCCCTTACCACCCTTTTACTCACTCCGCCCTTTAGTTATTTCCATTTTTTGGTAATTATTTCCAATTAATAATTTAGCACATTAATTGGTGAAATACAATAAAAGGAAACAATAAAAAAGGAGCTGCTGCGCTAATTTTAAAAATTCATTAGCGCAACCGCTCCTTTTGGGACGGTTTTAATATGCTTTTCCCCAATAAACCATTTTCTTTGCAGGTTTCCCGCAGCATACGCATGTATCGCTGATTTTCTCCTGCTCAAAAGGCATGCATCTGCTCGTAACCGCAAGCTTTTCTTTGATCGCGTCTTCGCACGCCTGCTCACCACACCACATTGCCTTTACAAATCCTGTCTTTTCTTCAAAGGTCTTCACGAACTCTTCGTAATCCGAGGCCGTATAAGTATGCGCCTCCCGATGCGCCCTTGCGCGCTCCAGCATCTCTTTCTGCATGGTTTCCAGAATTTCGGCCGCCTTGTCCGCTAACTGCGTCAGGCTCACTTCTATCTTTTCTCTCGTATCCCTGCGGCAGATAATGCATTTTCCGGCTTCTATATCTTTAGGGCCAATTTCCACACGGATCGGAATCCCTCTCATTTCCTGCTCGGAGAATTTCCAGCCCGGACTCTTATCCGTACTGTCGACTTTTACCCTGAAACTGCTCAGGATCTTTGCAAGCTCCTCCGCTTTTTCCAAAACGCCCTCTTTATGCTGCTGGATCGGGATGATCATGATCTGCGTGGGAGCGATCCTCGGCGGAAGCACCAGACCGGAATCGTCTCCATGTACCATGATAATCCCCCCGATCAAACGAGTGGACATTCCCCATGAAGTCTGATGCACATATTTTAACGTATTGTCCTTGTCCGTATATTGAATCTCGAAAGCTTTTGCAAAGCCGTCGCCGAAATTATGGCTGGTACCGGACTGAAGCGCCTTTCCGTCATGCATGAGCGCTTCGATGGTGTAAGTCGCCTCCGCCCCCGCAAATTTTTCTTTTTCCGTTTTCCTTCCTTTGATCACGGGTATTGCAAGATATTCTTCACAGAATTTTGCATAAATGTCCAGCATCCGGATCGTTCTTTCCTCTGCCTCTTCGGCAGTGGCATGGGCCGTATGTCCCTCCTGCCACAGAAATTCTCTGGAACGCAGGAAAGGCCTTGTTTCCTTTTCCCAACGTACCACGGAACACCACTGATTATATACCTTGGGAAGATCACGGTAAGACTGGATTTCGTTCTTATAAAAATCACAAAACAGCGTTTCCGAAGTGGGTCTGACGCAAAGCCGTTCCTGCAGAGGATTCAGGCCGCCGTGGGTTACCCATGCTACCTCCGGCGCAAACCCTTCCACATGGTCCTTTTCTTTCTGTAAAAGGCTTTCGGGAATGAACATCGGAAGATATACATTCTCCACCCCGCTTTCTTTAAACATACTGTCCAATTGCTTCTGGATATTTTCCCAAAGCGCGTAACCTGCCGGTTTAATGACCATACAACCCTTTACGCTTGTATAATCGATCAGTTCCGCCTTCTTTACCACATCGGTGTACCACTGTGCAAAATCAGTATTCATCGAAGTGATTGCTTCTACTAATTTTTTGTCTGCCATTTTTCCCTCATTTCCATGCGCGGATCTACACGCATATATTATTTTATTTTGACTTTTCGATTCTTACGCAGACCGGCGATCCCGGCCGCTCCCGCCCCGCCTTCTTTTCCGGCGCGGTTGCTTCAGCAACCGTCTTCCTTGGCACGGAGTGCGCATCCCCTGAAGGGGCTTGCTTTATAGGACGCAATCTCCTATAAAGCAAAAAACCGCCGGAATCCCAATCCCCGCAAGGGACCGAAATTCTCGGCGGTACCACCCTAATTAGTGTCTAAAACACCCATCTCAAATCCGTTAACGCCGGTATACGTTGTACTTTCATACAAAGCTCTAAGGCAGGTTCCAAATATGATCCATAAAAACCTCGCACCAACGGTCTTCTCTCTGAAATGTCCATAATCTGTACTAGTCCTCTTCATCGCCAATTTTCATTTGATTTTATATTAATTGTAGAAGAAAGGAATCTATTTGTCAATAATTTTTAATATATGGTTTTTACGTTTATTCTGCCGCTTCGATAGAGCTGATGAACTGATCCAATGTAGCCGCTTTATCATCTGTAGCGGTAACAATGATACAGAACATTACGTCGCCGACTTTATTTATGTAGTATTCCTGAGTAAGTCCCTGTACCCCGCCGGTGATCGCGATAGAAATTCCGCTGAAATCTTTTCCGCCGATCTTTACGGTTCCTAAATCGGAAACTTCCGTCGTAAGACCCATAGCGCCGTACTGTGAATCTACCTGTGTTTTCATGCTGTCTAAGTACGTTTTCGCAGATACTGCTCTTCCGATCGTCTGTTTCATATCTTCTGCAATGATCTGGATCGCAGATCCGTCTTCTGCCTGAACTACCGCTTCATAAGTAATACCTGTAACTGCCGTTGACTCAATGGATGAAAATCCTTCCGGCATCGTAGCCTTGATTCCCACTGATGTGTTCGTATAAGTTGTTCCGTCAAAACTTCCCGCTTCAAAAGTAGCGCCGCCGCCGCAAGCCGTTGCCATGAGCATCATACATACGGCAAGTAACACTGTCATCATTTTCTTTTTCATATCATTCTCTCCATTTCTGTACCTTCCCCGGTACATACACCTTGTTTGGTTATCTTCCCTTTTTCTACCACTATATTATTATATTGCAATTTTTATATCTGTCAAATCTTTTTTTCTTAAAATCAACTTAAAATATCTGCTAAAATATCCGCTTAAATATTCGTCAAAATATTGGTTTACGCTTCATGACGAGCCGGATTTCCGGCAGTCCTGAGAATTTTCTCACCGAAACCTATCAGAACAAAGATAAGAGGCGTGCAAATAACCTGCTGGAAACTGACCATATTATGTACCGTATAAGAAAGGATACAGACCGCGGAAACCAATGCCAGTTCCTGTTTTTTTCCGTTTTGTCCCGCTTTGACCTGCCTGAAGACGGCGGTCAGGAAAATGGCCGCATAAGAAACCAGCCCGAACAGTCCTATATTTACCAGCACCGTGAGCCACTCGTTATGGGCGTTCGTCAGCCTTGCGTCTCCGAACATACTGTACAGCCTGAGGGCAATATTCCCGTTGCTGTAGGCGAAAAGGTAAAAGCAATCCGGCCCTACGCCCACTAATTTTTGAAGCACAGGCATGGCGGCAAAAGATTCCGCTCCGGCTCTCCATGTAGTCCCTCTCGCATTTCCCCATTCTTCATCTATCGTAAAAACCGACGCTAATTTAGATTCTTCCGGCCCTTTCACTCCGGTATTATAATAAACGGCAAGTACGATAACCGTTAAACCGGCAAAAACCAACAACGCAATGATCCCTTTTTGCAAAAACCGTATCCCTTCCACCGGTTTTTCCCTTTTTCGAAACCAATAACAGGCTATCGCGTAAAGAACGGCCGTAACGGAAAAAATGCCCAAGGCGTTCCCGTATCCGGTCAGCCACCGTTCTATCCGGTTCTCATAATTCAACGCCTCCGGAAACAGACTCTGGATCACGCTCAAGCATAATATGCTGACGGCAAACATGATCCCCAGCTCCAGCCATCCCAGCAATTTCTCCTTATCGTTAAAGGACAATAAAAGCATCGCCAAGAATACTGCCGCCAACGCCAAAAAACCACTGCTGCTCCCTTGTGTGATCCCGGTCATAAAACCAAGCAATATATAAGCGGCCAGCGCCGCCTTTTTCCAGATTCCGCGGCCTTCGCCGATCCAGTAAAGTACAAGCCCTATCGGAAACGCGACCATCCAATAGCTGCAGAACCAGTTGATGTTTCCCAAAGTGGAAATAAAACCCGGAACGCTGCCCTCCATTTTAATGGGATAAACGGAAAACCGGTTCAGCAGGCCGAGCAGGAATACGACGGAAGATACCGCCAGCAGCACACCATACCACATTTTTATATTTTCCGCCAGACGGGAGACCGCAAAACAGATCGCAAGGAACATGATCTGGGAAAACAATCCCATATACCAGCCTTCTGCTCCCCATATGGCATCTTCTTTCCATTTCGTGCAAAAAAAAGACAGAAATACCGCCAGCCCATAAAAAAGCAGCGCCAGATCCGTAGCGGACAAACCGCTTATTTTTTTCTTTTCGGCACAGGTTTTGATATGGTATACCGCTAATATCACTATGGCCGGAAACGCCATGACCAAAGAAAATATCCCCGATCCCTTAAAAAACTGATATTTCTTTACTCCGATCTCCACATATCCCTGCGGCGCATAAAACGGAAACACAGCCAGCATGAGCGTCAAATATGCCCCAAGGACGATCCGCATATAATTTTTTGAAGCTTTTACTAATTTTTCCACATCGGCTCCCATCCGTCCGGACCGGTCTGAAAGATCTTCCCTTCCGGCTTTATCTCAAATTCCAGTTTCTTTTTTGTCTTTGGATGCAAAAACTCCAAACGACAGGCGCATAATGCCACATTGTCCACGCCTGTTTCTTTGGATCTGCGCTTGGATTCCTCCGTACCGTACTTACTGTCGCCAAGCAAAGGAAATCCCGCATTTGTCAGTTGCACCCGTATCTGATGATGTCTGCCGGTCACAAGGCGGATTTCCAGCAGCGCAATATCCTCTTCTTTACAATATGCCGCCGTCTTCACCTGCAGCTTTGCTTTTTTTGCCCCCGCTTCTTCTGCCTTCGCGACACGGGAAGTATTCGTCTTATTGTCTTTGATCAAATAGTCCCGCAGCGTTTCGGTATTGGGGAAACCTTCCCCCAAAACAACTGCAAGATATTGTTTATTTAGCAAATCCGCCGTCAACTGCCTGCTAAGTTCTTTCGCCGCAAAAGGTGTCTTGGCAAAGACAAGCAATCCTTCCACAGGCTGATCCAAACGATGGACCAGACCAAGATAAGAATTGCCCCCAAGATAATTTTTCAGCTCGCTGACCATGTCTTTTTGTCCGACCCGGCCGGTCTGCGTGGCAATTCCGGCAGGTTTATGGCAGATGAGAATTTCTTTATCTTCATATAAAATCCGTTCTTTCATTTTTACCTCCATACCGAATCTACAAACCCGTAGTTGAAAAATCAGCGCATCGGTGTGATTTTTCAACCCTGCTCCCATCCGCGCGTTTCTCTCATAATACTTTATCATGCAAAGTTTCCGGCACATGACCAAAGCTTATTTCGTTTTATTGCAATAAATTATATCACCGTTTCCGTATCCTATAAAGTATTTTAAATTGAAAAACGCGCCTCAACCATGTTCCCTACATAAATTGAAGCGCGTTTCCATTACCGCATTTTATTCTGTTTCTTCATTACCGTTCCCTACCCTTATCGGATCATAACCGTCACCGCCTCGTAGGGCTTTAAAACTACGTCGACCACATTTCCGTTTACGGCCGCCTCATACTCTGTTTCTTCCAGCAGATTGCAAATATACGCTTTATGGAAATCCGCATTGACAGTCAGTTTAGCCTTTGTAAAAGCATTCTCGGACTCGTACATCCGGATAACCGTCCCGCTTTGGTCTTCCGCCCGTTTGATCGTCTCAATGACTACATTATCACGATCCGCCGAAGCAAAAGAATATTCTTTCCTGACCGCCGTTTTTGTCTGCACCGCCAAAGGCTGGTTCAGCATATATGCTTCCGCCACCGTACCTGCCGGCCGCCAGCCTTCCGCATGAGGGTAAAGCGCGTAAGTAAATACATGTTCTTCCTGATCTGCCACCGGATTCGGTTCTATTCCCGACTTCACCAGCGTTAACCCTATATCGGAATCTTTCACGGAATGTCCGTACTTGCAGTCATTCAACAAGGAAACGCCATAATGTCCCTCGGACAGATCGATCCATTTCTGTCCGCAGCTTTCAAAACGTGCCTCGTCCCAGCTTGTATTCTGATGGGTCTTTCTCGTCAGATTTCCGAACTGCACGTCAAACGCCGCCTCGTCCGTATGCACAGCCACCGGGAAATGGACCTTTAACAATGTCTGGTGCTCTTTCCAGTCCACATGGGTCACAAATTCAATCCTGCGGCTGTGGGCATAAAACAAAATTTTCTGCCGTATCGTAGAATTCGATTCCTTTCTCGTGATCTCGAGAGCCGCCCGCACAGGCCCTGTCTCCGTCCACTCCAAGCGCGTCGTGTCTTCGATATCCCAGCTTTTTTCCGTATAATAAATATCAATATCCCAGTTATCGTAGTAAATCGGTTTATCCTCGTACATGCGCAGCAGGTTGCCGCGTTTCCCCGCCTGAATCACTTCCCTGTCATTTTCTTTATCATAAAGGCTCGTAAACATCCCATGCTCATCCAGCTTCACCCGATAGAATGGCGTCTCCAGTTCATAATTTCCCGACAGGATAAAGGGCGTGGACATTTCGGAAACCTTCGCCGTGGTAAATGATTTATATCCTTTGGAAGGAATCCCGGTCACAAACGCAATATTTCCGTCTTCCGTCTTTTGGACCGGATAGAGCGCTCCGGTATCATCCCTGATCCCATCTGCCCCAAAATCGCCGAGATTAACGATGTCGTCTCTCCTTCTTCCCACCGTATTAAAGACCGTCACCGCCTCGCCGACGCCGGCTACCGCCCTTTGACGCTCCGCCGTCATCGCTCCGGTCCGTACCGCCAGCCTTTCATATTCTTCCTTTGTCACCTCATATACTTCATGAATGGCCGAACCGGGAAGAATATCATGGAACTGATTCAGCAGTACGGTTTTCCACATCGTTTCCAATTCCTTCTCCGGATACGGAATCTGTTCCGCCGCCATAACGGATAAAAGTTCCAGATCCATAAGGCTGAATTCCGCTTTCCGGTTAGCACGCTTATTTCGCGCCATGGAAGTCAGCGTACCTCTATGATATTCAAAATAAAGCTCTCCCTCCCAGACCGGAAGTCTCTTATTCTCCCTCACACGTTCCTGTAATTCGTCAAAGTACGTCCGTGCAAACGCCTGCCGTACAGCAGGTATCCCTTTGACTCCCTTTTCCATGCGGACGGAAGTCTCCAGCATTTCTCTGGTAGGGCCGCCCCCACCGTCCCCGTATCCGTAAGAAATCAAAATATCATTGTTGATGTTCTTGTTCTGGTAACGCTGCCAGCCTCCCATTATGGCGTCCGGATGAAGCATACCGTTATATGTGGTAAAATAGTTGCTTACAGGCTGTCCTACCCCCAACGTTGTAATCAGATGCGTCAGTACTTCCGATCCGTCGATTCCTCTCCAGATCATGGTATCATAAGGCACTTTGTTAATCTGGTTCCATGCAAGCTTGGTAGTCATAAAATAATCAATACCGCATTTTTTCATAATTTGCGGAAGCGCGCCTGAATATCCGAATACGTCCGGAAGCCACAGGATCCTGTTATCCACGCCGAATTCTTCCTTGAAAAACCGTTTGCCGTATAGAAACTGGCGCACAAGGGATTCCCCTGAAGTCAGGTTGCAGTCTGCCTCAACCCACATACCGCCTTCCGGCTCCCACCGTTTTTCCCGGATGCGTTCTTTGACCTTTGCATACAGCTCCGGATAACGCTCCTTTAAAAAAGCATAAAGCTGCGGCTGGCTGGACATAAACTTATAATCCGGATATTCCTCCATCAGTTTCAAGACTGTGGCAAAGCTCCGTCCCACCTTTTCCCTTGTCTGTTCCACCGTCCACCACCAGGCTACGTCAATATGTGTATGTCCGATGCAGGTCGCCATAACGTCTTTATATCCGGCCATGTCCGAATATAATTTCCGGTCAAGATAATCCGACGCCTGCCTTAATGTCCGATAAAACTCTTCCGAATAGGGTGTGCGCAGATCCAGAAAATTTATGGCCGTATTCAGGGTTTCCTCTATGTCTTTGCGGTTCTTGTCATCTTCCTCCATTCTGGGAAATGCGGCAAGAGGCACCCAAAGATCATAATACAGCTTTTCAATCTCCTTATCGATCTCCTGCATCTGCGCCAAAAGATTAAATTCCGTATGCAGTATTCCCGTATATGCCTGCAGTTCAATAGTCACTTCTTCTCCCGCTTTTGCCGCCGGGCACAGAAAGACTTCTCTATGGTTCATATCGATCCCCTGCACCGCCTCCCCATTCACGAACAAAAGAAACTGGGGATTTTTGGCGTCATCCCATTCGTCGATCTGGGTAGATACATGAAACCACATCGGCTTTTGATCCAGTTCCTCCGGTGTCTGCCATACTGTCTTAAACCAGTAATGACGATCCTTTCCGTACCAGTGCATCTTCCTGCAGTCAAACGTCTGCCACTGCTCCCGGTCTGCCTGCGCATCTTCAGGATGTATATAATTTCCTTCTTTATATTTCCATTCCTCAATGGGAAATCTCTGCTTTACTTTGAGCTTTTTCAGCTCTTCGCATATTACGCCGATTCTCTTGTCTAAAAACCGCATATTCCTCTCCTTTTTACGTTTGATTCTCTATCCAATCAGGCTTAGAAATTCTCTTCACACTTTGTTCCGGATACAATCCGCATACCAAAATACGATCTTCGCAATACGATGCAGATCCCCTTCCCGGTTCAGGCTGCGCCACTGTTCCTTATAAGCCATAAACCATTGTTCCAGCCTGTCAGCCAGCCGGAATGCGTCTTCCTGCTGCGCTATATATCCGTTTTCTTTCTCGTACATAAAAACGCCGACGGTATTCCACACACGGATCGCCTCGGCTGCCAGATCAAGATCTGCTGCCAGCGGCCTTGCATCCGCATCCATATGCACTACCGTCTTTTTGATCTCCTGCAAAATACCGCACAGCTTCTGTTCCGCCCTGTCAACCACATCCGGCTTTTCCACCGTTTCCGGCAAAATACGCCCGCCGTCCGGCTCGTGTCCCAGTACCTTCTTTTCAAAATATGTGTTCGCCGCCCACCAGTCAAACAGGGAATTCTCTCCCATCTGGGCCATTAACCCGACCAGACTTTCCGAATAATCCCCATATTCCAAAAAGGATATATGCCGGTTCATATCGTCAAATCCCATCTCTTCATGATTCCAGGAAAAAGAAGCGCCGTATATCATCCCCGGTACTGAAAATTCAGGATAATTGACATGCCCGAAATCTCCCCAGTCCGTATTCAGAACCCCTTCTGCCTGATATTTCCGGGCATACCCGCACATTCTTGTAATATTTTGATAAGAATCTTCCAGATTATTGATCCATTTGTTCCATCCGCATACACCCGGGCACAAATATTGTCTGGCGCCCGCCTGCGCCATGGCGCGGCATTCGTCTTCTCCCTGCCGCGGATCGTACCCCCATGTCAGACATAACGTATTATCCGGCAGCTTCCGGACATACTCGGGATTTCTGCATATGATGTCTCCAAAAAACATGGGCTGTTTTCCAAGCTCCGTCAAAATGGTACACAGTTCCTTAACAAAGCTTATATACATTTGTGAAGTTCCTTCCTGTTTTGCCGTCTCCTTTGATTTTTCACATCCAAGGTCAAAAGTTTCATCCGCACAGATATTAAACTTGCAGGAAGAAAACAGCGCGCTATATTCCTCGATCATTTCCCTGATCAGCGCCAGCCCGCGCCCGTCGGTAGTATTCAGCGTATGCCTGTGCATTCTGTCGCGAAAAGAGAACGGCGCCGTCCACGAATTGCTGCGCTCACACAGATCGCCGTAGCTTTTGGTGGAAAGCAGCATATACAAATGTCCGAAGCTTGCCATAGCGGGAACCAGTTCCACATGACGCTGACGACAGTATGCATCCAGTTCCAAAATATCTTCCGCCGTCAGCGGCGTCTCATCCCTCCACATTTCACTTAGGCCGCGGAACAGATAAGTATGTTCGACATAAAGCTGGAACTGATTGATCTTATACCTGCTCAGCCGGTCAACTATTCTTTTCAGCGCCGGAAGAGTCAGCACTCTTCCCCTCGTCTCATCAAAGAAATAACCACGGTTCATCATATCCGGCGCATCTTCTATCTCCACACAGGGAATGATAGCGCCGTACTCTTTTGTGATCTGACACAAGGTCTGCACCCCATAGAGTACTGCCGCCCCGTCGCCGCCTGTAATGCCGATTCCTTCCGCCGTTACGGACAGACGGTATTCCTGCTCGCGAAGACGTGTATCTGTCGTTAAATAGATATTTCCTTTTCTGTTTGTTCCTTTGATCACGGCACATTTTATTCCCGTGCTCTCCCTCAGGCCGTCCTGCAGAACAGCGGCATAAACCGTTGCGTTTTCACCCAGATTCCGGTCTATGATAATGACGCTCTTCCACCCCAGTTCATAAAACCCTGAAGTCTGTTCCGTTTTTTTGGGTTTGGGCAATAATTTCATACAACCTCCATAATTTCGCTTTGCAAAATTCCAAATCGGTGCGGAGAATGCCCGTACTTTGGGCATCCCCCTGTGTGAGACTTAGTACTTCTAAGGCAGCTATGCTGCCTTTGTGAATCACTCCATATAATCTATCAGACGGTCCGCCGTGGTAAACGCCAGCCCGGTAACGGTATCTGCGCATCCGTAGTAAATAGCGATCCGTCCCGATGCCGCATCCGTCAGGGCCGCGCACGGAAATACCACATTAGGCACGTCCCCTACGCATTCATACAATTCATGGGGAGCTAAAATATAGTTCCTTGTGCGTTTGAGAACTTTCCATGGCTCTTCCGGATCAAGCAGGGCGCAGCCCGCCCGATAGACAAACCCGTTGCAGGTGTTGATCACACCGTGGTAGATCAGAATCCATCCTTTGTCTGTCTCAATAGGCACGCATCCGGCTCCGATCTTCGTACACTGCCACGCTGACCAATCGCCTTTGACCGTTCCCATTACATACCTGTGGCATCCCCAATATTTCAGATCCGGACTCTCGCTCACGAAAATATCGCCGAAAGGAGTATGCCCGTTATCGCTGGGGCGGCTCAGCATATAATACTTCCCTCCGATTTTCCTCGGAAACAGAACTCCATTGCGGTTAAACGGAAGAAAAGCGTTCTCCAGCTGATAAAAGGTTTTAAAATCAAAAGTATATCCTACCCCTATCGTAGGCAGTTCATGGTATCCGTTACACCATGTCAGATAATATCTGTCTTCTATGAAACAGACTCTTGGGTCATACCGGAAATCCCTTTTTGCAATCTCCGGATGCGCTCCCTGAAATGCGATCGGTTCATCCGAAATGTCCCAATGGACGCCGTCCTTACTGAATCCTGTAAAAATATCCATGCTGATCGATCTACTGTCGCATCGGAATACCCCTGCAAACCCGTCTTCAAAAGGAACCACCGCACTGTTAAAAATACTGTTTGCATTCTTTGCCGCAAACCTCCCTATGATCGGGTTTGCATCATAGCGCCATACCGGCATTCCTGTTTCTCCCATCGGTTCCTGCCACGGTATATTGGGCAGATCCTTTCCTATTATTTTTGCCATAGCAATACCTCTTTCCGCTTATTTTTCTTCCCGTTCCGCGTTTTCCTCCGTTTCGCCCATACGCATCTTCAACGGAGAAACACCATAAAAGTTATGAAAATGCTGATAAAAATAATTCATGTTCGTATAGCCTGCCTCATTCGCTATTTCCGATATTTTGTCGCCCGTATCCATAATCCGGCTGCGTGCCACATACATGCGGTACGCCATCAGATATTCCGAGAATTTCATATTCGTTTCCTTGATAAATATCTGCCCGAGATAGGTAGGATTCATCCGGAAACGGTCTGCAATACTCTTTAAAGAAATATGCTGGCCGTATTCCATTCCCACGATCATGACAATCTTACGGATGAGCGGGGATAGCTCCTGATAAGGACGTTTCAAAATCGGGTCGGGCTCCTCATTAATCTCCTCCGGGAGCGTTCCGTGCAGCTTCTCCACAATGATCTGCTTAACTCTCCGCAGTAACTTTCCTCCGTCGATGGGCTTTAACAGATAATCGAGGGCGCCGCAGCGAAGCGCCTCGCAGGCATAAGTAAACTCATCATAACCGCTCATCATGATATAGTTTGACCTCACTCCCATCTCGCTAAGCCGGTTGATCAGCTCATATCCATATTCATTGCCAATGCACACATCCATCAGGCAAATATCCGGTTTCCAATCTACCACATGGGAAACCACCTCAAAACTGCTCTTCGCCGTCCAAATCTGGTCAAATCCTAACGCCTTCCAATCTAAAAATCTGCTGATTCCTTCCAAAATAGCCGATTCATCATCCACAATCATCAGTGTGTACATCTCTCATCCTTTCCGGAGCCGATACTTCCGTCCTTTCTGGGAAGAAAAATGGAAACACGGAATCCGCCTTCCGCATTGTTATCCACATCCATCTTAAATCCGCTGCCATAGAAATAATTCAGCCGCATATATACGTTTCGCAGCCCGATATCGCCTTCTACCTCATCATTCCCTTCCGTCATGCTGCGACGGATATCCTGAAGTCTCGACGCCTCCGCGCCGTTTCCGTTATCGCTGATCAGGATCTCGGCGCCGTCATCCCTTGCATAACCGCTCACAATCAGCAGATTATATTCATTTTCCTGATGGAATCCATGTGCAAAAAAGTTTTCCGCTAACGGCTGCATCCAAAAATTGACCGTAGGGATCCCGCCGATTTTGTCCTCCATCTCTATCCGGTATACGAAGCAATCGCCAAACCGAAGAGCCATGATCTTAAGGTACATTTCCAAAGAATTAAATTCTTCTCTTAAAGTAATGGAATCTGACTTTCGAACTCTTATCCGATACAGCGACCCCAGCATGGAGATCGCGTCCGCCATGTCCCTGTCTCCATGAACCAGTGCTTTTGACTGGAGCATCTCTAATGAATTGTACAAAAAATGAGGATTGATCTGATGCTGCAAGGCACGCATCTGAACTTCCTGCTCTTTTAACTTCAGAATATACTCTGTTTCAATATGCCCTTTCAGTTTCATCCCAACGTCTTTCAACGCTTTTGCAATGATATTGTATTCATTTTCCCTATGTCTTGCAGGCAATATCAATTCCTGCATCCGATTAAAATTACCGTGCTCCATAGCCGAGAGCATCTCCATGATCATGGCCAAAAATGCGGCGTCTGACCGGATGCCCGCATAATAACAGGCTAAAACGCCCAAAGTCACCAGCACAAAAGCTGCGATGATTACAACAACTACATAACGATTGTCTGATAGAGCCGTCCAAATATCCTTCATCACCAAAAAAGAATATCCGTTTTCCTCTGAAACGTGCCTGATAAAAAATACCGGCATTCTGTTATCTGTAAAAGTCCAGCCTGCCGGTCTGTCTTTTTTGGTGAGTTTCATGTCCCATCGGCCATACCGTTTTGTCAAGCCGTTGTCCAGCAGGATATTTCCCTCTTCATCCAAAAGCATCCACTCCGCAGGAATCGAATGCCCTCCGTAAATATCGTAGCTGCTTACCCAAAAATGCATTCTGCCCAAAGTCTGTTCCATATGATCGGGATTACGGACCGGACAGGACGCCACCATCATATCGCCGCCGCGTAATTTCATCACTCTTTTAGAATCCTCTATCCCATATGCAATCCTGATATTGCCAAATTCCTGCCAAAGGGCTTTCGTACCGCTATCCGAATCCAGCGTTACTCCTATGATCTGATTTTTGCGGTCCAAAAGCTTTTTCTTGATATTTGCCGGAAGATATCCGATCTGCGCAGTACTGTTAAGGCTGTTGTTCCTGCGTATCTGCATATATTCCTCAGCATCATGGGCGTCAAAAAGCGCCGCCGTATCTTCCATCAGCCTGATATCTTCATACATTTCATTGGTATAATCCAATGTCCGCAGGCGGATATCTCCCAATATCTTTTCCTTTTCCATAAACAGATCCTGCGTCTTCTGCCACAGGTCGTTCATCCATGTATTCATCAGAAACGCAATCACGCCGGAAAAAACAACGATACTTATAAGCGCCCCAAAGCCCACGGTCTTTAAAAATTTTATTCTGTATATCCTGTATCCCCAAAAAACAGACTGATATTTACTCATCTTGGCTCCCATCTGTCCGCTTTTGCGGACGCTCAGATCAGTGTCCTATTTTTACCTGATATAAGGATTATTATATCTGCTTTCATAAGGGGTTACAAGGTCTGTGATCCGTTCGCATAGCTCCCCAAAAACCCCAGACGGCATTTCTGTCCGGGGTTCGGGTGCGCCTTACGGCATACCGCCAACGCTTTCAGCGGACTAAGCCGTAGTGTCCTTCTTATTTGAAAAACGCATCGATCTGCTTCTGTGCTTCCGCTATGATCGTATCAAGCCCTGCCGCTTTCAGATCCTCAATACATTTCGGTACGGCGGTCGCCGGATCGGAGGCTCCTGTCAGCATATCAAATTTGTATTTATCCCACACGGTATTGACATTTGACACTTCGTTTTGGATATTTGTAACATCAAGCGCAAATCCAAGACATGTGGATGCTGCAGCTTCTTCGTTCTGCTTCTTTACCTCATCCCACTGATTCGGATCGGAGCCTTCCTGATTGCTCATAGTAAAGAATGTTCCCTGTGTATATGCCGGCCATGTCCAGTCGTCTCTCAACCGTTTTACGCTGCCGTCTTCCAAATATTCAAAATGGTCGCCTTCCACGCCATAGGCACACATATCACGGAATTTCTGATCCGTATTGATCAGTTGCAGCACTTTCAATGCCTCTTCCTTATATTTAGAGTTAACAGAGATCGCATTCATAGAACCCTGAATCGTTTCCGTCGTGTATAAAGGCCCGAATACTTTTACGGCGTCATACTTCTCAACGCCCTGTAATGTCTGCCACTGTACTACCGCACTGGGCCATCCCTGCGCGTTACCAAAAGCGTTGCCTTTGCTTTCTTCCGCCACAACGTTTGCATCCGGATTGATGATGCCGTCTGCATACCATGAATGCAGCAGTTCCAATCCGGCCAGAATATCTTCCTGCTCCAGCGTACACACTACCTTACGGTCCGCATCGTCGATCTTCACGCCGATTGCCTGAATACCGCTTGCTAATCCGTCATACTCATTAAAGAAACCGTTCCAAAGCGTACCCTGATTCAGCATAAGCGGGTAAAATGATTTTCCTTCTCCTTCTTTGATTGTGCGCACGATCGGATCAAGAGACTGCAAATCCTGCAGGCTGCCCATATCGATCCCGTATTTCTGCACATACTGATCGTCTAAATAATAGAACTGTGTCAGAGACGAATCTTTGTAGGTCGGCACCGCATATACATTTCCATGGATCTTCACGCCGCTCCACAGTTTATCCGGAATAAAACCGTATAATTCCGGCGTCACGTTCTGTACCATATCGCTGATATTTTCAAATGCATCCAGATTTACAAACTTGCTATAATTGGTATTGTTCGTAAACATGATATCAAAATATTCTCCGGCGTTGACGATGGTATTCATTTTTGTATCATAGTCATTCCAACCCGCGATCTTCACATCAATCCTTACACCGATTTTTTCTTCACTGTAATCACTGATTTTGGCAATCGCTTCTTCAAAGTCATCAGCCGGCGTTCCTCCTACCGTCCACCAAATAAGAGTCGGAACTTCCCCCGAATCCTTTTTGGAATCCTCTGTCCCCGTATCTGTATTTCCGGCATCCGCAGATTGCTTTTCCGTATCCTTTGCCGGCTTAGACGCACTGCTCTTTGAATCGCTGCAGCCTGTCAAGGACCCGACTGCCATCACGATGGTCATTCCCAATGCAAGTAACTTGTTTAAACTTTTCTTTTTCATACACATCCTCCTTTTTAATTATCATGGCCGGTTGACAGCCACTTTATATGATATCTTCCGCCGTATGTTACACGGCAGTCTGATTTCATGCTAACTCCCATCTGCCCGCGCTTCGTTCGCTATCCTTTAACCGCTCCCAATGTAAGGCCTGATATAAAATATTTTTGGAAAAACGGATACGCACATGCAATCGGCGCAACAATGATCACCACGATCGCCATACGCGCCGCCTCCTGCGGCATCTGGGCCAGCATTTCCGCTGCGCCAAGTCCCATTGTCGCTGCGTTTTTCGCCAACATTTGTATATTAGTCAGAATCGTGTTCAGCAGAGCCTGCAGGGAAAAGAGTTTTGAATCCTCTATATAAAGCATGGACTGATACCAGTCATTCCAGTAGGAAAAACAGAGGAACAATCCGATAGTCGCCAATACCGGCTGTGAAATCGGCAGCACGATCCTTGCAAAAATGGTAAACTGGCTGGCGCCATCCATTTTCGCAGATTCAATCAGCGATTCCGGAACCGTTGTCTTAAAAAAGGTCCGGCAGATCACCACATTGAAAGAAGACACGCACAACGGCAGTATCAAGGCCCAAAACGAGTTCTTTAATCCCAAAAGCTGGCTGACGACATAATAAGTAGATACCAGACCGCCGTTAAATACCATGGGAATAAATACTACCATCGTCAAAAAGCCGTTCAGCTTATAACCCGGACGCGAAAGCACATATCCCATCAAGGTCGTCAGCATGACGCCAAGCGCCGTTCCCACAACCGTTACAAAGACCGATACGCCCAACGCCCGGAGAATCATCTTCCCTTGGGAAACCAAAAAAGTATAACCTTCCAGTGAAAAAACCTTCGGTATAAAATGATATCCGTATTCCGTAATCGACGCCTCCGCCGAAAACGAAATCGCAACCACCAAAAGAACCGGTATGACACAGGCTAACGCCATTACTATAAAGATGAAATTCAAAACAATGTTTGCTGGCTTGGAGATCCGGTTAAAACGGTCAAATCCGGTTATTTCATTTTTCTTCTCTTTCCGTATTTGTTTTGCATTACCCATATTTTGCTCCATTTCCGCGCTTAGTGATTTCCTTCGCACTTCCTATCATGCCGCTCTGCGGCACAAACTCATCCGCTAAATCATGGCGCTTTCTTTATCAACTTTTCTGACAATTGCATTTGCCGTCAGGATCGTAACACATCCTGCAACGGACTGGATGAACGCCGCTGCTGCCGACATACCCGTAGTAGATGTTTTCAATTGTTTATATACATAGACGTCCAAGGTGTACACTACGTCATACAGAGAATTAGAATCTCTGGGTACCTGATAGAACAGACCGAAATCGGAATAGAAAATACGTCCCACGTTCATAATGAACATTAAAATGATAACCGTCTTCATCAAGGGCAAGGTGATATAACGGATCTGCTGCCATATTGTAGCGCCGTCGATCCCCGCCGCTTCATAGTAACTTTTATCGATTCCTGTAATAGTTGCCAAATATACAACCATCCCATAGCCGACTCCTTTCCACAAATTCATAAATACCAAAAAGGGCGGCCACATTTCCGGTTTCATATACCACTGCTGTCTTTCCATTCCGAGGGTTTCTAACAGGTTATTGACAAGACCTTTATCATAACTTAAGAATGCCCAGACCAGTGCGGTTACTACTACCCATGACAGGAAATAGGGCATAAACATCGCCGTCTGATAAACTTTCGTCAGCTTTTTGGAATGAAGCTGTCCGATCGCAATTGCAGCCGCTACCGGCACCACAATGCCTAAAATAATAAATACGATATTGTACGCCAACGTATTTTTGATGATCATCCAAATATCCTTTGTGGAAAACAAGAATTTAAAATTATCAAATCCCACCCATTCGCTGGTCAGGAAACTCTTCAAAAATCCGCCGTTGATCTTAAATTTTTTAAAGGCGATCACGATACCGAACATAGGCATGAAGCAGAATAGAAAATACCAGATAGTAGTCGGCAGCGCCAGCAGGGTCAGTTCCGTGTCATCCTTATTCCAACGCCTCTTTTTTGGGGTTACGTTCTTTTTCTCTTTGGCCATATCTTCTCCTTTCCTTCTCTGTTCACAGGAGCTCCGTATATCGTTATCCCGTTCATAATTTGTTTATAAAAACATTATATCTTAGTCATTTTACCGATAACATCCATATTTCTTTAGAAAATAGTATATAAATATTAGTTGGCATTTATAATTTTCCCATTAATTATTGTGCATTTTTTATATATTGCCCTTTATTCCATATTAACTCCCATAATTCCGCTTTAACGGGAGATAAATTATAGCTAAGCGGGAACTAAAAAACGCCGTGTTAATTTATATAACACAGCGTCTTTCTTTTATATATTTATACTTTAAACCGATAACCGACTCCCCATATTGTTTCTATATATTGGGGCTTCGCCGTATCAAACTCGATCTTTTCACGGATCTTTTTAATATGGACCGTCACCGTCGCAATATCTCCTATGGAATCCATATCCCAAATTTCCCGGAACAATTCCTCCTTTGTGTAAACATGATTCGGATTTTCCGCGAGAAAAGTGAGCAGGTCAAATTCTTTTGTCGTAAATCCTTTTTCTTCTCCGTCTATATAAACGCGTCTGGCCGTTTTATCTATGCGGATGCCCCGGATTTCCACGATATCGTTATTCTTCTGGTTCGTTCCTACCAGACGGTCATACCTTGCCATATGCGCTTTCACTCTTGCCACAAGCTCGCTGGGACTGAAAGGCTTCGTCATATAATCATCAGCCCCAAGCCCAAGTCCCCGGATCTTATCAATATCGTCTTTTTTAGCCGAGACCATCAATATCGGCACGTTTTTTTCTTCCCGGATTTTTTTACAGACCTCAAAACCGTCCATCCCCGGCAGCATCAGATCCAGTATGATCAGATCAAATTCCTCCCTCAGCGCCGTAGACAGTCCCACATCTCCGGTATTTTCAATGGTCACCTCAAAATCGCTCAGCTCCAGATAGTCCTTCTCCAGATCCGCAATCGCCTCTTCATCCTCGATGATCAGTATTTTACTCATTGTTAAATTTAAACTCCTTTCCGTTAGATGTTCAGACACGCTCTAATGTTGCTCCATAATATATTTCCGCAGCACAAAATGCATACAGGTACCTTCTCCTTCTTTGCTCGTCGCCCAAATATAACCGCCATGGTCTTCCACGATCTTCTTTACGATAGACAGCCCTATCCCGCTGCCGCCCTGAGAAGAATTTCTGGAAGAGTCCGTACGGTAAAAACGTTCAAAAATATTCGGCAGGTCTTTTGCAGAGATCCCTTTTCCGTTATCTTCTATTTCTACTCTGATAGAGTCGATCTCGTCCAAAATGCGGATATCGATAATGCCGTGTACTTTATCCAGATATTTCACGCTGTTTCCTATAATATTGTTGATCACCCGCTTCATCTGCTCCGGATCTGCAATAACGAACGTATCTGAACTTGCAAGGTTGGAATAATTTAATTCTATATTTTTGGATTCCAGATCCAGTCCCACTTCTTCAATACAGTCGTTAAAGTAATCCGTCACGTTGATACGGTGGAAATGATAGGGAATCCGGTTGGAGTTGATCCCTGAATAAATGGTAAGTTCATTGATCAGCCGATCCATGTCGTTCGCTTTGTTATAGATCGTTTTTATATATTTATCCATTTTTTCCGGTGTATCCGCCACTCCGTCCATGATTCCTTCCACATATCCTTTGATGGCGGTAATAGGCGTCTTCAGGTCATGCGATATATTGCTGACCAATTCCCTGTTCTGTTTCTCCTGCTGAAAATTTTCCTCTGTCGATTCCTTTAACCGCAAACGCATTTCTTCGTAATTACGGTACAGTTCCCCGATCTCTCCTTTGTTATCATCCAACAGCCGGTATTCCAGATTGCCTTCGGCTATATTCTGCATGGCAAGATTCAATTCGTTTACCGGGAGAAAAACGCCCCTGTGGATCCATCTTGTAAGCAGAATGCTCGTAAATACCAATATTACTATGATCGCGATCAGCATATCGATCAGCAGCGTTTTGGAAATAATGTTCCGGATATGTGTTACGACAAAAAGGCTTCCTTCCGTTCCGTCTGAAAAAGGGAAGTCTATCTGTTTTACCAGTCTTTGCACATCGTTAAAATAATAGATCTTATCCGCTTCGCTTCTGCTGCTCCCGTACAAAGGCAGCCTTTCAAATATAATTTCCGCTGTTTCGTCTCCGGCATAATACATTTGGCCTTCCTTACGGACAATGATATAGGAAAACTTTTTGGCTATGGCGTCATTTACATCCTCCAAAAAAGTAATGTCCTCCGCTTTTACGGGATCTTTGTCAATCTCCGCTTTCAGCCGCAGATAAAGATCCTCCGTTATCTTTCCATAAGATTGAATATTGCCGGACAGCATGGAGTAGTCTATTTCCGTAATCCCCAGTTTTTCTTTCGGATAAAGCAGATAACCCCCGATACACAAAAAGGCAAGCGCGGTCAGTACAAGCGGCAGAATAATAATCGTTGCAAAAGTAATCTGTAATCTTGTTCTGAATTTCATATCCCTTCGTTAACTCCCATCTGCCTGTTTCAGCGGGCATACGATCCGTCAATACGTCCGCGCAGGATAGTCTTGCGTTTATTATATCATAGATACAAAAAGCGTTTCTAAAAATAAGAAAATTTTCTTATAAAAACTTTATTAAAAATGCATTTCTATGAAAGTTTTTCAGGAATATAAGTATATTTTAATTTGTATTGGGTAAAATTTTAAAAATTTGTATTGACATATTTAAATTTTTTGCTATACTCAAATCAGTAACCATTACTAGTTTGTAAAGGAGAAAAAATGGCACTGAAATATAGCAGACAGCGCGAGGTTATTATGGATTTTCTAAAAACCCGTAAGGATCATCCTACTGCTGACATCGTATATACAAATGTGCGGCAGCAGTATCCGAACATCAGTCTCGGTACTGTATATCGTAATTTGACTTTGTTAGCCGATATAGGTGAAATACAGCGTCTGCGTGTGGGCGACGGCGTAGACCATTTTGACGCTGATATTTCTCCCCATTATCATTTTGTATGTACAGAATGCGGTAGTGTAGTTGACTTGGTCATGGACAATATTGACGATATTGTTGATATTGCCGGCATGAATTTTGACGGTAAGATTACCGGTCACGTTACTTATTTTTACGGTATCTGCGGCAACTGCTGCCAAGACAATTTATCTTAAACGTCTTGGTCTGATTTGCCAAAAGACACGTTTGTCCGCAGACCTTCAAAACCGGCGAACCGGTTAAGGCAAAGCTTTTATCAACAATTGGCAGTGGGAAGTTCTAAAAAGATAGCCTTTGGCTTATCTAATTTTTTTATAAGAAAAGGAGAATGTAATATGAAATTTGTATGTCAGGTATGTGGTTATGTTCACGAAGGAGATTCCGCACCGGAGAAATGCCCGCAGTGTAATGCCCCGGCTTCTAAATTTACCGCTCAGGGCGCAGATAAGACTTGGGCTGCAGAGCATGTCGTAGGAGTTGCTCAGGGTGTAAGTGAAGATATTATGGCAGATTTAAGGGCAAACTTTAACGGAGAATGTACCGAAGTAGGTATGTATCTTGCGATGGCAAGGGTAGCTCATAGAGAAGGTTATCCGGAAATCGGCTTATACTGGGAAAAAGCTGCTTACGAAGAGGCTGAACACGCTGCAAAATTTGCAGAGCTTCTCGGCGAAGTTGTTACCGATTCCACAAAGAAAAATCTGGAAATGCGTGTAGAAGCTGAAAACGGCGCTACGGCAGGTAAGTTTGATCTTGCAAAACGTGCGAAAGCCGCTAACCTTGACGCGATCCATGATACCGTTCATGAGATGGCCCGTGACGAGGCAAGACACGGCAAGGCATTTGAAGGGTTATTAAAGAGATATTTCGGTTAATCCCTTACTATATTATTCACTTTCAAGTTAATTTTTGAAAACTTTAGGGGTATATCAGAGTCTTCTGATATACCCCCCTTTTTGTATAAGAGACATCCGTCGATGCAATTCTAGATATCCATAATGATCTTCGTGATCTCTCCGGTCGCCTTTCTGTATTCTTCCGCCAGCGTTCCTACTTCTCCCGCTACTACCGCAAAGCCTCTTCCCTGTTCTCCGGCTCTTGCCGCCTCAATAGACGCATTCAACGCTAAAAGATTCGTCTGCACCGCAATCTCGGAAATCAACTGTACTACATTCTGAATGGTATTGGACATCTTCGACAGTTCCTGAATCTGTGTAAAAGTATCCGACACCTTTTGTTCGATCTTTGACGTTTGCGTAACCACGACATTCAATTTCTCCGCGCCTAGCTGCGCCTCCTGTGCCGCAGCCACTGACGCTGACTGATATTCGAAAATTTCCTACTTCGTCTCCCCTGTTTAAAAGCTTCTTGCGGATATTAGCTGTAAAATCGCCCATCCCCATAGCGTCGCAGATCTTAACGATCTCATTAATGGCCTTAAACTCATAATTGCAATACAGTACCATCAGGCCGCCGCTGATCACAAGCATAATCAAAGTAACAACGATCGCGATCGTTCTGATCTTGTCTACAATCGTATCCACGGTATAATTAATTATAAATACCTACGTCCATGGAACCCCACAAGGCGACATCCACATAAATAGGATACATAACGTCATATGTCCATGCGTTCTGCACATCTGACAGCGGCTACAAAAGCCGCCATTTTTATCCTATCTTTCACCCCTCCCGTTTCAATTCCGGAACTGACGTCTACCGCATAAGGCTTTAACCGCTTCACCGCAGTTTCCACATTGCCGGTTTCGAGTCCGCCGGCAAGAAAATACGGCCGTTCCATATTCCGGATCAGTTTCCAGTCAAATACCCTTCCCGTACCGGCGCCGGAGTCAAGAAGAACATAATCCGCACCGCTTTTTTCCGCCAAACGGATATCCTCTTCCTTCCCGATACGAAATGCCTTTATGATCGGTTTATCCGTAAGGGCCCGTAACCCTTTCACATAATCCTCTCCCTCCGTACCGTGGATCTGTGCCATATCGATAACACCGGAATTTAACAGCCGTGCCACTGCCTCCGGTTCTTCGTTTACAAACACTCCCACTGCCTTGATTGTAGAATCCAACATAGCTTTCAGTTCCGCCGCTTTTTCCTCCGTTACATAACGTCTGCTCTTTTGAGAAAATACAAAACCGATATATTCGGGCTTCAATTTATTTACGGTCTCTATCTCGCAAAAACGGGTCAAGCCGCATAGCTTCACTTTCGTCATATTTGCTCCCATCTGTCCGTTTTTGCGGACATTCAAACCAAAGAAGTTCAAAGTGTATTTCTTTCAACCTTTCAAACATGCCGCCTAAGGTGTCTGTTCCATAAACGGCGCAAACTGCTTTAGCAGTATGTGTAACTTAGATTTTCTTAGCCGGCGTACTATGACAGCTTAGAAAATCTTTACACATTTCCCCCTTTGCGCGTTTCCCTTTCAATTCCTCCAACTTTGCCTTCTTATCGGAGGCCCGCATCAGGGCTTCGCCGATCAGTACGGCGTCGGCGCCGGCTTGGCGAACGTTCTCAACATCCTCATAACATTCTATCCCGCTTTCCGAAACAAACAGTACGCCGTCGGGAATCTGCTCCTTCAGTCTGCGGCTGTTAGCAGTGTCCACCGTAAAATCCCTTAAATTGCGGTTATTGACACCGATGATCCGCGCGCCTGCCCGCACCGCTGTCCCTACTTCCGCTTCGTCATGCGTTTCCACAAGCGCCGATAAGCCAAGTTCATCACAGACAGCAAGATATTCTTTGATCTGCGCCTCACTAAGAATAGAACAGATCAGAAGTACTGCCGATGCCCCAAGGATCTTCGCTTCATAGATCATATATTCATCTACGGTAAAATCTTTACGGATGCAAGGGATACTGACCGCATTAGCAATTTCCCTCAAAAATGCGTCGCTGCCAAGAAACCATTTCGGTTCGGTCAGTACCGAAATACAATCCGCCCCCGCTTTCTCATAATCTTTGGCAATCTGCAGATAGGGAAAATCCGGTGAAATCACTCCTTTGGACGGCGACGCCTTTTTACATTCACAAATAAAAGAAAGTTCCGGTTTTTTCAGCGCGTTTTCAAAAGAAAAACCGCCTTTGGGAAGGGACATTGCCCGCTGTCTGATTTCATGTAAAGATTGTTCTTTTTTGGCCTGCCCGGTACGCTCTTTGGCATATTCCGCAAGCTGTTCCAAAATCGTCATCCTTCCGCCTCCGTCCTATTACTGATTTCAATAAGCTTATTCAGCGTTGCAAGCGCCTTACCGGAATCGATGATCTCTGCTGCAAGGCCAACGCCGTCCCTCATGCTCTCCGCCTTGCCGCCGATGTAAAGAGCTGCGCCTGCATTCAATAAAACTGCATTCCTCTTATGTCCTTTTTCGCCGTTCAGGATGCCAAGCGTGATCTCTGCATTTTCCTCCGGAGTTCCGCCCCTCAGATCCTCCTTTGTACAACGTGTAAACCCAAAGTCCTCGGGCGTGATAACCGAAGATTTAAACCAACCGTCGCGGATTTCACAGACAGTCGTGGGCGCGCTCATGGAGATTTCATCCAGCTTATCCTGACCGTAAACTACCATGCCGCGCCTGATTCCCAGATCGATCAGCACCTGAGCCAACGGTTCCACAAGATAATCGTCATAGACGCCGAGAAGCTGCATAGACGGCGTACCCGGATTGGTCAGAGGCCCGAGAATATTAAATACGGTGCGAAAACCAAGCTCTTTGCGAATACTGCCCACATATTTCATTGAAGTGTGATACTTTTGGGCAAAGAAAAAACACATACTGGTTTCCCGCAAAAGTTCGATACATTTGGCAGGGCTTTGTTGAATATTCACTCCCAGCGCTTCAAGGCAGTCCGCCGTTCCGCACCGGGACGAGGCGGCCCGGTTTCCATGCTTCGCCACCTTCATCCCGCCTGCTGCCGCAACAAGCGCAGAAGTAGTGGAAATATTGAAACTGTGGGCATTATCGCCTCCTGTCCCGACGATTTCAAACAGATCCATATCCGTTTCTACCTTAATGGCATGGGCCCTCATAGCGGCTGCGCATCCTGCGATCTCGTCCGTCGTTTCCGCTCTGGCGCTTTTGGTTGAAAGAGCCGCAAGAAAAGCCGCGTTCTGCGTAGGCGTGGTTTCCCCGCTCATGATTTCGTTCATAACCGTATATGCCTCATCATAAGTCAGATCTTCTTTATTTACAATTTTTACAATGGCTTCTTTGATCATAGTTCATATCTCCTTTATAAAATTCCGTAACATTGTTTTTCCGTCCGGCGTCATAATAGATTCAGGATGAAACTGCAGGCCGTAAATAGGATATTCTTTATGTTGTACCGCCATAATTTCTCCCTTTTTTGTGACTGCCGTTACCTTTAGTTCTTCGGGAACGGTATCCGGATCGACCGCAAGGGAATGGTATCTGGCAACCAGCGCAATATCAGGGCAGCCTTTGAAAAGCGGGCATTCCCTACTAAATTGCACTTCCGACTGCTTTCCGTGCATCAATTCCTTGGCATAAGTAACGGCAGCCCCGAATGCCGCGCAGATTGCCTGATGGCCAAGGCAGACGCCTAAGATTGGGATCTTCTTACCGAGCGTCTTTACGACGTCGATGATTGGGCCTGCATTTTCCGGCCTGCCGGGCCCGGGCGAAAGAATGATACGCCCGGGATTTGATCCTTCCATTTCTTCCACTGTCATTTCGTCGTTCCGGATCACTCGGATGTGAGGATCGATCTCGCCGACCATCTGATAAAGGTTATAGGAAAAACTGTCGTAATTATCTATCAATAAAATCATATTTGCTCCCATCTGTCCGCTTCTGCGGACAATCAGATCAGGGAGGTTGAAAGTATATTTCTTTCAACTTTCCCATCATGCCGCTCAGGGCGTCAGTGCCATAAATGGCGCAAACAATGCGTAAGAAGAATGCATACTCAAAGTGAGCAATCTCATTTGGCATTCTTCACACTGCTTTAGCAGTTTGTGTAACTTGGATTTTCTTAGCCGGCGTACTTTGACAGCTTAAAAAATCGTTACACGCTTATATCCCCCTGCGCCAGTTCCAACGCGTTGAGAGAAGCTTTCGCTTTATTCAGGCATTCTTCAAATTCCTTTTCAGGATCGGAATCCGCAACGATTCCGGCTCCGCTTCTCACAAATACTTTTCCGTTTTTCTTATAGACAATGCGGATCGCAATGCAAGTATCCATATTGCCTGTAAAATCTATATAACCGATAGCGCCGCCGTAAATACCCCGCTTATTATTTTCAAGCTCTCCGATAAGCTGACAGGCCCGGATCTTCGGAGCGCCGGAAAGTGTGCCGGCAGGAAGCACCGCCTCAATGGCGTCTAAGGCGTCATAATCATCCCTGATCTTTCCCCGAACGGTGGAACCGATATGCATGACGTGGGAAAAGCGTTCTATGGAATGCAGCTTTTCCACCTGCACGGTACCAAACTTGCTGATCTTTCCAAGGTCATTCCGCCCAAGATCCACCAGCATATTATGTTCCGCAAGTTCTTTTTCGTCGGCAAGCAGTTCCCTTTCCAACGCCCGGTCTTCCTCATCGGTCTTTCCTCTTGGCCTGGTACCGGCAAGCGGGAACGTATGGAGTATCCCGTCCTCCAATTTTACAAGAGTTTCCGGCGACGCTCCGGCAACTTCCATATCCGTACCGGAAAAATAGAACATATAAGGAGACGGATTGATAGTCCGGAGCATACGGTAAGTCTGAAAAAGACTGCCTTCAAAAGGAGCTGACAAACGGTTGGAAAGCACGATCTGAAAAATATCCCCTTGACGGATATAATGCTTTGCCTTTTCTACCATTTCGCAAAACTGCTCTTTACCGAATAACGGCGTTACTTCTCCCAGCAACTTCCCTCCCGGTCCGTTTTTCTTTGTACCGTTTCGAAGCAAGGCCGCAAGCCGCCTGAGTTCCGTCACCGCCCTGTTATATCCCGGCTCTCCATCCTTCAGCGTCATATTAACGATTAAAATGATCTTTTGACGGACATGGTCGAAAGCGATCACTTTGTCAAAAAGCATTAAGTCGAGATCCTTAAAAGCCTCCGTATCCGCAACATCGCAGCGCACTGCAGGCTCGCTGTAACCAAGATAATCATAAGAAAAATATCCCACAAGCCCTCCCGTAAAGGGCGGAAGACAGGCAAAGCGGGGGCTTTTGTATTCGGCCAGAATCTTCCGGATATAGTCGGACGGCCGCTCCGTCCTTTCCTTAACGCCGCCTGACTTTATTTCACCGCCGATACAAGTGATCTCCATTTTCGGATCATAACCGAGAAACGTATATCTCCCCCATTTATCATCCGCCACGGCAGATTCCAGCATATAACAGTGTTGGGAAACATTTTGTAATACCCTCATTGTTTCAATTGGTGTAGTGAAATCCGATAAAATCTCACAACTCAGGGGCAATATATCATATTTTCCCAAAGCTGCAATTTCCCTGACCTCACCAAGACTTGGTAAAACCTCCATTTCTCTCCCTCCTCACATAAAAGAAAAACTCCTTTGCATTCTTTCTGTCAAAGGAGTTTCAAAAATTTCCCCTGTATGGGGCTGCATATAAAAAAGCCCTTGACAGAACGATACTATCTGTCAAGGACGAATCGTACAAACACTCTCCGCGGTGCCACCTTGAATTCATAGGGAAAGCCCTATGCACTTAGCAGGATACCAACATACCCCCGGCAAATGACGTCTGCCTGCAACGTCGCAGAATACTTTGGGAAATTCCCATTTGACTGCGCCCTCAGCGGTCCATTTGACAACTTGTTTCCCACCTGATTCTCAGCACCTCAGGCTCTCTGTAAAGGCATCATTGCCGTTATCTCCGCTTCAACGGTTTAAATTATTAAATTGAATGAATCGTATCACAATCACCTGAATATGTCAATAGATATTTTTTATTTTATAGGGCAATCGCTTAATAATTATTAAAATAAGTCTGGCTTTTCTATTGCCTACAGTGTATAACAGAAGATGTTAAAACTATCAGGCAAAAGGAGCTGTATCTGTTGTGAAAGACGAAAAGACGTTTATTGAAATTTTTGAAAATCTGGAAGACCCAAGGGATAACAGGGGAAAAATTTATCCCCTGATCGATATCCTTCTTCTGGCGCTCTACGGAGTGCTGGCTGGTTTCAGTGACTTCACAAATATGAGTTATTATCTGAAAAAAAGAGAAGCCGAACTCTCTGAGGAATTCGGACTGTCAAAAGGTGTCCCTTCACATGATGTGTTTTCGGATGTTTTCAGGGTGATTGACATAGAAAAATTCATGGCGCTGTTCGTAGAATGGACAAAGAATCTTGCACTGGCAAAAACAGGACAGCACATAGCGATAGACGGCAAGGCAGTAAGGGCGGCAGCAAAAAAAGCGGAGAACGGGAACATCCCCTATGTCCTTTCTGCATTCATGTGCGGATGTGGAATATCCATCGGTCAGAAGGAAGTTGGCGAAAAAACAAATGAGATACCAGAAATCCCAAAGCTGCTTGACCTCATAGATATCACGGACTGCACGGTTACCATTGATGCCATAGGCACGCAGAAAGACATAATGGACAAAATCATTGACAAAGGAGGACATTTCTGCCTGCAGCTTAAGAAAAACCAGCGCGCTGCATTTGAGGATGTGGACTTATTTTTCAGGGATTTGGAGGAAAAAAATAAGGAGGACTTTCAAAAGCTCAGTTCATATACAGAAACGGCGAAAGACCATGGACGCATTGAAGGACGGGAATATTATACGTTTGCAGACACGGAAGAAATAAAACGGATGCTGGGTGCCAGGTGGGAACATGTGAAATGCATTGGCATGGCACGCCTTACAAGGACAATAGGAGAAGCAGCGACAAGGGAAGTGCATTATCATCTGCTGGATGTGGAAACAGCGGCGGAAAAATATATGGAACTGGCAAAGGGACACTGGGAAATAGAAAACAGCCTGCATTGGGTTCTGGATATCCATTTTCAGGAAGACGCATCGACGGCAAACAGCGGAAATGCAATATCAAATCTGGCATTGCTGAGGAAAATAGCTTTCAATTTTACAAAACTGGATCCTGCCATGAAAAAGAAAACCACAAAACAGAAAATGATCGACTTTATGACGGACATTCAGTTTTTTAAAAAACTGGTATTTGAGATTATACCAGCAAAGTAGCTATATGATTACCAGGGCAGTTATAAATTAAAATTATCAAGAGGATAGTTCTTGATAAAAAAAGCCATTTGGTATGATTGTAATTTCGATTTTTAATAGCCGAGACAATAACAGGCATAGCTGGAGATGAGTCCTATTTTTAAGCGATTGCCCTATTTATTTTATTATCTTTGAAAAAATATTTGCAGAATACTTAGCAAAAAAATCCGGCGGCGGCTATTGGAAAGAAACTGACCGGGAATACTATGCTCCTACGGCCGAAATGCCTCCTACGGATTTCGTATGCACCTATTACAATACTCAAGTATTCATAGATCTGAAATTTTATAATTATAATTTAGATATCGCCCTCAAAGTGACCCGCGCCTGCAATACCTTAAAAAAAAGACTTCCTGAGGAAAAAGCTATTGTTTTAGCCGTAGGCAATATCGTAAGCGAAGCGGTAAAAGAAGACTGTGAAAAGCGTTTCGGCATATTCATTTGGGATGTGAAAAATATATTATGGCTTTTTGAAGAATATCCTGATATTAAAAATGATTTTGTCGCCTTACTTAACTACTCCGTCAGCAGCATTCCGCTTCAAAAACCCAAATTCCCCGCCATTCCCAAGCCGTATCCGGAAACAGAAGGGCCGGCACAGCCTCCTCTATATGAACCGGACGCCGACCATGGTATGGGAGAACCTCCGCAAAAAGACATCGGAAAAGAACTTAAAAAAGAACTGATGCAGATCAGGCCAGAAAAAGAGGATGCCGGAAAATATGAACATATCTGTACTGAAATTTTGAAACATGTTTTGGGGGATTATTTATCCTTGTGGAAAGTACAGGAAAAATCCAATGCCGACTTATACCGCTTCGATCTGTACTGCAAGATCAACCCAGACGCCGACCATGATTTCTTTCATATGCTCACGGATTTTTATAAAACGAAATATCTTATTTTTGAATTTAAAAATTATGCCGGTAAGATCACGCAAAAAGAAATCTATACAACAGAAAAATACCTGTATGAAAAAGCATTACGACAGGTCGCAATCCTCATATCCCGCAACGGCCCCGATGCAAATGCCGTTACGGCCCTGAAAGGTTCTTTAAGGGAACACGGTAAACTGATCCTTTGCCTGTCAGACGATGATCTGATAAATCTGATCGATATGAAAGAAAAAAACGAGCGTCCTACAGCCGAATATTTTGGGGATCTGCTGGACGACTTATTGCTCCATTTAGAAAAATAAGGATTCTCCATTTACTGTTCCGACCGCTTTATATGTTCTCTGATCTCCTGTTCATGCTGGATGCAATATGCATAACTGTTTTTCATAAAATCAACGATACCTTGGTTATGATACATTTCATCCAGCGTCTCCAGAATCAGCTTACCGTCCGCTTTCATATCAAAGAAATATGGATAAATGCATCCTCCCTCTTCCCGGGGAAAATAAGGATTGATCGAACTAAGCCTTGGGTCTTTCATGACCGATTCTACCACCATTTCGCTTAAGATCCATTTCATGGACGGACTCTCATACTCCTCATAGCTGTCGCAAAATGTCCGGTTCCATACATAAAACCATACAAAGTGAATCATTTCATGAATTGCCGTTCCAATTGCCCTCCGCTCGCTGTTTTGATAGAAAACGTCAAAAGTACGTTCTTCCAAAAAACGAGGTTCAATAGGGTTCATGGAAATGTTACATTGCATATCGTTGAACAGACTGGAACAATCCAGATCAAATGCCTCTGACAAAGCCCCGGTGATCTGATCCCGATATTCCTCCCAATGCTTGGAATACCGCGCTACCTTTTCATTCAAAGCGCTTTCCAAATCAACATAAACGTTCTTTAAAACTTCCTCCATATATTTTTTTCTATCGGGAAAAGACAAAGAATCGGCATATTTTTTATCCAATTGAGGATAAATATGGTAAAGAGGTTCCGACCAAAAGGCCGATGTATCCTCCGTCTGAAACGCCATGATTCCTTCGATCATATACTCAAACCCCGGATTTAAAACCGTTAATTCCATACTAACCTCCATGATTCCGCTTCGCGGAATCTCAAATCCGTTGGGAGAATGCCGCTTTTTAGGCATTCTCCAGCGTGAGACTTAGAACTTCTAAGGCAGCTATGCTGCCTTTGTGAAACAGCCCTTGCTGTGAGCTTTAGAAGTTCTTCTCACGCTAACTCCCATCTGTCTGCTTTAGCAGGCATACAAATCAGGATCGTGAAATTTTCAATTTCACGATCCTCCCATCTGCCCACATCAGAAAATCCCATACTTCTCCGCAGCCGATTCCCTCACTTCATCAAACGGAATGACCGCCTGCGGTTCGCTCTCATGCTTTCCAATATGTTTTTCCATCCATACCATATCGTACCAGCGTCCGCCCTTATATCCGCACTGATAAAACTTCCCAACCAGTCTATATCCCAAATGTTCATGAAACCGCACACTGTCATGCGTAAGGTAAGAATCTTCCTCCTCCTGAAATGCAATACATGCATTTAAATTCTGAATATTTTGAAGTGCAAGGAGTTTCTCCAATCCTTCATATAATTCTCTCCCTGCTCCCGACCTTTTCCGATCCTCCTGTACATAAACGGTGGTTTCTACCGCCCAATCATAAGCGGCGCGTTCTTTAAAAGTTCCGGCATAGGCATAACCTATAATCTTTCCCTCCCTCTCGGCAACAATATAAGGATATCTTTCCAATACGCGGCTGATTCTTTCCGTAAATTCCTGTAAGCCGGGAACGCGGTACTCAAAAGTGACCGCTGTATTTTCAACATAATGGGCATAAATTTCAAGCAATTTTTCCGCATCCTGCTTTTCTGCAATTCGGATTCTAGCGTTTTTCATCCATTTCCCTTTCTCTATTCCGCAATCGGCATACAAAAGTACTGCCAAAGCAATCCTTGTTACTTTGGCAGCATAATAGTTAAATAAATAAGAGAAAAACAATCGTCAACTAAATCAACATATTCCTCTGTTATAATGGAGTGCATCCTTCGGCAAGATATCAAATGCTAAAATCGTATCTCTGCCCAATCGCTTCTTCTTCCTTAGTCCGGATCGTTCCGAACCGTTCCTGCTGATAATATGCATCAAGTTTGCGAAGTAATTCGTCTATAGAATTTGCGGTAATCGTTATTGTATTATCGTCCGATCTTCTGCTTTCGTCAAGCCTCTCTTCATTTTTCTCTTTTTCGGCTTTTTGGGCATCTTTCTTCTTTGCCTCTGCTTTCTCTTCACGTTTCTTTTCAATCCGGTCGCGCTGCGCAGCCAAGGATTTGTCCACAACTGCAAAAAAAGAAGTCGTACCTCCGTCGTTTACAGACATTCCAAACGCTCTTACGCTGCTCGCTTTACTTCCAAGCTGCGCCTTAAACTGAGAAAGCCCTGAAGCCGCGTTGTTCAGAATCGCTTCATATTTTGCGCGATATGCTTCGTCAGTTGCCATACGTTCAATCTTATCCGTATCGATTAAAATGGTAAGCGCATTGGCATTAGCAAAGCTTCCTTTCATCATTTCCGCTTCTTGCTTTCTGTCGGAAGCTACCAAAACAAAATTGAGCTTTCCATATTTCTTTTTCAGCGCATTATAATACTCTAATGCTTTTTCACTCAATTTAGGGCTTCCATAAGTTCCCGGCCCCTTTACTTCAACTTTTTTCTCACCGCTTGCTGACTCGGTCTGTCTTGATGCAGCCGTTTCCGGATCCTCTTTTGCTCTTGAAGTTTCTTTTTTTCCGGTGGTCTCATAACTATACGCACTCTGATAAGCGGCCTGCGTAAATGCCGCATTATTAATTCCTGCCATCTCGATTTCCTCCTTAAAATCATTTCGAATGCAAATCCGTTTGCAATATTTTTTGTTATAGAATTTATCGGCTTTTTTTTCCTATTTCTTAATCAAATTTTATTTGCTATCTTTCATTTTTTATGCTATTACTAAATTATAAAAAAACTTCAGGGATCAGGGGGACAATCATGAACCGTATTGAAAACATAAAAAAACAGACTGATAACCGCTTTTTAAATATGTATGAAGCAAGCGCATTACACCGGGACGGAACTGCTTCGCCATACTATATTGCATCCCGCGCGTCTGAGATTAAAGATTTAAAGATCTCAACCCGGAACGATCATCCGGACGGAGTTATTATTTATGCCGTTCATGGTGAAAAAAAGGACAAAATCGTACTGATCCGCCAGTTCCGCTACCCAATAGACGATTATATTTATGAATTTCCGGCAGGATTAGTAGAAACCGGCGAAGATATGACTGCCTGCGCTGTCCGCGAAATGTATGAAGAAACCGGATTGGACTTTCATCCGTTATCCGTATCTAATGCTTATACAAAACCTTTTTATACAACCGTAGGAATGACCGACGAATGCTGCGGTACAATCTACGGTTATTGCAGCGGCATTCCGACAAATTCCCATCAGGAATCCGGCGAGGATATCCAAATTATCTTAGCCGACAGAAACGAATGCAAACGAATCTTAAAAGAAGAAAAAGTTGCTATCATGTGCGCCTATATGCTGATGCACTTTATCCACTCCTCCGCAGAAAAACCGCTTCAATTTTTGGACGAAATATAAATAAATTCCTTACCACTCTTTTGATATTTCCTTTATGGAAATATCATATTTTTTTGCAAACTCCTCCAGATCTTTCTGATTTCTGATCAGCATTACTTCTGTAAATTTCCCTGTATGAATATCTTTAAAACCTGCGACCTGCTCTCCCGTGCAGATACTGGCACGGATAACAGGTTTTTGACTCTCTTTATCATATTCTGCTTTTGGGACTCTCTTTCGAAACATATTCCTCTCCTTCCCTATTCCCCTATAACGATTCAAATACCTTTGCTTTTATTCCTGAACGACAAGCTCTGATAAAGGTGCGAAACTATAACCCATTTCCTCCCACTTTGTCAGCAGGTCATCCAAAATCTCGCCGTTTGTCTGTGAGGTATTATGCAGAAGTACAATAGCTCCCGGATGTATCCGCGCCGTCAGTTTTTCCAAAGCTTTGTCACGGTCCGGCTGATTCTTCTGATCCCAATCCACATGGGCTAAGCTCCAAAAAACAGTAGAATATCCCAGTTCCTTAGCCATTTTCATATTTTCCACATTACATTTTCCCTGCGGCGGCCGGTAATAGGGGGACAATTCCTCCCCTGTAATCTCCAAAAAAAGAGTTTCCACGTCAATCAGTTCCTTTTGAAAACTATCTATATCAGAGATAGCGGACATATCAGGATGACGGTAAGTATGATTGCCAACTGCATGTCCTTCTTCTACCATACGTTTTACCAAATCAGGCGCCGTTTCCAAAAAATGCCCTACCACAAAAAAAGTTCCCTTGGCGTCATGTTTCTTCAAGGCATCTAATATAGGCTCCGTATTACCGTTCTCATATCCACAGTCAAAAGTAAGATAGATCACCTTTTCACTGTCATCTCCTACATAATAGGCATGATACCACGCAAGCGCCTCCGCTGAAGCATTCCCTATAGGTTGTTCTCCGGGCTCCTGAAACGAGAGTCCCCACTCTTCCGAGTCAAGTATAAGGTCTGCTCCGTCAGGCGGCAGCTCCTCTTCCACCGGCTCGTCAAGCTGCAAATCGTTTTCCTCCATGCTTTCCGTTTCCCCACTTTTTAGAACTAATCCCTCTTCCTCCTTGGCAGATGAGATTTCCACAGTTTCGGCATATTCTAACTTCTCCTGTCCTTCTGATTTACTGCAGCCTGTCAAAAAAATTACAACCGTTATTATTTGAAAAACAAATTTCTCAATATCTTTTTTCAGACTCGCCACGGTCTCACGTTTTCTCACTTCTTCAAAAGGGTTAAATTCCTTCGGCTTTTCTCCTTCTTTTCTATTTTTCATATTCATAATTTCGTTCTCGTCTCCTTGTATTTCATAAATCTCCAATATGTACATATCTTTAAAATCCTTTTCTCAGTATAGACCCAAATTGCATCTAATCTGCATCTAATTTGTATCATAGTTGCAAAAAACAAATTTAAATCAAGTAGGGGAAACGCCTTTCCCCTACTCGTCAAGCGTCCTATGCGCCGCTTTATCGGCATATTTCCCCTGCATAGGGCCGCACATATAACAAAAAACCCCGGTATTCCGAGGTTTCTCAAGAGGCGCCAACCAGATTTGAACTGGTGATAGAGGTGTTGCAGACCTTTGCCTTACCACTTGGCCATGGCGCCATATTTACTGTTTATTATAACAATTCGACACTATATAGTCAATTTATACTTATCGACTAAATTCTAATGACTCCGACGGGAATCGAACCCGTGTTACCGCCGTGAAAGGGCGATGTCTTAACCGCTTGACCACGGAGCCTCACTCCGGCAGGCCTCTCTTTCTTCCTGCACTTAACTCCCTGAGTAGGGCTCGAACCTACAACACCACGGTTAACAGCCGTGTGCTCTACCATTGAGCTATCAAGGACCATCATGGCTTCTTCCCCGCCATTCTTCAAGGTATCTTCCCATACCTTCAAAACCGAACACTGAACTCCTGCCCTTCCCGGACACAACCAGCTTACTCCTCCCAAAACCTTTCCCTCTCTTCAGGTTAAGCCCTCGACCTATTAGTAAGCCTCAGCTCCACACATTGCTGCGCTTCCACCCGGCTCCTATCCACCTCGTCGTCTCCAAGGGGTCTTACCAGAGGTCTCCCTCTGTGGGACATCTCATCTTGAGGGGGGCTTCACGCTTAGATGCC
>CAJTWM010000004.1 GCA_910579805.1 uncultured Lachnospiraceae bacterium | reverse complement strand
GCCTGACATCCTCGATGATCTCCATCCATTCCAGTAACTGCTCCATATCACCATCTCCGTTTTTATTTCCATTATAACGGATAATGGAGCAGTTTGTTCACATTTTATTTACTCATGCGTTTGTCGTGTCCGAAAGTCGAAACCTTTACTGCCTTTTTATAATGATCCGGCTTTGTCCCTGTCAGCCGGACCGTCACGCATCCTGCACCCTCTTTCCCTTTTTCCGTACCGGTACGGCGTTCTCATCCGTTACTCTGTCATACCGATATGCGGACAGGATCAATCCTACTAAGACCATATTAATGATGACACTGACAATGCCTTCCGAAAGAAAAGGCAGGTTTGGGAAATTCCCCAGTTGATACCCAAAGTTTCCCAACACATAAAGCAATATCTGCATCATAAGCACCATGCTGCTCCCAAATGCCAGTAAAAATCCATACCGGTTCCTGATACGGAAGGCCGTATAAAAAAGTAATCCGCACAATCCGGCAAGGCCCGCTAAAAACAAAATCCCGGCTAACCAACCGTATCGGACGATCACATAAGCGATCCGGTAATTGTTCAGGTAATGCTGCGGCAGGATGTCCTCTAACCGATGGCTCTCCCCTTCACGGAAAATACCTCTATATTCTTTTTCCCCCTCTCCGAAGTACCATTCCCCCGTACCATATCTTTCGATTTCTTCTTCCGTTAATCCGATGCCTCCAATCAGTTTCGACCGCCCCAGCAGCTCCTTGATCAGGACATTGTTATAGCCGTCCTCCCAAACATCCTCCGCTTGTTTTTCAGGCGTAAAAAAAAGTTCCGTGCCTCCGCTTAACTCTTCTTTCCTACAGGACGCTAAAAATACTGTACAGATCAATGTAACGCATAATACGGCGACAGGTATCCCCCTCCTGTCTTCTTTCCATATGACAGCCAATGAGAGAGCCAGATAAGAAACCGCCACAATAGCAATGGCTGAGAGCAGATATTTTCCCGGAAAAGCAAAAGCGCCTGCCGCCACGGACAGCATCAATATTCCGGACGCGGCCATTCCCAATATTTTCTTACTCCCATACCCGTTATCCGGCTTATCCGCTTTAACCGGAGCAGGCTTGGCCTTTGGACATCGTTTACTTTCCGCCATTCCCCTGTAAAGAAAAACCGCGCAAAACGGAACCATCAGAAACATTCCGTTGAACCGGAGCGTCATGGAGCGAAAAAAAGTATAGATCCATTCAGAAAAAAAGCTGCCGCTATTTGTATTCCACAGCCATACTATTTCCTCTACCGAAAGCTGACCTTTGCTCTTCAGTATTCCTTGTAAGATCCCATAAACGCCCCATGCTGCGCCATATACTGCCGCCGCTGCCGACAGTCCCCTTATATGCGCCACGCAAAACCGATAGCCGTAAATAATCACTGCAAACAGCACAGCAATGCCAAGGAGAAAATAGGAAGAATAAGCAAGCTCATACCCATATGCCAGATTTGACAAAATACCTCCGAATACGCCAAGCAGAACACACCCTAAAAGTTTATGTTCCTTTTGCAGACAATAAGATTGATTCAGCTTTACGCCCAACGCCGCCGGATCCCCCATTTCCTTTACCGCCTGAAATACGGCCTTATCTTCACTCATTCCCTCCCTTATGTATGTTTCCGTCTTATCTTCAATATGGTCTTCTAATTCCCTGCACGCTGTCTTTACGACGGGTTTATAACTGATCTGTTCCTGCACCACTGCGAAAAATTCCTGTACGCAGGCCGATTCATGAATGTCAAATCCCATACGGTATCCCTCCGTTCTTCGCCAATATACTGATATTGCTTTCGTATTCCATGCTTTCGTATGCAGGACCTTTCAGTATTTTTTCCACCGCGCCCCGAAAAGCGCTCCATTCTTCCTGCTTCTGGGCAAGCGTCTTTCTTCCGCTTTGAGTAAGATGATAGTATTTCCGTTTTCTTCCCGTTCCGGAAACTTTTTCATAACTCTCAATATCCCCTTGCCATTCCAAATTATGTAAAACCGGATAAAGCGTCCCCTCTTTCAAAGAAAAAATATTTTCACTTCTTTCCTCTAACTCTTTGATCATCTGATAACCGTACATGTCCTCTGTCCCAAGCAACTTCAAAATCAGCATTGAAATTCCCATGGCCATAAGTTTTTTATCCATTTTCTTCCTCCCTTCCCGTATAAAAATACCTAGATAATCTATGCTTGCATTATACATAGAATATCTAGGTATGTCAAGTGAAATCCAATCCCGTATAACAATCGTTCATACTACTATATGCCACAACAGATATCCGGCTGCCCATAACACTCCGATTTTCCTTCTACTGCTCCATTTGTCTGCCCAAAAAGCCTGCCGCCGATAAGATCAGTTTTTGCTCCACTTCTCCCATCTTGGATTTATTGTCGTTCTCGATCAATACGACCGCGCCGATCACATCGCCCTCACAAATAATGGGGCTCACTGCCTCATGTATATAATCATCGTTTCCTTCGGCAAATACGGATATAAAGTTTCTGTCTCCCTTTGTGGCTACCACGTTCTCCCTGTTGTTTATTTTTTCTTCCAAGTCCCTGCTGATCGCCCGTCCAAGCGCCTGCTTATAACCGCCGGAAACGGCGATAAATTGATCTCTGTCCGTGATCAGCGCCGTATGCCCTGAAACCTGCGAAAGACTTTCCGCATACTGCTTTGCAAAAGTGCTCATTTCACCGATGGGAGAGTATTTCTTTAAAATGATCTCTCCTTCCCTGTCCGTAAAAATCTCCAACGGATCGCTTTCCCTGATCCGAAGCGTCCTTCTGATCTCCTTCGGTATTACAATACGTCCCAAATCATCTATTCGTCTAACAATTCCCGTTGCTTTCATATTTGTGTATTTCCTCCATTGTTTTTCTGCTTTTTGTAGCGTAACTATGGAGTTAGTATGTGGAAATGTTGGGGAATTATTCATGCTGTCTGTCTACTAAATCCATAAATTCCTGTACCCGTTTCTCCCAAGTATATTCTTCCGCAGCTTTCCGATATCCGTTTTGGGCAATTCTTTTAAGTCCGTTTATATTCCGGGCCGTCTCGCGTAGCAGTTCCGGCAGTTTTTCCAATTCTCCCATGCGGTAAAACACAAGATCCTCTTCGCTAAAATGCATTTCCATATAAGGGCTTTTTGAAGTAACGCTGACAGCTCCCGCAAGCATAGTGCTGAGTACCCGGTCATGGCATCCGTTTTTAAAAGCATACGCTATATTCAAAACAATTTTCGCCTGTTTCATTAAGCCGCTGATTTCTTTGAAATCCACCGCCGGAATCACAGTCAGATTTTCTCTCCCTTCGCAGACAAACCGTTCCCACCCCTGTCCGCAGGCATGGATTTTTATCCCGCTTTTTAAAAGCTCCTTTACCGCCTTTTCTCTGTAATACGCATTGATATACATATCCGCAAGAAAATGGGCATGAAATATGGTCGCTTTTCCTTTTCTGTCAAGACAGTCCATTTCCTGGCTTACAAGCATATTTTCAAGCGCCTTTTCCATAGAAAGTTCCGGCGTTTTCTTCATCTGATTTATAATATCCCAAATTCCTTCCTGAATATCCGGAATCGCCTGTCCAATCTCCTGTTCATATTTTTCAGGATTTTCATAGGTTGCAGGAAGGAAAATATCCATCTTCCTTTCTTCCAACGAAGGCAACTTTTCAAGATCTCCTGCCGGAATCCCCGGAATTGGCATACAGAAAGCGCCTTTTACGTTAGGATAATACCTTTTCACATACTCTGCATGCCCTTCGTCAATGCAGCAGACGTATTCTTCCTTCAGATTTTCCTTTAAGGATGCATGAAAATACATTGGATGGTCTAAAAGTATTTGAAAAAAGGGCGCGTGAAAACAATCCAAATAATGCCTGCCATCCTCCATATAAGCTTTAGGAAGGTCGGAATTAAAATCAAAAAGCGCCGAATACTCTCGCTTTAACGCTTCTTCCAATCTGATATCCCCTTCGTTATCAAAATCTAAAATATCCGCCCGATACCCGGACTTTTCAAAAGCCTCGGCAAGACGTTCTGCAAAATAATCGGTAGAAGCATAACAAAGCGACCTGCTTTTAAAAATCAGTATACCCTTTTTCTGATTTTCCTCCTTGGTTCCCTGCCATTCTTTCATCCCGTTCCTGCCTGCATCAATATTTTTCCTGTCTTTCTCCCTTCTGTACATCTCTTCCTCATAAGAATCCTTTAGCAGCTCGTCCAAATAAAGGATCTCACATTCCGCCGCCCCCGCCCGCAGATACTCTCTGATAAACTCTCCTGATCTTTCCGCATCCGCTTTTCTGCCGCTGTCCGCGATGACCACCGCATCTGTCCGCACCACGGACGGAAGTTGTATTTGGGGAATTTCTATCGGACACTCCGTTTCCCTTTTGTCACCCTTATTATAATATACCGTTTCTATTCCGGTTTTTCCCGCCGTTTCCGCACACGCTTTCAAAAAGAAACTGCAGGTTTCCCCCTCGCCGTATACGCCAAGCTTTTTTATTCCCTTCTCTTCTAAAAATGTCAGGCAGTCCACATTGTACATTTTATTCTTGAGCCATTGCCTATACAGGGTTAGCTGCTCGGCAAAAGACTCCATCTGTTCTTTCCTGTACTCCGCCTCCGCATAGGCGTCCTGCACGGCTTTTTCTCCAAATTCTCCTATTTCGGCCCGATACCGCCTTTCAAATTCCAATGCCTTTTCATATACGGAAACTTCCCCGGTTTCCCTGTACACCTTTTGACGCCTTTCTGCCGCCTTTCCTTCTTCCTGTCCGGCAGATTGACTGCCGTCCGGCCATTTTTCTATGGGGATATCCCGCCGGCAGAGCAGATTTAAGTAATCGTACAAGTCCTGTAAAAGCGCATTTCCGTATTTCTGTACTCTCCCATTTCCATAATCCGCATGAAAATACTCCGTTTTGACATACTTTTCCAATTCTTCAGCCGTTTTCCCTTTTGCCGATAATTCCCCCGAAAAAATCCGGCTGTCCAGTTTCCAAAATGCCTGTTCCTTTTTGGATACCAATTCTTCCTTTTGGAAAAACACGGCCTCTTCTCCCTTCATATGCTTTAAAATACTGATATAATATTTCATATAAAGGCGGAGCGCCTGCCCTTCCTCCATTCCTTCCCTGCGCCTCAGCGACGCGGCTACTTCTATCGGATTACGCACCATGACCGCATAAAGGGGTTTTCTTTTTAAAAAAGAAAAGGATCTCTTTACAAGCGGCAGTAGCAAAGAGGTGGACGGCTCCTTAAATCCCCACAATTTTTCCACGCCACCCATACACTTTTCCACGCTGTCCGCGATCCAGCCTGCATAGTAATCTGCTCTGGCCGCTTTTTCCTTCTCAAAGATCTCTTCTTTAAGAAGGGCCGTTGACCTCCAAGAGGAACAAATCTCCGAAAACAGTTTTTCGTAGATCAAACGGATTTCCTTTATTTCAAAATAACCGTCGCGGTTATATTCGTCTCCCTGATAAAGCAAATGGGACGCTCCGAAAGTAACTCCAAATCCCTCCAAAATTCCACACAGCATAGAAGTCCCGCTCCGATGCATTCCAAGTACACATATGATCTTTTCCATATTTCTGCCCCGTTTCTGCCAGCCTATGCGCTAGATTCAGCAAATATTACCCTCTTTCCTTTACGGTTCTCCCCGCTTTGCCACAACTGCGCTAAACTGTTATCTTTTTACTTATCGTATACAGGAAAAGACGGTTAAGTCAAGAAAATTTAAAATTTCCCTGACTTAACCGTCTTTTCCCACAGCAGCCCTGACCACATATACCGAAAATTTCATATAAAATGTAAAAAATTACTCTTTTACGCCGCCAAGCGTAACCCCAGCGATGATATATTTAGACAGAACCAGGTAAACAACAATGATCGGTACAATCGCTATCATAATCATCATATATATTTTACCCATATCGAAATTCATATAATCAGCGCCGCGCAGCATTGCAATCAAAATCGGCACTGTCATTTTGTCCTTTGACTGGATAACCAATGCAGGAACAAAATAATTATTCCAAGAACCGACAAAAGTAAAGATTGCCTGCACTGCGATCGCCGGCTTCATAATCGGAAGAATAATCTGATTAAACGTTCTAAATTCCATGGAACCGTCAATCCTTGCCGCCTCTACCAAAGACAGGGGAAGGGATGACTGCAGATAACTGTACATAAAGTAAAAAACTGCCGGCGATGCAATGGACGGAATGATCATTGGTAACAAAGTATCATACATACCCATTTTAGTAATCAATCGCAGAAACCCCATCGCAGTAACCTGTGTCGGCATAACTAAAATGGCCATGATAAAGGTAAAGGCCGCTTTCCTGAATTTAAAATCATATGCGTACAGACCATACGCCGTTAGTGCTGAAAAATATGTACAGATCGCGGCACTGCTGCCGGACACGATCAGGCTGTTTAAAATCCCCCGCAGCATAGGAAACGTTCCATCATTTGCAACGTTCATAAAATTTTGCAAAAGAGCCTTTCCCGGAAATGCCGAAAATCCTTTCTGCAGGTCTGCATGAGAACGGGTCGCATTGATCAATAAGATATAAAAGAAAAACAAACACATAAAAGATAAAATAATCAGTACCAAATGTGCAAAAATACTCCTCATACGGCTTAATGTTTTCGCCTTCATGTTCTCATCCCCTCCTACCTTCCATTCTTTTTAGCAACTGTTTTTGCTCCATTCAAATCTTCATTATTGATCATGCGATATACGACAAAGCACAAAACAGCGCTGACAATAAACAGATAAACGGATAAAGCGCCCGCCATGCCATAATTCTTACTTTTTAAATGACTGTTTAGGAACATGATCAAAGTCATAGAAGTACGGTCCGGATTTCCCTGTCCATTCGTTAAAATCTGAGGAACATCAAACATCTGAAGCCCGCCAATGATAGAATTGATCAGCGTATAAGCAAGAATCGGACGTATCAACGGAAGTGTGATCTTAAAAAAGCGCTGCACACTGTTGCATCCGTCTATTTCAGATGCCTCAAATATATCCGGACTGATTCCCATGATCGCTGCCATCAGCATGATCGTAGTATTTCCGAACCACATTAAGAAATTCATCAATCCCACTAACGCCCTTGTTCCTAATATGCTTCCCATAAAATCAATCGGAGCCTTAATCCATCCTAATGACATCAGAATCGCATTAATTGGTCCACTCGTGGAAAACAAAGTGAAAAACAACATAGCAAATGCAGACGCCATGATCAGATTCGGCAGGTAAATGACTACCTTAAAAAATTGTGTCCCGTGGATCTTCAGACGAGCGTCGACAAACCATTCTGCAAGCACCAACGCTATTACGATCTGTGGAATAAATCCAATAATCCATAATATCAATGTGTTTTCTGCATATTTAAGCATATCTGATTTCAGTAGATTAAGGTAATTTTCTATACCGATAAAATTCGGTCCGATTTCTTTGATTCCTGAACGATAGTATTCATAAAAGCTATACCGGATTGTATCCATCAAAGGAATAAATGAAAAAATGAAAAAACTTGCAAAAAACGGAAAAATAAAAATATATCCCCATTTTGCATAATTTACTTTTTTACCTTTCGATCTCATAAACTATCATTCCTTTCTTTTTATAAACTGCAGCGCGTTCCGGCGCCGCAGTTTATCGGTTATTAATCCGGCCATACTACTTCGCTGATTTCCGGATAACGTTCTTTGATCGCTGTTTCAAAATTAGCTTTTGCTTTGTCATAGTCGACATTTCCTTGGAAATAATCGCCGAAAGTATTCTGTATCAATTCAACACATCCCTGATCGTATGCAGAAAGCGGCGCTATGACAATATTTTCTGCAACCGGTGCAAAATATTTAAAAGGATTCTGACCCCCAAGGAACTCGGAAGAGAAATTTGCATCATCTGCAGCCGCTTCTCTCATGCTGCTTTGTGTATTCGTAAAGTCCGTTTTCTCCTTCGATATTTTTAACAAATTATCCTTGTTTGCAGTTACCGCAAGAATAATATCTTTAACATGCTGCGGATTATCCGTGCCTTTGCATGCATGAACATAAGAACCACCCCAGTTATACTCCTGCGGAGGATTGGTCACCGCCCATGCCCCGCTTTCTCCATCCCAGTTCGGGCTCAAAGTAAAATCAATACCCCATGCCGGAAAAAGAAATGCAAATACTTTAGATGCGGAACCCATTGCCTGATTCCAGTCGGCATTCCACTGTCCCTTTACAGTCGGGTCAAAATAACCTGCATCCAGCCATTCTTTTGAATCATTGACCCAGTTCATGATTTTTTGGTCCACTTTGATTGCCGTATCCCCTTCTGCAACCCACGGAGCATCGATACTATTGCCGTACAGGCGGAATGTATCGGCATAAGAAGCAAACGTATAATATCCTTTCGCTTTTAATTCCTCGGCAGTTGCTTTCATAGTATCCCAGTCTTTTACTTTTGCCCCGATTTCTTCCGGGTCGTCCGTACCGAACACATCCTTTGCGATGTCACGGCGATATACCAATAATCCAGGGCAGCACTGCCATGTAGAACCTCTTTGCACGCCGTTCATATCAGAAGCCGTTACCTTTGTAAAACTATACTGATCCGCAAGATCGGTATCCGGATTGATTCCTAACTCCGTAAGCGGCATAGCCACGTCCGCTTCTGCATCCGTATATTTATTTACATAATCAGTTTCTGACAAAAAGATATCAACTTTATCATCATCTGCAGCATTGGCTTGATTTAACAATGCCTCGTCAAGTTTCTGCTGATACACCCCGTCCTGATTCGGATTGATGATCCAGTGGATCTCCGTACCGTCATTCAAGGTTGTTACGGTTCCGTCCGCAGAAGTTTCCTTTACTTCAGAGTAAACCAATTCTACGCGCTCACGGAATTCGTTATTCCAGCAATAAATATTGATTATCTTTCCTTCTTCTTCGCCTGCCGTGTCTACATCTTCCGCATTACTAGCGCCTTCGGCATTACCAGCATCCGCATTTGTGTCTGCATTACTGCTCTGTTTCGGCTCGCTGCCACAGCCGGCTAATGTACCTGCTATTACTGCAGCAGCCAGTAAAACGCTAACCAATCTCTTTTTCATTTCATATCCTCCTTTAATCTTCATGGGACATCTGCTCCCGCGTTTGTTAATACTCTTGCAGTATATTCTGTTTTTTTGGAAGAATATATTATGGATTTTAACAAAATATCAGATTCTTGACACATCTTAAAAATTTATTTCTCCGGAATGTTGTCGGAATATCCGGCAGCATTTTCCCGTTTATTTTAGGTCATGATTCTGATATTTTTCTCATGTTTTTTATTTTCTTGTATGTAAAATTTTTATATGATTTTTTAATATAAAAAGATTTGAAAATATTTTCGTGCAAAGGAGTGTAAAAATTGAAGCCTTTAAAATTTATTGACAAACATGGGAGTTTTACCATGGATCAACCGGAAAATATCAGTTACCTGTATTTTCCGCTTGCTTCGGAAACCGGTTTAAAAAGCTCCATCACGCCAAATCTTGGCGGTGATTCCAAGACAGATCAGGAATCTTTCCTTTTAGAGCCTGTTAGCTCCGAAAATCTGCATAATAATCGTTCCGGCAGAAATTTTTGGTGTGTAGTGGACGGTATGGGTATCTATTCTGCCGCCGGTAATTCCGCCGTACAGGAAACCGTCAAATTTTCTGATCTACAGGATAAAAGCGAGCTGACAGCCGGATTTATGTGGCAGACATTAAAGCGTTCCTCCAAAACTCTTCCATTAGAAACCACCGTTACTTCGTTTATCCCGAAAGATTCTAATGTAGAAATCCTGTATATAACAGTACGGAATCTTTCAAAAGAAATCCTGCCATTGACCGCTTATGGCGCCATCCCCATTTATGGGCGCAGTGCAGATAATATACGGGATCACCGGAACGTAACTTCTATGCTTCACCGTATAAAAACTACAAAAGACGGCGTAACCGTCCGCCCTACCATGTCATTTGATGAAAAAGGACACCGTCCCAATCATAAGGTGTATTATGTCAGCGGCTTTACAGGTACCGGAAATACGCCTGAAAGCTTTTATCCTACCGTAGAAGACTTTATCGGCGAAGGCGGGACTTATACCCGTCCCCGCGCCGTATATGAAAATGGATCCGGCTTTCCGGCTTTTAGTACGGCAGCAGGAAAAGAAGCGATGGGAGCTTTCCGTTTCGAAAAAATTTCCCTTCCTCCCGAAGGAACTGCCGATTACATCCTTCTATCAGGTGTGGCGGAAGAGGAAAACGACTTAGGGTCTATCTTGCAGCAATATAACGATTCCGTAAAGGTATGCGCCGCTTTAGAATATACAAAATCATACTGGAGGAATAAGGTAAACGTCAGTTTTCATACCCGGAATGCAAATTTTGACTGTTTTATGAAATGGGTCAGCTTTCAGCCCTTTTTGCGCCGTCTGTTTGGCTGTTCTTTTCTGCCCCACCATGATTACGGACGCGGAGGCCGGGGCTGGCGCGATCTATGGCAGGATTGTCTGTCGCTGTTATTGCTGGAACCACAAGGCGTAGGAAAAATGATCACTATGAATTACGGCGGCGTCCGAGTTGACGGTACCAATGCAACGATCATAGGAGAAGGAAACGGTAACTTTATCGCAGACCGCAACGGTATCGCCCGCGTTTGGATGGATCATGCCCTTTGGAGCTTAATGACTACGAAACTTTATATTGATCAGACGGGAGATATTGAGATTCTCAAAAAAGAAGTTCCCTATTTCAAAGACAGTCAGGCCATGCGTGGAACCGATACGGATCTTCTTTGGTCCCCCCTCCTTGGAAGCAAACAGCTTACTGCCCAGAATGAAATCTATCAGGGAAGCATCTTAGAACATCTTCTTATTCAGCAGCTCGCCGCTTTTTATGAAGTAGGGGACCATAATATCTACAGATTACGCGGAGCCGATTGGAACGACGCTCTCGACATGGCTGCCGGGCATGGTGAAAGCGTGGCCTTTAGCTGTGCTTATGCCGGTAATTTGTTAGAATTTGCTTCCATGCTGCGGCTTTTGGACAGCTCCTCCTCCTGCCATACGGTGGAATTAATGGAAGAAATTGCATTGCTCCTTAACGATGAACCAGAAATTTATGATAACATTCCAAAAAAACGAGAAATCTTAGCATCCTATACCTCCCTCTGCCGACATACGATCAGCGGCAGGCGCATCCATGTTTCTCTCTCAGTTCTCGCCGTTAATCTGATCCGTAAGGCAAACTGGCTGATGGAATATATACGGATGCATGAGTGGATCAACGTTTCCGCAAAAGAAGGATGGTTTAACAGTTATTATGACGATCACGGGCGTGCAGTTGAAGGCTTTTATGAAGATCATGTGCGTATGATGCTGACCGGTCAGGTCTTTGCCATTATGAGCGGTGTAGCGGACAATATGCAGATTCAAAAGATCATACAAAGCGCCGACCATTATCTTTACAACAAGGAAAGCGGCGGTTATCGCCTGAATACGGATTTTCATGAATTAAAGTTCGATATGGGGCGAATGTTTGGATTTGCTTATGGCGAAAAGGAAAATGGCGCCGTTTTCTCCCATATGACAGTTATGTATGCAAATGCCCTCTATAGGAGAGGATTTGCAAAAGAAGGCTGGAAAGCCTTAAAAACGCTTTCCGATACCGCTTTAAATTTCGAGGTCAGCCGTATATATCCAGGAATTCCGGAATACTTCCGCGCCGACGGAAGAGGGATGTATCATTATCTGACCGGGGCTGCAAGCTGGTTTATGATGACCATGATCACACAAGTTTTCGGTGTTCATGGAGAAGCCGGAGACCTTGTCTTATATCCCAAGCTTTTAGCCGAACAATTTGATGAAGAAAACCGCGCCTCTATCACTATTCCTTTTGCAGATAAAAACTTTCATATTATTTATCTGAATAAAGACAAAAAAGACTTTGGCGCCTATGTTATCGGATCTGCATTTTGTGATGAAGCGGCATTGAACATAGCGGACGATTCCTCCGTCATCCTCACCCGTAAAATGCTTTCTGCATTATCGGATGAAATGCATACCATTACCGTCAAACTGATCTAAAGCCTCTGACAAAACCATAAACACGCTTTTCCTGATTTAATTAGACAGGCAGGGAAAAAGAAGAAAGGAAGAAACAAATAAAATGAAATATGGATATTTTGACGATGCCAATCACGAATATGTAATTGAGCGTCCGGACACACCGACACCATGGGTAAACTATTTAGGTTCCCCCGAATACGGCGCAATCATCTCAAATAACGCAGGTGGTTATAGCTTTGCCAAATCCGGCGCCAATGGAAGAATCCTTCGTTATGTTTTCAATCACTTTGACCAGCCGGGACGCTATCTCTATATCCGCGACAATGAATCAGCAGATTACTGGTCGGCCTCATGGCAGCCGGTGGGAAAAGATTTAAAACATTATCAATGCCAATGCCGCCATGGATTGGGTTATACCATCATGACGGCAGAATACGACAGCATACATTCCAAAGCGTTATACTATGTTCCTTTAGATAAATCTTATGAAGTGTGGACGCTGTCCGTGACCAATCAATCACCCCGCCCAAGGAATTTAACTCTGACTGGTTATGCGGAATTTACAAATCACAGTAACTACGAGCAGGATCAGGTTAACCTGCAATATTCCTTGTTCATTACCCGGACCCTATTCGAGGGAAATCGGATCATGCAGCAAATACATGGTAATCTTGATGTTGCCGCTCAAGACAGGCAGGTTGACGGAAAAAAGGTAACAGAACGGTTCTTCGGTCTCGCCGGCGAAGCCGTTTCCTCCTACTGTGGAGATAAGGAACAGTTTTTGGGAAAATACCATGGTTATGGTAACCCTCAAGGCATCCTCTCCGGTTCTCTTGGAAATGTGGTCAGTTGTAATGAAAACTCCTGCGGCGCCCTCTCCTGTACCGTCAGGTTAGATCCCGGCCAAACCAAAACGATCGCATTCCTGCTTGGTATGAAGCATTCCAATGAAGCCGCCGCCATCCTAAATTCTTACAGTGATCCCGCTAAAACAGCCGATCTGGAACTGTCAGAATTAAAAAATAGCTGGGATAAGCGGCTGATGCCCCTTCATGTGTCCACGCCCAGTCCGGAATTTAACACCATGGTCAATATTTGGAACGCTTACAATTGCTTCATGACTTTCATCTGGTCCCGCGCCGCTTCTTTTATCTACTGCGGGCTGCGTAACGGCTATGGCTACCGGGATACCGTACAGGATATTCAGGGGATCATTCATCTGGCTCCGGAAATGGCATTGGAAAAAATACGCTTCATGCTTTCTGCACAAGTAAATAACGGAGGCGGCCTGCCTCTCGTAAAGTTTACGCATAGTCCGGGACAGGAAAATACTCCTGAAGACGCTTCTTACAGGCAGGAAACAGGCCATCCCGCATACCGTGCCGATGATGCACTATGGCTTTTCCCGACTATTTATAAATATATTGCCGAAACCGGAAATATAACATTTCTTGACGAATCCGTTCCTTTTGCAAATAAGGAAGAAGGCAGCGTTTATGAACATTTGAAACGCGCCATCCGGTTCTCCCTTGACCACCTCGGCCCCCACGGTATGCCTGCCGGACTGTACGCCGACTGGAACGACTGCCTTAGGCTAGGTGCAAACGGGGAATCTACCTTTGTCGCTATGCAGTTTTACTATGCATTGGATATTTTAATGAAATTTGCCGAATATAAAAAAGACGAAGATTATTTAAACTATCTGAGACAAAAACAATCGGAGATGGGAGAAAAAATACAAAACTTATGCTGGGATCATGACCGTTTCATCCGCGGCTTTACCGAAACCGGTGAGCGGATCGGCGCTGCCGGCGATCCTGAGGCAAATATGTGGCTAAATCCCCAAAGCTTTTCCGTAATCAGCGGACTTGCCGACAAATCTCAGGCTGAAGCCGCATTGACAAACGTATATGAGCGGCTGAATACCGGATATGGAGCGGTCCTGATGGATCCCCCTTATCATGAACATGCTTTTGACGGCGCCCTTGCCGTCATTTACAATCAGGGAACAAAAGAAAACTCCGGAATTTTCTCCCAATCCCAAGGATGGCTGATTTTAGCGGAAGCAATATGCGGACATGGCAATCGGGCCTTTCAATATTTTATGGAAAATGCTCCGGCAGCCCAAAATGATTCCGCTCAAATCCGCCGCTTAGAGCCTTACTGCTACGGACAATTCACAGAAGGCAAAGCCAGCATGCATCACGGCCGCTCCCATGTCCATTGGCTTACCGGCACTGCCTCCACCGTCATGGTCGGCTGCGTAGAAGGTATCCTTGGTCTTCGTCCTGATTTAAACGGCATAAGGCTATCCCCTTCCGTACCACAAGACTGGGATCATTTTGAAATCCATAAAGACTTCCGCGGAACACATTTACATATCGTTGTAAATAATCCAAACGGACGGGAAACAGGATTTGAAAGCCTTATCTTAAACGGTACGGCGCTATCCGACAACTATATACCGTTCCATCTCCTGAACCACAAAAATGAAATTACCCTGACTCTTTGACAGGATGCTCTTCTATCAGGCGCAGCATGGCCGGAATTGCTGCGCCTTTCCTTAATCTTGCTGTTGATCCGGCAAAGATTCATTTCCTATATCCCACTGGATTGTATGATTCAGATTCCTGTATCTTTTCGGCGTCATACCGGTCAGTTCGCGAAACTGCTGTATAAAATGGCTTTGAGAGGAAAAAGAAAGGCGGTTTGCAATATCGATCAGCGAATAATCGCTATACCGAAGCAGATTCTGAGCCATCTCAATCTTCTGTCTGCGTATATAGGCGCTAACGGAATCCCCCGTTTCCTTTTTAAACAAACGGGAGAGATAACTTGCCGACACCCCTAATGTTTCCGCCAATTCCTCAATCGTTATCCGCTCTTTAATATGGGAATAAATATATTCTTTACAGACATTGATATGTTTTGACCCCGTATCGCTCCTGCATATTTTTTGCATCTTCTCCGCATAATCCAAAACCATTTCATCATGCAGCCGTTTCACTTCCTGTACCGTATGGATATCGTCTAAACTCTGAATATAAAAATCGCTCATCCGAAATGCCTGTTCCAATTCCATTCCTTTTTGCCTGCATAACCGCGTGATCATTGCCGTGGTGATCACGAAATGATATTTCAGATTTGTAACCGGATTCCTTGACAGCACTCCCACCCCCTCTTCATCTAAAAACCTGTCCTGTTCACAATTGTTTCTGACCGAATCCACATCGCCGCTTGCTACTGCCTGATAAAATGAAAATTCTTCCGTAGGCTGTCTGTGTTCTATTTCATCTATATCGTCATCCGCCTCCAGTAAAAGCCATTCGTCCTTATATCCCATAACCTTCTCCCTTCTTATCTGCACAGTACCAAACATTTTTCCGATAAATACATCATATATAAAAAAAGACAGTAAAATCAAGAAAAATATGAAAAGTTTTCATTTCTCCTGACTAAACCGCCTTAATGCTTACCGGATCCCGCTATGTAATCTCTGCTTTTTCTTACTTATTATGCAGTTATTCATTATGCATATGAAAATAACCTGCAGAGTTATGAAACATACTCCAAATAGTCTTCTTCCGAAGCAAACAGCATATACTCCTCATCTACCAATCCCATATATCCACTCTCTACATGATATCCTTTCATAAAAATTACCTCCTATTCAGAACTTATTTTCGCTTTCTGAATAAAAGGTAACATTTTATCTGTCCAAAAAAACGGACTTTTAGAAAGTTTGTTCTATTTCTTTCATATCATCCAATAGCTTCTCCGTTAATTCCAATAATCTCTCCGCATCCTTTTCCACCACGCCGAATTTCTTATACCGGTATACAAAGCACGGAACCCCTTTGGGATTAAAACTCAGTTTCTTTTGATAACGTTCCAAAAGCAAAGGGATCTTCTCCACCTGTATTCTTGCATCCGGATGAAAAATAAAACGGATCTCTTCATTTTTCCCTTTTACCTCCGTCAAATACAGCCTATGCGCCTTCACCCGCACCAAAGCGATACGAAGCAGATTGTCGGCGGATTTGGGAATTTCGCCGAACCTGTCTAAAAGTTCTTCCTTCATATCCTCACTTTCCGCCTTGTTCTCAATCCCTGCAATCCTTTTATAGATATCCAGTTTCTGTACCTCATTCACGATATAGGAAGGGGGGATATAGGCGTCCACATCCAGATCTATCGTGGTATTAAAATCCTCTATCGTCGTGATCCCTTTTAAACCTTTTACCGCCTCATTCAGCATTTTGCAGTAAAGGTCGTATCCTACCGCCGCCATATGCCCATGTTGTTTTTGTCCGAGCAGATTACCCGCTCCCCGGATCTCCAAATCCCTCATGGCGATCTTAAATCCGCTCCCAAGGTCGGTAAATTCGCGAATCGCCTGTAGTCTTTTCTCTGCTACCTCTTTTAGCATCTTATCTTTTTTATACATAAGAAAAGCATAAGCGTTCCGGTTAGAGCGCCCAACCCGCCCTCTCAACTGATACAACTGGGAAAGTCCCATGTTATCGGAATCATGTATGATCATAGTATTGGCGTTGGAGATGTCCAGTCCGGTTTCCACGATCGTAGTGGAAACAAGCACATCGATCTCCCCGTTGATAAAATCATACATGATCCTTTCCAGTTCATGCTCCTTCATCTGACCGTGCGCAAAAGCTACCGCCGCCTCCGGAACCAGACTCTGTACCTTTGCCGCCACGTCCGCAATATTATTGACCCGGTTATAAACATAGTATACCTGTCCGTCTCTGGACAATTCCCTTACGATAGCCTCCCTCACCATTTCCTCATTGTATTCCATGACATAAGTCTGGATAGGCATCCTGTCGTTTGGCGCTTCTTCCAATACGCTCATATCCCGGATACCGATCAGACTCATATGAAGGGTTCTGGGAATCGGCGTGGCAGTTAACGTCAATACGTCCACATCGTCCCGCATTTTTTTGATCTTTTCCTTATGGGTCACTCCGAAACGCTGTTCTTCATCAATAATAAGCAGTCCCAGATCCTTAAATCCCACATCTTTCGACAGCACCCTGTGCGTGCCGATTACGATATCCACAAGGCCTTTTTTTAAGTCTTCCACCGTTTTTCTCTGCTCGCCCGCCGTCCGGAACCGGGAAAGCAGATCCACCCGTACCGGAAACTCTTTCATACGCTGTGTAAAGGTATTATAATGCTGCTGCGCCAAGATCGTAGTAGGCACCAAAAATACGACCTGTTTTCCTTCCTGTATCGCCTTAAAGGCCGCCCGGATAGCGATCTCTGTTTTCCCGTACCCCACGTCGCCGCAGATCAGACGGTCCATGATCTTATGGCTCTCCATATCCTTTTTGGTGGCCTCGATCGCATTCAACTGATCCTCCGTTTCCTCAAACGGGAACATCTCTTCAAACTCCCGCTGCCACACCGTATCCTTCCCGAACGGAAAACCTTCCTTCTGCTGCCTGACAGCATAAAGCTCTACCAGATCTCTGGCCACCTCGTTTACCGCCCCACGCACCTTGCTCTTCGTCTTGTTCCATTCCTGTGTGCCGAGCTTGTTTAATTTAGGCCTTTTCGCATCCGCAGAGGCATATTTCTGTATCACATCCAAACCGGTTGCTAAAATGTATAAATTTCCGCCGTCCCGGTATTCGATCTTAATATAATCCTTGACTACTTTTTCTACTTCTACCTTTTCGATCCCTTTGTAAACTCCCAGTCCGTGATTTTCATGAACTACATAATCTCCAACTTTAAGCTCCGCGAAGTCATTGATCTTCTGTCCTTCGTACGTCTTTTTTTTCTTTTTCTTCTTTTTCTCAACGCCAAAAATATCGCTCTCTGCAATCACGGCAAATTTCAGCATGGGATATTCAAACCCCTTTAAGACTCTTCCGTAATACGTCATAATCTCCCCGGGCTGCAGCTCCCTGTCGGGATCATCCGTATAAAAAGCGGTCAGCTCATTCTCCTGCAGATCCTGTGCAAGCCTCTTTGCCCTTGTCCTCGAGCCGGATAACAGCAGGATCCGGTATCCGTTCTTTTTATAACGTTTCAGATCCTTCACAAGTTCTTCAAAACTGCTGTTGTAGGACGACATGCTCCGCGCCTCTACGCCGAACTTCTGGTCCGGTTTGACAACGCCGTTCCTGGCGTCCATCGTAGCAATGGACACGACCCGCTTCTTAAGCATTTTGGCGGTCACTTCTTCCGTCCTGCTTAGCAGCTCCATCTGACCCGGAAGAAGATACCCCTTTTCCAAACGATGGCTCATGCTGTCCTTAAACTCCATTTCCACAGCCGCCGCATGTTCCCGGATCCTTGCCGGTTCATCCAAAAAGATACAGCTCCCTTCTTCCGGGAACATATCCAAAAACGAGGTCGTACTCGGGAAAAAATAATGAATATAGCTTTCCAGATTGACCATCGTTTTCAATTCAAAGATCTGCTCTTTCAATTCCTTTATCTGGGTGTGGATCCTCGCGGCTTCTTCCGTCAAAAACTTTCCGCGCAGGATCTTTTCATGGCTTTCCGCCTCTTTTTCTATCGTTTCCATTCCCTTTGCTATTTCCGTTTCCGTGAGTACCAGCTCCGTAGCCGGATAAATGCTGACGGATTCCAGCTTTTCTATGGAACGCTGGCTCAAAATGTCAAAACTGCGCAGAGAATCCACTTCTTCTCCCCACAGTTCTATCCGGTAGGGATTTTCCTCGGTCAGGTCAAAAACGTCTATAATGCCTCCGCGGATAGAAAATTGTCCCGGCGCCTCCACCTGATAACTCTTTTCATACCCCATTTCCGTTAAATGCCTTGCCAGCTCCTTTTCTTCTACTTCACCGCCTTTTTTGATCCGTATGATATTTTTTTCAAATACTTCCAAAGGCGCCTGCGGCGTCATCAGCGCCGAAAAGGTCGTAATAACCGTTGTCGGACGCCTATCCATAATACGCTTCAGGCATTTTATCCTTTCCGTCACAAGCTGATTTCCATGAACGTCGGCCTGATAAAAAATCAGGTCCTTTGCCGGATACACACAGACATTCCGGTCATAGAACTTATAATCTTCGTACAATTCCTTTGCCTTTAGATCGCTGAAAGTAACGATGATCTTATATTGAAAACCATCGCTGAGCCCATAAATCATATGCAGTTTCTGTGAATCGATGCATCCCGTCAAAGAAAGGTTGGCCCTATCTTTCTTCAAAGCTTTTTTTATTTCCTCATATATGCTAAGTTCCTGTAAAGGAGTCGTTAAAGCTCGCATACCTGTCCCCGTTTCTTTCCCTACTCTGCTATCTTTTTATTGTATACGTTCATTGCCGCATCGGCGCCTTCAAACAGCATCATTTTTGCCGCGTCTACCGATCTTTCGACACTTTCATCCATGATCTTACGCTCTTTTTCGGTAAAATGCCCCAACACATAATCGGCAAGATCGCAGCCCTTCGGTTTCTCGCCGACCCCCATCTTAATACGCATAAAAGTATCATGCCCCAATTGTCTGATAATATTTTTTACGCCGTTATGCCCTCCGGCGCTGCCTTTTTTTCTGATTCTAAGCTGCCCCACATCTAAACTGACATCGTCAAAAATGACGATCAGCTCTTCCGTTTCTTCTATTTTATAATAATCCACAAGTTCCCGCACGCTTTCGCCGCTTAAATTCATATATGTCAAAGGTTTTGCCAATATAACCTTTTTTCCGTCAATGAATCCTTTTCCGATCAATGCCTTATGCTTTTTCTCCAAAACCGAAATATCGTATTTTTCCGCTATGGCGTCAACAACGTCAAACCCTATATTGTGCCTCGTATTTTCATATTCCCTTGTAGGATTCCCCAATCCGACGATCATGTACATTTTCGGTCACCATACCTTTCTTTTCCTTCCAAATGGTTTATGCCCCGCTGTTTCCAATATCCGTCGGCACAAATCTTTGTTAACACATCGTATCAATAAAAATAGGGGATGTCAATGGACAGCCCCTACCGTATTTTTTCCAATGCCTCTTCCGAAAGTATTTTTTTGATATTGACCATAAAAAGAACCGTCGCCGTTACCGCCGAAAGAATATCCGAAACCGGCTCCGCGTAATAAACTCCCATCACGCCCATAAAATGAGGCAAAATGATCGCCAGCGGAATCAGAAGGATGATCTTCCGCAATACCGCTATAAAAAGAGATACTTTTGCCTGTCCCAACGCCAAAAAAGTTGGCTGGATACCGTTCTGTATCCCAAACACGAGCATCCCCGCCATAAAGACCGGCATAACCTGTCCCACCAGCGTCACCAGTCCGGCCTCGTTCGTAAAAAATCCGGCATAAAATTCCGGAAAAAGCATCGTCGTAGCCGTGGACAGAAAACGGAAACCGAAGCACATACCGATCAGCCACTTGTATAACTGCTTCACCCGTTCAAAATTTCCGGCTCCGTAATTATAACTGACAATGGGTGTCATTCCCTGTGTAAAACCATTGATTGGCGCTGAAAAGAGCTGCATCATACTCTGCATGATCGTCAAAGAACCTACATGCATATCGCCGCCGTAAGCCTGAAGGCCATGATTTAGCACAATACTGATAAAGCTTTCCGTTGCATTCATGATAAAAGGGGATATTCCTAAAGAAAATATGCTTTTCATCACTCCGTATTCCAGCTTCATACAACTTTTTTTCACCTTCAGCGAAGATTTTTTTCCTAATAAAAAACGCATTACCCATACCGCGCTAAGTCCCTGCGAGATCACGGTTGCCGTTGCCGCGCCCTTGACTCCCATGTGCAGTCCGAAAATAAAGATCGGATCCAAAATGATATTGGCAACTGCTCCTACCAGCACGGACAGCATGGCTGTTTTAGGCTGGCTCTGACAGATGATAAAAGCGTTCAGTCCTAAAGCCAATTCCACAAAGATCGTTCCTATCAGATAAATGGACAGATAATCCATCGCATAACCGATCGTTGCGTCGCTTGCACCGAACAGATACAACAGCGGTTTCTGAAGCAAATAAAAAAACGCCATCAGCACTATCGTACAAATGACCAAAAAACTGACGCTGTTACCGAGTATCTTTTCCGCCCGTTCCCTGTCCCCTTTTCCGAGCCAGATCGCGGCGAGCGGAGCCGCACCGTTACTGATAAAAGCGGAAAACGCCGAAATAAATACCGTAATGCAAAACGTAACGCCCACCCCTGTCAGTGCATTAGCCCCTACGCCTTCCATGTGTCCTATATAAATACGGTCGATAATACTATACAAAATATTGATGATCTGTGCCAGAATCGCCGGAAGGGTCATACTTGCCATCAACTTGCCGATAGGTTCCGTCGCCATCCGTTCTTCACGGGTCATAGTCGTTGCTGCCTTCATTATGTCATCTCTCTTCCCTTATTTAGTCTGCCGTTCCTCTCCGGTATCAAGCATAGAGAACACCTCTCTTCGGGTAAACCGTCGCCATTCCGGCATCCCCTAAAGCGGTGTTCTCTTTCCCTTGCATTATTAATTGCCGTTTATGGATAATCCTGCGTACAATCCTTTTATCTTATTAACCGGTACTTCCTTCCCACTGTTTTCCAATGTTATACGGTTTCCTCCGGTTCCAAAAGAGCTTTTTCATAACTTTCCAAAATAATGTTTTGGATACTCTCTCTTGTTGAGGAATTGATCGGATGCGCAATGTCCCTGTATTCCCCATCTGTTGCCTTTTTACTGGGCATTGCAATGAACAATCCTTTCTCGCCTTCGATGACCTTGATATCATGAACTACAAATTCATCGTCAATCGTGATTGAAACGATCGCCTTCATTTTTCCCTCTTTCGCAATTTTGCGCACTCTAACATCCGTAATTTTCATTGTATGTCCCCCTTGTCTGTCATTATGCTTTGTAATCTTATAATACATATCGGGCATTGCGTTCTATCACTACTTTGATACCGTTCTCACCCTTATGGAACGAATTTGCCGGAACAGTATCCCTGCTCTCAACAATACAGTTCTCGATATAAGTATTATCCCCGATGTAAACGTCGTTAAGAATAATAGAATTCTTAATGGTACAGTTATTTCCGATAAACGCTTCTTTAAAGATAATGGAATTTTCAACCGTACCGTTTATGATACATCCGCTTGCAATAAGGCTGTTCTTTACGTTCGATCCCACATTATATTTTGCCGGCGGCAGGTCGTCCACCTTAGAATAAATATCAGGATACTGTTTGAAGAAATAATCTCTGATCTCCGGTTTTAAGAAATCCATATTGGTGCTGAAATAATCTTCTACCGTCGCAATATTTCTCCAATAATCCTTGATCTTATATCCGAAAATACGCTTCATATTTTTATACCGGATCAGAATGTCCTTAACAAAATCATAACGGTCTTCTTCCGCGCATCTCTCTATCATTTCGATCAACTGTCTTCTTCTGATCACATAAATACCGCAGGAAATGGTATTAGACTTCGCCACGATCGGCTTTTCTTCAAATTCCTCTATTCTGCAGTCTTCGTTCATCTTGATCGTGCCGTAGCGTTCTATGTTCATGCCTGCGCTCATTTCTTTGCAGACTACGGTGATATCCGCCTTTTTCGCAATGTGATATTCCAATACTGCGTTAAAGTCCATCTTGTACACACAATCGGCCGAAGCGATCACCACATAAGGTTCATGGCTGTTTTTCAAAAAGGACAGGTTTTGATAAAGGGCATCCGCCGTTCCACGATACCAAAAGTTATTTTCCGCCGTAATGGTCGGGGTAAATACATACAGTCCTCCCTGCTTTCTACCGAAATCCCACCATTTTGATGAGTTTAAATGTTCGTTCAGGCTTCTGGCATTATACTGTGTAAAAACAGCTACCTTTTGGATATGTGAATTTGACATATTGCTAAGCGCAAAGTCAATGCTCCTGTAACTTCCCGCTATCGGCATCGCACCGATCGCCCGCTTTTGGGAAAGCTCTTTCATCCTATGATTATTACCGCCTGCTAAAATAATTCCTATCGCTCTCATACCTCGTCACCTGCCTTAATTAATGCTTTTCCACTATTGAGATAAGAACCGGGATAATCCTCTGCTTTTGTACAACCGGAAATCACTACGTTCTTTCCGATCTTAACATTGGATGGAATCTCGCTTTTCTCCCCTACTGTCACAATACCGTCCGTATAAATATGAGGCGCTTTCTCATTCGCCGCTTCTTCGCCCTCTCCTAATACGACGTTATCCCCAATCTTTACATTTTCTGCTATAATTGCTTTATCTATTCGGCAGCCCGCATTGATCTGTGTATAATTCATGATGATCGAATCTCTGACTACCGTATCTTTTCCTATCACAACGCCGCAGCCAATCACGGAATTGTATACTTTTCCGTAGATCTCGGTGCCTTCCCCGATAATGCTTCTTTCCACCATGCTGTCGCTGGAAATATACTGCGGCGGCAGAATTTCACTCTTTGTATAAATCTTCCAATATTCTTCATACAAATTAAATTCGGGAACCAGATCGATCAGTTCCATATTTGCTTCCCAGTAAGAACTCAGCGTTCCTACGTCTTTCCAGTAACCATTAAACTCATATGCATAGATCGGTTTGCCGCTTTCATGGCAATACGGGATCACATGCTTGCCAAAATCGAGATTCCCCTGATCTTTCAGCGTAAGTAATGCCTCTCTGAGCACCTTCCATGTGAAGATATAAATTCCCATAGAAGCGAGATTGCTCCTCGGATGCTCCGGTTTTTCTTCAAATTCCGTTATTTTCTTGTTCTCGTCCGCGATCACTACGCCGAAACGGCTCGCCTCTTCCATCGGTACGGGCATTACTGCGATCGTTACGTCCGAGTTGTTCGCTTTGTGGAAGTCCAGCATCACTTCATAATCCATCTTATAAATATGATCTCCGGAAAGAATCAATACATATTCGGGATTATAACTCTCCATATACGCCAAATTCTGATAAATGGCATTGGCTGTTCCTGTATACCATTCGCTTCCGCTGTTTTTTTCATATGGTGGCAATACAGTAACACCGCCGATATTACGGTCTAAATCCCATGGAATACCAATTCCGATATGCGTATTGAGACGCAGCGGCTGATATTGTGTCAATACTCCGACTGTATCTACTCCGGAGTTAATACAGTTGCTTAATGGGAAATCAATAATCCTGTACTTTCCGCCAAATGAAACTGCCGGTTTTGCAACCTTAGAAGTTAATACCCCCAAACGGCTTCCCTGTCCCCCGGCTAGTAACATGGCAATCATTTCTTTTTTAATCATGTCATCACCTCATCCTAGTCTACTTACACAAAATGGGATTTGTGTACATCCAGTATAACACATCATACACAGAAAGTGAATATTTATAACAAAAATTTTCAAATTATTTTTGTTTTTTTGTGTATATTTTCCTTGTCATTTATAGATTTTTTTACCATTAAATATAAAATTTGTAATATTGCACTTTCAAACCAACAAAATCAACAAATTTATTTATCATAATTCGTCAATTTCATCACTTGATTTTTAGTCATAGCTTTCTCCAATCGAATAATTTTATTTCTTGTTTGTTTTTTATAAATGAAATGCGTATAATACATGGGAAGGATTAATTTTAGAAAAGGCAGGTTCAAAAATGTATCAGATAGATTTCAATCATCCAATCCATGTCCACTTTATCGGTATCGGAGGGATCAGCATGAGCGGTCTTGCCGAAATACTGCTTACTAAAAATTTCAGGGTTTCCGGTTCAGATTCCCAAAAATCCGCTCTAACGGACGCTTTAGAGCGAAAAGGCGCCCGCATTTTTTTAGGGCAAAAAGCAGAAAACATTACCACGGATATCGACCTTATCGTATACACCAGCGCCATCCATCCGGATAACCCTGAATATATCGCCATGAACCGGCTGGGTATTCCCGGGCTTTCCCGGGCGCAGCTTTTAGGACAGATCATGAAAAATTATGAAACGCCCGTAGCGGTAAGCGGAACCCACGGAAAAACTACCACGACTTCCATGATCTCCGAAATTCTGCTACATTCCGACACCGACCCGACTTTATCCATTGGCGGGATCTTAAAGTCCATCCGGGGTAACACCCGGATAGGGAACTCAGGCTATTTTGTTACGGAAGCCTGCGAATATACGGACAGCTTTTTAAGCTTTTTTCCTAAAATCGGTATCATTCTCAATATAGAAGAAGACCATTTGGATTATTTCAAGGATATCCATGCGATCCGGAACTCTTTTCATTCTTTTGCCGCGCTGCTGCCTAAAGACGGCGTTCTCATTATCAACGGCGAAATCGAACATAGGAATGAGATCACGGAAGGACTTTCCTGCCGGGTCCTTACTTATGGTTTTTCTTCCGGCTGTGATTACTATGCCAATGATATATGCTATGACGAGTTGGCGCATCCTTCTTTTACCTTTAAGCATGACGGGAAACCCGACAGACGTTTCTCCCTTGCCGTTCCCGGAAAACATAATATATCCAACGCCATGGCCGCTCTCGTTCTGGCCGATCTTTTTTCTTTGGAATATGAAAATGTTTTTCAGGCGCTTAAAAATTTTTCCGGAACCGACAGACGCTTTGAGTATAAAGGAACTTTAAACGGCGTTACTATAATAGATGATTATGCGCATCATCCCACAGAAATTACTGCAACTTTGTCCGCAGCGCAAAATTATCCCCATAGATCCGTTTGGTGTGTATTCCAGCCTCATACTTATACACGCACTAAATCCTTTATGAACGAATTTGCCTCCGCTTTAAGCCTTGCCGACCATATCGTCCTTACGGACATTTATGCCGCAAGGGAAACGGATACCCTTGGCATCAGCTCCTTGAACCTGAAAGAAGCCGTTGAGTCGCTGGGACACGAATGCTTTTATTTTCCGTCTTTTGAAGAGACTGAAAATTTTTTATTAAAAAATTGTATCAACGGCGACCTGTTGATAACTATGGGAGCGGGAGACGTGCTTAAAATCGGTGAAAACCTCTTAAAAAAATAATTGTCCACATTATCCACAAAAAGCGGCTTACTTTCGGGCTGCTTTTTTGTGGATAGACATCCTTCATATTGTGGATAGCCTTTCCTTAAGTTACTTCCCAATTATCAGGCGCACGACGGAATTTATATACCGCGATTTTCATATAATCCACACTTTCCACATTATCCACAGTGGCTTGAAACCCTTGTATTTTCAAGGTTTTCCAAGAAATTTTCTATTTTCTTTTTGGGATCCGTGTGCTATAATGCAATTGCTTTAAGAGCTTTGAAAAATAATAAGTAAGGTGATTTCTCATGGGTCAGTTAACGATATATAAAAATAATTATATGGATTCAACCGTAATATCCAATCTTTTTATCGACGAGTATATGAAAGATGCAAACGACGCACAGTTAAAGGTCTATTTATACTTATTGCGTATCATAAGTTCCAATAAAACTACCAGCATCTCGGATATGGCCGATATGTTCAACCATACGGAGAAGGATATTACCAAAGCCCTCGCCTATTGGGAAAAACGCCATTTGCTTTCCTTGGAATATGACGATCAGAAAAATATTGTGGGCATCCACCTCGAAGAGCCGGAGGATACGCAGACGGAGGATATCGTTCCTCTTGCGCCTGTCGTCGCCATGATGCCCAAGCCAATATCCGTCGATCCGGGCTTCGGACAGGCTGAAAGCGCATACATAAATACATCCGGAAAAAACGGAACAGTTCCTTCGGGTTCCGCAGCAAGGCACGATTACAGCCTTGATGAAGTAAAAGCTTTCCGCAGCAAAGATTCTACATGCCAGCTTTTCTTTGTTACCGAACAGTATTTACAAAAACCTTTAAGTTCTTCCGATATGAATACGATCCTATTTTTGTCCGAAGGACTTCATTTTTCAGACGACCTGATAGATTATCTGATACAGTACTGCGTAGACCGGGGTAAAAGGGATTTCCGTTATATAGAAAAAGTTGCGCTGAACTGGGCGGAAAACGGCGTTACGACGCCGCAGCAGGCGGAAAAATTTGCCCATAAGTATGATAAGACCATCTACTCCATCATGAACGCCCTCGGGAAACCCAATATGCCGACTCCGAAAGAAGTGGAGTTCATTACCCGCTGGACGACGGAATATGGTTTCGAAACAGATGTTATTTTTGAAGCCTGTGAGAGAACGGTGCTTGCAACGGAAAATCACCGTTTCGAATATGCGGACAAGATCCTTTCTAATTGGAAAAACGCCAATGTACGCCATAAAACGGATATTCAGAAGATGGACAGCCTCTATCAGAAGAAAAAAAATACGGCCGTTTTTGCAAAGCAGCCGTCCAACAATAAGTTTAACCAGTTTAAACAGCATGACTATGATTTCGACGAAATCGAACGCGCTATCCTAAGCAAATAAATTTGACGAAACAGTTATTATTTTAGGAGGAAATGAATTTGCCGCTGACTAATGCTCAATATGAAGCTATTATACGCAATTATGAAGACCGCCGGACTAAAAACCGCCGTCTGCTCTCCCTGCATACCGAGCAGGTATACGAGCAGGTGGACGGTTATAAAGATTTGGACCTTTCCGTTTCCTCCATTTCCGTAGAGTACGGTAAACGGATGCTTTCCGGCGACGACGACGCGCTCTCCGGCTTAAAGGCGGCGCTTCAAGATCTGTCCGAAAGAAAAAAACGGCTTTTGATTTCCGCCGGGTTTCCCGCCGACTATCTGGAGCCTGTTTATGATTGTCCCGACTGTAAAGATACCGGTTATAAAAACGGTGAAAAGTGCCGTTGTTTTAAACAGCAGATGATTTCTCTCCTTTATGAACAGTCCAATATACATAAGTTGCTGGAAACCGAAAATTTTTCCCGCCTTTCTTATGAATATTATTCCGGAGAGGATTTAGCCGCATTTGAGCGCGCCGTGAGTATCTGCCGGTCCTTTATCAATGAATTTGACCAAAAATACGCTAACCTTTTCTTTTACGGCACCGTAGGCTGCGGCAAATCTTTTTTGTCCTGCTGCGTTGCCAAAGAGCTGATTGAAGCGGGACATTCCGTGATCTATTTCAGCGCTATCGGGCTGTTTGAATTTCTTTCCAGATATTCCTTTGATCATAAAAATAAAGAAAACCTTTACAATGCTTTTGAAGACTTATATAATTGTGATTTGGTGATCATTGACGATCTCGGAACGGAGATTACAAACAGCTTTGTTACCTCGGAACTGTTTTCCTGCTTAAACGAAAGGCATATTCGCAAGAGGTCAACGATCATTTCCACGAATCTGTCCTTAGGGGAGCTTCGCGACCGCTACTCGGATCGTATTTTTTCGAGGATCACCAGCAATTATGAAGTCTGTAAATTGTCCGGACAGGACATCAGAATGCATAAATTTCATTTATAATGAGCAGCCACATAAAGAGGGAGGACTTTTTCATGCCGAAACGTGAAGAAAAAAGAAATTTAGAAACCATACCGGTTGGTTCCTTGGGGATGATTCCATTGGAAGGTTGTAAAGCTTTAGGTGAAAAGGTAGATTATTATCTGGTAAAATGGAGGACCGAACGTGAAAGCGAGCACAAGGACAGTCTTGCTTTTTCCGGTTATCAGCGGAATTCCTATATTTTAAACGCAAAAGTTCCCAGATTTGGTTCCGGCGAAGCGAAAGGTGTCATTCAGGAATCGGTACGCGGTATCGACCTCTATTTATTGGTAGATGTAGCTAACTACAGTCTTACCTATTCTTTGTGCGGCCACGAAAACCATATGTCTCCTGACGACCATTATCAGGACCTAAAACGTATTATCGCGGCAGTAGGCGGTAAGGCAAGGCGTATCACCGTTATTATGCCTTTCCTCTATGAAAGCAGACAGCATAAAAGAACCACCAGAGAATCGCTTGACTGCGCTTTGGCCCTTCAGGAATTGGTGAACATGGGCGTAGATAATATCATTACGTTTGACGCTCATGACCCAAGGGTGCAGAATGCGATCCCCCTGCATGGTTTCGAAACCGTTCAGCCCGCTTATCAGTTTGTCAAAGGCCTGTTACGCAGCGTAAACGACCTTCAGATCGATTCCGAACACATGATGGTGATCAGTCCCGATGAAGGCGGCATGAGCCGGGCAATCTATATTGCCAACGTGCTCGGGCTTGATATGGGTATGTTCTATAAGAGAAGGGATTATACCCAGATCGTAAACGGACGTAACCCGATTGTCGCTCATGAATTTTTAGGGACAAGCGTAGAAGGTAAAGATATGATCATTATTGACGACATGATCTCTTCCGGAGAAAGCGTACTGGAAGTGGCGGCAGCGTTAAAAGAGAGAAAAGCAAATAAAATATTTGTTTTTGCTACTTTCGGCCTGTTCACCAACGGTTTGGAGAAATTTGACAAAGCTTTTGAAGAAGGACTCATTGACCGCGTCCTCACTACCAATCTGATTTATCAGACACCCGAATTATTAGAGCGGGAATGGTATGTGAACTGCGATATGAGCAAATATATCGCTTATATCATCGACACTTTAAATCACGATTCTTCTATAAGCGATCTGCTCAATCCGAATGAGCGTATACAGACGATCGTTTCCAAATATAAAACCGGCGAGTTAGAGTAACCGGATCATTGCTGTATAAGGCTCTTAACAGGGCCTTCCGCAGCAAAATCCGCCGCCGCAGGCATTGCAGATCAAATTAGCTATACACATCTTCATGCACCAGTCGTCTCCCATTACGACCGGCCGGCCGTAAGTAAACTGCCTTTGACTGTACCAGGATCCACCGTTTTCCAGCCGATATAAAAGATTAGCATACTCACGGTTTCCCGGCTCCCATGTAGCCGCCCGTTTTGCATGTTCTAATGCCGCCACCTGATTCCCCAGACCTGCATGGGCAAGCGCACTATAATAGAACCACCGGGCATTTTGTTCCTGCTTTGCCATTGTATCCAATACATTTCTTGCTTCACGGTAATAACCGTTTCTAATATAATTTCCGGCTGCACGCAAATGGCCGTCCTCCTCATAGCCGGTTCCGCCGTAAGAGTCCTCTCCGAATCCTCCGTTGTAATACCTCCGCTCACCGCCTCTTTGAGATCCCTCATAGAAAGAACCGTTTCCATAGCTATACCCTTCCGTCCGCTCCTTCATAATCTGCTGATATGCCTGCTGGATCTCCTTAAATTTCTCTTCCGCCTCTTCTTTGCGGGGATTATTAATATTTGCATCCGGATGGTACTTTCTGCTGAGACTTTTATACGCCTTTTTCACTTCTTCTTCTGAAGCATTTCTGGAAAGGCCTAAAACTTCATATGGATTATACATGCTTTTCCTCTTTTTTTCTTACTGTTTCATACCGATACCAGACGCCCGAATATAGAATGTTCCTGAGAATTTCCACATTCTCGATGACAGGAAGTTTTTCAAACGCTTTACAGCAGCCCGCCATCATGATCGTTAGGATCGACTTGATCTCTTCGTCAAAATCAGGATCTTCATATTTCTTATAAAGCGGATTATACAAGCCTTTTTTCAAATCCTCTTTTATATCTTCATATGCGTCCAAAAGATAAATATATTTTCCTAGAAAATATCCCATCTCATAAAGATCGTCATACCATTCGTCTTTTCTGACCGTCATGATCTGGGCCATGATCCGCCCAAATATCCCCGACATAAGATCGATATCCTGATTTCCCTTCTTTTCTTCCGCCGCAAGTTCCCGCAGGCACAGATCTATTTTCTTCGCTTTCTCTCCGTATTTGGCGCAAACTCTCCGATATCCCTTTTCCAAAAGTTTCCCGAACGCCATCCGGCCCGCTTTCCGTTCGTCCTGCCAGTCATCCCTGCATTTATAATAAGTAAACAACACATTCATATCTGCGCAGTAATCCGTAAACTCATTTCGTCTGGCCGGTTGTTTTTTAAAGGGATGTACTATACATTTTATCCGTTCCTTTGTAGTTTCCGGTTCATACAAGCTGTCAAACAGCATAACCAAAAACGTCATGTCATAAGAAAGCGTAAGCTGCCCTCCCAGACCGTATTGTTCATACAGGCTTCGGCAAAGTCCGCAATAATAAGAACGATATACGTCAAATTCATTGAACGTCAGATCTCCTTTATTCACGGTAACATATCCAAACATATAGACGTCCTTCTCCTCTTCTAACTTTTCTTAATAAAAGTTGTACTACATTTAGGACAGCGGATCTCTATCCGGCCTTTTCCCCGTGGGATCCTTATTTTCTGCTTACAGGATGGACATCTGTAAATATGATGGGTTTTTCTCTGCTGCCTATCCTTCTTTAAAGTTCCGCAAAACTGCTTTACTTTATATTCATATTTTAGGTACACCGCATTTTCCGCCCTGCGCTTATACATATTTCTTGAAAACATTCTAAAATATGCATAAATCAGACAGGCGATCCCCAATATATAAAAAATTCCCGCTCTACCGTTAACTAACGATAATACAAAACACAGAAAAACTACAAGGAGCAGGAAACGGTTCAGACCGTCGTTTCCGTATCTTCCCTGCATAAAGCGATATATTTTTTCTTTCATAGCAGCCACACCTTTCCCATTCCGGAGCTTTTTCTTTATCCTATATCTTACTTCCCCATGCCCTTTAAATCAATTAACCTGCTATAAAAGAATATAAAGAATTCCTAAACGTCCGCACGCGTATCTTCTGCCGTTTGCTATTCTATGATCAGTTCCGGACATCCCTCTTCATGGATCTTCAAAATACGCTGATTGCTGCTTCCCCTGAATTTTAAACCAATATCATAAAATTCCTGTTTAAATTCCCCGTCCACTAAAATATCGATATAACTCAGAAATTCATCCGTTACTTCACAATGTGCGCGTCCTTCCCTGCTTAGCAGATCCTGTTCATAAATATAGCCTGAATAACACCATATATTTTTTGAGGGAAACTGCTCTTTAAAACGCCGTAAAAGCGGCAGCAGCGCCCGCTGGTTGCAAGGCTCCGCAGGTTCGCCTCCAAGCAGCGTAAGCCCGCTTATATAAGCAGGCTTACAAGATTCCAATATTTCTTTTATTGTATTTTCGGTAAATTCTTCTCCGTAGTCAAAGTCCCACGCTATTTGATTAAAACACCCCTGACAGCGGTGGGTACATCCCGACACAAACAGACTGGTCCTGACCCCAAGACCGTTCGCTATATCATGATACTTGATATTCGCATACTTCAAGATCTGATTCCCCGCCTTTCAATATCTATGATCCATTCTACAAATGTAACACCCGTTCTTTAATTTCCTGTGTCCGTCCCTGATTCCAGAACTGCGTACCGATATAACCGCAGGTCCGCCTTGCCACATTCATTTTGTCCTGATCCGTATTCCCGCACTTAGGACATTGCCAGATCAGTTTACTATGGTCGTCTTCCTTAATATGGATCTCTCCGCTGTAACCGCACACCTGACAGTAGTCGCTCTTGGTATTCAGCTCCGCATACATGATATGTTCATAAATATGCTGCATGACCGCCAATACCGCCTCTATGTTATCCTGCATATTCGGCACTTCCACATAGCTGATGGCCCCACCCGGCGACAGTTCCTGAAACTGTGCCTCAAAGGTAAGCTTGTCAAACGCGTCAATCGGTTCGGTAACATGTACATGGTAACTGTTGGTAATATAATTTTTATCAGTAACACCAGTTATTAATCCAAAACGATCCTGAAGACACTTTGCAAATTTATAAGTAGTCGACTCCAGCGGCGTCCCGTAAAGGCTGAAATCAATGTTCGTCTCATCCGCCCATTTATGACATGTGTTATTCAAATGCTGCATGATCTGCAGGGCGAACGGAGTCGCTTCTTTGTCCGTATGGGATTTTCCCGTCATATACCGGACACATTCGCAAAGTCCCGCATACCCTAAAGAAATGGTTGAATAACCACCGTAGAGCAGTTTATCTATTGTTTCTCCCTTTTTCAAACGGGCCAGCGCCCCGTTCTGCCAAAGAATAGGCGCTACATCGGAAGGCGTTCCTTTCAGCCTGTTATGACGGCACATCAGAGCTCTCTTACAAAGTTCCAAACGTTCCTCCATGATCTCCCAAAACTTCTCCATACTTTTCTCCGAAGAACAGGCCACATCGACCAAATTCAGCGTAACAACACCCTGATTGAATCTTCCGTAAAATTTATAATTTTCATTTTCATCCTGATAGACCGTCAAAAAGGACCGGCATCCCATACAGGGATAGCAATTGCCCTGCTTTAATTTTTTCATGATCTTTTCCGAAATATAATCCGGTACCATTCGTTTTGCGGTGCAGCGGGCCGCTAACTTAGTCAGTTCCCAGTACGGCCGGCCTTCCTCAATGTTATCTTCTTCCAACACATAAACCAGCTTAGGAAACGCGGGTGTAATATATATTCCCTGCTCATTCTTCACGCCCTGTATCCTTTGAAGAAGCATTTCCTTGATGATCAGCGCCAGATCGTCCCTCGTCTGTCCCGCCGGCACCTCGTTCAGATACATAAAGATCGTCACAAAGGGCGCCTGTCCGTTCGTAGTCATCAGCGTGATCACCTGATACTGGATCATCTGCACTCCCTGTTTGATCTCCCTGCGCACACGCATCTCCGCCATTTTATTTACGGTTTCGTCTTTTGCTTCGATCTGCTGCTCTTCCAGTTCCTGTCTTACTTCCTTTCGGAATTTTTCCCGGCTTACCTGCACAAACGGCGCAATATGAGATAAAGTGATGCTCTGTCCCCCATACTGTGAGCTGGCGATTTGGGCGATAGCCTGTGTGGCGATATTACAAGCCGTAGAAAAGCTATGCGGCCTTTCAATCAACGCCTCGCTGATCACCGTACCGTTCTGCAGCATATCCTCCAGATCGACCAAACAGCAGTTGTGCATGTGTTGTGCAAAATAATCCGCATCATGAAAATGAATGATCCCCTTTTCATGGGCCTCTACGATGTCTTCGGGAAGCAGAAAACGTTTGGTGATATCCTTACTGACCTCTCCCGCCATATAATCGCGCTGCACACTGTTGACCACCGGATTTTTATTGGAATTCTCCTGCATAACTTCTTCGTTATTACACTCCAAAAGAGACAGGATCTGCTTATCCGTAGAATTGGATTTACGCACCAGTTCCCTCTTATAACGGTAAGTAATATAATTCTCCGCTACCTTATAAGTCTGCTGCTTCATGATCTCTTCTTCGACCATATCCTGAATCTCTTCCACACTGGGGCTGCGTTTCATCTGTCTGCATAAATTGGTTACATTCTCCACCACTGCCCGGATCTGTTCTTCGCTCAGCCTGTCCTTTTCCTGCACGCTGTTATTGGCCTTTCTTACCGCATCTTCTATTTTAACGGCGTTAAAGGTAACCTCCATGCCGCTGCGTTTAATAATATTCATGATACCCTCTCCTATATATTGTATTTTGTTCTTTATATAAATCTATATATAGTATTATAGCGTCTGTTTTAAAATATACAAGTAAATAACGCTTATTTTCAAATAAAAATATGGGGAGTCGCTCCCCATATTTCGGTTCTTTTCCCTGCCGGACATATTTGCATATCATTTTTCTTTCCAATAAGCCTCTATGACCGCCTGTGCTTCACCGTTTATGCATTCCGGTATCTTTGCCGGTCTTGCCAGATAATATCCCTGAAGCAGATCCACCCCGAGCAGAAGCGCCGTTTTTAATTCTTCCGCCGTTTCTATTCCTTCCGCAACGATCAGCATTTCCCGCTCATGTGCATAATTTACAATATTACTGATCATATGCTGTTTGCCGCTGTCTTTATCCATATCCCGCACAATACTGATATCCACTTTCACATATTTAGGGGAAAGCTCTAAAAGATTGATCTCGCTGTTATATCCGCTTCCATAATCATCCAGAGCAAACATACCTGAAAAATTCTCCACACTGCTCTTTTTTCTGATCAGTTCCATGTTCAGGTTTTCCGCTTCGGTAATCTCTACAACGACCCGGCTCTGCAGTTCTTCAAAAAGTTCCCGGTACCTTTCTTCCTCTTCCCTCGTCATACACTCATTGGCAATGGAATTGACAAATAAAAGCGCTTCCTGCGATACGGCTCCCTTTTCTAACAGTTCCAGATAGCACTCCGCCGAACGGAACAGCGTGATCACCTCAATATCATGCATCCGCCCCTCTTCCTTCGCAAGGCGCAGCACTACTTCGGGAGAACGCAAAGTAGGCGTATTGACACGCATCAACGCTTCATAAGCATACACATTCCCCTTTTTATTTTCATAGATCGGCTGGAAGAAATAGTCCACATTTCTTGTTTTCAACACTTCATTAAGCTCTAATCTGCTTTGGTTCTGAAGCTGTTTCTCTTTGAACAGTTCGACGTCAAATTCCTTACATTCTCCCTTTTTTGAACGTTTCACCTGATACATTGCAAAATCGGCATACTTCATCAGTTCCGAAAGTTCCTTACTGTCCTCGGGATACCAGGCAACGCCGCCCGAAGCGCTAAGCCCCATGTTGTCTCCGTTCGGAAGAATGAATTTGACCGCCCGGATCGCCTGATAAAGTTCCTTTACTTTCCTTCTGATCTCTTCCCTGCTGTCATATCCGTAAAAGAATACGATAAACTCGTCTCCCGACATCCGGGCGCACAGCGTATTCTCCGGCGTATTTTCCACAAAACACCTGCCCGCCGTCTGGATATACAGATCGCCGAAGTTATGGCCGAATCTGTCGTTCGTCGTTTTCAGATTATCCAGATCTATCATCAAAAGCCCTGCATGTTTCAAGGCGTCCGGTTTTAAAAACAGATTATCCGCCGCCCGTTTAAAGCCCCTTCTCGCATACAGCTTTGTCAGACTGTCGCTGTCCCTTTCGTCCTCGATCCGCTTTCTTTCCAAAGTCGCCGCGGTCACATCTTCTATCAGCCCGATCTGCCTGCCGTCCTTTTCCTGATGTTCGGCACGAAAATAACGTATCGTTTTATCTTCCTGCATTACGCTGTACACAACGCTCCCGTCCTCTTTCGTAAAATGGTCAAGCGACTGGCCGATCTCTTTCTGCCGTGCCAAAAACTCCTCTAATGTCAGATTGCTCACATCCACGTCTTTTATGCCTAACAACGTAAAGTAGTTATCCGTTACATAAACGCTGTCCGTTTCTTTTTGCAGTTCATATCCCGCTAACTCCACGCTCGCCATATCCATAATACTCAAAAACCGGGTGGAAGATTCCACCACCTTACGTCCCAGATTAGAAATGGAATCCGCAAACTGATCGATCTCTAAAATTCCCGTAGCGGGCAGATCGGGCATACTGTTATCTCTTTCGGCTTTCGCCACTTCTTCCGAAAGATGCCTGATCGGTTTGGATAATCTGTAACTCGCATATAAAATCCCCAAAAGCCCCACAATAAAGGCTGCGGCAATCGATAAAAACAGTACCGTCTGAATCTGTCTGGAGAAAGAAAAAAGACTTTTCTTAGAACCGGTCCCCAGCAAATACCACTGATCCGAATCAAAGGGCGCATGACTGCTGTAAATCGCAAGCGGCTTTGCCGCCGCATAATAATCGCCGTCTGCGTCCGCCGCAGCCGTTCCATCCGCCGACAGCAAAAAACGAAGCTCCACCAATTCCTGCATCTCCATCATATCGCCGGAAAGGATGACTGGAGTCAGAAGCGATTCTCCGTCCGCACTTACGGCCAAAAAATACGAACCTTTTTTGTTCTCCATCAGTTCTGCCGCCGGCAGCAGCGATTGTATGTAATCCGTTAATAATTCCACTCCCAGTACGCCGTACACCGTCCCGTCCTCCAAAATAAGGGGAACGGAATAGGCGATAGACGTATGTTTATCTCCCGACAGGCTGAAAGGCTGCGTAGTCCAATAGCCGTATTCTCTCTCATTTAATTTTTGCGGATCTGCATAAGCCGTATGGAAAGGTTTATAAAAAAATTCCCTGTCTACACTGTCCTCACGGGAAAATGTGGGCTGCCATCCTGAATCCGTCGCAATATAGCTGGAACGGACCAGCCCGGTGGGCGCACGTTCCCATAACAGATCGGCATTTTTTTCCGAAGGCATGGCCATAGGATCCAGATCTCTGAGATAAATCCCCGGCAGTGTTTCCAAAGCTGCCGCCTCTTCCGGCCCGCAGGTATTCAAAATCACAAATATACCGGAAATCTGCTTACTATACATCGTATTGATCAGTTCAGGACTGATCTCTTTCAGCAATTCCGTACTTGCGTCGCCATTTTTCCCGAGATCGGACAAAGCGATCTGCCCCTGCTCCAATCTGCTGCTCACCTTCGTATCGATCTCCTCCGACAGTCTGTCAAGACTTGACCAGTTATCGATCATTTCATTCAGTAAATAATTTCTCCTGTTTTCCGTCTGCTGTGCAAGCATATCCGCAGCATTCTGATCCAGCCTCTTTATAACGCCGCCAAAGAAGATCGCCGCCGTCATAAACAACATTTCAAGCAGAAGCACGCTTAACAGCGGCAATAATATTTCATGGAAAATCGTCCTGCCCTTTTTCTTTCCGGACATCGCCCTCACCTCATATCTATTTGCTCCCGAAAACCAAAAGCTGATTCAGGATCTCTTCATACCACGCGTCAAAATACGCGTCCGTGCAAAATTCCGCCGATGCTTCATCCAAAGTCTGCCCCGCCGCCAAACGTTCCGCCACGATGCTGCGGTCCGCAGACGCCCTGTCGCTCAGCGCATATTCTAAAATATTTCTTGCTTCGTTTCCTTGTTCAAAAGCTTTCGTCGTATAAATTTTACTGTTGTTTACTATATCTACCGCCACGGAAAGCGTCTTTTCCATTTTCGATCCGATCTTTGCGCCGCTGTTTAAAATAGCGGACTTATCGTTCGCCGTTTTTGTAACGGGCAGGTATCCCGACTGGACGGAAAACAGAATATTCTTATCATCCGCCGTAAACCATTTTAAGAACTCCACGGAAGCATATATCTGCGCTTCGCTGCCCTGCGTCACTACCATGCCGGCGCCCTGCTGCACGTTATAGTCTTCCCCGCCGGCAAAACCGGGACAGGGAAGTACTTCCATTTCGATCTCATGGCTCTCTTCATCGTTAATGCTCACGGTATCGGGAAAAAAGGACACCCCGGAAGAGGATCCTACATAAGCAATGATGTTTCCCGTCTTTATATCATCGCTGCGAAATCTTCCCGTAGCCGCAAAATATCCTTTCACAAACGGAATATAATAGCAGTCCCATAATTTTCTGGCAACATCTTTCTCAAAATGCAGCGTCATCTCTCCGTCGGACACTTGAAACATCTCCGTACCAAGCTGCATACTGCCGATCAATATATAATTTGCCATCGCATCCCGCCCAAACAACGCCTTACCGTCGAACGGAATCTCAGGCGTCTTGGCGTCCGTCCATTCATAATAAGCCTGAGCTGTCTTTACCAAACCTTCTGTATCCGCAATATCCGTATAATCCGCCCCTGTTTCCGCCGCAAAGATGTCCCAGTCCGTTTTATTGAGCACCAGTACTTCCGTTGATTTCGCAATCGGAAATATTTTGATTTCTCCGCTGCCCCCGAAATCGCCTTCTTTCATATAACTGTCTATATATACCGCAGTCTCTTCTTCTGTCAGATAATTCTTTAGATCCACGGCGCCGCCCATCTGGTCTACCGTATATGCGGTATCTGCATATGCCATAAAAATGTTCGGCATTTTGGATGCTCCTACTTCCCCTTTTATAGCGGCAAGTACGTTTGTCTCCAAATCATTCACGGAACCTTGGCTGCTGCTGCTTACGACGATCCCTTTTTCCTTACCGACCGTCTCGTTAAATTCTTCAATCAAATTGTCAAAAGCCGTAAGCTGGTCACCATTGTAGTAAGTCCATACTTCAATCGTAACGGGATCTTTAGCGCTCAGCGGCGATTTTTCCCCACAGCCCGCCGCTAAAAAGCACATTACCATAATAAGGCCGAACGTTGTCATCTTTCGTTTTATCATCCTGATCCTCCGAATTTTACTTTTTTTCCGCACAGACACCGAATTTATTATAGCAGATAAGGCTGCTAAGTACAAGTTTATGGAGCCACCCGATTGATATCCCTTGGGAACAGTGTGGAATATCTGACGTTATCCTGTAAAAGAAGCTTGCTCGTAAACCGTTCCAATCCCAGCCCCAGCCCGCCGTGAGGAGGCATTCCGCATTTATGCATGAGAAGATAGCTTTCAAAAAGTTCCGTATTCATTCCCCTCTGTTCCATCTTTTTTACCTGTTCGTCAAAGGAATGGATACGCTGCCCTCCGGTCGTAACTTCCAATCCCCGGAAAAGCAGATCGAAGCTTTCCGTTTCCTTTTTGTTTTCACTGCTCTCCATCGTATAAAAAGGTCTTTTTTTACTTGGATAATGGGTGACGAATACAAATTCGCTTCCAGTCTTTTTCCGTATATACTCGCACAGTAATTTTTCCTCTTCCGGTTCAAAATCCTCATAATCTTTTATGGTGCGCCGGTATTCTTTTGCCACCGCCTCCTTCGCCTCTGTAAACCGTATTGCCGGAATCGCTTCTGCTTCAGGCAGATCTACTTTCAAAAGCTCCAGTTCTTTTTGATAGTTCTCCTCCAAATAGGCGAAAGCCGACCGGATCATTTTCGTTTCCATTTCCATAATGTCCTCAAAGCTTTCGATATAGCCCATTTCAAAGTCTACGCCGGTATATTCATTCAAATGCCTTGAAGTATCATGCTTTTCCGCACGGAACACCGGTGCGATCTCAAAGACCCGTTCAAAAACGCCAACCATCATCTGTTTATAAAATTGCGGGCTTTGGGCAAGATAAGCCTCTTTTCCAAAATAATCCAGCCTGAAAATATTAGCTCCCCCTTCGGCCCCCGCCTGCACGATCTTGGGCGTATGGATCTCTGTAAAACGTTCTTTTAACAGAAACTGCCTGAATCCATTGCAGATCCCTTCCTGAAGTTTAAAAATTGCCCTTTGCTTTTCGTTCCTTAATGTGACAGGTCTGTAATTTAATAGATTTTCTATTGAGGTATCTACTAATTTATTGTTGATCACGATCGGAGATTTTTCTTTCGGTTCAGACAATACTTCCAGCGCCGTCATCTGCAGGTCGTATCCTGATTTCGACCGTGCTTCTTCTATTACCTGAGCCGTTACGGTCACACAGCTTTCTTCTTTCAGTTCTTCCTCCGGAAATCCTGCGGTCTGCGGCATATAAATACATTGCAGGATATCCCGTCCGGTGCGTAAAAGTACAAAGGAAAAATCCCGCATCTTTCTGATTTTATATATGCTTCCGTGAATCCGTACTTCTTCCCCCAAATGGTTTTTAAGCTCCTCCGGTTCCGTCGTTTTATTTTCTAAATTCCCTAGGATCTGCTTCATGTCCTGTTTCCCTCCGTTTTGTTACTAAACATTATTTTTCCTTTCCGTCATACCGTCTATAGAGCCTATGACGGGTACATACTAGTGTTTTGAAAATTCATTCCCCAAATCCGTGCGGACATCGTCTTTATGTCCCATGTCACCACAACCTTTCACATACAAAATAAATACCGCAAAGCAAAATAAAAAAAGAGCCGCAAAAGTAAATCCTCCGTTTACCAATGTGGCTCTTTCTTTATTCCTGCAGCGATTCTCCGCCCACGGCAGAGCGCCGGAAATTCCACACAGGCACAACGCTTTCAGCGCTTGTACCTGTGATATACACAGCTACAAGCGCTATCTATCGTCGTCCCTATTCAGCTTTACAAAAATAAGCTGATTCATAATCTTCTCTCCCAAATGAAACATCATCATTCTTGTTCGTAGTTTTTCATACATTATCACAGCGCTTGCGCTCTGTCAAGACTCATCCGGAAATCTTGTTAAGGAAATTCTTATCCTTATTGTGGATCAAAAACGGAATCAGGGCTTGACATTTCTTATTTTTCCTTTATAATAAATTCTCGGAAAATTTCATAAATCCATGTTTTTTCCAAAATATAACGTCAGTTCGAGACCTTCCTGACGAAAAACAAAACTAAAGGAGACAAAATATGAAAACACAAAACACACAGGCGATTTCTGCTCATATCGCCCATCCTCGCGCGCTCTTTATCGCGCAGGCGGCCATGATTGCCGCCCTCTACGTTGTGCTTACTTTTATTGCCAACGCCTTTGGACTTGCCAATTATGCAATTCAGGTCCGTTTTTCAGAAGCGCTCACCATTCTTCCTTTTTTTACGCCGGCGGCTATTCCCGGATTATTTGTAGGCTGTATGCTCAGCAATATTTTAACCGGCTGCATGCCCCTTGACGTAGTATTTGGAAGTCTCGCAACCCTTATCGGCGCCTGCGGCGCTTACGCGCTGCGTAAATACAAATGGCTTACGCCTCTGCCGCCGATTGTTGCAAATACAATTATCGTACCTTTTGTACTTGCATATGTGTATCGTTTCGAAGGTTCCATTCCTTACTTTATGCTCACAGTGGGAATCGGCGAAGTGATCTCTTGCGGCATTCTTGGAATGATACTTCTGTTTTCTCTGCAAAAGTACGCCAACCGGATTTTTAAAATATGACCCATAACTTTTAATCTGTGAGGCTGCGGATATTTTTTCCCGCAGCCTCACAGATCTATTTTTTTCTTATAAGCCGTTATGAACGAGGCACTAGTATCCCGTCCAGATATTCCTTACCGCATTCGTACGGTTCTTTGACTTCCCGCAGCATACTATCGTAAAACGCTGCCGCTGCCGCCTGCCTTGCTCTCGCCGTTTCTTCTCCCTTCGCCGTATAAAAACAGGTATAGATATTTTCCAGTTTATACTTATATTCCTGAAAAAAAGAAGGCATTTTTTCCTCTGTTCCGTCCAATACATCCCCGTCTCCGGACACGGAGTAAAGAGGTTCTCCGATCTGCCCTTTGTAGACCAGCGTCCTTGCGATCCCGATTGCACCCGTCACGTCGATTTTATCGGCGTCAAATAAAATCTTAGCTTCGATACTTTCCGGCTGCTCCTCCTGCCTGAACCTATGGGTGCGGATACATTCCGAAACACGTTTTGCAAACTCTTCTGAAAAACCGTTCTCCGTCAAAAAGCAATACGCCTTATCCGCTCCTACTCTCGCATGACATAACCCCGGATCTTCAAACTGTTCCTTTCTCCCTATATCGTGCAGTAAACATGCACAGATCAGTACGTCATAATCTACGTTTTTCTCTGTTCTTGCAATATCCAGCGCCATATATAGCACCCGGTAAATATGCTCCTTGTCATGGGCGCTGTCGCCCATACAGGAAAGCATATGATCTTCAAATAACAAATAATCTTCCCGTTTCATGCTTTCTTTACTCCCTTTTTATATCTCATGCTAACTCCCGCCTGCCCGCTTCGGCAGGCAGACAAATCAGGATCGTGAAATTTTAATTTCACGCTATTTAGCGGCTGCCTTCCGGCCTCATACCGCATCTTTTCCGGTTATTCCCGTCTTCGTATAGTTCCAATCCTTCAATATCCTGTAAAAACTTAGTAAATTTGGAATATCCGTAATCCTTCATGTTAAAGCGGGTATACTTCTCATGTACTTTATTACTGATCTCGCTCACGCCGATTCCTTTTGCTCCGGCGCCTGTAACCAGTTTTCTTACATAACCGACGATCTCGTCCTTCGATTCTTTATTCGCTTTGATCCTGACATTGATCCTCGTATTCTCTTTGATCAGTTCCAGACTCGGAACTTCTTCTAAGAATTTGGAAAGCAGACTGTAGCCGTAATTCCTGACGTCAAAATCCGGGTATTTATTTACCAAACGGCTGCCTATCTCCCCAAGTCCTGTTTCTTTATCTTTATTTTCATTCTCGGTAATGATCCCAAGGATCACATTTTCTATCACATCTTTACTGATAACTGTGGATTCTTTTCTGCCATTTTCGTTTTTAGACGCGTTTTTCTTGATCTTATCTTCTTTTACTTCCGCCGATTCCGTCTGCAGCTCTTCTTCATCCGTATCGATCAGGTTTTCCAATACGGTAAACTTGGAACACGCGGCTCTGAAAGAGCGGGGCGTCTTTTCCTCTCCCATACCGACCACCATCATTCCTGATTCCCTCAGCCTGCTGGCCAGCCGGGTAAAATCACCGTCGCTCGACACGATACAAAAACCGTCTACATTCCCGGTATACAAAATATCCATAGCATCTATGATCAGGGCCGAATCCGTGGAATTTTTGCCGACCGTATTACTGAATTGCTGGATCGGGGTAATAGAATTTTCAGCAAGCTGGCTTTTCCAGCTTTTCGCCTGCGTGCTTGTCCAATCCCCGTATATTCTCCTGTAAGTGGCGATCCCGTGTCTTGTCATTTCATCCATGACTGCAGAAATATATTTGGATGAAATATTATCCGAATCAATCAATATTGCAAACTTCTTATCTTCCATTTTTTACTCCATTTCTGTGGCTTCTTTCCAGCTCCCATCCGCCCGCTTTAGCGGGCACACAAATCAGAATCGGGCTTGAGAAAATCACGCTGGGCATCCAGCATTTCTTTTAGCGCTTCTTCGCTGACGCTTACCCATGCGTCCTCTTCTTCCTCGTTAAGCCCAAGATACTTCGCCAATGTGCGTTCATCATCGCCGATCCCCCACTCATAACTGTAATCGTCGATCTCCTCAAATTCGATCTCACCGGCAAGATATTTTTCTTTAAAATTTTTTTTCAAACTTATCCCCCTTCTGTGCGCTTCAGCACATATACAAATCAAAATTCTTAACAATAAGCGGGAAAAATGTCCTTAACGGATTCCCATTATTGCTGCATGATCGCCATCAGCGTAGGAATCAGTTGTTTCTTTCTTGAGATCACGCCCTCCAGCCGGAAAGAATCCTCATCGGGCATAATCCCAAAAGCGTTTTCTATCAGTTCTTCCGCATTGCCGCCCACATACAATAATTCCGTAGATTCGCTAATAATATCCGTCAGCATAAAGAAAACCATATTCACGTTTAATTTCCCTGTCGCTTCTTCCAGATACGGTTTTAACTTTTCTTTGATATCCGAAAGTTCCTCTCTCGTCATGGCATTGATCTGTCCCACTCCGAAGGAAACATCGTTAATGGAAAAAGTCTTAAAATCCTGAAAGAAAATTTCTTCCGGTTCTTTGGATTTTAAATTACTTCCCGCCTTGAACATTGCCCTTGCAAACTGCTCCACCTTTATGCCCGCGATCTTCGCAAGCTCTTCCGCCGTCTGTCTGTCATATTCGGTACAGGTAGGGGACCGGTACATCAGCGTATCCGACACAATCGCCGCGCACAACAGAGAGGCGATCGTTTGTGAAATTTCCACACCGTTTTCACGGTACATTTGATAAATGATCGTAGCCGTACATCCGAGAGGCTGATTGCGAAAAAATACCGGCGAGATCGTCTCCAGACTTCCGATACGGTGATGGTCGATGATTTCTAAGATCTCCGCGCTCTCCACTCCGTCCACCGCCTGACTTTTTTCGTTATGATCTACAAGAATCAGTTTTTTTAACGACATATTAAGGAGGTTCCGTCTGGAAATCATGCCGATATAATTTCCGTATTTATCCAGAACCGGGAAATCCCTGTGCCTTTTTTTCGCCATAGTTTCCTTGATATTATCCGTAAATTCATCCATCTGAAATGTGATCAGGTGATCTCTTCTCATAAAATGAGAGATCGGCATACTCTGATTGATCAGTCTTGCAACGGTATAAGTATCATGCGGCGTGCTGATCACGGTACATCCCTTTTCTTCCGCCATTTTTTTAATCGTCATGGAAACGGCGGCGCCTTCGCAGACAATAATACAGTCCGCTTTCATCTCTATGGCGCATAACTGCGATTCATAACGGTTGCCCAATATGACCAGATCGTGCTCCGCAATATAGTTTTCCATCAGATCCGGATTCGCCGCTGCAACAAGTACTTTCCCTTTATCAAAAAATCTTTCCGCATTGCCTACCACCATTTCCGCGTCCAATGTCTCTAAAATATTCTTATATTTCGTTTTGGCCGTAGCCAGAATCTTGCTGTCGTATACATCCATATAAGAAGTAGCAATATCGCTGATACTGATCAGTCCCGTCAACTTATTTTTTTCCGTAATGGGCAGCGTGGCTACATTTTTATCCTTCATAAAATTCCATGCTTTTTTCAATGAAATATCCTGCGAAACCCCTTCTGTTTCCCGTATTTCAATATCCCGCACCTGCGTCCTGACATCCTTTAAATATAACGGGGGCTGTACGCCAAAACGTTCCAATACATACTGCGTCTCTTCATTGATATGCCCCGCACGCATGGCTATGTAATCCGTATCTTCGCATAGTTTGGATTTCAAATTCGCATAGCAGATTGCAGAACATATGGAATCCGTATCCGGATTCTTATGCCCTACCACAAACACCCTTTTCTTTTTTATCCCCATAATAACCTTCCTCTCAATGATTTTGCCATATCCTGACCTATGGTTTTCGTTATTATAAAAATTTTACCATAGGCAAATCGGAAAAGCAAAAATAATTCCGTGAAAACTTCCCGCGCCCCGCACCCAAAGGCTTCCGTTTCCATGATTGGCCTCATACATTTTTTTCATTCTGACCATTTCCCTGCATGCGATTCCGTATATAATAAATATAGAAATTACCGGTGCCTTGTCTCGTCACCGGTGTGCTGACACGTTTACATTTCGCTAAATGCGCCAGCGCTCTAAAGTTTGTTTATAAATTGCTTTCCTACCGCGCAAAAAGCAGAAAGGCCACAACCGCTATGATCACACATACAGACCATTTTCATGGAAGCGACTTAGAAAAGATCGAACAATTATACCATATTAAAAAGGAGAACATCATCAGTTTTTCCGCCAACGTCAATCCGCTGGGGCTTTCCGGAAAACTTTGCGAAGCCCTGAAAGAACATTTGGACGTCATCACCTCCTATCCCGACAGGGAATATACGGAGCTTCGTAAATCTATTGCGTCATACTGTCATACGGATTTTGAAAACGTCGTTGCCGGCAACGGCTCCACGGAACTGATCTCCGCCGTGCTCCGGCAAAAAGCGTTTAAAAATGCCTGCCTTATTTCTCCCACTTATTCCGAATATGAAAGAGAGATCTCCTTGGGCGGCGGCGTCTGTCATTATTATATGTTAACGCCTGAAAATCATTTTGCTTTATGTACCGAAGAGCTTTTTGCCTTCTTATCGGATAAAGAAATTGAGCTTCTTGTTTTATGCAACCCCAATAATCCGACTTCTACCGCGCTCAATAGGGAAATACTTGCCGAAATTTTAGGCTTTTGCAAGAAAAATGGCGTGTTTGTCATGTTTGACGAAACTTATATTGAATTTGTAGAAGATGACGCTGATACAACCGCAGTCCCCTTTCTGTCCCATTTTGACAATTTTATCATCCTTCGGGGAATTTCCAAATTTTTCGCCTCTCCGGGACTTCGTTTGGGATACGGCCTGACGGGCAGCAGGACGTTGATCCGCAGCATCAACGAAACTAAAAATCCATGGACGATCAACTCACTGGCGGAATATGCCGGCAGAGTCCTTTTTACCGATGAAGAATATATCCGGCGGACAAAAACCCTGATCCATACCGAGCGGAACCGGGTCTGCGGCATCCTCCGCACCATTCCCGGATTAAAAGTATACGAACCTGCCGCCAATTTTGTTTTGGTAAAAATAGAAAAAGAGAACCGGAATGCCGATATCCTGTTTGACGCCGCCATCCGCCGTTCTCTTATGATACGGAACTGCTCTACTTTCCAAGGCCTGGACAACCGTTTCTTCCGTCTTTGCTTTATGAATCCCGAGGAGAACGATCTCCTGCTTTCCTGTATCCGGAAAACTATGGGATGACATAAAAATTCAAAAATTGTATGAAGGAGCCCGGGAGCCTCCTTCATGGGCGATCTTTTTTCTGGTATCCTCATTCGCCGCCTCTTTCAGTCCCTTCATATAGGATGAAAAGGCCACTTCCTTCTCCCCGTAATGTAACTGCAGTTCATATTCTAACGGAAGCCATGTAGAAATATCCGCTTCATTATGCTGTATGACAGCCTCCATTTTATCCAAGGCTTTATATATTTTCGCCTCTTCGCTTTCAAGGGCGTTCATTTCTTCGAACAAATTTCCCAGCTCCGTCCGGTACGGTTCCGGAAGGGCGCCTGTAAAGCGCCTGACTACGTCCTCTTCCTTTTTCTCATCTTCTCCTGTTTTTTCGAAAGTGGGGATATCTCCCGTAAAAGCTTCTCCAATATCGTGGATAATACACATTTTGATCACTTTATCCATATCCGCATCCGGAAATTCGTCTTTCAGAAAAAGCGCGGTAAAGCATAGTCTGAAACTATGCTCCGCCACACTTTCGTGCCTGCCCGTCGAAGTCCATGAATGGCGGGTATTGTTTTTTAAGTTTTCGGCAATTTTCATCAGCCGGATCAGTTCCTGCGGTTTCATAAGGCGTTTTCCTCCTCTTTCCTTCCTTTTCCTTCACTTTCAAAAGCGCTGCCCCTTATGGCCCTTCCCCATACTTCTAAAAGTCTTTCCAGAGAATATGCTGCATTAGCCGGACTTGTGGAAGGCAGTCCTTCGATTTCGATTCCCAATTTGGGAAGGATATACTTATCGTACAGCTTCTTCGCCGTATTCCCGTTGGCATAAATTTTTTGAATGCCGCTGTTTTTCATGATTTTTCCAATATCGGCAGGAACTACATTTTTTATGCTGCTGTCGCTGGAACCGGTGATCTCGCATTGGGCGATCACATCCCAGATCGCGATTTGATTACAAAGCAGCATTTTCTTTTTTTCTTCTACAGAAACGGGGATCTTACTCCCTGTCAGCCCCGCGATCACTTTCCAAAAGCGGTTCTGCGGATGCCCGTAATAAAACTGTGTTTCTCTGGATTTTACAGATGGAAACGTACCCAATATCAATATTCTGGAATCTTTGTTAAAAACAGGTTCAAATTCATGCGTCTGCTTTTCTCTTTCATTTCCCATATATTTTTCTACCACTCAATCTTATTTGGATACGACCATTGTACCACACAATAAGCACAAAAGAAAATGCTTTGAATGGCAGTCGTTTCGCCGTCCAAAGCATTCCCAACATATTCAAACCTGTATTTCGCCTACGGTCTTACCTTCAAACACTTCCCCCTCGATCACGATCGTCCGTACCACCGTAGTTTTAGGAAACTCGATCAGCCTGATCAGGTTTTCAGCCGCCTCCGCCCCCAGCCGCTCTGTATCCTGCCTGAGAGTGGTAAGCTGCGGCTCCAGATGTCTTCCGATCCTGATGCCGTCATATCCGGCCACCGAAATGTCCTGCGGAATATCCAGCCCTCTGTCTTTGACCGCGTTAATCCCTCCGAAACTTGCAAAGTCGTCCGGATAAAGGATGCAGGTAGGCGGCTTGGGCAGATCCAGCAATTCCGACGTTTTGGCAAAAGTTGCTTTCGTATCTCTGTACGCGGCTTCTTTTACATACTCGTCAGGAATCTCCATTCCAAGTTCTTCCGCCGTTTTATAAAAAGAGGATAATCTGCTTTGCGTTACCGCCGAATCCGCACCGTGTATATAGGCGATCCGCCTATGCCCTTTACCGTGTATAAAAGTAAGGAGGTCCTTCATCCCCTTTACATTGTCCGAAATGACCGCCATCCTGTTGTTGAACAAATGATCGATAGTCACGACCGGTATACTGCTCCTGACCAGTTCCATGACCTCCGGCGCATAAAAATCAACGCAGGCAATCGCTACTCCGTCGAATCCCCGGTATCTGGTATGTTCCAAATATGACATTCTGTTCGTTCTCGTCTTGCAGCAGTTAATAAAAGTCATATCATACCCATGTTGTTCGATCGTCCGCTTAAAGCTGTCCAATACATAGGAAAAATAGTCGTGCTTTAAACCGCTCTGCGATTCATCCATAAAAAGAACCCCTATATTATAGGTTCTATGCGTCTTTAACGCCTTGGACGCGGAATTGGGAACATAGCCCATTTCTTTCGCGGTCCGCCTGATAAGCTTTTTTGTCTCTTCACCGATGTCATTATGGCCGTTCAGGGCTTTACTGACCGTAGCCACCGATACTCCACAGGCTATAGAAATGTCTTTCATTGATACCATACCGTATTCTCCCCTGCCTTCAGAAGGTAAGTAAAACAGGAACCTTTTCGCAACTTAATCGTTTTCGTATTTTTACTATAATATAATATTATCTATAATACAATATGTTTTGAAATATTTTTTCCGGTTTGAAAAAATAATATTTTCTCCGCATATATATTGTATTTTTTACACTTTTTCTGTATAATACAAATCAATAGGAACATCTTTGGTTTACATTTTTACTTAATCGTTTTCGTAACTATTTTTGCGACATTTATTTACACACTTTTAAACAGCAGGTTTGCGTCTGCACGGCGCCGCAGCCTGCGATCCGATACGGAGCTCATGCTAACTCCCATCTGCCCGCTGAAGCGGGCATACAAATCAGGATCGTGAAATTTTTAATTTCACACTATCAGGCCGTGCAGAAATGAGGAAAACTATGAAATTTGGACATTTTGACGACAGTAACAAAGAATATGTGATCGATACTCCCAAAACACCGCTTCCCTGGATCAATTATCTCGGATGCAATGAATTTTTCAGCCTGATCTCCAATACCTGCGGAGGATATACTTTTTATAAAGACGCTAAACTTCTGCGTCTTACCAGATATCGCTACAATGACGTACCCGGCGATGTAAACGGCAAATATTTCTATATTAAAGACGGCGACTGTATCTGGAATCCGGGATGGCAGCCAGCCAAAACAGAATTGGATTCTTATGAGTGCCGCCACGGTATCGGTTACAGCCGCTTTACTTCTTCGAAGAATGAAGTGCAGGCGTCCGTACTTACTTTTGTCCCCAGAACCGACAATTGCGAGATCAGCCAGTTAAAGCTGACTAATACCGGCTCTTCCAAAAAAGAGTTCACTTTATTTTCTTATGTAGAATGGTGTCTTTGGAATGCGGATGACGACATGAAAAACTTCCAGCGTAACCTAAGTATCGGAGAGGTAGAGGTGACCGGATCCACCATCTATCATAAGACGGAATACAGGGAACGCCGGAATCACTACGCCGTATATTCCGTAAATACAAAAGTAGACGGTTTCGATACAAGCCGTGATGAATTTTTAGGCGCTTACCGCGGCGCCGATCTGCCTCTCGCAGTAGAAAACGGCGCATGTACGAACTCCATGGCGAGCGGATGGTCGCCTATCGCCTCCCACCAGATCAATGTCAGCTTAGAGCCGGGAGAGACAACATCTTTTGTTTTCGTTCTCGGATATGTGGAAAATCCCGAAGACGATAAGTGGGAATCCTACGGTGTTATCAATAAAAAACCGGCAGATGCCATGCTGGCAAAATATCAGACCGACGCAGATGTGGAAAAAGCTTTTGCCGATCTGAAGCAATATTGGGACGGCCTGCTTTCCAAATACACGGTCAAATCCTCCAATGAAAAAGTTGACCGCATGGTAAATATTTGGAATCAGTATCAGTGTATGGTAACTTTCAACATGTCCCGCTCCGCTTCTTACTATGAATCCGGCATTGGAAGGGGCATGGGATTTAGAGACTCCTGTCAGGATCTGCTGGGCTTCGTACACCTGATCCCCGACCGGGCAAGAGAAAGGATCATCGATATCGCTTCCACACAGTTTCAGGATGGCAGTGCTTATCACCAATACCAGCCTCTTACCAAAAAGGGAAATTCCGATATCGGCAGCGGCTTTAACGACGATCCGCTATGGCTGATCGCGGGAACCGGAGCCTATGTAAGAGAAACCGGAGATACTTCCATTTTAACGGAAAACGTTCCCTTTGATAACGATATGTCGGCATCGGCGCCGCTGATGGAGCATTTGAAACGTTCCTTGGATTACATCATTACCCATAAAGGCCCTCACGGCCTGCCTTTGATCGGGCGTGCCGATTGGAACGACTGCCTGAACTTAAACTGCTTTTCCGAACATCCGGGAGAGTCCTTCCAGACCTTCGGCCCCAGTGAAGGCCCTGTGGCAGAATCCGTATTTATCGCCGGAATGTTTGTAAAATACGGAGAAGAATATGCGCAGCTCGCCGAGCTTATGGATATGCCGGAAGAAGCCGGAAGAGCCCGGAAAGAAGTCGCTGCCATGAATGATGCCATTTTGAAAGACGGCTGGGACGGAGAATGGTTTGTACGCGCTTATGACGCATACGGTAAAAAGGTCGGTTCCAAGGAATGTGAGGAAGGCCAGATCTATATTGAGCCTCAAGGCTTCTGCGTACTTGCCGGAGTCGGTGTGGAAGAAGGCCTTGCCGAAAAAGCGTTAAATTCCGTGAAAGAAAGGCTGGATACCCAATACGGCGTGATGATCCTGCAGCCCGCCTATACCAGATACCATTTGGAACTCGGGGAAATTTCCTCTTATCCGCCCGGATATAAAGAAAACGCAGGCATCTTCTGCCATAACAACCCATGGGTATCTATCGCGGAAACCGTCGTCGGCAGAGGCAGCAGGGCATTTGAGATTTACCAAAAGACCTGCCCTGCTTATGTGGAAGAGATCAGTGAGATCCATAGAACGGAGCCTTATGTATATTCGCAGATGGTAGCCGGAAAAGACGCCAAGTTCCATGGGGAAGCAAAAAACAGCTGGCTGACAGGTACGGCCGCATGGACTTTCGTTAATATCTCACAATACATCTTAGGCGTTTATCCTACCCATACGGGACTTTCCGTCAATCCCTGCGTACCGGAAGGATTCGGTGACTTTACATTGACAAGGAAATTCCGCGAAGGTACTTATACGATCAAGGTGGAAAACCCTGAGAATGTGGAAAAAGGCATCAAAAGCATTACCGTTGACGGCAAAACGGTCGACGGATGTATCATTCCTTACGAAAAGGGAAAGACAGAATATGACGTCGTAGTCACAATGGGCTGATTACCGATTTCATCGGACGCCCCATAATAAGCTGATAAAGCAAAAGGTAAGCAATCCCGATTGTCACAGACAAAACAGATTGCTTACCTTTTTATTCCTTTCAACTGTGTATTTCCCTTCCTGTACGGACCTGCGCCCCCTGCCCCGGAACAACGCCTTTAACGGATTTTTTCCGGTATCCATTTTTTCACGATCCGGTAAATATCCTCCATATCGATGGGTTTGGAAAGATAATCGCTCATACCCGCCCGTATGTATTCTTCCCTCTGCTCTTTTGCCGTATTGGCCGTCAATGCGATCACGGGGACTTCCCGATAATAAGGGTCTTCCAGTTTCCGCAGCGCCGTCACGGCTTCTATCCCGTCCATTACCGGCATCAGATGATCCATAAAAACCAGATCATACCGTTCTTTTTGAATCAGATCCAAAGCCTGCCTGCCGTCAGACGCAGTTCTGATCTGCATATTGAGCGGTTTTAACATTTCCTCCGCCACCATGCGGTTGATCTCGTTGTCATCCACCACCAGTACCCGGGCGTCCGGCGCCGTAAACTCTGCCGTTGTCTCTCCAAAACCGTCGGGATCTTCTTGGGAATCTCCCCTTACGTTTCTTTCCTCTTTCCCTTCGGGCCGCTTTTCCTGTCTCTCCTTTATCATACTTTCCCGATCCTCGATAAACCGACAGAAATTATAACTGTATAAAGGTTTATTCATCGTAAGCAGCTCTTCCGGCAGTCCGTTTTCCGCCATTGGATTTACCATGCCGCAGACAACGGCTCCCAGTTCTTCCAGCTTCTGCAGTTCCCGGTCCTCAAGTTCTTCGTATCGGTCTGTAAAGTAAAATACCGGTGTCCCGCCCGGCGCCTCCGGAACTTTCACGGCCGTTATGTTTTCTACAAAGGTAAGCCGGTACCGTTCGCTCAGGCTCTCCAGCAGTTCATTCGCAGCAGCGTTTTTGAAGCCTCCGATTACCACGGCCTGCATCCCGTCCGAAATCCTTGCCGCCTGCGTCCCGTCAACGATTTTTTGACGGATCGTAAAGTAAAACTCGCTGCCCTTTCCGTATTCGCTCTTCACACCGATGCTGCCCTGCATCAGCTCTACCAACTGCTTGGAAATGGATAATCCCAGTCCCGTTCCCTCTTTATGATGATTTTTCTTTGTATCCACCTGCTGGAACGAACCGAACAGTTTATGAAGATCCTCTTCCCGGATTCCCTGCCCGCTGTCTTTTACCGATAAAAACAGCTCTATCTCCTCGCCGTCTCTCTGTTTTACTTTAACGGTAAGGCAGACAAATCCGGTTTCCGTAAACTTAGTCGCATTATTCATCAGATTGATGATGATCTGTCTGATCCGCAGCGCGTCGCCGTAAAGCTTTGCGGGAATATCCGGATCAATATCAAAAAGCAGCTCTACCGGCTTGTTTCCGATCCTGTTCAAAACGATCATTCCAAGGTCGCTCAGCATGGACATAAAATCATATTCCTCGTCCACAAGTTCCATTTTTCCCGACTCGATCTTAGACATATCTAAAAGATCGTTAACAATGGCAAGCAGGGCATTTCCGGAATTTTGTATATTCAGCAGATATTCCCGCTCCTGTTTGGGCAGTTCCCTCCGAAGCATGATCTGCGTCATCCCTACGATCGCATTCATCGGCGTGCGGATCTCATGGGAAACATTGGATACAAAAGCCGACTTGGCCTGATTCGCTTCGTCCGCACGGACCTTTTCCTCCCTGACCCGTTCCGTCAGCTCATACTGCTCCGTAATATCCACAAGCAGCAGGCTGTGACCGGTTACCGTTCCCTTCTCCTTCATGTCCATGATCTTTTTATTATAATATTTCCCATGGATCCGCTGTATCTTTTCATCATTTAGAAAAATAGTCAGAAGTTCTCCGGATACGATCTCGTTCTTACGCTTGGAATCCAACTCCGGAAATACCTTCTTCGCATAAGAATTGGAATCCAGATAACCATATAATTCATCCACCAGAATAAACGCGTCTTCTATCTGATCGAAGACCCATTCGCGTCCGACCTCTTTCAATCCGAAAAATTCATCCCGCCGGATACTGATAATGATAGATAAAATAGACGTGGATGCAAAAATCGGAACAATATCAAACGAGAAGTTAAATAACAACATCAAAACAAGAGAAACGCCGATCACAAACTGCGATCCCACTAATTTGGCAAGGTTATTCCGTTCCGACGGAATCTCAACAAGAAACATCCTTACCGTTATGTAAATTAAACTGCAAAACACCACCAGACAGATGATACAATAATGTATCATATAAAAAATCCCGGGAACCGACCTTAACATGACCAAGCCCCATTCTTCATTCCATTCAAATCCTAAATCCCTGAATACCAGATGAAAGCTGTCTCCGGTCCAGACCAAAAACAAAAAAATAACGTCAAAGATCCCCCAAAGCGATACTAAGGCAATCGCCCATTTATAAGGCTTCATCTTCATATAACTCCATAAAAACAGCCCAAACATCAAATAGAACACTACATTTCCAAAGTATTCCACCTTCAGCGCAATAAAAGCCCCTTCATAAGTCTCTGTCTGAAGCAGAAGCATATAGCTGCCGTTGATGATCAGACAGCCAAGATTGGCACACAACAGGTACATGGATACCCTGCTGTTCGCCTTTTTTATAAGGGATACGCAGCCTACAAAGGGAACCAGAATCCCTATGATCTGTATTGTATTGATCAAAATATGAATCAGCATTTTTCTCTATCTCCACCTGACATTTTCAGCCGTCCCGTCCTTTGACGCGTCAATCGGAATCCAACTTCTCCATACATTTTTCAAATTCCTCTTCCGGCATCGGCCTTGCAAAATAATATCCCTGAATCGTATCGCACCCTATGCCTTTCAAAAATTTATACTGTTCTTCCGTTTCCACGCCCTCTGCCGTAATCGAAATACACAGATCCTGCGCCATACGCATCACGCAGCGTATGATCTGCTCTCCTCTCTCATCGTCAAAGTCGTCCACGAACGTTTTGTCCAGTTTCATTACGTCGATGGGAATGGATTTCAACATCATCAAAGACGAATACCCCGTGCCGAAATCATCCATCAAGATCACAAATCCCATCTTATGTAAACTTTCTATGATCTCCAAAAACTCTGCTTTCTTTTCAAACATAGCGCTTTCGGTAATCTCCAACTGCATATATTTGATCGGCACACCGGATTGATCCAGCATGGATTTATATTCACCGATAAATTCCGGCGTATCCAAATGTCTTCGCGAAAGATTGACCGATATCGGCACCGCTCTCAGCCCCATGTCAATCCACCGTTTTTGTGCAAGGCAGACCTCATTGAACACATACTTATCCAATTTACAGACAAAACCGCTTTCTTCCGCCAGCGGGATAAAGAGTCCCGGCGACACCATCTGTCCGTCCGGCCGCTTCCAGCGCACCAATGCCTCCGCGCCTGCCAGCCTTCTTGTTTCCGCTTCATATTTAGGCTGATAATATACGACAAATTCATGGTTCTTATATGCATGTTCTATCTGGTCGGAAAGCTGCTTTTTCTCCAGAATCCTGTCTTTCATGATATTGGTATAGATTTTATAAATGCAGTCCCTTTCCTGCTTTGCCTGATTATGCGCAAGAGATGCGCAGCTCATCATGCTCTCTACGTCTTCGCCGTTGCTTTCCACATAATAGATACCGAATACAGGGTGAAGAATATATTCCGACGCGCTGGGTATAGCAAACCGCTGTATTTCTTCCGTTATTTTGATCACCCGTTTTTCAATATCCGGCCGTTTTTCAAAATAAAGCAGCAGGGAAAACCGGTCCGCAACGCCGCGTCCCGCATACTCTCCGTCCCCACAGTGTTCGGTAAGTACCTTCCACACATGGCGCAGTACTCTATTTCCCTCTTCATAGCCAAACAATTCGTTGACCAGTTTAAACTCGTCAAGATCCATCGTGATAAACGCCGTTCTGCCATAATTGATATTCAATCTTTGCTCTACGTCCTCTTTAAATTTGGCAAACGTATTTCCTCCCGTCAGATCGTCCACATATAAAAGCGTCTGCATCTGTTTCTTCTTTCTGCGTTCTTCCCAATAAAGCCAAACGGCGATAACCCCGCAGACTGCCGTCAGCACAGCGCAGACGATATAAGTCCTGCGGATGATGTCATTGGAAGTGCTTTCCAGAAAGTCTACCGGAACTACGTCTATCAAGTACCAGTCGTTAATGCCTAACGGCGTACTGTACATATATTTGCCGACTTTATTATAAAAAATCACATATCCGGTCTCACCGGTATCCAAATAATGTTTTAATCTCTCTATCGCCTTGGAATTTCTCCGATCCGACTCTTTCATGGAAGTATAGATATTGGTCATATTTTGGAAACTTGTAGGATTGACCGAATCCACTACTTTACTTCCATCGCTCTGTACGATATATGTGTATCCCTCTCCTTCAAAAGAAGTAACAGACAATATTTCCCGCAAGCTCGTCACATCATAAGTGGCAAACACCACACCTATCACCATATCTTCTTTCATGACCGGAGCGCTGAATGCAATGATCTCCCCTCCGCCCACAAGGTCTTCCAGCGGTTTCGATATGCAGGCTTCTCCTCCGAGAGCCGTCCGGAAATATTCCCTTTCGGATATATCCACAGTTCTCTCGTCCGTTGTATGGGCTATTCCATCCGTACCGCAGTATCCCATGACTTTAAAAGGATAACGATATATGATCTGCTTCAGCGTATTTACGACCTCTTCTTCGTTGATCTCTTTCACATTACCGATACGGTCCGCTATTTCCTCCAAAGACTGGACATCATTTTCGATTTCTTTCTGAACTACCAATACATTCTGGCTGGAAACCTCTTTCAGCGTATTTCTCACCAAATTGCTCAGTTCGTCCTTTAATATTTTGGAGTACCATACTAAGGTCACGATACTTATCACCAATAAAACGATAATATAACTGATTTTAAATACTGATTTTTTATTCTTTCTGATCATGATATATTCCTCATCCTCCGTTTTCCCCTTTTTATAACATAGGTTATTTCATAACATATGTTATAAAACAATTCCCGTTCTCCTCAAACCATGCTTTAGAATCGTTCATTCCCTTTTTATATACCGTTCCCGTAAGCGGATCCATTACTACTATATTCAGCTCATTAAATCCAATCACCAGCACTGCGTTTCCGTCGTTTAAAGTAGCCAATACGGGAATATCTTTGTTCACATAATACAGGATCGCGTCCAGACTGCAGCCTGTCAGATCAAGGATTTGCGCCTGTACAAGATTTTCCTCCAGAATCCCGATGACCGTTTCCCCTTTATTCAACTGATATTCCGTATTTCTCATAATGCCTTCCAACTTTAAGATCGTATCCAGACATACCGCCATACTGTTTTTCTCTTCCGTGATCTCTGTTCCGGTAATCGCCATGATCTGATTTTTGATGCTGCGGTTTCCTTTCTGCCATACATATCCGCCCTTATCGTTTACTACCACGCCTGATATGGAATATGCCAGATTCACCGCGCTCCCCGGATTCATATATATGCCTGCGATTCCTTCTTTTCCATATACATAATAAAATTCTCTCTCTTCCTGCTCCCCGTCTATCGTCAGTTCTCTTCCGCCCTCAAATAATACTTCTCTCGGCGTCAAAATCTGAAGCGATTTACTGTCAATATTACTTTTTACCGCTATCTGTACGATCTTCTCATAACTTTCCGTTATCACGGTTTCTACATAATTATTGCCTACCTGAGCCAGCTCGGTGCTCATGATCTGATCGTCCTCTATCTCCTGATACTCTCCGTTTTCCTTCTTACTCACTCTGGAAAGGGTGATCTGATTGTCCTCGATCTTGCTGCCCGTCACATATTCGCCATCCTGATGGTAAGTATGCAGCACCCTGCCAAGTTCGTCCTGAATGATTACTTTATACATAGGAAAGGTTACTCTTCCTGTCTCATCTCTTACAATATCCGTACTTTTCGCCAGCCCGTATATCAGATCTTCCCCCATAAATCCAAGCGGTGCGATCACCTCTCCGGCGCCCGCCTTGATCTCGGTTCTTTTCTTAGAGTTCAGATTCATGAGTATCAGCGTCGTATCCGCATACCTGTCTTCTCCCTCCTGCCATACGATCATCGCGTTGCTTTCCGAAATTTGATAGTTTCCGTCATATAAATGAGAGGCAAGTACTTCATAAGTCTTTCCTGTCAGATCCACTGCATAGATCGTCCGGTCAAGCATCACATAAAACAGATTGCTTTTGCTGATATAAGAAAGCTGCTCCACATCGGACCGAAGCACCTGATAAGATTTCTTATAAGGAATATAAATTGCTTCTTCCACCGTATTCGTCTGGCTGTTATAATCACAGATCTGAAGCCCTACGCTGCCTTCATGCCTTCCTCTGTTCATATAACCGTAAACCATAAAATGAACGTCTCCCGTCTCGTCTACTTCAAGTATCCGGATGTCATGACCGTCATACATTGTTCTTGCATCCGCATTTTTTTTATCATAAAATCCATAGACGACCGCCAGTTTATTATCGGTTACATTATAACTGTACAAACGGTTAGCGTTTACAAATGCAAAAATATTTCCGCCGTCGCTTTCTACAAGCTGCACATCTTCCTCCGTAATGCCAAGTGAAATTTTGTTTGCCGCATAAATATCGGCCCCTTCGTCTAAGATCTGCCCCATCTTTCTCTCAAAGTCAAGCAGATAGATCCGGTCCGGCGTATAGCGGACCCGATAATATTCTTCAATATGATAATAATTCTTCCCTTTCCCTTCCGCTATGGACACAATATAGTTCATTTGAAAAGATCCGGTCTGTTCCGCGATCTCTTTGATATCTATTACAGGCTCCGTTACTTTTTCAACCTGTAATTCCCCCCATGTGATCTGATGAAAGCTGGAATGGATATCTACCTTTGCATAAGTCGTATTATCTCCCTCAGCATTGGATTCCAAATATTTTGTCAGATCTTTTGCCGCTTCTTTATCAAAAGTCCTTTTATGAAAATCATTCACAAAGGCTATTTTTTCCTTCACTGCATAATCTTCCGCCAAAATGATCCTTGTATAATACCGTATTTCGTTTGTCTCGGTCTTAAGCAAAAAAATCAGATTATACTCTGTCTTCGCTTCTATCAGGTCTTTCAGCGTCACAGAGCCGGAAATGCTCTCTTTTCCCTCCTCCTTATTGACGATCTCACCGTTTTCAACCAGTCTTTCACCGTCTACGCTTCTAAGTTCATAAGAAATATCCTGAATATCCGTATGAAACTTATCTATTTCAAACTGCACCGTTCTCCCCTGTGGAATGACCGTAATGCTATCTCTTAAATAGCTCCCTTCCATTTCCTGAGCATAACCGTGCAGGCAGTTAACCCGTTCGCTGTCTATATTCATGTAAATCAGCGGGAAAGACGCCTGACTCATCTCCGTTGTCATATCCGTATTTCCCTGATTCATGATCCCGCTTATGATAAACAGGGAAAGAACAAAAGTAAGTATAAAAACCGCTGTTTTTATCAATGATCTCTTCATCTTTTCTCCCATCCTTGCGCTTATCATTCCGTACCGTTTTTATCCGATAATAATTTATTTAATGTCTGTTCCGTATGCAGAAACTCCAAAAGCCCCCCTATGGAATCGCTCTGTCCCCGGTTCCCGTCTTCCTGCGTCCCTTTATGCGAAACTCCTTTTTCTTGTTTCACTGCCCGGATCAAAAGATTCTTGGGCGTATGTTCCATATCTATAAACTCCAGAATCTGCGTATCGTATCCCATCCGTTCTAACAGATTTGCCCGGATCCCGTCCGTAATCAAGGCAGAGATACGCTCTTTCAGTATGCCGTATTTTAAAATCGGTTCCAATTCCTGACAGTCGATCTGTTTATTGATCTCATGCTGACAGCAGGGTACTGACAAAATGACCTTTGCCCCCCACTTCACCGCTTTTTCCAAAGCATGGTCCGTCGCCGTATCGCAGGCGTGAAGGGTAACCACCATATCCGGCCGGCAGTCTCCCTCAAAGGCGGCGATATCCCCGCGAATAAATTTCAAAGCGCCGTCATAGCCGAGCTTTTCTGCCAGCGCATTGCATTTTAATATCACATCCTCCTTCAGATCCAGTCCAATGACACGAATGTCATATTGATTCAGTATTTTTAAATAATAATACATAGCAAAAGTCAGATAAGATTTACCGCAGCCAAAATCTATAATGTTAACAGTCCTGTCTTTTGGAAGTATAGGCAAAATATCCCTGATAAATTCCAAATACCGGTTAATCTGTTTAAATTTATCGTACTTTGCTTTTACGACCTTCCCGTCTTTATTCTGAACGCCGAGTTCAACTAAAAAAGGCGCCGGTTTTCCCTCTTCAAGAATATAGTTTTTCGCCCTGTTATGGGAAAGATCTATCTCCTTGCCTGACATTGTATTTTTCTTTACTTTTACCGTGACCGTTCCCTTTTTACTGACAAGCACCGTTCCCTTTAATTCTTTATTTTCCAGCTCTCCCTGTTTAAAATGATATCGGAAATTTTCAAGCAGTCTGGTTATCAGATCTTCCTTTGAAAAATTCTCATGAAACACTTTTGTCCCCGCATATATGGTTTCCTGAAACAATAACTTGTCCTTCACCATAACCGGCCTGATCTTTATCTTTTCCGCCCTTTCCCTGTTTTGGGGATTACTTAGAATGATCTGATATAAATTTTCGTTTATTCCGTCATACAACAAATTTTTAAGCCGTTCCATAAAAATCCTTATCTTCCATCCAATCCGTTTCCAGACCATTTTGGTCGTAGCAAAATATAGCCATAGCATTATTACACCATGACTATATTGTACTTATATTTGGGAAAAACCTCAACTAAAATTTCAAAATCCCTCTATGATTTGTGTGTCTTCTCTTATAAATCTCATAAAAAAGCAGAATTTGGATCATATCCCCTACCCTGTTCCATTTTTCCGGGTCTTCTTTTTCCTCTTCTTTTTCCTCTTCTCTTTTCATCTGGTTCAAAATATCGCCCGCCAACTGATACAACCGCATCTTATCAGGATACTCGTCGTATATCATACTGCCTTCATAATCGATCTTATCCAAAATAGAGGCAACCCTTTTCTGATATTTTTTCGCTTCTGTCGGATACATCTGCTGTAGATATTCCAGATCCCTCTGCACACTGTCTTCCTCCTGATAAAACAAAGGCATCGGATATGTCATATAAAAAGGAAGAATCCTATGATTATTCATCTCTTCGTTTACTCCCTCTCTGTTCTTTTATGATTATCATATGCAGTTCTCATTTCAAAAGTTTCACCAATCAGACAGGGAAAAAGCCTTTCCCCTACCCGCCGCGCCCCATGCATGGCCTTGGCGGCATATTTCCCCTGCATGGGGCTGCGTATAATACAAAACCGGACACCTTTTATAAAGTATCCGGTTTCATCCGTTTTATTTCAATACCTGAATACGGGCGATCGCTCTAAGCAACGCTGTCTCCGCCCTTGCCACATCGGTCTCGGGGGTTTTGCTCTTCAGCCTTTCTTCCGCCCTTGTTCTTGCCGCTTCCGCTCTTGCTTCATCAATCTCTTCCGGCCATTCTATGATCTCTGCAAGAATCGTTACCCTGTCCTGAAGGATCTCCACAAAGCCCGAATGAAGCGCCGCTTCTCTTACGCCGCCTTCCTGTGTAATCGTCAGAATGCCCGGTTTGATAATGACCGTCATGGGAACGTGGTTTTTGTATATGCCAATCTCTCCTTCCGTGGTATTAAATTCTACCATGGACGCTTCTTCCTCAAAAAACACTCTGTCAGGCGTAATTATTTTTAATAAAAAGTTTCTGTCATCTGCCATCCGCTCACCCCTTACTTCATACGGGCAAGTACGTCGTCGATGCTTCCTGCATTTAAGAAATAACTTTCAGGAACATTATCATGCTTACCTTCGAGAATTTCTTTAAAGCCTCTGATCGTCTCGCTGATCGGTACATATTTACCTTCATAGCCGGTAAACTGGGTTGCAACGAAGAACGGCTGTGAAAGGAATCTCTGTATCCTTCTCGCTCTGGCAACTACCAGCTTATCGTCTTCGGAAAGTTCGTCCATACCGAGAATAGCGATAATATCCTGAAGCTCTTTATATTTTTGTAAAATCTCCTGCACGCCGCGAGCCGTATTATAATGGTCTTCACCAAGGATTCTGGGATCCAGAATTCTCGAAGTAGACTCAAGCGGATCTACCGCAGGATAAATACCCAATTCCACGATGGAACGGGAAAGTACCGTTGTCGCATCCAAATGGGCGAAGGTCGTAGCCGGAGCCGGGTCTGTCAAGTCGTCGGCCGGTACATACACCGCCTGTACGGATGTGATGGAACCGTCTTTCGTAGATGTAATACGCTCCTGCAGAGCGCCCATCTCCGTCTGCAGCGTAGGCTGGTAGCCTACGGCGGAAGGCATACGTCCCAGCAGTGCGGACACCTCGGAACCTGCCTGCGTGAAACGGAAAATATTGTCAATGAACAAAAGCACGTCCTTACCGCCTTTATCACGGAAATACTCCGCCATGGTAAGTCCTGTCAGACCTACTCTCATTCTTGCTCCGGGCGGCTCGTTCATCTGACCAAATACCATCGTCGTCTTATCGATAACGCCGGATTCCATCATTTCATGATACAAGTCGTTTCCTTCCCTTGTTCTCTCTCCAACACCGGTAAATACGGAATATCCGCCATGCTCCGTAGCAATGTTACGGATCAGTTCCTGAATCAATACCGTTTTACCTACGCCGGCGCCGCCGAACAGACCGATCTTACCGCCTTTCTGATACGGACAAAGAAGGTCAACGACCTTGATACCCGTTTCAAGAAGCTCTGTCTGTGTCGACTGTTCTTTAAATTCCGGCGCCGGTCTGTGGATCGGCTCATAGCCTACGCCCTCTGGCGCCGGTTTATTATCGATGGGCTGCCCCAATACGTTGAAGATACGTCCCAACGTATTTTCACCTACCGGAACGGAAATCGGCGCGCCCGTTGCAACGGCCTCCATTCCCCTTACCAATCCGTCGGTAGAACCCATGGCAATACATCTTACCGTGTCGTCTCCCAGATGTTGTGATACTTCCACTATCAGATCTCCCGCCTCTTTTGTTGCAATCTTAATAGCTTCATTGATTTCAGGAAGTTTGCCTTCACTGAACTTAATGTCAAGTACCGCACCGATGATCTGAGTGATTTTACCTTTATTTAACTCTGCCATCTTTCTTTCCTTTCACTCTTAGTTTTTATGCAGGATGCCGCCGCTACGAAATAGCGTTGGCGCCTGCTATAATTTCGGTCAACTCTTGTGTGATAGAGCCCTGACGCGCTCTGTTATACATAAGAGTCAGATCGTCGATCATTTCTTCAGCATTGCTTGTAGCCGAATCCATTGCCTGCATTCTGGCGCCGTTTTCACTGGCTGCCGATTCTACCATCGCACCGAATACCAAGCTCGTTACATACTTAGGTATGATCATATCAAGCGCCTGATCGTCCTCCGGTTCGAAGTTCATAAGCGCCTGACCGGTCTTCTCCCCGTCGGTCTTTTCCTCTTCGATCTCTACCGGGAGCAGCTTTAACATCTTCGGTTCATGGCTTACCGTATTTTTAAACGATGTATAAGCAAGATAGATCTCGCCAATCTCACCGCTTTCAAAAGCCTCCAGTAAATCTTTACAGATATTCATCGCATCGATATAGAGCGGTTCTTCAATACAATCGGAATAATCCGCTTTTATTTCATAACCGTAACGTTTCAGGGTATCCCGCCCTTTACCGCCTATGGCATAAATGAAAAGTTCGTCTTTTTTCAGTTCTCCCTGCGTGACCAGTTTGATCACATTGGAGTTATATCCGCCCGCCAGCCCTCTGTTGGATGTGATCAGTATCATCGCCTTTTTCGGAGAATTGCCTGCTTTTAAATATCTGTGGTTCACACTGCCTGTTTTTGCAAGCATGGACGTTACCGTTTCATACATACACTCAAAATAGGATTTTGATTTTTCAGCACGTCCTTTTGCTCTCTGCAGCTTAACAGTAGAAACAAGTTTCATGGCTTTCGTAATCTGCTGGGTACTCTGAATACTGCCCTTACGCCTTTTTATGTCACGCATTGACGCCATATTGTCACCTTTTTCCCTCTCCGGCACACGGCTTACGCCATATGCTCACTTTCTGCTAGAACTGCTTTTTAAATTCCTCGATCGCTTTCTTTAACGTCTCTTCGGTCTCATCGGAAATCACTTTTTCATTTGCGATCTTCGACGGGACTTCAGGATATTTCGTATCCAGAAATTCAAAGAATTCCGTCTCAAAACGTGTGATATCCTCTACCGGGATATCTAATAAGTATTTATTGGTCGCTGCAAAAATAATGATGACCTGATATTGTACCGGCATCGGTTTATACTGCGGCTGTTTTAATATCTCTTTGATACGCTCGCCTTGTGCAAGCTTCTCTTTTGTATCCGCATCCAATTCGGAACCGAACTGTGCGAACGCTGCAAGCTCTCTATACTGTGCCAGCTCTGTACGGATAGGAGCCGCGATCTTTTTCATAGCTTTGATCTGCGCAGAACCGCCTACACGGGATACGGAAAGACCTGCGTTAACAGCCGGCCTGAAACCGGAGTTAAACATTTCCGTTTCCAAATAGATCTGCCCGTCAGTAATGGAAATAACATTGGTCGGAATATACGCCGAAACGTCACCTGCCTGCGTCTCAATGATCGGAAGCGCCGTAAGGGAACCTCCGCCGTAATCTTCCGACATGCGGGCCGCTCTTTCCAGCAGTCGCGAATGCAGGTAAAAAACGTCGCCCGGATAAGCCTCACGTCCTGGCGGCCTCTTTAACAGCAAGGACAGGGTACGGTATGCAGCGGCATGTTTCGTTAAATCGTCATATACGACCAAAACATCCTGTCCGCTGTCCATCCATTCCTCTCCGATTGCACATCCCGCATACGGTGCAATATATTGTAACGGCGCAAGCTCGCTTGCTGTAGACGCTACGATCGTGGTATAAGCCATCGCGCCATATTCTTCTAATGTTTTTACGATAGAGGCAACCGTAGAAGCCTTTTGGCCGATCGCCACATAGATACATTTCACACCCTGACCTTTCTGGTTGATGATCGTATCTATCGCGATTGCCGTCTTACCGGTCTGTCTGTCGCCGATAATAAGCTCACGCTGTCCCCTTCCGATGGGTACCATCGCATCAATCGCCTTGATACCTGTCTGGAGCGGCGTATCTACTGATTTTCTGGTGATAACGCCTGATGCTACTCTTTCTATTTTACGATATTTGTCTGTCTGAACCGGTCCTTTTCCGTCGATCGGCTGACCAAGAGCGTTGACAACACGTCCAAGCAATGCATCGCCTACCGGAACTTCAACTACACGGCCTGTTGTTTTTACAATATCGCCTTCGTTAATGTTCTTGTGACTTCCGAGAAGTACTGCGCCGACATTGTCCTCTTCCAAGTTAAGTACCATTCCGTATACTTCCCCGGGAAACTCCAAAAGCTCTCCCTGCATCGCATTTTCAAGTCCGTGCACACGAGCGATACCATCTGCTACCTGAATAACAGTACCTACATCGGACACTTCCAATTCCGACGCATATCTCTTGATCTGATCTTTAATGACAGAACTTATTTCTTCTGGTCTTAAATTCATGGATCTGTACGCACCTTTCTTTGTTTTTATGCCTTTATCCGCTCCCGCGGACTAGGGCTTACACATTTTTCGGATATACGAAAACCCCGTTTCACGTTAATTTCCTTACATTAGGATCGTGAAATTACTAATTTCATGCTATCCTAGTTGAATCTTCATAAGCTGTTTTTGAAGCTCATCTAATTTTGTACTGACACTGCTGTCCACAACCCTGTCCCCGATACGGATGACCATACCGCCGATCAAAGCCTTTTTCGTTGCAAAATGCATTTCCATCTGACGATACTTTGTCGTATGAAGCAGTTTTTCTTCAATCTGCTTTTTCTGAATTTCAGTTAAAGCCGCCGCCGTTTCCACATAGGCTACGCCGATTCCTTTATATTCCTTGACCTGATCAAGAAAATATTGCAGGATCTCTTCCGCCTCGCCGTAACGGTCTTTCTGGATGATCAATGTAAAGAATCCTACAAGTTCCTTGGAAACGCGTCCGTTTAAGATGTTCTCCATCACCTGTATCTTATCCTCTTTCAGAATCTTCGGGTGATTCATGAACTTCGTAAATTCTTCTTCTTTTTTCAGGATCCCGAGAAGCGCCTCGATCTCCTCCATGAAAGCGTCGACTTTTCCGTCTTCAACCGCTAATTCAAATAAAGCTTCCCCATATGTTTTCGAAATTAGCTTAGCCATGTGCTTTCACCTATTTCCTTTAAAGTTTCATTGATCAGGCTTTCCTGTACGGTCGTATCAATAGACGCGGCTACTACCTTTCCTGCCATTAATGATGCTATGGAAATCATTTCTTTCTTTACGTCGTCAGCAGCCTTTTTCTTCTCCAGCTCTGCCTCCTGTTTTGCCCTTGCCATGATCCCTGCGGCATTCTCTTTCGCGTCCGCTTCGATCTTCGCCGCGTTGGCAAGCGCTTTTTTCCGTGCGTCGCTCAGGATTGCTTCGGCTTCTTTATCAATATCTTTTAATTTGGCTTCATATTCAAGCTTCAAGCTTCTTGCGTCAGCCATGTCTTTTTCAGCCGTATCCAGTTCGTCCTTGATTTTGGCTTTTCTGCCTTCCAGCATTTTTCTTGCCGGATTGAACAAAAAGTAAGATAAGAACAAAAAGAGTACGAATACCGCGATGATCATAAGTATCGCGTCGGATAAAAGCTGAAAATCCAAGTTAAAGAGTCTTTCCATCTCCTGCCTCCTTCTTTTTATTCTCCGTGCTTCATTTCCAAAGAAATTATACTAACGGCTTTACGAATAAAAGAAGCATAGCAACCAACAGACCGTAAAGACCTGTCGTCTCTGCAACCGCCTGACCAAGAAGCATGGTAGAAGTAACGTCAGACTTCGCGCCCGGATTTCTTCCTACTGCTGCCGCTGCATGTCCCGCTGCGATACCCTGACCTACACCAGGTCCGATACCTGCGATAACTGCAAGGCCTGCGCCGATTGCTGAACATCCTAAAATAAATTCTGTATTAAACTCCATTATAAATTCCTCCTGTACTAAAATAGTATTGAAAATATTCAGTTTTGTTTTATTCTGATGGATATGCATTTGTAATATATGTCATAGTCAGCATACAGAATACATAAGTCTGGATCGCGCCTGAGAACAAGTCAAAGTATACATGAAGTACTGCAGGCCAGATGGTTGCGATCCATCCGAGCAATCCGTAAATAAGCGCCATCATAATTGTGCCTGATAAAACATTGGCGAACAAACGCAGCGACAATGAGATAGGAACTGCGATCTCACTGATCACGTTGATCGGGAACCAAATAGGCAGCCACGGCGGCAATGGCGAACACATATCTACCCAGATTGACTTTAATGAATTATGCCTGAACTGTACAAAATGGATCACACAAAACGTAATGATACCAAGCGCAAGCGTCGTTCCGTAATCTGCCGTAGGTGCTCTTAGCGTAAACAAACCCGATATGTTGCTGAACAGAATAAAAATGAAAATCGTACCGATATAATTTCGGAATGCAACCGCATAATTTCCCATTACTCCGTGCGCCATATTATCGAGCTTCTCCACTATCAGTTCGACAATGTTCTGGAATGTTCCGGGCACCTCGCTGGCATGCTTCATCGCTCTGTTTGCCGCTAATGCAAACCCCATTAAGACAAGCATCACGATAAGAATACAGACATGTGAGGTCGTTATCCAAACTGTCTGTCCGAAAATCTCATAAGAAAAGATTCCGTGGATCATAAAATCCATATTATCAGCTCCGGATAACAAAATACCCTGCTCCATATATTCACCTCCTTAACTTTCAGTCTTTTCTTTTGCAAGAAATCTGATAATTAATTTATGAGTAAACGGCTGCATATATGCCGCTACTTTCAATCCCATAATCCCTAAAAAAGCCGCTAAAGGATTGGTAAAGCCGTTGACCATGGTAATCCCCATGACCATAACGATTCCCACATATCTTATGATACTCTGCATCTGCAGTTTTTTACCCGCCGAATTTTCGTCAAGATCCAGCGCTTTATCAATGCTGCGGTACATATGCACCGCAGCCGCCATCGCCGTAACGATCCCGATCCAAAGGCCGCTGCTGTACGAAGCGAGCTGATTTGCCAAAACTGCGCCTGCAGCCTGACAGAGGATACCGAAAAGCAGGATCCCAATGAGCAGTTCTATCAGCGTTTTATTTACGCCTGCGATTTTCTCTTTCATAGCCGTGCTCTCCCTCTTTCCGCTCGTAAATCTTCTTTGCCAAAACAAAAATATTCCTGAATCCGGCAAGCGCCCCTGCAAAAAACAAAAGCACAAACCAAAATCCGGTTCCGAACTTTTTATCCATATACATTCCAAGAAAAGAACACAAAAAGATAGGAACCAGTATATTGATGGAAAATTGCATGATCAAAGACAAACTATGGTATACCGAACGATTATATTTCACCTGTACTCTCTTTCTCCGGCTTTATCTAATACGCGTTCACCCTCCGATGACCGCCGCCATTCCAATTTTTATATAAATTTAATAATACATTGTAAATTATATCTATTTTTTGCTCTAATGTCTAGTAAATTGAGACATTTTCATTGACTTTTCTTCTATACGATAGTAGTATTTTGAACAAACAAAGAATTAACGGCACTTAAAAATCTTACTATTTTAGGAAACCCGACAATATAAATTCCAGATCCGGAGGATGTCTATGCAGGATTTAAAGCTGTTCCGTAAACGTATTATCCCTGACGAATGCATTTTTTTAAAGGATGATATCATTTTGTTTTCCGACGAGGATATCATTGTTACAAAGTGGAATGTAATAAGGCCCAAAAAAGATCTCCACCACGGTTATTCCTGTTATTTTTTAAAAGAAGGCTTCAAAGTAAGCAAATTTTATAAAGAAGACAATTCGTTACTGTACTGGTATTGTGATATTGTCGACTATACTTATCAAGATGAGGAAAACGCACTGATTTCCACAGACCTGCTTGCCGACGTGGCTATCCTGCCGGACGGCTCCGTCCGGGTCATGGATCTGGATGAGCTTGCAGAAGTTCTGGATAGCGGCGCGCTGTCCGTTCCCCTCATAAAGCTTGCGCTGCTGCGGCTGAACCGTCTGCTTTCCATCATCTACTCCGGTGGCTTTGACAAATTAAAAATACATATTGAAGAAAGGGAAGATTAAACTCTTCCCTTTTTGTGTTTTCCCTGAAATATGTTTGTAAAATGCTTTCCGGCAGATGTGCGTCGCTCAATAGAAAATATGTCCCCCGATCTGCGTGCCGCTCAGCCCTTCTATGGGCGTCCTAAAGTATACGCAGTTTCCTACGTTCGTCACACCCGCCATTGCCTCGTCCGCCGCCCTATAGCAGTCCGCCGTTGCCCTTCCTTCCGCAAGAGCAAGCGCAAGACGGCCGCTGGCCACCGGAGAAAACTGCTTGTTTTGATAAATAACACCCACTATAGTATCAGGATAAACAGAACTTAGCACTCTGTTAATGACGACCGCGCCCACTGCTACCTGCCCTTCGTAAGGTTCCGCCCCCGCTTCGCAATAGATCAGATTGGCAAGCAGATAACGGTCGCCGTCCGCAAACGTCACTTCGGAAATATCCCTTTTGGCAGAATTAGCCGCCAACTGTGACATGGCAATTTCTTCGGCAAGTTTTTTCTTTAAATATTCTATATTTTCTTCCTTTTTTTTGATCTCCTGTTCATAGGCAAGCGCCTCTGCCTCCGCATTCGAAATCTGATCGGAATATTGGGCGATATTATTCGTGGTGGAGCTTACCAGCCCGGCTACACGGCTCTTTTCCACCTCTGCCTTCGCCTTTAGTTCTTCCAATGTCTCTCTTTCCTCCTGCAGGCGGTTTTCTTCCTCTTCGATCAGCTTTACCGTTTCCTGATACTCCTCCAGCATCTTTTTATCATACTTCGCTATTTGTTCCATATAGTTGCTGTAGTTGAGAAATTCCGCAAAACTCCCCGCGTTTAAGAGCATCTCTATCAATACGAAATCCTGTCTTTCATACATAAACTGGATTCTCTTTTTCATTGCCTCATACTGCTCTTTTTCTGTGTTCGTTGCTTCGTCCAGCGCCTTTTGGGTCACTTCAATCTCTAACTCCGTCGTAGAGATCATCTCTTCCAATTCCTCCAGATTATCGCTGACCTGACTGAGCTGGCTGTTTAAGCTGGAAAGCTTTCCTTTGAGCGTATTCTGTTCTTCTTTCAGTCCCTCTATATTTTCCCGTGTATCTTCCAGCTTTTCCTGCGTGTTTTCTTTTTCCTGCTCCGCCTGATCTAATTTTTCCCGCGTAGTAGTGGCATAAGAGGTAAAGGGAATAACAGACATTAAAATAACAATCGTTATTACAGATAAATATCTGCGTTTATCCCGAAATTCCATCCGCCTCACCGCCTTTCTTCTTCCAAATGCCTGATTATTTGTATATCCGAACAATATTCTCGCACATTTCAAATTACATATCAATCGTTACTTTTCTTCCCGTATGCTGGTACTGGTAATATCTTACTCCCGCCGCATCCAGCATCCTTTTAGACGCCCTGTTTCCGGGACTGCCTTCATATTTATCGCTTGCGTATACGATCGTTCTGATCCCCGCCTGAATGATCGCTTTGGCGCACTCGTTACACGGAAATAAAGACACATAAATCTTGGCCCCTTCCAGACTGCCTCCCCGGTAATTCAAAATGGCGTTCAGCTCGCTATGGGTCACGAACGCGTATTTCGTTTCCGTCATTTCATTCCCTTCTCTTTCCCACGGAAATTCATCGTCTGAGCAGCCGTTAGGAAATCCGTTATATCCCATAGAAAGTATTTTATTATCTTCGCTTACGATACAGGCGCCCACCTGTGTGCTCGGATCTTTTGAACGCATTCCCGAAAGCATGGATATTCCCATAAAATACTCGTCCCACGATATGTAATCCTGCCGTTTCATATCCGTTTCTTATCTCCCTTCGATCAGTCCGACTCTTCTCTTATGTTTTTCCTCTTCCGAAAACTCGGTATTTAAAAATGTCTCTACGATCTCAAGGGCCATATTGGTTCCAATCATAGCGCCTCCCAATGCAAGCATATTGGCATCGTTATGTAGTCTGGTCATTTTAGCGGAAAGCGGCTCGCTGCAAAGCGCGCACCGGACTCCTTTTACTTTATTTGCCGCTATGGAGATCCCGATCCCAGTAGTACAGATCACGATCCCCTTTTCGCAGGTTCCGTCCGCCACCGCTTCCGCCGCCGCGCGTCCGAAATCCGGATAATCGCAGGAGTTTTTATCATTACAGCCGAAATCCTTATATTCGATCCGGTTCTGCTCCAAATATCTTTTTACCTCCTGTTTTAAATCAAATCCGCCGTGGTCACATCCTAATGCTATCATATTGCCTCCTTCTGCCACTTGTCTATGGCATTTTTATCCTGATATCATGTTGCATTTCGTCTTCGTTTCGCTGAATGAACGTCTCTCCCGCATATTCCACGCGATGCCCTGCCGCTTTTAAAAGTCTGTTCATAATAGCCTGTCCAAATCCGGTGTTTTCAAATGCTTCTGAATAGATCACCGTAACGTCTTCATCGTCAAATTCCCGCAAGATCCGGTACAGTTCTTTGGCTACCGTTTCTTCCTTTTGCCGGTTTCCCGCACTCTTCACACTGTCGGCCCTGTAAAGAGCCGCCGTTTCCGCCGTGCCGATCACTCCTACTTTTTCACCCTTTTTACGCATCTGCTCCGCCCGTTCGTTAATGGCCTGAATCACCTTTTGTTCTTCGCCGGCAACAATCGTAAGCGTGCCTTTGGGCGCATAATGTCTGTATTTCATGCCCGGCGCCTTCGGAGCCTTACCGGTATCTGCCTGCAAAATAGTCCGGTCCAGCGCTACCGGTATTTTTAAAGTTTCTTCCAACATTTCCTTTGTAATATATCCGGGGCGAAGGATCATAGGTTTCCCTTCCGTCAGATCTACGATCGTAGATTCCAGCCCAATGCCCACCGCGCCTCCGTCCAAAATCATCTCGATCCGGCCGTCCATATCCTCTTTCACAAAACGCGCCTGCGTAGGGCTTGGTTTCCCTGACGTATTGGCGCTCGGCGCCGCAATATAACCGCCTGCTGCCCGGATCAGCGCCAATGCAGTATTATGCTTCGGCATTCGTACCGCGACCGTATCCAGCCCACCCGTTGTTTCCAACGGCACTTTCTCTGATTTCTTTAAGATCATGGTAAGAGGCCCCGGCCAGTATCTGGCCGCAAGCTTTTCCGCCATTTCCGGTATCATCTCTACGATCGGCCCGAGCATATCCATATCTGCAATATGTACGATCAGCGGATTATCGCTGGGACGTCCTTTTGCCGCATAGATCTTTTTGGAAGATTCCCTGTTCAGCGCGTCCCCTCCAAGCCCGTATACCGTCTCCGTCGGAAACGCCACCAGGCCGCCTTCTTTCAATATATCGCCTGCACGCTTGATGATCTCCATATCGATTTCGGTTTCATCAACGACTGCAACCTCTGTTTTCATACCGGTCTCCCGCTTTCCTTCTCATTATTCCTGTTTTTGCGTCTTTAGTATATCATACTCCCTTTTCTAAGAAAAGCGGTATTTCTGCAATTCCGGTAATTCGGTTTCAAACCTGATCCCGTCCCTGCAAAAATCTCTTCCGTTTTATAGGATCCGGTCGTTTATATATTGAAGGATCCCCAAATGGATCGCCCATGCCATCCGCTCCTGATACAGTTGGTCGGTCAGTGCGCCCGCCTCCTGACTGTTTGATAAAAAACCGCATTCTACTATAACAATAGGTGAAGACGTCTTTTTCAGCAGATAATAACTGTCGTTTGCTTTTTCCACTCTTGTGTTGGAAGGGTCGATATCTTCCACCAGCCTTCTCTGTAAAAATCCTGCAAGCTCTTTCCCTTCCGTACTGTTCGTATAATAAAAGACTTGCGCGCCGTGCACATATTCTTCGTGGTAACTGTTTTGATGGATACTGACCGTGACTACCGGCTTCGCCTCTTCGATAATGCCGATCCTGTTTTTCATATCCTGTACTTTCTTATTAGAATCCGTTTCTTTATACAATCCGATATCAGATTCCCTTGTCATAACGACCTCAATATCGTCCGCCTCCAAAAATTCCCTGACCATCTTAGCGATCTCCAGATTCACGTCCTTTTCCAAAGCGCCGTTTATTCCTACCTTTCCGGGGTCAAAGCCGCCGTGTCCCGCATCTATGACGACACATGGCTTTTTTTTCTCCGTTTCCACCTTTCCCGAATTGACTCTTTGTATCGTTTCTTTTCCTGCACAGTACACGGAAACGATACATAAGGCCAGCGCTCCTAAACGTACCGCCCACCGTTTCTTGTTTTTCAGATTGAATCTCATTTCATCATTTCCACAAGCTTTTTTAATATATATGTATATTTTACGGAAAAAATGAAAACCGTCCGAGGGACAGTTCCCTGCCCCCGGACGACCCTTTATTCTTTCATATAATTTTCAATCAGATTCCAGGCCTCCGCGTTTTCCAGACCGAGTTTCCACTCCGCCACTCCGCCCAGCTTATAATTACCCATTACGCCCAGTTTTTCCTCCAAAGCCTGTAGATCTTCCAGCCAGACCTGATAGAAAACATCCCCAATCTGCGCCTCTCCGTAATTATGACCCGTTTCTTCGTTCCAATACGTCTCGATCCCGTTGTCTGCTACAAACTGCGCCGCCGCATCCATAGAAACGGATTCGCAGCTTAAACTTCCGCCTTCGGTTTTCCAAATTCTCGTGAAAAACGGCACCGCATTGATCACTTTCTGCTCCGGCACGACGGCTATCGTGTCCGCAATACCGTTTGACACAAAATCAATCGACGCCACCGGCCCTGCTTCGGAACTGCCGGAATAATGTTCATCATATCCCATGATAATGATATAATCCGCAAAAAGCCCCTGTTCTTTCCTATTATAATGATTGGTATAACTGGTAGGAACGTAATTGTCCACCGAAAGCACAATCCCTTCCTTCCTGCATACTACGGAAAGCTCTCTGATAAACTGGATATAGTCGTCGCCCGCATCCATAGGTATTTCTTCAAAGTCTATATTAATCCCGTCAATTTGATAATCTTTTACTGTCTGCACAAGATTACTTATCAGATTTGCCCTGACGGAAGTCGAAGAAAGTATCGTTTTCGTATCAATCTCCGTACTGAAATTATCAATCAGCGCCCAAACTTCCAATCCCATATCATGAGCCTGCTGCACATAAGACGTTGAGGCAATACTGGTAAAATTTCCGGCATTATCCGACAGTTTAAACCATGTAGGGGAAATCACGTTCACATCCTTCGTAGGAGCAAGTACGGAAGGAAACATACTGTTTGCGTCTGCATTCCACACCTGATGCCATGCCAGATTGACCTTGTAATCTCTTGTAAGACTGGTATATTCCGGTTCCGTATAATCCGTTACCGGAACCCGCTCCGCGGTAGTTTCCCCTGAAAGGCGCTTATTCTCCACATACCCGATCACGGCGTCTTTTGTCTTAACCTTAGACCATGTTTCCATCGTCTCCAATACGGTTACGGTATCGCCTTTCGACACGTTTTTTAAAATATCGCTTTTCACGCCGCCCTGATATCTTACTGCAGTATCCTTTTCTATCTGCGCCGTTTTCTCTTCTCCCCACTCCGTATAGACCTGCATACGGTTCGGCTCCGTAAACACCGCATAGGAAAAATTACAGTAATTTTTCACATATTCTGCGGCAATATATAAGGTTTCTCCTTCATATAAAGAAAGCGGATAGCCCTCCTCGACGGGAGAACCTTCTTTTATATAAGTATGGCTGCCTATCTCCGTCCGCACCGTATCGACAGGCGTCGTATAAAGCAGCAGTCCTTCTGTTTTATCTACATAAAAACGGTCGTTCAGATATTTGCGTACCGTTGCATAGTCAAAATAATAAATTCCATCTTTCAATAACGCCTTTTCTTCCACAAGCTCGTCCTGCAGGATGATCGCAGTCTCCCCTTCTTCATTTAAGGCATAATATTCGTTTAGATCCGCGTATTCCTTGGAATAGGAATATCGTTCCAAAAACTTTGTCCCTGCATATACCCCGCCTATCAGTATAATGAGGACAATCGCAATGATGACCGGAATCGCTTTTTTCATTAATCCAGCTCCTTTCTGACTGTCCTCTATTATAACAAACTATTCTCTTACCGTCATTACCAATTTTGACATTTTTCAGGCCAAAAGGCATTCTTTTGGCTTTTTTGTTTTATGTTCCGCAATTTCCGCCAGATACAAATCTACAAGAGGGGCCGTTTCTCTGTGTTTTTATCATAGGCGGAATAGACCTTATGTGCCGTACCGTTACCGGTCCGGCACGCTAGCGGTCATAAAAACTGATCTTGTCATATCTTACTTCCGTAAGTTTTCCACGATCGTTCAGTACATAATCCGGCATGTAAGACATTTCTTCGTTTACGCAGCATCTTACAATCGCTTCCGGTGTGCTCTGCTTACCCTCCAGATACAATCTGGCTCCGTTCTGCACTGCTCTTTCTAAATTGCATTTTAATTTTTCTTTTTCCGTTTCCTCTAAAAGCATCTATGCATTCCCCCGTAATCCCCTAAATTTTTTATACAAACTGTTCCAAAAGCAGGTTCGTGATATATAGTTTGTATTTTCCATTATACTTTCGTAAAAAAATGACGATAATAAAATAGAATCAAGAGATACCCGGATGCACATAATATATTAGTATACCCGATAAATAATAGATAAATAAAAATATGGATAAAAATATTTTTTCTTTGAATTATAAGTCGATAAATTTTGGAATTTTTCTGATTTTTTTGATCAAGCGTATTCCTTAAGCTTGTAAGACATCCTTTTATAATTTACTGCTGATTGCATATAAGATAATAAGGATTCCGAAATCGTCCATAAGGACAGATAAGACTAAAGATTTAAAGTAAGTCTTAAATTAATAATGTGGATAAGCACCCACATTTTTGTCTATTATTATATTGCCTCCTTTCGGTGCAGATTATCCGAAAGTATCTCTGAGTGTTATTATATTCATAATTTCCAAATAATGCAAGAAAAATTTTCAAATTATGAAAATTTTTTAAACACTTTTCGAGTTCTATTGACTAAATATCGCGAAAAGTATATAAATTATAATATACTTTACACTCTGTATATTATGAAGTCCAAGGAACAAACTGCAGTTTTTGCAGTATCTTATAGTAAGGATGTGATAGCATGAAAATAGAAAAAGTAAATGACCACCAGATTCGTTGTACCCTGACAAGGGAAGATTTGGCTGACCGCGAATTAAAAATCAGCGAACTCGCTTATGGAACAGAAAAAGCAAAAAGCCTTTTCCGTGATATGATGCAGCAGGCATCTTTTGAATTTGGTTTTGAAGCTGAAGATATACCGCTTATGATCGAAGCTATCCCTCTGAATTCCGAATGCATCGTGTTGATCATCACCAAAGTAGAGGATCCGGAGGAGCTGGATACCCGTTTTTCAAAATTTGCCCCCTCTGTTCACGACGGTGAGGAGGAGGACAGCGATTACTTTTTGGATGAACTCACCGAAGGCGCAGACGAAGTTTTGGATCTGTTCAAGCGGATTCATAACGAAACGCTTGATAATGCGTCGTCTATCTCCCAGAAAGAGTCTCCGAAGCCTGTAAAAAAGAACGCGGAAAAGCAGAATACGGAAATGACCAGAATCTTTTCTTTCCATTCGCTTCACGAGCTTGTGCGCCTTTCGCATATATTACGCGATAATTACCGCGAAACAAATTCTCTTTATAAATACGAAACGGCAGGACGTTACCTGTTAACCGTTTCCAAAGGAGAACATACTCCCGAGGAGTACAACAAAATCTGCAACATACTTTCCGAGTACGGAAACCTTGAGCGGTTTGCGTCCGCAAGCGAAGCTTATTTGGAAGAACATTATGTGCCGGTCATCAAAAATACTGCGCTGCAGTCATTGGCACAAATTTAACGCCGCCTTAAATCGAGCAGGGGAAAGGACTTTCCCCTGCATAAGCTACGCTAAAAACAGGCAGATAGAGCCGGACGGCTTTATCTGCCTGTTTTTAGCGTAGCCTGTTTAATCATGTTATAATGCGGAGAGCTTTTCCATAATGTCATTGATCTCCATCCCGTGGACCATGACCGCCTCTTCCAGACTCTCTCCCTGTGCGGAAGGACATCCGAGACAATGCATTCCGGCTTCCATCAGAATGGGCGCTGCATCCGGATATGCCCTTAAGATTTCTCCGATCGTCATTTCTTTCGTTATATCTGCCATATTTAGACCTCCTTTGTGACAGGCGACAAAAAATTTGCGGTGCCGGCGGCAGTCTGACGGGCAGACTCATGCCGAATGTGCAAATTTGATGCATCCTTTTTGTGAAATTTGGAACAATTCATAGTATAATACTTTCCCGCCCTTCTGGCAAGCTATTCATTTTTTATTGTTTTTTTATAAAAACATAAGGAAAAATGGCCATTTTGTACAGAAAAAAGTACACTGGCTCACTTGACGCGGGACGCCAGAAACCCTATAATGATTTCATAAAGACCAGCATGTTTCATGCATAACGACGCTGTATCTTTTATAGCGTTTCGGGTTTCATACCCGGTGATATATCAATCAAAATTTATTTTATAGGAGGCTATTTCAAAATGAGACCAGAATGGAAAGATTTTGTAAGCGGAAAATGGGAAAACGAAGTAAACGTTCGCGACTTCATCCAGAGAAACTATCATCCGTATGACGGTGACGAGTCCTTCTTGGCTGAAGCTACCCAGAACACAAAGGATCTGTGGGCACAGGTTCTTGACCTTCAGAAAAAAGAACGTGAAGCCGGCGGAGTCCTTGATATGGATACAAAGGTTGTATCTACCATCACTTCCCATGGCCCGGGATACTTAGACAAGAGCAAAGAGACGATCGTAGGTTTCCAGACAGACAAACCTTTCAAACGTTCCTTACAGCCTTACGGCGGTATCAGAATGGCAGAGAAAGCTTGTTCGGACAACGGTTACGAAGTGGATCCTGAAATCAGTGAATTTTTCTCGACACACAGAAAAACACACAATGCAGGATGCTTCGACGCATACAATCAGGAAATGAGAGCATGCCGTTCTTCCCATATCATCACAGGTCTTCCGGATGCTTACGGACGCGGACGTATCATCGGCGACTACAGACGTGTTGCTTTATATGGTATCGACTACCTGATCGAAGACAAACAGGCACAGAAAGATTCTACCGGACGTGTTATGACTGATGAAGTAATCCGTCTTCGCGAAGAACTTTCAGAGCAGATGGTAGCTCTTAAGATGATGAAGGAAATGGCTGCTTCTTACGGATGCGATATTTCCAAACCTGCTACAAACGTACAGGAAGCAATTCAGGCAGTATACTTCGGTTACCTTTGTGCAGTAAAAGAGCAGAACGGCGCGGCTATGTCCCTTGGACGTACTTCTACCTTCCTTGACTGCTACGCTGAAAGAGATCTGGCTAACGGAACCTTTACGGAAGAGCAGATTCAGGAATTTGTAGATCACTTTATTATGAAATTACGCTGCATCAAGTTTGCCCGTACACCTGAATATAATCAGATCTTTGCAGGAGATCCGGTATGGGTAACGGAGTCCTTAGGCGGTGTTGGCGTTGACGGACGTCCGATGGTAACAAAGATGTCCTTCCGTTACTTACACACATTGACAAACTTAGGACCTTCTCCGGAGCCGAACTTAACGGTTCTTTGGTCTACAAGACTTCCTGAAAGCTGGAAGAAATACTGCGCTAAGATGTCTATTCAGACTTCTTCCATCCAGTATGAGAACGACGACCTTATGAGAGTAACGCACGGCGACGATTACGGTATCGCATGCTGCGTATCTTCTATGGTAATCGGTAAAGAAATGCAGTTCTTCGGCGCTCGCGCTAACGTTGCTAAATGTCTGCTTTACGCTTTGAACGGCGGTGTGGATGAAGTAACAAAGAAACAGGTAGGTCCGAAATACCGTCCGGTTGAAGGCGACGTACTTGATTATGACGATGTATACGCTAAATTCATGGATATGTTAGAGTGGCAGGCTGACGTATATGTAAATACGCTGAACATCATCCACTATATGCATGATAAATATTGCTACGAAAGAGCGGAAATGGCTCTTCATGACAGAGATGTAAAACGTTACTTCGCAACGGGCGTTGCAGGTCTTTCCATCGTAGCTGACTCTTTATCCGCTATCAAATACGCTAAAGTAGAAGTAGTTCGTGATGAAGACGGCGTGATCGTAGACTTTAAGACAACCGGCGAATTCCCGAAATACGGTAATGACGACGACCGTGTTGACTTGATTGCTCAGGATATCGTTCATAAATTTATGACTGCAATCAGAAGACACCACACTTACAGAGAAGGTGTGCCGACAACTTCTATCCTTACCATTACGTCTAACGTAACTTATGGTAAAGCTACAGGTAACACACCTGACGGACGTAAGAAAGGCCAGCCGTTTGCTCCGGGCGCTAACCCGATGCACGGACGCGATACTCATGGTGCGGTAGCATCCCTTTCTTCCGTATCCAAACTTCCGTTCAAGGATGCACAGGATGGTATTTCCAATACCTTTACTATTATTCCGGGTGCTCTCGGAAAAGAGGATCAGGTATTCTCCGGTGACCTTGAATTAGACTTAAACAATTAACAGCCTTTAAAGAAAGCGAGGAACACTTATGGATGACAAACAAATGATTGACGATCTGGTTAAAATGTTGGACTCCGGCATGGCAGAGGGCGTAGGGCATATGAATATCGATTGCGATTCAGAAAACGAAAGCGACAAATCCGTTCAGACTATGGGATGTACGGATTGCTCCAGAACCCCTTTAGCATGCAGTGTTCCTACTCTTCATCAGGGATTAGACGATTACGAATAGTACTAAAAAATTATATGGAGGTATATTACTATGGCAGCAAATACAGCACAGGTAGATAACTTAGTTTCCTTATTAGACGGTTATGCAACAAAAGGCGGACATCACCTTAATGTTAACGTTCTTAACAGAGATATGTTATTAGACGCTCAGAAACATCCTGAGAACTATCCGCAGTTAACGATCCGTGTATCCGGATATGCAGTTAACTTCATTAAGTTAACACCGGAACAGCAGGCTGACGTTATTTCCCGTACATTCCATGAATCAGTTTAAATTTCCGGAATAGGGTAATGTTCCTGTAAAAATGGATCATAATATATGTATTCTTTGGCATATATAAAAGCGGCTGTCGCTTTAACGATGATAAATCGCGAAGCGGCAGCCTTTTTCTTTCATCTGGTGAGACGATTCACCCTGTCATTTTTTCACTTTCTCGATAAAAAAGGAATAACAAATATCTTCTTCCGCACTGATATGATATGCTTCTTCCACATCGGCGCCCCAGCTATCAATGCCCCCTACTCCTCTGACGGCGCCTAATATCGATACTACGGTTCGCCTTGCAGGCGGTAACTCCTCATGGTGGGTAGCATTTTCCAGCTCTTCCGCCGTATAGGGGATACAAACAAAGGCAAAATTCTCCTCCGCTGCACGAAATGCAAGCCCGAAACTTTCTTTTTTTGAGGTGTCCATACTATTATTTTTATCCGCATTGTTTAACGTTGTGCTCCTGTATACCTTTACCCACTTCGTATCCATATGCACGTTACAGTCCTGCGGCACCAGATACTTCGTTACAGGCAGACCATCTACCTTGTATACGCCCGGAATTCCGCCAGCCATCCTGTCAGGATAAGTCTCGCCGGAAAGTCCTTCATATTCAAAACCGTCCGCTTTGGTCGGCATAATGAACCGCATACCGAACACAGGCAGATCGGGAAGTCCCTCTTTTCCATAATAATGCACATCCACACGGATCAGCCCTTCCCCATCCACTTCGTACACAACGGATACCAGCGCCGAAGGCGCGGTAAGCGTTTCATACACAAAAGTAACCGTTATTTTTTCCGCCGTTTCCTCTCCCGTGTACCGGTTATTTTCCGGCGCTTTCGGCAGTATAATATCTTTCCCGTCCACTTTTACTTTTACAGCCGCACAGTTCACAAACATATCCGCTGCCAGCCAAACGCCGGATTCCCGATAAAATTTATTACCTCTGTCGTTGTCCGTAAGCGCTCTCCAAAACGTAGGCTTAGGCGTGCGGTACAGCCATTCTTTCCCATTGATGACCAGTGATTCCAATCCGCCGGTCTGATAAGAAAAGATATAAGAAAAATCTTCACCGTGCAGCCCTATCGTCACATCTCCAAATACAATATGCAATCTCTTATCTGTACAAGCCATAATAATATTTCACCTCCTGCAATGCCGGTTTTTCCGTTCTGTCTGCAAAAATAATACCGTTTCCTGAAAATTCATAGTCCGCCGGACGGTCGTCAAAGTCCCCTCCATAGCGCAGCACCCGCTCTCCCGTCACCTCGTCCGTCATCCAGAGCGCCTGATCGATATAGTCCCATATGAATCCGCCCTGATACCTTTCAAACCGTTCCAGTAAATCTATATAAGATTTCATCCCTCCTAAAGAATTTCCCATATCATGCATATATTCACATAATATAAACGGTTTTTTCGGATCGTCCGAAAGGTATTCTGCAATCTCCTCCGGTCTGGCGTACATCCGGCTCTCCATATCGGAAATCCGGTCTTCGTAGGCACGGTTATGAACAACGCCTTCATAATGCACCAGCCTGCTTTCGTCCTTTTCTTTAAAATAATCGTTCATTTCCGCAATATTTTCGCCTGCATAAGATTCGTTTCCCAAAGACCAGAATAATATGGACGGATGATTCTTAAAAGTCTCAAAATTAGTTCTCGCCCTGTCCAAAACGACTTCCTTCCATTCGGGGAAACTGCCCGGTACGTTCCAGAAAGGCTCTATACCTCCGCCTTTCTGCCATGACCCATGGGATTCCAGATTCGTCTCCGACATGACATAAATGCCGTTCTCATCGCATAAATAATACCATGCAATCTGATCCGGATAATGGCAAGTCCTCACTGCATTGATATTGTTTTCTTTAAACAGCCTGATATCAAAGTCCATATCCTTTTTTGTGATGCATCTGCCGCCATCCGCACTCCACTCATGACGGTTAACGCCGTTGATGACTAACCGCCTGCCATTTAAGAGCATGATCTTGTCTTTGATCTCTATTCTGCGGAAACCGATCCGTAACGGCGAAATCTCAATTACATTTTTGTTCTTGTCTGTCAAGGTTATTGTAAGCGTATATAAATAAGGTTCTTTATTATCCCAGACCGTCACATTTTCAAGTGTCTGCGCCGGAAGAATCATATTCTCTTCTGCCGGAAGGGTTCCCTGCATACATTGTTTTCCGTCTTTATCACACAGTGTAAAATCAACGGATATTCCTTCAAAGGAAACGGCTTCCCCCTCTTCTTCCGACAGCTTCATCTCCACCGAAAGCCGGCCAGTCCGGTTATCCTCTAAAAGTGCAGGTTTTACCCAGACGTCCTCCATGTGTACCGCCGGTTTTGCATAAAGCGTCACATCCCTGAAAATACCGAAGAAACGAAAGAAATCCTGATCTTCCAAGAATGCCGCCGTACTTCTTTTATGCACTTCGATTGCTAAAAGATTGTCCTTCTCCCTTATATACGGTGTCAGATCAAATTCTGACGGCGTAAAGCTGTCCTCCGCATATCCTACGAAACTGCCGTTCAGCCACAGATACATCGCCTGTTCCACACCTTCTAACCGGATGCAGACTCTTTTCCCGCGAAGGCCCTCATTCAAATCGAACCTGCATACATAGGACCCTACAGGATTATAGTCAGCCTCACTGAAGCTCCCTTCCGTACCGTCCCATCCTTTCGCCGTATACGCCGGTCTTCTGTAGAAATGTCCTTCCCACGGATACATCGTATTGATATAGTGAATCTTATCGTAACCCGCTAATTCGATATGTCCCGGTACCCGAATCCGGTCAAAGGAACTTCTGTCAAAATCTTCCTTATAAAATTCCGACGGCCTGCTTTTTGCATTGACGGAATAACAAAATTCCCATTCTCCGTTTAAAGACTGCAAAAGTCCGCTTTCACCCGTCTCATACGCCTCTCTGCTCTCAAAGAAGCAATGGTCGCTATGGGCCGGAAGTTGATTTACCCGAAAGACCTCCGGCTGATCCAGCCATTTTAAATCTGCGTTCATTTGATACCCTCCATTCTTATATTGATTTATAAAACAATTTCATCAATTTTCTTTAATTCTTCTTCCGAAAAATATGTGTTATTTATTATTCCACAATTGTCCAAAATCTGCGATGGCTTAGACGCTCCAATGAGAACGCTTGTTATTTCATTATCTTTGAGAACCCAGCTAAGCGCCATTTGAGCAAGGCTCTGACCTCTTTGCCGCGCAATTTCATTTAAAGCCCTGATCTGCGCAAGCTTTTCCTCTACCTGCTCTTTATGAAGAAACCGCCCGTCCGTGCAAATACGGCTGTCTGCCGGAATCCCGTCCAGATAACGGTCTGTCAGCAGTCCCTGTGCCAAAGGGCTAAATGCAATCACGCCTTTCCCTTCCTCTGCCGCCGCTTTTTTCAGCCCGTTATGCTCAATAGTCCTATTAAAAATAGAATAACAATTTTGATTAATAATAAAAGGACATTTCAGTTCCATTAAAATAACAGTTGCTTTTTTCAGAGTTTCCCCGTCATAGTTTGAAAGCCCTACATAAAGGGCCTTTCCGCTCTTCACTGCGCTGTCCAGCGCTCCCATCGTTTCTTCCAAAGGCGTTTCCGGATCCATCCTGTGATGATAAAAGATATCCACATATTCCAGCCCCATCCGTTTCAGGCTTTGATCCAGACTTGCCAAAAGATATTTCCGGCTCCCAAAATTGCCATAGGGGCCCTCCCACATATCGTATCCGGCCTTTGTGCTGACGATGATCTCGTCTCGGTATGCGTGCATTTCCTCTTTTAATATCCTGCCGAAATTTCTTTCCGCGCTTCCCGGCTCAGGCCCATAGTTATTGGCCAGATCGAAATGGGTAATCCCTTGGTCAAACGCCGTAAAGCACATTTCTTTCATATTTTCATAGTCCCCGTTGGAGCCGAAATTGTGCCATAGCCCTAGAGACAACAGCGGAAGTTTTAATCCGCTCCTCCCCGTCCTGTTATATACCATATTGTCATATCGTTCCTTTTTTGCCTGATACCCCATATCTTACCTGCTCCTTTCACAATACCAATCACAAAACCCACTCACTAACCCTCATACAAGACCTGACAGTCCTTCCCCCAAAAGCGATTCCCTACTTATGAACAATTTCATATCCGTTATCGTTCCATTCTTTCATATAATTTCTGTCTTTGATCTGTCCAATCGCCTCTTTTGCTTTCACCTCCGGCTCACGGATATTTTTCGCCACTTTATATTCCGTAGATGATCCGTTGTTTCGTATACTTCATCATAAGTAATATCCTCTCGTTATTAACATTTCAAAACCGTCTGCACCGACCGGCAGCGGCTTCGTTTTCATGGCCCATCCCCGTTTCTCTTATTATTGTTATTATAAACCACTTCTTGGTAATTGCATACCATTTTATATACTTCGCTGCAGTATGGCCAATCCAAAATCAATATTTCCTCTGCATGGATCTGCGCATAAAAAATTTACCCACAAAACTTATTTTGTGAGTAAATTTATCCATCTATGTGAAAATCCTGTTCAACTGCTCTCCGGGCGCTTTTATAAATTCTTTCCAGCCGCATAATTCAACGATTGTATCATGTTCCAGATCGATCACCGAAAGCTTTCCTGCTTTCGCGTTCCATACAAGCGCCAGATCACTATAATCTTCTATGGATGCGGCAATCGAAAGATATTTTTTTCTCTGCCATTTTATTTCCTGCAGATCCATATAGGAGTAGAACTCCAGCGCCTTTATAAATCCGCTCTCCGAAAATTCAATGCGCCGCTCCCCTGTCTTTAAATATTCTTCCATTTCTTCCGGCAGACGGTAAGGCTTTAACATCGCTTTCTTTTCCTGTTCGTCATGCCACTCTTTAGGCTCTAATGCGGTAAGAAATTCTATCATTTTTTTATTTTTGTTTTTCACTGCGCAAGTATAGGGGCGATCCCCGTTTTTATCTTCAATAGTAATATCTGCCCCATGTTCCACAAGATATTCTACAAGCTCCATATTATCCTTTCTAGCCGCTTCGGTAACCGGGGTAGAGGCATAGGGAAAGACCATATTGGGTTCATGATAATTAATATCTACGCCCCTTTCGATATACATATGTACCAGATCTGTCTCATTTTTCGCTGCCGCGCTCCGAAACGCCTCTCCGCCATATTCTGCGGCCGTAATCCCGTATTCCTCTAAAATGTCAATATTTTCAAATCGTTTTCCGTATTGTATCTGTGAAAACAGTTCATTCTTTCTCGCTGCTCCCAGTCTCTGTATCCGATCCATAAAATACTCTATCATTTCCCTTCCACAGCATCTCACCGCGGCATCTAAAACTGCCTTGATCACAGGAATAATATTGGCTCCGTGTGCAGTCAGCCATTTAACCATTTCCACATCGTCATGATACACTGCAATTTCTAATGGGGTCAGCTTTGTCCATTGGCCCAATGTTAGCGCGTCGCTAAAGTTCATGCCCTCTTCTGCCATTTTTCCCAACTTATCCAAATCATGCTCATAAACGGAAAGCGCCGGTTCCGGCAGACTGTCAAACTCCCCTATGTATCCTATTAAATATCCCATATCCGTCTCCTTCCACCTAACCCCCATCTGCCCGCGTTTACCATTCTTCTTTCTTTATATGTAAAATACCTTCTTCTTGTATCTCATTCCAATATCCCATTGCTTCCGCCGCTTCCTCTTCATCGATCCCGGCAAGTCTGGAAAATTCATATGCGGCCTCTTCCATTCTCCCTTCCTTACGCATGGAATGGATTCTCTTAATACTGTCTCCATAATAAATGACGCCGTAGTATACCACATATTTCCTCCATGTAGGCAAAAAACGCAGCGGAATGATGGATGGGAAAACTCCGCTGGCAATCATCACATAACGAATCAGGAAGAATACAATGATCCCTATCAAAAAGCTGATGCCCTCTGCCATTCCTTCATATTCCTCCCTCGAAAAATCTTTAAAATCTCCGCGCATATCCACATAAAACGAAGTGTCGCTCAACTGATAGCCTTCTTCCTCCAGTTTCCTTATCAGTTCTTCGTCCAGTTCCCCTTTCACCACTCTCCCCACCGGAAGAACTTCATAGCTTTCCGATCTCTTAACAAACGTAAAATTATCGTTGATTCTCTCCGTTTCCTGCTCGTCATGATCATAATAACTATTGTAAAAGTATTCGTCTACCAACACTTTTTCCCCGGATTCCATCGTATAGATATAATATACCGTTCCGTCATAATATATCGAATTCATCCAGCCGGCGTCCTTTACATGAAACGTAAATCGATCCTCTTCCATCATTTCGGAAATACTGGTTACCACCGGCGTCCCCTCTCCTGCCGCCGCCCCGACCTCGTGGTCGGAATATACTATTTCTTTTGATTTTTCCTCTAATACATCAATCACTTTCCCCGCGCCGAAATTAACAAAAGCGCCGATGCCAAACGCCGCCAGAAAAGCAACTACAAACTCTATCCCGATCTGCCTCATACTTCCTCCCCGTTTCCTTTCGCTTTACCATATTTTTATATATAGATCCGATACCTCAGATTTTCTTCAATATTTCAATTCTTACATATTAAAAAAGATCTTCTTTTCCCCTGACGTTGGTAAATTCCGCATAGTCAAAATAATACGTCCCTTTATCCAGACAAGTTCCCCGTAAAGGCAGAAAGTCTTTGATCCTGACCAGCCGTTTGGAGCAATGCCGGCACTGATATACACAGACATAACATCCTCTTTGATATTTCTCCATGTCACGCATTTTCCCGATCCGTTCCATATTTTCCGCAAGATAGTGCAGGGCGTCGTCATATTTCTGTTCTTCCCTTGCCGGAATCTTAAAAAGCAGATCTTTTTCCGTCATAGGATCCATTTTCTCTTTACATTCACTGCATTTCGTATGATCCTTTACATCAAATTCTTTTTTCATAATAAAAAATCCGATGGCCATAGCTATAAAAACCGGCCCTAAAAAGAAACCGTACATGACCGGAACAGAGCTGTTCTTTAAAACGCCCTGCATCACTGCGCTCAAAATCGCCCCTATCGGTATCCCGACCACACCCGTAATAAGACTGAATACGAACAGTATCGAAGCCGCCGTCCCCTTCATTCCCCTATCCTCTTCTCTTGCCTGAATGATCTTTCCCACTTTCTTACCATATCCCCTTCCCGGAACACATTCTTTTCATTCGTAAAATTTTTCACAAATTCATGTTCCCAGACTATGCGTCTATTGACAAATCAAACGCTGCCAAATCCAATACACTTTTTATACACATTCTATTATTTTAACAGAATTTTCGCGGTTATCAATCCCTCTTTCATTTTTCAAAAGAGTTATTGGCATTTATTTGGCATTTCCTGTAGGAATCTTTTTTAATTTTTTACCCTATGCTGGTTTTTTCTACGCATTAATAGTATACTAATAACTGATATACTATTTACTTAGTATGGATTCAGATTTATATGAAAAATTGGCGTATTTTACGCAGAAATGAGGTAAAGCATAAATGAAAGGTAGAATTCATTCTCTTGAAAGTTTTGGCACCGTAGACGGTCCCGGCGTCCGTTTTGTAGTCTTTGTCCAAGGCTGTCCGATGCGCTGTGCTTATTGCCACAATCCCGATACATGGGAAATGAACGGGGGCACGGAAATGGAACCTGCCTATATTATCGAGCAGTACGAGCGCAATATCAGTTTTTATAAGGACGGCGGAATCACGGTAACAGGTGGAGAACCGTTAATGCAGGTGGACTTTCTGATCGATCTGTTTACCCTTGCGAAAGAAAAAAATATCCATACCTGTATTGATTCCTCAGGTATCGCTTATAAAAAGACAAGTACGCCCGAATGGCTGGCCAAGCTGGACCATCTGATGACGCTTACCGATCTTGTCATGCTGGATATCAAACACATCGATCCTGAAAAGCACAAGGAACTTACCTCCCAGCCAAACGATGGTATTCTCGCATTTTTAGCATACTTAGACGAGAAAAAGGTGGACGTGTGGCTTCGTCATGTCGTCGTTCCGACGATTACGGATGATGATAAATATTTATTTGAACTGGGGTACTTTATCGGACAGTTTTCTAATATCAAGGCTTTGGATGTACTTCCCTACCATACCATGGGACTGCCTAAATATGAAAAACTCGGTATCGAATATAAGTTAAAAGGAATCCCGGCCATGGATAAAGAAAAAGTAGTCGAGAAAAAACAAGTGATCCTAGACGGTATCAAAAAACGCCGGAGCGAAATGAAAAACTCCTAATCCGCTTTTCCATAATTTTTCACGAACTTTTCGAATTCTTTTTGAATTTTGTCTTGTTTTCATGGATGATTTATATTACAATATCGGTAGATATTGATAAAATTGTATCAATTATTTTTTTGAAGATTAAGGAGGATATTAGTATGGCATATTGTATTGGTGACGCTTGTGTATCTTGCGGTTCTTGTGAAGGACAGTGTCCTGTTGGCGCGATCAGCATGGGGGACGGGAAATATGAGATCGACGCTGAAAAATGTATCGATTGCGGTTCCTGTGCAGGCGTATGTCCGGTAGGCACTATCGAGCAGGCTTAATAAATCTTTTCTGATAAGGAAAGTAACAACTGATTGCAGGCAATCGGCCATTACTCCCTTATCATAAATAAACAGCCTCTTCAGAAGACATTCAAAAAAAGGAATGTCTTCTTTTTTTCTTTCCGTTTTCCGCATCTGCCTCCTTCGCTTTTGCTTTTTCTTTCTCTTTATTCTTATCCTTATCTTTACTCCTAAGTTTTCCCCTTTCCTTGCTCCTGCTTCTCAATAATTCGTCGATTCTTTGGAAATGTTCGTCTTCTCTTTTAGTCCGGGTGCTTTCTCTCTCTTCTTCTCTTTCTTCCTGAAGCCGGAACTGATAATCCATTTCCTTTAAAAGGGATTCTTTCAGGCTGTCGCACAGCTCTTCGTTGCTGTCTTTTATTGCTTCCATGATCATTTGTCTTAACAGCATCTGCATTCTGGCGGACTTATTTTCCGGCTCCAGACTTGTTTTCGTAATCACGGAAAGGATTTTCTTCCCTCCCATTTCTTTTTCTGATTTCTCCTCCCTTGACAGCGTGCTCACTACCGCTTTCTTTTCCGTATTCGCGTCCTTCTCTTCCGTTTCCTTCTCAAAGCTTTCGTCATCCTGCAGGACTAACTTAATGGCTTTTAACTGCAGTCCTTTTTCTTTCAGTCCCTTAATACTGATAAAGCGCTTAATATCTTCTTCCGTGTAAAAGCGGTGACCAAGTTCATTTCTTTTGATCGGCAGCCCAAGTTCCTCTTCCCAATAACGTAATACATGAGATTCTACCTGTACTTTTTTTGCTGCGTCCGAAATCAAATAATATGTTTGCTCCATAGTCTCATTTCCTTTCTTTTACATTTATTTTTATAAATACAAAAAGAGAACAAGCTTTTGCTCACTGTTCTCTTTCGTAATTTCTATGTATTATAATATTGTAATATATTGTATTCAAGTCTGAAGATGCTTTACAAGTTCAAACCCTTATTTCTGCAAGTTTGCAAACTTAGTATAATTAGGCAGCCATGCCAGCTCTACCGTACCGATCGGACCGTTCCTCTGCTTCGCAATAATGATCTCGGCAATGTCCTTTCTTTCAGTATCATGATTATAATAATCGTCACGGTAAATAAACATCACCACGTCGGCGTCCTGCTCGATCGCACCGGATTCACGCAGATCCGAAAGCATGGGCCTGTGGTCAGGTCTTTGTTCCACCGCACGGCTTAACTGCGATAACGCAAGAACCGGAACTCCCAGTTCTCTTGCAAGAGCCTTTAAGGATCGGGAAATATCCGAAATCTCCTGCTGTCTGGAATCCCCTCTTCCGCTGCCCGACATCAACTGCAGATAATCAATAATAATCATTTTCAAGTCGTGTTCCAACTTAAATTTCCTACACTTTGAACGCAGATCTGCAATACTGATCCCCGGCGTGTCGTCTATGATCAGGTTGGACTTTCCAATCACTCCCGCACTCTCTATCAGGCTTTCCCACTCTGCATCCGAAAGCTGTCCCGTCCGGATATGCTGGGAATCTACTCTGGATTCCAAAGAAAATAGACGGTTCACCAACTGTTCTTTCGACATTTCCAAGCTGAATATGGCTACTGTCCGGTTCAATTTAAACGCAACATGCTGGGCTATATTTAAGACAAACGCTGTCTTTCCCATGGAAGGCCTTGCCGCTATCAATATAAGATCCGAAGGCTGCATTCCTGCGGTCCGGTAATCCAGATCGATAAATCCTGTAGCAATTCCTGTCACGGCTCCTTTGTTTTTAGAAGCCGCTTCAATCCTGTCCATGGCATTCATAACGACTTGCCTGATCGGTACAAATTCACCTGCATTTCTGCGCTGCACCAGATTAAACACTTTCTTTTCCGTTTCTTCCAATATCACTTCCAGACTTTCTTTTCCCACATAACAAGTGTTTGCAATTTCCTCGTTCAGTTTTATCAGCTTTCTTAAGGTTGCCTTTTCAGCCACGATATTGGCATAATATTTAATATTGGCGGATGTAGGAACAGATGTTATTAAATCTCTTATAAACTCTAAACTGCTTACTTCCGGCGGCACGTCTTTTTCCCTCAGCTTGTCCTGAAGCGTAACAAGATCCACCGGTCTTCCGCTTTCGTTCAATTCGACCATAGTATCAAACAAAATACCGTATTGTTTGCTATAGAAATCTTCTCCGATCAGGATTTCCGATGCAATAACAATTGCTTCCTTATCCATGATCATAGAACCGATTACAGACTGCTCGGCTTCAATGCTATGGGGCAATACCCTTTTCAAGAGCGCTTCTTCCATTGCTGCCATCTTTATTCCTTCCCTACGCTTCTTGTACCTTTACCTTCAGTTTTGCACTTACCTTCGGATGGAGCTTAACCGTTACTTCATATACTCCAAATGTCTTTATGGCATCCGGCATCTGGATCTTCTTTTTATCGATCTCCATACCGCACTGCTCTTTTGCCGCCGCTGCAATTTCTTTAGAAGAAACGGAGCCAAAGGCCTTGCCGCCCTCTCCCGCTTTCATCTTTATAATGACCTCTTTTGTTTCCAATTCTTTTCCGAAAGCCACGGCCTCGTCGTATTTCTCTTTTGTAATCTTCTCCTCATTCGCTTTCTGCAGCTTCAAATCGTTCAGATTTTTATTGTTTGCCTCCACGCCGAGTTTTTTGGGAAGGATAAAATTTCTGGCATATCCTTCACTTGCTTCTATAATATCACCTTTTTTACCTAATGACTTTACGTCTTCCAATAATATGATCTTCATAATAATCTCCGTTCTTATGTTTAGTCTAATTCGCCTTCCTGAATCATCTGATCTATCGTATTCTTGATCACCACGATCGCTTCTGCGATCGATCTCCCTTCCATCTGGCATCCGGCTACATTCATATGTCCGCCGCCGCCGAGGCGTTCCATAATGACCTGAACGTTAACCTCGTCAATGGAACGGGCGCTGACATAAATCTGTCCCTGATATTCCGTTAAAACGAAACTCGCTTTCATTCCCTTTATATTAAGCAGCTCGTTTGCTGCCTGCGCGCCTATAATAGTCGGACTTTGCACTTCATCGTTCGTACAGATAGAAACGGCATAAAAGTTTCGGTAAATTTCCGCCTGACTGACTGCGTCCGCTTTCGCCTTATATTCGATCGCATCCTCCCTGAAGAGCTTGCGTACCCTCGTGACGTCGGCGCCGTTCCTTCTTAAAAATGCCGCCGCTTCAAAAGTCCTTACGCCTGTCTTTGTCATGAAATTGTTTGTATCGATCACAATACCCGCATACATACAGTCCGCTTCCTCAGAACGGATCTTAATATTATCCACCGTATATTGCAGTATTTCCGATACCATCTCACACGCCGAAGAAGCATATGCCTCCACATAAGACAGCGTTGCATTTTCTATCACTTCCGTCCCCTGCCTGTGATGGTCGAGTACTACTATAGATTTGCAGTACTTTAACAGTTCCGGACATTCGGTTATACTCGGTTTATTTACATCTACAACGACCAAAACCGCATTTCCGCCCGCCGCTTCGATGGCCTGTCCGCTGCTTATGATCATATCCTCGTCATATTCCGGATTATCTTTGAACATTTCCACCAAAGGCTGTACGGAAGTCGTGATGTCATTCAATACGATATGCGCCTTCCTGTCCAACGTCTTCGCAATACGGTATATTCCTATCGCCGCTCCGAAACTGTCCACATCGGCAAGACGATGTCCCATGATCAGCACCTTGTCTTTGCCCGAAATGATCTCTTTTAGGGCATGCGCTTTTACCCTTGCTTTTACGCGGGTATTCTTTTCAACCTGCTGGCTCTTTCCTCCGTAATATGTAATCATATCCGGCGACTTCACGACAGCCTGATCCCCGCCGCGCCCCAGCGCAAGGTCAATGGCATTTCTGGAAAATTCATAATTCTGTGCATAAGTCAGACCGTCAAGCCCGATCCCCATGCTGATCGTAACCGCCATCTCATTACCGATATTTACCGTCTTGACGTCGTCCAGCAGATCGAATCTGCTTTCCTGAAGCTGGGCGATCGCTTTTTTACGCAGAATCACAAGGTACTTGTCCTTTTCCATCTTTTTACAGATACCGTCAAAAGCCGCAATGTATTTGTTCACTTTACGGTCTATCAGGGCTATCAACAGGGAACGTCTGACCTCTTCCACGCTTTCCAAAGCTTCCTCATAGTTGTCCAAATAGATCATGCCGATGGCAATGCTCTGATCATCCACCTCTTTTAACGCGATTCGCAGCGCGGTTTCGTCAAAGAGATACATGGCGATCAGATACCCGTCATAACCGTTCGCATCTATGATATCGCTGTTGACCGCCATCTCTTTCAACGAGATCTTCTTTAACTTTGCAATATAATTGCTGCTCTCATAATCAATTTCAAATTCCGTTTCCTCTATTTCATCCTCGCCCGGAAGCCTGTCCTTCGTAATAGTAGGAAATAAAGATGTGATCGACTTGGAATACCCCTTTTCCTTATGGGTTATCCGTTCAAACTCCCTGTTCGTCCATATCACTTTACCCATATCGTCCAATAACGCGTGAGGTAATTCCAAGTCTCTCAAAAGCCTTCTCTGAATCTGTCCGTACTGCGTTGCAAAACTGACCAGTTCGTTCATAATGACCGGCTTATTATAAAACATCAACGCCAGTATGATCGCAAAATAGAACACTGTAAAGCAGGTCAAAAGCAACGCTGCCTGCACATGTAAAAAATAAGTACAGATATTTACGGCGATCAATAAAAAACCTAGGTATAGGGAAAATTGCAAATAAGTCTTAATTCGCCCTTTCAATTTGATTCTATTCTTCATTTATAACCGTGCCCTTCCATTATCCGCATATATTCTTAAATAAAATATGATATCATCCGATATTCCTATACATATATTCTATATACGTCTAACAGTATACCATTTTTTAAGGCAATATGCTATAAAATTCTTTTGTAAAAAGAAAGGAGGTTTTCTCATCTTTTGTCATATCATGTCAAAATAAAAGGATTTTCCGCCGCTCCCTTACTCCCTTATCCGGAATCTTGACACCATATCGTTCATATTGACCGCCTGGGCGCTCAATTCTTCACTGGTAGCCGAACATTCCTGTGCGGATGCGGAATTTTCTTCCGTAACGGCCGAAATCTGTTCGATTCCCACATTAATCTGCCTGATCATGTCCGTCTGCCTCATGGACGCCTCGCCCACCCGCTCGATCTCACGCACGATCTCCGCCAGACCGCCTATTAATTCTTCTAAAGTCTTGGCCGTTATATTCACTATCTCATGGCCGTTTTCCACTTCTTTCAAGGAATCTTCAATCAGGCGTCTGGTATTTTCTGCCGCATCTCCGCTCTGTTTTGCCAAAGCGCCGATCTCGTTAGCAACTACTGCAAAGCCTTTTCCGCTTTCTCCGGCTCTTGCCGCTTCTATAGAAGCGTTCAATGCCAGCAGGTTCGTCTGTTCTGCAATTTCCTCTATACTTTGTATCACGCCGGATATTTGTGCCGAAGTTTGACTGATTTTCTCCATTGCCGCCTTCATCTGCTGCATCTGTTTGGTGCTTTCCTGCGCCTCAACTCCCATCTTTTCAGCGTTTCGGCCTACCGTCGCTGTCTCCTGCGCATTTTCCACAACTTTTTCCGTCACCTCTGTTACGGTAGCGAGAAGTTCCTCTACGCTGCTGGCCTGATCCGTCGCGCCTTCGGCAAGATTCTGCGCGCTCTCCGAAAGCTGTGTGGAACCAAGTGATACCTGCTCCGCTGCTTCTCTTATCCTGACTACAGTCTCGCTAAGACGGATCACAATCTTTCTCTCGTCATCTAAAATATGGGAAAAGTCACCGATAAAGCTTTCCCTTGCTTTGGAACGAACTGCAAAATTCCCTTCTCCCATATTTGACATAACATATGTTATATCTTCAATCATTGTTCTCATCGTATCGACCATTTCCTTGGTCGCGCCGGCAAGCACTCCGGTTTCATCCTCTCTGTCCACCTCGGGAACCGGAGAATGCAGATCTCCTCTCGTCAATAACGTAAGGCGTTCCGTACATACGCTCACGGCTTTCCCAAGCGCCTTGGCAAGCTTTATTATAAGCCCCGTGGAAACAGCTGCCAGAATAACCGCTGCGACTATGATCACAATCGCATTTGCAGTAACTATGAGCATAAAATGTTTATGTACCGTATCTAAAGCGTCCTCTGACAATCCCTTTGACGCCTCTGCCAGCAGCATATTCGTACTGATATAGTTGATCGTCATGGCAATCACTGATAAGATCGCCATCGCAATCGCTATGATCAGCACCATATGATGCCTGATCTGTCCCTCAATTGATTTTTTCCAATCTTTTACACCACTTTGCGTATTCATAATTCCCTCCTGATCACTGGTTTAAAATTTATTTAGTTCGCCGCCTCTTTATAAGATGCGGCAATAAACTCCAAAAACTGCCGTTCCGACAGAGGCTTAGAAAAGTAATATCCCTGAATATAACTGATGCCAAGCTCCTCCATCGTCTGATATTGCTCTTTTGTTTCTATTCCTTCGGAAACGATCTCAAGATCCATGCCATGCACCATATGCATCGCCGCATCCATGACATATTTGGCCTTTCCGTTTTCAAAATATGCGTTGATCATATCCCTGTCAAATTTTACGATATCTACCGGCATATCCACGATATAATTCAAATTAGACTGCCCGGTTCCGAAGTCATCCAAAGAAAAGCTGATACCATATTTGATCAGATTTTTCATATTATTCAATAAAGTCTTCTTTGCGCTCATAGACGCGGATTCCGTTATTTCCAAATTGATAAAATCAGGATCGACCCCGTATTTCTCCATAATCCGGATATAATCTTCCGCTAACTGCTCGTAAGCGCACTGTACGACGGACAGGTTTACTTCTATGTACTGTAACCCATATTGCTCAACCGCATTTTCCTTTACAAACCGGCATACTTTTTCAAATACCACCTCCCCCAGCCGCAGGATCATTCCGTTTTTTTCAGCCACATCAATAAAGGCTCCGGGCGGTACGATCTTTCCATTCTCGTCCTTGATCCGCACCAATGCCTCCGCCGAAACAAAACGCTGTTCCTTTGTAGAATAGATAGGCTGATAGTATACCTCTACCCAGTCTTTTTCCATCGCATCCAAAAGCAGTTGTGCAGTCTGTTTTTCCTGATACATTTCGGACGCCTTTTTTTCATCAACATAAATAAATCGGTTTTCCGAAAATTCATTATTATTTTGCCGGATATACCGCATCAGATATAACATGTCTTCGGCATTGTCCACTACTTTTGAATCCGGCATATACAGCCAGTAAGGCCGCACATAAATATCATGCTCCGCTCCCCATCCTTCTTCAAAACGTTTAAAGATCTGAGACATCTTCTCTTCTGCAGTATCCTGATTTTTAAATAAAAGCAATACCTCGTCCTCGGTATTTTTAAAAACAAAAGCATCCGGTATTTTCAGCAGGAATTCCACCATTTCCATTTTAGCCGTCCCCTTTGTATCCGCACGCATATTTTTATGGAAAGAACGTTCGAAAATGATCGCCAGAAGGGAAAATCCCTCTTCTTTTTTATAAAACTCCTTTGTATATTGCACCAATGCGCCATGGTTGAACAGACCGGTCTGCCTGTCAAGATTCATTTCCGGATTTTCCAGCTTCAGATACAGCACTACCATACCTATGGAGCAGGCATATCCGACAATCAGCAGTTCGTTATTGAAAAACTGTATCAGGGAAGCGCCGATCCAAATTCCCATCCAAAGCCTGACGGCTTCCCGGCGTCTCGGATTGATCTTCCCCTTTTCCTTCCACATCAAATAAAATGTTACGACCAATAGCGCCAGTGCAAATACATATGTAGCCAAAACGCTGGGGCCGTAAGAATATAAAACCGTTTGCCCGTCTTCCCCAAACTGATAATGAATGGGCAGGATATAGATTGCCAGCGTCCCTACGATCGCACTGAACTCATACTTTACAACCGCCTTTTTATAACGCTCTTTCGTTACATAAACATCCACGCATACATACGACAACGCTCCCATTGCCACCCCCAGCAGCGTTACAAGATAACTCTTACAGATCAATTCCACCAGAAAAGACGGCAGTTCATCCTTATGGGCGATCACAATGATAGAAAGTATGTCAAAAACAATACAGGCCATCGTCACGCAAAACGCTCTCAAAAACGCCCGTTCTGTTTTTAAGGATACTCTTCTCTGACGCAGATAAAAAATCAGCAATACCACCATTAAAGCAATTCCACAACACTGTACTTGTATATGCATACTTCCCCTTTCCATGTATATTGCAGACAAAATTTTGATATACACTTCCAAACATACCGACAGCTTTCCTAATTCCCCGTCATTTTACCCAATTTCTGAAACCATCAACTGTTATCTATTATACAATATAACCCACTTTGAAACAATTACTTACGAAAAAAATATTTCCTGAATGTTCAAAAAGGCCGGCTATCCAATGGATAGCCAGCCTCTCCAGTTTCGCTCCAACCCGTAATCTTAATCGCAGGTATACGGCATCAATGCGATATGTCTTGCACGTTTGATCGCTACTGTCAGCGCTCTCTGATGCTTTGCACAGTTTCCGGTGATTCTTCTGGGAAGAATCTTTCCTCTTTCTGATACATATCTCTTTAATTTATTTACATCTTTGTAATCGATCACATTATCTTTACCGCAAAATACACACACTTTTTTTCTTCTGCGGATGCCGCCTCTTCTTCTCATCGGAGAATCGGATTTCTCTGCTTTATTAAAAGCCATAATAACGCCTCCTATCTTAATTTACTGTTAATTGAACGGCAGCTCTTCATCAATTCCGTCAGGAATGTTCATAAAGCCGTCTCCGGCGCCCGAGGGTTCCGGTCTGCTCATGCCGCCGCCAAAACCACTGTTATCTGTACTAGAACTGTTTTTGCTTTCTGCAAATTCAATCTCATCTACCATAATACGCACACTATATACCATCTGCCCGTCCTTATTGGTATAATTATCATTCTGAACTCTTCCGCTGAGAACGATTTTGGTACCTTTACGCAAATATCTCTCAACAAATTCAGCTTGCTTGCCAAACGAGGTACAATTAAAGAAATCTGCGTCAGGCTCGCCCTCACGCTTAAATCTTCTGTCCACTGCAACGGAAAAACGCGCCACCGCAGTCTGGCTTGCTCCTTGTGAATATCTCACTTCAGGATCTCTTGTTAAACGGCCCATAAGAATTACTTTATTCATACTATTTTCCCCGTTCTTTCTAATTAAAAAATCCCTGATCTTTTTAACGTTAAAATATCCCTGATTTTTTAATTTATTATGCCTCGTTTTGTTTTACGCATAAATATCTGATCACATTATCCATGATACGGATACGGCTCTCGATCTCTCCCGGAGCTTTGGAATCAGCATCGAATTGGATGAAATAGTAAAAAGCTTCTTTCATCTTCTGAACATCATAAGCAAGTCTCTTCTTGCCCCATTCGTCAACGTTTGTAATCTGTCCGTTAAATCTTTCAATGAGAGCCTTCACTTTGTTTACTACTTCAGCTCTTTCATCATCTTCGATTTTTGCGCTAACAACAACGGCTAATTCATATTTGTTCATGCTCGTTACCTCCTTTTGGTCTCTGGCCCCCGACCTGCCGGGAGCAAGGATAAATTATATATCACGAGTTTTTATGATAGCATGGATATGTCCAGTTTTCAAGTATTTTCTCGTATTTCCCTTATATTTTTTTCGACCAGCCTGCGCGCGATCATGATCTGATGTCCGCATCCCATACACTTCAGTCTGAAATCTGCGCCGACGCGCAATACCTCCCACTCGCTGCTCCCGCAGGGATGTTTTTTCTTCAGACGCACAATATTACCAACTTTTATATCCATATCAATACTCCTGCTCTCTATACCGCCCAGCCCCTTATCATCCGTTTTCCGTCAACTCCCGTATGCATCTCATAACGCGCCGAATACCTCTCCCAGCTTGCCGTACACCACCAGATCCGCCTGTTTGTCTTTAGGCGTAGGCGTCTTATTTACCAATACCAGCTTATGCCCTCCGTAGTAATCGATCAGTCCCGCCGCCGGATATACCGCCAGCGAAGTGCCGCCGATGATCAATACGTCCGCGTTGCTGATGTAATAGACCGCTTTTTGCAGCGTCTGCTGTGAAAGCCCTTCTTCATACAATACTACATCCGGCTTGATGCCTCCGCCGCATTCGCATTTCGGCTCCCCTTCAGAATTGATTATGTAATTCACATCATAAAACTTTCCGCATTTTTCACAGTAATTGCGTAACACGCTGCCGTGCAGTTCCAAAACTTCCCTGCTGCCGGCTTTCTGATGAAGCCCGTCAATATTTTGTGTGATTACCGCTTTTAGCTTTCCTTCCTTTTCCCATTCCGCAAGCTTTAAATGCGCGGCATTAGGTTCCGCGTCAATACAAAGCATCTTGTCCCTGTAAAAGCGGTAAAATTCTTCACAATGATTTCTGTAAAAAGTATGGCTCAGTATCGTTTCCGGCGGATAATCATATTTTTGATTATACAGCCCGTCCACACTCCGGAAATCGGGTATCCCGCTTTCCGTTGAGATTCCGGCGCCGCCGAAAAATACAATATTATCGCTTTCACTTATTATCTTCCTAAGCTCTTCGATCTCTTTTTCCATTTCCCCGTGTTGTTCCATAACTCTCCCTTTCCGTGTATGTCCGCACAAACCTTTTATGATAGTTCCACCGACCGTATATCATATATCCCCCGTAACCGCATAATAGACAACGCTGCAAAACTCCCGCAGCATATTGGCAGGCAGAAGGCCCGGCTTAGAATGGGCCGCAATTCCGCATACGTTTTCATACCCCTGCTTTTGGGCAAGCTTAACGCTTCTGTATATATGGAAATTACTTGTCACGATCCCTACGGTCTCTTCTTCTATATTAATATATTCCGAGCTAAACTTCAAATTTTGTTTTGTATTAACGGATTGGTTTTCCATAAAAATGCGTTCCTGTGCAATCCCCTTCCCAACCAGATAAGTTTTCATTCCTTCCGCTTCGCTCATCGGTTCATCGTTTCCCTGACCGCCCGACACGACTACTTTCGTTTCCGGATTGCTTTCCAAATATTCAACCGCCTTATCCAGTCTCGATTTCAATATACTGCTGGGCCCGTTTTCCTTCACCTGTGCGCCCAGTACGATGATATAATCCAGTTCTTCCTTCCCCGACTCAAAAAAACCCGATAGGATCAGTCCTTCTACATTTATAAAAATGACGATTCCAATCAATATAAAAATCAAAACGGCTCCTCTCACTGCTTTCGGCAAAGGCTTTTTTCTCTTTTTCAAAAAAAGTGCACAGATCAGGAACAGGAATCCCAAAGCGCACCACGCATAATTAAACTTTGACGAAAGTCCTACAAACAATGCGATCATTAAAAAGTATAGCAGGCAAAGCCCGCCTGCTGCCCAGCAAAACCATTCCGCCCATTTTTCCAGTCCCATTTCCCTCTTTCGTCCCATATCCGCTCCTATCCGTGCTTTCACACACCTGTTTCTCTTTCGGTTCCTTTACAGTTTATAGAATACCCATAATCTTCTTTCATCATCCTACCACATGATCTTGCTTTACTTTTGTATATTTTCTTAATATTTTGTTAGGATTTTCCTTTTTATCGTCCGGATACCCTTTTTATGAACCAATCGATTTATAGCGTGAAATTCCCAGCCTCCATAGTCCGTAGCAGGGAACCAGAAACAGGAAACCTCCTGCCGGCAAAAAAATGTACCACAGATTCCCTCTGTCCAACAGATAGAGCAGCGGATAATACTGCACCAGCGCATAGGGAATCATAAAAGTACATAAAGACAAAACTTTCTTTCCATATATATTGACCGGATATTTTCCATATTCCCTCGCTCCATGCGTCAGGATATTCATAAACTCCAAACTCTCCGTCGTAAAGAAACAGAGCGCGGCGTATATAAGGAAAATACCGCTGAACAGAGCCGTTCCTCCAAGCAGCATGAAAATCACCGCGAAAACCTTCGGCGCATCCCATTCCACCCCGCTTTTTCCGACTCCATAAAGAAACATCACGACCGCCTGCAGCATTCTCCCTATCCTTGTAAATTCGATCTTTTGTCCCAAAACCTGCAGGATTTCATTTCTCGGACGTACCATGATCCTGTCAAACATTCCGTTAGAAAGTATAGAGGAAAAAGAGTCAAAGCCCCTTGCAAACGCCTCGGCAAGCGAAAATTCCATCAGCGTGATCCCAAAGCAGAGCAGAATATCGCCGTATGTATATCCGTTGACGGTGTGAAAACGCCGGAACATAAAATAAACGCCTAGAAATACGTTAAAAGATACCAAAAACTGTCCAATACAGGTCAAAACAAAAGATCCCTTATATTGCATGGCGCTCTTAAACTGAATCTTAAAATAATGTATATAAAGTACCATCTCATCCTCCCTGCACCACAATCTTTTTCATCGCGATCCTGTTCAATCCCTTACCTGCCGCAATCAGCACGATCAGCCAAAATACTTGTAAAAAAACCGCCTTTTCCAGTGCCTTTCCCGCCAAATCCCCGCTATAAACGCGGAACGATACATTCTGCATTGCCGCAAAAGGCAAAAGTTCTACAATCTCGCGGATCTTTTCGGGAAAAAAGGGAATGGGAATCACCCCGCCCTGAAAAAATTCCACCACAGATACCGCCACCATGCGTACTCCGACAGAAGATACGGTAAAAAAGCAGCAAATGTATACCAACATACAAAATGCGATCGTAACAAACGCGCCTAAAAATAACGTTATCCAAAATAAAAAAAAGGCTTGCGCGCTGACCGGTGCCGCCATGCCATAGGGCTCTCTGACAAGCACGCTGATAAGAAGCACCGGAACACACCGCAGAAGCGCTTTGGAAAATCGGTTTGCCATACTTCTTGCAAACCACATATCATAAATGTCAATGGGGCGGCACAGTTCATAAGAAATATTTCCGTTCACGATCGCCTCAAAAATTTCCCCCTCCATCATCCATGCCATGAACAAGGTCAGGAATGCCTGCTGCATCCATACATAAGAACAGGTCGCCTGCAGGGTCATAGGAAACGCTGCCGCGTCCGCCTCATAAAACGCCCGGAACATCAAAATTTCCATCATTCCCCAAAAAATCTGCGTGGCAATCCCCGCCAGCGCCGCGCTCCGGTACTGCAGTCCCATCACAAAACGCAGCTTAAAAAAAGAAACATATTTTCTCATGTTAACTCCTATCTGCCTGCTTCAGCAGGCGTATAAATCAGGATCGTGAAATTTCTAATTTCACGTTAGCTCCTATCTGCCTGCTTCAGCAGGCGTTCCCCTATATTTCCAGCTTACGGTATAATGCCGCCAGCGCTTCATCCATATTTTCATTGCCGTCTTTAATATCCTCCGCCGTACCGTCCAGCAAAATACGCCCCTTCCCAATCAGTATGATCCGTTCCGTAAGAGCTTCAATATCCTGCATATCGTGGGTCGTCAGTATCACCGTCGTCTTATGCGTTTTATTATGTTTTAAAATAAAGTCTCTCACGGCAAGTTTGGATACGGCGTCCAGCCCAATGGTAGGTTCGTCCAAAAACAGAATTTTAGGACTGTGCAAAAGAGACGCGGCAATCTCGCACCGCATACGCTGCCCTAAAGAAAGCTGCCTTGCCGGCGTTTTTAAAAGCTCCTCCAAAGAAAGCAGCTCTGTAAGTTCTTCTTTATTCTGTTGATAAGTTACTTGTGGAATACGGTAAATATCCCGAAGAAGTTCATAAGAATCGATAACCGGAACATCCCACCAAAGCTGGCTGCGCTGTCCGAATACGACTCCTATTTCTTTTACATGACGGATGCGGTCTTTCCATGGGTTTAATCCGTTAATAATGCAAGTCCCCTCATCCGGTGTAAGAATACCGCTCAGAATCTTGATCGTAGAGCTTTTACCGGCGCCGTTTGGCCCGATATAGCCTACCATTTCCCCGTCCTGAATGGTAAAAGATACGTCCCTTAGTGCATGTACCTGTTCATATTCCCTGTGGAATATGCTCTTCAACGCCGAAACTGCTCCGGCGTCACGTTTAAAGACTTTGTAAGTCTTGCTTACATGAGACATTTCAATCATGCTTGCTTCCTCCTGGTAGTAATATTTTGAGAATCCTTGGAAACTCCAATATCTTGCCAAGTCGGTCTGCTTTTGCCTTTCTGTATCCGCCAAAAGCAGAGAGATAGGTATTTTATGAAGTTATAAGAATACTTTGCCCGGCATTTTGCCGGGCAGCGAGTAAGTGTATCTTAGCACATCTATGTTAAATACGCAATTTTTTTGTAAACGGTTCATAACCTCTCCATATAGTGGTATCAGTCCCTGATGTATCTTCCACATATTCCATAAGGCGTTCCGCATAGTCTTCCCATGTATGGCCGTTTTGGGCCGTGCGGTATCCTTCCTCTGCAATCCCTTCCATTATATCCTGATGCTTAAACAGTTGTTCTGTCATCATGGGAATATTTTCGGTTTCCTCTTGGCGGAAAAACAAAATATCCTTACCGTCCCTAAAAATTTCCCGCAGATACAGGCTGTCGTCGCTGAGGCACACTGCGCCGTTCAATTGGGAATTAAAGATCCTATCGTGGGCTCCGTCCTTAAACCACGGCATAACATTAACGGAAACTTTGCTCTTTCCAAGCATTTTGAGGCATTCTTCGGAATTCATGCTGCCATGCTCAATAATATTTTCATGCCGGCTGCATTCCAGCAGATCCCATCCTTTTCCGCAGGTATGTACTCTGAATCCGTTTTCGGCAAGCTGCCTGATCGTTTCCCCCCGCAGCCAAAAGCGCACATAAAGATCGATAAAACTTAGATTCCCTATTGTTTCCCTTATTTCTTCTTTTGTCGCATTCGGAATCTCCCTGTACAAATGGCTTTCCGCCACCTGCTCTATTGTTTTTTCCGAATGGCATTTTAGATCCTCAATCATGCCCATATAAAATCTTGTATATTCTTCATCAATCCTTTCAATATATTTCCGAAAAGTCTCGGGCGGCGCATAATTCCCTGTTATAATCAAATCTATCGGACGTTCCTTTATCGGTATCAAGCTTTCTTTTTCAACCAGCGCCGTTCCCGCCAGCGGTAAAAACGGCCCTAAAGCGACTCCTGACCAATATTTTTCCATATAAATTTTATGATAACGGTCTATACTGATCTGATAATACTTCTCCGGCAGCCTTTTAAGCATCTTATGATAATACAGCGGATGATCCAATACAATATTAAAGCAGGGAATATCTTCCTCCTCCCAATAAATACTGCCGTCCTCTTTATAAAATACTTCTCCTTCTTCCAAGCCGTGAAAGTTAAATGTGATCATCACCGTATCGCCGTGCCTGACAAACCTTTTTAAGTCCCGGAAGCTTCTTTCCTCCTCCCAATAATCATAGTAAAACACATCGTATCCCATTTTTTGAAAATGCTTTCCAAGCCGCATGGAAAAATAACCTTGCGTTTCGATCCCGTTGATAAACATAACGATTCTTTTCATAATGTTCTCCATCCTTACACAATCTATTGTGTTTATTAAAACTTTTAACTGTAATGGCAAATATGGTATTATTATGACATTTTAAACGAAATTTGCAAGAAAAAATACCCGTAGATCCGGTGTGTCAAACGCACTTGATTACGGGTATTTCATAACTTATGCTACTCCAAAATGCAATCGCAAATAAACAATTGCCTCACAAGCTATCCTTCAATTGCAATATATTTTCTCTGTTCTACTTCTTTTACATCCTTCTTGGGAATTTCAAGCCTCAGGATACCGTCCTCAAACTTCGCCTTAATATCCTCGTCCTCTACTGCCGTACCTACATAAAAGCTCCGCCTGCACTGGCCGGTATATCTTTCTCTCCGGATATATTTTCCGTCTTCACCTTTTTCCTCGTTGTTCACGTCCTTTTGCGCGCTGACTGTCAGATAACCATCTTCCAATTTAGCGTTGATTTCCTCCTTCTTAAAGCCCGGAAGATCGATTGCAACTTCGTATCCGTTGTCTTTTTCTTTTACATCCGTCTTCATCATACCGGCTGTTCCGTTTCCTGATAACAGGTTTCCCTTACCGAAGAAGTCGTCTACATTCGGTAAACGAAATAACTCGTCAAATAAATTTTCATGAAAAATACTAGGCATCATCATAACTTATTCCTCCATTCTTAAACTACGGCACACCTCCAGCCGCCTCTACTTATATGAAATACTAAAGTTCCAGAACTACGGATTGGAATCTTTTCGGTTCTTTTCTTTTGTTCTATCCGTAATATAACACTTATTGTTAGCACTGTCAATATATGAGTGCTAAAATTGTGTGAAAATTTTGTGAAGTGCTAATTTTGTACGGTTTCTAATGGATATCTATTTCTAATTTACCCATTTTGACATACGATTGACATATTTTTTCTTCTGACATACAAAACCCACCGCTGATATTGCCGACGGTGGTTGCCTGCTTAGAAATTGATTACATTATTGACTCTCTGTACTTCCTTTTCGGTTCTCTCAAAGCTGCTGTGATTATATACATTCATTGTGATACTCGCGTACAAAAGAAGAGATATAAAAAAACTTTGAACCTCTTTGCCAGATATGCTATATTATAGAAAAGGGAGAACCATAGAAGCGGCTCTGCCCCTCAAACAACTAAACTAAAACCTCATATGAGGTCAGCCGTCACTATGAAGTAGTGGCGGCTATTTCTTTTTTCCCTTGAAGATTGTATAGCACAAACCAACAAGGGCAACAATGAATATTCCAGTCTGAATCAGATCGGAGTATGTAACATTGAATCACCCTCCTTTCTTTCGTCTGGAGGGCTACTTGAACCCTCCGAACGAAAAAGAGGGGTAAAGCCGCCTTTGGCTCTATGGTTTCCCCTACTGCTGCCCGAACCGCTTTTCCATACCGTTCATCTCCAATACAAATGGAAATAACTTTTGAAATAAGGAGTATTCCATCACTTCAGAATACTCCTTACCTCCCATATCAACTATATCTAATAGCTTTATAATCTTTTCTGTAATATCTCCCTGTCTCTGTCATTCACTCCAAGCACATTCATCGCCTGTTCTGCCCCCAGCTTCATATTTGCCATAAGATTTCTTATAGACTCCAACAGACTGTTCAGTCTTACATTTTCCGCCTTTTGTTCCGCATACTTCTCTGCATAGTCTTTCGCATACTTCTCTGCATAGTCTTTCGCATATTGCTCAACCGCTTCACACATTCTTTCTCTACCTCCTTCTTCCTTAAAATGCCTTACCCCTTTAGCCAGTACAGGATAATATATGTCCTTCGCTTCTTTACAGCCAAAGTTATGCATTAATCTGCCGATCGTATCGTCTCCCTTATAGTTTCCATTCACATACACAATATGAGAACCATCATCAAACAACTCATCCGTTTCCTCAAAATGCCGATTAATTGTATAAATCGGTATCCCGTATCCAAAAATATCCGTCCGGGTGATAAACACCATATACGAATCCTGTAACTCCGAAAACTCCTGCCCTGCTTTCAGCATCCGGGAATCCATCATACTGCTATTAAATCTTGCGCGGCGTATGTGCGCCCCTTCCGGTTTTTGCTGCACCTCCACATTATACTGTTTTCCCGTACTGCCCTTTGCCAGAATGTCTAAGCGGATGTCCCGTCCGCCAACCACAGGACTCTGCAATTCTCTCTGCCCCACAACGCTTACGACTTGAATATCGTCATGTTTCAGTATAATCCTTAATAAAAGCTCCGTTGCCTCTATATTACTATCAAACACCATAGACATTAGATCATCATCGAATAAACTCATACCATCGACAATCTGCTCTACAGTCCTGTTATCCTGCCGTATTTCTTCTCCAGCCACCTAATCACCGCCTTTTTTTGACTGTCTTTTCTTTTGCCATCTCATTATTAAATTACTATTATTATATCCCATCGTGCACAGGCTCACAATCTGATTTTTCCAAAATTACAACCTCCATATACCTTAAAATATGTGTAATCCGGTTTTTATAAAAAAATGACTCTGATACACTGCCTCTTTTTTATCCTCACCTGTCTCTGCTTATCCGCCGCACGCTTTTTTTCTTCTCCGCTCCGGAAATTTTTTTCACTTCGAACTTTAAGGCCTTTCGGCGGGCGGCCATAATTTGTAATCCTCTTCCCACCGAATACCTGTCCGTTAATAACGAATACCATCCCCCTTTTTCCTCTTTGCGGATATACCGTAACATATTTTCCCTGAACCGTCTTAAACCCCTCGCATAGCTTCTCCATATCCTCCGCCGTTTCTCTTCTCTGCGCATCGTCTAATTTTTTATCTGTCTTTATCGTAAAAACGATTTTAACGGCATAGCGCAGAACATCCTCCCTATATACCTCTTTTACGGCAAAAGATACTTCATGCGGTTCTAAATAATGACTGAAATTCCCTTCCTTCACTGCCCTTTCCATGTTGCTTTTGATCTGCCTCTCTACTTCCCGCCTGATCTGTTCCAGCTCCCGTCTTCTTTCCGTTCTTCCGCCGGATACCATTGCAGCAACTGTAATTATCAGGACCGTGGCCGCGATAAGGCAGACAAAAAGCAAGACGGAAATTCTTCCCCTTTTTTTCACTGCTATCAGTTCCTTCCCTGATTTCTCTTTTGTATGCGTATCTCGTCTTTCCTGTTTTTAGTTTAATATTAATTTGTTCTCATTTTAAAATCTCTGTCCTATTTGTCAATATTTCATATTCTTATCACTATGTTAATACCGGTAAAAATTCATCTGCCGCCTAAACACCGAGAAAATTCAACTAATAGTTTATATTTTTCACCTAATATTTTATGTTTTTTCCCTTGCATTTCATTATAATTTAAACTAAATTATAAAGTAGCAAAACAAAAGATGAGGGGGATATTTTGTCAAGATCAAAACAAAAAAAGGAAGAAAACAACCCGTTCCATACCGAGTATGGCATTGTCAGCAATTCTATTTACATATTAAAAAAGATAAAGCAATATGATCCGCTTCTTTTGTTTTTACTGTTGATTGGAATGATCGCAAATTCATTGATGCAGTATTTGTGGAGTTTTATCGGAAAATTTGTGATCGATATCGTACAGGCTCAGGCAAATACGCCCGAAAAGGATATCCGTCCTCTGTTACATCTGGTAATTGCCACCACCCTGATCGAGCTTGTCTTTATGCTCGTTAATACCGTCGCCAACAATAAGATGTGGTACAATATGATCCATGTACGGATGCATATCATATCGGAACGTGTAGAAAAGGCTCTTTCCATGAACTATCAAATGCTGGAACAGCCCAAAATCTTGGATATGCACCAAAAAGCAACGACTGCCACGGGAGGAAACGACAACGGTGTGGAAGGTCTGATGCATTCCGTTTATGATTTCGGCGTACAATTTCTTCTCATGCTCGTTACCGTCACTGCAGTTGCCGCTTTAGACCTGCGGATGATTCTTGTTTTGGCAGTTCTCTCTACTTTCCAATATCTTTTTTTCCGCTATACCGTAAAAAAAGACAGAAAAAAAGTATGGGACAAACTGGCGCCCACTTGGCGCAAAATCAACTATATGAATCAGCTGACTCAGAACTTCTCCTATGCGAAAGATATTCATCTTTTTCATATGAAACATTGGCTTACAAAAAAACATCATGACATCCTTATGGAAAAACAGGAAAAAATGCTGTATAGCCGAAATCTGTGGATCTACAATTCCATTTTTGCACACGGTATTTCCATGCTTTCACAAGCCTGTGTTTACGGCGTTTTGATTTTCTGTGTCATTGACCGGAACCTGTCCATCGGTAATTTTACCCTTTACCTTGGCCTTTCCACCACTTTTTCCTCCGCACTGACACAATTTTTAAATTCTATGGGGTCTTTTAAAGAACGCTCCATGCAGGTAGACGACTTCCGGTCTTTTATGGATTTAAAAACGGAAGATGACCCTGACTGTATTCCCGTTCCCAAAGCGGAAACTTATGTCTTTGAATTTAAAGACGTTTCTTACCGTTATGAGGGCGCGGAAACCTACGCCTTAAGACACCTTGATCTTACCCTTGAAGCAGGAAAGAAGTTAGCGGTGGTAGGATTAAACGGGGCCGGAAAGACCACCTTTATCAAACTTTTGCTGCGCCTATATGACGTAACGGAAGGCGCGATCCTTTTAAACGGCACGGATATACGGAAATTCAAAAGAAAAGAATATTATCAGTTGTTCTCTCCCGTTTTTCAGAATGTAGAAATATTTGCATTTCCCATGTCGGAAAATGTTTCCATGAAACGCCCGGAAACTACGGACCGGACGCTTGCCGAAGCTTGTCTGGTACGGGCAGGCATGAAAGAAAAACTGGAAAATCTACCGGACGGCGCAGACACCCAATTATTAAAAGTACTTTATGATAACGGCGTGGATCTCTCCGGCGGTGAAAAGCAAAAGCTGGCGTTGGCGAGAGCGCTTTACAAAGACGCCCCTATCATTGTTTTGGACGAACCTACCGCCGCATTGGACGCGCTGGCAGAATACGATCTGTATAGAAATTTTAACGACCTGATCGGGAATAAATCCGCCGTTTACATTTCACACCGCCTTTCTTCTACCCGGTTCTGTGACAGCATCGCTATGTTTAAAGAAGGTGAAATGATAGAATACGGCTCGCATGAGGAGCTTTTAAATGCAAAAGGCGCTTATGCCGATATGTTCGAAATTCAGGCGCAGTATTATAAAGACGAGGAGGCGGTTACCGTTGGCTAAAGAAAAGAAAGAAACTGGCAATGTGGCCGGAAAGACTTTGCTATATTTTATGCCCATCGCATGGAGACATTATAAGGGATTTTTCTTCTGCGGCGCGGTCAACATCATACTGAAAGCCATACAGCCCTTTGTATCCATTATGATGACGCCTCTTATTTTGGATGAACTGCTGGGCGGCAGAAACATACAAAAGCTCTTAACCTATGTTGCCGTGATCGCCATAGGAGGTACTTTCCTGTCCCTTATGGCTTCTATAACCGATGTGATCATGGAAAAATACAGCGAAAAAATGGAAAACTTCTTCACGGAGAAAATGAGCCGGCGCGTTATGGAACTGGATTTCCAGCTTACGGAAGATAAAAAAGCGCTGGATCAGATTGAGAAGGCGAGAACTGGAATGGATTGGTACTCCGGAGGCGTATATGGCATATCCATGCAAGTATTTCAAATGATTTCGAACACCTTAAAGATTGCCGGCGTGATCCTCCTGATCATTATGAACGCCCCCGCATTATTTGCAATAACCGCTTTTCTGCTCCTGATCAACACCTTTATAAACAGCAGGAAAAATGCCATTGAAATCGAATCTTTCAACCGGCTTTCCAAACTAAACCGCATATTCGGCTATCTTGGATGGGACCTTGTAGATTTCCGTTACGGAAAAGACATCCGCCTTTACGACGCCAAAGATATGATGGTGGAAAAGTGGAACTGCTATAATCAGGAATCTTTAAGTAATTGGAAATGGCAGGCCGACCGGCTTCTTCCCCTTAACGCTGCCGGAACGGTTTTTGACGCCGTAAAAGATTTCTGTACCTACCTCTATCTCGGCATACTGGTCATTATGGGAAAAATCACGATCGGTACTTTTTCACAGATGCTGACTGCCGGAGCCACTCTTAACTCCGCCATGCAGGGTTTGATCATGAACATACAGGAACTGATCAAACGTACTAACTACGCTTATGAATATGTGAAATTTATGGGCTATCCGCCTGCGATCAAAAAAGGCAGCCGTCCTGTTAAAGATGTCCCGCATACTATAGAATTCAAAAACGTATCTTTTACCTACCCGAATACGGACGTAAAAGTACTTGAGGATGTGAACATCATAATCCACCCCGGCGAGCATCTTTCGGTAGTAGGATTAAACGGGGCTGGAAAAACCACTTTCATCAAACTTTTATGCAGACTCTACGATACCGACAAGGGCGAAATTTTATTAGACGGAATCAATATCAAAGAATATGACTATAGCGAATATATGGGACTTTTTTCTCCCGTATTTCAGGATTTTAACCTGCTTGCTTTTTCCGTTAAAGACAATATTGTTTTGGATCGGACTTGTCCGGAAAAAGATCTGCACACGCTGATCGAACAGGTGGGGCTTAAAGATAAAATGGATACTCTCGAAAAAGGAATGGATACCATGCTTTTTAAATTCTTTGATGAAAACGGGATTGAGCCTTCCGGCGGAGAACAGCAGAAAATCGCCATCGCAAGATCTCTCTTTAAAAAAGCGCCCGTAGTTATTTTAGATGAACCTACGGCCGCTCTTGATCCGGTGGCGGAATATGATATTTACAGACAATTTGATACCCTCGTAGGGGAAAAAACGGCGGTCTATATTTCCCACCGTCTTTCAAGCTGCAAGTTTTGCGACTGCATCGCCGTTTTTTCGGAAGGACGCATCAAAGAATACGGTACGCATGACGAGCTGGTATTAAAACCAAACGGTATCTACGCCGAAATGTTCGCCGCACAGGCACAGTACTATCACTGATGCGGCCCCTCCTCCGTTAGACGCCATCATATAAACTCATACACTAAATTACGATATTGCGGCAGTTCAGGGTCAATATATCCGGAATCTGCAAAACCGGCCTTTTCATAAGTATGGATAGCGGCAGGATTCTCCCTGTCGACTGCCAGTTCCATTCGCGGATATTTAGGGTCTTTCGCGTATTCCTCTATTAATTTCCTTAAGGCCCGCTGCCCGTATCCGTAATTCTGACAGCGCTTATCTATCATCATTTCCATAAGGCAATAGCAGGCCGGTTCTTCTTCCATTTCATATACCAATATCATGCCGACGGCCCACCGGTCCGCCTCAATGATATGCACTTTTGCATTTTCCTTTCTATGCGCCCATGCGCGGGCAAGGATCCCTTCCGGTGAAGGGACAAATCTTTTCTGCTTCTCCGTTACTTCCAGCTCTAATACCGTTTTCAAATTTGTATCGTCTACATCTGACAACCGTATTTCCTGAAGCAGGCCGTTTTTTCTTATACCGTCCTTTACCGACATGACCATAACAAGGCATGGATTCCACTCATCCCATAATGTGGGAAAACACTCCAATTTTTTAAATCCCATCCTTTCATAAAACAGCCTCGTCCTGTCATACTCTTCATAATGTCCTTCATCTACGGTCTTGACTTGGGCAAACTCATATTGTTTTTGTTCCGCATACCGCAAAAATTCCTGAAATAATTTTTTCCCTATCCCGTGGCGGTGATACTGTTTCAGGATTCCCATAACATAAATCTCCGCCGTATGTTTGCCCGTTTCCTTCAGTACAAGGAAACCGACATAGTTCCCGTCCATATAATATGCGAAAAAGGGCAGATCTCTACTTTTTTCTACATATTCCTTCGTGCTGTCCGGCAGCCCGAACCACTCCGGCAGGTCTTTTAAAACAGTTTCTGCGATCTGCTCTTTCAGGCTGGCGTCTTCGATCCTGCATACCCCTTCGTCTGACAAGATCCCTTCCTTATGCTCGCTCATTGGGCACTTCCTCCTTTTATCAGTATGTAGCATACTATAACACAAAATTCTTTCTGTTTAAACGATAAGTTTACTTACCTTTCAGGCTTTAAAAGTTACAATATAGATAAGCAGAGACTTATTGGATATTGTGGGAACGTTTATGAATACGAAGGAATCGGAATCATGATCTTAAGACGGAACACCCCATATTCCGTTTTCACATTACACTGACCTCCATATCGTTCCACTGCCCTTTTAATATTAGAAAGTCCAAAGCCATGGAGAAAGGTATCTTTTTTCGTGGTTTTGTCGGGGAAAGACATATCGGGAGGGACATTGTTCTCTACAACGATCGCCAGCATGTCCCTGACGCGGTCCGCTTTCACAGTTATGATCCGCTGGTCTTCCGGTAATTTTTCGCTGGCTTCAATCGCATTATCCAACGCATTCCCGAAAATCGTACTGATATCCAAAGCCTCCAAAAAAGCACCGCTTTCAAAAGAAATAACGGCGTTAAAATCGATCTGCTTCTCCTTCGCCGACTTAGCCTTATCCCTGATGATAATATCAAGAATTTCATTTCCCGTATGCCAAAAATTTTCATACCCTTCTATTTGGGAACGAAGTCTCTCCACCGATTGCAGCGCCTGTCTCCCTTCCGCCTCCGACTGCCAGACCAAAAGGTGATTTTTCAGGTCGTGATAAATGCTGCGCACCCGTTCTTCTTCCCTGATCCTGTCTTTATAGTAATTTTTCTGCCTCTCCAATTCCTGTACCCTATAAGCGGTTTGAATGGATTCACAAATATAAGCCGCAAGATACATACACCCAAAGCTGGAGAAAACAGCGGCCCCGCAAATAGGATATACGATAGCCGTATCCCGGGGCATAAAATATATAATCGTAAATACCGCCACAAAGGAAGAAAGCATAAGCATATCTACGATCAGCCACGTCTTAGAATCTACATGGGCCGTGATCTTTCCCAAAAACTTCCGTAAAATCAGCCATGCCCCGATCCAAAACAGTAATCTCAGGATCAAAGACACCGTATGGATCACGCTGCTTATCAATGTCAATTCAGGCGATTGCATCGTTTCTTCATAAGTTGCCTGCGTCACACCGTAATACATACGGCTTCCTACGTCTATCATCAGATAGTTGATCGCAATCAGCGCCGGATAAAAAACCAAAACCGCAGACAGCTTTTCCAATAGGGTTCCGCTATGAAACACCAGCATATATGTCGCAAACCCTATCATGACCCCCAGTAAATTTGCCAAATCATTGGAATAAATAATGCAATCCGCCAGATAACCGCAGATCACAAAGGCAGCGACCGCCATGATCCGGTTTCTGCGAAGAGGCAGAAAGGTTTTCAGCAGATGAAAAAAGACAAATGCATAACTCCATGCAAACACAAAATCCATGATTCTAAAAAAAAGCATCCTAAGATTTCCCCCAATACAATACCCGGTTCAGGCGGTCCGCAAGTAAAAACCGCTTTTCCCACCATAGTAAAATCCCCGGCATCCTGCCCTCCCTGCCAGCGCCTTCAGTCCTTCCGGTATTTCCTCTTCCGGTTCTATCTGCGTATACTGCCCCTTTAACATTACTGAAAAGAGTATCCTTACCATTTCTTTGATCATCCTCATAATATCATCTTTCTCATCGCTGTACAGCGTCTTCTCCGCCCTCTCCCTTCATGATTTTTCCAATGTTGATATAATACGCCGCCATTAAGAATACTGCCGCGCCAAACCATGCTGCAGCCTCCGCGCATAAGATCCCCGTTTCATATCCGGTCATCCCGATCAAAAACGCAACGCCCACGCGCAGCACAAATTCAATGATACCTGACACCATTGCGGTCATCGTATTCCCCATTCCCTGCAGGGCGGAACGATAAACATACAAAAGATACAGCACCGGAAGAAGCACACTCATAATGCAAAGATAGAGATAAGCCGTATTTCCGGCCGCCGCTGCCAGCTCCGGATCTTCGGAAGAAATAAAAAGCATGGTGATCGTCCTCCCGAAAACAATCATAATGACGGCAATCAGCGCGGATGTGGCCACTGATAAGACCAGCGCTGCGCGTATCCCGCTTTTGATCCTTCCGCGCTCCAAGGCGCCGTAATTTTGTCCAACGTAAGTCGTAACCGCATATCCATACGAGATGGCTGCAATTTCAAGTATACCGTACAATTTGTTTGTTGCGGTAAAGCCTGCAATAAAACTCATGCCAAAACCGTTAACGATCATCTGTACTGCCATACCGCCCACAGAAATGATAATATTCTGCGCAGCAACCGGTGTCCCGATCTTTATCAATGTTTTCTCCAATTCTCTGTCCGTCTCTACATGTTCTTTTCCAAAATGTAATCCGGGTGTCTTCCAAATCTTCAACGCACATAAAAATCCTGATAAGCATTGGGAAAGCACTGTTGCCGCCGCCGCGCCTGCAATTCCCCATTTCAGCACAAATACGGCAAGCAGGTCCAATACAATATTCGTAACTGACGCTGCGATCATGGCTTTTAACGGCGTTTTACTGTCCCCCACCGCACGAAGTACGGAAGAGCAAAAATTATAAAATACTACCGCCCCAAGTCCGCCAAACAAAATCCTCGTATAAAGCTCCGCCATTCCCCGCAGTTCTACCGGTACACGCAGAAATTGCAAAAACAACGGTAAAAAGAGCTGGCTTAACGCCATGCAGATCAACGCAATCACAGCGGAAAGACGCGCCGATGTACCGATTGCCTTTTTCACACCTTCCTGATCGCCTTCGCCGTACTTTTGTGAGATTCTGACGGAGAAACCTTGCGTAAAACCCTGAGCAATCCCCAATAGCATCCAATTAAGCCAATCCACTGTGCCAAGCGCCGCCAATGCCTCCATGCCCACGCCGTTTCCCACAATGGCAGTATCAACCACCGTATAAAGCTGCTGGAAAATATTCCCGAACATAAGCGGGAGTGCAAAAAAGAACAATAATTTTAGCGGTTTTCCTTTTGTCATATTTTGATTTTCTGTCATATTTGCTCCCATCTGTCCACTGCGTTTTTTTATGCCGCTTTCTATCCGCCGGAAGAAAAAGATAAAGCAAGGCTATTCCCTGTCCGGATCGTTAAAATCCCGTACTGAGAATAGCCGCTGGTCAATTTTTATAACCTATCTGTTTCCGTGCCATTATAATGATTCCGAAGCCAAAGTAAACTGATCTACCAGTTCCTTCATGCAGGTAGCCTCTGCTGAAAGCTGTTCACTGGCAGCGGCGCTTTCCTCCGCCGAAGCGCTATTGCTCTGCACCACATCCGAAATCTGATGAATGCCTTCGGAAACCTGCTTAACCGATTCCGATTGTTCGTTAGATACAATTGCAATGTGATCGATAGCATCGACCACAGACTGAATGCTGTTTACCACGCCAAGCAGAACGTCTGCCGTATTCTGTGCAATATCCGTACCGATGTGCACCGCGTCCGTAGAATTTGCAATAAGTTCCGATGTATTTTTAGCCGCCTGTGCGGATTTACCTGCCAGATTACGAACCTCCTCCGCAACAACGGCGAATCCCTTTCCTGCGCTGCCGGCTCTGGCCGCCTCTACCGCTGCGTTCAGGGCGAGTATATTCGTCTGAAATGCAATATCGTCTATCGTCTTAAGAATCTTTTCGATCTCCTCGGAACTGGTTCGAATCTTTTCCATAGCCTCTACCAGATTCTGCATCTTCTGGTTACACAGGAAAACTTCTTCGCCGGTCTGATGTGTCTTACTTCTTACATCCAGCGCCCCGCTCGCCGTATTTTTTACTTCTTCAGAGATTATGCTGATCCGCGTTGCCAGTTCCTGTACCGCGCTGGCCTGCTCTGTCGTTCCCTGACTAAGCGTCTGCGCGCTCGACGATAATTGATCGCTGGCATTCGCCACTTCCTCTGCCGAACGGTTAACCTGACACATAGCCTTGCTCAGCTCGATCTTCATATTACGCATGGAAAGCAAAATATTTTTAAAGCTGCCTACATATACATCCTCATGTTCCGTGTGAACGTCCAGATTCTGATTCGCAATCTCATTGAGCAAATATCCGATATCACTGATAACCGTTCGCAATCCTTTTACCAAATCCTCTGTCGATCTGACAAGCATACCTGTTTCATCTCTGTTTTTAATCTTGGGCAGCGGCGTATCCAAATCCCCCTCTACAAGCAGCTTCATCCTGTTTACACAAGCCTTCATCGGTTTTCCGATATTCAACGCCAAAGTCAATGCGACAAAAATCGAAAGCAGGATAGAAATTCCTATCACTGTAATATTGACAATGATCGCGTCCCGCGTAGATTCCAGATAATTGATCTGCGGCGCAGTCACTGCAATGCTCCAGCCGTCCGTATCCGGCACGGGAGCATAAGCCGCAAACATTTTATGCCCTCCGCTTACATAACTTCCAAACCCGTTTTCTCCCTGACGCATTTTAGTATGGATATCCGCCAATTCCCGTAATGAAGAATCGCTCTGTGCCTCTGCCTCTATATTTTGGACCGTGATCGTCTCAAGAGTAATGTCAGCGATCGTATCACCGGTTTTATTGATCATGTAAGCCCTGCTGTTTTCGCCAATCTGGATTGCCGATACAATATCGTTTAAAAAGGTTTCATGCGGAACAAAATATACGACGCCTTCAATGGATTTCCCATAGTCTCCCTCAGAATATAAGGGCGCCGCTACCATAATGGACAATTCCCCCGTAATCTTACTGATCAACGGCTCCGATACAAAAACATTGCCCTGCATAGCCTGACGGACATATTCACGGTCCGAATAATCCTTTCCGTCAAAAATACTGATTCCGTCCGCACCGATGACGTTTCCTCTTTGGAATCCGTGCATGGAAACGCGCCCGTCAATAATAGCCTGTTTTTCTTCCACCGATACCTCCGGATCCGACAACTGCGGAATGCATCCCACTTCCATAACGACGTTCTTATATACTTCCAATTCCTGCTGTGCGCGCCCTGCTGCCAAAACTGCCGTCTGGCTCATCATCTGCTCTACGGTAGTCATCGTATTGTGGTAGTTCATCGAAATACTTGAAGAACCGGATGCGACCAGTCCGATCAGAACCGTCAGAATCAGAGATAAGGTGATTTTAGTTCGAATGCTTTTCATTTCTATATTCCCCCCTACTCACATAGCTGAAATATGAGATATTTGGATCAACATATCCAGCCTTTCTTACTAATATCATAATTATTATAAAAGTTACCATTCCCGCTTGTCAACCACTATCCTGCCTCCTATGCGCCCTTGCGCCCTTCAAAAAGTTTTTTTCCTTATAAGCCTGTTGAATATTTCAAACCGCATTGCTATAATTCTATATTATTGGCTGTGAGAGCCGGTGCGCCTGCATCGTCTCTCACCTATATTGATTTCATAAAAGACGGAGGATGCTTATGAATAAAAAAGATATATTGGAGCTAAAAAGACGTTTGACTAAAAACGACTGTACTTTTACAAAATTATGCGGCTGTTATGTCAATGCCAATAAAGAGATCGTAGTCACGTTTGACGAGACTTTCTTAAATCTGGAAGACGAGGAATTTTATAAGTACTTGGAGATCGCCAAAAAAACTTTATCCGGCACGCTGGGCAACAATTTACTTGAACTGGAATTTCCCATTGCCGAGGAAAGCGCCGGCGGCAGGCAGCAATTCCTGATGGGGCTTAGAAGCAGCGCCCTTAAAAACGAAGAACTCTTAAACAGTTTTTATCAACTGATCATCGACAGTTACGACTATGTGGGGAATTTCCTGATCCTCCTGTTTCATGACGCCTATGACGTTATCGTCAAAACAAACGATAATGCCAAGTTGGACGAGTCGGAAGAAGTTTACGAATATCTGCTCTGCTCCATCTGTCCCGTGGCGCTTTCCAAACCGGGACTTGGCTACAGAGAAGACGAAAACCGTATCGGCGCCAGAATCCGCGATTGGGTAGTAGGCGTACCGGAAAACGGATTCCTCTTCCCCGCTTTTACAGATCGCAGCGCCGACATTCATTCCGTACTCTACTATACCCGTAACGCCAAAGATTCCCATCCCGAGCTTATGGAAAGCGGCCTGGGATGCGATCCCAAACAGACCGCAGCGGAGCAGAAGGAAACGTTCCATGCGATCGTTCGCAATGCGGTCGGCCCCGATGAAGAAAAGGGCGAAGATGTTTTCTTTGAAATACAGGAAGGAATCAACTGCCTGATAGAAGAGCAGGAAGAGATCCACGGAAAATCCGCTGCGCCTGCCGTTTTAACAAAAGAAAGCATTCATGAGCTGATGACGGAAATGGAAATACCGGAAACGGTAACTGCCAGAATCGAACAGTCTTTTGCCGAAAACTTCGGCGATATGCCGCCTGCCGCCGAGCATTTGATCGATGCGAAAGCGCTTGCTGCAAATGCTGAAAAGAAAGAAAAACAGACTTTAGTAAAAGAAGTCGCCCAGTTAAAGCAAAAGCTGGAAGAACAAAGTACATATGCGGCGCTTTCAGATGCGGATCCTGATTTTCCCATGGCCGATTCCACAGATACGGACGACGATCTGCCCCCTGTCAAAACTTACGACGTTATATTAAGGGTAAAACCCCAAAAGGTAGACCAGATCAAATCCCAAATCATCGACGGGAAAAAATGTCTTGTGATCCCGATGGAAGAAGATGAATATGCCAACGTCAATGGGGTGAATACCATCGTCTGATCTTTTGAGCCTGTCCGAGGAATCGGACAGGCCCGTCCTTTGTTAAAAAATAAACAGGATGCCTTTGCCTGCTTTCACAGGCACTCAAATCAGGATCGTGAAATTTTCAATTTCACACTAATCCCCATGCATGTCGCAAGCCTGCTTATGATACTGCTTAAATAGAAAATTGTAAAATCTTCGATTTTTCAATCTAAACTCCTCTAATCTCCACATGATTCACATAAGTTTCCATAATCCTCTTAAATTCCTCCAGTTCTTTTTTCGTACAGGTATGGAATCCTTTACATATGACATTCTCATTTTCTTCATAGGACTGCAGATAATATGCCTTGCACCCGCATATCCATTTTCCGATCTCTTCCATGATCTCTTTGGTATGCAGTTCTTTCACAACCGTAGTCCGAAATTCATACTCTGTCCTGCCCTCCATCAGGATGGAAACTGACTCCTCTATTTTAGACACATCGATATCCGCTCTGCCTGCCGCCTTTCCATATTCCGTCCGGCAGGACTTCATATCCATCGCCACATAGTCTGCAAGCCCATCTGCTATGATGTCTTTTACTATTTCAGGACGATATCCGTTAGTGTCCAGTTTCACCTGCAATCCGATCTCTTTTATCTTTGCCAGAAATTCTTTTAAATCCGGCTGCAAAGTCGGTTCCCCTCCCGTTATGCATACTCCCGTGACGATCCCTTTGCGTTTCTTTAAAAAACTGAAAATGTCTTCCTCCGGTATACAAGGCTGCGTATTCGGATATAACACAAGATCTCTGTTGTGGCAGAACGGGCATTGGAAATTACATCCGCCTGTAAATACGGCTGCCGCTACATGCCCCGGATAATCCAGTAACGTTGTTTTATTTAATCCGTGTATTTTCATTGAACATACTCCCAAATACAGTCTTTCAGTAATTCCTGCAATTCCCTGTCCATAAATTCATAATCGTCGTTAATATAGAGACAGACCACTTTCTTTCCGGCAATCACGTCGGCATATTTTTCTTTTATTCTCCGCATATGTTTCTTTTCCATGCAAAAAATAATGTCCGCCCAGCCAAGAAGCCCCGGCGTCACTTTTACCCTTGCATTTTGCTCCGTCCCCGCCGAACGCGCTGTATGTCCGTTCACTCCGTCAAAAAGTTTCTCGGCTGTCAGGCTGCGCCTTTTATTCTGACTGCACAAAAAAAGCAGGTTCATTTTACCACCCTATTTTTTCCACTTTCATAGATTTTTCTTCTACTTCCGGATATGCTGCTTACAGCGCCTTTCCTATTATCTCTGCAATTGCTTAAAAGAAGCCGCTACATCCTCCGTCTCCCTTCTTTTCTCCCTAACTCCTATCTGCCCGCTTCATCAGGCAGACGTCTTTCTTCCGAAAATTACAATCTACAATGTTTCAGTATAGGATCCCGCATTTGATCATAATAAATTATATGCCGTATTGTTTCCTTTGCCTGTTCCAGTCCGAGTTCTCTTTCTTCTTCTCCGCATTCAATGCCTAAAACCCGCTTAAGATTATATTCCAGCCATTCCAATCTTCCATTATTGCAATCATAAAGTGTTTCCCAATCCGCAGGCAATTCGCCTCCCCAGTCCGCATATCCCCGTAAAAAAGCTTGAAACAAGCCAAAATCAATCTTGCATTCTTCATACCCCGACCAGCACAGTGCCAACTCAAACAATTCCGTCATCGGATTATTATAAGAAAGACATTCCAAATCAATAATACGGTAATCTTTTTCATTCCACAGGACATTTTTACAGTCCATATCATTATGACAGACAGCCAAAATACCGGGAAGTTTTTTTCTTGCGCGATTTCCATGGTTCTGGCTTTTCAGGATCAAATCAGCATTCTCTTTTAGCTCCTCATACAGCCGCCTATTTACTTTTTCTGTTTCGGTAAGATAAATATCCCAATCTATAGCCATCTCGTCAAAGTTTCCATCTGCACATTTTTTATCTATGCTATGAATCTTAGCAAGTACCTTCCCTATTTCCATGCAATGATATTCTGTTATCTCTTTACCGCTCAAAGCTTTTCCGGCATAATAATCAAACAGATAAAAATATTCTCCATCCAATTCCTGCATTTTTCTTTCACCGAACGTTAGTGCAGGAAGGATAGGAATCTGCTTTTGTTCCAATAAACGTTCCAAGCGCTCTGCCTCAGCATAATTTGCCATAACGGTTTCTCTCTGCATTATAAACCGGTTCAATAGTTTCAGAGCATAAACGCCCTGATCCGTTTCCAGTTTATACATTTTATGCATGAAACCGCCCTTTAAAGGGATTGGGGCTTCTTTTAACTTCCAATTATATTTTTGCTCTATTTTTGTGAATATCGACATAATTTTCTCTCTCAGCAAACCGGAATATGTTTCATTTATGACCTGACTATGTATTCTAATACGTTCTGCCACTGCTTCTTTGCAAATCAAATTATCAGAACCTTTTTCAGATGATTTCCTATAATAGAGATATTCCATACGGTATCATTGTTTACGGATAGACGCCGCAATTTCTTTGGCAAACATATTATACCATTCCATGACAAATTTTTCTATCACTTATCTGCTTTGCACCATAACGCGGCGAACGCTTTCCCGCTCCCGCATTATAATATTTTCTTAATTTCTGCCCCTATCGTTTTTTATTTCCACAGAGTTTCTATTTTGTAAATTGAATCAAAGAAATACCTATGCTATAATCACAACAGTAAACACTGCATCTAAACGGCAAAATATCAGTTCTGCGGCGCTTCAGGAAACAGAAAAAAAACAGGCACATCAATTTATTACTTGAAAGGAAAAGCGGACATTTTATGAATATGGATGAGAAATATATGAAAGAAGCCATAAAACAAGCCCAAAAAGCATATGCGCTCGGGGAAGTTCCTATCGGCTGCGTAATCGTGTATCAGGATAAAATCATCGGCCGCGGCTATAACCGCAGGAATACGGATAAAAACACGTTAGCCCACGCAGAGATCACTGCTATCAATAAAGCCAGCAAAAAGATGGGAGACTGGCGGCTGGAGGATTGCACCCTTTATGTGACCTTAGAGCCTTGCCAGATGTGCGCAGGCGCTATCGTGCAGGCGCGGATCACCCGGGTCGTTATGGGCAGCATGAATCCCAAAGCAGGATGCGGCGGTTCTATCTTAAACATCCTTGAAATGCCGCAATTCAATCATCAGGTTGAGGTGACCCGCGGCATTTTAGAGGAAGAATGCTCCCATATGCTGACTACCTTTTTTAAAGAGCTGCGTTTACGCTGTAAAAATGAAAAACAAAATAATTTGCAGAAAGATAGGCAAAAAGAAAATCTAAACCTATCCGATTCATAGGCTTAGATTTTCTAAGTTTCCATTATTTATGGTTTCCTACTTCATTTCCTTGATGGCATAATGAAGCTTCGTAAACAGCTCGTCATATTTCAAATTTTTAACCTCCGGTTTCGTAACGCCCACATAAAGAACCAGCGGTATTTTCCTGCCTTCAAACTCAAATTCTTCTCCGTTCCGCTCACGAATTTTTTTCGCTGCCGCCTCCGCATATTTTTCATCCTTACTGTCCGTAAGCATTACAAATTCATCTGCGCCGATACGAAATACAATATCCTCTTCTCCTGCTGCATCGCACATTCTCTGCATGGTTTCCAAGATCGCCATGTCTCCCGCCTTATATGAAATTTCATTAATCGGTATCAGCGATTTAATATCGCAGCACACAAAGAAACAATCCCTCCTGCTCACAAACAAATCGTATAATTCGCTGATGTCCACACGTTTTCTTTCTCTCATATAATCATCCTCCTTAAAAACCGGTACTAAAAGTTTCGGAAAAAGCTCCGAAAACTTCTTCCTTGCCCGAAATTCGGACGGATTGCAATTCCATACGTTTCTAAACGCGCGCGTAAACGATTCGTTCGTGCTGTATCCATACTGCAGCGCAATCGTAAGCAGCGACTCTTCCGGTTCTGTCCATAACTGTTTTGCCGCCCTCATCATACGCCTGCGGACAAGATAATCATGCACCGAGATCCCGTTTACGCATCGGAATACCTTTTCCAATGTGGATTTTGAGCAATGGCATGATTCTGCAATATCTTCGGTTCTGATCTCATCGCCGATATGTTCCTCCACATATTCCAACGCTTCCGTTAATAATATAAGATTGCCCAAATCCATCCCTCATTTCTTTTTTTCACGCTACTGTTTTTTTGATCAGCTGATCTAGTTTTATTATAAGATGAAACCCACCAGATTTCTTGATATTTTGAGTAAGTTTCATAAATACAAAAATCTCAGCGCCGGTTGACAAAACCGCCTAAAAACAGTATACTAAAATGACCGTGCAGCCGGGGCGTTAGCGGTGTCCTGTACCTACAATCCGCTTTAGTAGGGGTGATGTTCGACTGAGGGCTTTTGCTTGTATAGCTGCCCTTTATAAGTGGCGTTGAAGTTTGGGTCTTACGCAATGGGAATCTATGAACCGTGTCAGGTTGGGAACAAAGCAGCACTAAGTAGAACCTCTCATGTGCCGTAAGGGTGCCTGGCGGAGTTAACTGTAAAGGTAACGTGTGTGAGCTTGGTTCGAGGGAGAATGCACGGTTTTATGCTGTATATTACAGGAAAGAGCCCTTTTAAAGCCGGCACATAGGAATCTGCACAAGAAATGGGCACAGAAATGGAGAAAACTATGGAATATGATTTTTCGGACTGCACCCTCTGCCCCCGTAACTGTCATGCAGACAGAACGGCTTCTGTTTCTTTATCCGGATCCGGACAGGAAAATCCCTATGGCTTCTGCGGGCAGTCCTCTCTCATCACGGCAGCAAGGGCCTCCTTACATATGTGGGAAGAGCCTTGTATTTCCGGAAACTCAGGATCGGGAACCGTCTTTTTTTCCGGTTGTAATCTGGGCTGCGTCTTTTGCCAAAATTTTGAGATCGCACACGGAAACTGCGGTAAAAATATTTCCACGGAGCGGCTTTCAGACATTTTTTTAGAACTTCAGGAAAGACGCGCTAACAACATCAACCTTGTCACTCCGACCCATTTTGTCCCTCAGATCATAGATGCGTTGACGCTTGCCAAAAGGAACGGCCTCCGTATTCCTATTGTGTATAACACGAGCAGCTACGAATCCGTCGGCACCCTCCGCAGCTTAGACGGATTGATCGATATATACCTGCCCGATTTTAAATATGTTTCCTCTTCATTAAGCAATAAATACTCCCATGCCCCGGATTATTTTGAAAAAGCTTCTCTTGCCGTAGAAGAAATGGTCCGCCAGACAGGCGAACCCCTTTTTTACACGGAGACAGGAAATACTCTTTCAGCGGACGAATACGACGATAAAGCCCTCCTTGGCAGAGGAACTATTGTCCGCCATCTTTTACTCCCCGGATGTCTGGAAGATGCAAAAGCAGTCGTAAAATATTTATACAGGACTTACGGAAACCGCATTTTTATCAGCATGATGAACCAGTATACGCCGCTCAGACATGTCAGCGGCTATCCCGAACTTAACCGGAAAGTAACTTCTAAAGAATATAACGAGTTGATCGATTACGCTGTCTCCCTCGGTGTGGAAAACGGATTTATTCAGGAGGAAGATACCGCTGCGGAAAGCTTTATCCCTGATTTTAATTGTGAAGGAATTTGATTTGGGTTCCGTTTCCCCTCCGGCTTTTCAATTTTGTTTTCCGCTCTGAAGTGCTTATATTGTGCCTCACAGTTCAACTCGTCTCATATAATATCCGAATCCTCCGGCAATCGCTCTCTTTTCCCCGCATTCAAAACCTTCAAATCCAAACATGATGGCTACCATTTTCTCCCGTTCATAGTATACACCCGGTACTCCCAAATAGTAGATATTCTTTCCCCCCTCTTCCTTCTTTCCAAGTATTACATGTCTGTAGTTGTAATATCCGTGGAGCAGGAAACTATTATTGACAAGATGCTGATATTTCTCGGGAAAAATGATAAAGTCTTTGGGACTTAAGGATAGATACTCGTCCCGGTTTCCAAACGGATGAATGACCTCATATTTTTTACAAAGTTCGTTCCACTTATCTTCATAAGTTTCCACCGGCACGGAAAAGGTAAGATTTTTCCATGTCCCGCCCTCGTGCCTGTTAAAATTTTTTTCTTCCGCCCGGCCGTCCGGCTGTCTTCCCTGATACGGCTGTCTTTCCGTTACGTTTTCCCTTTGGAAAATATTTTTCAATGCCGCCTCGCCTGACACCGATTGACTTTGCCCGGTCTCCCTTTGCCCTTCTTGGTCATAGAAAGCCTCTGTATACAAAGTTTCCGCTTTATCCGTCCAGACGGGATTTTCCTGCTCTGCCGGATTCTTTTCTGCAAATTTTTCCGCCCTGTCCCATGTGTCTGTCCACACTTTTGTCCCCTGCCGTCCACTCCTGCCATCTTCTTCGTTCTCTATCGTATTTCGGTTCTCTTCTGCCTTTTCGGCAGCGCTTGTACCGATACGGTTAGCAGACGAATGCCCTTCTTCCCATAATTCAGAGAGTTCCCGGCCTTCTTTTATTCTTCCTAATGTTTCCCTATATTCATTTTCTTCCTTAGCTCTCCAGACAGCCTCCAAATACTCGTCTTTTCCTATTTCAATTTTCAATCCGTAGGGTAACGGCTCTCTTTCATTGTTATGTCCTGTTCCCGTCGTTATCCTCTTTTTAAATACTGCCTGTCCCCCTTCAATATTGATCTTATGTTCAAACGGATTTCCACCCAAATTTTGTATGTAATAGCACCCGTTTAATATTCCGTATGCCTCTCTCACATAGACTTCTATACTGACGGTATTTCCACGCTGCGTCACCTTGACATGTCCTGCATTTCCTATCAATTCTCCATATTTTATATAATGTAAATATGCAATTTTTTTATCGTACATAAACAGACCCCATCCTTCCAACAGTTTTATAAAACTATTGTATTCAAGGATAGGGTCTGACATTCCACTTGTCCCAATTTTTTATAAGATCAATAATCCTGAGAATTAAGATATTTCATATAATTTACTACCATCAGGGCTATCTTAAAAGTAAGCGCGTCGTCAAATACACGGATATCAAGTCCTGTACTCTTTTGAAGCTTTTCAATACGATATACTAAAGTGTTCCGATGCACAAAAAGCTGTCTGGACGTTTCCGATACATTCAGATTATTTTCAAAAAATTTATTGATCGTCGTTAACGTCTCCTCATCAAAATCTTCCGGACCTTCCTCTCCGAAAATCTCATGTATAAATATCTGACATAGGTTGACCGGAAGCTGATAGATCAGACGTCCGATCCCAAGCGTATTATAGGCGCTTACGTTTCGTTCTGCATAAAATATCTTTCCTACGTCCAGTGCCATTTTGGCCTCTTTATAGGATTTCGACACATCTTTTAGCTCCGATACGATCGTGCCAAAGGCAACCCGCACGTTCAGCATTGCCTCCATATTCATCATATCCACAATGATCTGCGCTGTATGATTACATTCTTCATACCCTTCCCCTTCTGCCAACGCTTTGATCAAAATAGTATTTCTCTCATCTACAGCCGTGATATAATCCCCTTTTTGGCCGCTGAATATACTTTTTAAAAATTCCATAACGGAAGTATCCTTTTCCGTCTGCGTCTCCACAATAAAAACCGCTCTTGGTATGATAGGTTCTATGTGAAGTTTTTTTGCACGGTTATAAATATCCACTAACAGAAGGTTATCCAAAATCAGATTCTGGAAAAAATTATTTCTATCAAATCTTTCTTTATATGCAATGACTAAATTCTGGATCTGGCTGACCGCGATCTTTCCAATCATATATGCGTCGTCGCTGATCCCTTTGGCAACCAATATATATAGGATCTCCCCCTCGTCGAGAATTTTCAGGAGATGATAGATTCCGATCACCTGGCTGTCTGCCGGCGATGCGGCAAAACTCATCACCATTTCTTTAGAAACCTCTGCCGCATCAAATGTCGATGCCGTTTCCTGTCCTTCTAAATCAAACACACATAAATCTACTTTTGTAATCGTCCGCAATTCATCAATGCTTGTTTGTATTACCTGACTGGAAATCATCTTTTATCCTCCATTCCCGCGTATCTAATTAAGTCTATTATCGCCGGAGCAATATATCCGCTATAAGAATATGATAAAATATTTTTTCTCCATGTGCAAGCAGTTAAAAATCATTTTCCGGATTCGCTATAATCACACATTTCATACAGCAGCCTTAATATATTCTGTATCTGACTAATTTGTGTGGGCTTCATCGTTTCAAGCACTCCAATGATCTTTTCGGCCCCAAGATGCTTTACGTCTTCACCAAACATAATATAGTCACAACTAACCGATAGCGCTTTGGATATCCTGCACAGAGTATCCGCTGAAAATCCCTTCTTTCCTGTTTCTATTTCATACAGAAATTTAGACGAAATGCCGGCCTTTTCTGCAAAAACTTCTCTTGTGTAATTTTGTACTTCTCTCAGTTCCCTAATTCTTTCCCCAATTTGCGCTCCTGACATATCCTTCCTCCATATGCCAAAATTTTACATCTTATGACAAATTACATTAAACGGGCAAAAGTTCCCTCCATCATTACCTATCGTTCATTCCGCAACATAATACCGGCGTACTGAATCATTTGCCTTCAGTTAAATGACGCAGAATAAGTTTCCAGTCCATAAGGCGGAGTAGGGAGGCGATTCGGTGGCATCGTTGACTGCCGGCAACGCAGCAGATAGAAATTCAGACAAAACTTACATCATAATTATTTTGATAATCCCCAGAATTTTGTTTTGTATCTCCTCGTTAAAACTTTCTAATTCAAAGCATATGCTGCTCACTAAACTTTTTCTGTCCTTCAGCGTAATGGCAGGCGATATGTAAAACAGATCGTATAACTGCCAGACCAGCTCACTATCAGGCAGATTCCTTCCGTTTTCTAATTCTCTGTACTTTTTGACATCCACACCCAGTAATCTTGCCATTTCCAATTGACGGTAACTCTGTAAGTGCCTTGCCAAAAGAAAAATACCGATACCGGTCCCTCTTTTCTCCTTTTTACTGCATAAATTTTCTGCTTTAATAAAAATATTTTTCCAGTTGTCCGATGTGCTGCCGGTATTGGCAGTACTCATGGAAGAAACAATATTATAAATATCAATTAATTGGGAATATTCGAATTGCATAAAGAACTCTTTATATTTTTCGTCGCTTTTCTGTCCTGTGAAGATATATTGCACATCTGCAGGAGATTCGCACAGATACTTTAATTCAAAATAATTGAGCCGCCGTCCTCCAACCTCAACCTTACTGTAATTACTCTGGTTCATATGTACATATTTGCTCATTTCCTTTTGCGATAAGGATAAGCGGCGCCGTTCTTCCTTGATTCTATCCAACACATCATTATAAGTTGCATTCATGGGTACCTATTCCTTTGGATAATAATTCTGTATTTACCTATTTTATGCCATATTATCCCCCTATTATACACCTTTTTCCCACTTATAATAATGCAGGCACACGCAGGCATCCTGCTTATATTTTCAATTATTTTCCGCCATGGCCTGCTTGATTTTTCTAATCTCTAAAATACTAAAAGGGACACTTCCATATATGAAGTGTCCCTTACATATCCCATTTTTAAGAAACTAGTTCGTAACGATCTTTTCTGTCTCTTTGTCGAAAACATGAATCTTTTCAACATCGATAGCAAACTTAACCTTATCGCCAGGTCTTGCCGTTGTACGGGAATCTACCCTTGCCGTCATCGGGAATTCCTCTAAATCAAAGTATAAGTAAACTTCAGCACCAAGTAATTCATAAACTTTGATCGTAGATTCAAATACATTATCATTATCCTTGGTAGCTTCAATGTACATTTCAGAATCATATACATCTTCAGGACGAATACCGAATGTAACGGTCTTTCCGTCATAACCGCCGTCAATCAGCTTTTTAGATTTTGCAGGCGGTAATTTAATGGAGTGTCCAGCGATCTTAAGGAAAGCGGTATCTCCCTTTACTTCAACTACAGCGTCTAAGAAGTTCATCTGCGGTGAACCCATGAATCCTGCAACAAAAAGGTTCTGCGGTTTCTCATACAAGTTCTGAGGAGTATCTACCTGCTGAACAACGCCGTCTTTCATAACTACGATTCTGGTACCAAGCGTCATAGCCTCTGTCTGATCATGTGTAACGTAGATAATGGTAGTACCTAATCTCTGATGTAATTTAGCGATCTCAATACGCATCTGCACACGAAGTTTTGCATCCAAGTTGGACAGCGGCTCATCCATAAGGAATACCTTAGGATTACGAACGATAGCACGACCCATAGCAACACGCTGTCTCTGACCACCGGACAAAGCCTTCGGTTTACGGTCAAGGAGCGGAGTCAGGTCAAGGATTTTAGCCGCTTCTTTTACCATTTTATCAATTTCATCTTTCGGTACTTTTCTTAATTTAAGACCGAAAGCCATATTGTCATATACCGACATATGAGGATACAATGCGTAGTTCTGGAATACCATTGCAATATCTCTGTCTTTAGGTTCTACATCATTAACAACTCTGTCCCCGATCTTAAGTTCGCCGGAAGAGATATCCTCCAAACCTGCGATCATACGAAGCGTTGTAGATTTACCACAACCTGAAGGTCCTACGAAAATAATAAATTCCTGATCCTGAATTTCGAGATTGAAATCCTTTACTGCCTCAAAGCCGTTCGGATATACTTTGCAGACATTCTTTAAAGATAAACTTGCCATTTGTTAGGGCTCCTTTCGTCTTAAGGAGGCATGCCTCCATATTATGTTATATTCATTAATCCAGACCGGTAATTAAGTCTAGGATTAGTATAACTTAATCCATACTTTTGTGCTATGCCACTATTCCACAAAGATTTAGGTTTTGATTGTAAAAATTGCTTATAAGAAAATTCTTTTTCATTCTTCTTTGTCAAATTGACCAAATAAACCTAAATTTCATATGCACATTGTACAAGATTCTACTTATCATCTCCATAAAAAGCAAGCTGGTTCTTCCCGCGCTCTTTTGCCTTATATAAGGCTTTGTCGGCAGCTTTATACAAGGATTCAAAATCTTTGGCGTCCCTTGGATAGACCGCGGCCCCGATACTTGCCGTTGCAGAATATTTCACATACTCGCCTGCCCGGAAATTAGAAAAAAACTTTGCTACCCGGTTTGCCTCCTGCTCTACCAGCGCGTCGTCCTTTATATTCTTTAAAAAGATCATAAATTCGTCGCCGCCGATACGTCCGATAATATCAGATACCCTGAATTCCCCGCGGATCTGATGTCCGAGAGTCCGAATGACCTCGTCCCCGAATGCGTGTCCCATTGTGTCGTTGATCTTCTTAAAATTATCAATATCAAGCACGAACATCAGCGCCTGCTCGTCCGGATGTTCCTTCATATACTCTTTGATCTTACGTTCCGTCGCCAGCTTATTGTTCAGATCCGTCAAAAGGTCGGTATCCGCTTTATCCGCCAAATCCCTGTTTTCTTCATGGCTGCGTATCTTGCCGACAATATTCAGGACAATGACGACTCCCAAAAATACGAAAATAGCGATGAGCAGTTTATAGACCATCACCTTCGTATCGTTCCATACCTGTCTCTCCAGCCGCTTTGCATATTCCTGACTCACGCCTACTACCACATACCAGTCGTTGATCCCTATCGGGGAATACGCCAGCCGGAAACTCATTGTACTGTCCGTAACGTTGGTAACGCCGCCGTTACCGTTTGCGATCCTGTTCTGTATCCTTCTGACTTCTTTTTCGTCCGCAACGCCGTCCCACAAATTATCCCCTTCAAAAACGGTTTCCGTGGCCATGTTTCCTTCTATGATCTTTCCCGTCGTGTCCGTTACCGCATAAAAAGCATTGCCGTCAAATTCTCCTCTTTTGATCAAATCGCTGAATTCGTCCGTCGGATAATATAGCAAAAGCAGCGCTTTCGTTTCCTTTTTTCCGATAGGAAGAACGGACAGAAAAGCGTGTTTTCCACTAAATCCGTCGTTTTCCAAATGAATATATCTTTCATTTCCGTCTTGAAGCTGCTCAAAATAATCAATGTCGTATAACGACACCCATTCCTTTTCCTGATTGATCCCCCTGCCGTTCAGATCGGTCATAATGACCATATAAGCATCCGTCTTGTCATAAAGCGCCTCCACAAATTCTTCCACAAGGCCAAGTTCCTTTTCGGAATGCTGCTGGATCACGGCCGCTACCGTCCTGCCCGATGTCTGCATGGACATAAGCTGTTCCTGAAACTTCGACGCATACCCTTCCGAAACGGATGAAAAGTTTCTTTCCACCTGCACCTGCGCCGACTTACTGCTCGTCTTAAAGAAATCCACAAACATTGCCACGATCGCAATAAGCAGTATGGCTGTCGGAATCATCCATTGTATTGCCACTTTTCTTGTGTGCTTATCTCTCATATCCCCATTACCTCTTTTGCTTTCAATTCGTTCCTCCTTCTACCCCAATTTCCTCTTCTCCCGCCTCCTCCGGTTCAATTTTTTTGAATACGCCGTTATAAAGCAGGGCGCATAAATATGCGGTCCCTGAAAAACCGAACAATGCCGAGATCGGTACCAAACGCATGGAAAGATAAACAAGCGCGATTGGCAGTAAGTTGATCAGCACCATGACGATCGTCCTCGGCAGACTGATAATCGCTATCATAAAAGAATTCTTGATCGTATTCTTAATGCTGTTGTCAAACCTCGCCAATACCGGAAATACATATACGCCGATCAGCGACAGAATAATGGCGGCCGCGCATACAAGAATGACCAGTATTCTTGGAAATTCCATTTTTGCATATGTAAAAATATAAACATCGCCTACAAACATCAAAATGAACGCTAAAAAAATCAGCCAAATGCAAGTCGCCTGTTTAAAGTTCGCCTTAAAAGACTTAAAAAACGAACGTGTAATATAGCCTTCCCGATTCCGGACCATCTTCAGCACAACATAATGCTGCGCCGTAAGCGCGGCTCCCACCGTAATGATCGGAATGCAGCAGACCATGGTCAGTATATTCAGCCATATAAGATCCGCCACTTTGTTAAGCGCCTGCATAACAGGACTGTCTAAATTAAATATTTTGTCCATTGTCTAACCCGTGCCTTTCCCCATAACGCCTGCGCCTGTCACTTAATAAACTGCATACTGATCTGTTTATAATCGTCGTTCAGCTTTTTATACATTGTCATGGCTTCCGCCACCTGCGCCTGCGCTTTTCCCATGATCGCGTCGTAAAAAGTGACCATAGTATTCGTGACCTGAACGTTTAACTTATTCTTTGCCGCTTTCTGTGAAATATGATCCGTAATCTCTTTTTTCGATCTTGCCGGACGGAAACTCCATTCCAACGACATAGAGGAAACTTTGTCTGCAACCTGTAAGATCCGCTGCACCCTGCTCTGCTGCTCTCCCGTCGTATGTTTCGGATATCCCGTTCCGTCGGAACGTTCATGATGGCTGATCGCCAGATTAACGATCTCATCCTTCATACGGCCCCTGAGAAGGCTTTCCGTCTTCTGGACATGCCCCCGGAGAATTTTCATTTCCTCTTCCGTCAGTTTCCGAGGCGCATTGATCATTTCCTTCGGAACAGTGAGCATTCCGATATCATGTAAAAGCGCGGCATAATATAAAATCTCCTGTTCCTCCTCCGTAAGCATGAACTTTTTCCCAAGTTCTACGCAGATACAGGCGCATTCATTGGAACCGACCGCATAATTTTCACTGGAAAAACCGATGCAATACATCAGCATTTGTATCAGTTTCCGCTTATCTTCATTTGAAAAAATCAAATTTTCAAAAAGTGTATCTAATTCGTCTTTATATGTACCTTCTTTCAACTTGGTAAGAACGTCGTCCTCTTTCACCGCCTGATAAAACAATTCCAAACCTTCTTTTGAAAATTTATTTCCCGAATACTTATGGAACATCATATAATCAAACTTAGATCCCATGGCATTATGGTAAATATCCATCTTTTCGGCAATATTGATAAAAGACGCCAGCTCCTTTATGTCCGGCTCCAGCTTTGCCAGCCTTACATAATCCGTATGATGGTACAAAAGCGCCCTGCTCTCTCTTTCGAAGGGCGATAAATATTTCAGAAACAGATAGCCGTATATAGAATGCGGGATGAATTCTTTGGCTTCATAACGCAGCATATCTCCCGGATCGTCCGTCTTATATACGCCAATATCGTGAAAAGTGGCTATCATTGCCAGATCCGCCATTTCAAAATCTTCCATTCCGCCCTTATGCTGCAGCATTTTGTACACAATAAACGCTACCCTCGATCCATGCGACATAACCCGGGCATCGATCAGTTTCAAGGTATCCCTCATTAAATAAAAAATATTCTTACTGCTAATGTAATCCATGCAGGCCTCCTACATAAAAAATTCTTTTACACACATCTGAATCCATGTCCGCCATCCGACGGACATTTTATCAGATACTAAATTTTACTTAATTCACGCTTCATCGGCGTATAACGGATACCGTCCCTCGTTTCTTCGGGTCCTATATCTTCAAAGCCGAGTTTATGGTAAAATCCCACTCCGTACGGCGCCGCGTTTACCGTAACGATCTCTTTTCCTATCTCTGTTTTGATAAATCCCCAGATAGTCCGCATCAGACTGCTTCCCACTCCCTGTCTGTGATACGCCTCATCCACAAACAAAAGGGAAATATGAGTGCCTTCCCTTAATGTGATCATCCCGATGATCTTTCCCCTGTCTTCCGCTACAAACATCGGATATGCATCGTTCAAAAACATCCGCTGCAGCACAGGATCGGAAATAAAATCAAAAAAACTCCGGACACCCTCTTTTGTATAATCTTTTGCTTCAAATCTCAAAAAAGTCTTCCATGTCATTGCCATAACGTCATCCCACTCTTCTATCCGCGCTTTGCGGATAAAATACGGGAACTTTCTATCCCACATATCACAATCTTCTTTCAAGTATTGATATAGAAAATTATAGCCGACTATCACAATTTTTACAAGAAAATATGAAAATATTCCGTAAATTTAATAGGAAATATTTCCTATTTTGACAACTTGTCTCTAATCCGCCGCTTCTACACCCACCCGGTTGACTAACGGAAGCCCGTTTTCCAACGCATGGGCATTTTCCAATGTTTCAATCGCAATCGCCTGCATTGCTTCCTGCGTAAAGAATCCCATATGAGAAGTGACCAAAACATTCGGGAAAGTCATAAGCCTTGCCAGATTATCATCCGTAATAATGTCATTGGAACGGTCCTCGAAGAAAACGCCTTCCTCTTCTTCATAAACATCCAGACCGACGCCGCCGAATTTCTTTTCCCTAAGTCCCTCGATCACCGCCTCCGTATCGATCAGCCTGCCTCTTGAGGTGTTGATCAGATAGACGCCCTGTTTCATCAGCCCGATCGTATTTTGGTTGATGATATGCTCCGTTTCCGAAGTAAGCGGACAATGGAGGCTGATCACATCCGCCTGTTTTACAAGTTCCTCTATCGATACATATTCCACACCCAGCTTTTCATTCGGATAAGGATCATAGGCGATCAACTGCATACCGAATCCCCGGCAGATGCGTATCATGGCCTGTCCGATCTTTCCGGTGCCGATAATTCCCGCCACTTTTCCGTTCAGATCCGTCCCCATCAAGCCGTTCAGGCTCATATTGAAGTCCCTTGTCCGGTTATATGCTTTATGAGTAAATCTGTTTACCGTTAAAAGCATTGCCATTGCAAACTCCGCCACCGCCTCCGGCGAGTAGCTAGGCACTCTGAGTATCACGATCTTATCCTCCGCCGCCTTCACATCCACATTATTGAACCCCGCGCTCCTTAAAAGGATCGCTTTTACCTTCATATCATACAACTTCTCAATCATAGCGGCATTCACATAATCATTGACGAATATACAAATGGCATCATGCCCGTTAGCAAGAAAGATCGTATCTTCATTACAGGGTAATTCAATAAAATGGATATCAAATCCATATTCCTTTCCTAAAGGTTCAAACCAGGTCTTATCATAAGGTTTTGTTCCATAAAAAGCTATTCTCATCATATTCTACCTCACATTCTGTAAATTCTGCATCTCTGATTCGGCGGACTTAGGCTCAGGGACGTTCCCATACTGTTCCAAAAACATTATATGGACTTTCCCCTGATTTTATCCTCTTATGAATGCTCCTGTGACGATCGTTTGTTTTTAAAAACTGCTAAAAAAGCTTTGCACACTGTTTTGGAAAAAATTTTTGATCCCTCTTCCGATTCCTGCAAAAAAGTCTCCGATTCCCTTTAAAGAAGTGCTGACGCTGCTTTTTACGGCTTCTGCCGCCGCCTTCTTAGGATCTTCCAGCAGTTCCAGCCCATATTCTTCATACAGCGACTTCGCTTTTTCAGCCAATCCTTCCGTGTCAAGCCCCCAAGTATTGACCTGATCGACGATCTGAACGATCTTTTCCTTTTCTTCTTCCGACAAGGAGATCCGGAACAGCTCTTCCCCTTCCGCAATCGCCTCCCGTACTGCTTCCTCGCTGTCCAAGCTGCCGTCCGCAATCTTCTGTATGATAAACTGAAAGATCTCATCCGCCTGTTCTTTTGTCAGCGCCCCATCCATCAGGCTTTCCTCCCGGCTGCTTTCAACCGTCTGCTCCTGCCCGGCAAAAACACTCAGGCCGGATGAGGTAAAAAGCACTGCCGACAGCATAAACGCCAAAATTCTTTTTCCGATACTGTGTTTTCTATTTCTTCGCATTCCCTTCTCCCGCATCTACCTTTTTCATGATCCATTGATAAATATCTTCTATGATCTGTTCCCTGTCCGTCTCATTCAGCAGCTCATGACGGTCCGTCTCATATTTTTTAACCGTTACATCCTGCATTCCGGCTTGTATAAAGGAATCGACCGCTTTCTGTACCCCTTTAAAATATCCTCCTACAGGATCGTCCGTACCCGCCGCAAACATGACCGGCAGGTCTTTCGGCATATTTGCAAGATTTTCCTTTTTATAGAGCCTCCAGATCAGCTCAAACAGCGTTTGAAAACCGTTCACGGTAAAAACAAACCCACAGCGGGGATCTTCCAGATAAGCGTCTATCTTGCCGGCGTCCTTCGTAAGCCAATCCACGCTCGTTCTCGCATTCTCTATCCTCTTGTTATAATTTCCGAATACATTTTTATCAAGAAAGCGGCTCACATGCTTAGAGCCGCAAAATGCTTTCTGAACAGCCGTCGCCGCCTTAGACGCCATGAGCACAGATTTCGGCTGCATTCCGGTACCCAGAATGATTGCGCCGTCGATCCCGCTGCCGTATTTGCAAAGATAATTTCTCGTAATAAAAGACCCCATACTGTGTCCCATAATGAAGTACGGTACTCCATGATAGAGGGACTGGGTCATCTTCTTCAGCCTGTGTACATCCCTTACCACGACCGTTGCCGGATCGTTTTCACAAAAATAACCTTCCGTTCCGCCCGTGGGTACGGACTGCCCATGCCCTAAATGATCGTTTCCGACTACCAAAAACCCTCTCTTTGCCATGTCTGTCGCAAACTCTTCATAACGGTCGATGTATTCCGCCATACCATGCACGATCTGCAGGATCGCCACCGGTTTTTGCGGGGGTATCCAGCGGATCGCATGGAGCTTTGTCATATTATCTCTGGAATCAAAATAAAGTTCTTCTTTTTTAATCATATATGCTCCTATCTGTGTGTTCCTGCACACATACAAGTCGTCAACACATCTGCCGGCAGCAAACCGGCACATTCCTGTCCGCCGCCCCTGCTGACAGCGAACCGACGCATTCCTATTTCGTCGGCGGAACGTACCGGTACACTAACAGATCTCCGCGCCTGCCGGCATCGTCTTCTCCGGCGTCATAAGCGCAAGGTTCCCCTCTGCGTCTTCCGCGCAAAGCAGCATTCCTTCCGAAACCACGCCTGCCAAAGTTGCAGGTTTTAAGTTCACCAATACCATTACTTTCTTTCCCACCATTTCTTCCGCGCTGTAATGCTGCTTAATGCCGGATACGATCTGCTTTATCTCACTGCCCACGCGCACTTTGGAACAGAGCAGTTTTTTGGATTTTTTCACCTCTTCGCAGGCAATGATCTCTCCGACCTGAAACTGCATCTTTGCAAAATCGTCATAAGAGATCTCCGGTTTCTTTTCTATATCGATAATTTCCTCTAACGTTTCCGTTCCTTCTTCTTTTTCTCCCGTTTCCGCTCTTCTTGCGGCAAACAATGCCTCAGCCTTTTCGGTAACTTCTTTTGCATCCAAACGGGCAAACAAAATCTCCGGTTTCTCCGTTACCCGGCTGCCCGAAGGGTAACGGCCAAACTGCGTCGTCTCCTCAAAAGAGGAAAGCGTGGTATTTAACTGTGCCGCAATCTTTCCGGCGGTTTGGGGCATATAGGGTTCTAACAGAGAGGCGCCGATGGAAATGCTCTCCACCAGATTATATAACACGGTAGCCAGTCTGTCCTTTTTGTCCTCATTTTTGCCAAGCACCCACGGCTCCGTTTCATCAATATATTTATTGCAGCGCTTAAACAAGGCAAAAATTTCAGAAATGGCGTCCGCTACCCGGAGTTCTTCCATTTTCTTACATACTTTTCCATAAGTCTGCACTGCCGTCTCTTTTAATTCTTCATCCACAGGCTCCGCCACGTTCTTATCGCAGATTACGCCGTCAAAATACTTGTTGCTCATGGAGATCGTCCGGTTCACCAGATTTCCCAACGTATTGGCAAGATCCGAATTCATCCGCTCTACCATCAGTTCCCATGTGATCACTCCGTCGTTGTCAAAGGGCATTTCATGAAGCACAAAATACCTTACTGCATCCACTCCGAAGAAATCTACCAGATCGTCGGCATAGATCACATTCCCTTTGGATTTACTCATTTTCCCGTCGCCCTGTAAAAGCCACGGATGGCCAAAGATCTGTTTCGGCAGAGGCTCTCCCAGCGCCATTAAAAAGATCGGCCAATAGATGGTATGGAACCTTATGATATCTTTTCCAATCAGATGCAGATCCGCAGGCCAGTATTTACGGTACTGCTCCGTACCCTCCCCGCCGCATTCATATCCGATCCCCGTAATATAATTAGTCAGGGCATCCAGCCACACATAAACCACATGTTTATCGTCAAAGTCTACCGGAATCCCCCATTGAAAGGAAGTTCTGGATACGCACAGATCCTGAAGCCCCGGAAGTAAGAAATTATTCATCATTTCGTTTTTACGGGACACCGGCTGGATAAATTCCGGATGGGCGTTGATATGTTCAATCAGTTTATCCGCATATTTACTCATCTTGAAAAAATACGCCTCTTCTTTTGCAGGTCTGACTTCCCGTCCGCAGTCCGGACATTTGCCGTCCGCCAACTGGGATTCCGTCCAAAAAGATTCACAGGGGGTACAGTACATCCCTTCGTATGCGCCTTTATAAATATCTCCCTGATCGTATAACTTTTTAAAGATCTTCTGTACCTGTTTTTCATGATAATCGTCCGTGGTACGGATAAACTTATCATAAGAAGTCCCCATCATATCCCAAATATCCCGAATGGAAGACGACACTTTATCTACATATTCCTTAGGCGTGACGCCCGCCTCCTGCGCCTTGATCTCGATCTTCTGCCCATGCTCATCCGTCCCGGTCTGGAAAAATACGTCGTAACCGTCTTTCCTTTTAAATCTTGCGATACTGTCTGCCAGTACCGCCTCGTAAGTATTCCCGATATGAGGCTTTCCCGATGTATAGGTAATCGCCGTTGTGATATAATATTTTCCTTTACTCATTTTATTTTCCTGCTCCTTTCAACTTGCAAGTCTATTTCATCAGATGCTTCTGCGCCGTGCAGATTTTAAATCCAAAAAAATAAAACGTCTTTCTGCATATACACAGGAAGACGTCCAATGCCGTATTACTACTTTCGCTCATTTATCCCTTACAATAATCGCCAAGATCGGGGCTGACTTTAACCTGCTGCCTGTCACAGCTTTGCATTTTTTTAAGAGTAACATAATTTTATTTTTTTGTAAATGATTCAGACTAACTTTTTCCTGCTCCAGCGTCCTGTGAGATAACGAAAACCGGAAATGACATAATTCACCGTCCATCCGATAGGTACGGCAAACCAAACCGCCTGTACGCCGATAACGGGCGCCATGCCAAAAGCAAAAGAAACCCGGATCGCCAGATTGATCAGATTGGCCGCCGTAAATACCACCACATCGCCCGCTCCCCGGAGCACCCCGTCCGTCGAGGCTTTTAATCCGATAAAAACAAAAAAATAGGCGATAAACGACAAATAACTGACACCCGTGCCGAATGCTTCCCCGCCGGCTCCCTCCTCCAAAAACATACGGATCAAAGGATTTTTAAACAGTAACAATACCGCGCATATGATTATGGCAAAAACGCCGACAATAAAATAGCTCGCCCTGTATCCCTGCTTTACCCTCTCCGTCTTCCCCGCTCCCATATTTTGCGCCGTAAAAGTGGACACCGCGTTTCCCATGGAAATCATCGGTACAATACAGATAGACTCCAGACGCATTCCGGCCGTGTATCCGGCAAGCACGGAAGATCCGAATCCGTTGACTACCGACTGTACCAAAAGCATCCCCACCGATACGATGGATTGTTGGATGATAGACGGAATAGCCACCTTGACCATATTCTTAAGGATCGCTATATTAAAGGTCTCCTTTTTTCCTTCGTAACCTTTTAACCGCCGCATCAACACCAAAAAAGACAGTACCGCCGCAATCCCTTGCGCCGTTACGGTCGCAGCGGCTACCCCCGCCACGCCCATATGCAGCGTCCGCACCGCAAACAGATCCAAAAAGATATTCAGGACGGAGGAAAAAATGAGAAAATACAAAGATGTCCTCGAATCCCCCAACGAATTAAAGATCGCCGCCAGAATATTATACATAAATAAAAAGGGAAGTCCCGTAAAATAAATTTTTAAATATAACGCCGCATCTCCCATAATATTATCCGGCGTAGAAAGCGCGGATAATATCGGACGGTTCGCCAAAATCCCAAAGAGCCCAAGCGCCACGCTTGTCCCAAGAAAAGCTATGACCGCCGTAGAAACGGCAGTTTTCATTTTTCCGTTTTCTTTCGCGCCCAGATATTGGGAGATAATGACGGACGCCCCCGTGCCACCCCCGATAGCGATCATGACAAAAACCGTAGTCAAAGCATAGGATGCCCCCACAGCCGCGAGCGCATCCTCTCCTACATACTTTCCTACAATGATCGTATCTACCATATTATAAAACTGCTGAAACAGATTCCCAAGGATCATGGGAAGCGCAAATAAGAGCAGTCCCTTTCCCGGAGAACCTTCCGTTAAATCTATTCCTTTCGGTCTCATATCTCTCTCGTCTTACCTCTTAAGCAAATCGCTTTACACAACTTCTTTCTCCGCGCACCCTAAAAGATCCGTCACATTCTGCGTAATATCGCCTTTAAATACCGAAGAACCCGATACGATTACATTGGCGCCTGCCTTTACTACATCAGCAATATTGCCTATATGGATTCCGCCGTCTACTTCCACATCCACATGCAAACCTTTCTCTTTTATCATTGCCCTGACTTCCGCCACTTTATCCAAAGTTTTTAAAATAAGTGACTGGCCGCCAAACCCCGGTTCTACTGTCATGACTAAAATCATCTCTACCTTAGGGAGATAGTTTTCTATTTCTTTCACCGGCGTATCCGGCTTAATGGAGATCCCTGCTTTTTTTCCGGAAGAATGGATCAGTTCTATCGCTTTCTCTGCCTGCTTGGTCGCCTCTATATGAAAGGTAATGATGTCTGCGCCGCATTGGATAAATTCTTCTATATATCTTTCCGGCTCCATAATCATTAAATGCACATCGAAAGTTTTGTCCGTCACTTTCCGGATCGTGGAAATAACGGGCATACCAAAAGAAATGGAGGGTACAAAAATACCATCCATAACGTCGATATGTATGTACTGCGCACCTGCCCGGTCCGCTTCTTTGATCTGGTCTCCCAAAATACTGAAATCTGCCGCTAAAATAGAAGGTGATAAAATCATAATCGTCCTTTCCATACAGTTCACGGATCCATCCGTGCTCCCGTATCTTTCTGCCGTTTTATCAGATTTGTTTCGTGCCGCTTACTCCGGCGTAAAGCAAATGGTTCTTTTCTTATCATACAAGATTTTTAAAAGGTTTACAATCTATTTTACCGATTTTTCAGACGCGTCACAGCGCGTGTTTGAAAATTGTTTTCCCCAAGGTGTGCGTCACAGTTTGTGGGAGATTGGCTCAGTCCTTTCTATACTTACTCTCAATCTTTGTCACATAAACTACCATTGTAAAAATAGCCAGAACCATAGTTCCTAAAATCGTGGCCACCACATATCCCGAATTCTGTCCCGCAAGAAACGGCATACCCAGCAATGCAAAAATCATGCCGAAAACGATCCATAGTTTTCCTAACGCCTTATTATATGCCTTTACGTCTTTCACATCAAACACTTCCGCATTCGCCCAAAACCCAAAGGGTCTGGTTCTTTTGGAATACATCGTATAGATCCCCCCTAAAACGATCAAAGCCCCGATCGTTTCCCATATCATAAACGCAATAGCAGTTCCTTCCATCCCACAGTCCCTCCCATTTATGAAATCCGCTTAACAGCCTCACGGCTTTTTCTTTATAGTTTTTCTTCCCTCCGGTGTCCGTTTTCATTAAAATTTTCTTTCAACGCCTTTTCAACCGGATAGATAGAGCCGATCAGCGCTGCGATCTGCAACGTGTTCAGTACGATGCTTAACATCCCGAAACCATCGGCATCCATGAAAAATCCTGTCAGGGAAACGGCCATCGTCAATACCAGCATGATCCCCCCTGCCCTTTTCCATATCATTCCGCAATATTCGTGGGCAAATTCCCAAGTTTCCTGATTTTTCATGGAACGCGCCGTCCGGTATCCGTAAGCCATATTGACCTTTCCCGGCGGATGTTTTTTAAAGGTAATACCAAAAAAGAGCATCAGCGCCGGTATAAAAAGATTGCATAAATACAAAAATATTTTCATCCCCATAAACTTCCCCCTTCACGCTAATTTTAAATTTCAGGTCACTTCATGTACAATCCGCCTAACTGCAGATCTTTATCTAATGTGATCGTATACGTTACGCTTGTATTTTCATAGGAAACGCTTACCTGTGCTGTGACCATTCTTTTTCCCATCTGTGTCACTTCGGCAATGTACATAGATCCGAAAGACTCCCTCTTTCCCCAATCACTGCCAAACAAAGCCTTAGTTTCCCGAAGCGCCGTCTCTACCGCCTCCGATTGCATTGCTTTTATGGAGTATTTTCTTATTTCCTCATAATCGTCCGCATCCAAAAGATCTATAATCAAAGTGATGCGTCCTTCCACTTCTTCTTTGTCAAAATGCGTAAGTTCCATGCTGCCTTTCGGTAATATCCACCACCCCAAAGCTATGACCGCCGCTAAAGCAATTATAACAATAACCGCTATTGTGACTGTTTTCTTTCTTTTGGCAGCCTTTAATTCTTCCGGCGGAAAATTATCATTAAATTCTTTTGCCGCATTTTCGGGTGTTCCCATTCTCGCTATCACGCTTTCTAACGGTTCTCCGCCTTCGATTGCCGCCGTAATATCCGACTCCAGCCATTTTTTGATCTCCTGCCGTTTGGCAGCGGAACATTTTAATTTTTTCACGATACTTTTAACATATACTTCTTGTGTCATATGAAAAACCTGCCTTCCCTTTTTATAATCCGGTTTCCTTCTAAGTAAGTCCTAAATACTGCCTCTGGTTCCTTGTCCCGTTAATATTGGTCAAAACTACGCAGGATATTCGTTCACCTGTAAGGCATATTTCCGACTGCGCAGCGGTGGCTGCAGCTAGTGCTCCATTTACCAATTAAAAAGGGTACCCAATTGGAAAATGGAATGCCAGAAGAGCTTTACACACTTTCCTCATAAGACATAATACCGGAAACTTTTACGGAAAATTCTGTCCAAAGCCCACTAAGCTGCGTTAAGATCTCCCGTCCCTTTTTTGTGACCGCATAATACTTTCTGGAAACCTCTTTTCCTTTCGGTTCACTCCATCGGCTGATCACTAATTCTTCGTCTTCAAGCCGGTATAAGATCGGATAAAGGGTTCCCTCCTTCAATAAAAACATTTCGCCGCTTTTTTCTTTCAATTCGCTGATCAATTGATATCCATACTTCTCTTTTTCCGATAACAGCTTCAATACGAGCATCTCCAAAACGCCCTTTTTCATCTGCTGTTCATATTTTGGATTCATTCCGCATATCACCCTCCATACTCAAATCATATATTTAGTATTGCTAAATATATTCTATAGCAATTTACTTTCCATGTCAAGTAATATCATTGTGTCCTTTCATAACTATTCTTTTCATATATTGCTTTTGCCTGCTCAGCCAACACCCGTTTCAAACTGACAGGTTCTACCACCTCTGCCTTTTCCCCAAAGGAAAGCAAAAAGCTGATAATCCATGTTCCTTCCGGTATCCGGGTCGTGACGAGCAGATCCCCTTTTTCCGTCTCTTTCACTTCCGAAGGATCAAATTCGTCATAAACACGGTACGCCATCTCTTTCGGAAAACACAGTTTAACGGCAGAATATATGACCTGTTCCGGCTCTTCCTCTTCCGGAAACTTACGGGGCGCAAACGTATCGTCCAGCATTTTCCACTTCAGGATACGGGACAGTTTGAACAGGCGGTAATCCTGTTTATCGGTGCAAAATGCCTTTAAATACCATGCCCTTGATTTATAACTCAGCTTCAACGGCTGAACTGTCCTCTCCCCAATCGATCCGCCGGAACCGGCATAAGTGATCCTCATACATTTTCGACGGATCACGGCTGTCTTTAAAGTTTCGAATTTTTCATTGTCATTCGGGCAATTGCCCCATCTTGAAAAATCTGCTTCAAGCCAATTTTCGGTTCCCGCATCCAGCAATCCTGCAAGCTTATTCAACGTACTGATACCGTGCATTCCCTTCACGGCTTCCAAACTCTGTAAAGCCGCAAGTATCTCCTGTTTTTCTTCTTCCGAAAATATCGCCCGTTCCAAAACAAAATGGTTCATTAAGCGGATGCCTCCGTTTCTGCCAGTTTCTGTATAAACCGGAATTCCCGCTTCGCTTAAAGCATCGATATCCCTATAGATCGTTCTGACCGATACTTCAAATTTTTCGGCCAATTCCGGTGCGGTAGCCTGCCCTTTATCCAATAAATGATATATGATCTTAAATAATCTGCTTTCCTGCATGGTCTCACCCTCCCTTTCTTCCATTATAACGCAAAAACCCTGACAATAATATGTCAAGGTTTTTATTTCCGTATTCGGCACAAATGATCCCAGACCATGATATAGTCGGAAAAATGTATGCTGCATATACTTTCCGCACTGCTTTAGCAGTTTATGTAAAGATTTTACCTCCGGCTTTTTGTGTTATAGTCAGTGTCAGGAACAGAAATCTGTAATTGATCTTTGTGGAGTTGAAAAGTCACGTCAGCCTCTTTTGCCAGTCGTTAGAGTGGGTAACGACCACTACACATTTTCCCACCTGATGGGCGCTGTCCTTGAGGATAGATATAATTTCAGCGGAGGTGTCCTCGTCCAGATTCCCTGTCGGCTCATCGGCTAAAATAACCTGTGCGTCACTGGCAAGAGCGCGGGCAATCGCCACACGCTGCTGCCGGCCTCCGGATAGCTGCAGTACATTCCGTTTCGCTTCCTCTGCGGCCAGTCCCAACTGTTTCAGAATGGGGAGCGGTTGCTGCTTAGAGGTCAGGGCTACATTCTCCATGGGAGTCAGATAGTCGATCAGATTATAAATGACCACAACAATCTGACTTCCTTTTGTCTGGTATAAACAATAGGCATCATGAAATAAAATAGGGCATGACTGATTAGCGAGATAGCTGCCATCAGCGAGAAAACATATAAAAAGGTCTTGGGAAACAGCTTTAACCGCTTCATGGCGATACCTCAAAACGATAGCCGACGCCTTTTACCGTTGCAATATAATTCAACTCCAGCTTTTGGCGTATCCTCCGAATATATGTGTCAATCGCCCGGTCATAAAGCGGCGCGTCCATCCCCCAGACACCATCAATCAGTTTTTCGCGTGTCATGACCCGCCCTGCATTTTCAATCAGCAGTTGTATTTCTTTGGGGCCAGCTCTATGGGTTCGCCATCCTTTTCCGCCAAATAACCATGAAAATCTACTGTAATGTTTCCGCACCTCCAAATATCCTTTTCTTCCATTTTCCCGGCACGGCGCAGCAAGGCCAGAACACGTTTCCCCAGCAGGATGATTGAAAAAGGCTTGGTGATGTAGTCGTCAGCCAAACAGTCGAAGCTGGCGATCTGTGACCTTTCATCGCTCAATGCAGTCAGCATCAGAACGGGGACGCTGCTTGTTTTGCGGATTTCTTTTAGGACTTGAATGCCATCCACATTGGGAATCATTATATCCAGAATAATCAATTCTATGGATTCCTGCTGAAAACAGCGAAGCGCTTCCTGACCATCGTAGGCCGGAAATATTATGTGGCCTGCATCAGTTAAATAGTCGCTGACCAGATTGTTTGTTGTCACATCGTCCTCAAAAACCAAAATTTTGCCATATTGCCCACCTCCCCTTACTGTATGTGTCACCAGCGTGAATTTCTGCAAAAAGGATACCGCGCTTTATGCGTATGCCAAAAAAATAACACCTCACTTCGAAAAGTAAAGGTGTTATTTCCTTACCATATTTTCTAAAAACAAATAATTCCTAACTTGAGCCAGTCTTATAAAAATTCCTTCACACCCTGATATACGCCTTCCGCATCCAAGCCATACTTCTCGATCAGGGCAGCGGCAGAACCGGATTCACCGAATACGTCCTGCATACCGATTTTCTTAACAGGCGTAGGAGCCAACTCGCAAAGCGCGTCGCAGACTGCGCTTCCCAATCCGCCGATCACAGAATGTTCTTCCACGGTAACTACCTTTCCTGTCTTCTTTGCAGAAGCTGCTATCAGTTCCTTATCAAGAGGTTTGATCGTATGGATATTGATCACTTCCGCACTAACGCCTTCCGCCGCAAGTTTTTCCGCTGCACTGAGCGCACTGTCAACACAGATTCCCGTCGCTACGATCGTAACGTCCGTTCCCTCACGGAGAAGAACCCCTTTACCGATCTCAAATTTATAATCCGGCCTGTCATTGATCACAGGCATAGCTGCACGTCCGAAGCGCAGATATACAGGGCCTTCATATTCTACTGCCGCGCGCATAGCCGCCTTTGCCTCTACATCGTCTGCCGGATTGATGACTACCATCCCCGGAATGCTTCTCATCAACGCCATATCCTCATTACACTGATGGGATGCCCCGTCTTCACCAACGCTGATTCCGGCATGGGTTGCTCCAATCTTTACGTTCAGATGGGGATAACCTACAGAGTTACGGACCTGCTCAAAAGCACGGCCGGCTGCAAACATAGCAAAAGAGCTTACAAACGGGATTTTACCTACCGTGGAGAGTCCTGCTGCGATACCTACCATGTTACATTCCGCAATACCGCAGTCAATGTGACGATCAGGATATGCTTTCTTAAAAATTCCCGTTTTCGTCGCCGCTGCAAGATCCGCATCCAAAACGACTAAATTCGGATATTCTGCTCCCAATTCCACGAGAGCGTTACCATAGCTTTCTCTTGTTGCAATTTTCGAAACTTTTACTTCTGACATAATTCTGCCCCCACTTTCTCAAGATCCGCCATTGCGACTGCATATTCTTCATCATTCGGCGCCTTGCCGTGCCAATCGCAGTTTCCTTCCATGAAAGAAACGCCTTTTCCTTTCAGGCTGTGCGCAATGATCGCCGTCGGCATCCCCTTTGTTTCTCTTGCTTCTTTAAACGCCGCTCTTAACGCGTCAAAATCATGAGCATCTACATTGATTACATGAAAATTAAATGCCTCAAATTTCTTGTCAATCGGATACGGAGAACATACATCTTCCACTTTACCGTCAATCTGTAAGCCGTTATTGTCTACGATCACGCAAAGATTATCCAGCTTTCTGTGTCCGGCAAACATAGAAGCTTCCCAAACCTGACCTTCTTCAATCTCACCGTCTCCTAAAAGAGTATATACCCTGAAATCTTTTTGATCCATTTTAGCGCCAAGCGCCATCCCTACTGCAGCGGAAATTCCCTGTCCCAAAGAACCGCTGGACATATCTACACCCGGAATGTGCTTCATATCAGGATGCCCCTGAAGGTAAGATCCTAATTTACGGAGAGTCTTTAAATCTTCTACCGGGAAAAATCCTCTGTTTGCCAAAGTTGAATAAAGTCCCGGAGCCGTATGCCCTTTAGAAAGAACAAAACGATCCCTGTCTTCTTTTTTAGGTTCTTTCGGGTCGACGTTCATTTCCTCAAAATACAAAAATGTAAAAATATCCGCGGCTGAAAGAGAACCGCCCGGATGTCCGGCTTTTGCACTATGAACACTGGTCACAATGCCTTTGCGAACTTCATTCGCTGTTTTTGCAAGTTCTAAGTTATTCATTTTTTCCTCCATTCCGAATCGTTGTTAAACTGCTTTCATTTCACTTTATCATAAATAGGCCACGCCGTCCATATCGGCATATCGTAACGAATTGCAGAATTTTTACATGCATTTCATGGATACACTTATTTCCATTCGTTAGCCATACCTACGAACTGTGCCGGTTTATGCATTTTGTCCGTAATACGCATTGGCGCCATGTTTTCTGTAATAATGCTTATCCTGAAGCTCCTGCGGCGCGGGCTCTACTTTAGGATTGATCCGTTCGCACCTTGCCGCCATCTTCGCCACTTCCTCCAATACCACCGCGTTATGCACCGCTTCATGGGCGTCTTTCCCCCATGCAAAAGGTCCGTGGTTCTTACAAAGCACCGCCGGAACTGCCAAAACTTCTTTATCCTTAAAGTAATCAACGATCAAAAGGCCCGTATTCTTTTCATAAGCGCCGTCGATCTCCTCTTTGGTCAGGCACCTTACGCAAGGCACTTCTCCGTAGATATAATCCGCATGAGTCGTTCCGTAGCAGGGAATGCTCCTGCCTGCCTGCGCCCAGCTTGTAGCCCATGAAGAATGGGTATGCACGATACCGCCGATCTCCTGAAACGCCTTATACAGTTCTAAATGCGTCGCCGTATCCGAAGAAGGATTGTACTTTCCCTCTACTTTATTTCCCTCTAAATCCATGACCACCATATCTTCCGGCGAAAGCTTTTCATAGTCCACGCCTGAAGGTTTAATGACAAACAGGCCCTTTTCCCTGTCGATTCCGCTCACGTTTCCCCAGGTAAACGTAACAAGACCGTATTTGGGAAGATCCATATTTGCTTCATATACCTGTTTCTTCAATTCCTCTAACATATGTTCAAACCACACCTTTCTTTAATTTTATGCTAAATTCTCGACTGCCGCGCGTTCAATGGAAAGTCCCTTTTTGTAACGCTCGATGAAAGTATCAAATCCGTCCACATCCGCCTGGTCAGGCTGCATTTCTTCTCCTGTCTGTCCGGCGAACACTTTATTTTGAAGGTAATCGTCCAAAGGTTCTCCACTTTCTTTTTGAAGCATATAGGATGCCAGAACAGCGATTCCCCACGCGCCGCCTTCACCTGCCGTTTCCATAACGGAAACAGGCGCGTTCATAGCCGCCGCCATAATCTTTTGTCCCACGCCCTTTGTTTTGAAGAGTCCGCCATGACCGAAAATGCGGTCTACCTGCACGCCCTCTTCCTTCAGCATGATATCAAGTCCTACTTTTAAAGTTGCAAGTGCGGTAAACAGATTTACACGCATGAAATTGGCCAAATTAAATTTACTTTCCGGGGTACGCGCGAAAAGAGGCCTGCCTTCTGCAAAACCGGTCACCGGTTCCCCTGAAAAATAATTATAGGCAAGCAGTCCGCCACATTCCGCATCACCTTCCAGCGCTTTCCTGTAAAGCGTTCCGAACAGCTCGTTCATATCTACTTTCATGCCGAAGCTTTCCGCAAATTCTTTGAAAATATTCACCCAGGCGTTCAAGTCGGAAGTACAGTTATTGCAGTGTACCATTCCTACCAGATTTCCGGTCGGCGTTGTAACAAGGTCGATTTCCGGATATACTTTTGTCAATTCTTTTTCCAAAACGATCATGGCAAAGATACTGGTGCCTGCGGATACGTTTCCGGTACGCTTCGCAATGCTATTGGTCGCCGCCATTCCCGTTCCCGCATCTCCTTCAGGAGGACAGAGAGGAATGCCTGCTTTCAGATTTCCGCTCACATCAAGCAGCTTACTGCCTTCTTCGGTCAGGGCGCCTGCATTGTCTCCCGCTACCAGCACCTTAGGTAAGATTCCGGAAAGTGTCCAGGGATAATTTTTGTCCGCTGTCAGCTTGTCAAAGCGTTCTATCATGCCCTTATTAAAGTCTTTCGTTTCCACATCGATCGGGAACATCCCGGAAGCTTCTCCCACGCCGAGTACTTTTTCCCCTGTCATTTTCCAGTGAATATAACCTGCAAGCGTTGTAAAAAACGTAATATCTTTTATATGCTCTTCCCCGTTTAAAATTGCCTGATACAAATGGGCGATGCTCCATCTTTGGGGAATATTATACTGAAATTCTTCCGTCAGTTTCACTGCCGCTTCTTCCGTGATCGTGTTGCGCCATGTACGGAAAGGTACTAACAGTTCCCCGTCCTTGTCAAAGGCCATATAACCGTGCATCATACCGCTAAATCCAATCGCCCCTATCGTTGTCAGGGTCTCTCCGTACTGGTTTTTAACGTCTTCGGCCATTTTGGCATAAGCGTCCTGCAGGCCGTTCCAAATATCGTCCAGACTGTACGTCCAAATGTTTCCTTCCAGACGGTTTTCCCATTCATGGCTGCCTGCTGCCGCCGGAACATTGTCCTCCGTTACAAGCACCGCTTTGATCCTTGTCGAACCAAACTCAATTCCAAGCGCGGTTTTGCCCTCTCCTATGGCTTTCTTAATTTCTTCGCTGCTTTTCATTTCATCCTCCATTCCCGCCCGGCCCCAAACTGTAAGCCGGGCATTGCTTTGCCTCTTTGCCACGGATCTTTCCCCCTGCAGATTCGTAGACAAAATCTGTCCTTCCCTGTTTTACGCCCGGATCCGCAACGATTATTTAAATGCAACGGAATTCCATCTGAGCGTATTTTTAAAGTCGCGGATCGTCGTACTATTATCAATGACAACGCTTTCGATTCCCATCGCCGCTGCCCAGTCTTCCATCTGCTCTACCGTCAGGTCGTAAGAGAATGCCGTATGATGCGCGCCTCCTGCCAAAATCCAAGCTTCCGCACCCACTTCCAAAGACGGCTGCGGCGTCCAGAATGCAGTTGCAACCGGAAGTTTCGGCATCGGTTTCTCACATTTCTTACAGTCTACCGCATTGATGATCAAACGGAAACGGTTGCCAAGATCGATCAGGGACGTAGCTACCGCAGGCCCTGTCTTGCTCGTAAATACCAAACGGGTCGGATCTTCCCTGTCGCCCATGGAAAGGGGCTGACATTTAATGGCAATCGGTCCGTCCGCAACGGTCGGACATACCTCCAGCATATGGGCCTGTAAAATGCCCTCTTTGCCCGGAACGAGATTGTAAGTATAATCTTCCATGAATGAAGTTCCTTTTGCATTCGGCGTATTGGCTGCCATCAATTTCATAAGACGTACCATAGCCGCCGTCTTCCAGTCTCCTTCTCCGCCGAAACCGTAACCTTTTTCCATCAGTCTCTGAATCGCAAGACCCGGTAACTGCTTTAATCCTCCCAGATCGCCGAAATGCGTCACGATCGCCTGATAATTTTTCTCCGTCAAAAACTTTTCGAAACCGATCTCGATGCCCGCCTGTACCGCTACATGCTCCCTAAATTCCGCTTCGTCCCTGCCTTCCGTTAAAATTTCATACTTACCATAATATTCCTCTACCAATGCGTCGATGTCGGCTTTGGAAACGGCATTTACATATTCTACGATCTCATTTACCGGATAAGCGTCGATCTCCCAGCCGAATTTGATCTGCGCTTCTACTTTATCGCCTTCCGTTACGGCTACGTTTCTCATATTATCCGCAATACGGGCTACACGGATATGGGAAGATTCCATTACGCCGATGGCGGTACGCATCCATCCGGCCAGTTTTTCCTGTACCTTTTCATTCGCCCAATGGCCTACGATGATCTTACGTTCTATCCCCATACGGCTTACAATGTGTCCGTATTCCCTGTCGCCGTGCGCCGACTGGTTCTCATTCATGAAGTCCATATCGATCGTATCGTAAGGAATCTCCTCATTAAACTGCGTATGTAGGTGGCATAACGGTTTGTTATACTCCTGAAGTCCAATAATCCACATTTTTGCAGGTGAAAAAGTATGCATCCATGTAATAATGCCCGCGCATTCCTTGTCATTGTTCGCCTCGTTAAAGGTCTTTCTGATCGACGCCTGATCGATCAGGGTCGGTTTCCATACTACCTCAAAAGGTAATTTTCCGGATGTGTTGAATGCTTCTACGATCTTTTGTGAATGCTCCGCCACATTTTTCAGGCATTCGTCCCCGTACAGATCCTGTGAGCCTGTACAAAACCAAAACTTGTAATTCTTTGCTTCTTGCATGATGATTCCTCCTTGATTATAAAAAATTGTTTCTTGTTCTTTATTTGCATATGCCGCCATGTATACGGGCCGCATACTTACTGCCCCGTCTGTCTTTCCTGCAATACGGACGACCGCCGCTCCCACGCCCTCTTGGGCTGGTATATCGTTAAGACAGGTAAATTTTATATGTTATCCTGATCCGTCTGACAATATGCCACGGACTCCCTGAGGATCACTTCTTCTTCAAATTCAAAAGTTCCGTTAAACTTAGAATCCCTCATCATCTGCAACAGGTTTAGCGCCGCTTTCGCCCCCAGCTTTTCCAACGGATGCGGAATAGACGCCAGTTTGATATCGCCTAATTTGGCAAGATCGGAATCGTCCACGCTGACTACCGACATCTGTTCCGGTATGAGGATCCCCTTTTTCCTAAGCAGTTCGATCAGGCTAAAAGCTACCTGATCGTTATAGCAGAAAACCGCACTGCAGCCTTCCAGCCGCCTTAACAGTTTATCACAGTATAATTCAGGATGAAGCACGTCCTCGGTATCGATCCAGATCACATTCTCGTCCCGTGTAGGCAGGCCGGCCTTTTTCATGGCGCTCATGTATCCGCTGTAACGTCTGTGTCCCTGTCCGTCGTCCATCTTCAAAATTGCCGCAATTCTTTGATGGCCCGCATGGATCAGCGTTTCTACCGCCTTCTGCGCCGCGCTTTTGTCATTCATGGACACATGGGGTATCTCCAGATTCGGATAAAAACTATTCATAAAAATGATCGGTATCTTTCTATCCAAAAAACTCAGATACAAGTCTTCGTTGGGATTCGGCAGCCCGCTTTTCGTCGGCTCTACGATCATTCCCGCTATATCATCCTTTTCCAATATGTCCCCTAAAATCTCTTTTTCCCGCTCTACCATGTTGTTGGTAAAGGAAAGCTCCATTGTATAACCGTTCTCTGACAGGATCTGCTCGATCCCCTGAATCGTTTTCGGAAAAATATAACTGTCGACATAAGTGGTTACGACCGCGATCCTTGTTCTTTTTTCAAGATTCGTAAAACAGTTGTCGCTTACATAAGTCCCGCTGCCCCGGAGCCTCGTAAGAATACCCTCCTCCTCTAATATACTGATAGCATGTCGAATGGTCTGACGGCTCAATTGAAACTGTCCGCTCAGCTCGTTTTCAGAAGGTATCTTATCTCCGGGGGCAAATCTTTTTTTTCCGATCTGCTGATTGATCCACTCAACTACTTTGACATATTTCGGTTCTGCATTCAATGTGATCGCCCCTTCCGTTTCATGCCGTTTTGTGCCTTTCCGCGTCTGCCCTGCAAACACATTATCTTCCGCTCCGTTATCATCATTCTATTATTGCTTATTATCACTATAGTACAAATTTTATTTTTTTCCATCGTCCATATGTACCAATTTTATATACTTGTATATGTACAACTTTAACAATAAACGGATAAAATCGCATATAAAAATAATTTTTAAGGCTCAAAATAATTTGAGTAACATAGGAAAAACAAGTATAATATAATTATCAATTTTTATACGGCCTTAAATACCAACCGTAACCGGCCGGAAAATACCGACTTATATTCAGAAACGCATACCCGCGCCAAAATTTGCGGGATATGCAGAAACGGAGGAACAATATGGCTTTAATGCATGTAGATTTTTTTTCGGATGTTCTTGGCATGAGCGTAAACATGGACGTTATCTTACCCCAGCAGACCCACGGACAGATCGGCATGGAAGGACGGACTGTCCAAGGAAAATATAAAACGATGTATCTGCTTCATGGCATGAGCGACGACCACACGATCTGGCAGCGCAGAACCTCGATAGAACGTTATGTAAGCGATCTCGGGATCGCAGTGGTCATGCCTACAACACATTTAGGCTTTTACACGGATACCACATACGGGATGCGGTACTGGACTTTTATTTCAAAAGAACTTCCCTCCATATGCCTGGAATTTTTCCCTAACATGTCCGACCAAAAGGAAGATACTTTGGCCGCCGGACTGTCCATGGGCGGTTACGGCGCATGGAAACTCGCCCTTGGCGCAAGCGATACGTTCGGGGCGGCGGCTTCTTTGTCGGGAGCGCTGGACATTATAAGCGACTATCAAAGAAGCCAGCGCGAAAATCCCCGTTTGACACCGCTTCTTACAGGGATCTTCGGAAGTTTGGAAGATCTGAAAGGGTCCGATAACGAAATTATTACGTTAGCAGATAAGCTGGCGGCACAAAAGAAGGAGCTTCCCAGACTCTATGCCTGGTGCGGCACGGAAGACTTTTTGTATGAAGGAAACCTGCTCGTATGGGAGCATGTAAAAAAGCTGGGATATTCCCTGACATGCGAACAATCCGGCGGCGATCACCAATGGCAGTACTGGGACGCAAAAATACAGGATGTGCTGAAGTGGTGGCTGAACGGTTAACCCTTATTTGCCGGCAGGCAGGCATCCAATCAGGATAGGGAAATTATAAATTAAGTACAAGTTAAATATTGAGGGAAATTCAAAGAACCGTTATAATAAAAGTATCTTAATTTTGCGGTAGAAAGGAGAATGCGAATGTATCATGTGATTGCAATTGAGCGTCTGTACGCGAGCGGAGGCAACGAAATCGGCAAACGGCTTGCCGGGGCTTTAGGATATAAGTTATATGACAGAAATATCCTTACGGAATCTGCCAAAAACCTTAAAATTCCCGCTATTTACATTGAAAGCCTTGAAGAGACTTCCTCCGGAGGCTTTATCTTTAATCTTACCAAATCCTCTCCTTTTGGGGGCGGTCCAAGCGAAAAAGACCTGCCTATGGCAGACAAACTCTTTGAAGAAGAAAAAAACATTATCGAAAAGGCCGCTAACCACGGCGGCTGCGTTATCGTAGGCCGTGCCGCCAGCCATATCCTAAAAGACAGGGACGACTGTCTGAAGGTCTTTATCCATGCGGATACGGAAACGCGCATGAAAAGGGCCATCGAAAAAGAAGGATTGGACCGGTCCGAGGTAGAAAGTACAATGAAAAAATATGATAAGCGGAGGAAAGATTTCTATAATTCCGTCACCAAATGGGAATGGGGAAATCCTGCCTATTTTGATATGTGCTTAAACAGCGGAAATCTTGGAATCGAAGTATGTACAAAACTATTAATAGACGCCGTATCCGCCTCCGGATAAAAAATCGGCCCCACAAACACTCCTGAACCGTAATCTCATGAGTCAGGAGTGTTTTTCGTGCAGAATAAGCCTGTAAATACAGTATTGGAATCTATTGCTTATGAAAAAAAGAATTTTTGAACTGATTCAGATCGGAAACCGGGAGGACAGCTTAAGTAAAACGTTTGATATTTTTATCTCCGTCACCATTGTGTTAAATATTGCGGTTCTATTCTTAGAGACTTTTGATGAAATGAGTCCTTACTATGACATCCTTCATCTTATGGAAATGGCCACGATTGTCGTTTTCTGTTTGGAATACGCCCTGAGAATATGGACGTCCGAATATTTATATCCTGACTGCAGTAAGGGGCGGTCCGTATGGAGATTCATCTTATCCTACGACGGGATCATCGATCTGCTTGCCATACTGCCCTTTTTCTTTTTATCCGGTTTCATTGTATTCCGTATGCTCCGGGTCGTGAGGATCTTCCATTTGTTCAGGATCAACAAACAGTACGATTCTTTTCATGTGATCACTACCGTTTTTATTGAAAAGAAAAACCAAATACTGTCTTCCGTCTTTATCATACTGATCCTGATGTTCGCATCCTCTTTATGCATGTACAGCGCCGAACACGGCGCCCAGCCGGAACAGTTTAAAAATGCCTTTTCAGGCGTATGGTGGAGCATGTCCACTCTGTTAACGGTGGGCTACGGCGACATCTATCCCATCACGGCACTGGGAAAATGCATGGCCATCGTCATAGCGTTTCTAGGAGTCGGCGTTGTCGCGATCCCCACCGGTATTATAAGCGCGGGATTTGTGGAACAATATACGAAGATAAAGTCAATGAGCACTTATGCCGAGGAAAACGATGTCAGTTTCATCAGTCTGTATATCGATGAGAAACATAACTGGAAAAACCACGCGATAAAAGATCTAAATCTTCCTTCCGGGCTGATCCTTGCAGTTATCATCAGGGGCAGGGATACCATTATCCCCAAAGGGAACACCCTCATATACCCTGCCGACAGATTAGTGCTTGCGGCAGAATCATTCCGGCAGGAAGAGAAAATCGACCTGCGGGAAATCCTGATCAAGGAAAACCATGAATGGGTCGGAAATCCCATCAAAGATCTGGATATTTCCAGACAGACGCTGATCGTTTTGATCAAGCGAAAAAACAACGTCATCATTCCTTCCGGTTCTACCGTGATTAAACAGGGTGACAAAGTTGTATTATATACAAAATTAGCAGTAAAAAATTTATATTAGCCCGATAGGAGGACTCACATATGAGCATACATTTTGGAGTAGATTATTATCCCGAACACTGGCCTAAGGAACGCTGGGAAACCGATGCAAAACTTATGCAGGAAATGGGCGTTCAGGTCGTACGGATGGCTGAATTTTCATGGTTTAAAATGGAACCTTCCGAAGGTGTTTTTCATTTTGAATGGTTGGAAGAGGCCGTAGCGCTGCTTGATAAATACGGAATCAAATCCATACTCGGGACCCCTACGGCGGCGCCCCCGGCATGGATCATCGAAAGAAATCCGGAGATCCAGCCCATTGACAGAGAGGGACGGCGCAGACATTTTGGCGGCAGGCACCACGACTGCCAGTCTAACGAGGTTTACCGCGGACACATCAAACGATTTGTTACCGCTTTTTCCAAAAGATTTGCTGAAAATCCGGGCGTGATCGGATGGCAGATCGACAACGAACTTGGCAATTCCCATTATGACTTATGTATGTGTAATTCCTGCAAAGCCAAATTCCAGCAATGGCTGAAAATAAAATACGGCAAAATAGAAACCCTGAACGATGCGTGGGGAACCGCATTCTGGAGTCAGGGATTTAACAATTTTTCCCAGATCGGCACTCCCCTGATCACCGCGGTAGGTGAAAACCCTTCCGCCATGCTCGATTGGAAATGTTTCTGCTCCGATTTGATAGTAGATTTTGCAAAATGGCAGGCAGACATTATCCGGGCAAACTGTCCGGAACATTTCATTACACACAATTACATGTGTTTTGACAATAAAGTAAATTATTATGATCTTGGTAAACTTTTGGATTTTGTGTCCAACGACATTTATCCTGCCGGTCACTGGCAGAAACCGCAGGCCCATCCTGACAGCGGGCTGGCTGCCTCCCACGACGTGGTCCGGGGCTATAAAAAACAACCTTTTTGGATGATGGAACAGCAGTCCGGTATGTCCGGATGGGAGATCATGGGAAGGGCTTTGGAACCCGGACAAATGTCCGCATGGGCCATGCAGTCCGTAGCACACGGCGCTGACGCCGTAGTATTTTTCAGGTGGCGGACATGCGCCATGGGTACGGAACAATACTGGCACGGAATCCTGGGACACAGCGGAAATCCCGGCAGAATTTATAATGAGGCCAGACAGTTAACGCATACTTTTTCAAAGCATATGGATGACTTTGAAGGAACAATGCCCCATCCGGAAGTTGCCATAGTCCATAGTTTCCGTCAAAATTATGCTTTTGATATCCAGCCAAACCACCCTGAGCTTTGCTATGTGGAACAACTTCAAAAGTACCATAAGGCATTATACAACAAAAAGATTCCCGTAGATTTTGTCCGGGGTATGGATGATTTATCCTCCTACAAACTGGTGATTGCGCCGCTTCAATACTTAATGACTCCCCAATTGGAACAACACTATATCGATTATGTGGCGAACGGTGGGCATTTGGTACTGACAATGCGGACAGGCGTAAAGGATGCGACAAACTTATGCATGACGGATCGGGAACTCCCGGGAAGGCTTAGTGAAATCTGCGGCATTGAAGTACCCGAATACGACTGCCTCCTCGAAACCACCGGAGGCGTATTCTATAACAGCAGAGAATATGAAGCCGAAAAGTGGTGTGACATCATCACCCTCGGAAAAGCAAAACAAATTGCCGAATACACCACCGGCTTTTACAGACAGTCTCCCGCAATAACAGAAAATTCTTATGGAAACGGCATCACATGGTATGTAGGTACGGAGCCGGGCGACGACCTTATGGCAGATCTGACGGACTACTTTCTGAAAACATGCGGTATTGAACCGCTCGGTACGGCGGCGGAAGGCGTGGAAATGATGACGCGTGAAAACGACGACAGCATATGGCTGTTTATCATCAATCATACGAATGAAAGGCAGGTCTACCATTTACACGGTATGTATACGCTTTTGGAAGGTGAAAAAGAAGAATTTTTAAATCCTTATGAAGTTCAGCTATTGATAAAAAGTAAGAGAAGCAGGTATTGAATTTCCCAGGCAGAATAAGCAGGGAAGGTAAACTTACAGGGGCTGTCGGAAAGGATCCCCCTATCCTAGAGCGTATTTCATACTTGCCTGGATAGGGGGATTCCCATTACGAATTTTCATAAGGATATTTGTCTGTCTGAACAAATAAATCAGTACAAAGTCACATTTCCGAAACAATATATCGAATTTTCCCCACCGGTATTGTCTATATAACCGCCGTTTAAAATGATTGTTGCTTCCCCTTTCATTTTAGGCAGCTCAATAACATATTGATGCCATTCACCATCCAAATCGCCGCAGGATATTGTCAGAGAAACAACCTTTTTACCTTCGCTATTATAGACAAATACAGACGGCTGTCCCTGATTGGATTCTTTTTTACCATAAAATTCTAAATATCTATGAGCTTTCATGTCATTAACATGAATTTTTGCACCAATATATTCCGTATCTCTTACATAATCAGAAACAGGGATTTCGCTTCCTGATTCCCTTGAAAGACTGCCGATACATATAATTCCTAATTGATTATCATACAAATCTGACTGTAATTGCGCACCATTCAAAGAAATCTCAACATTCTCAGAAGCAAGCAATGATTCCGGTGCCACTCCGTATATTTCCTGATTTATGATCGCCGCCGCATGAAAATCAGATTCGTAGTCTTCCTGATTGTTTGCACCTGTATAATCGTATTCTGAATAAAATTTATATTCCTTTTCCAAATACTTCATGTAGTTTTCTTTTGTGATGAGATATTTTCCATCATACATCCATCTAAGCATCAGGCTGTTTATCCACTGTCCATAATGTGTTGCATCTTTGTAATTATTGAGGTCTGTTATTATTTCCGTATTATTATTAAAAGAGTATAGGTGGATATTAGGCTGTTCCAAAATTAATTCAATAATATATTGTTCTGCTTCAAGTTGCCTATCAAGCTCACCACTATTTACGAGTTGCGCCCACCAAACAATACTGTAAGGAGTAAAAAAGTAATAAAAAGTAACATCCGGATAGCATGCCGCCAATGAAGTAACATTTTGAGTTATATTTTCATAAATTATTTTCCGTTCCTCATCAGTCAGATGAACACTTGCACCTTGCCCGGATGACATATCTCTGCCCGGCAGCACAGCATCAATCCCAAAAGTATAGTTATATTGCCACCGACAATACGCGTCAAATGATGTGATACCCTGCGTTGCATTTGGATCATCCTTTTCTTTTACCATATCGTATGCTCTTGTAAAAATAATATCCCTGTTTAACAGATATTCGACATCATTAAAGGGGTTGGCATCATACAGGTATGTTGGGTATACCCCGAGATCAATACGCATCAGATCAGCACTGTCAAAAAATCTTCTCGTATCCAAGCCGCGTATAATTGTCTTTAGTTCCGGATTATGATCCAAAGCGATGATCAAATTATCATTTATTTCCTTGTATGTCGCCCCTGAATACGGAACCTTGATTGATCTGACCCCAAATATCTCATCAAATTCGGATGTTTTGAAATTCTCGACCATAGATGTCCCAGTAATCATGGCGTCATAATCAAAGTGTTTACTGATGCCGTCATTTTGGCTTCTCGGATTGTTGAGCCGGTAAAAATATTCTTTCGTATCAGGCTTGCGGTAATGAAAATATGGGTCAATTTTATAAACAAAGATTGCACAGATACAAAGGCATGTTGTAACCACTGCAATCCATTCCATTAGTAGAATCTTTGATTTCATAGCTAAACTCTCCCCCCCTAAAAGTTAAAATAAACAAATACGGACTCACCACCCATGCATATAACAGCCCAGGTGAAAGCAATTCCGGCCAAGAAAATGACTGGGAATGACACCTTTTTTAAATTTCTATAATTGTTTTCCGGAATCAGACTTATGCCAAATGCGAAGAACAGAATTAGGAACATCCAGAATCCCCGGATACCATCTGCATATTTGGCAATATGTAATACATCCTTGATGAATGTAGTTTCTGGTAAAACAAATACCTCAGCTAATTTGTCACTGAAGTTCGTATTCTGAAACAAGAGTATCTTTTTCAGTATGCTAACCCACTGTGCTATTGAGTCTGACCTGAATAGTAACCACAAAACATTTACAATGGAAAAAGTACCAATCCAGCATACTGGTTGAAATATTTTTTCTTCATATTTTTCAAAAACTCTGTCAAAGATCATCAGTAAGCCATATATAACTCCCCATAAGATAAAAGTCCAGTTAGCTCCATGCCAAATTCCGCTTACAAGAAACACAATAAATGTATTAACGTAAGTGAATATTTTTCCTTTTCTGCTTCCCCCAAGCGGGATATAGATATATTTGGTAAAGAATTTTGTGAGGGAGATATGCCATCGTTTCCAAAAATCTCTTACAGAAACAGCTTTATATGGAGAATCAAAATTGATCGGTAAAGTAATATTCAGCATTAAGGAACTACCTACGGCCATATCACTATATCCGCTAAAGTCAAAGTAAATCTGGAAGGTATAAAACAGCATAATTAAGATCCAGTCCATGGATGTCGTGGAATCAAAATTTTCATATCCCCATGAAACTGCCATTGCAAATGTGTCTGCCATCATCAGCTTTTTGAACAGACCGAAACTGAATAGTTTGATTCCCCAAATAATGTTATTCCAATCAATTTTCTTTAACACCGGATTGTTTAACTGTTCTATAAAATCATCAGGTTCAACAAGTGGTCCCATTAAAATCTTGGGAAAGTACAAAATATAAATTAGATAATCAAGTACATTAATTTTTTGTATTTCTTTTCTGTATACAGAAATTACATATGCTATTTGCTGGAAAGTAAAAAAGCTAATGCCTAGTGGCAGGATCAATTCCTTTAAGGGGTATTCCTTGCCTAAAAAATTATTGATATTCGTAATTGCAAAGTCTGAATATTTGAAATATAGAAGTAACGAAATATTGATAACTACCGGAAAAATCATTCCAATTTTCTGCAGCCGTGGATTGATAAACTTCAGAATTAATTTTACAAACAGAATATTTACCGCAAGGCTTATGATTAGCACTTTCGATATTTCAATATCAAAATTCGTATAAAAAATAAAACTAGCTGCTAATAGGAGAATTTTTCCCATTTCTATCCTTGCTTTATTTAATAAAAAATACAATATAGTAACTATTGGCAGGAAGTATAATGTAAAAATATAAGAATTAAACTGCATCTGCTTCGTCCTCTCCCGATTCATTTATATCTAAAATGTTGTCAGTAATTATCAAAAGGTGTACCTTTTGATAATAGTTCTGACATTGATAAAAATAATTATGATGGAAAATCATCGCAAATATATGTCGGGAAATATTCCGGGAACGTGCGTAAATTACTTGTAACGCCAAGCATTGTATTGTATAATGAACGAATTGTGGCGGCTGTCAAAAGGTACACCTTTTGACAGCCATAATTTTTGTTCAAGCCTTTTTATTGTCCTGGAGAAATCTGTACTCCCTCAGTCTGCGGTAAAAAGTCGCCTCGCTCATATTGCACCGTTTTAAGACTTCCGCAAAGGACAATTTCTTTTGCTCCCACGCCTTCACGATTTTTCCGAAGTCATCGGGTACTTGCTTTTCCGGTCTGCCAAATTTGATTCCCTTTGCTTTTGCGGCTGCGATTCCCTGAGCCTGTCGTTTCTTAATATTTTCACACTCACTCTGTGCCACAAAAGACAAAATTTGCAATACAAGGTCTGCGATAAAAGTTCCCATCAGGTCTTTCCCATTCCGGGTGTCCAGAAGCGGCATATCCAACACACAGATGTCAATACCAATTTCTTTCGTCAGTACACACCATTGCCTCTGAATCTCCTCATAATTGCGTCCCAGACGATCAATGCCGAGAACATACAGCAGATCCCCGGCTTTCAGTTTCCGTATCAGCTTTTTGTAGTTCGGACGGTCAAAGTCCTTACCGGACTGCTTATCCATAAAAATATTTTTTTCGGACACAGCGGCTTCTTGCAACGCGATCACCTGCCTCTCTTCGTTCTGATCTGTGCTGGATACCCGAACGTAACCGTAAATACTCATATCACTTTCCTCCGTACATTTAAAAAATTATAAAAAAGAGAACAGGAACGGCGGTATTACCGTTCCTGTTCGTGACGTTTAGTGTTCTTTTACTGTTTCTGGCACAGGTGTTCCCGGATAGAACGTATTTCGGTTTTCTCGTTCTATTGCCAATTCCCTTTTTCATCTAACAGACGCACTGTCAGCATGATATAAGCATGGGGATTGTGACCTGGAGGATATGGATCGTGAATTGCCACATCCGCACACATTCCCTTAGCTATAAAGGTGTCAGAAATAAAATCGGACAGCAGCTTTTGCCACTGTGCTTCGCCTGCAAGGGCTTCTTTTCATTTTCTGTCAAATTCTTAGTCATAAAATCTTCCCATAGTCTTTAAAATAGAGGTGTTTGATAGCAACGTAATATCAATTACCCGCCTGTTTGGTAACCCGCTTTTTTTAAAAATTGTTAAAAAGCAAAAATACCCTCGCCTGGTATCTGGGTAATACCAAACAAGGATAAAAACAACATTAGAAAATTCAGTTGTCAGGCCGTTCAGTTTGGTAAATCCCTAAAATGGGAACTTACCACATAGACAAAAGTTGATTTGTCATATAACAAAAATTACTGTTCTTGTTTTTTGCCATAGGCAGGCAAATACACTACAAACGCAAACGAAATCACCCAAGTGATCAGAAAACGGATGCCCCGCGCATAGATCTCTGTCGGATATTTTGCAAAATCCAACATCTGATATGCTACCTGTAAAAACGGACCGCTGATCTTGATCCAAAATGCCAGTCCCCTTCCCCATTTTGTCCTTACTCTTTCCGATATATTGTCAGCGTTCCATAATACTTTCCTATCAGCGACGCGTCCTTTACATATTTTCCTACGTCTTCAGGACCGTAACGGAACAAAAAATAATCCATGTCATGAAGGATCTTATAGATCCGGTCGACATATTCCACCTCATGGGTTTCCTTTGCATTTTTCGTATTTTCAATCAATTGTTCCATGTCTTTTACCAAAGTCTCATCCTGTATGCCTAACATCATGTCTTCTATCAGCGCTACAAAATTGTCGGCGTCAAACCGGTTATAATCCATGGACGGTTCTCCGTATTTTAGATAAAATTCATCCATTGTAAGCTCTTCCCTTTCAAGTATCTCCTGCCTCTCTTCATTGCTTCCGTAATAAGCCCAACCAACCTGAATCTCTCCTTTCAGATCAAAATAGTTCCAATACAAATGCTCCGGATCGGAAAGCTTCTTGAAAATATTATCATTCAAATATGCAGATTCCATTCTCTGATTTGCAATCTTAATATTCTCCTTTAACCGTTCTATATCCTCCTCCGTCATCCCTTCAAATACCTTTCCTCTGGCATCTTCAACTTCTTTCTTTGACGGCGGGGTAACTTCTTCCAGCGGTTCTTCCACTGTCTCATTTTCACTGTCTGCCCCGGACATTGTACTTTCATCGGTGATATCTTTGGTAATCACCGTTTCCATTTCCAGAATCCTTTCCCCGTCTGCCGCCTCCTTCTGACTGCATGACGTTAATATAGAAACGCACATCGCCGCCATGAATATTCCCGTACATTTTACCAGATATCTTTTCATCCCATTTGCCTCCTCGTCCCGCTTTGACATTTTAACTCCCATCCGCCTGCTTCTGCAGGTATACAGATCAGGATCGGGAAATACTTAATTTCATGCTAACTCCCATCCGCCTGCTTTGGCAGGCATACAAATCAGGATCGTGAAATTTTATATTTCACGCTAATTCCCAGCGCTTTCATATACATGCGTTCCTCTTTCAAACACCGCATATGCAATACACCAAAATAAGACCGCAATACCGCATTCAATCCCTATGATCATGGCAGATGTCCCTGCCTTTAAGAAAAAACTGGCCGGCAAATACGCTACAAACGCAAACGGAATCACCCAAGTGATCAGAAAACGGATTCCCCGCGCATAGATCTCTGTCGGATATTTTGCAAAATCCGACATCTGATATGCCACCTGTAAAAACGGACCGCTGATCTTGATCCAAAATGCCAGTCCCGCAAAAAATAGTTTGATCGACGTATAGATCAGGGCGCCTGCAAAAATCGATACGAAAAACAGAACCACATGCGGTCCGTCTACGATCAATACCCCTCTCGTCAAAGAGCGGACCACAAGGATCACGCCCACTAACAATTCCCCCATCGCATCCGGCTGCAATTTTTCGGCAATGACCTGAAAGAAAATATTCATCGGCCGTAACATATACCGGTCAAAATCCCCGTTAACGACAAGTCTCCATGCTACCAACCAAATATTATCGGTAAAAAGATGATCGATCCCTCTCGGAATCTGCGCAAATCCATAAATAAAGATCAGTTGATCCAGCGTCCATCCCTGTAATGACGGAATCTGCTGAAATACCAAATATAAAAAAGCGATCCCTATAATCTGTGAAAAGAAAAAACCGAACAGTCCCATTAAAAAGTCAACCTTTGACTGCATGATCGTTTTTAAAAACTGCGATACCAATACCCTATAAAGACGCAGATAACGTTTACATTTATTCATAACAATAATCCCCATTCTTACTCCGCCCGTATTTTAACAAATATTCACGATACACCCTGCCTGAAACGCGCAGCCTTTAAATCTATACCCGTTAGGCCCTACTACCCGCCAAGCACGACTAATCTCTTTGTTACTTTTTTCCAAATCAAACTGCCAAGCACATATAAGAGTATGACCCATACTGCCTGTCTGATCAGCATAAATCCCAACATTTTTCCGCTATATTTCCCCAAATAGATCATCACCGGCGTATAGACCATGGACGAAAAAGGCAGAAAATCAAATGCTCTCTGCAGAACCTCCGGAAAGAAACTGATCGGGATCAATTGACCTGTCAAAAATCCCAGCAAAGCATTTTTTATCATCATAAGTCCAAAAATATAGGTCGTAAAAAAAGCGATCATTCCGAAACAAAAATCAAATAACACATAAATGAGAAAACTCATGACACAGCTTGACAAATACAAAAGAATATTCCAAACGGAAACCGCCGGCAGGCCAAACACTTTAACCTTGTAGATCTCTACTCCGATCCAAATGAAAACGGACGGTACCAAAAAATGATATATCATATTTCCTGCCGCGCGGGAGATCAGACTCAGCCGATAATCGATCGGTCTGATCAGGTTCATCGCTACCGTACCTTTTACCACATCATCGCTGACAAAATTCGCTATAGAGATCGATACTACCGAAGACGTAACATAAACCATAAAAACATAAACTATCATCTCATTCTGCGTCATCCCTCCAAGAGTTGTCTTATCCGAACTGCTATAAATCGCCATCCATAAATAATAATTGATAAACGCGCCAAACATACTGATCAGGATAAACAGATAAAATGCTCCTTTATAGGCCATTTGCCGTTTCAGTTCATTTAGGGTAAACGGTAAATAGATCTTCAGACTCTTTCTCATAATACTCCTCCCATTCTCCTAAATTACCTTTCTATAACGCCATGATGATAAATCTCTCTCACGATCTCAGCTAATTCGGTTTCCTGTATCTGCACGTCCGTTACTTCTGCTACATCCATCACTGCCGAAAGCACCTGAGGCGCCTGTATCTTATGCTTATCGAAAGTCACACATAAAACACTGTTTTCTTTGTCAAACTCTGACCTGCAATCCTCTTCTTCTACCCCGAACAATCTTGCAAAATGAAGTTCTTTAACCTTCTCAGGCTGTTTGATCTCCATAGAAACCTCTCTTTTCGTTCCGTAAATATCTTTTAACTCTGTCAGGGAACCGTCATAAATTTTCTTTCCCTCATCTATAATGATGATTCTGCTGCAAAGCTCTTCTATATCGCCGATATCATGTGTGGTCAAAATAACCGTTGTCTGATACTTTTCATTGATCTCTTTAATTGCCTCCCTGATATTATCCTTTACGACAAGATCCAGCCCGATCGTCGGTTCATCCAGATAGAGGACTTTGGGATTATGTAATAATGCCGCGCCCAGATCCGCCCTCATACGCTGTCCTAATGAAAGCGTCCTTACCGGTCTGTCAAAAAATTCCTGCAGTTCCAACACCCTGTTTAAAAACTCCATCCGTTCTGCGTAATCATCATCCGATACATTATAGATTTCCTTTAAGATCGTAAAAGATTCGCTCAACGGAAGATCCCACCAAAGCTGGGTTCTTTGTCCAAACACGACGCCGATATTCTGCGCGTTTTCTTTACGTCGTTTATTAGGATCGATTCCCGCCACCGTACATTCCCCTCTTGTCGGCGTCAGGATTCCCGTCATCATTTTTATGGTGGTTGATTTTCCTGCGCCGTTACTTCCGATATATCCGACTATCTCACCCTTTTGAATTGTAAAGGAAATATCGTCTACTGCTGTTTTTACTGTCTTCTCACTGGAAAAAAGTCCTTTAACGGCTCCCTTCAGTCCCGGATATTTCTTAGGCGATATAAAGTCCTTAGAAATGTGATCTACTTTTATCATAATCTCTCCCCTTCCCACTCAATGCGCTTCTTTTTTCCTCTCCAACTCCAAAAGATATTTCTTCACGTCCAGTCCTGCCCCAAAACCGACTAACGCTCCGTTGGCTCCTATCACTCTGTGACACGGTACGAGGATCAAAATACGGTTTTTATTATTGGCATTTCCGACTGCCCTTGCGGCTTTCGGGTTTCCGATCTGTACCGCTATTTCGCTATAGCTTCTCGTTTCCCCATAAGGAATTGTCCGCAGTCCTTCCCACACCCTGACCTGAAAATCTGTCCCGGAATATGCGACGGGAAGTTCAAATTCCGTCCTTTTACCGGAAAAATATTCTTCCAACTGCCGTACGGCTTGTCTTAAAATTTTTCCTTCTGCAGTATCTATTCCGCCTTTTTCTCCATAAACCGTATCTTCAGTAGTTACTCCTTTACCAATCGTTTCTTTCACAAAATGCAATCCTACGATGAACCCTTCCTCTTCTTCTATGCAAAGCATTCCGATAGGAGATTTATAATAAGCTTTATGTCTCATACTTCCCTCCCCAATTGCGCTTTAACAACATTCCTATTTCTATTGAAAGGCCAAAGCATCTTCCGCCACTTTCACCATTTTTCTCTTTATCGCTTCTTTCATCAGTTGAGGCTGGATAAGAGGATAAGTCCAATTTTCAGGGCACTTCCCAGTTATCAGAATGTTCTCGATCTCATTGTGCAGCTCCCCCTCAAGTTCTTTTATATCCGCAACATATAGCATTCCAAAAGTTTCTTCCTGAAAGTGTTCATCGCTTTCCTCCTCCCTCACAACAGAATATGCGCAAACCGGTTCTATTTCATAATCCAAAGCGCCTGTTTCTTCATACAGCTCACGCTTTGCCGTTGTCAAAATGTCCTCATTTGTCTCTCTGTGCCCTCCGGGGACCTCATAGGTATTTCTTTCTCTATGTTTACAAAATACCCATTTTCCATGATACGTCGAAATGATTACAGCAAACTTTAAAACCCCGTCCTCCACATTTTCATAAAACTTTACCCCTTTTATCCTCATAAAACCACTTCCTCCTCTGTACAATCTTCTATCTCACAATATGCACCGATTTAATTCTTGCCATAGACCCGCTTTCTCATCCCCCTAATAATAAGCATTTGTTTATTTCTGTATTGCTATAAATGTTACCTAATATTGCTAAATTATCCTTTTAATATTTAGAAATATATTAACAGATTTTAATTATAACACCGAACATCATTTCTGTCATTTATGAAAAATTACAAATATATTTTAATATCCTTTCACTATAATTACCGTAAAATAAAAAATTTCATAATCCTGATTTGTATGACTGCTAAATTCAGCAGATGGATATTAGCGTGAAATTAAATATTTCACTATTCTGATTTATATGCCCGCTAAAGCAGGCAAATGGGTGTCAGCGTGAAATTAAGTATTTTTCTATCCTGATTTATATGCCTGCTAAAGCAGGCGGATAGGAGTTAACGTGAAATATAAAATTTCACGATCCTGATTTGTACGCCTGCTGAAGCAGGCAGATGGGAGTTAAAGTGAAATAGAAATTTCCACGATCCTGATGTCTGCCTGCAAAAGCGGACGGATAGGAGTTAACCTAAAATAGAAATTCTTACAACTTGGGTTTATGTCCCTACTGTAACGATTAAATAAAAATTAACGTAAAAAACTCAATTTATAACTTATTCTTCGATAAAATACTTGATTAAATAAATTGTTATATCTAATGCACTAACACATTTATATTTCATTAAATTACTTAGCCAAATTTCCATCCGCCGCGTTATCGTCAGTAACGATATCAGCACATTTCCATTACCTCTGCCTTGCGGAGCAAAAAATATTCCGCACCATCGATCTGAAAGTAAATGTGTCGGCACACGAAATAACTGTATTATATTCAATTAAAATAAAGAAATAAGAATAGACTGTTTACGAAAAGATCCAGAAAGCTGACAGGGCGATATGATACTCCTTAATTACATCATGGAAAGGCAATGTAACTTTGAGTACATAAGAAAGGTTATGATTATACTGAGCGTACAGCCGTAGATTTTCTGATCGTAACAATTCTGAATAAAAAACAGCGAAAATCTCTAATTAAATAGGTTTCCACTGTTTTAACTCCATGAGACATCGGGGATTCGAACCCCGGACAACTTGATTAAAAGTCAAATGACATAATGCCAAAATTCCTTGATTTTGCGGCATCTTTGAATTGTCTGCTACTACTATGCTACTTTTGCTTAGCCTCAAATATCCATATGAACAAACATTTATAACTACAATTACTCCTAACGCCAATACTCAAACTGTTTCAGCAAATTGCTTAAACTACTGTATTTTCCCCCACGTCTTACTTCCGACGATTCCGTCAGCCACAAGCCCGTTCCCTGCCTGAAATGCCTTAACAGCCTCAAGTGTTTTCACCCCGAATATGCCGTCCACATTGCCGACGCTGTACCCCAGCACTGCAAGCTGTTTCTGCAGATAAATTACATCCTCTCCCCTGCTGCCCCTTTTGACCGTCGGTCTTGCATTGCTTTTGCGTAAAAACAGGTCCTGTTCTGCCTGCCTCCTTTTCGTCAGCCCGGCAAGAACCTTTCCTGCCGCCTTGTTGTACGCCATAAGCTTTTCCGCTATCACTGCCCGGCTTCTTGTTCCGTTAGCGGATAACCGATCGATACTGCCGACGTTAAACGCGAAGGAAACCAGCGCGTCAAATTCATTCTGCCGCCATGTATACCTGTCATGGTACTTGTTTACTTTTTTCTCATATTTTTCCACGTCGCTTACAAGAAGCCTGTCTGCCTCCTCCTGCGTGATCCTCTGCCCCTCTTTGACTCCCAACGTATGTCCATAGCCGATCGTCCATACACCCGCCGGGCATTTATACGCCGTCAGCCGGCAGCCTTCGAACTGTTTGATCAGGTTTAACCCTGCCTGCCCTGTCTTTAATCCCATATGTACCTCACCCTTCCCAATCCTTCATGCATCCCGCACACTCACTGACCATTTTCCCAATTACTGCAAGGACCGTAACAGCTACAATGGATACTGCCAAAGAAGCTCCTATGACTCCCATCATATTATCTGCCCCCATTCATTGCGAATACCGCCGCCTCAATCAGTGCGTCTACCTGCCTGTCTGACAGCGCTATGTTCTTATTTATAAGCTGCTCCTTGATGAACTGCGTGACAACAGCTTTCCTTTCTTCGCCACGCTTGTCCCCGAAGATGGTCTGTTCCGCCGACCTGACTGCTATGCCGACCCATTTCACTATCCAATTATATTTTGTGTTTTCTACAGCCTGCTTCATCCATGGTACCGCATACCTTGTAAATAAAATGACCGCCAGTATCAATACTGCCTTTAAGGCTTCAAATAAAATATCATTCATATCATTCATATCCTTCCTCTCTTTCCTGATCACTCGCTTACAATATCAATACCATATTGTACGGCGCATTCATGTTCAATCTTACATCCCCTGTAATCCTCCCAGCCTTCCGCAAAATAAGCACAATCAGCAGCAGACAGCATTTCCAGCGATTTTCCAAGGAACCACAGTGGCCTTGCATCATGTGGTGCATTTTCAAAGAAGCTGTCGATCACTTCCACTTCTCCAAAACGTTCCTTGGCCGCTTCAACGATCTTAGTCCTTTCCTTCATGATCTCTGCATCTGTCTTATCCTTCATGGGTTGTGAAATAAATAGTTTCTTCATAATTCCTCTTCCTCCATTTCTTCCGGTTGCACCGGTGCAACTTTTTTATTTTTGTCTGTTCCAAACCTGTATTTCCTGCTGTTTTCTTCTTTTGCTTTCCATACAATGAACCCTGTATGCAAACCTAATTCCATGTATGCATATTGCGTGATGTTACTAAACGGTGACAAGTCCGTGACTCCAAGTGCCCCGCTCAATGCTGTAATAGTAAGGATCGCCACCATGAGCATATGCACTGCAGCAAAATTATAAAAGTACAGTCTGTCCGTGAATCCCCGCTTCAATAATAATTTCTTCATCTAATCACTGTCTTTCTCCAAATCATTTATGCGGTGGTTTGCTACCTTGATTTTTTCCTCCTGCAGTGCGGTCAACTCTTCCAGCTTGTATGTTCGTTCAACAACACTGTTATGCTTGTCTACCCTCTTTGTCAGCTCGTCAAGCTTATAGTCGATCAGCGCAACGGTCTTATCGTTCTGTTTCTGTACCTGCCTCATTTGAAACAACCCACTGATCAGGCTTACAATGATTGCCACTGCTCCTGTTATTAGTGCTTCGTTCATTCCTATCCTCCTCAAATTAAAAATAAAAAGACCTTCAGGCCTCCTTATCCTCTTAATCCATATAAATTTTTAATGTAAATTTCTCCCGGATCCGTATTTCCTCTACCAAATGAACAGCTCAGTTTTCTTTTCTGCACTCCTGCAAAAATAAAGCTATGGATTTCATAACCATTCGTTCTAACTGTCACGCTGTCAGTTTCACCAAAACTGTTCATAAAAGTCAATGAAGCATTTCCGGTTGTTTTTAACTCAATGCTTATTTCTTTGTAGTATTGTGGCAGCGTTATGATCCATCCCCCCGCAAATTCATCAAATGCACCTCCATATGTAAGCCGTAATGCTTCGTCTATATATTCTCTTTTTATATTACTGCTATAGTCCAGTTCACCCCCATCCACTCCGTCTTCCACCAATTCTACTTTTCGCTTATATTTCCTGACGACCCTTCCATTTTCACCTACATAAATTTCCGAAACATCTTTTAATTCTCCATCTACGTTTACCTTCGCACACCATATTTTTTTACCCATTTATCCTTCCTCATAAACAATACATATTTGTCCGTTTTCTAATGTTTCCGGTACCGACTGTCTTACAATTATCAGACCACCCACATTATTTACGGAATGCGCCATGTCTGCAACCTTATTCTCCACACTTTCCAGCTTTTCCTTCAGTGTTGGATATCCCTTTTTTGCATCCGCTATCTCCATTGCCGCACTTGTATTTGCATCCTGATATGCCTGTTCCAAGGCAGATGCTATTGACTCCCGGACATCTTTTCCATAAACTGCCCTGCGAATATTGCTGACAGCCTCATCTATCGTCTGCATCCTATATTTCCTCCAACTCTTTTAGATTACCCAAAATATCATTCACACTGACTATTTTTCCCACTGCACCAGAAAGCTTTTCATCAATATCGTCCATACGTTTCCGCAATGTTTCGAACCCTCCCCTCGCATCTCGAACCTCTTTTTTTTCTTCATCCTCTTTTTTGCCAAGCGTTCCATTTATATTTTCCAAGAGCACCGCAATTGGCTCCCTAGCCTCTTTTCCATATCGGGACTCCCAGATTTTCCGTATCCTTTCTTCCATTTATAAAATTCCCCTTATTAAAGCAATTTATAGTGAGGATTTTCCTCGCCAAATATCCAGTATCTTAAATAATCATCCAAAATTATGGCTGCTGTTCCTACCAATACCCATAAAATGCTAAATGGCAGGCATATCTGCCCACAAATGTTAAAAGGCTGATTGCTGTAATCCCAAACATTCCAGCCCAGCCAGCGGTTGATGATCATTCCTGCAAAAAATTCATTCACTGTAATAAAAACCGCCGTCTGTACAGATTGCAGTAATAGTGGCTTGTCCCATGAAGTATATTCGTTTTGTATGCCAGAATACATAAAGCAGACAGCCCCCAGCAGGAACATAGTCCAATGGCTGTGTCCTCTCCAAATCATTTCCAAGCACACATATACTGCTCCTCCTATAACCCCAAGAATACTATTCTTTATTACTGTACGCACCTATTCTCTCCATCCTGTATTTGATATACAATTTTTATATTTTCCACCTCTTTTTTTGTTGTCGCACTATAAATCAATTTTTTGTACTGCATCTCTAACTGCCTGTACGGATAAACAAAATTTACAATAGCATTTAACAAGCCTGCAAACTCCTCTTCGGTAAAATCCCTGCAGTCTGATTTTATGCCATGCCACTGCAACTTCCAGTCGTCCTTTCCAATTGATTTTTTAAATTCATAAGCAGTTTTGTCGGCAAGCATTTCGCTTTGATCTTCCTGTGTGACGCCATAGTACAAACCATCCGTCCAAAGTAGAGGGTTTTCTTTTAAAAATACTGCCAATAGTTCTTTATTTTCAATCTGCCTACACTCTTTGTATTCTTCCAAAGTCATACCTTCTCTTATTAATTCCTCTTTTGTCATCCCATATATAGGGACCGGGGGATTAACAGAAGTGTCAATCTTTTCAACCCGCCTCTCCTCAAAATCGTAATCCTCTATGATCAAATATGGTAAACCAACAGGTGCTATGAAATCTCCTTGAGCCCAATGGTATATTTTCCCTGTATTGTCATAAATAAAGATTGCTCTCATTGCTGCATACCTTCCTCTCTTCAGTTTGTATATCCAATTGTAAACGAAAACGTCGCTGATGAACCTTTTATTGCAAAACAACCACGGCTACTATCAAAATATATCCCGATCGAATTAGGATATAGGCGTAATGATACTTCTGCTATGTTGTTATAGGATGACGTTGGAACGTAATAATCATATTCAGATTTGCACAAAATAAATCCATTACTATTCAGTATACCGCCGCTTATATAATTATCACTTAAGTTATTAGCATATAGAGAAATTGAAGTTATATAATGGTACTGTGCTGTGGTGGAAGATGCGGCATATCCTCTGCCGATTCTAAACCCGTTATGCGGTGTCATGCACATGGCAACAAAGGTGACTTTTTCTAAATTCAAATTAAGGTTATGGTTAAACTGCCAGCTACTATTTATAGATGAAGACGTAAGATTAACATAACCATTAGCTGATAAAGCAGCACCACTCCACGTTCCTGCCGATATATCACATCTTTTACTATAGATATGTTCTGTTTCAATCTTTGCAGTTCCACTAACGCCAAATATGCTTTTACCTGACACTATATTGGCGCCGACCAAATTGGCATCACCCTTGATTGTCTGCACCCCTGACAAATACTGTCCTGCTGCGATGGTCTGAGTGTTTACTTTAGGTATATAAGTTGCCGCCGCTTTTGATGCGATGCTGCCTGTTATTTTATTTCCATTTACCCACGCAGTCATACCTTTTAAAATCTGTAATGCAGTGGCATTTGCTGGTGTCTGTGACGCAAGGCTGTTTGATGTTACCCTTCCTGAACCATTATGGTACCCCTTAGGGATCGTGTAAGATTGGCCACAGTTCAATGAGGCCGTAACACCCCCATTGTCAGGTTTGCGGATGTTACTGATATTACTCGCCATCATATCAGGGCTTGCCGTTGCAGCCGTACTTACCCCATTGGATGTAATAGCTGCTGCAATTTTACTACATCCATCCTGAAAAGACTTCCTTACGTCTTCCAATTCCGTCTTCTTTGCGGCATCTGTAATTCCGTAATCCTCCAATGTTCTCGGATTACTTCCTTCCATCACATGGCCTTGTTCATCAACCGTAATTTTCGTATAGGTTCCCGGAATAATCTTACTGTTTGGATGCGTATAAGCATCTTTCTTATTTAGGAACACTTCTTTTGCCCGTGTCCACAATTCTTCTATTCTTTCTTCATTTATATATGCCATAGTCAAATCCCTATATTAGTATTTCAAAAAGTTCCTCCTTGGTCAGCAGGCGGATACTTGTTTCTGTCTTCTCTTTTACTGCCTGACTAAGTTTTTTATCTGTCATTTTCTTATTATCCAAATTACCTGACGTAAGGGTATCTATACTTCCCCCAAGCACGATTACATCCGCCTCCGGATCTGCAAGGTTGTTTTCGATCTTTGTCAGCATATACCACCCGTTTACCCCATTGATTTCTGATACCACTTCCGTCCAGTACCCAACCTGAAATGACTGTATGTCTGCACCGGTATGGATCAGGTCTACTGCTTTTAACTGCATTGTTACCGGAAGGCCTGCGGCTGTATCAAGATATTCCCGCGCCTTTTTCAATAAATTATCCGCTTTTGTTACATCCTTCCATGTTTTCTGCCCAAAGATCCACCCATACTTCTGAACGGCCTGCTCGTTAAAAATATAGTCCGCCCCTTCATTTACCTCCCCGATTCCTAAAAGAGACTTTTCACCATTTTTCTCTATCTCGCTCCCGTTCGGTATGAGCGCCGTAATGATCTGTGAAGGTTCCACATATTTTGTCAGGTCAAGCAGGTTTTCCCCGAAACGGATTTTCTGTCTGTTTTCCTCCCCGTAATCTTCAATATAATCAAGATAATAAATCCCGTCCGTTTTCCGTGTCCGCAGATACCCGCCATGAGTATCCACAAGCTTGTCCTTTAATACCTCAAGCGACTTGGTATACCCCGAATCACTCCGGCTGATACGGTCGTTGCTGTCTTTTACCGTCACAATCCCTAAACGGAACTGTTTCCGCTCCTCCACTTGCCCATTATGGCTTTCCAGCAGTTTTTCCATAAACTCCTCAATGCTGCCTGTATGCGTATAAGGACGCATAATGGAATCGCATAAAAAATTCAAATCCCCCTCGCAGATAATATCCCCCATCCTGTAAAAGTTTTCTTCACTCCCGATATTTCTTCCCCGGAATATTTCTTCATCCCCTTCCCTGACCATGAAATAAGTGCTGAGGGGATGGATCTTTGTATAAGCCTCATGCTCTTCATATATCCTGAACTGTAAACTGCCTGCCGTCCCTACTTCCCTCGTCAGTACCGGCTCCTCCAAAGGAAATCCAAGGCCCGGCTTATATAACAGCTTTTCTTCCTCTCCCGGATTCTGGTAATAAACCGCTTTCATAATGTCCCTCCCCGATAATCCACACTGACGGTTCCCGTTCCGATAAATGTAAGCTCATTTTCTCCCTGCAGCAACTGGATCCCGTAAACCCTGTTTTCACCTTCCCCGAGCAGATAAGCAGCCTCCCTGAAACGCACTTCCATCTCACTGTCCGTAACGATAACCGGGACGACCGGCATGGAAGTTCCCGGAATGATAAGAACTTTTTCCCCGTCCACGCGGATTCCTCCATATTCCCGTATGACTCCCGTTTCAAAATTAAAGCTGTCCCACTTCCATGGTTCCACAGAAGAAATACATTCGTACTTAAAAGGTTCCACCGTACCTGCTATGCTGTATTCATGCACATACTCGTTTTCTTTTACCGTGTCAATCTCAAACCGGCCAAGATAATAATGATCCGGTTCGGAATCCAAGGTCATTTTCCTTTTTGCCCCATGCAGATATGCCGCTATCCTGCTCACCTGCTGATGCCAGCTTTCATGGTCCCCGAAACCGACAAGCCCGATCTCAACCTCCCGCTTGGAATAGTTTACCCTCCCTGCCCACTCCGTCAGGTCAAGCGCTCCGTCCCTTCCGGGAATTTCCACCTTTTTAACCACAGGTGCAGGCAATCCGATCCGCACTGTGGTTACCTTCAGCCCCCAGTCAGTATAAGTCCGCTTTTCGTCAAAGGTAATATTAGCATCCATTATCCCCGTTCCTTTCTTTTCTGAATTTCCCCAAGCGTCTGGTCTATCACAGGAGCAAGAACACGTCCCGCATATTTTCCGTCTATTATCACATTCCCTTCAATTGCTCCTCTAGCTATGACCAGCTTTTGGTCTGAAGCCAATCCCGCCATTACTTTGCCAAGTTTTTCATAATCAATTACTTCACGGAAAACAGCCTGCGGGCTTTCCAGCCTGCGGATCACGCCGGAAATCCCTCCATTCGCCTGATAAAGCGCATTTTCCTGTGCTGTAAGTACGGCCTCTCCTTTATGTAAAAAAGCCGGGAAATCATCCGACGGAACGAAATCCATTCCCACCCTTAGTTTCGGTATTTCAGGTATGGAAAAACCTTTGCCGCCTACTGCCGGTACCCAGTCAGGTATCTTCAATTTATTCAGTCCCTGAATGAATCCATTGATCAGGTCGATCATTGCATTGATTGGCATTTTCAAAAAGGCCTGCAGCCCTTCCCAGATATTTTTGAATATGTTTTTAATGTTTTCCCATGCACCTTTCCAGTTCCCGGTAAAAACATTCTTGATAAATGCTAGGACTTCCTTTAAAATATTGGTTATTTTTCCCATAATATCTGAAACGGATGCCAGCATACCTGAAAAAACCTGTGCAAATACCTCGCCTAAAAAATTAAGCACAGGAATCAGGTTTTCCGCCATCAGGCTGATGAGCGGGGCAAGCGCATTTATCAATGGGACAAGCGCCTGACTGATCAGGTTTAAGATCGGATACAATAGCTGCATGAAAAGGTCTATGACAGGCTGCAGTAAAGTAATCAGCGTCGACAGGATCGGGAGCAGTGCGTTAATCAGCTCGCATAACACAGGCATTACCGCCGAAACAATGTCCATAAGAGGCGGCAGGAGCATGGAAACAAGATCCGTCAGCACCGGAAGGATATTGCTTATGATCTCCATAAAAAGCGGAAGGAGTTCACCGGTCATGTCCGACAGGGCCGGTAAAAGTTCCCCCATCAGTGGTGACAGTGCAGAGATAAATTCACCCACCGCACCTGTAAGCGGCGGAAGTATCTCCTCCAAAATAGGCATGGCTGCTTCGATCAATTCCGAAAGAACCGGGATCAGTTCGTTTCCCAGCGGGATCAGCAGCATTTCCACGTTCCGCTTAAGTCCCTCAAACATGGAACCAAGGTCATCATATTTAACCTTCTTGAGGTTTTCCATAGAATTTTCCGCATCATAGACACCGTCAGAAATATCCGCAAGCTGTGTTACCACATTCGGGCCGAGATCCTCCCACATGGTCCCGAACAGATTTGTACCTGCTGTATTCTGTTCCAAAGGGTCTTCCATGGCGGCAAGCGCTGCCACCATTTCCTGAAATGCCGCCCTTGCACTTTCTCCGCCCTGTGCGAATTTCCCCGCCATTTCATCTGCATTTAATCCAATCAGTTGAAACCCTTCTGCCGTGGTATCCGAACCGTCGATCACACGGATGGACATTTCTTTTATGGCATCCCCGATCTTGTCCAGATTGAAGGCTCCTGCATCCGCTCCGTTCTGCAGGACCTGAAACATATCGTCCGCATCCAGCCCGATTTTAGCAAACTGCCCCGAATATTCTGAAATGCTGTCAAGAAATTCGCCTGAAAAATCAAGCCCGTTCTGTGTCCCTGCGGCGATCATGCTCATTGCCTTTTCACCGTCAATGCCAAAATTCTCCATCATGGCATTGGCAGCACGCACGGATTCCTGAATGTCATAGCCAAAAGTATCCCTAAGGGCAAACGCGGATTCCGTAAATTCCTGTATCTTCCCACTGTCCCATGTATCCACGACAGGCCCGATCTGCTGCCTGATCCGTGACATTGCGTCGGCAATATCTTCAAACGACTCTCCGTAATTATTCTTATAGACCTCTTCAAGAACCTGTTTATATTTTTCAGTTGCCTCCGCTCCGGTTCCTGCAGAAGCAGCAAAACTGTTTACCGCCTTATCCATATCCACGGCGCTTTTGACTGCCATGGCGCCTAGCCCGGCGGCAGATCCCCCCGCCGCAAGAAATCCGGCTCCTAAGGCCTTTGCCCCCGCCTTGCCGAGCTTTTCAAGCGCCGGCATCACACTTTTTACCGCTTTGGAAAAATGATCCTTAATGGATGCCGCAGCGTGCTTTGCCGTCTCCGCAGGATGCAGGATGGCTTTTGCCGCTTTTCCCATTCCGCTTACGGCGCTCTCCCTCGTCCGGTTGAAGGAATCTTTAAAATGCTTCTTTATGGATTCTGATTTCTCCGAAGAGAACGCTGCCACCGACTTGATCGGGTGGCGGATCGCAGTAATCGCTTTTGTCGCGTTCTCTTTTATGCCGGTAACTTTCTTTTTTACATCCGTGCCGACCTCCCGTGCCAGTTCCTTAAAAGTTTTCGCGCTCCGCTGCCCGTTCCTCTCCTGCTGCTGGTTTTCCCGTTCCTGATGTTCGGTAGTTTCTGAATGTTCCCTTCTGACAGCCTCCGCCGTCTCCCTCTCCGTCCTTATTGTCCTGTCAGAAGTCCGCCTTGCATGTTCCTCTACTCTCCTGTCGCTCCTTGTAAGGTCTGCGTCAAGATTACTGTCGTCGCCCCGGATCTCATAAGTTACTTCCCCTTCTCTTGCCATTTATGTACCCTTTCCTGCCGCCTGCGCCTCCAATATGTCAAACAGCCTGTTAAGCCCCTGTTTTCCCCCTCCTCCCTTCACCGGCAGCATATAATAAGCCTTTAATTCCGAAATTTCCTGTATTTCCTTCCCATTCCGCCCGTTATACGCAGGTATTTCCATCGTTCTGATCCGCATGACTTCCCGTATTTTTGTATCCTCTGAAAGTCCCTGAAACAGATCAATAAATTCCTTCCATTTCATCTTGCCCTGTTCTTTGATCAGGTCTATGCCATAATCTTTCTGAAAGCTTGACAGGATATAACCCTTATCTCTCCAAAAATCAAGGCTCTGTTCCCCATGCGTCCTGACAGGCGGCCTTTTGGGAAGTTCCACATATTTTTTCAGGATCAGTTCCACCAGTTCTGCTTTCCACGCTGCCGGCATGGCCGATAAATATAATCTGTGGTTTGTAACGAGAAGCGAAGCCGCAACTTCTATCTTCTCCTCATCAGTCAATGTTTCCTCCTCATATGCCCTGTATAAGCACAATACCGTATTGTAAGAATCGTCTATACGGAATGTTTTTTTCCTGTAACGGAGTCTGCTTTTTCCTTTCATGCCGCATTTCCTAATAAAACTTCTTTTTCCTGAAATCCATCAGCTTTTGCTTTTGTCTTGATCCGGCCAGCTTTCTTACTTTAGGAATCACTATTTCAGTAATGAACGGCATCACATCCATGCACATCTGCATGACATTTTGGCCGTAAAATTCCCTTATGCTGTCGGAATCCTCTTTTCCGAACACGGCTTCAAACATTTCAATAATGATCAGTCCGGTATTTTCATAGGCCTGTTCTATTTTCCCCGTATTTCCTGATGCCATATCCGCAGACAATGCCAACGCCTCCCGCCGCGCCCGAAGAAGCGCTGTATGGCTGCTGCTTAATTTCTGCGCAAGCCCATCCCTGTCAAGTCTTACGGTAATGGTCTTTGACAGCTGCCCGCTTTCATCAAACAATTGAAGTTCTTCCGTTTCCGCTGCTTTTTTATAAATCCTGTATGCCATTTTTTCTCCTTCTGGGGAATCCCCTGTCCTTAAATGTTTTCCGTATCTTCCTGACCTGTTTCATTTCCGCCGGATCCACTATCTCCGGTTTCCGGCGATGTCACATCCGGCGGCAGCGTCCCCATACTCGGGCGTCCGTTTCCGTGTATAGTCACGGTAAGCGCATTCGGCTGCCCTGCGTCGCCATATGCCGCCGTGATATTGGCAAGCGTAACGGGCCAGATGATATATTTTTTCCCACGCTGCAGTTTTAAATGGGTCTTTCTTGCATCCCCGAAGTTGTACTGCACCTTTTCAGACAGAATATAATCTGCCGCTTCATCCCCGTTCTTACAGTCCCCCGTAAGGGTGAGGGTAAGCTGCCCTCCGGTAACTTCAGTACTGCCCCATCCCTTGTCCTTATAGTAGGATGCCTGATAGAGCGCTTCGTTTAACGACTGGCTCATGTTTTTGGTCAACGCCGCAAGGCTTGCCCATTTCGGCGTCGTTTCTGTCGGTGTTATATTGATAAATGCTTCTGTTTCATAATTCAGTTCCGGAGTGATCGTATTCTCCGGCAATTTCTGTTCTGATGCCATTTTTCCTTTTCCTCCTGTTAAAAATAAATCCTGCATTCCACCATACAGGCGTATACATACTGCCCATCTGCGTCTCTGCCGCTTTTATGCGGTTCTGCCGCCGTTACGGCATTGTTCCATTTAAAATTTTGTCCTTGAGGGTACTGTTTCAGCCCGGTCAGATAATTGCAGATCCTTGACAGATATTCCATGCACATCATCTGGTCTGCATTTTTGCATAGAAAAAGGACCGGCATAATGCGGTCCGCCTTTTTGTCAAAATATTGTGTTACGGTCCTTCCGTTCCCAAGTTCTGCATAAATCCCACCTGATTGGAAGAGTTCCTTCAATGAAATTTCATCTCCTAACTCTACATTAGCCTCTATACAGTCGATCAGGCTTTCGAAAAATGCCACCTGCGGGGATCTGTCTTCCTTCAAACTCATTGCCTTAAATCCTCTCTCATTACTGTTTCATACATCCGCTGCCATTCTGCCCCATGCTGTTCGTGCGCATATTTAGCCCATTCTTTCTTTGCCGCATCTTTCGTATATTTCAGTTCTTCAGGCCCATATGATCTGTCCGCCGGCGTTCCCTTCATCACTTTCCCATGCCACTGGTACCTTGCATAAACAGTGCCGTTGGAACCGCCCCAGTTCAGGCTTACGATATTGCTAAATTCACTCGCGATAATGCTGCCTTCTGTCAGCCCTCCCTGATCTTCAGGGACATACCTGTTGGAATCCTCCAAAGCCTGCTGCCCGGTAAAAAACAATGCCTTTTCATTCGCCGCACGGATCTTCATCTTGGTGTCATTTTTGTGGAAATTTATCTTTACATTGACATTAGACATCTTTCACTACCCCGATTTCATAATGATGCAGCTTCTTCCTGTCATAAAGAGGTTCGACATCCTGTATCTTATGTCTCTGTCCGTTAAAAATAATTCCGTCGTCCACACTGAAGTTTACTCCTTTCGGCCTGCTGTTTGTGCAGTCATAAAACAGCACGGCGGCAAACTGCAGTTCCGCATTATTTTTATCCCGTACCATCTTTTTTGACGGCTCCATGCGTACATGGGTAAGGATTGTTTCCATCTGCTCCATCCTGTTTCCCCAGCGGTCTTCCTCTGCCGTCTTTGAAAGCGTTACGCTGTGGATCAGAAGGTTTTTGGGTATTGGCCGCATAAAATTACCCTCCCCTGTATAAAAGCCCCGTAGGCGCCAAAATACGGAGTGCACGGGGCGCGTATACAGACTGCGCCGCGCTCCCGTCCGCCCCTGCCGCCTTAGAATAGTTAAACCGGCCAAGCCCCACACTCTGTAAGTCTGCCCCCATGTCCAGATCGCCCCCTCCGTTTGCATTCAGATATTCCATCTGCGCGCAGACGGCATTTTTAATACAATTCTGCATTTCCGGCGGCATATTTAATACGCCTGCCTCTGTCACCCGGTATCTTGTCATTTCCCCAATGATCTCCAAAGCCCTTGCAAGCAGTTCGGGGAAATCGGCATCATCTACCGGATTCCCCTTAAAATTATCTTTATAATACTTCTTTGTTACATAAGCCATGGACTTACTCCTTTCCCGGCACCTCCTCCGATCCAGAAGTTTGTGTCTGCGCAGCCGTATTCTTCTTGATGGTAACCGTTTCCGGCCTTGATAGCATGTGTCCATAAACGCGTCTTCCCTGCACCGCTGAAGAACCGATATGTTTGCCGTCCTTTAAATCGTTTACCGTCACCGGTGTTTTCCATTCGTCCACAAAGTGGCAGAATATCCGGTTGCCAATGATATATTCCACGCCGGATTCGTCAGGGATGTTGTTTGTCTCATACACGTCCAGCCCTGCTATCCGCCCTACGAGTCCATTCTGTACTACTGTATCGCCCAAAGCGGATGCTTTGATAAATTCCGGAGACTTAAGCAGCAGCGCATAAGTTTCATTTGTAACGGCAAGCCATAATTCCGTAGGCTTCAGCCCCTTTTTCTTTAACGCCGCAACCTCATCCACTATGGAATCATAAATGGATGTCTTTGTCAGTTTTGAAGTGTTTTCCGATACCGTCCCACCATCCGCGAGAAGGGAGATAAGTTCTGAATCCAAGGAAATACCCATGGAATAGCCAGCGGAATCAAGCCGGTCTGCAACAAGATTATCAGGCACCGCGCTTGCTTCGTAGCCGTCAATCAGTTCATTTACATATTTATCCCTGTCAATCGGAAGTGTCTTATAGCTTGTCGCACTTGTAGTAAGATCTCCCCCTTTTACCTTGTCGTAATTGGCCACCGCGACCTCCGTATCACGCACAGGAATCTTTACGGCTCCCGATGTCGGCGTTCCTTCATACCTGCGGTTAAACAGGCTCAAGAAAATTGCGGTCTTCCGTACCTTTGCCAATACCATATTGGAATATCTCTCCTGCAGTTCGTGTCCTGCAAAAATCTGCAGGTCAATCAGTTTCTTATATTTCATCTTTTTATATGCCTCCTATTTTTTCAGATCCGGGTTTAATTCATAAAACCGCTCTTCCACCCCGGACATTTTCTTTGTTCCTCTTCCGGTCTGCCTCTGGCCCCAGCTGCCGGCCTGCGCTTCTTCTTTTTCCCCTTCTCCTCCCTTTTTGAAATGAGGATATTTTTTTACCACTTTTTCAATGGCATCCTCTAAGTCCAAATCAGGATCAGATGCCATGTAAGCCCTCGCAAGCGCCGTCACATCATCCACGGCTTCTTTATCAACCCCAGCCTCGTAACAAGCTACCTTTATTTCAAGGCTACCTGCTTTTTCTTCTGCCGCTTTTCTCGCTTTTACATCTTCCGATTCTTCCTTCGGCTCCGCGCTGTCTTTCGCATCACTTTCCGCGTTCTGCTCCTGCTGCTTTTTCCACTTCCTGCGTTCCCTTGCCAGCCGCTTCTCGACAGCAGCGTCCATTTCCTTTTGAGAATACTTTTTCTCTTCCCCGCTTTCCTCTCCGTCTTCATCCGGTTCTTCCCCTTCAGGGCCGCCGCCCCCGGCATCTTCACCGTCATTTTCTCCTGCCAGAAGCTGGAGATCCATTAAAAATCCCTTTTCCATTCCTGTCCTGTATTTCATCTGTTTCCTCCCGTTTACCGTCCGTCCGACATATTCATGCAGTTTAACGCCGCCGGCATGGATATGGGCGTATTTTACCGTATCTGTATATAATCTGCGTACACTTCCTGCACCTTACAGATTCCGATAAAAAAAGAATCTACCAGAAGTTTTCCCTTCTCTGACAGATCCTTAAATACAATGTCAATATGTCCTTCTCTTATCTGATATGTAATCCCGTCCCCCGTAAGCGCCTCCATGGAACAGATCAGATTTTGAGCCAAAACCGATACGGCAGCGCACACAATGTCTTTTCCTTTTCCCGAATATCCGGCATGGCCGTCTATCGTGACGCCTTGTCCGGATACATTCACTGCAATCAGCTTTATCACCTTCTTCCTGTTGTACTGGTGCAACCCTACTCAGAATTGACATAAAAATACCACTGGCCATTCATGCCGGTGGTATTTATTCTTCTACTATTTCAAATTTTTCCGGGGGATATAAATAATCTTCTCCTGAATCGTCACTGATACGGTACCATCCTTTTTCGACAGACGCCACGTCATAAACTTTACCGTTCGTCAGCATAAGAAATTCCGTTGCTCCCTTCCACTTAACCTTCATCTTCCCACCTCTTTACTTTGAACCGTACTTTTCCAACGGTTTCTTCCTGAAACCAATGCACTTCCGCCGGTCTTTCTTCACCGTCATAATCAATAATGCCATGGCCTTTGCAGTGCTGCCATTTTGAAGGCGTTCCCCCAAATTGTTCCGTAAGCCCTTCCGGGACGCCCTCATGGAGAGGCTTTCTTGTTCCCTTTCCTGCAAATACTTCTGAATTTTGTATCTTTGACCCCTCTGTAAAATGATAGATCTTCCCCGTATCAGGCTCAAGAATGTCATAGTTTTTAGCCTTTGCACCGACCGCTTTTCTTATGTATGTATCTTTTAATGGTATTTTATCAGTATTCCGTGCCTTTGTATAGGCCCTGTTTATTCCTGCTGCCCTTGCGCTGATTTCCCTGTCAAATCCAACTACATGCTCCCTGTTTTTCCTTCTGTGAAGCTTCGGATTACCCTCCACATACTCCTCCAGTTTTTTGCGGCTTTGGGCAAGCTTTACCGCCGCTTTTTCAAATCCCTCCTCATTTCCCGACTCCTTAAACAGCATACACTCCCGTTTCTGCTTTCTGACTCCTCTCTCAAGCGCGCGCTGTTTCTGTATTTCTTTGTAAAATTTATTGTTTGCATCCATATCTTCAGTCGGGAAATATCTCCGTATGCTGATTCCTTCCAGATAAGGATACATATGGTGTCCACAGTTGATGCCGAACAGCCCGTCAGGTTCCCCATAACTGGATGTGTTCCAGTGGGCATATTTTTCCGACTTATTCGCCCTGTCAAATATCCTGCCCTGATCCCTCGCGCACTTCGGCCGGGCGCCGGAATGGCTGTCTACCTCGATCAGGTCTACCTTATAATCATCCAGCCTTGCAAACTGTACCCCGCGCGCCGTATTTCCCGATGTGGTGCGCAGATTCATATTGACGTATGCCTCCGGAGACCATTCCCTTCCTCTCCTGTCCACAAATGCGGGAATCCCCCTTGCATTAAACTCTTCGATACATCTTATCATTGCCTGCTGCCTTGAAAATGCTCCTGAAGTCATCGCAACAGTATTTCTGTTCAGGATGTGGAGAAAATCCGGTTTGTTTTCAATCTCTTTTGCCCGTCCGGCTATGTCTGTAACAAGCTTTCTGTAAACATCTCTTGCCTTGTACAGCATGGTAGTATTGCACAGATTGGCAGCTTCTTTGGCCTGTGCCGCAAGTCCTCCCATGACCTGACGGATATTCCGGCTTTTCCCTACTGCAACCGCCTCTTCAAGCATTCCCTGTCTGACCAGTTTCTGAAATCCCGGCTCTAAATGCCCGATGGCATCTTCTGCTGCTTCGTTAAGCATCCGTTCAATTGCCTCCCATGAAGCTCCGCTGTACTGTCCAATCAGCCGTATATTTTCCCTGTTCAGTTTTCCTATTTCTGCAAGTTTCATTAAAAGCCATTCATCGGTCGCTATGGGCTGCCCCCAGTCGCGGCAGTGTATTGCAATATTCCGCATCAGGGCATCTTCCAGCTCCATATATAAAAGTGTCGGAATATCAGCTATTTCCTGATTCTCCAGTATCGTCATCCGCCGCCTCCATCCTGAATCCTACCTTTTTTTCTTCTTTCTCCTCCATATCCGTCCAGTCAATTTCCTGCCCCGTAATCCGATTGTCTTCCGCAATCTTCCCCATTTCCTTTTTTGCAGACTCTTCGCTGCATTTTCCAATTTCCATGATAGCAGATAATTTAGAACGGAGTCCTGACTGAACAAGCTTTATGTTACGGTCTATCACGGCGTTACTGTCCTCAATAATACTGTCGTCAAAATCCACGGAGACTTCGTCACTGATGCCGCCTATATCAAGAAAAGCGACTGCTTTTACCATATTTATGATCGCCGTCCTTATCACAATTTCGTTCTTTTTCAGGTTTTGGAACAAATCAGCCTTATCGCTGACCACTTCCGTTGCTGTCTTTACTCCCGGGGACTGGAACTGATACCTTCCCGTACCAAGCCCACACTTAAAAGAATACAGATCAAGCGCACGCTGCAGTCCAAGTTCATGATCCTGTGCGCGGATATTCATATCAATTTCAATTGGCTTATTATCATCTGTCCGGTCTGCGGGCATCTGGTAGTACACATTATCATCCGGGTCAAAGACCGGAGACGTTACCCCGTCTTTCTGCATTTCCATCTTTGCAAGGCTGATCGGCACAAGGATACGCTTTTTCCCAAGCACAAATTCGTTGATATAGCTGTCATATATTAAGTCGCAGCCTTTTAACTGGTCTATGGAGTTTGCATACACGGAAATCCCCATGGGGCTGTCAAGGTCAATGTTGTTGCAGATGTTCGGCGTGATGATCTGGAACAGGGGGCTTGGGGATTTTGTATCTACTTTTTCAAGCATCCCTTCCGGCAGCGCTTTTTCTTCTCCTGATTCCGCATCAACATAGTGGTTTTCTATGTAATAGCTGTCAGGTGATTCCCCGTCCCCTGCGGCTTTTCCTTTGCGATGTATCTGCAGGTAGATAAACTCCCCGTCTTTTCCCGTCCTGCAGGACCCAAATGCGCATTCCGTTATTTCCCCGTTTTCCCAGCTTATAGGATATATCATGTCCGCCCTGATAAAATCAATGGCGATGCCGCCCTTTTCAAGGTATTCCACAAATGCCCCTGTCCCAAGGGCAAAAGAAAGTTCAATGAGCTGGTTTCCCTTTACACGGAAATTATTGCATCCCATGATCTCATTTAACCGTTTTTCATAGGTTCCTGCCTTGATGGAGACTTTTTCATTCAGGATCAGGTTCGCCCAATCTTCACAGGCTTTTTTCGCCATGCCAAGCTGATAGCGGTTTTCTTCTTTTACCGAAACTCCGTTCCATACTTTATACTTATGAAATTTTTCAACATCACCCTGATACCATTCCTGCCATTCCATTATATGGCTGTAAACCGTATCTTCCGGCGGATTATACCCCAGCTTCACTAAATATTTTCTGACTGTCAAACCTTCCATTTTTCCTCCTACGCGGCTATATATAAGATCTCATTCTGAACAGACTCTGTAGAATACTCTGTAGAATCCAGAGAATCTACATTCATCAGCCCGTCGTCAAGGCGCACGTCCTCGTTCTTTTTCTTATCGTCATATACTGCCTGTTCAAAAGCATCTATGATATGGATGCAGTGTTTCATGACTTTCCACCGATGCTGTGCTATGAGGCTGTTATAAAATGCGATACGGTCATTGATAGGACCCTTTTCCGCATTTTTTATTTCAATCGCGACTCCTGCCCTCATAACTGCATTTTCGAGTCCTGCGGTCAGCGTCTGCTCCGTACTGTCACAGTAAGCTTCATATATTTTGTATTTCATCTTTGCACGTTTTACAAAATCAACGAAATCATCCTGCAGCGTTTTCGGATCGATCCTCTTTTTACGGTAATATTCATCCAAGACTACAACCTGTTTATACCCTTTTGTAAATCCTGTCAGAGTAAAGGAATGTGCCGATTTCGTTCCACCAAAATCCACACCGATCACGGCATACATGATTTCATTTTTCAGGCTGCCTTTTTCATCCCTTTCTTTCAGCCAGTCTTCCGTTATGGTATACGCTTTGACATTGTCGGCAAACTGCTGGTATATCAGCCCTTCCGCTGCAACCCACAGCCCAAGGATAAAACGCTTGTAGAATACACTTCCATGCGGCCACGCATTTTTATATTCCTGCTTTCTTTTGGGAGACAGCGAATAATTATCATCCATCGTGAAGTGAAGGTGGTATACTTTCTTTCTCTTCATTTCTTCCGGATTCAGGTATTCCTCACGGATAAAATGATGCGGCCCTTCAGGGTTGCAGTTCATCCAAAACTTCCATCCATCCACAGAACACCGCGCCACAGCCTGATCCACAAACGACTTAGGAAACAGCGCTGCTTCGTCAAGATAAGCCCCGGCCGCTGTCAGTCCCTGCAGGGCATCCTGTGCAGCCTCCGTATTAGCCCCATATAAATAATAGGTGTTGCTGCCAATCTCTATCCTTGCATCCGTCCCCGACCGGATATATGTGTACGGCCATCCCCATGCCTCCAGCATTTGCAGCATCGGACGTACCACATTCTTTTTCAGGGCGCCCATTGTCTTTCCCGCAAGGATGAATGACTGTCCTGAGAACATTTCCTGTGACCATGTAAGAAATCCTATAATGCAGGCTATCGTCTTTCCTGACCGGATCGATCCGTCAGCAATCACATAATTATTAGACGATGCCTTGACCATTGGCCTCCACCAGTGTATCAGGCGGCGCTGCTGGTCGGAAAAAGGCTTAAAATCAAATTTCTTCGGTTTCTTCTGTTTTTTCGCCATCCGTTTCACTCTCATCGAATAAACTATTTATATCTTCAGGACTCGGATTCAGCGCTTTTAAGAAGCTTTGGATATTTTCTTCCCCGGCATCTGTGGTTCCAATCTCCTGATCCCTTGCCCTTTTCGCACGGTCCGTCCGTATTCTCTGCTCCTCAAGATCCTCTTCCGTTTTATCTGTCTGTCCGGAAAACCGCGCGATCAGCTCATAAGCTTTCGTATCTCCCTGCATGGCTTTCTTAATCATTGCCATGTTGACGGCGCTTTCCAACGTGCTTTCCAGTCCCATCGCTTTCAGGATCGGCGTGATCTCTTCGTTTTCTATTTCGGATGTAAGTATCTTGTTAAGGTTCTTCTTAAAATCAGCTTTCCTGCGCCTTGCCTCCCCGGACGCCCGGCCTCCCTTTTTTGCAATTTCTCGCTGTTCGTTCGCTGTTCGTTCATGGAAACCATGTCCTTTTAAATTATCGCTGTTTGGCACAACACCACCTTCAAATCATCGGTTAAAATAAAAAAGAGACGTTTTCGGCACGCCTCTCGAATCTTTTAAAAACTTATTTCCCGTCTGTTATCTCTTCCGCATCTTTTTCAGCCTATACCATACCACAGGTATACTATCGCATTCTATCGCATCTTAAAATTTTTTAATGCCTGTGAATGGATCTTATGCGTATGCTGACAGCTAAAATTCATTTTTACCGCTATATCCTCCCACTTCATCAGTTCTATGTACCGGTACATCAAAACATCCTTTTCGGCCTCATCGGAAAGCTGCTCTATCCGGTCCGTAATCTCCTTGCACTTTTTGAGCCGCTGATACCGGTACTTCATGCACCGTCTTTCTTCCTGATCCAGTAAGGCGGCATATCCGGACATGTCTGTCTGACCCTGCGCATGGGGCATTCCGTCATGCATCACGGAAGGACACATTTCATTCAGGCGCATTTCCCGGATTTTAAGCCTGCTACGCTCCAACTGTCGGACAGCCTTTTCATATCCCTTTAAATATTCCTTTTTCTGCTCATTTTCCTTCTGTTCACTTTCCCCTGTCAATTTAATACCCCCATTGGATTTAATTTTGCCGGCGCCTGCTGCCGGTCAGGCTTCTTTATTTGCCTGTTTCTCCTTCTTTCCTGCCTTTATGGTTTCCAAACACTCTCTTCTTTCCTGATACTGTGCGGAATATCTTGCATAAATTACAGCAGGAGTTCCGGGACCACAATCCATATACCTTTTGTATGCAATATCTGTCTTTTTTTGCATCTGCTCTATGACCTTATCCACGTCATAGGCGGTAGGAATTTGCAGAATAAAATTCATAAAAGCACCTATTGCAGAACTCATTCCGTCACAAACATCTGCATTGACAAACCCGTTTTTATTTTTCTCTATAATGACATTTGCTTGTTGTTCTCTTAAATAATCCATTACTGCATTTCTGTCAATTAAAACATTGCTCATTCTCCCTATCCCCCTTAACTTCTCTCCGGTTTACAGCCCCCGCCGGGTGGCGCATAGTTCATATCATGCCACCCGGCTTTCCACACCTTTCAAACCCTATCGCCCATACCCACGGGTCAGCCGCCCAGCCATAACGCTTCAGGTCCGGTTTCCTGACTGTTGTATCCCATAATGCCTGCATTGCCCCCAATGGGGTAGTGTAGCAGTTTTCCATGTCAGTATCCGGTTTCCATGTGAACCCGTCAGGGCATTTACAAAAATGTATCCCTTCCCGCACCGCATCATCAGGCTTCATGTCCTGAATCTGCTCCACGCAAACATCCGTAACTTTCAAAAATATCCTTGCCGCCTCTTTTGGCATATGGATCGACGGATGCCATGTGGTTGACGGATAGCATCCAGCCTGCGGGAAAGGCCCCGGCCATGCTTTATATACATATCCGTCTGTCCATTCTGACCATGTCTCACGGACATAGAGTATATCCCCCGGTTCGCAGGGCTGATTAATCAGAAGTCTGATAAATTCTTTATCCGCTATGCCGGGGTTTTCTATCCTCGCCGGGCTCTTAAGTACCTCCATGGCCTTATCCGCATTGATTTTCCGCCTTGTTGACGTCTTCCGCCCTTCCAGTACTGCCAGTACCATGTCCGTATTAAATAAGATTGGTAATATCCTCCCCATATCTGTTTTTCCTCCCTGTAAAATATTTGTCGATGCTTCTTTCTTTACTTTCAATCCTTTTCCTGTTATATTTTCACTTGGTGAGAGAAAAAAGCCGGCCATGCACCGCACACACACACATACACCACGCATGGCCGGCTTCTTATGCAAACTGTAACTGTCCGGATCTGCTTTCCCTGATCCTCATATTCGGCACCCTTTCGGATACACACAGTTCCGGCAGGTTGGCCCTCACCAGTGCCGCCGGAATCGGCGGACATACAGAATTGCCGCATCTTTTCACCTGTTCACTTTTCGAATATGGTTTCCCTGTGTAATCCCTGTCAATTATATAATCATCAGGAAATCCCTGACAGCCATACAGTTCCCGTGGTTCTAACATCCGGAGTCCTATATCCATGATCTGATAACTGATCCCTTCTATCGTCACAAATCCGAACCTGTCATGTGATGGTTCCTTGATGTTTTGTCCTGTTCCCTGCCCATAATACTTGATCAAAAATGCCCTGACTTCCCCGAAATGTCCTGCTGAAGTTGTCACCGTATGTAACGGCTCCCTCATGTCCTGCCCTGTACCCTGTCCATAAAATTTGCTTAAAAACGAAGTCACAAGCCCGTATCTGTTTGAGGTATCCACAGTCATGACCGGATCTTTCAGTTCCTGCCCCCTCACTCCACCATTTGCAGTCCCGGAATGATACTGGATAAGTACAGGCGCCACGATCCCGAAGCCATGCTTTGACGTGATTACCGGCAGCGGTTCATTCATGCTGTTACAGTAGTCCCATCTGTTTCCACTGTGATTTACCTGTATGATGAACGGCTCTTTGTTATCCAGCACAAACTTTTTCAGCCCCCTCGCGATCCGTTCCATCGTCTTCGGTGAAAGAGGACGTACTGCCTTTATTCCGTATTTTTCTTTTATTTCCTCCGTGGTATCAAATATACTCGGACAGGGCAGGGAAAAATCAATCTGCGTATATGCCCCTGCATAAGGTTTTTTTATACCTTTAGCCACTTCCATACTGACCGCTGGTGCATATGTCGGCTCCGGCCATATGATCGGTTTCCCGTCACACCGCGCGATCAAAAAAAACCTTTTCCGCTTCGTTGGTGTGCCGTAATCGGCTGCTATAAGCTCACGGTATTCCACTGTATATCCCAGATCCCTGAACTGCTTCACGAATTTATTGAAAGTGGCGCCCTGCTTTTCCTTTATCGGCCTGTGGGAACGGTTCAGCGGTCCCCATGTCCGAAATTCCTCTACATTCTCAAGCATGACCACCCTCGGCCTTACAAGTCCCGCCCATCTTAATGCCACCCACGCAAGCCCTCGTATCCTTTTGTCTTTTGGCTTTCCTCCCTTTGCTTTTGAAAAATGCTTGCAGTCAGGGGAAAACCATGCAAGCCCTACTGGATGTCCTTTACATACCTCAACAGGATCTACATTCCATACATCCTCACAGTAATGCCTTGTTCCCGGATGGTTTGTCATGTGCATTCTGACAGCCTCCCTGTCATGGTTGATCGCTATGTCAACGCTTCTTCCCGTTGCCATTTCTATTCCGGTAGATGCTCCGCCCCCGCCGGCAAAATTATCTACTATCAGTTCTCCATTTATCATTTCATCACCTTATTTAAAATCCTCAAAATTTTTTACTGCCATGAACGCCGTCCGGGAATTTACCCATCTTTGCAGCCTCCGCAGTCTATGCCCCCTTGGCAGGCTTTCTTTGTTAAAGATCATTACATATGGGGAATATCCCATATCCCGCAGCATATAGACCCTCTCCAAGTCCTGTTCAAATGTTGTGTCAAAATTTGTGAGTACATAAACCCCCATTTTCCGGTAATCCCATCCTGTCAGTTGTTTAAATTGTCTGAGTTTTGGCACTATGGTTTCCTTTTCCCCGTACCTGTCCCATGCAAAGTGGATCTGTTTTATTTTCAGCCGCTTTATGTACCCTGCTTTTTCTTCTGTCATAAGCCGTATGTCGCAGCCCTGCGAAAAGTCCACCCATGCGCCGCTTTCCTCCAGCTGTACGCTTAACTCCCTCCATTCCCGGCAGGCAAACATATTTGCGTCTAAAAGCACTATGTTCTTTTGCCCGTCCCAAAACTCCGACAAATCGGCCACTTTCTTTGTATATCTGCCCTCTTTCTTTCCAACTATGCAGAATTCGCACCCTCTGGGACAGCCTCTGGTCAAAAAGCCGTAAGCCGTGTTTCTGACCTCTGGTATCTTCCCAAAATAGATAGAATAATCCGGGTATATATGCTCGGCCTCTTCCGGAAGTGCTGCGCCGCCGTCCGGATAACTATACCCCGTCCCTCCTGTTATGACTTCGCCCGCATTCACCGGATGTTCGTAATCAGGAGTGAACGTAAACACCTTGCTCATGTATACCCTGTCCGGCGGGTCTTTCCATGCCGTCAGCGGGTCATACCAGCCTACACTGTCACCCTGCCCTTTATGCCATGCCGATAACTTCATCAGCGGAAGGCTCGGGAAATTATGGCCGTCAACGTCTATCAGTCCGATTTTCATGCCGCCTCCTATAAAAATTCTTTTAGTTCCATCTGTACATCAGGCCTGAAATTCATCCAGAGCACTTCCTTCTTCTTGCTGCCGGACTGTGACAAACTTACAGCCTCTTCCCTGTGCCAGCCTTTTAATTCCCTGTCATACAGTTCCGAACCGTATCCGCTTATCAATACAGGCCCTTCATGTTTTTTTGCCGCATGGAGCAGTTCTTCATGCCCTGTGTCGTCAAGTTCGTAACGGTACTGTTTCCCATGCCGTGTGCCAAGCACATAGGGCGGATCAAGATAAACCAGTACGTCCGGGTAATTGAACCGCCTTATCAGTTCTGCTGCCGGGCGGTTCTCTATCTGCACGCCCCGGAGCCTTTCGGCGGCCTGTGTGATCCTGCCGGGGAGATTTGCCCAGTCCTGTGACGCATAGGCCCTTTCCCTTCCCTGTATGTCGTTCTTCCAGCCGACTTTTTCCCCTGTCGTGCGGAAACCACGCCCCATGTTGAGGCGTATGTAAAAGTTTACTGCTTTTCCAAGGCTGTCCTCTGGTACTGTCGCAAAGGCATCCTCGTATACCTGCCTTGCATATGGCGTCCAGTAGATTTCATGCGCCAGCTTTTCAGGATCCCTTTTAATCCACTCAAAGAGATTTACTACATTACCGTCAAGATCGTTGACAGTCTCTATGTTTGACCGGGGCTTGTTGAACAGCACCGCTCCCGACCCGAAGAAGGGTTCCAGATAACTATGATGCTTTGGGAAGAAACTGATGATCCAGTCTGCCAGCCCCCATTTACTGCCGGGATATTTTATCACTGCTTTCATTTTCAAATCCTTTCATGACTAGAACAGGATGGTCTGCCCGTCACACTGTTTCTTTTTCTTCACCCTCGGCGTATACCCTTTTTCATTTTCCCCGAAAGCATCAATGGGGTTGTACGCAAAATCGTGGCAGCGGTTCGGGGACTTCGCCGCAGCGTCGCTGACCGCCCTGTCCTGTTCCGTGCAGTAGTTTATATCACCGGCTACCATGTAGCAGCAGTACCTGCAGTATTGTTTCATGCCGTCGCCTCCTTACTTCCCTTCCAAGATTGCTTTTTCGATTGCGTCAAAATCATAGTCATTCTGTGCGAAATCATTAAAACTGTTCTTTTGTTTCTGCCGCACAGGCTTTCTGTACCTTCCCGGCAGATATTTTTTGAACACAGCTTCTTTCAAGAAATTCTCCGCATTTTTGATATATCTGTCCGGCGTTTCCAAAATCCTGCATGACTCTGCATAATTTGCCGCGCACTGCACAAGCTCATCCTCCGTTATCTTCCCGGTCATCAGCAGATCAATATACGCCGTCTCGGCCAGATAGCGGCTGCATTCTTTCGGGTATGCCGAAAGAAAGTCCCCGATGCGCCGGACACACTCTCTGTCTTTATGACTATTGCTATTACTCTTACTATTACTCTGTGGATTTCCGACGCCGGAAACCGCATTTCTTCCACCGGAAATCACATTTATTACCACATTAGACCTATTTATGGGTACACTTATTAAAAGGTACTCTTTTTTCAGTTCAACCAACTCCCGTTTTGATGTAGCTTTTAAGTACTGCTTTTGTATCCCATGTGAAGTAAGGATGCCGTATTCATTAAAAAGCTGTCCTGAAAAAATGCCCCTGCGGATTGAAGCTGCCACCACATCGGTTATTAAGTTTTTAGGGAAACCGGGTAAAGAACCCTCGCCGGACGCAGTACCAACTTTCCCGGGAGCACCGCCAGAGGAACCGCACCAACGCGCCGCCAAAAGAAGTGCCGTGTCGGGTGTAAACTCGCAGTAATAACCATGCTCCCCGCCATATATCCTTTGGTACAGCTTAATGATTATTGCGAAACCCTTTAATCCATATTCAGCTTCAATCAATTCAATCTTATCGTCCATGTGGCAATCAAGTTCAAAGTAAGGTAAATCTACTCTGTTCTGTCTGCCCATTTACCGTTCCTCTTTGTATTCCATATTCAAGCCTTAACGGCCTTCTCCCAAGTCAGGCGGCCTGACAGCCACCCGTAAATGAATCATGAGATCACAATATACTGCCCATAACCGTCAAGCTCATGCCGGAGGTATTCCTTGATGTTCTCCATTGCCATATTTCTCCATGCGCCTCCGTCCGCTTCAAAGATGGCGCATGTAATGCCGCCTCGGTCGTTTTCCTTCATCCGGAAGACAAATGCACTCTCTGGCTGCTCCACCTCAATAAAGGTTCTGTAGGGGCGGAGCCTTACCGGGTTCGGGACGATCGCATCGCCCTTTGAGGCTATACCTGTCTTTACCGTTGCCTTCTGCGTGACTCCGTCATCACCATATTGTGCTATCGTCCCGTTTTCCACGGTACCGGCAAATTTCAGGATAAGGTCCCTGTCATTGCCCTGCATGAACTTCGCCTGCAGGGCGACCAGAAATTCTTCATGGTCCATATAACAGCCATACCTAAAATCCGGCACATCGCACAAGACATTTACAAGGGTTTCCCTGCACCGCTCCCCATCCAGCTGTGAAAACAGGGTTACTTCTGCCGGGCCCTGTATATGCACAAACATTTTATCTGACATGGCATCTGCGCCTGATTTCAGGTATTCCACGAAGCTTGTCAGTGTCCTCATCGTGATTTTTGCCGCCTTCGGGCTGTAGGAGATACGGTTCAGCTCTTTGTCTGAATATACCTGCCCTCCGATCTCCCTTATGTTTGCCTGTGATAATCCTACTATGTACTGTAATGCTTCTCTTATCATGCTCATCCTCCTATGCTTCTGCCATCCTGAAATTTGCCACACTGCCGACAGCCTCGCTGGTATCCGTATCCACCACGTCATTTCCAATTGCCTGTTGTCCTGCCCGGTAATCGTCCAGCGTCATCTGCCCTTTTACCTGCTTTCCATATTCTTCTGCGTAATTTTCTCCCGTAGCAAGGTTTTTTCCAATCGACATCCTTGTCACTATCGGGGATACCGGTGCCAGCTTCGTTTCAACCGACAGGTCTACCGTGGCATCGTCCCGGTCTTCATTCTGTGAAAAAGCAAGTTTGATATGGATCTGGCGTTTGTTCTTCCATGGTGTGTTCGGATCCTGCATATTGTCCAGCACTTTCTGCATGGCTGCGTTTACTTTCTCGTGCAGGGCGCCCCCTGCAATATCCTGCAAGCTGAGTAGTTCCATCTTTTCTCCTTCCTGACTGCTGTTATGATATTTTCGTGATATATAATATGTAACCGTATGATAGTTTCTTTTGCGGCCACGCCGAAGGTGTTTCAACCCATTGTTTTTCCTAATTCCAAGACTCCGCCTCCCTTATCAGAACTTCAATCCGTGGGTTTTCCTTATCCACTTCGAACCTGTCGGAAAACCCGACAACATACTTCCAGCCGTCACCCTTCAATATCGCAGCATTCACGAGTGCGTCTTGTATGACTTTCCTCCCAAACGATGAAATATTGTCAAGGTCACGCCGCATATCCCCACGACAAACGCATGAATGTTTACTCCCACTCAAATCCTAAATTGCGGATTTTTAAATTTTCATCAGTTCTTCGATAAACTGTGCCGGTGCAAAGCTTATGTTAAACCGCTTCC
>CAJTWM010000003.1 GCA_910579805.1 uncultured Lachnospiraceae bacterium | reverse complement strand
CAGCAGATATCCTGGAGAAACAGATATCCAACGTTGCAGGAACGGCGGACATTTTTATCAATAAGCATGGACGCGGAATATTTGAGAAGAATTCCCTGCTTTGATCCTTTTTCTGCTAAGGTCAGTTTTTTTGTATATTCTTTTGCCCATTCAATGGGATCCATATCACCACATCTGGCTTTGATTTCTTCAATGCTGCCAAGACGTTCAACAGTTTTGGTAGTTGTTTTGGCTCCAATACGGACAGATTTCTGAACATAATAAGTAGGCGAATTTTTAGATCCGGCACAAGTTAGTTTCATAAGGCATATCCTCCATACCTCTATTATAGCACAAATACGTACAAATAGCCACATAAAATAAAAGAAAATTTGACAAAAAAATACAGGCTTTATCGGGCCTGCAAGAATTTTTCTTTTATTCAACTGTCAAACTACCGTTCTTAATTATAAATTAACATTAGATATAAACCTTGCCAAGCCAGATTTTATCCCTTATGATAGATATATTGGTGTAAAGAAATTACCATATAGGGAAAATTCAAATGGAAGAAGGTGTAAAATGCTGGAATTTAAGTATGACACCCAATTATTAATTGAGGGTGAAAATCTTGATGAAGATGAGATCAACGACTATTTCACAGAACATTTTAAAGGCGACTGTTTACTGGCAGTCGGCGACGAAGAATTGATCAAAATTCATTTTCACACTAACGAACCTTGGAAAGTATTGGAATATTGCTCTTCCTTAGGTGAAATTTACGATATAGTCATTGAAGACATGGACAGGCAGTCCAGAGGGCTTCAGGGCTGAGTTAAGACCCGGCGGTCTGATCCGCCGACCCTCCAATATAAAATTGAATAACGATACGAAAGAATTTCCAAACAAAAGAAAGGAATGAAAATACGGTATGAAAAAATTCAGGATTTCAATCGCAGCTATATTATGCATGGGTATATTATTATTTCCCTGTAAAGCTGACCGCGTCAGCGCAGCCGAATTACCCAATACACAAATTGCGGAAACAGAAACCTTTGAAATTGACACCAGACCGGACTATACAATTTATGTAAATAGAGCTTTAAACTGTATCACAATCATGGAAGAAGAAGAAGACGGTACTCTGACTCCCGTCAAAGCAATGGTCTGCTCCTGCGGAAAGGAAGGCCACGGCACTCCGGAAGGTACTTTTCAAACCTCCGATTATTATGAATGGCGCAGAATGGTAGACAATACATACGGCAGGTACGCCGTGCGATTTAATAAAAAGATCCTGTTCCATTCCGTACCTTATGTAGAAACTTCCCCCGATACTTTAGAATGGGAAGAATATAACAAACTGGGAGAAAGCGCATCCTTAGGCTGCGTCAGGTTATCTGTCGAAGACGCGAAATGGATCTATGATAACTGCAAAAAAGGAACGACCGTCGTTGTATATTCCGACAGTGAAGAAGCCGGAGAACTGGGAAAACCCACAGCAATCAAAATATCCGAAGATTCTCCCTGCAGAGACTGGGATCCGACAGACGTCGATACCGATAATCCTTGGTTAGAGGAGGAAAACGAAATCATCCCGTTTACCGGAACGATTGATAATTTTAATTATGCAGCCTATGCCAACAGATATGCCGATCTGAAAGAAGCGTTTGGTTACGATAAAAACGCTTTATATGAACATTACATAACCTATGGGATAAAAGAGAAACGAATCGCTGATTCTTATTAAAATTACCTCTCTTCTGCCACCTGAAAAATGAAGAATTCCAAGTGCCATTTGAACACTAAGTTTTTCGGCACTTGGTTTCTTAACTTACCAGTCATTTTTCAACTACATAAAATTTACAATTCATCTCATCCGCCAGCGTGCTCCTGTATCACCTTCTACTAATATTTATATCAATATAATTGAAGTATTTTATCCTTAATCTGCCCCATTTAATAGTCTTCAAAAAGCATGGACAGAATTCTTTGTTTTTCTGCGGTAAAAGAAAACAGAAATTACCGTTGCAAGTGTCCAGCCAATGGGCCATGCACACCATATACCAAGTGCACTCTTCGTCAAATCTGATAACAAAAAAGCCAAAAGCACACGAAGGATTAAGTCTGTAAATGTAGCCGCCATGAACTGACGCATTGCGCTGATTCCCCGGAGAATGCCGTCAGCAACTAATTTTGTCGATACTACAAAATAGAATGGCGATAGTATCCATAAAAACTGTCTGCCTGTCAAAAGCGCCGCGCCGGAGTCTTTTTCCATGAATAAAAGCAGTAGATATTTTCCGAAAAAGAGATAAATGACGCAGAAAGGGATGCAGAGACACCATACCATTTTAATGCCTGCAAGAAACCCCTCCTTAATCCGTTCATATTTTCCTGCGCCAAGATTTTGTGCGGAATAATTTGAAATTCCGTTTCCTATTGTAGTAAAAGACGTAATTACAAGATTATTCAATTTTACTGCGGCGGAATATCCCGCCATAACAGAGGCGCCAAATCCGTTAATCACACTTTGAATCAAAATATTTCCTACGGAGATGAAGCTTTGCTGTAAAATGCTCGGTATGGCAATCACTAAAATTCTTTTTAACAGCTCTCTGTCAAATAATAACGGTTTTTTCTGACATATAATTTTTTTAAGCCGTATCCATACCGTAAACACAGCCAAAATACAACTGATTCCCTGACATAAAAAAGTTGCCCATGCAACGCCTGCAACACCCATACGAAATGTTTTAACAAATAAAATATCCACTGCTATGTTTGATATGGAGGATACCGCGAGAAAATAAAAGGGAGTTTTGGAATCGCCCAAAGCGGAAAAAATTCCCGTTGCAATATTATAAAAAAATACAAAGGGAAGTCCCCATATGTAAATATCAAGATATAGTTTTGAATCTGCGAAAACCTCTTCCGGAGTCCGCATCAGATGAAGCAACGGATTGCAGCCCCATATCCCCACAAGCATCAACGCAATACAGACAGCCCCACTGAAAATGCAGGCTGTTGTTACGGCAGTTTTCAGCCGCTCAAATTCCTTTGCGCCAAAAGTTTGCGAAACAACAACAGAGCAGCCCATATTACAGCCGAATGCAAACGCAATAAAGATCAAGGTGATTTCGTAACTGTTTCCCACGGCTGCCAGAGCACTTTCACCAATAAACTTTCCGGCAACAAGACTGTCCGCTATATTATAAAGTTGTTGGAAAATAATACTGCCGAAAAGCGGAAGGCAGAATCTCCATAGCACTGTTTCAGCCTTTCCGACGGTTAAATCTTTGTTCATAAAATCATATCCTTTCCCGAATTTGTTTACATATTTCTGAGAATGTATTATAATCTATTTCATAACATACGAAAAATACATATATTATATTAGAGGCATATTAAAAATATATGGATATAAATTTTGAGTATTATAAAATTTTTTACTATGTGGCAAAATATGAAAACATGACAAAAGCTGCTACCGCATTGGGCAGCAACCAACCCAATGTTACACGCATTATGAAACTGTTGGAATCCCAGTTAGGATGCCGTCTGTTTGTCCGCGAGGCAAGAGGAATCAGCCTGACAGAAGAAGGAGAACGGTTATATTCTCATGTGGAAATTGCCTACAAACAACTGCTTTGTGCGCAGGAAGAAATAGGAAAACAAGGTTCATTTAATGGCGGCACAGTTGAAATAGGCGCAACGGAAACGGCGCTACACCTTTTTTTGTTAAATGCCCTTCAGTATTTCCGATTGGAATTTCCTGAAATCAAGATAAAAATTCATAACCATACAACACCTGAAACGATACGGCATCTTATAAGCGGAAACTTGGATTTTGCCGTTGTCACAATCCCTTTTAATCTTTCTGAAACAGTTTCATGCAATAAAATAATGGATTATAATGAAGTGATTGTAGGCGGAACGCAGTATAGAGCCCTAAGTGAAAACATATTAGAACTAAAAGACCTTAGAAATCATTCCTTAATCGGATTGGGCAGGGAAAGCGCTACATATCGTCTCTATAAAGATTTTTTTATAGAACATGGCGTGGACTACGAACCTGATATGGAAGTTGCAACATCAGACCTTATGCTCCCTCTTATTGAAAACAATTTCGGAATCGGTTTTGTTCCCGAAACCCTTGCCTTGCCGCTGCTGGAACAAGGAAAACTGGTACAAATGCAGATAAACTGCCGCATTCCGAAACGGTCTATACAGATGGTTGCGGATAAAAGGCGAGGAAAAAGCCTTGCAGCAAGCACACTTTACAAATATTTGAAAAAAGGCAGTAAATGATATTACTCTCCTTTCGGAATTGCATACCCGCTGAAAAAGAGCCTTTAAATATACGTTGCAAGCTGCAGGTAAATATTTTATAATCAAGTATAAAAATAAGAATTTTTCCGGGGTAAATATTTATGAAAAAATTGGTAGTATTAAGTGCGGCTTGCGGAGTTGGGAAATCTACGATAAAAGAAGCGTTGAATGAAAATAATATGTTAGACAATTATTGCTGTATTGATACAGATGAAGTCGGGATTAACTGGTGGGATTATGCAGGAACAGAGAATGAATCTGCATTTAGCGATGATTGTTTAGCGGAAGCTGTAAGAATGTCCAATGATAAAAACTTACTTTTTGTGACATGTATGAATCCATATGATTTCTATGGAGTGGTTCGTGTCCCACAGAATATTACATCAACTTTTTTTATTGGGATGACTTGTTCCGATAAAGAAATTATCAAAAGATTAAAGGCAAGGCCAAAAGAGAGAATGTGCGGAAGTGATGAATTTATTGCAGAGCAAATTCAATATAATAATTGGTTTAAGAAGAATGCCGGTAAGTTCCAGTTCTACACAGATAATACAGACAAAACCGTTGAAGAAACAGCGGCAGAAATAGTGACATTCATTAAAAGTATTGAATAGCAAATTCCCTATACAAAAATATTAAGAAAAATATACTAAATCAAAATATGTTAAGAAGCGATCTTTCATAAAAGTGCCGTCCACATAAAATATCCGGAAACCCTGATAAAGATTTCCGGATATTTATTATTTAGCTAAATGTTTATGTCACTTATAATGTCCTTAATTCGATTTCTTCATCCACTTTGGAAGAATCTTGAATTTCACCGACTTCGTCCCGCCGTATTCCCCAATACCTTTAATGGTCACTGTAGCGTTTCCTTTCATGGTATTATTACTGTAGCTTTCAATGTCAAAGTCTACTCCCGGCGTTAAAGTCACTTTATTGCTACCGCTGCCGATCGTCACTTCCAATTTGTCCTGTGCCGGACGAATTTCCGCTCCGTTTGCATAATAGTAAGCCCCGTTCACTTTTATTTTTGCCGATGAAACCAAAGTCTTTCTGATTTGAACCGTAACCGTCCTTGTTCCGGTATAATTCTTCTTACCTGTAATGGTCACTTCTGCAGTTCCGCACTGGGTATCTTCTCCGGCCTCGTTCTTGGTCATCGTTATGTTTTCAATTGCGCCGGCCGTATATTCGCCCGAAGCCAATTTCACACCGTTGTCATATACAGTCAGTTTTGCCCTGTATTTTCCGTTTGCGGCATACTTCAGATCTGCTGCCGTAACCGTAATGGATGCGTCTGAAATATCTTTCGGCGTAATCTCAAACGTAAGCACATTCTTCAGATCCCCGGTATAGTTTCCGATTCCCTTTATTGTGACTTTTCCGTTAGCTCCTACTGCCTTATTACCGCTGTAAACAACCTTATAGTCTTTATCCTGTACAAGCGCCGTGCCTTTATAAGTTACTGTAACCGCCGGTTCTGCGCCGCTCTTATCCTGTGCGACCTTAAGCGGCTGTGCGGTTTCAACAAAGGCTGCCGTTACATCCGTACCCGCCTGCTTCAGGTTGATCTTTCCTATGGTAAAGGTCTTCTTCACCGATCCGCTGAACTCGCCTTTTCCGGTGACCGTCATGGTTGCTTTTCCTGCATTGATATTGTTCGTGTAAGTAACGTCGTAGTCCGTACCTGCCTGAAGGGTTCTCTCATCCGCTTTCCCTTTGTTCAGGAGCAGCGTTACGTCCTGTGTCACCGCTTCGCCTGTAAAAGGTTTCGAAGACAGGAATCCGTTCATAGCCGCTTTCTTGATCTCTATGCCGTTTACCTTAAAATTCACCGCTTTGCTGCCGTAATAATCACTGTCCGGCTTAGCCGTCAGGATTACCGATGCCATGCCCGCATTAACATTGTTCTGATATTCGATGTCAAAGAGATCTGCCAATGTCTTTCCTTCCGGTACAACGCTCTTACCCTTATAAGTAACGGTGACGTCCGGGGTCAGGGGCTGTCCGCTGTAATTCTGCGCCGCTACTTTGAACTTTAATGCGCTCGTCAAAATCTTATCCGTTACGACAATATCATAGATTAATTCGCCTGCAAAGCTGCTGGTATCCTTTGTCTTAATGACTAATTGATAAGTTCCTTCTTCCGTCAGCTTTTCTACCGTTTCTTCCCCTTTCTTATAGGTAACGGTATACTCTCTTGCCGGAACGGTTACTTTACCGAACTTTACGCTTATTTTTTGTGTCTGTCCTACTACCGCTTTTTTCTTGTCATATTTAACGTTCATTTCCGGCTTATAATTAACCGTAACGTTTTCTTTTGTAAGCTCTCTCTGGGTAATCTTGAAGTTAATGGAGAATTTACTTGCTTTCTCATAATTACCGCAAGGAGTAATCGTCACCTTAGCCGGTTTTTCATCGGTACTTACTTTCTTGTTATCGGAATAGCTGACTTTATAATCCACTTTCTCCTTCAGCTTCTTCGTACCGTCATAAACAGTAATCAAAGGTTTGATCGCTGCGCCCGTATACTGCTGGTCGTCGATGCGTTCTACCCAGATACCTGTCGGAACGGTTATTTCATCGCCGTTTTCATCTTTGCCCGGTTCTTCATAATAGTAATAGTAGATGCCATATATGCTGATGTCTTCCGTGACTGCCTGATCAAAATCATACATTACGGTTTTGGCTTCGTCCGCATACCATTTAATTCCGTATTTTCCGTTCGCATCGCTGTTTTCATATACCGGTTTTTGCAGTTTTGCATTCTTTTCCAGCGTAACCGTTTGAACCGTTCCGTCCGGATGTTTTGCCGGATAGTACAATGTCACCGTTACCTTATTGTCGTCAACGACCGGAGCGTAATTTTTGTCTCCATACAGATGCAGATCCTCTGCCACTACCGTCTCAAAATCATACATTACGGTTTTGGCTTCATCCGAATACCAGTTGATCGTATACTTTCCGTTTTCGTCTTCTCCTTCGGATTCCGGCTTTGTAAATTTCGTGTTCTTTTCTATCACTTCTTCTTTGGTCGTTCCGTCCGGATAATGTAACGTTACCGTAACCAGATTATAATTCTTGCTTCCGTACAGATCCATATCTCCCGTAACAGCCTTACTAAAATCGTATAAAACGGTTTTGGCTTCGTCTGTATACCACGAAATAATATATTTTCCGTTTTCGTCTTCTCCTTCAGATTCCGGCTTATTCAGCTTACTGTTCCTTTTCAGTACCTCTTTTTTATCCGTACCGTCCGGATAATGTAACGTTACCGTGACCTTCTGGTTATCTTCCTCTACATCCGTATATTCTTTGGAATAATAACCTTTCACCGAAGCATCCTTTAAAGTACATTTCTCCATGCCCCAGAAACAGTTTTCGCCCGTTACACCCCATGAAAACTTCTGGCAGGTGGAGATAAAGTTCAAAATATCCTGATAAGATACAGTGGATGAAGAAGCTGCCTGATTTAATTCCAGAGGTTTTCCGTCAATTTCCATCGTCACCTTAGAGGATGAAATGCTGATGTAATAATGATAATCCATACCTTTGCTTAACTTTGTAACGGGTATTTCCATACCGGCGTCAAGCATATTTTTAGGATGATTAATATCCATCCATGCACCATTTGCATTATAACAAATATACGGCGCTGTCTGAATACTTACACGTCCGCCTGCCGCTCCCGTCGACGGCTGGAAGAAGGAAAGCAATCCGTCCCATCCATTCATTGCGGCGTCTTCTGCATAATTTACAGTAAAATCAAGCACTACTTCGTTTAATTTTTTCCCATATAGCGGATTATCCATAACAGTCGGTTCGGTTTTCAAAACGACTTCTTCCTGACTGTCAGATTTGTATTCGTTACTGCTGATGCGGATATTCTTTAAAGTGCAAAGTTCCGTGTTCCAAAAAGCGGTTCCGCCCTCATTTGCATTTCCTACACCCCATGAGAATTTATCGCATTTACCTACATAATCGAGCAGTTCCGCAAAATCTGCCGCCACGCCGGTCATTATTTTTTCATCCGCATTGATTACAAGCTGTCCGTCTAAATAAATTCTGCACTCTTTTTTGTTGATAATAATCTTAACGTTATATTCCTGTCCTTTTTCCAGAGTTGCCGCAATATTCACCGCGTTCGGATTATCGGGCTTGTTAATATCAAGCCAAGGATTTGTTTGACCCGCCGGCAAAAATTCATTTAAACAAATATAAGGATTGGTCTGGAACGAGACTCTTCCGTTTGTCTCTGAATTATAAAAGGCAAAAATACCGTCCCATCCGTTCTTTGCAGCTTTTTCCGAAAAAATAATGTCATAATCTACAACTAAGGAATCCAAATTTTTACCAAAGAACGGGTTGTCTATCCTTTCTATCTGATCGGAAGAGGTAATCTCCAAAAGCTCCCTCTCCAACACCACATTGGATGTAGCGGGAATCTTTACAACCACGTCAAATTTTGCCGTTTTTGTAATCTGTCCCTTCGTTACCGTAGCCGTTAAGGTTACCGTCGTCTCTTTCCCCGGCGTGGTCACCTTTCCGTCCGCCCCGATAATATCCGGATGGGAGCTTTGCCAACTGATCGCCGCCCCAAATGCCCCTTCAACCGGCAGGCTGATATCCGTCATCGTAGATTCGGGCATCTGTTTTGTCAACGCCGCAATAACGCCGTCTACTACCGCCTCGTCATTGGATTGATTCACATAAAATTCCATATTGGAAATCGCTGCGCTTGCAAGTTCTGCATCCCACCATGAGCCATACCCCATACATAAGGTTGATGCAGAAGACTGCAGCCATGTCAAAACATTCATATGATCCGTTAGGGTTGCTGCGCCGTTCTCCGTAGTCAGGATTGTCTGGTCATATGCCAATTTCTCATCTACAAAAACTTCAAAACCCGTCGTATTTAAATGAATGGAAACATGCGCCGTATCCTTACCGCTTGCCGCGATCGCTTCTCCGATATAATCCTTTACAAGCTTATAATCATTCAAATTTGCATCATAGTAACCGCCAAGCGCATTATATCCTAAATAAGAAGCCTGCGTAAAATACAGCTTACCGCCTGCATTGTCGTTAAAAGCAAATAATGCACCAAGCGCATTAATCTCTCCGGTATGCTTTACATCGAATTCTATACTGACGCCGCCGGACAATTCCAAACCGTAAGTATTGGTTTTATAGAACGGGTTGGGCATAGACGGCCTTGTAGCATCGGGAAGGGACAGCGGATTGTCTTTATATGCCGTTCCCACTAAATACTTCCCGTCCCCCATACTGTCTTGTCCTGCAATTTTCACAGTATAATCTTTTTGATAATAGTAATCCCCGCTTACCATTGTCATGGTAAAGGTTACATCCGTATCATTTGCCGGCAATGCAGCTATCGTACCGTCGTCCGCAACTACCGTCGTATCGGAAGACTTCCAATATAATTTAGCTCCGCCATTTCCTTCAGAAGGAAGTTCAAAGCTGCCATAAACCTTGGACGGCACATCAAAAGCAGGATTCTCAACATTATCCGCGATCAATGTCTTACCACTTAATTTTTTTGCACCCCACAAGGTAATGCCTGTCGTTTCGTCTACACCCGTAAAGCATAAAGTCTTAATGCCCGCCGAGTCCTTTGTCACCTCGGCAAAAACACCGGAATAGGTCTTTCCGTTGATTGTAAGATCCGCATACGCTTTTCCGTTTTCTACGCTCCACGCGCCGACTTCCTGTTCTCCTTTTTTAACCTTACCGTCCGAAGTCAGTGTATAAGTAACGATTTCCGCAAGTGGACCTGTGTAGTTTCCTCCCTGATCGCCATTACTGCTGTCTTTATCATAACCAAGAGAATAATCTCCCATTAAGATTTCATAGTCGCCTGCGACATCCGTAGGCGCTGCGTCATAATTTAATGCCGCATCATTTGCAAAGGCAAACGGAGAAGCAAGAATCCATCCGTTTTTATTTTGGAATAATTCATGGACACGAAGTTCATGGTCTGCCGTATTATTATTAAATTTCGTATGATAAATGACATACGCCCTGCCGCTATCATCTACAATTGCGGAGTTATGTCCCTGCGCCACTTCGCCCTTTGACATATGATCCCATTTGTAATAGGTCATAAGGCGCATTCCCCTTGTGTCGATCTGACTGACATCCTGTGCATAAGACGCTATAAAATTAGCAATACTCTTATCATAAATCGCACTGATGTTATTGGTATCCACATAGGGTCCGTCCGGATTTTCGGAACGGAATATTCTCATGGAATAGCCTCCGTTCGGCGCATAAAATCCATAAGACATAAACAGATAATAATAATTTCCGATTTTTTCTATGTAAGGACCTTCTCCCGAGTTGTAATAACCGCCCGCAATCTTCTTACCGAAATAAGGATCGCTGGTCACGCTTTGTCCTTTGCTGCCAAAATCGCTATCATAAGTTACCGTATAATCCCTAAGTCCGGTATTCTCGTCCAATTGCAGCGAATAAATACCGCCCGACCAGGAACCGTAGATCATCCAAAGATTTCCGGCATCATCATAAAATACCACCGGATCGATGGCATGAGGCCACTGCTCTCCCCAATCGTTTTTTGCATCGGTAATCTTACCGTTTTCATTTGTAACTACATTTGTAATCTGCTGATATCTTGCCGGCAGTTCAGCATTTTCTCCTAATACATACTTGATATCCGTCTTTTTGTAGTTTGTCGGCACATTCTCCTGCGCTGTAAATCCTGAATATACAACAGGTCCCTGATATGCATAAGGCCCTTCAATGCTATCCGATGTCAGCAAAACAACTACGGAATTATGATATTGCCCGTTTAAGCTGAGGTACATACAATATTTATTCATTTTATCATTGTAAATGATATCCGGCGCCCACATATTACTGCCGTTATTAGAAAGAATCGTCCATCCTTCCGATGCCGTACACCATGCGCCCGCGTCAAAACTGCCGAACGTTACCGTATTTCCGGCCAATTCATTTACAATGGGTTCTTCGTCGGCTGCTACAACTGCCGTATCTGCCTCATCATCCGCCGTTACAGATCCGTCCGTATCTGCTGCAGACTCTGACGGAACTTCTATGGATTCTTCTATAGAAGACTCTTCTTGTTCTGCCGTTTCCTCTGCCGGAGCTTCTGCAACCGGCTCTTCCGATACCGTTTCCTGTACCGGCGCTTCTGTTTCCGGCTCTGACGCTGCACTGTCGTCCGTAACCGTTCCTTCAGACTCTACAGCCGTTTCCCCCGAGAGATTTTCTTCCGAAGAGGTTGTTTCTTCCGAAGAAAGGGACTCCATACCTGCCTGCGCATTCTCTTCAACAGATTCCGCAATAACTCCTTCTGCCGGCATTGCTTCTCCGTCCGAAATTCCTTCCGGCTGAGTCGTCCCTTCTTCTGAAATGCTCTCCGGTTCTGCTGCCGTCTCACTCTCAGAAACCGTTTCCGGCTCTGATGCCGTCTCGGAAGGCTGCTCCTGCTCCGGTGCCGGTACAGTCTCGTTCTCAGCTACTTCCGGACTCTCTGTGGTCTGCTCCGTTTCGTCTTTCTCCGGTTCCGCAACAGGTTCTTTTGCCTGACCGTCTGCCGCATCATTCTTGACTGCCGGACCTTCTGCCGATAAGGATACCCCTGCAGCTCCTGCCACCTGAATCGTTCCCGTAAATAAGCTGTTGGAGAAAGCCGCGTTCGCATCAAGTACTTTACCCTCTCCGTCTCCGAAAAGTCCGTCTATACTGACGGACGTCCAATTTTGCAGATCGCTTGTCTTTGCGACTCCCCTATGCGACCCGAACACATACCAACTGCCGTCTCTCCCCTTAATAACAGAGGGATCATGCACTGCCTGCGGCGTATAAGACATATCCCGATATAAAGATTTGATTTCATCATCGGTAACTTCCGTCTTACCGGCTATGATACTGTCAATATCGGTCTGCGCCGCCCGGACTTCCCCCAGTCCCTGCGGAAGTCCGACATTGCCAAGAATCATACTTGCTGCTAGCGCAGTACTTAACATTCTTTTTACAATTCTCTTCTTCATTCCTACCTCCTGTTTCTAAAATTCTAAAATAGTTTAGGAATATCTTTGCAACGAAAATTTACTAAAATGTTTTTCAAAAACATAGTCAATTTGTGCAATATTTATATTTTGATATTCGAAAACCGGTACTTGATATTTATAATGTATAATGAATCTTTGTTTGTGTCAATTAGATTTTCAACTTTTTACTTTATAAATTGCTAAATTAGTTTTCATTTTATGAATTTTGATAAGAAAGGTTATAGTTGAAGTAATATCTAAAATATTTTAGTTAATTTATTAAATATAAAAAATTTAAAAAAGAAAGCGCTTCTAAAAACTACAAAGTAACTTTTAGAGCGCCTTCTTCTATTATCTTATCTTCCAATCTGTCCTAATACTTTATCCATTTAAAAATTCATTCCCGCTTTACCACCCAAAATATCTTCCGTATATGCCCTCAAAGCTTCGCCCACGCTCCATGCCTGAGCATAACACCCTCTTGAGATATGGGGTTCGTCCCCGTCAAATATCTCCGCGATGGAACCGATACAGCCGTCCGTCAAATGATCTTCCAGCGGTGCGATCCATCTCTTTGCATTTGCACGGCCTTCTTTTGTATTTCCATATACCTTTACATAAGCGCTGATAAATCCGCCTAAAGGAAAGGCCCATACGGTCCCTTGATGATAGGCCGCGTCCCGGTCATGCAGTTCCCCAAAATAGATCCCTTTATATGCCTCGTCTTCCGGAGACAGGGAACGCAGACCATAACTGGCATATAAATGGGCCGCCACCGTATCCACGACCTGTTTTTCTTTTTCTAACGGCAGCATGGTAAAGGGGAGGGAAACCGCCCATATCTGATTGGGACGGATTTGTGCATTGTCCCGTACCGCCTTTTGAGAATTGTTCCCCCGCGGATTGTTTTCCTTCCGGACGTCTCCATTTCCTATCGTTTCCTCGTCTACTACGTCATAAAGACAGCCCGCTTCTTCATTCCAAAAGCGTTCACAAAACGAAACTTTGACCCGGTCTGCAAGCTTACCGTATTCTTCCGCCGGCTCTCCCGTATCCTCAAATCTTTTTGCAAGCTCTTCCATCACTTTCAACGCATTGTACCATAACGCATTGATCTCCACCGGTTTTCCGTGCCTTGGAGTCACTACCCACTCTCCTACCCGCACATCCATCCACGTTACCTGATCGAAACCGCCGCCTGCATGGATCAGACCGTCCTCTTCCATATAAATGGAAAAATCCGTTCCTGTTTTATAACTCTGGACAATGATTTTCAAGGTAGGATAAATCTCATTTTTTATAAATTCATAATCCTTCTCTGTATCCGTATATTCCAAATATTTATAAACGGAATAAAAATACCAAAGCGAAGCGTCCACCGTATTATAAAGAGGTTCAAGCCCTTCATCCGGGAACATATTCGGCACAAGCCCATGATGTACATAACGGGCAAAGGTTTTCAAGATCCCTCTCGCGTCCTCAAACCGTTTTGTGCAGAGAGTCAGACCCTGCAAAGCGATCATCGTATCCCTTCCCCAATCGGTAAACCAAGGAAGTCCGGCAAGCACAGTCTTAAATCCGGTAGACTGCCTGTCCACAATAAACTGATCCGCCGCCTGAACCAGTGCATCTGCAAAATCATCATTCCAGTCCGCCTTTTTGATCAGGTTCCGGATCCTTTTGCGGTTCGCCTCTATCGTCTGAAACGCATCCTTGCAAAAATCCTCCTCTATCGTACAGATAAAAGAAAACTTTTTCGTTTCAAAAGGCCTGCATTTGATCTTTATTTCATAGGGAGTAAAATTATTGTCGATGCTGGACATTCCCGTATCGATCTCCGTCTGCAGCTCCATATCCCTATCGTAGATCTCTTTCCTCTCCTCATATATCCCCTCGCTGGCATAAAACCGGATCGTTACAGGATTTTGAACGGTTTTAGGAATCAGAGACAAGGTCTGACCTTTCAGATCCGTATCGAATACCAAATCTTTCTCTTCACTTCCATTATTATGATCCCTAAAATTAAACAGCGGCACAAAGCCGATCTCCGTTTCATGCATACCGTTCACAACTTCATATCCCACCGCAATCGTGTTCTTCCCGTACTCAAAACTGATCGTTTTAGTAAGGAAGATCCCCTCGGTTTCATAAATGAACTGAGGAAGTTCATCATAAATGAAACGCTGTAGATATTTTTGTCCTTCTTCATAGATTCCGCCCTTACGCTGGGTTGCGGCAAGACGATATTCCTTCCCGTTTACCCTGACGGTTTCATTGATCTTAGACAAGACCATAAAACGTTCCGTCGGCGCATGAAGGCTGGCAATCAAAAGCCCGTGATGTTTCCTTGTATTTGCGCCGATCAGCGAGCTCCCCGCATAGCCGCCTACGCCGTTTGTCGTCACCCATTCTCTTTCAATGCCCGCCCTAAATGTTTTATAATACCCTTTCCCAAACTGCTTTGCTTTCAATACCTTATCCTCTTCTCTTTCTTATTTTCCTAAATATGGGACGGTTAGTCCCCCCGTTACTTCCGTTTCCGGCCTCTTAACTTTTCTTTTTCCTGCCGGTCCACCTGTCGGGATTCTATGATCTTCTGTATGGATTTGTTATAAGTAAAGTCATCCAGCCCGCAGGTTTCTAAAAAAGCCTCCGTTTCCTCCGTATTAAAAACATAACACATAGAAACTGCCCATGCAACCGCCATTTTAACATAATATGCCGGATGTCCGATCCCATTCAGTTCCTTCAATACTTCCCTGAAATAATCCTCTCTGATAAAGTAATAAATATACATAACTACCGCAAAACGGATTCCATATTCTTTCCCGCCATGGACATATTTCTGCAGAAAATCCCAAGTCTCCTCCGGATACTCTTTTGCAAATTTCATGGTCGTACAAACGCTGTCGCACACCGACCAGTTATCAATCTTCGGGATGAACCGGTCCAAATACGAAAATCTCTCTTCAAGTCCAAGCGGCGCATACCCGATCAGCATCCCCTGAAACATAATCTCTTCAAACAATTCTTGATCATCAGCCGGCCCCTCTTCCTCCAAGTAAGCCCTCCAGTCTTTTTTTAACTGTTGCTTTACCAGTTTTCTTAAAAGAGGAAGCCTGACGCCCAGAATCCGTTCCGTTCCGGGCAGTAGTCTGGAACTGAACTGCCGATAGGAAGGATCCGCCAATTCCAAAAGCTGCGCCCTGACCTGCCGCCGCGCCTCTCCCCCTGCTCTTTCTTGTACTCCGCCTTCTCCGCACATATGCGCTCCCCCTTCCTGTTCCGGTCTGATTCCTATATATTCCTAATATGTTACCCGTTTGTTATCCATTGCCGGCCGTCTCATGGCCGCTCCCTGTTGTATCCATCCGCACATAAAGCCTTTTATGCCTCATATAAATCATTCCTGCTGCATCCGCCAAAAACCAGCCGATGGGAATTGCCCACCATATCCCTTTCACACCTATCGCCGGAATGGGCGCCAAAAGATAAGCAAGGGCTACCCTCGTTCCCAAAGAGATCACCGTAAGTACCAAAGACATTTCCGGTTTTTCCACACCCCGGTAAAATCCGTACAGCAAAAACAGTAAACCGATCCCACAGTAAAAAGCCCCTTCTATCCTTAAATACTCCGTGCCTATCTCTATGATCCGCGTCTCCCTGCCGTTCACAAAAATCTGCATCAGATATGGGGCAAATAAAAAGATCGCCGCAGAAACCGCCAGACAGAAACACACGGAAATTTTTGCGGCCTGTCCGATCCCTTCCCTGACTCTCTCTTTTTTTCCTCCGCCGTGATTTTGGGAAATAAAAAGAGAAAAGGCATTTCCAAATTCCTGCGCAGGCATATACGCAAAGGAATCGATCTTCACCGCCGCCGCAAACGCCGCCATAACCGCCGTGCCAAAACTGTTTACCAGACCCTGTATCATCAGAATGCCAAAATTCATAACGGACTGTTGGATACACGCCGCCACAGAATGCCGCATGACCTCCGTCATTATATTTCTTTTTATTGAAAATTCCTTCCTCCCGGGACGAAGCTCCGGTTCCCTGAACCAAACATAGACGCCGATCCCGATTCCCGATACCGCCTGCGCCAGAACCGTGGCAAATGCCGCGCCGCCGACTCCCCTATTCCACACCATTACAAACAAAACGTCCAGTCCGATGTTAAGAACCGCCGCAGCTCCCAAAAAAACGAGGGGTACGACAGAATTTCCGACGGAACGCAGAAGAAATGAAAAATAATTATAAAGAAATACAAAAACAATCCCGCAGAAAATGATCCACACATATTCCTGCATCAAACCATAAATATCCGCAGGTACCTGAAGCATACGAAGGATCGGATGAAGTCCGGCAAATATCACCGCATTCATCGCCACCGTTACTAAAAAGATAAACAAAAACGCAGCAGCTATACTGTCCTTCATCCGCTGTTTTTCCTTCTTACCAAAATACACTGAAAAAACAGCGCCGCTGCCCATACATAAACCGATAATGATAGAAGTTAAAAAAGTCATCAGCGTATAAGCCGATCCTACCGCCGCTAACGCATCCGGCCCTAAAAATTTCCCCACGATCAGCGTATCGGCGATATTATAACACTGCTGCAAAAGATTTCCCAAGATCATGGGACCCGAAAACAATAATAAAGTCTTTGTTACGCTGCCCTGTGTCAAATCCTTTTTCATATCCTTTATTTCCCAATTTTCCTTTCTTATCATTCCTATGATCCATAAATTATAAGAAACAAAAATATATTTTACTTGATTTCCATTATTTTATCAATTAACCAATTGACAAGTTGATATTTTTATTGTATCATTTTTTATGGTTGTTTTAAAGTATCGATGCGTGGCTCAGCTTGGTAGAGCGCTGCGTTCGGGACGCAGAGGTCGCAGGTTCAAATCCTGTCGCATCGATTTTTAAATCTCCAAGGTTATATGTATATTCTATAGCTTTGGAGATTTTTTCGTATAAGAAAATGGTTGTTTTTAAAAAGATATGGTATAATTCTATAAATGATAGGGAACGGAGTTTGCAAATGGAAAATATGGAAAACAACAGTATTAAAGATAATAAGGGATATATTGTCGTAGAACAGAACAGCAGAAATCAACTCATAATCTTATACGCCGACGACAGGGCATGCGCCATGACGGGCCTGACTAACGAAGAACTGCTTGCAACGGATCCGACCCGAGTAATAAACGGTTTGGAAATGGTGCCGGTCAGGCTTGACGACGATCATGAGCTTTGGATTCTGGATACCGCCCAAAACCGTATGCAGCGTATTTCTAAGCTGGAACAGATGAATATAGCATTAGAAGACGCACTAAAAGCGGCAGAGGCGGCAAATCAGGCAAAAAGCAGCTTTTTATCCAATATGTCCCACGATATCCGTACCCCGATGAACGCCATCGTAGGTATGACGTCCATCGGACTTTCCCATATCGATGAAAAATCAAGGGTGCAGGATTGCCTTCAAAAGATCCAGACAGCCTCCACCCACCTGATGAGTCTGGTAAACGACGTACTGGATATGTCCCGGATCGACAGCGGGCGTATTACCTTGAGCGAAGAAGAATTTTCACTGGCAGATATGGTACACGATATCACCATTATTATCCGCCCGCAGGCTGCCCAGAAAAACCAAAGTTTCCATATGGAGATCGGACAGATCTACGAAGAACAGCTTTTGGGCGATCCGCTCCGCCTGCGCCAGATTCTGGTAAATATTATAGGAAACGCTATAAAATATACGCAGACGGAAGGAAATATACATGTAAAGATCTCTCAGCATCTGGAAGAAACCGGTTCTCCAAGAGAGTCAGAAACAGATACCGTATGGCTGGATTTCTTATGCAAGGATAACGGGATCGGCATGAGCGAAGAATTTTTGACAAAAATATTTTTACCTTTCGAAAGAGTCAGCAATACTACCATCAGCAAGATCGAGGGTACCGGACTTGGTATGGCGATCGTAAAAAACATACTGGACCGCATGAACGGAAAAATTGAAGTAGAAAGCAAAGAAGGAAAGGGCAGCGTCTTCCGTGTATCCATTCCCATACATATTGCGTCTCAGGATCAGAAAACTCTGGCTCTGCCCAAGGGAGAGACCGTATTGATCGTAGAAGAAAAAGACGACCGCGCGGAACAGATAGCAGGCTTTTTACAAGAGGGCGGCTTAGAGCCGATCCGCATAAAAAGCGGTCTGGACGCCGTTACATGGTTGACAGAAGCACAATACGAAGACCGTATGCCATGCGCCATGCTATTAGGTCAGGAACTGCCGGATATCCCCATATTGGAAATGGCCGCCCATGTAAGGCAGCTTGCCGGGCAGGATTTTCCGATCATACTGGTTTCGGAAGGCGACTGGGCGCAGATCGAATACCGCGCGGAGCGCGTAGGCGTAAACGCTTTTGTTCCGTGTCCCCTCTTTAAGAGCAGGCTGTTTGCGATCTTGTCCGATTTGATCGGTAACGGCCATTCCGACAAAAAAACGCATGCCGGGAAGAAAATAGATTACAGCAAATACCGTGTCCTGTTAGTAGAAGATAATGAGTTAAACAGAGAAATTGCCATAGAATTGCTATCCCTGATCGGAATACAGGTAGAAGAAGCGGAAAACGGAGCGCGGGCAGTAGAAATTTTCAAAGCGTCGCCGGAACAGTACTTCGATCTGATCTTTATGGATATCCAAATGCCTGTTATGAACGGATATGAAGCCACCAGACAGATACGGAGCATGTCCAGACAGGATGCAAAAGATATTTGGATCGTGGCTATGACGGCAAACGCATTTGTAGAAGATATCCGCTTATCCAGAGAGGCAGGAATGAACGAACATTTATCCAAACCGGTAGATGTGGAACGTCTGCAGGAAATCCTGCGTACACGGTTAAAATAACAAAATGATGGGATTAAGAGAAAAAGGAACGAATCATGCAGCCATATCAGGAAGAATATATTGCCAATTTAAAAGGGATTTCTGTACTGACAGCACGAAAAAAATCAGAAACCCAGTCTTTTGAAGAATACTTACATGATCTATCCCTGACAAAACAAAGGGTAGAACAGATCGTGGAGCGCAATATGGAATTGTTGCGAAATCATTTATTTCCTTTGCTGGATCATATGTTTGAAGCAAAGGAAACGGAATTGGAAGAATTGCAGGAATTTGCCGCTAACCTCATTGACGGACGCAACGAACTGGACGCAGAACTGTTTTGTCAGGTACATCAGGCATTACTCAGCCGGGCAAGGCTGGCGAAAGACCGGAACGGCATCATTCGGGAATTATACTGGCTGGGGATCGGACATCATAATATCTGTAATAAGATGATCGGTCTGGATCTTTCGGAAACCGAAAAATATATGTCCAAAATGCGTCTTTGTTTTGCAGAAGCGGCGGCATATTTAAAATACTATGATGAGATTGAGGACTCCGAAACCAAAGGATACATACTGCGTTCCAGAGCCAATATGGCTCTGGGCCAGTTCAGATCTTCCGGTGAAAAGATCCGCTTGGGAAAACTGACCCTGCAGATTTTACAGGATAAAGACTATCAGGCAAAAACCCCCGAACTTCCATGGGAACGATATATTTATATGACTCATCAGCAAATAGCCTCCAGTATGTCCCATAGCCGTAACAACAATATGACCTCACAGGATATAGCCGATATTATGGATTCCGTTTATATTGTTTACGGGAAACAGATCCAAGAAGCGGAAGAACAAAACAAAAAACCTTCTGTCCGCTCGACTTTTTCTTATTATGCCATAGAATATCACTGCGGACTGGATACCATAGACAGTTTTCTCACCAGAATGGAAAACCTGATGGATGCCGCGGATCCTGCGGATTTCTCTATGGAAAGCATGTATGGCCTTATTTCCCTGCCTGCATTCTATTGTCAGTATCTGCGGGAATATCCGGAACGGATGCAGGACCGTAAAAAATATATCGAAAGTCTTTATCAAAGGATATGGGATTATGTTATCGCTTTCCCTGACGCCAACGTAAACGAACAACTTTTCTTTCATCTCAGTCAGTTGGCTTCTACTTTTTTGGAAACCGAAAACAGCCTTTCTTATGGAACGTTTCTGAAAAAAATGATGATTCGTTTTGCATCGAGTATTTATGTGCATTCCTATGTCGTAGGAAAAGCTGCTAAAACACTTGCCGAGATCATTATGAATGAAGAGCCTACGTTTTTTGACGATATTGATTTTATTCAGAAAATACAAGACGCGGAAAAAAAGAAACAGGACGTACTGGACTATACAATGGAGTGTGGTCTCCTCCATGACGCAGGAAAAATTAATTTTGTAAGCCTTTATACCCGCACGGTAAGGCACTGGTTTGATCAGGAATATGAAATGGCGCACCTTCATACGGTAATGGGGAAAATACGCTTAAAAGAACACGCCTCTACGGAACGTTATGCCGATATTGCTTTAGGCCACCATTCATGGTATGACGGCTCGCGCGGATACCCAAGTTCTTTCAAACGTCTGGAGTCCCCATACCGGCAGATGGTAGACCTGATTGGATTGATTGACTGGCTGGAAAATGTAACCCATTCCTCCCAGCTCTATACAGGAGTCAGAAAAACATTCGACGAGGCGGTGCAGGATGCCATTGCCTTGGAAGGGAAACGTTTTTCGCCCTTATTGACCGCAAGACTCCGCGATAAAAAAATAACTGATCCAATCCGCAGCGCCTTTGTAAAAGGACGGAAAGAAGCGTACCAACAATTATACGAACTAAAATATCAGATAAATGTAAATATCGTATCAAATTAAAACATACATCCATTAAAATATTACAAAAGGCGCCGCCGGGTTTATCATTCCTCTGCAGCGCCTTTCTATTATAATTTTTTCCGGTATACGATCTCTGTCATATCCTGTTTCACCACCATATACCCGTTTTTCAAGAAACATTTTGCGGACGCTTTATTTTCCGGCTTGACGCTTCCGCTTAGAAATTCTATTCTCTTTGGAATTTCTCCCTCTTGCTCTTTTAGCTTTTGTTCCGCAAGCGAAAGAATCTTTCCGCCAAGTCCTTTTCCCCGACAGGAACTTTTGATATTATAACTGACCGCTGCCTGACGGGTCTGAGGCTCTACGTCCAAACGGATCGTTCCCATATCCTTGGAGCCGTCCGTCAGAATATAAAAGTAACAATTCTTATCTGAAAGTTTTTTCTCCAGCCATTTCAAATGGTTTTCCCATTGTACCGGTTCGGAAGAAAACGAGTTTTTTCTTGTTTCTTCTTCATTTCTCCACTCGAAAAGTTCTTCTGCATCCATCTGCCCTGCTGCCCGCAGCCTGATCTTTTCCATATCTGCCCTGCTCCTGCCGCATAATCATGCAAGCGCCTGTTTGATCTTGTTTTCCAGTTCATTTTTCGGCATACCGCCGACTGCCGTTTCTACCGCCTGTCCGTTTTTAAAGATCATAAAAGTAGGAATCGACATCACACGGTATTTTTGCGCAATATCCATTTCCTCATCGATATTTAGTTTTCCGATCTTCATCTTCCCGTCATAAGCCTCCGCCATTTCTTTTACGATCGGTCCCATCATTTTACACGGGCCGCACCAATCCGCATAAAAATCAACCAATACCGGAAGTTCGCTTTTTAATACCTCTTCTTCAAAATTTGCCGTTGTAAATTTGTACTCCATACTTTAACCCTTTCCTTTCTGTCATTTATTTTATGGATCAAACTGCTTTGTCTTCCATACCGACACGGTCATACATCTTTCTTTTTATGAATGATATATTTATATATCGGATTGCCCATGGAGGAAAACTTCTCTTCATATTCCGTCATGATGTTTCCCTTTACCATCTCCTCATCTTTGTGAAGATCGAAAGTAACGGCGTCCGTTTCCCAGCCTGCAGGCTCCAGCTCTTCCAGTGCAAATGCAAACAACGCTTTATTATCCGTTTTAAATTCCAGCTCTCCGTTTTCTTTCAGGATCCGGCCAAAGCGGTCTAAAAACTGTCTGGATGGAAGTCTTCTTTTTGCATGTCTGTCCTTAGGCCATGGATCGGAAAAATTTAAATAGATCCTGTCTATCTCATTTTCCGCGAAAATCTCTGTGACATTCCTGGCATCTTCGCATAAAAAGCACAGATTAGGCAATTCCTCTGTTTCCATCTTTTGGATGGCCCGCAAAAGCACTGTAGAATATCTTTCGATACCTATATAATTGATATGCGGATTTTCTTTTGCCATGCCATGGATAAACTGTCCTTTTCCCATCCCTACTTCAATATGGACCGGATCCGCGTTTCCGAAAACGCCGCTCCATCTTCCTTTCTTTGTCTCCGGTTCTTTTATCACATATTTACTCGCCGCAATTTTCTCATCAGAACCGGTCACATTTCTAAGACGCATAAAAATTTGTATTTCCTTTCTATTATATGGGCTTGCTTTACTTTTATACAAATCTATCTTACACCAATTCCGCAGAAAAAAAAAGTCTGTATTATTTGTGAATTTTTTTGATTCTATCTTTGGTTTTCGGTAAAAATAGTGTATCATATGGGCAGATGGGAATTAATGTGAAATTGGGAATTTCACGATCCTGATCTATACGCCTGCTGAAGCAGGCAGATGGGAGTTAGTATGAAAAAGAACGTTTTAAAAAAGACTTTATCCGTGTTCTGTATGACCTTATTATTGTCCGCCGGATTTACGCCTTTTTCGCATACCGTAAAGGCGTCGGATATGTTAGAACAGGCCGAACTCAGAAAGTCCATGCCTGTTCAAAGCAACCAGATCGAAAACTGGCCGGACGGTCCTGCGATCGGCGCGCAAGCCGCCGTTTTATTAGAGGCTAATACAGGAACGATACTATATGAAAAAAATATGAACGAAAAATTATATCCTGCAAGTACCACCAAAATACTTACCTGTCTGATCGCCGCGGAACAGGCAAGCCTTAACGACGTGATCACGATGTCTAATGAGTCGGTATTCAGCGTCCCGATAGACGGATCTAAAATCTATCTCGACGTAGGCGACCAGATCACTATGGATCAGGCTCTTCAGGCGATTCTGATTGCCTCGGCAAACGATGCTGCAAACGGCGTTGCAGAACTGATCGGCGGAAGTCTTGACGGATTTGCGGATATGATGAATAAGCGGGCCGAAGAACTTGGATGCACCAATTCCCATTTTATGAATTCCAATGGCCTGCATGACGAAGATCACTATACCACCGCCCATGACCTTGCCATGATCGGACGAGCCTTTTTTAATAACGAACTGCTCTGTAAGTATTCCAGTACCAAGCGTCTCCATCTTGAGCCGACGGATACCCAGCCAAAAGACATAATCGAAAACAGCAAAAATAAATTATTTGAAGGCAGAGAATATGAATATGAATATTTAGTAGGCAGTAAAACCGGATATACCGACATTTCCAGACAGACTTTAGTATCTTGTGCGGAAAAAAACGGCATGAAACTGATCTGCGTGATACTGAAAGAGGAAACGCCTTACCAGTACGAAGATACGATCAACCTGTTCGATTACGGATTCGGCAATTTCCAAATTGTAAATATTGCGGAATCGGATTCAAAATATGCAATCGACAATGCAAACTTTTTCAGCACGAACAATGATATTTTCGGCAGCTCCAAACCAATCTTATCTTTAAATAAAGACGATCATATCATCCTGCCGAACACCGCGGATCCGAAAGATGTGGAGTCCTCCATTTCTTATGATGTGACCGGAGAAAATCAGATTGCTTCGATCAATTATACTTACAACGGCGTAGCTATCGGCAACGTCTCCGTTGACCTTGCCACCGATTCGGTTTTTTCTTACCAGTTTGACAGCGCCGTTAACGAATCAGAACCGGAAAATGTCAAAGAACCGGGAGAAAATATCATTTTTATTAATGTAAAAACAATTATTTTCTGGGTGCTTGGCATTGCCGGCGTATTAATAGGAATCTTTATTTTACGCGCGGTAATAAGTAACTATCATTTTTCCAGAAGACGGAAACGGTACTTCCGCAGAAACCGAAGACATTACCGGAACTTCCGAAATTTCCGGGATTATTAAACAGTCTGAAACCGACCGGAAACTATTTTCAGGTCGGTTTCAGACTGTATCTTTATTCTGATGTTTCTGTCTCCGTTTTAATTTTCTAAGTTCTCTTACATGCTCTTTTTTTTCTTTTACTTTATCCGCTTCCTCCGTTCCGATATACTTCATTGTCTTGACCGCGTATAATTTGTCGTTTTCGGATCTGCGTATGCGGATCTTAAATTTCATAAGCCCGTGCTTATCGCATTCGGCCAGACAATAATAATGTTTACCGTTAGGCGTAAACCATCTCATTTTTTTCTTCAGATTTTTATGGCATAAGTAACATTTAGAACTCATGACCTCTTTATCCACTATGATCTCGTCTTTATCGTTAAATTCCCTTGTAATATACTTGGCGTAATCGTCAAAAACGACAAAGATCTCTTTTTCTTTGCATTCCGGAGGTGAAAACACATCATACGACATATGCCCAAGTACCTTTTCATTCCGGATAGCACGAAATACTTTCGCCGTATAGTAAGCGTCGCTGTATGCCCTATGAAAAGGAATATCTTTTTCTATTCCTAAAAAATCTACGGCATATTCCAAACTGTATCTTGATTTTTTATTTCCGTATGTCAGGCTGAAAAGCTTCTGTACATCGTAAAAGGCGATTGGTCCCCGTCCTAAAGGAGGTATATGGTAATATCTCATATTTCTCTGCAATACGGTCAGATCCGACGGTCCCCACGAACAAAAAACACATTCCTCACCACACCAATCCAAAAAATCCGAAACGGCTTCCTGAAACGGAATCCCCTTTTCTAACTCTTCCATCTGCAGACGGATCAGTCTTTGGGTAACGTAATGCATTTTCTTATACACCTGCGGCCTGACCAATTGTTCAAACCTGTCCGACAGCGATTTATCGTTATTTAATTTAACGGCGCCGATCTCAATAATTTCAAAAGGAAGAAGCGCCGCATTCTCCTCTTCTCCCGTATCGCTCTGGTTCCATTCCAAATCAAATACAATATAATCCATCTGCGTTCCTTCCTACATTATTCTTCAATATTTTTCCGGTATTCCGCAGGACTCATTCCTACATATTTTTTAAATTTTTTGTGGAAATAATCTACATTCTTATATCCCACCTGCTCTGCGATCTCATAAACCTTTAACCGGTTCTCCATCAGCAGTTCTTTGGAATGTTCGATCCGCATATGATCCACATACGAATTAAAATTTTCACCCGTCGATTTCGTAAATATCTTGCCCAAATAAGCGCTGTTATAACCAAATAACGGCGCTATCGTCTCCAGTTTGATATTGGTTTTATAATTATGGTCAATATAATATAAAATATCATCCAGCACGGTATCTCTGGACGGATTTCCGGTAGAATTCATAATCATTTCAAACTGCTCGGAAAAGAAACGGATAATCTCATACAGATAATATTGCTTTTCAATCAGTTCAATGATCGCCGAATTGGAAGGAAACGGAATCTTCGCCATAGCGTAACTATAATTCATCTTCTCTTTGATCTGAAGATAAAGATCCGTTAAAAAAAGCTTGACTTCCGAAATATCATTTTTCACATTATATAAATATTGTTCCAGTTCATATAGCGTTTCCGCCACTTTCTTACGGTTGAAGGACTGTAAATAATTAACGAGTCTGGTACTGAAATCCTGAAGAGACATATCGGAAAGAGTCTGCTCTTTTGCCTCCATATCCGGCAGCTCGTCGTACCCTAACGTATGCTGTCCCTGAATGCAGAAAAACCGCCTGCTCACAAGCGATAATGCCTCTTTATAAGAAGAGGCGATCTGTTCCAAAGAAGTCACGGGACTGCCGTAAGCCAAAAAAAGACTGTCAAGGGGACTGCCCTTCTGCGGCGGTTCTTTTTCATAGTGGGAAAGAAAATCCTGAAAACGGGAAAGGGCATATTCGCCTTTCAATAAAATAACGTCTTTCAGATCTTCTTCAAAATGTTCAAAAGTATGATTTTCTTTGTTGGCAACCTTGAGCAGATCGGCAAAACTGTACGCAGGACCGTTCAGCTTACGGAGAAAGTTCTCATAAATAACTACCTGATAAATATCGGCATCCAAATGCATTTCCTGCGCCTCTTTATCGGAAAAACGGCTGCCCTCAGTCCTTCCCGCTCCCGTCACCAGCTCATGGAGAATGACATCTTTAGCCTTTTCCCGTAAATGAAGCATATTTTGGGAATCTTCTTCTTCTTTCTCAATCGTCTCTCTGATCTTATATAAAGAGTCGAAAAGTTCGTCCTCGTCGATTGGTTTTGTCAGATAAAAGTCTACGCCGTATTTCATTGCCGACTGCGCATATTCAAAATCGGAATATCCGCTTAAAATAATAAATTTTCCGCGATACCCTCTTTCCCTTGCATGCATGATAACGTCTATACCGTTCATTTTCGGCATTTTTAAATCGATCAAAACTAACGAAGGATTTTTTGACAGGATCCCGTTTAGCGTCTCTTCCCCGTTAGCCGCCTCGCCGCATATTTCAAACCCCGCTTCTTCCCAATCTACAATATATTTTAAACCTTCACGGATATTATTTTCATCATCAGCTATAAAAACTGTTTTCATATATACTCCCTTTATTTAAAATCTTACAATCGCCTTTCTATACTTGCACACCCGCATTTATTTTACAGTAAATCCGCCTTTCTTTCAATAGTTAACTCCCGTCCGCCGTATGCCCCCGCATTAGTCTGCATTGGAGAAAAAACGAAAGGCTGCAACGAAAAACATTGCAGCCAAATCGTTAATATATTTTATGATCAATCCTTCTGAAGGATAGCTACATCCTTTGCCGCCAGCAGAAGGATATCGCCCTGTTTATAATCGGACCGGTGTATCAGCTCCGTACCGTTAAAGCTCATTTCCACTTCCTGCTCTTTATCCGTATGATTCAGTAAAAACAGGAATGTACCCTTTGCATTTTCCCGCCATGCCGCCTCTACTCCCTCCGGCGTATTGACAGACGGTTCGATCCCCGCCTTTTTACACAGATCCTGCAGGAAATGCTTATAAAATTCCTCATTGGAAGCGGTAGCGACATAATAAGCGTTTCCTTTCCCAAAACTGTTTTCTGTAATGACCGGCATCCCTTTATAGAAATCCGATTCATACCCACAGTAGGATACTGCCGTTTCCGTATGCAAAAGATCGCAGACAAGCTCCGCCGGATAGGTGACCCCGTTATAAACAAAGGAATTGGTGACCCCATCGGGTAAGGCGTCTTCCTCTTCCACCCAGATCCCTAAAATATCCCGAAGCTTTCCGGGATACCCGCCGACCGTAACCAGATCGTTTTTATCCACATATCCGCTGAAAAACGTAGTAAGGAAACTGCCGCCGTTTTGCACAAAGCTGCGCAGTTTTTCGTCATATCCGTCTTTCACCATATACATCACCGGCGCCACCACGATCCGGTACGGGTCCAGATCATCCTCCGCTCCGATAAGATCGACCGGAATGTTCAAAGAATGAAACGCCGTATAATACCTTAAGACCTCATCCACATAATGCAGGGAAACGCTGGGTCCGGCGGAATATTCAATTGCCCACCAGTTTTCCCAATCAAAATAAATCGCCGCCTTAGCAGGCGTCCTTGCTCCAAGGATACGATCCTCTAAAACCTCCAGTTCCGCCCCTAAAGCGGCAACTTCTCTAAATACCCTTGTATTTTCATTTCCTACATGATCGATCACCGCGCCATGATATTTTTCACAGGCGCCGATACTACGTTTCATTTGGAAGAACATAACCGTATCCGCACCATGGGCAACTGCCTGATAACTCCACAGCCTCATGACCCCCGGACGCTTCAGGGCATTATAGGGCAGCCAGTTTGTCACACTGGGAGTCTGTTCCATCAATGCAAAAGGCTTTCCCTGTTTGACCCCTCTCATTAAATCATGCCGGAATGCGATAGACGCCGCAGAATCCTCATTGGAAGGATAATTGTCCCATGAAACGAAGTCCAGTTCTTTTGCCCATTTCTGATAGTCCAATGCCTTATATGCACCCATCATATTGGTAGTGACCGGAATGTCCGGAGTAACCGCTTTCAGCGCGTCGTACTCCAATTTACAGCACTCTAATATACTGTCGGAATTAAAACGGCGGTAATCCAAAGATATTCCCTGAAACATCGTTCTGTCAGAGGCAAAATGTTCGCTCAGCATATTCGGAAGCACCGCGTCCTCCCAATCATACATGGTATGCCCCCAAAAAGAATTGTTCCATGCCCGGTTCCATTCGTCTATCGTTTTATATCTGTCCTTTAGCCACACGCGGAACGCCCGCTCACAATTCTCGCAATAGCACTCTCCCCCGTATTCGTTGGAAATATGCCATGCGACAATATTTTCATAGCCTTTATACCGTTCAGCCAGTCTGGCTGCTAAACGTACCGAATATTTACGGTAAGTAGGGCTGTTCGGACAGGAATTATGACGCCCGCCAAACTTACGGCGCATTCCGTTAAATTCCGTGCGCAGGATATCCGGATATTTTCTTGCCATCCATGCCGGATGTGCGCCGGTGGAAGTAGCAAGGCATACCTTTAAACCGTGTTTCCTCACAAGCTCCATGATTTTGTCCAGCTTTTCGAAACAGTATGTATTTTCGTCCGGCTGCAGACTTGCCCAGCTAAACACATTTAAAGTCACTACATCGATATGTGCGAGCTTTAAAAGCCGCATATCTTCTTCCCATGTATCCTCCGGCCATTGTTCGGGATTATAGTCCCCTCCGTAAAGAATCTTTTTTACCTTTTCATTTTCTATCATCGCTTTCCTCCAATCTAAAACATTATTCCATCACAGCGTATTTTTCCGCCGAAGCCATACGCGCTTCATGATACGCTTTTGCATTTTCTATGTCCGCCTCAAGTACCTGTTCATATCCAAGACTGATTACCGTATCCTGCATTTCTTTTAAGAGAGAATAAAATTCCGCTTCATCTTTAGCAAAAACCATACGCCAAGAATAATCAACAATCACAGACTTACATTGACTTCTGACAGTTGTAACCTCCAGCGTTTCTATAGGTTCACTAAAGTTGCATCCCGGCGAAATAACAATCTGATCGTTCTTCTTCAGATATTCGATACTACTCTGCGCATCCATAAATCGACTCCAATCATCAAAAAGCGCATTTTGCTGCAGGGAACGTACCGAATCCCATAATTTATAGGCATAAGGATATCCGTTTTCATCAGGATCCATTAAAACTACCGCTTTATAATTTAGGACAGACACACCGTCAAACCATGTACCGCCCCCATACTCCTCCGGCATCATGACCGTTTTCTTACTGATCAGCGCATCCTTCCCGAATTCAGTCAGCACCGGCCCGTTTTCTGTCATTTCCCATGTCAGGCCTTCCGGCCCTGCCGAAGAATCCGTAGTTGGCTGCGCACTGTTTAATATAATCCCTTCCGGCGAATAAAGCCAATCAATAAAATCCGCGAGCCGTTCCGGGTCCTGTGCACCGGATCCGATTGCAATCGCCGTTTTCGTATTCCCTTCCGGCCGGCATCCGTAAGAATAAATCTGTAAATCCGAAATAGGTACGATCATGAATCCCTTTCCCTGTGAAGTATGCTCTTCGGTATTATATGCCGCCTGTCCCAGCCAGGGCCACGGGCAAAATAATATCTGGCCATCTTCATACTTTTCAAATACCGTATTATAATTCTGTGCGCCGGAATCCGGATCTACCAATCCCATTTGATTTGCTTCAAAAAATAATTTAAGATTCCGTATATACAAAGAATCCTCATCGATCACACTTTGATAGTCAAAGCTGTCCGCTTTCAATAATATAAAACCATATTCATCATATCCATAGAAACAGGCAGGCTGCTTTGCGGCATTCATTAAGTTTGCATCCCAATCTCTGAAAAAACTGAATGCATACGTTGGTTCTCCGCTGTCACTATAAGGCTGCATTTCCTGCATTTGTTTTAAAATTGGCAGCAGGTCTTCCAATGTATGTATCTCCGGATAACCAAGCTCCGCATAAATATCCCATCGCAAATACGATCCATAGTTTAAATCTAATGCTTCACTGGAAATTGTAGCGGGACTAGCAGAAATTTCGGAGGGAACCGCATAGACAGCAGTATTATCCAAAGAATCATTTAATGCCCTTATCGCATTTTCATAGCGCATAATTCCTTTATTTGCAAACATCGTACTCATATCCAGTATTAAACCGGCATTGACAAGATCACGCAGGTCGCCATTCTCCGCACTAAAAATAATCAAGTCACCCATATTTCCTGCTGCCACACGGGCATCAAAAAGAGTAGCGCCTCCGCCTGCTACATTTGGCGCAATGATATTAAGCTCCATATTAAATTTTTCTTTTACGATCTTCGCAAACCATCCCGACTGAATACCTTGATAATTGGCCAGAGCATCAAATACATCCACAACGATAAATTCATCATACGGACATTTTTCGTTTTCTTTGCTGCTACATCCAAACATCCCCGTCATAAATGATAAGACAACCACCATACTTATTACTTTGTTCCAAACTTTGGTCTTTTTACCCATCAGCCTTTTCTCCATAATATTGATTCAATATAGCATGGGGATCAAATACAGTATGCCTCCAATCCAATAAAGAACCTATGTATATACTAAACTAATTCGATCGGATAGTTATCCTCCAGCCATATTTTTAAAAGTCCCATCCAGGATTCACAGTTTTTCTGTACTCCGTAACCGCCCGGATTCGCCGTTGTTTTATTTGCCAGTCCTAAGCCATGTCCGCCGGACGGATACATATGAAATTCCACCGGAATCTTTTTCTGCAACATTGCTTCGATCAGCAGCAGGGAATTTTGCACCGGTACGCAGTCGTCAGTATAAGTATGCCAAAGAAACGTCTGCGGAGTATTTTCATTTACCTGCGTTTCCAAAGACATTTTCTCCACCAGTTCGTCATATCTGTCTCCCAAAAGTTTTTCAAAAGACGACCTATGTGCATATTCTCCCGAAGTGATGACCGGATAGCAAAGAATCATCCCGTTAGGCCTTAATTCCTGCGAAGGAACGCACAATTCCTCTGCTATAAATTTTTCACTCCAAAACATACCATAACTTGCTGCAAGGTGGCCTCCTGCCGAAAATCCCTGTACCAAAATACGCTCTGTATCGATATGCCACTCTTCTGCATTTTTACGAAGTAAGGAAACTGCATTTGCAAGTTCTATGAGCGCTGTCGGATAAACCGCGTCCGGTGCAACGGAATAGCGTAAAACGACTGCATGATATCCGAAAGAATTTAATTGCAGCGCTACCATTTCCGCTTCTCTGTCGGAAAGGAACTCATATCCTCCCCCCGGACAGACCACGATCGCCGGACGTTTTACGATTCCGATTTCCTCTGAATGATCTAGTATATAAGTGGTCAGTTTCGCGTTTTTTGATGAATTTTTTGTCTCCATTGGTATGATCTTATGTATCATGTTCGTTATTCTCCTTTTCTTTTTATTGTCATCAAATTTTTACTCTTGTCCCACAAAAGACAACGGAAGATCAAGAAATACTGCAGTTCCTTTTGCGACCGCGCTTTCAATGCGTATTCCATGTTCCTTTCCGTAACAGAGTTTGATGCGTTCATTAATATTATAAAGACCTATGCTTGTCTTTAATTCAGGGTTTTCCGTATTCAACTTTTTACGCACCTTTTCTAATTCTTCCTTTGTTATCCCCCTCCCGTTATCTTCAATAACAATGTGGAGATTTTCTTCATCCGCTGATATACAGACATTGATCTGCCCGTTTTCTCCCCCTTCCTCCAACCCATGCAAAATCGCATTTTCAACAATAGGCTGTAACAGCAATGGCAGTATTCTGTACATTTCAAGTTCCAAATCTTCCTGTACCTGCAGACAATAATTCACTCTGTCTCCAAATCTTAATTTTTGAATTGTGATATAAGTTTCAATATAGTCCAGCTCTTTATCTAATGTAGTAAAAGCAGTTCCCGTATTTTCAAGCACATATCTCATGGATTTTCCTAAAAGTTTTATTGCGGTAGCCACTTCCCTATCCCCTGCAGTAAACGCTTTCATTCTGATCGATTCCAGCGTATTATATAAAAAGTGAGGATTGATCTGGCTTGCCAGCATTTTAAATTCCATGACCTGCTGTTCGTTTAACAGCTCTTTTTCATTGATCATCGCTTTGTACATTTTGGCGTCTTTTTCTTTTATCATCTGCACCATAGTCTGTAAATCTGCAAATGCCTCTGAAAGCTCGTCCTGTCCCCTGAAAGTCGGAATAATATCATAATCTTCCGTACTCGCTTTATGCATCTCCGCACGGAGGGTATTCACACGCCCCGTAAAATATCCCGTAAAGAAATGAATCAAAATTCCGGGAAGGACAATGGCTACTCCAAGAATCAATGTACATGTCCACAAAATACTTTTTATATTATCATACGCATGTAGATCTACGGTTGTAATATATATTTTAGAATCTGATTTGTACATATGCATCGTAGAAACAGAAGTAAGGTATTTCTTTCCGTTTATATGTTCCTCTCCCGTATAAGAAAAATAATCTTCTTCAAAATCGATCTCCACTTCCTGATTTTTACCGTAAAAATCCCGCATAGAACTATAAAAGCATCCTTCTTCGTCTATTGATGCCATGACCACATATTCATTGCCTTCTATTCTCGTCCTAAAGTAATTATCACTGAGCTTTATAACAAGCACGCTATGATATTCCGAATTTACAAGCGGGATTTTACGGATCAGGCATAAACTCCAATACTCATTTCCATGCACATCAATATTCTTCACAGGAACCCAAAAAACACTGGACTGATTTATCGCTTTTTGATACCATGGCGTCTCCGCTATTTCATTTGTCACCGGTATATATTGCTTATAAGCATATATATGCGGATTATCCGTATATATCTGTATCGCTTCGATCTCCGCGTAATTACTCATATAATCATCCATGCCATAATACCAGTTCGCCGCCGTAAGAAAATCGTTCTTTTCCGCATACTCGCCGGCTAAGACATTTCTGAGTACCGCATTGGAAGAAATATTTTCCGATATATTATAGACCTGTGTAGTGATCTCAAATAAGATCGTTTTCACCCTTAAATTATCGGATTCCATAAGATCTTCATGGTAATTAGTTAAGAGTTTTGCCGTATAAAGTAAAAGAAACCCTCCAAGTATTACAATCGGCAAAAAAACGGCGAATACATACACGATATATAGCTGTCGTTTTATTTTTGCCCTGCTTATTACTCCGGACACCCAATTCAACAATTTGATTCTTTTCACGTTAACTCCCGTCTGTATATTTCATATAGCAAAGATCAAGAAGAAAATTATTTTCTGCCATTCTGTTACATTGATTATAATATCCGGACGCCTATCCCGCAATTTACTTTTTATATCTATTTCATGTATTTATTTTACTAATTTTATCCACTGGGAATTATTTCTCATCCATACAAAGAAAAAAGGCATTTTGAATGGTGTGCAAGTCATTCAAAATGCCTTTCTTCCGCGTCAAGTTTCCCTCTTCTTGATGCAATTTGGTGGGAGTTTTATGTTGTTTATGATTGTGGTGTATGTAGTAATCATATCCAACAATGTGATAATAACCTATTTTTTCAAATATGAACATGAAGTATGCGGAAAAAATTTCTATTTTTTAAAATTTTTTTAATTTTTCATAAAAAATAAAGCACAAAATCCAAATTTTTCCAAATACTTCATGGGATTATTTCAATGAAATGTGTAGAGTTATCTTGTAACCAATCAATACAATAATAAACAAAGGAAAAGGAGTTTCAGCTATGAAAAAGAAAATTTTATCAACTTTATTTGCAGCGATACTTATTTTTGGATTTTTCTTACCGGGCATGGATCCGGAAAATCCGGCAGGATCTGTGTCAACTTATTCTATTCTTGAGCCTAATTGGAATTATTTTTAATATTTCTTTATAAAAAATGCAACGTATTTCCCCACTTCTTTAGGAATTCCATTATGATGAGGAAATAAACACTATAGTCATCAGCAATGAATTTAAAGTTTTCCGACAGTTTTGCAAATCCCTGTATCCTTGCCATGTATACGAAAAAGATACAGGGATCGACACTACAGTTGTCCAAAACCTATTAACCATCTTAGTGCAGTGATAAAAGGAGACAACTATATGGAAATTCAAAAACCCGAATATAATCCTAATACATATGTACTTGATACAGCAAAAACATCTGTATCAAAGAAAGAACAATTGGTAAACCCGCAAGCAGGTTTAAAAAATGGAGAAGCAGTTGCAGTATCTATTTCAGAAGAGGGATTTTTCGCATTAAGAAAAACCTTGGATCAGTCCGGTTTGGGAAATGCACCTTATACAAATACATTAGATCAGTTTGAAAAAGAGCTGGAAAAAGCTGTTGTGAAAGACGGTTCAAAAGAAATGCAGGTTATCCGGGATCTTTGGAGTGAATTGAGAGAAACCGGCGGTCAGGAATTAGAAAAAAGAAATGCAAACGGCGCTAATTTAAACGTAAAAGATTGGCTGGTATCTGCAATGAGCGCGTATGAAACGGTTTATAACAGACTGGTTGAAAAACACAAAGAAGGCGACCGTTGGCTCTCTTATGATGAGATTGGCTTAAAATGTATGAATTTGAAGGAAGATATAGCGGCGCTTAATGAAGCATATAAATTATATACAGGACAGATTGAAGCATTTGTCGGAATCCAACAGACAAATAAACATATGGAACAGAAATACCATAGAGAATATAAATATTTTTATCAGCAGATAAGAAAGCATAGAGGAGATGAAATCACAATCTCCAATCATTCCAATTATCAGGACGATGATTATCATTACATTGATAAAGATTATAATAAGTCTTTGAAGTCTATTATAAAAAAGGGAATGGAACAATTTTTAAAAGTTGTCAATACTTCAAAATATACGCAAGGCATGGCAACGGGAATCATGATCGATCTTATAAACGATGATCAGGATTTTGTAGAAAAAACAAAGAAATTATTTTTCAAATAATAAGTGAATATAAAAGTCAAAAGTTACTCAGCAGTAAGCGCCTGGTTCCAAACTAGGCGCTTACTATGATAACAAATGAATCATAATTAGAATTAATCAATGATCTCATCAACATCTCCAAAGTATGCTAAATAATGTTTTTTAATTGTATTTTTAAAATAATCATTATTTACGATAGCGCTTAAATAAAAGGCCTGTTCTAAATATTGTTTACAAGATCTTTTATTTTTTCCGCTTTTCTTTTCTAAACAACAGGATTGATTTGTTAAAAATACTGGTAGCATTGTAATCCTTCCACATTTCAAAGCTTGTCTGATTCCCTTTTCCGCTACTTCCATACTTTCTTCGACTTCGTCTATTTCTTCTAAAAACATACACAAATTTCCCATAATCAAACTTTTTCCAATATAATGCCCTTTTGCTAATACTTTGCTTGCCTCATAACTTTGCAATACTTTTTTATATAATTGAACCGCTATCTCTTTTTTATCCATAATACTATATATAATGCCGATAAAATTAAGAATTTTAGCCTCTTCCTGCGATGGACTGGAATCTGTCCTAAAGTTGCCGTCATTATATTCCATAGTCAATTCTAACGCACTAATTGCATTGTTCAACGCTTCTGTTTCCGATAGTTCTTTTCTATAATATTGGAGCATTGTTCGATTAAATAAAATATATTGGTGATTGACCGGTATACAGATATCAATCACTTCTTCGATTTTATTCAGAAGAGGTTCAATTTCTTCATATTTTTTGAAATACATCAATCTGTTACATTCTCTTCTATATTCCTGAATATCAAATTTTTCATCGGACAGATAACTGTTATAGTAACCTTTGTGAACGCCTAACTTTTCCAAAATCTTACCATAATTCTTAATATTTGGCGCTCTCCTCCCGCTTTCTATCGCCGAAAGATTTTCCGGCGTGCATATTCCTTCACTTAAAGCTTCTTGAGATAAACCTTTCGCTTTGCGTCCTTTTTTAATGATCTCATTCAGTAAGAATATTTCGCACTGACTGTTTTCCATCAGTAGTTTCATACTTCCCTTGGGCCGGAGGATTTCATATTCTTTATAAAGACCGCTTAATACCGTTTCCCATTTCTTCATCTTCTGCAGCTTTCGGGACTGATCTTTTGTATGCTCTAAACCTTCTATCAACATGGATAATATCTCGTCAAAATCCAGTAATACTCCGTTGTTCCGTAGCAGCGCCAATGCCGATTCACATACCTCGACTGCTTTTTCATAATTTTCTTTTCTCAACAGGATCTTTGCTTCTACCCGGATTATCTTAGCGTAAATTTTTACCAGTTCTTCCTCGTCCGTATAATGGCATCTTACATAATGATTCAACTGCTTTAAAAGAACCAAAGTTTCTTCGTCCTCTTCTTCCGAATCATTGTAATAGATCTTCATTAAAATAAGCTGTATTTCCGATTTTGATAATAATGCGTTTTCTATGGCGCTTTTTTCACCTTCCGGCATGGAAACGCGAATCGCTTCTTCAATATATCTTCTACTATTTTCTATGTCTCTTTCTTCCAGCTCGCACAAGATCGCTTTCATTTTTAATATATACTGCATGTGTACGGGTTCTTTTGCCTTATGCTTTTTTTCATACTCTGACAAAAGCTCTTTCGCTGTTTTATAATCTTCCGTAATAATGCATTCCTCAATCTTTTCCCTATGTACAAATAATCTATAATCCGCAACTGTCATGATCGCTTCCAATTTATCTGAGGACTTTCCAAGCCTTTGCAGTAAAGCATCCAACAATAACTTATCAGGTATCCTTTCGCAAGACTCAAATCTTGATAATGAAGTAATAGAACAAATGCCCTTTGCTAACTTTTCCATAGAAATTTTATAATGTGATCTTAATGTGAAAATCATCTTTCCACTATTTTTATCTCTCATAATTTCTCCTATCTGCGTACTTTTTTAATTCATCTTTTGTTATCAAATTAACATAAGTCACTATTTTTCCTTCTACCCTATATTTACATATTTCTTTTAATAATACCATGTTGAAACCGGAAAATAAAATATTTATCTTCCTATATAGTAATACGAATGAAAACCCCATTTTCTTACAAAATTTTCAAAAAAAATTAAAAAAAATTTCTGTAATTGTTTCCGTATTTGAAGTCAAAAAAGTACCGTTTACAACTTTTTTCCTATTTCATATAATGGGCTTACTATAAACGGGCTTACAATGTGCCGGTTTTCGATCAGAAAGGAGATTTACCATGAAATTCAGTAACGGATGCTGGTTACAAAAAGAAGGCTGCGAATGTTTTGCGCCGCAGCAGGCTTATTTTACAAAAACGGAAAAAGACAAAGTTACTATTTGTGCGCCGACACACCGTATCACAAAACGGGGAGATACTTTAGGAGGCATTAATCTTACTTTAGTCATCACTTCCCCTGCACCGGAGATTCTCCGTCTGCAGACCTATCATCATATGGGCGCTTTGAAAAAAAGCCCCGAATTTGAACTTGAACTTACGGAAACATGTCCTTTGGAAGTTACGGAATCCGAAGAAATCATCACGATAAAAAGCGGCAGCCTATCACTGGAAATTGGAAAGCAGAATTGGTCTATGATCTATAAACGCAACGGCAAGGAGATCTCTAAAAGCGCCGGAAGGGATCTTGCGCTTATGAAAACCGACTGGAAAGGCGATTATTACGATAAAGGGGATTTGGAAGAGACTTATATGCGCCAGCAGTTAAGCCTCGGTGTAGGAGAGCTGATATACGGAACAGGCGAACGTTTTACCCCTTTTGTAAAAAACGGCCAGTCCATCGATATCTGGAATGCGGACGGCGGAACAAGCACCGACCAGTCCTATAAAAATATTCCCTTTTATCTTTCCAATAAAGGCTACGGTATTCTTGTAAATCATCCTGAACAAGTATCTTTCGAAATTGCAACGGAACAGGTTACAAAAGCTGAATTTTCCGTAGAGGGCGGATATTTGGATTACTTTTTTATTAACGGGCCTACCATGAAAGAGGCTTTGGTACATTATACGGATCTGACGGGAAAGCCGTCTCTTCCTGCGCCTTGGACTTTTGGACTGTGGCTTTCCACCTCCTTTACTACCAATTATGACGAACAGACAGTCATGAGTTTTATTGACGGTATGCTGGACAGAGGGATTCCTCTGCGCACTTTCCATTTTGACTGCTTCTGGATGAAGGAATTTCATTGGTCGGATTTTGTATGGGACAATCGGGTATTCCCCGATCCTGCCGGTATGCTGCATCGCATCAAAGCAAAGGGATTAAACGTCTGCGTTTGGATCAATTCCTATATCGGTCAGGAATCCTGTCTTTTCCCGGAAGGTATGGAAAAGGGATATTTTCTGAAACGTCCTAACGGCGACGTCTGGCAGTGGGATATGTGGCAGCCGGGTATGGCTTTGGTAGATTTCACAAATCCTGACGCTTATAAATGGTTTCAGGATAAATTGGAAGTACTTTTGGATATGGGCGTGGATTGCTTCAAAACGGACTTCGGTGAGAGGATTCCCACAGACGCAGTATATTTTGACGGCTCCGACGCAAAGAAGATGCACAATTTTTATACTTATCTTTACAATAAATGTGTTTATGAATTACTGGAAAGAAAACGCGGCAAAGGGGAGGCGGTATTATTTGCCAGATCCGCCACCGTAGGCGGCCAGAAATTTCCGGTACACTGGGGCGGCGACTGCTGGTCCGATTATGAATCCATGGAAGAAAGCCTGCGCGGCGGCCTTTCCCTGATGATGTCGGGATTTGGTTTTTGGGCGCACGATATAGGAGGCTTTGAAAATACTTCTACGGCGGACGTTTACAAAAGGTGGGTGGCGTTCGGGCTTTTATCCTCACACAGCCGCCTGCACGGAAGTACCTCTTACCGCGTTCCATGGGTATATGATGAAGAAGCCGTAGATGTAGTACGGTTTTTTACAAGATTAAAGGCGCGTTTCATGCCGTATCTTTATAAAACTTCGATAGAAACTTCCAAGTCCGGCATTCCCACTATGAGGGCAATGGTTTTGGAATTTACCGGAGATAAGAATTGTAATTATATAGATAAGCAATATATGTTAGGCGATTCTCTGCTGGTAGCCCCGATCTTTAACGACGAAAGCATGGCGGAATATTATCTGCCAAAGGGCATATGGACCAATTTCTTTACCGGAGAAAGTAAGCGCGGCGGGGAATGGATCACGGAAAAACATGATTATCTGAGTATCCCTCTTATGGTCCGTGAAAATTCCATTATCGTTATGGGCGCTCATGACGACAGGCCGGATTACGATTATGCAGACGGAGCGGAAGTACGCATTTATGCTTTGCAGGAAGGAAAAGAAGCCTCTACCGTTGTGTACGATATGAAACAAAATGTAGATCTGTCTGTAAATGTGAAAAACGAAGACGGTAAACTTTCTATCCATACAAAAGGCACAAAACCTTTCACCATACGCTTGGTCAATGTGAAGGCAGTTTCCGTGAACGGAGGTTCTGTTATAACGGAAGGTAACGATACGATCATAACGCCGGAAAGTAACGAGATAGAAGTCAATTTTTAATTTTTTTATAAGAAATGGAACGCTGCGGGATTCATAGATCCAATTGCGTTCCATTTTCTTTCAGCCATTTTTCTTTTGTCTTATAGTCGGGAATCAACTTTCCCACACTCTCCCAAAATTCTTTGGAATGGTTCATATGCAGTCTGTGACAAAGTTCATGTACTACAAGATAATCTATCATATCGTCCTCTGCCATAATGATCTTCCAATTAAAGTTTAGATTGCCTTTTGCACTGCAGCTTCCCCACCTGCTCTTTTGTTCCTTGATCCGTATATCCCCGACGCTTTTTCCGATAAATTTTTGGAAGTAACAAACTTTTTGCTGCAAAACTTCTCTAGCCCGCTCCCTATACCATTTCACGACCGCATTTTTGACCGTTTCACTATCCGACACAGGGGAAACTATCAATAAAGTATCAGCCTGTTTTTTTACCATGATCCTGTTTCTGTCTTGGTTGACAATCAGATTGAGCGTCAGGGGCCTTCCCCTAAAATAAAAGGTTTCACCATTTACATAATGATGCGCCGGCCTGTTTTTTTCAAGCTCTACCGCTTGTTCTGTCTTTTTGACGATCCAATCCGCTTTTTTTTCAACCAATTTTTGAATTTCCGTGGCGGAAGAATAAAGGGGAGCTTTTACAATGATCCCACCGGCTTTTTCTATCAAAATAGAAAGACTTTTTCTTCGGCCCTTTATTAATTGATATTCATATTTCTTTCCGTTATACAAAAAATAAAAACGTTCCATTGTTATAAAAGGTTTCCTTCATTTAATGTGAAATCAGTGAAATCTGACACATTTTCATCGTTTCTAACGCCGCTTTATGGGTTTCTACCGTTACTCCGGCGCAGCAGGAAACATCGACGGAAATTTTAGTTTCCGGCATCGACGCTTTTAATAAAAGTGCGTTGGATACCACACAAATATCCGTACAAAGTCCCACAAGTTCGATTTCCAGTTCTTCCTTTTCCCTTTCTTTTGAAAGCATATGAGCAAGCTCTACGCTTCCGAAAGTAGGTTTATCCACAATGACAGCTCCTTCTAAAAGCTCCCTGATCTCTTTTCTGATCTCCCAGCCTTCCGTACCTTTGATACAATGCTCTACCGGAAGATTTTTCCCTTCCTGCGTAGAAAGATAATCTTCTCCGTGGGTATCTCTCGTTGCATAAATATTTTGGATATCGTATTCTTTTATTTTCTGTATCACAGGATCTACGATCTTTACCGCTTCGTCCGTACCCAGCGTACCGTCTATAAAATCGTTCTGCATATCGATCACAATTAAAATTTTTCTCATACTTGCTCCCATCTACGCGTTGCAGCGCACATATATCCGCTAAAGCGGAATGAAAATTTCCATACAAACTTAAGCGTTAAAATAATCTATTACTTCTATAAGATCATTTTTACAAACTGTGACAAAATTTAATATTTCTTCGTCAGGTTTTATCAGATCAGGGACCATGATAGTCATCATTCCCGCCCTGTGGGCGGACCGGATTCCGTTTGGAGAATCTTCAATCGCATAAGCTTCTTTTGGTTCAACGGAAAGTTCCTTGCAGGCGCATAGATAGATTTCCGGATCTGGTTTACTGCGCTCTACCATATCGCCGCCGATAATAACCTGAAAATAATCTTTTAATCCGCCCCATTCTAAGTTTTCCATTATTCTGATCTTTCTCGTAGAAGATGCAAGACCAATCTTACAATTTTCTCCTTTCAGAAATTCAAGCAGTTCCTTTGCTCCCTTCTTTACCGGAATACCATCTTTTTCTATCTTTTCCTTTGCTAATTTGGAACAGGTATCCATAAACTCCGAAACAGGAAAATCTTCCCCATACGCTTCTTTTATGATCCTGACCGTACTTTGCCTGTTCACGCCGATACACTTTTCCAATACTTCATTGATCTTTTCTAAATGTCTTTCCCTTGCGACAAGATTCCAACTTTCTTTATATAACCTTTCCGTATCAAACAAAACCCCGTCCATATCAAATACGACCGCTTTTACTATTTTCATTGATTAAACTCCAAAAACAATTTTTACTGTTCTCTCTGATCCGTGTCTTTTATCAGTTTCCGCCTGTACTTCCTATCTTACATCCTTTATGGTAACAGATTTTTTTCGATTTCTCAATTCTTTTAAAAAATTTGATTTAAGCCTTTTATTTTGAAACGGACATACATAATAAAATACAAAATAGAAATTATGATATCCACATGCTAAAATAATAAAGAAAAATAGAATACATTTTTTTGTCACACATACAAGAATACGTTGTCTCATTTATTAGGAGGTAAAATTTATGAATAAAAAAACGAATGAAGAAATACAAATTTTAATCGATCAAGCTACTGCAGGAAACAAAAAAGCGCTTGAAACGCTGATTGTCAGCGTACAGGATATTGTATTTAACCTATCCCTGCGGATGCTTGGTACCTTTGCAGATGCGGAAGATGCCACACAGGATATTTTACTGAAAATGATCACCCATCTGTCTTCCTTTAGGGGCGAAAGCTCATTTACAACCTGGGTATTCAGTATTGCGGCCAATCATCTGAAAAATTATAAGAAGCATATGTTCGCCCGCTATCCGTTAAGCTTCGAATACTATGGGGACGACATAGAAAACGGTAAAATACAAGATGTGCCGGATTTAACGCAGAATGTGGAAAAGGATATCTTGGCGGAAGAATTGAAAATGTCCTGTACTAATGTGATGCTGCAATGTCTTGATACAGAAAGCAGATGTATTTTTATATTGGGTACTATGTTTAAGATCGACAGCCGCATTGCAGGAGATATTTTGGACATGACTCCCGAAACCTATCGTCAACGGCTTTCCCGGGTACGCAAAAAAATGGCGGATTTTCTCGGAAAGTATTGTGGAGAATATGGAAACGGTAAATGTAAATGCAAAGACAGAGTCAATTATGCGATACAAAACCATAGAATAAATCCGTTGCAGACAGATTATACGACGGCTGCGGAAATCCCTGTCCAGACTATGCTGGATGTAAAAAACGCTATGGAAGACATTGACGATCTCTCACAGGATTTTTCTTTTTGTAAACCTTACAGCTCACCTGAACGAACGAAAAATATGATACAGGAATTTTTAGATTCCACCCAGCTTTCCATTATACAAAAATCATAAAGGAGACAACAGATTATGAATACACAATTAATTATCGATTATTTATCAGCATTGAACCTGAATAATGACCGCGAATGGTATCACGCAAATAAAGACAGTTATAAAACGGCAAACGCCGAATTTGAAAATTTTTTACGGACTTTAATGCTGGAGATCGGAAAATTTGACGGCAGTATTTTACATAACGATCCGAAAGACCTTACGTTTAAAATTGTCAGAGATACTCGCTTCAGCCATGACAAATCACCTTATAACCCTGCATTCCGCGCCCATATTTCCTCTAAAGGAAAATTACCTGTTCCTGTGGGATATTATCTTATGATAAAACCCGGCGATCAATCCTTTTTAGGAGGAGGACTGTTTGCAGATATGTTTAAAGACGCAACGACAATGATACGGGATTATATTGCCCGAAACGGTGAAGAATGGGAAAAAATCATACATGAACCGGAATTTGAAAAATACTTTGTCGTAAAGGGGACGGCATTAAAAAATGTTCCCGCAGGATATGAAAAAGAACATCCTCAGGCAGAATATTTAAAATTTAAAAGCTGGTATCTGGAATATCCGGTCAAAGACGAAGAATTGAAAGACGCGGAATCTTTTCTTGCAAAAGCCGCAGAACTTTTCCGGATCATGAAACCTTTTAACGATTATTTAAACAAAGCGCTGGTGAATTTCCAAATGCCGACAAGATAATACTATGCCGAATGAAATTTGGCAGCAGGCTTAGAAATTCTCTTCACATTTATGCAAAGCCGGGTGAATCCGGCTTTGCAGTATTAGAAAAAGATCTTAAACGCATCTGCAATTCCCAAAAAATGAGTGATCAAATATAAAAGAAGCAAATGAACAGGATAAAACGCGTAAAATATATATTTTAAATTCAATCCTCTTTCTCCGTTATACTTATAAACCGGGATCAAGGCAATAAACGCAGTGATCTCGGAAAGGCTCATGCAAGTTAAAACGGCGCATCCCCCTGCCATTTCCCAAATTCTGCTCTTACGGAAAAGGTACATGATCACAATGGTAAGCACGCCCATGGAACCGTAATCACAACGTAAAAAACCTGCAATCAGCATAAATACAACGGTTATCGGAACGATAAGTAAATATTGCAGGACTTTATTGGCGGATAATTTTTTCTCTGCCATTTGGATCAAAGTAATAGCCAAAAGCCCCATCAATAAAGTAAAGAAAACATTTTGATAACCTATAGAAAACATAGAACTTCTAAATGCCAGATCAAAAGGAACTTCGGAAACAATAGCAAATAAAAAGAGACGGAAAGCATATTTCCACACATTCCGCGTATGAAGGAATCCTTCTATCAAAAGAAAACAAAAGATAGGAAATCCAAGACGCCCTATTAATCTAAAAACCGTATCCAATATAAAAACCGTACCGTTCTTATCCATAAAATCTGAAAAACTCTGCGCATCATTCATATTGATCAGATAAAATCCGTTTGCAGTCAGTATACGCTCGAATATCACGGCGCCGATATGGTCGATGAACATAGTTGTAATAGCTATGATCTTTAACGTACTTCCGGGGATTCCCTTTTTCATAACAACAGAACTTTCCATAATCAATCATCATCCTTTCTTTTTTCACCTTCGTATGATAAGTTACCAGACTTTAGTCGTCCATTTTGTACAATCCCATGTATCGGTAGCAAGACCCTCATAAAACTCAGGTTCATGGCAGACCATAAGGATACTTCCCTTATATTCTTTTAAAGCGCGTTTTAATTCCGCTTTTGCATCTACGTCCAAATGATTGGTAGGTTCATCCAAAAGCAAAATATTCGTTTCTCTGTTGATCAATTTGCAAAGACGTACTTTAGCCTGTTCGCCGCCGCTTAATACTTTTACTTTACTTTCAATATGTTTTGTCGTAAGTCCGCATTTAGCGAGAGCGGACCGTACTTCATACTGTGTGAATCCGGGAAATTCTTTCCATATCTCTTCTATACAGGTAGTTTCTATATTCTGATCCATTTCCTGTTCAAAATAACCGATATTCAGATAGTCTCCCTGCTCCACTTCTCCTTCAAGAGGTTTGATAAGCCCTAAAATACTTTTTAACAGCGTCGTTTTACCGATTCCGTTAGCGCCGGTGAGGACAATCTTCTCTCCCCGTTCCATTTCTAAATTTAAAGGCTTCGATAAAGGTTCGTCATAACCGATGACCAGATCTTTCGTTTGAAAAATATAACGGCCTGAAGTCCTTGCCTCCTTAAAATGAAATTCCGGCTTCGGTTTTTCTCCGGCAAGTTCGATAACTTCCATTTTGTCCAGTTTCTTTTGACGGGACATTGCCATATTTCTGGTAGATACTCTGGCTTTATTTCTTGCTACAAAATCTTTTAAATCCGCAATTTCTTTTTGCTGTTTATTATAAGCGGCCTCTAACTGGGATTTTTTCATTTCGTAAACTTCCATAAACTTATCATAATCGCCCACATACCGGTTCAATTCCTGATTATCCATATGATAGATCAGATTGATCACGCTGTTTAAAAAAGGAATATCATGGGATATTAATATAAAAGCGTTTTCATAGTCATTCAGATAACGCTTTAACCATTCAATATGTTCTTTATCTAAATAATTTGTAGGTTCGTCCAAAAGCAGGATATCCGGTTTTTCCAATAAAAGCTTTCCAAGCAGCACCTTTGTCCTTTGGCCTCCGCTTAAATCGGTAACGTCCTTTTCCAATCCGATCTCCGTAAGTCCCAACGCACGGCCCACTTCGTCAACTTTAGCGTCTATCATATAAAAATCATGCATAGTCAAAAGATCCTGAATCGTACCAAGCTCTTCCATATAAGCGTCAAGCTGCTTTTCATCCGCATCCCCCATTTTATCACAGATTTCATTCATTCTGCTTTCCCATTCAAAAAGAAACCCGAAAGCGGAAGTCAGAACGTCACGGATCGTCATACCTTTTTCCAAAACGGTATGCTGATCCAAATATCCTACCCTCACATTTTTCGCCCATTCGATCTTTCCTTCGTCAGGCTGCAGCTTACCTGTGATCATATTCATAAAAGTAGACTTTCCCTCTCCATTTGCACCGATAAGCCCTATATGTTCTCCTTTTAAAAGACGAAAAGATACATGATCAAAAATGGCTCTGTCTCCAAAACCATGGGTTAAATTTTCTACGTTTAAAATACTCATAATATCCTCATTCCCGTTTCGTAATCAATTTTAATCTTACGCTTAAAAATGTCCGTATCATTTCCATAAATTGAAAGATTTCCAAACTTTATATACGAAAATACCGAATACCAGTATAACACAGAAAAGGAATATTTAGCAATGAATAGGTAAAGAATATAAACATGATCCGATATAAAAAACTACGAAATAACAAAGAAATGAAATAAAAGGAAGGTCATGCTTATGAAAAAGTCAAAACTGAAAAAATCGATCATTTTATTGTTGGCGGTTACATCAATAATATTGAACGGATGCGCGAAACAAGAAACCGATCTTCGTTCCAGCAACAGTCATTTAGGTCATACAGGTATGCCGGGAAGTAAAGCCACAGGAGGATATTCGGAAGATATTACAATGGCGGAGATAAAAGAAGCCGTCGTTGATATGCTTGGAGATAACTACTGGCCCGATTCAAAGATAGATGCAGTTTCCTTAGAACAGATTTACGGAATCAGTTCCGATATGTACGAGGATTTCTTTGCAGAACGTCCGTCAAACGATACGAACGTAGACACACTGATCATCATAAAGGCAAAAAGCGATCAGGTAGATCAGGTAGAAAAAATATTAAGGGAATATCAGGAAACGAATATAGCAGATTGTGAAGCTTATTCGCAAAACTTAGAAAAAACGCAGGCAGCCAGAATAGAAACATTTCACAATTATGTATGCTTTGTACAGCTTGGCGCCGATACAAGGGCGGCAAACGATATTAGCAGCGAAGCGGTCGTTGATCAATGTCTTGAGGAAAATGAACGGACTCTGGATGCAATTGAAAAAGCGCTTTTAAGATAATATATGTTATTATATAAGTAAATTACAAAGAAAACCAAATAGCGAAATAATCAATTAAATATAAAATAACAGGAGCTTTGATATGAATATCATTTCAAAACTCCTGTTATATAATTTCTGTTTGAAAAATCACTCTTAATCCGGCGTGTTATCATACTCTACAATGATCTCAAATTCCTGCTCTCCCATAAATCCCGGGCCGACTTCATATTTATCAAAGACAATAACCGGATTTCCTGATGAATTAATATAAAATGCCGTATCTTCATTTATCGTCTTAAAACCGTCAAATCCCTGAACCGCGCCTTCGTCCGTAATGCCCCAATATACATAATCAGGATTCTCCTTTACCCTCTCTTTCATCTGCCGGATGATCTGTACGTTTGCCACTTCGATATAATCATTGCCAAGTAAGTCGCTTAACTCTATATTTTTTCCGTTTAACAGATCCAAGTTATAAAAAGTCCTTTCACCGTAAGCGGCGCACCAGTTTTCAGCAACCGTAATTACAAAAGATACGACGGCTCCTCTTTGATATTTTATTTCATAATCTACGGTAATATCAAATTTTCTATCCGCCCATTCTTCCTGTGTACCTCCCGTTTCAAAAAATGCCGTCTTATATTCTTCAAAACGTTCCGTTTCACTTGAAATATATTTCTGAATATAATTATTTATCTTCTTATTTATATCCAATGTAAAATCATTTACCGTGACTGCCTGCGTATAAATATCGTTACTTGATACCGTTACCGGTACAGTGGGAGTATCAAGGCTGTCAATAACTTTTTTCTCGTCTCCCGATACGGAAATAATATCATTACCCGATATAGTCATATGCGTATCGTCTTCCACTTCATTTCCCGATATCGTATCATCCGATATGATATTACCGGATACCGTATTATTTGTGTTTCCCTCGTTTGTTTCTCCGCCTTCTTCAAAATTTTCATTATCAGGTTCTGAAATAACAGATGTTTTTTCTTCCGGTGTCTGTTCTTCCGCATCTATTTCTACGTTTGGCACACTCGTATCGATCGTAAGATTTTCTTTCTTTATCGTATACTGCCTTACCGTAAATACTTTTGCAACGGCCCCAAGAACGGGAACTTCACCCATTTCTTTTGCAAAGGATTCGCTGCTGTTCAATCCTATAATGATACTGACCGTGATTGCTGCCGCTGCTGCGCCAATATATTTCATAATTTCGGAAATAGGGCTTCTTGTCTCTTTATATTGTTTATCAATAGATTCTTTATCTCTGGATCCTATCGTCTTCTTTACTATCTCATCCAATTCGGGCGGGATCATAATACCGTCATATATTTCTTTTCCTCTATTTTGAAGTTCTTGTATTTTCTGATCGTCCATCAAAATACTCCTCCCTTAAGCCTTCTTCCAATTTTGAAAGAGCAGCATACAGTCTTGACTTCACCGTATTCAGGTTTACGCCTGTTACCTGGGAAACCTCTTTTAAGGTTAACTGTTCAAAAAAATGCAGCAGAACCACCGTCTGCATTTCTTTCGATAATTTATTGATTTCTTCATATACTGCAAAACCGGGTTCAAACTTAGGCTCATAATAAATCTCTTCTTTTAACTCGGTAGGCTCATAAGCAATTTCTTTTCCGTTCTTTTTAATATAGGTCAGACTTTCATTAACAAGAATGCGATAAAACCAAGTTCTTACCGCATCAGGATTTCTTAAACTGTGGTAATGCTCAAGCGCCTTACAGATTGCATTCTGAACAATATCCAAAGCAGAATCTTTATTATAAACATAGCAGTATGCTATCCGATAAAATTTTTGCTGATTTTCCAGTATATATTCTACTATCTTATCATAAGTGTCCTTTGCCACCGTTCTCCTCCTGACCTTCTACTTAATAGATATAGAAGATTCCTAAAAAGTTTAATTTTTTCGAATTAATTTTTTAAGATTCATTTAAGATGAATTTTTTAATTACTTTCACGATTCCGTCTTCATCATTGGAATCCGTAATAAAATCAGCCGCCTGTTTTACTTTTTCCTGTGCGTTTGCCATTGCCACGCCAATACCCGCATATCTGATCATAGTCATATCGTTGAATCCGTCTCCACAGCAAATCACATTATCTCTCTTTAACCCGACTGCCGCTAACATTCTGTTAAGGGAAGAAGCTTTGTCCACTCCTTTTGGCATGATTTCGATAAAAAACGGTTCGCTTCGATATACGCTGATAATATCTCCGTACATTTCATTCAGTTTTTCTTCAAAAGCAGGAGCTTTTTCTATAGGCGCGGTCATCAGACATTTATTCATTTCAAAATCTACAAAAGACAATAAATTTGCCACTTCTTTTATCGGCATACCGTTGATCTTTGCTTCCAACTCTACATATTCGTCGCTTCTTGTCCCTAAAATAATATTATCGGAAAGATATGTCATAAGGCCGCAGTTATTTTCATCCGCAAATTTATATAATCCCGGAAGAATAACAGGCGGAAGAGTTTTCTGAAATACAATATCACCCGTTCTGCAATTTATGATTCTGGCGCCGTTAAAAGACAATAAATAACCACCGTATTTTTCTAATTCCAATTCTTTTTCGTATTTTCTCATACCCGGCGTAGGACGTCCCGAAGCAAGCATGACGATATGTCCCTCTTCCATAATATGTATAATGCTTTTCTTCGTATTTTCAGTGATCTGCTTTTTGGAATTTGTCAACGTACCGTCAATGTCCAATACCAAAACCTTTGTTTCATTTGATTTCATTTTCCTCTGTTCCCTTCTTTAGTAATTATCAAATACCAATTGTTATTAAATATCTTCATTTTCCTCTTCCAATACTTCCTTTTCTTCTTTCATTTCTTTTAAAACGCTGATCCCTAACGGAACAGCCAATATAAACGTTAAAATATCAGATATCATTTGACAGATCTCAATTCCTGTCAGACCAAAGATTCTAGGCAGCGTCAATATAAGAGGTAAAAAGAACAGACCCTGTCTTGCCGCCGCGATGATAGATGCCTTTACTGCCTTTCCGATAGATTGTAACATCATATTACACAATACGATCCATGCATTTAATGGAAACACGACTGCCTGAAAACGAAGGGCCCACGTTCCCACTTCAATGACTTCCCTATCGTTTTCCCTGAACAAACTTACCATTTCCGGCGCAAAGATATATGCCCCTGCGGCTATCACGATCAAAAAGAAAAAAGCATATTTGACACAAAACCAAAATCCTTCCTTTACTCTTTTATAGAGTTTCGCACCGTAATTCATGCCGCATACCGGCTGAAATCCCTGTCCGAATCCAATCAATGCGGAATTTGCAAACATAGTGATCCTTGAAACAATGGACATTCCGGCAATCGCTGCGTCTCCAAATCCTCCCGCCATATGATTTAAGCACATCGTCGCAATACTTGCAAGTCCCTGCCTGCATAAAGAAGGAACGCCTCCCCTTACGATCTCTTTATAATAATATAACGCAGGTTTAAAATTTTTCCATTTTATATGAATATTTTCTCCTTTTCTCGTCCCGTTCCATAAAAGAAGAAAACCTAACAATTGGCCAATCACCGTTGCAAGCGCCGCACCGGTAATTCCCATATTACATTGGAATATAAAGATCGGATCTAATATGATATTTAACACTGCGCCTGATACGATCCCGGCCATGGCAGAAGCCGCGCTTCCCTGAAATCTTAATTGATTGTTCAATACAAGGGAAGAAACCATAAACGGCGCGCCAAATAAAATAACGGAAAGATACTTTTTCGTATAAGGAAGTATCGTTTTCGTAGACCCAAGAACTACCGATAACGGTTCTAAAAAAATAAGACCGAGTACTAAAACCAACCCTCCGCAAATAAATGCGGAAAAAAATCCGATCGACGCCATTTTCGAAGCGTCTTCAAATTCCTTTGCGCCGAGTTTTCTTGATATATAATTTCCCGAACCATGTCCAAAAAAGAAACCTAAAGCCTGTATCAGCGCCATAAGGGAAAATACCACCCCTACTGCCGCTGTAGACTGAGTATCCAGCTTTCCTACAAAATAAGTATCTGCCATATTATAAAACGAAGTAATAAGCATACTTATAATAGTGGGTACTGCCATTTTACATACCAGCTTATTTACAGGTTCCGTCGTCATATATACAACTTTCTCTTCCTGTGTCATTTTATAATTCCTGCCTTTCTTATTTTATAAAAAGATTCTTCAATATTCTATTCTAATATAACTCTCAATGAATTGCAAAAGACAGTTTATTCTGAATTATTTTACAACAGAAGATATTGATATGAAAATACAAATAATTTACTAAAACTAATGCAAAATTTCTACATATTATATATAATAAAAGAAAGGGCAATAATAGATATTCTATTACAAAGGGGGTTACCATATGAAATATAAAGCATTGCTGGCCGGAAAAAATAACTCTATAATCGATGACTTTTTTGTACAAATGAACGATACCTTTGAGTCCGTTACTACTTCTACCCGTTATGAAGATATTATTCGTCATATAAAATATTTCAGACCTGATATCTTTGTATATTGTATTCATAATGAACCCAGAGATACCGTATCCAGAATGACCTCCCTTAAGTCGAGGCTTACCATGGAAAAAATTCCTTTTATCCTCATAGGATTAAAAGAAGAATGTGATGAATTTGAGAAATTTGCCGTAAGCATCGCTGACCTGATCATGTCGAAACCGTTAAACGCTTCGGCCATTCAGGAACAGATTTTAAAGTTTATTGAACTTTACGATCCTTCGGCGTATTCAAAACAAAACCTTTTATCCAATGTAAACAGAAACATCGATTATAATCAATCCAATGCTCTTGTGAATAATAACGACGATCCTTTATCAACAGGAGAACCGATCGTGCGCAAACATATACTAGTAGTAGACGATAATCCTCTTATGCTGCGTTCCATTAAAGAGCTGTTAAAAAACAAATACGATATCGCCACCGCTGTAAACGGGAAAATAGCCCTTAATTTTCTAAAAAATAAAAAGACTGACCTGATTTTACTTGATTATGATATGCCCGAAGAAAACGGGCCTGCCGTTTTGGAAAAACTGCGCGCTAATAACGCCACCAAAAGGATACCTGTTATCTTCCTTACCGGAATCACGGATCAAAATAAGATCCATGAAGCTTTAATCTTAAAACCTCAGGGATATTTATTAAAACCCGTAGATCATGAAAAATTATTGACCGCCATTTCAAAGTGTATTGGCTGACGAGGTTACGCCTATGGAAAGTGAAATATATTTAACAGATCTGATCGATATGGAAACATTACAAAGAATACAGGACTCCTTTGCAAAAATGACAGGCATCGGCACTATCACGACGGATGCGAACGGCGTGGCTTTAACCCAAGGTTCAGGTTTTTCAGACTTTTGCATGAAATGCACGAGAAACTCCTTTATCGGCAATCTTTACTGTGAACAGTGCGACCGGTACGGAGCCAAAATGGCATTGGAAAAGGGAAGACCCGTTACTTATACCTGTCACGCGGGCCTGATTGATTTTGCGGCTCCTATTATAGTAAATAACCAGCTTATAGGATCTTTTATCGGCGGTCAGGTATTGACCGAAACGCCGGATTTTAATAAATTCGTACATTATGCGTTTGAAATAGGAGTAGATCCCGAAGAATATGTAAACGCCGCGCAAAAAGTCAAAATACTGACGGAAGAAGAAATCAATAACGCTACCGAATTTCTTTATACCGTCGCCAATGTATTGTCCAATATCGCATACAATAAATATCTCGTTAACAGGGCAAATAAAGAAATTGAAAAAGCGGCGAATATGAAATCCGATTTTCTTGCGAATATGAGCCATGAAATAAGAACTCCTATGAATGCGGTCATCGGAATGTCGGAAATGGCCCTGCGGGAAGATCTGCCTCCTGCCGCAAGGGAATATATCAATCAGATCAAAGTAGCCGGAAAATCACTGCTTACTATCATCAATGATATATTGGATTTTTCAAAGATAGAGTCAGGGAAAATGGATATTACCCCCGTGGATTATGAGCCTATGTCCTTAATAAGCGATATTGCCAATATCATCATGACAAGGATCAGTGAAAAAGATATTGAACTGATCCTTGACGTTTCGCCTGACATACCGTATAAACTTTCAGGAGATAATATCAGGATCAAACAAATTCTTTTAAATCTCCTGAATAATGCCGCAAAATTTACCTCCAAAGGAAAGATCGTATTAAAAATGGATTATGTTACTCTTTCCAACGGTGAAATAGACCTCCGCGCCTCTATCGAAGACACAGGTATCGGCATTAAAAAAGAAGATATTGGGAAATTATTCCGGTCTTTCCAGCAGGTAGACAGTAAAAGAAACCGTAATATTGAAGGCACCGGTCTGGGGCTTGCAATATCCAAACAATTGCTTACTTTAATGAACGGAAATATTTCCGTAGAAAGTAAATACGGAAAAGGAAGTAAATTTTCATTTAATCTGCCGCAAAAGATCGTAGACGCTTATCCAAGCATTATGATCAGGGAACCTAATTCCATCTTTGCGGTAGGACTGATTTCAAACCCTTATGTAAAAGAACAGTTAAATATCGACGTAACGAATTTAGGCATAGAGTATAAAGACTTGAAATCAGAAAAAGAACTTGATCTTTTTTACGAAAATAAAAAAATGTTCCTTTTTATTGAAAGCCCTTTATTTTCGGAAGAAGTGGATAATTTTATTTTGACCCATCCGCAGATCATAGCCGTTCTTCTTACCGACTACCACAGTACTGCAAAATATAACGCTTCGAATCTGCTGATAGTAAAAAAACCGCTCTTTACTTTAAATATTGCGACAATATTTAATCAGGAAAAAATACATACGGACGACAATATTTCCAACGATGTGGATTTTGATTTTATTGCTCCTACTGCCGAGATCCTTATTGTCGACGATAATGCCGTCAACCTGACGATTGCAGAAGGACTTTTAGAACCGCTGAAAATGAAGATAGCTACTGCCCTAAGCGGCAAAGAAGCAATTGCCATGATCTCCGTACATCATTATGACATTATTTTTATGGATCACATGATGCCCGAATTAGACGGCGTGGAAACTACACATATTATCAGACGTTTCCATTCGGAATATAATGACGTTCCTATTATCGCTTTAACGGCAAATGCAGTTGACGGAACAAAAGAAATGTTTAAACAGGAAGGCATGAATGATTTTGTTGCTAAACCGATTGAATTGCGTATCCTGACATCGAAAGTAAAAGAATGGCTGCCTGTTGAAAAAATAGAAAGGATCTATGAATCACAAAATAACCCGAAAAAACTAAATAATAAAAACGATATTGTCGTCGGCGATCTGGATGTGGCATACGCTATCCGGCTCTTAGGGTCGGAAGACTTGTTCTGGAAAGTATTAAAAGACTATTACCGTATGATTGAAAAAAAAGTAAAACTGATAAAATCTTTGGAAGAAAAAGAAGACTGGATCAACTATACGATCGAGGTACACGCATTAAAAAGCGCATCCAAACAGATTGGAGCCATTTCTTTATCCGAAAAAGCCGCCGCTATGGAAAAAGCCGGCAATGCAAGGGATGCAAGATTAATACATAAAAATACCAAAGAAATGCTGAGACAATATTTTTACTATACGACCGTACTTCAGCCTTTCTGCGTAGAAGAAGAAAAAGAAATAGATAAAAAAGATATTTCTAAAGAATCTTTATTCAATTATTTCTTCGACTTGAAAACTGCGCTCGATAATCTGGATATGGACGTAATGGACAATATGATACAAGAAATGAACCAATATTCTTTTTCCGAGTCACAGGAAAGATTGTTTACACAATTAAAAAATGCGGTAGACGAATTTGACGTGGATACTTGCGGAACAATATTGAGAACCTGGGAAGAAGAACTGAACGCTAAAAAGTGATTCTAAATTCCGTTTCAAAACTTTTGGAATAAATTTTGAAAAATATAAGTGAAAAAACAGATTTCAACTAAATGAGGAGCTGCCGCAATAAGCATGGTTTTATTTTCCTTAATGCAGCAACCCCTCATTTTTATATGTTTCCTTTTTTATGCGTCGGCTTTATCTTTTGCATACAGCACTTTCAATAAAATAGGCGTAGAAATAGAAGAAATGATAATCAGCAAAATAACTGCAGTAAAGTAGATTGGCGTTAAAAGCCCTACAGAAAGCCCTTTTTGTGAAACGATCAACGCCACTTCTCCTCTTGTCATCATACCCACTCCGATTTTTAAAGAATCTTTCCAATTAAATTTGCAAAGTTTCGCCATAAGACCGCATCCGATAATCTTCGTAACAAGTGCAATGATCACAAAAGCTACAGAAAACAAAAGCAAAGAGCCGTCTATGCTCTCAAGATTTGTTTTTAATCCGATACTTGCAAAAAAGACAGGGCTGAAAAGCATATAAGAACTTGTATCCATTTTTTCCGCAATATAATTGGAATCTTTAATAGAACATAATATGATCCCCGCCACATAAGCGCCCGTAATGTCGGCAATTCCAAAATAAACTTCCGCTATGTAAGCCATTGCAAAGCAAAGAGCAAGCCCTGCAATCGGAATACGCCTTGTATGAGGATATTTCATATCGATCCATTTAAACGCTTTATAACATAAATATCCTACCACGATGGCAAAAACAAAGAATAATACTGTGGATAAAATAACGCTGCCCGGATTGGATTCGGGATTCTTAAATCCAATTACAAAAGTAAGCACAATGATACCGATTACATCATCGATAATAGCGGCGCTTAATATGGTAGTTCCTACTTTTCCCTTTAAATAACCCATTTCACGAAGAGATTCTACCGTTATGCTGACGGAAGTAGCCGTCATGATCGTACCCACAAATACCGCCTTAAAAAATTCTTCGGAACCCCATGGAGAAGCTCCATAAAATCCCATATATAAAAAAGTTCCTCCTATCAACGGAATAAAAACTCCTGCACAGGCGATTAAAAGAGCGATCGGTCCTGTTTTTAGAAGTTCTTTTAAATCTGTCCCTAAACCTGCGGAAAACATCAAAAGCACAACGCCGATCTCCGCCATACTGAGTAAAAAGTCAGTCTGTTCTACCAATCCAAGTATGCTCGGTCCTATTATCAAACCTGCTACAATTTCACCTACTACCTGAGGCGCTTTACATTTTCTTGCTAAAATGCCAAAAATTTTTGCTGCTATAATAATAATAGCAAGATCCTTAAACAACTCATACGCTTCCATTGAAAACACTCCATTCATAAAAAATCATAGCTTAAACATAAATTTATGATTATTAAAATTTCATAAACCATATCTAAGCTATGATTGTATCACATTTATTTTAAATTACAATAATATATGAAGAACTTTTCGAAACTTTTACTAAAAAACCCATTTATCCTTAATTTTTAAATTTTACGGCCGTGCCATATGCCATAACTTCCGCCGCTCCCTGCATCACTGCTGCAGATGCATAGCGTATGTTAACAATAGCGTCGGCGCCTAATTTTTCAGCTTCTTCTACCATACGTTTCGTTGCCAATGCCCTTGCATCGTTCATCATCTCCGTATATGCTTTTAATTCGCCTCCTACTAATGTTTTAAATCCCTGCGTAATATCGCGTCCTACGTTTTTTGACTGGATCGTGCTGCCTTTTACAAGTCCCAGCATTTCCAATTCCTTTCCTGTAATATAATCAGTATTTACTAAGATCATCTTCTTCTCCTCCTTGGATTTCTTTAATTCTGCTTATCAGCACTCCTATCATAACTGCCGCCAAAAGAAACGGTATCAATATCATAAACGCTCTTGCTATAAAAGGAATGCCGGGTACACATAAAAACAATACAATAATAAAAACATAATATAAAACTATACTAAGCGAGATCACGATCGGCGCTATCATTTTTTTTCCATGGTTCATATATACCTCCGCCTTTATTCTTCACGAAATTTTAAGTTTAGTATCGATCTCTTCTCAATTTTGAATGTTATAAAAACCTCTTTTTGATCTCTTCATATTTTTCACTGATCATAAGAGCGTCTATATTAATATCTTTAAAAGTTACAACATAGGTCCATCTTCCGTAAGGTTCTATTTTCTTAATCTGAGAGATATTGATGATATAAGATTTGTGGCTTCTTAAAAACTGGTCTTTATCCAGTTTAGCTTCAATATCACTCAAGCTCGCAGATGTAGTAAAAGAATCATTTTTCGTATAAATGACCGTGCTTCCGTTTTCTCTCTGTACCAGTATGATGTCTTTGATATCCACAAAACTCATGCTTTCTTTGCCTTTTACCAAAAGTTTTTCCAATCCTTTTTCATACTTCACGATCTTATCTAAATGAGAATGATCCGGAATTTTTTCCTCCGATAACGATTCGATCCTTTCAAGAGTATGGTTTACCCTGTCTACATTAAAAGGTTTTACAATATAATCGAAAGCATATACTTCAAAAGCGTCCGACATATATTCCGAATGAGCGGTTGCAAATATAATTTTTGTCTTTGGTTCTAAATCTGCTATGACCTTTGCACACTCCAATCCGCTTTCACCTTTTATTTCAATATCAAGAAAAACTACTTCCGGTTTCTTTTTCATAAAAAGTGTAATAGCGTCGGCCAGATTATTGCTTTCTGCAACTATTTCAAAATTCTGTTTCTTTTCAATAATCTTACTTAAAAGTTTTCTGATACCTTCTTCATCTTCTACAAGCATAACACTGATTGCCATATATACCCCTCTGTTCTTTTATTCCTTTTTCAGAAAAATGTCCCTACTATGTAAAATTTAAAATATTATACATACTTGCACACATAATTACAAAATATAATTACAAAATTTATGTTTGTTCAACAACTTTATAAGTGGAATTTACCAACGTGTCATATTCCTTTCAAATTTTGCAATGTATGCCTGTTTTAATTCATCGGCAGATATTCCATAACATATCATGACATCATTATAATACATAATAACATCAGCCATTTCTTCAACGAGGTTCTTTCTCAATTCAACATCCTCAGAAGCCTTAATACCTCCATGTTTTTTGACAATATCAATCACTTCACCAATTTCGCCGATCATCCAAAGCAACTGATGTTTACCTACCTCAGGAGAAAGCGTTTCCCATTTATCTTTGTATTTATCCTGAAGTTTTTTTTGCATATCTAACATTTCATTTATACTAAAATCTGCCATAAATCTTCTCTTTCAACTTTCTCTGTTTCTTCTTTTTCTGCTTACCGGTTTACCCAAAATTTCCGACCATACCACAGCGTCTCTTAATTGTTCGGTAGTAACATATTCTGCAGAAAATTTTGCTTTTGAAACATTTTTTATCCTTGATGCGGATCCATTATCCTGTATATCCTGTTCTTCTTGCTGATTCTCGTCCGCCGGATTCTTTTTTTGTTTACTCTGCTTCTTTTTACCGGATGATTGATTTTTACCGGTATTTTTATCGCCATTTTTATTCGTATTTTTGCCTGCATTTTTGCTTGTATTTTTATTCTCGTTTTTATTATGGCTGGTCATATTCGGGCTTACTGCATTTTTTTCTTTGGAAACAACCGTCATAAGTCTGTTTATAGGAATCCCTTCTTTGATCAATGCTTCAGTAATTCCCGTTTCAGATAAGTCGTTTACAATTTCGCTTACAATATTTTTTCCGGCAGATTTTAAGAAATTTAAACTCTCATTTCCCATAAAGCCACACCCTTCCCACAATCCCTATCAGCCCGTAAAAACGGGCCTGATAGGAAGACTTTTATATTTATTCTTTTCCTGAAGTTATTTCTTCTATATTCTTACCGGCGATCTTATCTCTCATCTGTGTATCCGCTTTGATATTTTCCATATCATAATAATCCATAATACCAAGTTTTCCTTCTTTTAAAGCATAAGCAAGGGCCTTTGGTACTTCCGCCTCCGCTTCAACTACATAAGCGCGCATCTCCTGTTCTTTCGCAACGGCCATCGCTCTTCTTTCTTCCGCCTTTGCCTGAGCGATATTTTTATCCGCTTCTGCCTGAAGGGACTGTAACTGTGCGCCAATATTCCTTCCTACGTCAATATCCGCAATATCGATGGAAAGGATCTCAAATGCCGTTCCGGAATCCAAACCTTTGCTAAGTACCCTTTTAGAAATATCATCCGGGTTCTCCAAAACTTCTTTATGGGAGTTTGCAGAACCTACCGTTGTTACAATACCTTCACCGATTCTTGCAAGTATGGTCGCTTCACCGGCGCCGCCGACTAATCTTTCCAAATCTGCACGAACCGTTACCCTTGCTTTTACAAGAAGCTCAATACCGTCTTTTGCCACTGCCGATACGTTTGTCGTTTCAATTACTTTAGGATTTACGCTCATTTTTACCGCTTCTAATACGTCGCGCCCTGCAAGATCGATAGCCGCCGCTTTTTCAAATGTCAACTCAATACCCGCTCTTTCAGAAGCGATCAGGGCATCCACTACCTTATCCACATTACCTCCTGCAAGATAATGCGCTTCAAGCTGGTTGATATTGATCTTAAGACCGGCTTTTGTTGCTTTGATAAGAGGAATCACGATTCTGGAAGGCGTTACCCTTCTTAAACGCATACCTATCAAATTAAAAATACTGATCTTAACATTAGCCGCCATGGATGAGATCCACAGGCCTACAGGTACAAATACAAAGAATAAAACAATAAGTAAAAAGATAATTCCCATTAATATGATTGTTAACATATTCATATAAACCCCTCCGCTTTTTATTAAATTTCTTTTACGATCAATTTTGAGCCTTCTACTTTACAAATTTCAACCGGCGTATTTTTTGTAATATACTTTCCTTCCGATATTACATTAAATTCCACGCCGTCAAAATTTACTCTTCCGGCCGGCCTCAGATCGGTAGAAGCCGCTCCTCTTTTTCCAAGCAGATAATTCAAATCCGAAGAACTGATAAATCCGCTTTCTGTAGATATTTCGTCTTTTAAGATGATAGGAGATTTTAATTTTCCTTTCGCCAAAAGCCTTAATATGATCACAAGCATAACGGCCAGCAACGCTAAAACGATAAGTAGGATGATAATACCTTCTTCCACCGTATCGGCGGTAAGAAAAAGTCCCGCTATCATACAGATAATACCTGAAATTCCCGGAGCACCGAATCCCGGTATTATCATTTCGATGCCGATCAGGATAAAGCCTATCACAATAAGAGCAATACCAAGGATCATAAGCCATTCTATCATTTTATTTTCCCCCTTTCTTTGAAGTTAAATTCTATCATTTCTTTATGATCCCATTATAGTTTAAATATCTTTTTTCTAAAATATATATTCTCTCATTTATACATTTTTTCATTTAAAATGTCATTTTTGGAATTTCTACCTGAAAACTTGTCTTTTCTTCCGTTGAAAAAACAGTAATACTCCCGTTATTTTCCTTTAATATCCTGCTTATAATGGCAAGCCCCATACCATGTCCCTCTTCTTTTTTTGTTGTAAATCCTTGTTTAAATATATGATCCATATTTTCTTTTGGAATAGCCGGGCCGTTATTATAAATACTAAAATAATACTTTTCCTTGTCCTCCCATATTTCCACATGAAGCTGTCTTTCGCTTTCTTTTTCTGACAGAGCCGTGATTGCGTTATCTATCAAATTAGCAAGTATTTTACACAGATCCCAAGGTTCCATTGAAATCGATTTTAAATCGGAGCGTATTTCCAGATAAAAATCAATTTCTTCTTTTTCTGCGGATTCCATTTTTGCCTGTAGTAAAGCGTTTACTGCAGGCTGTTTGGTTTTTAAAGCTTTACTTAATTTCATAATATCTTTAAAAACAGGAGCCATATATTTTTGAGCCTCTTCATATTCTTCTAACTCCAAAAGACCATAAATAACCTGAATATGATTCAGATAATCATGACGCTGGGCCCTCAGCTTCGTATTAAGTTCTTCCAAATTTTTCATACTTTCTTCTAAATTATTATTTTGATTCTGATAAAAAGCGTAAAGGACAAAAATGGAAAACACACTGCTGCAGATCATAGTTCCGGCAGTAATAAAAATCAGATTATTTACTTCTCCAAATAACCTGATCACAGCTATTACCAATACAAAAATACCAATGAAAAACTGCATACCGCTTATGATAAGCAACGCTCTTATTATTTTTTTATTATTTATCATCATACCGTCCACTATCCAATGTAAAGAATAAACTGTTATATCCGTACAGATACAACAGTTTATCCTTTTTTACCTTTTCCTGTTTATAAATCGATTATCATATTAAAAGATTTATGACTCATCTTCTTCGGTAGGGAATATCACATTATCTTCCTCGTCGTCAATATCCTCACATATAATAGGATTTCTTTCCTCTTCGGGGATATCTTCCAAAGCGTCGTCAATATTCTCAAATTCCTGATTTCCGTCCGATACCTTTTCTCTTACTTTTGCAATTTTTGCAACCGTAATTCCTTTATCAAGATTGATCAGTTTTACGCCGGAAGTAATCCTTCCCAATGTGGAAATATCTTCCATACGAAGCTGTATGATAATACCTTCCGTTGTGATCATCATAATCTCATTATCGTCTTTTACGGCTTTTACTCCGATAACGTCACCGGTCTTTTCTGTTATCTTATAACATTTTACGCCTTTACCGCCTCGTTTCTGCACAGTAAATTCTTCTAAAAAGGTACGTTTACCCATACCGTTTTCAGAAACGATAAGAAGGGAATCTCCCTGATGATCCAACTGCATTCCTACGACTTCATCCCGGTCAGATAAACTCATGCCGATAACGCCCATAGAATTTCTTCCGGTACTTCTTACATCCGTTTCTCTAAATCTGATACACATACCCTGCTTTGTTACAAGGAAGATCTCTGTAGCTGCATCTGTCGTTTTCACTTCGATCAATTCGTCGTCTTCTTTCAGATTAATGGCAGCAAGACCGTTTTTCCGTACATTTTTAAATTCCATAACAGATGTTTTCTTTGCAATGCCTTTTTTCGTGATCATGAAAAGATTTTTATTTTCATCATAATCCCTGATCGGTATCATTGCCGTGATCTTTTCACCCGGATTTAACTGTAAAAGATTGATGATCGCAGTACCTCTTGCAGTCCTTCCCGCTTCCGGTATTTCATAAGCCTTTAATCTGTATACCCTTCCAAAATTGGTAAAGAACATTAAATAATGATGCGTCGTCGTCATAAGAAGATCTTCAATATAATCCTCTTCAATCGTCTGCATTCCTTTAATTCCTTTACCTCCCCTGTTTTGTGACTTAAAATTATCGACTGTCATCCTCTTTATATAACCAAGGCTTGTCATAGCGATAACTGTGTTATCTTTTGGAATCAGATCTTCCATAGAAATATCGAACTGATCGAAACCGATGGAACTTCTTCTTTCATCTCCGTATTTGTCCGAGATGATGAGGATTTCTTTTCTGATCACGCCAAGAAGTAATTTTTCGTCTGCAAGGATCGCTTTTAATTCCGCTATCTTTGCAAGTAATTCTTTATGTTCGTTTTCAAGCTTTTCTCTTTCCAATCCGGTCAGAGCGCGCAGACGCATATCTACAATAGCCTGAGCCTGAATATCCGTAAGGTCAAAACGATCCATCAAGCCTTCTTTTGCTATCTGTGTATTTTGGCTGCTTCTGATGATCCTTATGACTTCATCAATATGATCAAGAGCAATGAGCAAACCTTGTAAAATATGATCCCGCTCTTCCGCTTTATTCAAATCATACTTTGTCCTTCTTGTAACGACTTCTTCCTGATGCTTTAAATAATGTCCAAGCATATCCAAAAGGTTCATAACCTTTGGCTGGTTATTTACAAGAGCAAGCATGATAATACCGAAAGTGTCCTGAAGCTGGGTGTGTTTATAAAGCCTGTTCATAATTACGTTGGCGTTTACATCACGGCGCAGCTCAATCACGATACGCATACCCTCTCTGTTGGATTCGTCGCGAAGATCCGTAATGCCGTCTATTTTTTTATCCCGTACCATTTCCGCTATTTTTTCGATCAGTCTCGCCTTATTTACCATATAAGGAAGTTCCGTCACGATAATACGGCTCTTTCCGTTGGACATGGTTTCTATGTTTGTTACGGCTCTGACTTTTACTTTGCCGCGTCCCGTACGATATGCTTCTTCACTTCCTCTCGTACCAAGGATAATACCGCCGGTAGGAAAATCCGGTCCTTTGATAATATTAAGAAGTTCTTCTATTTCGGTTTCTCTTCCCTCTATTTTATTATCAATGATCCTTACAACCGCATTGATCACTTCTACCAGATTATGAGGAGGAATATTAGTAGCCATACCTACGGCAATACCTGAAGTACCGTTTACCAAAAGATTGGGATAACGGCTGGGCAGAACGACAGGTTCTTTTTCCGTTTCGTCAAAATTAGGCCTGAAATCTACCGTGTCTTTTCCGATATCCGCTAAAAGTTCCATGGAAATCTTGCTAAGTCTTGCTTCCGTATAACGCATGGCGGCGGCGCCGTCTCCATCCACAGAACCAAAATTACCGTGTCCGTCTACAAGAGGATAACGGGTAGACCATTCCTGAGCCATATTTACTAACGCGCCGTATATGGAACTGTCGCCGTGAGGATGATATTTACCCATCGTATCACCGACAATACGGGCGCTTTTCCTGTGCGGTTTGTCGGGACCGTTATTCAATTCAATCATGGAATATAAAACTCTTCTCTGAACCGGTTTTAAACCGTCTCTTACGTCAGGCAGCGCACGGGCGGCAATTACGCTCATGGCATAGTCGATATAAGATTTTTCCATTGTTTTCTTTAAATCCACTTCATGAATCTTATCAAAAATCTGATCGTCCATTCTAATCTCCTATTATATATCAAGGTTCTTAACATATTTTGCATTTTCTTCTATAAATTCACGTCTTGGTTCTACTTTATCGCCCATCAAAGTAGTAAAAGTCAGATCCAGTTCGGACTCCGCCTCTTCGTCCATGGATACTCTGAGAAGTACTCTCTTTTCAGGATCCATGGTAGTATCCCAAAGCTGTTCGGCATCCATCTCTCCAAGCCCTTTATAACGCTGTATTTTATTATTTTGATCTCTTCCCACTTCTTTCAAAATATCATCCAGCTCTTCATCACTGTACGCATACCATACTTTTTTATTTTTTTCGAGTTTAAAAAGAGGCGGCTGCGCCAAATAAACATATCCTCCCTTTATCAGTTCAGGCATAAAACGATAAATGAAAGTAAGCAGAAGAGTAGCGATATGAGCGCCGTCAACGTCCGCATCCGTCATAATAATAATCTTATGATAACGCAGTTTACCTATATCAAAATCTTCATGGATCCCTGTTCCGAATGCAGTGATCATCGCTTTGATCTCCGCATTTCCGTATATTTTGTCCAGTCTTGCCTTTTCCACATTCAAAATCTTACCTCTAAGAGGCAGGATTGCCTGCGTCGCGCGGCTTCTCGCAGTTTTTGCGCTTCCTCCCGCAGAATCTCCCTCTACGATATAGATCTCGCAGTTTTTAGGATCTTTATCGGAACAGTCCGCCAGTTTTCCCGGAAGGGAACTTCCTTCTAAAGCTGTTTTCCTTCTTGTCAGATCCCTTGCTTTTCTTGCCGCATCCCTTGCACGCTGGGCAAGTATGGATTTTTCACAGATCACTTTTGCAATTCCCGGATTCTGCTCTAAAAAGTAAGTAAGCTGTTCGCTTACGATACTGTCTACAGCCCCTCTCGCTTCTGAATTGCCTAGCTTTTGTTTTGTCTGTCCTTCAAACTGTGGTTCTTCTATCTTTACGCTGACAATCGCCGTAAGTCCTTCCCTGATATCTTCGCCGGAAAGATTCGCTTCACTTTCTTTTAATAATTTATTCGTTCTGGCGTAATCGTTAAAAGTTTTTGTAAGAGCGTTTCTAAAACCTACCAGATGCGTACCGCCCTCCGGCGTGGTAATATTATTGACAAAGGTATAAACGCTTTCCGTATAGGAATCGTTATGCTGCAGCGCGACTTCTACATATACATTATTTTTCGTTCCTTCAAAATACATAACGCTGTCATATAAAGCGACTTTGCTCCTGTTCAGATAAGTAACAAATTCTTTAATACCTCCGGCATAATGAAATTCTTTTACCCTCTGCTTTTCTTCCCTGTCGTCCCTGAGGATGATCTTTAAATTTTTAGTAAGAAAAGCCATTTCACGGAATCTTTGCTTTAAAGTATCATAATCGTATACTGTTTCTTCAAAAATAGTTGCATCCGGTTTAAACCATACTTTTGTGCCTGTTTTTTCCGGATCGCATTCCCCAACTTCTTTTAAAGGATAAGCCACATGTCCTCTTTCATAACGCTGTCTGTATATTTTTCCTTCGGAAAAGATCTCTACTTCCAACCAGTCGGAAAGTGCGTTTACTACGGACGCGCCTACTCCGTGAAGCCCGCCGGAAACTTTATATCCCCCGCCTCCGAATTTTCCGCCGGCATGGAGAATGGTAAATACTACTTCAACGGCCGGAATACCCGCTTTATGATTGATGCCGATAGGAATCCCTCTTCCGTTATCTACGACTGTAATGGAATTATCTTCATTGATGGTAACGTCGATCGTATCACAAAAACCTGCCAACGCTTCGTCAACGGAATTATCTACAATCTCATACACAAGATGATGCAATCCCCTCAAAGAGGTACTTCCAATATACATACCCGGCCTTTTTCTTACCGCTTCTAATCCTTCTAATATTTGTATCTGGTCTGCACCGTATTCATTACTCATTCTAACTCCTATCTACCTGCTTTTGCAGGCTCCTTATTTTCTCTCCACAACACCGTTTTGTACATTGAATACTCTATTGATTTCAAAACGGTTGTTTACAAATTCGTCCAATCCCGTACAGGTAATGATCGTTTGTATATCCCCTATGCTGTTTAAAAGGTAATTTTGCCTGTTGCTGTCAAGCTCGGACAAAACATCGTCCAATAAAAGGACGGGAGTATCTTTTGTTATTTTTTTTACAAGCTCTATTTCCGAAAGTTTCAAAGAAAGAGCCGCCGTTCTCTGTTGTCCTTGGGAACCAAATTTCCTGATATCCACATCGTTTACAATAAAAGAAAAATCATCTCTGTGGGGACCTGTGGACGTCTGTTTCAAACGGATATCCCTTTCCTGATTTACACTTAATTTTTTCTCATAATTTTCTATCGTAACATCCGGCTCATATTTGATAACCAGTTCTTCTTTTTCTCCCGATAACTTTTTATGTATGTCAAATATAATTTCATTCAATTGTGAAACAAATACCTGACGTCTTTCAATGATCTTACTTCCGAAAGATAAAAGCTGGGAATCCCATATATTGAGTGTATCCCTTAAATCGGGGTTCATAAACAAATCTTTTAAAAGTTTATTTCTTTGATTTACGATTTTATTGTAATGATTGAGATTATAAAGATAAAAATTGTCTAATTGACATAATTCCATGTCTACAAATCTTCTTCTTTCCACCGGACCGTTTTTTATAATACTCAGATCCTCTGGAGAAAAGAAAACTACGTTCAAAAGCCCAAGCAGTTCGGCGGCTTTCTTTATTTTCTGTCCATTAATGGCAATTCCTTTTGATTTGCTTTTTCTAAGATGCATATCTACTTTATATTCTACATCTTCTTTTTCAAGATAAGTTCTAATATGACTTTCTTCGTAACCAAAACGGATAATATCCTGATCTTTACTGCTTTTATGAGATTTTGTAGTAGAAGACAAATAGATGGCCTCCATAATATTTGTCTTCCCCTGCGCATTATCTCCATAAAGAATATTAGTCCCCCGGTCAAATTCAATATTTAAATTTTCATAATTCCTAAAATCGGCCAGTTCCAATGATTTTATTATCATTTTTTATTTACACCCGTCTGCCTATTTATTATTTATACTAAACTATTTCTAACTTTTCTCCGTTAAATTCCACAACGTCCCCATGAACCAGTTTCTTTCCCCTTTGAAACTCTACTTCACCGTTTACTTTGACAAGACCGTCCTGTATCGCAAATTTTGCATCTACGCCGGATCCTGCCAATCCTCCCGCTTTTAATGCCTGACCTAATTTTATATGCTCGTCTTTTAATTGAATGATTTTCATTTTTGCTCCCATCCGTCCGCTTCAGCGGACACTTATCCCCAACTATTAACTTACTGTCGTAAAGTTTACAGGTAATATCAGATAAATGTATTTTTCTTCCGTATCTTTGATAAAGCAGGGAGCTTTTGGGTTCACCAAATAAATATCTATTTCTTCATCATCGATCACTTTAAGCGCATCGATCAGAAATTTAGGATTAAAACCGATCATAAGATCTTTTCCCTGTTTTGTAATATCTATTTCTTCATTCATGCTGCCTACCGTGGAATTGATCTTTAATTCCATTGTATCATCGATTATATTGATGATGATAGGTTTTTTATCGCCTTCTTTTACAAGAAGCGTAGCCCTGTCTATACAATTTAAAAATTCTTTTTTATTAATCTTTACTTTCGTTTCATAGTCGCTGGAAAGCATTTGGTCTATTTTGAAATATTCTCCTTCGATCAGACGGGATACGACTATCGTTTGATCAAATTCAAATAATACATGTTTGTCCGTAAAGTAAAGATTTACGTCTCTGTCCGTATCTCCTGATAAAATCTTACTGATCTCATTTAATGTTTTTCCGGGAACGACTACTTTTTTACCGGTATATTCATTTTTTAATTCGATTTTACGAATGGAAATACGGTGGCCGTCCAAAGAAACCACCTTGAGTTCGTTTCCGTTTATCTCAAATAATTCTCCTGTCATCAGTTTGTTGTTGTCATTATCCGAAATAGAAAAAATAGTCTGCCTCACTACTTCTTTTAAAGTAAACTGGGAAATCACTACGGATTCTTCCCTTTCAATCAAAGGCAGGTAAGAAAAATCTTCTCCTGATTTTCCAATAATATTAAATTTGGCTTTTTCACAAGTGATGGTAGTTTTATAAGCTGCATCCGTCTCTATTGTAATATCGTTATCCGGAAGTTTTCTTACAATATCCAAAAATATTTTTGCATCCAATGCAATAATGCCTTTGTCTATGATTTCTCCGTCGATCGTAGTTTCAATGCCAAGTTCCATATCGTTCGCCGTTAATTTGATAACTCCTTTTGCAGCATCTATAAGAATGCATTCTAAAATAGACATCGTCGTTTTACTTGGAACGGCTTTCGATACGATCTGAAGACCATTCAACAGGTTAGATTTGGAACATACTAATTTCATAATGTGAATAACTCCCTTCATGTATGTGTGTATCGTTTGGAAAACGTAAATACATATTATCTATAAATAATTCAGTAATATCATTAGTAATAGATGTTGAAAAGTGCATAACCCTATTTATTATACTATTTATCAGCAAAAAAGGAAATAATTTCATTGTGAAAAAGTTTTTTAAACTCATGGATAAGTTAATCATTTTCCACAATATAAAAAAATGTATCAAAGCGGCATCGGAATAGTTTTTAAGTTTTAAACAGGATAATCACAGGAAATAGCCGATATTGTGGTTAAGATGTTTAAAACTTTAAAGGGAAATAGTATAGTTGGTAAAATAATATATTTTAAATATCCACATATTCACATACCGATGTGGATAACTTTTGTTATGTAGGATTTATTTTTTTCTTAATAATATCAATTTTATTTTTCAGTTCTTCATTTGTCTGTACTTCCGCAGATATTTTATCTATACCATGTATGATTGTAGTATGATCTTTTTTACCGAGGATTCTGGCAACCTGTGTTAAAGAGATCGCGGTTAGATCGCGGCACAGATACATTACCACCTGCCTTGGGAGGACAAATTCCGAATTTCTTTTTTTAGAAGTGATATCCTCTGCAGTCACGCCGAAATGTTCGGCAACTACGCTTATAATAAGAGCGGGCGTGATTTCTTTAGGTTGTCCCGGATAAATAATATCTTTTAACGCTTCTTCCGCTAAAGGAAGAGTCAGATCGGTCAGATCCACTTTATTTAATTTACCGAAGGCAATGATCTTATTGAAAGCGCCTTCTAATTCCCTGATATTGGATTTAATGTTGGTCGCAATATACTGGATGATTTCATCATCAATTTTTTTATCATAATTTTCTGCATTTTTTCTAAGGATAGCCATGCGCGTTTCATAATCGGGCGGCTGGATGTCTGCAATCAGTCCCCATTCAAAACGGGAACGGAAACGCTCGTCCAACGTTTCCATTTCTTTTGGAGGTTTATCCGAAGAAAGGATGATCTGTTTACCGGCTGTGTGAAGTACGTTAAAAGTGTGGAAAAATTCTTCCTGCGTACTTTCTTTACCTATGATAAACTGTACGTCGTCGACTAAGAGAACGTCTACGGTTCTGTATTTTTCCCTGAGTTTTGTCATAGTCGCAGCGTTACCGCTTCGGATGGATTCGATTACTTCATTGGTAAACGCTTCGGATGTTACATAAAGGATCTTCATATCGGGATTTTGCTCCAAAATGAAATGCCCTATGGAATGCATCAGGTGGGTTTTACCAAGTCCCGCCCCACCGTAAAGGTAGAGAGGATTATAGGCTTCTCCCGGGGATTCCGCCACTGCCAGAGACGCGGAATGTGCAAATTTATTATTATTTCCCACTACAAAGGTGTCAAATTTATATTTTGAATTTAAATTTGCATTTTCATAGTTTATATTATAAGAAGGATTATGGGAAGGAGACAGAGTATGTTCTTCTTTTTCCTGTAACGACGCATCTTTTTCCAATATAAAAGAAACGTTAAATTCCTGATCCATCATCTCAGAAATCGTAACTTGAAAAAAACTTTTATATTTGCTGGAAATATAATTAAGGGCATGTCCCTGATCGGAAGGGATCACTATCGTTACCATATTATCTTCTACTTTATATAATTTAAGAGGGAGCACCCATGTATTATAAGAAATGGAAGATAAATCATATTCTTTTCTTACCGTTTCTTTTATGGTCTCCCAATTATCTTTGATGATCTTAAAACTTTCTTTGTTACTAAATGCCATTTAACCCGCCTCCGGCTTATTTTATATTCCTTATAAATATAAGCTATTATTTCCTAAAAACAAAATATCTCTAATCTATCTTAATATAAATAAGTAAAAATATCAAATAAATCTTGATATTAAGGGATATGGTTATATGTGGATAATAATAATTTACCTGATCCTGATAAAAAATAAATGGTTGACATATTATGTTTATAAAAATGCTATGTGGATAAGTTAAAGTATAATATTAACAGTATCCACATGGCATTTATCCACATTTTTTTGTTTTTTATTTGTAATTTTCACATGAAAAATGAAGTTATCCACAAGTTATAAACATTTTGTGGATATTTTTATGTTAATTAATTATTTTGTGGAATTATGTGTAAAACATATGAAAAACAACATATAGTTTATTTTGTATTTGAAACAACAAGATGTTGGATAAAAAAATAAATATAAAATAAAATGATAAAAAAGTCCCATTTTACTTGACGTTTCCTTGCTTTTTTTATATAATTGCTAAAGATATTTTTCCACACAAGGGTATAATACAAAAATCAGTTACCTTATTTTATAGATTTAAGGTTTGTCAAAAGGAGGTGCATCTTATATGAAAATGACATTTCAGCCTAAAAAGAGACAGAGATCTAAAGTACATGGTTTTAGAGCAAGAATGAGTACTCCGGGCGGAAGAAAAGTTATCGCTGCAAGAAGAGCAAAAGGAAGAAAGAGATTATCAGCATAGGCCGCAATTATGTGGCCTTTTTTTCTATGTGGATAAAGCAGGCTCGGAGAGGAAATGAAAAATTCGGAATCTTTAAAAAAAACTTACGAGTTCCAGAATGTTTACCGTAACGGCAAATCCTATGCCAATAAATATCTCGTTATGTATGTGTTGGAAAATAATCTTGAAAAAAACAGGCTGGGGATCTCCGTAAGCAAAAAGGTGGGTAATAGTGTCGTAAGACACAGGGTTACAAGATTAGTAAGGGAAAGTTACAGGCTGCATGAAAATATATTCAATAGTAGTTTGGATATTGTAGTCGTTGCAAGGAACAGCGCTTCTGCCATCGGATTTTACGAGATAGAAAGCGCGTTATTACATCTTGGAAAACTTCATAAAATAGTAAAAACTTTTTTTGATTTTGATTAAATTTGAGATGTAAATTGATATGAAAAAAATATTGATTGGAATGATAAAATTTTATAGAAAGTATATTTCTCCTATGAAAAGTACAAAATGTCCTTATTATCCGACTTGTTCCCAATACGGATTAGAAGCGGTGGAAAAATACGGCGCTTTGAAAGGAGGGCTTTTGGCGGCATGGAGAATACTTAGATGTAATCCTTTTTCAAAGGGAGGGTATGATCCGGTTCCTTAAAGGATTTTTCTGATTCATTATATGAGTCAAATGCTATGTGGAAATGAGGAAAAATATGTCAGGTATTTTATTAACACAGAATTCAACGTTTATCATAGGTCCGGTTGCAAAATTACTCGGTTATATTATGGAAGGTATTTTTTGGGCTCTTGATAAGGTAGGAATTCCTAATGTCGGTTTATCGATTATTTTATTTACGATCGTTATTTATTTGTTGATGATGCCGCTTACGGTCAAGCAGCAGAAATTTTCAAAGTTGTCCGCAAGGATGAATCCGGAGCTGCAGGCGATACAAAGTAAATATAAAGGAAAAAAAGATAACGAGTCTATGATGGCAATGAATCAGGAAACGCAGGCCGTATACGCAAAATACGGCGTGTCCCCTTCGGGGAGCTGTCTTCAGTTATTGATACAGATGCCTATTTTATTTGCGCTTTATCGTGTTATTTACGCAATGCCGGCTTATGTAGGGAAAATAAAGGATGCGTTTTTTCCTTTAGTTGATAAATTGATCACAGTAGATATCAATGCGGAATTTATCAAATCTTTTAATGCCGCAGCACAGTTTGCAAAGCAGTTTGCAAACAGTTCTTTTATTGCGGGAGAAACTACGGATTATGTAAGGAATACTTATGTAGACGTATTGAATAAATTATCCAGTGCGGAATGGACAAGTATAGCGGAAACATTTCCGAATCTGTCCGCCGATGTTAGTGATACTGTCGGTTTATTAAATAAATATAATTATTTCTTCGGTTTAAACATGGCAGATTCCCCTGCTTTTGCAGTAAGTAAGGCAATGGATGCAGGTTCCTGGCTTTTAGTGATCGGCGCGTTATTGATACCTGTCCTTTCAGGTTTGACACAGTGGATCAATGTTAAGTTGATGCCCCAACCGGAAACAAATAATTCCAATAACAGCGATCAGCAGAATACAATGGCGCAGTCTATGAAAATGATGAATATGACGATGCCTATCATGTCTATTATTTTCTGCTTTACGCTGCCTTCCGGTATGGGACTTTATTGGATTGCCGGAGCCGTGGTAAGAACGATACAGCAGATCATCATCAATAAGCATATCGATAAAATAGATATGGATGAAATGATCAAAAATAATATAGAGAAAAGAAATAAAAAGCTTGAAAAAGCGGGTATGGATCCTCAAAAGCTTAATAATTACGCTACGATGAGCACCCGTAATGTAAATCCGTCTAAAACAGCTTCTAATAAACCTTCTTTGACACAGGAGGAAAGAGAAGCCGCTATGAAGAAAGCGACGGACTATTATAATAATAATGCAAAACCGGGAAGTATAGCCGCAAAAGCAAATATGGTAAAGAAGTATAATGAAAATAATAATAAATAACAGGTAATAAATACCGGACGGTAAAATGGGAATGGAGGTCATCTTATGGATTTTATTGAAGTATCTGCAAAAACAGTGTCTGACGCTATTACAGAAGCATGTCAGAAGTTGATGGTTTCCAGTGAAAAGCTGGAATATGTTGTGGTAGAAGAAGGTTCTTCGGGATTTCTTGGAATCGGATCAAAACCTGCCGTGATCAAAGCAAAAGTAAAAGATTCTGTTGAAGACAGAGCAAAAAATTTCTTAGACGATTTGTTTAGGACAATGAATATAAAAGTTACCGTCGATATGAAATATGATGAGATAGACAGATCTATGGATATTGATCTGTCAGGAGGTGAAATGGGCGTCCTGATCGGTAAAAGAGGACAAACTTTGGACGCTTTACAGTATCTTGTATCATTGGTTGTAAATAAAGACGTTGAAGATTACATAAGAGTAAAAGTTGATACGGAAAATTACCGCCAAAGAAGAAGGGAAACTTTGGAAAATCTGGCAAAAAATATTGCCTATAAGGTAAAAAGGACAAAGCGTCCTGTGTCTTTGGAGCCAATGAATCCTTATGAAAGAAGAATCATTCATTCCGCTCTTCAGAACGACAGATATGTTTCAACGCATAGTGAAGGCGATGAGCCTTTCAGGCATGTAGTAGTAAATCTGAAAAGATAATATATAGTTTATAGAAGATAAAACAGTGGTTTTTTAAGAAAACTACTGTTTTATTTAAATAGAATGGAGTGTTTTTAAAGGAGGATATATCATGCAGACGGAAACGATTGCTGCAATCGCTACGGCAATGTCCGATTCCGGAATCGGTATCATAAGGATCAGCGGAGAAGATTCTATTTCCATTGCGGAGAAGATTTATCGTTCTAAATTAAATAATAAGAAATTGTCTCAGGTAAAAAGTCATACGATCCATTATGGTTTTATTTATGATGAGGACGAGCTGTTAGATGAAGTAATGGTTGCCGTTATGAAAGCTCCTAACAGTTATACTACGGAAAATACGGTAGAGATCAATTGTCATGGCGGCATTTTGATCATGAACCGTATTTTGGAGGCGGTTATGAAAAACGGAGCAAGACTTGCCGAACCGGGAGAGTTTACAAAACGCGCGTTTTTAAACGGAAGGATTGATCTTTCTAAAGCGGAAGCCGTAATGGATGTGATCCGGTCTAAAAATGAATTTGCTTTGAAATCTTCTGTTAGCCAGTTAAAAGGAGCAGTTTATGAAAAAATAAAAAAGCTTCGTCAAGAGATTATATATGAGATTGCTTTTATAGAATCTGCTTTGGATGATCCGGAACATATCAGTACCGAAGGATACAATGAAAAGCTTTCTGTTAAAATCAAGGCCCTGACGGATGAAATTTTTAAGTTGATATCATCTTCGGATAACGGTAAAATGCTAAAAGAAGGCATTAATACGGTAATAGTCGGAAAACCAAATGCCGGAAAATCATCGCTTTTAAATCTTTTAGTAGGGGAAGAGAAAGCGATTGTTACCGATATTGCCGGTACAACGAGGGATATATTAGAGGAAACGATAAAGCTTCATGGAATAGGATTGAATGTGATAGATACTGCAGGGATCCGTTCTACGGAAGACAGAGTGGAAAAGATCGGAGTGGAAAAAGCAAAAAAATATGCTGCAGATGCGGATTTGATTGTTTATGTGGTGGATTCTTCCGTAGATTTTGATGAAAGCGATGAAGAGATTATTACTCTGATCAAAAATAAGAATGCAATCATTCTTTTAAATAAAACAGATCTGGATCCGGTTGTCACAGAAGAATATTTGAATAAAAAATTAGACGGAATAGAAAAAAATCATTTGACAGTTATAAACGACGATTCTTTGAAAAATGAAGATCATCATGGAAATTATAAGATCATAAAGACTTCAACAAAAGAAAATACAGGTATCGACGTTTTTGAAGATACGGTAAAAGATATGTTTTTTCATAATGAACTGCAATGTAACGATCAAGTATTTATTACAAACATGCGTCATAAAGAAGCGCTTCAGAATGCTTATAACAGTCTTCTAATGGTAAAAAAAAGTTTGGAAGACGATATGCCGGAAGATTTTTATTCGATTGATCTGATGAGCGCTTATGCTTCGTTAGGAACGATCATTGGCGAAGAAGTAGCGGAAGATCTGGTAAACGAGATTTTTTCAAAATTTTGTATGGGAAAATAGTGTATGATGCGAGGAGTATTTCATGTCTGAAATTAGAGAACAGGTTGATGTGTGTGTAGTAGGAGCCGGCCATGCCGGATGTGAAGCAGCTCTTGCATGTGCAAGGCTTGGATTGGAAACGGTGATTTTTACGGTAAGCGTAGACAGTATAGCGCTTATGCCCTGTAATCCGAATATAGGAGGTTCTTCAAAAGGCCATCTTGTCCGTGAGATTGATGCTCTTGGTGGAGAAATGGGAAAAAATATCGATAAGACGTTTATACAGTCAAAAATGTTAAATGTTTCAAAAGGACCTGCCGTGCATTCTCTCAGGGCTCAGGCGGACAAGGCGGAATATTCAAGAGAGATGAGAAAAGTTTTGGAAAATCAAGATCATCTGACAATCAAGCAGGCAGAAGTTTGTGAACTTTTAACAGAAAATGTCGATTTAAATGCAGGATTTCTTGCAAAAAAGAGAATTTTAGGGATAAAAACGTTTACAGGGGCGATTTATGAATGTAAAGCCGTCATTCTTTGTACGGGAACTTATTTAAAAGCAAGATGCCTTTGTGGTGAAGCAATCACTTATACAGGTCCAAACGGTCTGCAGTCTGCGGATCATTTGACGGATTCTTTAAAAAATCTTGGTATTCGGATCAGAAGATTTAAGACGGGCACTCCGGCAAGAATGGATAAACGATCTATTGATTTTTCAAAAATGGAGGAACAATCAGGAGATGAAAAAGTGATTCCTTTTTCTTTTTCTACCGATCCCAATGACGTACAGATAGATCAGGTTTCTTGTTATCTTACTTATACTAATAAAATAACACATGAAATTATTAAACAGAATCTTGACCGTTCTCCTATTTATGCGGGAATTATAGAAGGTACGGGGCCGAGATATTGTCCTTCTATAGAAGATAAGGTGGTAAAATTTGCAGATAAAGAAAGACATCAGGTTTTTATAGAACCGGAAGGATTACATACTAATGAAATGTATGTAGGAGGTATGTCTTCTTCTCTTCCGGAAGATGTGCAGCTTGCCATGTACAGGACGGTACCGGGTCTGGAACATTGTAAAATAGTGAGGAATGCTTATGCAATCGAATATGATTGCATTGATCCGATGCAGTTGTATCCTTCTTTAGAATTTAAAGAAATAAAAGGTTTGTTCAGCGGCGGCCAGTTTAATGGAAGCAGCGGATATGAAGAAGCGGCAGCGCAGGGATTGATAGCAGGAATCAATGCGGCTCAGTCTATTTTTGGGAAAGAACCTTTAGTATTGGATCGTTCCGAAGCGTATATCGGCGTTTTGATCGACGATCTGGTAACGAAAGAAAATTTTGAACCTTATCGTATGATGACTTCCCGCGCAGAGTATCGTCTGCTTTTAAGGCAAGATAACGCGGATCTGCGTCTTAGAAAAAAAGGTTATGAAGTAGGGCTTGTTACAAAAGAACAGTATGACTATGTATGTAAGAAAGAAAAAATGATTGAAGAGGAAACAAAACGTATTAAAAATACAACGGTAGGCGCTTCAAAAGATATTCAGGAATTTTTGGAAAGGAAGGGCAGCGCTTCATTAAAAACAGCGGCCAGCCTTGCGGAATTAATATGCCGGCCTGAATTAAATTATGAATCAGTATCTGAAATTGATTTAAAAAGGGTAGCTTTACCGGAGGATGTCATTGAACAGGTAAATATCAATATAAAATATGAAGGTTATATTGAACGTCAGATGCGCCAGGTAAAACAATATAAAAAAATGGAAACGAGGAAAATACCTGAGAATATTGATTATGAGGATATTGAAAGTCTCCGTTTGGAAGCCAGACAGAAATTAATCAAGTTTAAACCGGTTTCGGTAGGTCAGGCCTCAAGAATATCAGGTGTATCTCCGGCAGATATTTCGGTCTTACTTGTTTATTTGGAACATTTTAAAGAAAGAAAAGCTTTGTTAGATGCAGATTCTAATAAAGAATAGATTGAAAAGGATAAATATGGACAGCTATAATTTGGATAAATTTAAAAACGGGTGTAATGTTTTAAATATTTCTTTATCAGACAAACAAATTGAGCAATTTATCAAATATTATGAATTGCTGATAGAATGGAATTCTTTTATGAACCTGACTGCCATTACGGAATTTGAAGAGGTGGTGACGAAACATTTTATAGACAGTCTTTCACTTGTAAAAGCGGTCGAATTGAAACAGGAAAATTCTTTGATCGACGTAGGAACCGGCGCAGGATTTCCCGGTATACCTTTAAAAATCGTATTTCCTAATCTGAAAGTTACTTTGCTGGATTCCTTAAATAAACGGGTAAAATTCTTAAATGAAGTAATTGATGTTTTGGAATTGGAAGATATTGGCGCGGTTCATGGGAGAGCGGAAGATGCTGCAAGGTCGGCGGATCTAAGGGAAAAATTTGATTTCTGTGTTTCCAGAGCAGTAGCAAATCTTTCTACCCTTTCCGAGTATTGTATTCCCTTTGTAAAGGTGGGAGGCATGTTCATTTCTTATAAGTCGGAAAAAGCTGCGGAAGAAAAAGGAGACGCTAAAAAAGCGGTTTCTGCTTTAGGAGGAGAATTTTTTAAGCAGGTGGAATTTATTTTGCCGGATTCGGATATTTATAGGAATTTATTTATGATAGAAAAGAAAAAAACTACTCCTAAGAAATATCCAAGGAAAGCAGGACTTCCATCTAAAGAGCCTATCCGGTGATTGGCTGACCGCTTATTTAAGGAATTTGTCAAAAAATTTATAAAATCTAAATTTGTATATAGTGAATAAGTATATTATAATAATATTAAAATGTGGATAAGCCGATTGATTGGAATGAAATTAGAAAATTGAAAGTAGAGGATGAGTATGAATCGCAGATCAAAAACAATTATTACTTTGGCAGCAATCACTACGACTACAATACATATGATAAATAAAATCAAATATGCAATGTATGCGGAAAAAAACTACCTTTCTGAAGATAAAAATTTCTATTATGAATGGAGATTTGGAAAAATATGTTATACGAAAACGGGAAAGGGAAATCCCGTTCTTTTGATCCACGATTTGTCTGTTGGCAGCTCCGGATATGAATTTAAAAAAATAACGGCAGCTTTAGCGGAAAACCATGAAGTTTATACGATAGATTTATTAGGATATGGAACCTCTGATAAACCTAATATGACTTATACTAACTTTTTATATGTGCAGCTTATTACTGATTTTATTAAAAATGTGATCGGTAAAAAAACAAATGTAATAACGTCGGGGGATTCTTCGTCAATAGCCGTCATGGTAGCTCATAACGATCCCGAGGTCATTAGTAATCTCATTTTTATTAATCCTGAAAATTTATATCATTGTAATCAGATTCCTTCCAAACAGACGAAAGTATTAAAATTTTTGATTGAAATTCCTGTTTTCGGTACTTTTATTTTTAATCTTTTTACGACGAAAGCAGTTTTTGAAAATACCTTTGAAAATAAATATTTTGAAAACAGCAGTTATATAGAAGAAGAGGACATATTAAGTTATTTGGAGGCTTCACATAAAAAAGGATATTCGGATAAGTACAGTTATGCAAGTTATATTTCAAATTATATGAATACGAATATCGTTCATGCTTTAAAAGAGATCAATAATAGTATTTTTATTATTGCCGGCGCTAATAAAGGAGAAAGTGAAACAATAGTTGAAAATTATATTTATTATAATAATTCTATTGAAACTGTATATATAAAAAATACGAAGCAATTACCTCATTTGGAAAGGCCGGAAGAAGTACTGGAACAGATCGATACTTTTTTATAATTGGAAAAGGAATTTTTGGTGAAATGAATTGTAAAGATAGAAAAGAAAAAACACAAAAAGAGAAAGTTTCCAGCAAGGTATTAAACGAAATATTTTTTTATTCCCGTGTGATACTTACCGCTTTGATTATTACTTTTGCGGTTAATAATTATATTGCCGTAAATGCTAAAGTACCCACAGGTTCTATGGAAACTACGGTTATGTCTGGAGACAGAATTGTTATTAACAGGCTTGCATATTTTAGCGAACCTCCAAAGAGAGGCGATATTATAAGTTTTAAATTTCCGGATAATGAAAAGAAAAATTATTTAAAGAGGATAATTGCCCTTCCCAATGAAACAATAGAAGGAAAAGATGGAGTTATTTATATTGATGGAGAACCTTTGGAAAATGATTTTACTTCTATAATAATGAAAGATGATTTTGGACCTTATACTGTACCTGAGGATTCTTATTTTGTAATGGGAGACAATAGAAATAATTCATATGATTCCAGATACTGGAATCATAAATTTGTTCCTTTTTCTTCTATTATAGGAAAAGCGGAATTTAGTTATTATCCCACTTTTAAAATTTTAAATTAGCTGAGATTTATGATGAAAATTAAAAAATGATATTAAAAATATGAAATAGTTCTTTTAATCTGATAAGTTATAGGTTATCATTTGAGATGTAAATTATTTTAGTATTATTTTATAGTCTTAAATTATGGAAGGAATCATGAAAGAAAAAAAAGAAATATTAGAAAAATTATATGATGATTTTATAAAAGAAAGAGATTCTATACAGGAAAAGATAAATGAATGTAAAAATAAAATTTCTGAAGTAAGCTCTTATATCGACAATATTACAGGTATTGAAGATTCTTATTTCAAATTTTTTTCACCTAGAAATGTGGAAACCATATATAAGGATTCCTTGGCAGAAAACAGAAGTTTAAAAACGTTATATGAAAAAGAATATCAGACTTATATGAAAGAAAAGGAGATTATTGAAAACAGATTAAGGAAGATAGAATTTTTGATCACTCATCCTAATAATGATATGTATGAATTGGAAATTCAGGAAACGGAAAGAAAAAGGATTGCCAGAGATCTTCATGATTCTTCTCTTCAAAATTTAACTCATACGATCCATGAATTGGAATTGGCGTCTAAATATATTGATAAAGATCCCATACAGGCAAAGTTAGAGTTAGCGTCTATTTCAAAACATATAAAAGAAGTCATTAATGAGATAAGAACGACAATTTTTGACCTTCGTCCCATGCAGTTTGATGATTTAGGATTTAAAGAATCGGTGGAACAATTAGTAAATAAAATGAAAGATGAATCGTCTATTAATATTGTGTTTGAAATAGATGATCTTGATCTGAACAATAAAACCGCTTTATTGGCAATTTTTAGAATTGTACAGGAATGCGTGAATAATGCGGTGAGGCATTCGGACGGAAGTTTAATAAACGTAAAGATGAAAGACAAGGGGGCTTTTTTTAATATTGAAATTTCAGACGACGGAAAGGGATTTGAAGTAGAAGAAGTATTGCAAAATGAAAAATTAAATCATCACTTTGGATTAATGATATTAGAGGAACGTGTAAACATTTTACATGGTACGATTGATTTTAAATCCGAAAAAGATAAAGGTACAAATATTAATATACAATTACCTTTAGATTATTTAAAGGGGAATTTAGAAGTTGAGTAAGGATGGAAAAGTACATGTGTGTAAAGGTTATGATAGCGGACGATCATGTTATGATCAGGGAAGGAATTAAGCAGCTTTTAGAATTTGACGGAGATATAAAAGTTTTTTTGGAAACCGGAGACGGCGAGGAATGTTTGCAATTATTGGAAAAAAATGATCCGGATGTCTTATTGCTTGATATTAATATGCCAAAGAAGAACGGAATTGAAGTTTTAAAAGAGATAAGAAAGAAAGATACCGGTTTAAAAGTTTTGATGCTTACGGTACATAATGAAGTAGAATATCTGATAAAAGCAATAGAAATAGGAGTAGACGGTTATATTTTAAAAGATTCGGAATCTGCAGAGTTAAAAAAAGCTATTTTTGCAGTTGCAGAAGGAGAAAAGTATATTCAGCCAAGCCTTATTCCGGCTTTGAATGCTAAATTGATCAATAAAGATGAGGATAAGGATAAGATTGAACAGTTAACGAAACGGGAATTGGAAGTTTTGGCTAAAGTGGCAAAAGGTATGTTTAACAGGGAAATTGCAATCTCTTTAAATATCAGTGAACGTACTGTAAAAAATCATATTTCTAATATCTTTAAAAAAATACAGGTTTCAGATAGGACGCAGGCAGCTGTGTTTGCGATTCGGAATGATATTATTAAAATATAGATTATTGTGTGAGGATGCCTATTGGCATCCTTTTTTATGCACACGGCTATCCGTAGGAAGATTGTCAGCTAGAGCGTGTTTTAAAAGAGATTAAAGAGCAAATTGTTAATGATAGTGATAATATAAAACGACGACTGATTATTGAATATAAGGGAACCTCAATTGGTGAAATGAGTTTCTATGTTTATGAAGGTAAAAAGGTCGAGATAGGAATCAAAATTTGTAATTCCTGTTTTCAAGGGAAAGGTCTAGGACGAGTACTATTAAGTATGCTTATTGAAGAATTGTTTAATATGGGCTACGAACTTATTTTTTTAGATACCAATCTAAAGAATACAAGGGCGCAATATGTCTATGAATTGTTAGGATTTAAAAAAATTGCAATAAATGAAAATTCATGGAAAAATCAATTGGGAGAATTACTACAGACTTCGATTGATTATGAACTTAGACCATCTGATTTTTGCAATGCTAAATTGATTGGTTGAGGAAAGAAAAATTTTAATATAATATTTTACTCTATTTTCCATCCGCCCGCTTTAGCGGGCATACAAATCAGGATGAGACTTAGAACTTCTAAGGCAACATAGTTGCCTTTATGAAGCAGCTCCTGTTGTTAGTGAAAACTGCCGTGGGCAGTTAGAAGTTTTTTTCGCACTAATTCCCATGCATATTACAAGCTTGCTTATGATACTGCTTAAATAGAGAATCATAAAATCTTAGATTTTTCAATCTATCTCATGGTATTATTATAATTTTGATATGAGCCGTGAGATAGTGTGCATAAAATATAAGATTTTTTAATCCTGATTTGTATATTTTATGATTTAATAGTATTTTCAATGTGAATAGTAAGAGGGAATAACTTTCCCATTATATTTACTTGTCCGATAATAGAAATAAACTCATCTTTAATTTCCAATATTCCTGTAAAGTCATTATAATCCATCATATAAAGTGCGATGTCATATTTATTGAGATAATCATTATCAATTATTATTTTATTATTTTCATTTGGTACATCCTTTAAATAAATTTTTGGAGGATATAAAGCCCAACTCCATTCATTGTTATCATCTTCCATGATACTATTAAAAGTTTGGTCATTTCCATTGATTTCAAGATTTATTAAATTATTTGTGACAGTAAATGAAATTTTTCCTGTACCAAATTCCGTTTTTCCAATTTTAAATGAGTTCATAGTAATTACCTCCTAAAGATTTAATATGAGTTTATTTGTTTCATCTTTTCTTAAATACAAACTTTATAAGTAAATAGATGATTCCACCACATATAAAAATTAGTATACCATCTTTTATCAGTATTTTACCGATTTCCATGTTGACTGTATATTGTATTTGTAACTCTAATGGTGGATCTTGATAAGGAATACCTGCCTTAATTACAAAGTAATATACCCCTATGAAAAAAATAATAATTCCCGCTAATAAGACGGCATTAATTGTTTGTCGGATAAATAATTCACTTTTTGTTAGTTTGATGTGATCCATAAATGTTATAACCTCTGATTTTATATTTCCGGTTTCTTAATAAATAAAGATTGGAAAAGAGTAATTATTCCTATTTATGCTCTATAATAAAGCTATATTTGTTAATTATAAAACTTGTGAATATTTCACGCTGGGGGAGTTATCAATATTCATTTGAAATCCACCAATGCACGCATAGAATCCGCTTACCTTTTGCTATGCGTCATGATACTCAAAGTGGGGGTAAGTAAACAAAAGTAAGGGTGGATCTGTTCTGCGAATCGTTGACTCCATTAGAAAATCTGGTGGATCCTATTCACAGTCAGATTTGGATCCTTTGGCGTGAAATAATCAACTTGGAAATGTTCATTGAAGTCATCAAAAAATGTAATAAGTTTAAATATATATTCATTTAATTATAAAATACTTGTCTATCATTTTCAATTAAAATGTAATAAATGAAATAAATGAATTATTTATCTGACAAACATCAACGCCATCTTATTAACCGGAATCAGTATTTTTTAGAAATTTTATAATTAAAGCAGATATTCCTTAAAAGAAAATTTAAATAAATATAAAAAATAACAGAATATATTTTGAATGAAATTTTATTTAAAATGGGCATTCTTTATTTGAAATATAGGTCATTGTTATTTAAAATTTGGATTTAAATACATATAAAAATGTTTCACGTGAAACATTTTTATAAAAATAATATAAACACTATATAATGTTTCACGTGAAACATTTTAACCCAATATATTGTAAGCAGTCCGTGAAACATTTTAATTCATTAATTAATAGTGCGTGAAACATTTATTTATAGAATTTATGGATGGAATTTCTAATCTATTACCATAAATTTAGTGATAATAGTATATTTTACTTATAGTAAATAGGCCCAAAAAGTGATATAATCGTAGAGTAAAACGTTGAGAAAATGTGAAACATTTGTAGAGCATTAATGGGAATTTTATTAGAAAACGGATTGCGAAGATAATGAAAGGTGAATATATAAATGGGAAGAATTATTGCAATCGCAAATCAAAAAGGCGGAGTAGGTAAAACAACAACTTCAATTAATTTATCTGCATCGCTGGCGCTTAAAAATCAAAAGGTGTTAGTAATCGATACAGATCCGCAAGGAAATACAACGAGTGGGTTTGGAGTAGATAAGAATGAGTTGGATAATACAATATATGAATTAATATTGGGTGAGTGTTCTATTCAGGATTGTCTTGTTAAAAATGTAGTAGACGGTGTTGATCTGATTCCGTCAAATGTAAATTTAGCAGCAGCGGAAATTGAATTGATTGGAGTAGAGAAGAAAGAATACATATTAAAAAATGAGGTAGACTGGATCAGAGATAAATATGATTTTATTATTATTGATTGTCCTCCTTCTTTGAATATGCTGACTATTAATGCTATGACAACTGCCAATTCGGTATTGGTTCCGATTCAGTGTGAATATTATGCATTGGAAGGATTGAGCCAGTTGATCCATACTGTAAATCTTGTAAAAGAAAGATTAAATCCTGAGTTGGACATGGAAGGAGTCGTATTTACTATGTATGATTCCAGAACTAATCTTTCTTTACAAGTAGTTGAAAATGTAAAAGACCATTTAAACCAAAGAGTATATAAAACGATTATACCGAGAAACATCAGATTAGCAGAGGCTCCAAGTTATGGAATGCCAATCAGTTCTTATGAACCAAAATCTGCTGGTGCAGAAGCATATATGTTATTAGCAGATGAAGTAATAAACAGAAAGGATGAATAAAAGATGGCGGCCAGAGGGTTAGGAAAGGGATTAGATTCTTTAATTCCAAATGCAGTTGGAGAATCAAAAAGCAATAAGGCAGATATAGAAAATAAAGAATTAAAAAAAGATAATGCCGTACCGGATACATTAGTAAAAATAACGATGGTAGAACCTAACAGGGAACAGCCGCGTAAAAATTTTGATGAGGATGCTCTGATGGAATTGGCTGATTCTATTAAGCAATTTGGATTGTTACAGCCGATACTTGTTCAGGATAGAAAAGATTATTATGAGATTATAGCAGGGGAGCGCAGATGGCGCGCAGCTAAACTGGCAGGATTAAAAGAAGTACCTGTAATTATTAAAAATCTTAGTGAGCAGGAAATTGTAGAGATTTCATTAATTGAAAATATACAGAGAGAAAATTTAAATCCTATTGAAGAAGCACAAGCATTTAAGAGACTTTTAAATGAATTTCATTTAAAGCAGGATGAAGTTGCAGAGAGAGTTTCTAAAAGCCGGACGGCAGTAACAAATTCCATGCGATTATTAAAATTATGTGATGAAGTACAGCAGATGGTGATCAACGAAATGATTTCAACAGGTCATGCAAGAGCATTGTTAGCAATAGAAGACACCGAGCTGCAATATTCCGTTGCACAAAAAATATTTGACGAGAAGTTGAGTGTAAGGGATGTAGAGAAACTTGTTAAAAATATAAATAAACCTGAAAAGCCCAAAAAGGAAATAAACCAAAGTCTTGAAGTAATCTATCGGGATATAGAAGAAAAATTAAAACAGTCTTTAAGTACAAAGGTTGCTGTTTTATCAAAAGAGAATGGAGCCGGGAAAATAGAAATAGAATTTTATAGTCATGAAGATTTGGACAGGCTGGTTGACAGTCTTACAAAGGCTGGTTTATAAATAACTTTGAATAGAAAAAAATATTTAAAAGTTACGGAATGAATATCATGCAGATTACATTACAATATATAATAGCATTACGACATACGAATCAAGAAAAAGCAGTAAAAAACAGAAAGGTAAAAGGTTATTAAAATGTCCAGTAATTTTTTGAATAGCATTGGACTTGGCTGGATGGACATTGGATACATTTTATTAGGGATAATAGTTTTAGTAGTTATTCTCTTAATTGTGATCATTGTGCAAATAGCGAAGACAAGTAAATTAAAAAAGAGATACGAAAAATTTATGCAGGGAAAAGATGCAAAAAGTTTAGAAAAAGATATTGTCGAACTATATGAAGATAATCATGCATTAAAATCCATGACTGATACCAATAGGCAGGATATTAAAAAATTATATAAGAATATGGAATTGACATTCCAAAAGATAGGGATTGTTAAATATGACGCATTTCAACAGATGGGCGGAAAATTAAGTTTTAGTCTCGCATTATTAAATGAAAATAATGATGGTTTCATTTTAAATTCGGTACATAGCAGTGAAGGGTGCTATTCATACACAAAAGAAATAAAAGGCGGTGAGTGTGAGATTTCTTTAGGAAATGAAGAAGAAAAGGCATTAAATATTGCGATGGGAGCGGATAAATAAATTTGCACTGTATCAAAATAATGGATGGAGGCATTTTATGAGATTATGTAGACTTGATGATATAGAACCGGACGCTACATTAGCGAGGGCCATTATAACCTCTGATTATCAGATACTGTTATCCGAAGGGACAATGCTGCGTCCCGATTATGTAGAAAAGCTGAAAGATATAGGGATAACTGAGGTCTATATTGAGGATAAAAAAATTCCTGATGCGGAAGAAGTAGCCATATTGAAAAAAGATATAGAAGATAATGTAAAGACTCAGATTAAAACCGTATTGGAAAAACATACTTATAATCACAATGAAGAACTAGTTGCATTAAATCATGCGGCTGATGATGTGATCATGAACATTTTGGAAGAAAAAGAAGTAGTAGAACAAGTGTTCGATATAAAAGAAAGAAGTTCGGATCTTTATGAGCATTCTTTGAGTCTTTGTTCTTTGGCAGTTTTAACGGCAATCAAATTGGGATTGTCTCAAGAAGAGGTACATGATATTGGCGTAGGAAGCCTTTTACATGATATAGGTTTGCGATATCTTACCATTAAATATGCGGATAAAGATTTAGAAGAAATGTCGGATGTGGAAAGAGGAGAGTATAAAAAACATTCGGTTTACGGTTATACTGCATTGAAGCAGGAGTCATGGATTTCGGAAAGAGTCAAAAATATCATATTATATCATCATGAAAGAATGGATGGTTCCGGATATCCTTTGCGGGCTACGGATATTCCAAATGAATGCAGAGTGATCAGCGTATGTGATTCCTTTGATGAAATGATATGCGGAATAGGATGTAAAAGAGTAAAAGTCCATGAGGCAGTAGAATATTTAAAATCCAATAAAGATACAAAATTTGATGCGAAAGTAGTAAATGCATTTTTGGATTTTACGGCTGTTTATCCGGCAGGATCTTTAGTTAAGATCAGCGACGGAGAAGTGGGGATCGTGTTGCGCCAAAACAAAGAATTTCCTGATAAACCTGTGATCAAAATCATTCGTGATCAGGTTGGAAACCAAGTTATCGGAGATATGGTAAAAGACTTGAAAGATTTAGACGGTATATACATAACGGATGTTTTAGATAAATAAAAACATACTTTATTTTTTTATTGATTATTTACGTTTTTTATGGTATTAATGCTGTAAGTGCATATTAGAGCGTGTGGGAGTTTGTGTCTGTACGGCATCCGCAAACTTTTGACCATGTATAAATTTGTATAATAAAGCCGTGCGGAAACGAGGAGAAAATGATAGATATTAAATTTTTAAGAGAAAATCCGGAAGCAGTGAAGGAAAATATAAAGAAAAAGTTTCAGGATCATAAACTATCTTTGGTAGATGAAGTGATCGAATTAGATGTGGAAAGCAGAAAAGCAAAGCAAGAAGCAGACGATCTTCGTTCAAACCGTAATAAGATCTCAAAAGAGATAGGCGCTCTTATGGGACAAGGTAAAAAGGAAGAAGCGGAAATGAAAAAAGCAGAAGTCGCCGCGAATGCAAAGCGACTGGAAGAATTAGAGGCAAAAGAAGCCGAGCTGGAAGAAAAGATCAAAAAGATCATGATGACAATTCCGAATATCATAGATTCCAGCGTTCCCATCGGAAAAGATGACAGTGAAAATGTGGAAATCAAAAAATACGGCGATCCTGTTGTTCCTGATTTTGAAATACCATATCATACGGAGATTATGGAAAAATTAAATGGTATCGATCTGGACAGCGCGAGAAAAGTAGCGGGCAACGGATTCTATTATCTCATGGGCAATATAGCAAGACTCCATTCCGCAGTGATTTCTTATGCCAGAGATTTTATGATCGGACGCGGATTTACTTATTGCGTTCCGCCTTTTATGATCAGAAGCAGCGTTGTCACAGGGGTAATGAGCTTTGACGAGATGGATGCGATGATGTATAAAATTGAAGGGGAAGATCTGTATCTGATTGGGACTTCCGAACATTCCATGATCGGTAAATTCATTGATACGATCATACAAGAAGAAAAACTTCCCCAAACGCTTACCAGTTATTCTCCCTGTTTTAGAAAGGAAAAAGGTGCGCATGGATTAGAGGAAAGAGGGGTTTACCGTATCCATCAGTTTGAAAAACAGGAAATGATCGTTGTCTGTAAGCCTGAAGAATCCAAAGTTTGGTTTGATAAGTTATGGCAGAATACCGTAGATTTATTCCGTTCTTTAGATATTCCAGTCAGAACGATAGAATGTTGTTCCGGCGATCTGGCAGATTTGAAAGTAAAATCTTATGACGTAGAAGCATGGTCTCCAAGACAGGAAAAATATTTTGAAGTGGGGAGCTGCTCGAATCTCGGAGACGCGCAGGCAAGAAGATTAAAAATCCGCGTAAACGGCGAAAACGGAAAATATTTTGCTCACACATTAAACAATACGGTAGTTGCGCCGCCAAGAATGCTCATTGCATTTTTGGAAAACAACCTGCAGGCAGACGGTTCCGTTAAAATACCTGAAGTGTTAAGACCATATATGGGTGGACAAGAAGTGATAAGTTGAAAAATCAGCGCTGACGCCATAGGCGGCATATTGGGAAGGGGTGAATTTTTTGCATAGATATATGAAAGCAATCGGATTTTCAAAACTTCATGACAGAAAGCATCTTCAGTCGTTATTAACCGATGTCATCGTAAATGCGGATGAACGTAAATATACGACGAAAACGGATGAAACTGTCATTGCAGAATTTTGCAAAGATTTCGCCGAAAACATAGGGATAGCGGTATGCGGTGAGTTTGATGATGAGGATAAATTTACTTATGATTATTATTATCCTTATCTTCGTGGTACCGGTATCAGTTCGAATGAAGATATTTCTATAGACCGCCACGCGGCGAATGAATCCTATGCCGGTATCTGTGACGATATAAAAGTCGGCGTATCCTTGATTTTTTATCTTCAGGATATGATCACTTACATTAAAGCAAAGAATTTAGGGAAACTTCCTGTCAGGGGCACTACTCTTACCCTGTCGGGGCTTTCCCTTCAGGGTACGGTCATGATGCCCATCATGAAAAATGAAAAACAAAAACAAAGGACAAAAAAAGAAAATACCAACAGGCATCATCTGATTGCTGCAGCAAGAAAAGGGGACGAAGAAGCGATAGAGACTTTAACTCTTGAAGATATGGATATGTATACCATTATATCCAAAAAAATACAAAAATCAGATGTTTTTAGTCTTGTAGATACCTATTTTATGCCATATGGGGTGGAGTGCGACCAATATTCCGTGCTTGGAGAGATTATGGAATGCCGCCTTGTAACGAACAAAATCACAGAAGAAAAAATTTATATTTTAACAATTAGCTGTAATGAATTGACATTTGACGTCTGTATTAATATAATAGACTTATTCGGTGAACCAAAAGTCGGGCGTCGGTTCAAAGGGACGGTCTGGTTACAAGGGTTTATCAATTATCCGGATTTTTAAAATCAAAACGCTTCCATAGTTAAATGGATATAATAAGCCCCTCCTAAGGGCTAGTTGTAGGTTCGATTCCTACTGGGAGCATCAAAAGCATTGAAAGAGTTATTTTTTCAATGCTTTTTTTTACTTGTTCCGCTAAAAGCGGACTTCTGAACGTTATCTATGAGGAAGGAAATAGAAATGGAAAATGTATTGAGGCTTTTTGGGGAAGAAAGCACAAAATGGTTTGAAACCGTATTTAAAGAACCGACCCGGATACAAAAAGAAGCATGGCCTTTTATTGCGGAAGGAAAACATGTATTGGTGTCCGCGCCTACAGGAACGGGCAAAACGCTTTCCGCTTTTTTTGTGTTTTTGGACAGGATGAAAAAGCAGGCGGAAGAAGGAACGTTAAAACAGGAACTACAGTTGATCTATATTTCTCCATTGAAATCCTTAGCGGCGGATATTAGAGAAAACCTAAAACGTCCTTTAGAGGGTATAGGCGCGGAGGAAAAAATTACGGTAGGCATCAGAACAGGCGATACTTTGCAAAAAGACAGACAGAGGATGATAAAAAAGCCGCCTCATATTTTGATTACTACGCCGGAATCTTTATATTTATTGCTTACCAGTAAAACAGGACAAAATATTTTGGCAACGGCAAAGGCCGTTATATTGGATGAGTTACACGCTTTGATCGATACGAAAAGGGGAGCGCATTTGATGCTTTCGCTGGCCCGTCTGGATATTTTATGCAAAAGTCCTTTGCAGCGTATAGGTTTATCCGCCACGATTGAACCTTTAGATGTAGCGGCACGGTATTTGGCTTTAGAGGAAGTAAAGATCGCGGCGCCGGTCATGAAGAAACAAGTGCGGTTAGAAATATTAAGTCCGTATGCGGACGCGGTAAAAGGTCCAAGAAAGGATCCGGTTTGGGAAGAATTAGGAAAACTTGTTTATCAGTATTGTCAGGGGAGCCGCAGCGTGATCGCTTTTGTGGAAGGGAGACGGTATGCGGAAAAGTTGGCCTATTATGTTAATTTATTAGGAGGAGAAGGGTTTGCAAAAGTGCATCACGGAAGCCTGTCAAAAGAACAGAGGGCGGAGACGGAACTGTCTCTTCGGGACGGAAGACTCAGGCTTTTGTGCGCGACTTCCTCTATGGAATTGGGAATCGACGTAGGGGAGATCGATCAGGTGCTTCAGGTGGGCTGTCCCCGTACCATTTCGGGAACGATGCAAAGATTAGGACGTGCGGGACATAATCCGGGAAGAGTCAGCGTCATGTATCTTTTTCCCAGAACAGCGGCAGAATGCGTTTCCTGCGGAATGACGGCACAGCTTGCAAGAGAGGGAGGCGTGGAACATTTAAATCCACCGTCAGACTGTCTGGATATACTGGCCCAGCATTTGGTTTCCATGGCGGCTTTTAAAAGTTACGGACTGGATGAAGTAATGGAGATCCTTCCGAGAACATGGACGTTCCGTAACGTTACAAAGGAGGATGTAAAATCCGTATTGGAAATGTTAGCGGGAGATTATGAGCATGATAAGGACATTCCGGTACGTCCGAGAATTTTATATGACAGAATACATGAACGAGTAGAGGGGGACGGCTACAGCAGGATGCTGGCTATTTCTGCAGGCGGTACCATACCCGATAAGGGGCTTTACAATGTGAGAACAGAGGAAGGGATAAAGCTTGGCGAAGTAGATGAAGAGTTTGTCTATGAATCCCAAAAAGGAGACCGGTTCATCTTAGGCGCTTTCGCATGGAGGATCGTGAATATCAGCCGGGATACCGTAACCGTAAAACAGGCGCAGATGGAGGGCGCCAGACTTCCTTTTTGGAAAGGAGAGATAAAGGGAAGAAGTAAACGGACGGGAGAAGCTTTCGGGCATATTTTGCATTCTCTGCAGGAGGCTTACGAGGACGGAAAACTTTCTCCGGCTTTAGAAAAATTGGGGTTGGATGAGGCGGCGGTGAAGCTGGCTTCTCATTATTTGGAGCGGCAGATCAAAGTAACGAAAGGTTTGCCGGATCATAAGACTATTATAATAGAACATTTTAAAGATTCGTCCGGAAACAGCCAGTTGATGGTACATTCCATATTTGGGAGGAGGATCAACGCTCCTTTGGCGCTTCTTGCCGCACAGGCGGCAAGAGAACAGCTCAAAATAGAGATAGGGAGCGTGGACGAGGAGGATGGTTTTCTTTTATATTCCTATAGTTCCGGAGTATTACCGGAAGGGATTTTACAAAGGATCGATCCCGATACCTGTATCAGAAAATTGGAAATCATGCTGCCTGCCACGTCTCTTTTTAATATGGCCTTTCGTTATAACAGCGGACGGGCATTAATGATGGGGGTCAGAAAAAACGGCAGGCAGCCTCTTTGGATGCAGCGTCTGCGGAGCGCAGAGATGCTGGAACAGGTAGTAAGGGAAAAAGAACACCCTTTGATCCGGGAAACACGAAAGGAATGTATGCAGGAATTATGGGACGCCAAAGGAGTGCAGGATCTTTTATACGATATTGGTTCCGGCGGGATAGAAATAAGAGAGATTTATACGGAAACGCCTTCTCCCATGTCGCTGCCCCTGCAATGGGGACAGGAGGCCGCGGTCATGTATGATTATGCGCCTACACCCAGAGGGATACACGGTGCGGTTGAAGAAGCGTTGAAGCAGGAGAAGGAACTTTTGACGCCGGGAAACCATGAACTTACTCAGGTACAGGAACGGGAAAAACTTCCTAAGGATGAGAAACAGCTTCATTCTTTACTTATGACGGAAGGTGATCTGGCGGCAGGGGAACTGGATATTCCTGCCAAGTGGTTAGAAGATCTGTCAAAAGACGAAAGAGTGTTGTATTTAGAACGGCAGGGGCTTTGGATCGCTGCAGAACAGGAAGAGGAATATGATAAGGCGTTAAGCGGCGATACGGTTTTAGAGGAAACCTTTAAAACGCAATCAAGACTTCATATCGTGAGGCGGATGCTCCGTTACAGAGGAGCGGCGGATGCGGAACAGACCGCCAGACGTTATGGGTGGACTGTTTCCGATGCGGAAATGATTCTGAATGAATTGTGTAAAAGGGAGGAGGCGGTAAAGCAGGAAGAAAAATATTATCACGCCGTACTTTATCGTTTGGCAAGGGTTAAAACGCTGAAAAACCGACGGGAAGAGGCCAGTACCGTTCCTCCGGAAAATTATATGTCTTTATTGCTTTCCCGTATGGAATCCGCTGCGCCGGCGGAAGAATGCCTGCAAAATACGTTAAAAAGATATGCAGGAATGACATTTCCGGCGGCAAATTGGGAAGGGATCCTATTGCCCGGGAGGGTGAAAAATTATCGGGAGTCTTTTTTGGATACCTTTCTTTCCGAAGGCCAGTTATTCTGGCATATGAAGGAAAAAGGCGGAATATGCTTTGATTTTCAGGATCGGATCGACTGGGACGCCGATCTGAGCGGCCGGACGGAAGATCTTAATGAAAAAGAAAAGATCGTATATGAGGCTCTTTTAAAGAGAGGGGCCAGTTTTATGCAGGCGTTGAACGGACTCCTTCCCGGAGAATCCCCTTATGAAACTCTTTTGTCTTTATTGGAAAAGGGATTGGTATATGCCGACAGTTTCGTACCGGTGAGACAATGGCTTGAGAAAGAAAAGACAAAAAAGGCCGTCGCCAGACAGCGTGTCAATATGCGCGTAAAGGCATTGCATGCGGGAAGGTGGGATGTAGTAAGACCGGTTAGGGAAAGAACGATAGAAGAAAAAATAGAGGGCTGCTTTGACTGTTATCTGATCGTCAGTAAGGAGACGGCATCCGCTTACGGTCTTTCATGGCAGGAGGCTGTTTCCGTGCTGCGTATTTGGGAATATACGGGTCAGGCCAGAAGAGGATATTTTGTAGAGGGGATGTCCGGCGCGCAGTTCGTCAGGGGCAGGGATTATGCGAGTATTATACGGAGTCTGAAAAATCCTGAAAAAAAGCTGGTTTGGATCAATGCCGCCGACCCGGCGCAGTGTTTTGGTAAATTTCTTCCGCATAAAGAGGAAAGAAATTTTTTGAACGTTCCGGGCAGCGCGGTTGCCTGCTTTGGGGGCATACCGGCAGCGGTCATGGAAAGACAGGGGAAAGTCCTGCATATATTTGAAGAAGAGATAAAAGAAGAGTGCCTTACGCTTTTTGTTCAGGATTTTAAAAAGGGAAAGATATTTCCTGCAATGAAGCGTATTGTAGTGAAGGAATATCCGGATACAGCAAAAGAAGCTTTTGCAGCCGCCGGATTTTTGAAAGAAATGCAGGATTATGTTTTCTATCGATAAAACCCGGATTTTTATTGAAAAAAACTGAAAATATGGTATAAAGATAGTATCTGATCATTTATGAGGGCAGCAGGCGGGATCGCCGGTCCTGCTGCCGGAAAAACAGGTTACGGGCTTGTGGGGTAAAGAACGTAGACTGGATAAGGGGGCATGATCGTAAATATGATTTATGAAAAAGATTTAAGGGATCGCAGGATCGTTATCAAGAGTTTGGAAGATCAGAAAATCATTGCGGACACGAATATATTGAATTATGACGCCTTGAATAATATTGTCAGGGTGAGCGCCGCCAATATACCGGACCGGGAATATGAAAGAATCTATGCCCTGATTTTCGGAAATGAAGGTTTATACGAATATGTAGGAACGATCAGAGGTACGGTCATTGCTAACGAAATAGAAATATTGCTGGGAAAAAGCAGGATGAAAGAGGACCGGAAACGATTCAGGTATAATATCAGCATGACGGGTACTATTTTATGTATTATAATCGACGGATGGAACGTTACTTTAAGAAAACCGATCAAGGTTAAAACGATCAATATTAGTTCAAACGGAATCCTGTTTCAGGCGGATGCGGGAAGTTTTTATTTGGGGAATGAATTTATGCTGTTGTTGGAAATAGAAGAGAAAGTAATGGGCATGAAATGCGAAGTAGTCAGGATACAGAACAGTACGGTCAGAACGGAAGAATATGGATGTAAAGTCAATGCGGCGGTTTTAGCATGAAATTAAAAATTTCCCGATCCTGATTGGTATACCTGTTAAAGCAGCAGATGGGAGTTAACATGAAAGAAAAAATGAAAACGTTACCGGCCGAATATTTATGGGACGGTCTGGTATTAAAGGATGATATTTATAATCATAACGGAAATGTGCTTCTGATCCCCAGCGGAGAGGAAATTACCAAGAAAAAGTTGGGAAAGCTCCTTAATTTTAGTTCAGACGGTAAGCATATCATGGTCTATGAAGAAAGCTATTATAAGATCATGGCGGAAGGAAACATTCCGCATGAAGTCCGTCAAAAAGTAATGGAAAGCGAGACAGGCTATACAGAGATCAAAAAGGATGTAGGCCATGTTTTTCATAAAGTCAGCGCCGAAGAAAAAATTCAGAGCAAAGAGATAGAACCGGTCATTCAGGATATTTCACAAAGGCTGGATGTAGTCGATCCTACCGTGATTTTTGAGTGCATCAATTTTCCAAGGCCGATGGATGAATATTTACAGCGTCATTCGTTAAATGTCGCCTTTCTAAACGGATTGATGGGAGAGTGGTTAAAGCTCCCGAAAGAAGACGTCAGGATGCTGGTCATGGCGGGACTTTTACATGACGTGGGAAAAACAAAAATACCGGAAGAAATACTGGATGCGCCGAGAAAATTGACGGATGAGGAGTTCAAGATCATAAGGACTCATCCCGTTTATTCTTATGAACTGCTGGAATCCGGTTTTGACGAAAGGGTAAAGCTTGCCGCAAGGCATCACCATGAGAAACTTGACGGAAGAGGTTATCCCGATGGGATCAGGGACGAGGAGATTTCTTTATTCGCCAGAATTACTGCGGTTTCCGATATTTATGACGCTATGGTATCAAAGCGGAGTTATAAAAAGGAAAAACTGCCTCTTGACGTATTGGACGACTTTTATAATCAGGCATATGACGGTTTGGATATGGATATGGTCATGGTATTGATCAAAAATATGAGGGAAAATTTTTTAGATAAAAAGGTCCTCATGTCAAACGGAAATATCGGAACGATCAAATACATACCGCCAAACGATATAGCTCATCCGATCATTCAGAATGGGAAGATCATCAAACAGACGAATGAAAGATGGTTTTGTGAAAAACTGATTTCTACTTTTTGATAGAAAGTATTTTTTATTATTTTTGAGTGAAATGAGCAATTAGTACACTGACTTGATTATATTTCGTTGAATGGCTTGCCTGAATTTCTATCTGCCGTATTTGTTTCCGCTCCGGGTCGTGCCGGACTTAATGAATTATATATAATTATAAAATAGTTTACAAAAATATAAAAAATAGAATTGAAAAAATCTGAAAATTTTGTTATATTAAAGTTATGAAAGCGTCTCCGGAAACGGAGTGACTGAGTATGGAGAAGCGTCTCTTAATGAATGATTTTGTAGATAACAGGAAAGGGTACGGTTACTGATTATGGCAAAAAAAGGTATTATCATTGGCGCGGCGGCAGCAGTCGTTGTGATTGCGGCAGGCGCAGGGATTTTTTTGAACAGGGACAAATTATTTGCGGAAAAAGCGCCTTCGGATTTTACGGTAAGTTATGAAGGGATTGCTACAGCCGATATTTCTGCAGGGGTCAGCGTACATGATCCGTCCATTATAAAGGAGGACGGTACATATTATATTTTCGGTTCTCATATGTCGGGAGCTTCTTCAACGGATTTGAGAAATTGGACAGTAGTTGGAGATGGCTATACGCCGAATAATCCTATTTTTGATAATTTATTTTCAACGGAACATGTTTTTGACTATTCGGGCAGTAAGAACAGTGTCATACCTACGGACGACGGAGGCAGGCATGTATGGGCGCCGGATATTGTCTATAATGAAGCGCAGGGACTATATTATATGTATTTTTGTACTTCTTCTACATGGAATGCGTCAAACCTTTGTTATGCGACTTCTGAGAAGGCGGAAGGTCCTTATGCATGGAAGGGCGCCCTGATTTATTCCGGTTTTACGGAAGAATCCCTTGGCGCAACGGACGTACTTGATTATGTCAGTGAAGATTATGCCAAAGAGCATTACATAACGCCCGGTAATGAATATAATTTTAACGAGTATCCGAATGCCATCGATCCTACCGTGTTTTATGATGAAAACGGGAAAATGTGGATGGTATACGGTTCCTGGTCGGGCGGTATTTTCCTTTTAGAGATCGATGAACAGACCGGGCTTGTGATTCATCCCGAAGCGGACGAGGCAAATAATGTGGACGCTTATTTTGGGAAGAAACTGATTGGCGGCGGACATAAATCAATCGAGGCGCCTTATATTTTATACGATCAGGCAAGCGGCTATTATTATCTGTTTGTATCTTATGGCTCGCTTGTAAGGGAAGGCGGATACCAGATCAGAGTATTCCGTTCCGATAAACCCGACGGAGAATATGTGGATATGGGCGGGCATTCTTCCATTACGGGAAATCATGCTTATTTCGGACTGAAATTATCCGGTAATTATTTTCTTCCCAGTTTGAACATGGCATATATGGCGACCGGACATAATTCTGCTTTTGTGGATGACGACGGAAAAAGATATGTGGTATATCATACAAGATTTGACAATGGGCAGGAATATCATGAACCCCGCGTACATCAATTTATTTTAAACGAAGAAGGCTGGCCATGTATGCTGCCTTACGCTACAAGCGGAGAAACGGTTTCTGAAACCGGCTATGAAAAAGAAAAAGTAGTCGGCGAATATTATGTGATCAATCAGGGAACGGCTATTGACGCTAAGATTGCGGAATCTTTTAAATTAGTATTATCCAAAAAAGGGAACGTTTACGGCGACGGCGCCACCGGAACATGGGAAATGAAAGACGGCAGTTATTATGTCCATATTACTATTGACGAAAAAGAGTACAGCGGCGTATTTTGCGAAATGAAAGATGAAGCAGGAACATCAGTAATGACGTTTAGCGCGGTAGGTTCTAACGAAAGTATCTGGGGTGTGAAATATTTTGAGTAAAAAGAAAAAATCAGAATCGAAAAACGGAAAAGAATATGCTGTTGATATAGTAAAGGACATACTGGCATGGTTAGTAGTAACAGCTATTGGGTTTGTGTATTCTATGGCAATGCTGCTGCTTGCATCTTTGTTTTTGGTAAACGTATGGCATGTTACTTTTGAGGAGATCGTAACGATTTCCCTTGTATTGATGGGGATTGTTTCCGTTGGATATATCGGCGTATTGGTCTATAGGAGACGGCATTGCGGCGGCAGATGAAAAAACTGTCCTTATCGATAACATATAAAACATAAAAACAAAATGAACTGTCATAACCAGACGGAATGAAATCTGGTATGGCAGTTTTTTATTTGTTTTTATTACATTTTCACAAAAATGAGAAAAATTTTTGTGAACGAATTTGAATGAAAATGATTGACTTTGACTGATTATGATTCTATAATGCCATTATAAGGGATGAACGAATTTGAATGAAAATGGACGAAAATGGGGGATAAAATGCTGACAGAAGAGAGATTTGCCAAAATTCTATCTATATTGGAGAAGACGGGCAGCGTGACAGTACAGCAGTTGATGGCGGAACTGAATGCTTCGGAATCTACCATACGGAGGGATCTGACCACATTGGACGCAAACGGGCAGCTTACGAAGGTACATGGCGGCGCGATCTTAAAAAATGCGGTTTACAGCACTACGGACGACGAAGTGGTACACCGGAAAGAGCAAAACAGGGAGGCGAAAGAAAAGATTGCAAGATATGCGGCGGGATTGATCGGTGCAGGCGATTTTGTCTATATTGACGCAGGGACGACGACAGAGCTTATGATCGATCATATTACGGAAAAACAGGCCACATTTGTTACCAATGCAGTTACCCATGCAAAGAAGCTGGCGGAAAGAGGATGCGCCGTCTATATTTTGGGCGGGGAATTTAAAGCGGTGACAGAGGCGATCGTAGGAGAAGAGGCGGTTGCAACTTTGGAAAAATATAATTTTACCAAAGGTTTTTGGGGGACGAACGGAATCAGTATGCAGCAGGGATTTTCCACTCCTGAATTAAGGGAGGCCATGGTGAAGAAAAAATCTATGGAAAACTGCAGAGAGCGCTATGTGCTGGCGGATAACAGTAAATTCAGTTATATTTCCAGCGTGACCTTTGCGCCGTTTGAAAGTGCGACAATTCTTACTACAGAAATGGAACAGACGGCATTCCAACATTGCGGAAACATTTTAAATCTGTAAATGTAATGAGGGTACGCTCCACGCCCACAAACTGTGACGCACATCTTTGGGAGAGCAATTTTCAAACACACTCTAAGACAGGAATGGTCGATGAACAGGTTTGCATCCGTGCGGCGTCCGCAAACTTGGAATCCGGATAAGGATTCATATAACAGAGCCGTACAGAAACGAGGTAGAATATGATTTACACACTGACGTTTAATCCTTCGTTAGATTATATTCTGACAGTTCCGGACTTTACTTGCGGGATAGTGAACCGGACGACGGAGGAGGTAATATTTCCCGGCGGAAAGGGAGTGAATGTTTCCATGGTGTTGAACAATCTTGGAGTGGAAAACACGGCGCTTGGATTTTTAGCGGGGTTCACCGGGGATAAATTAAAGGAGATGTTAGAGGAAAAGGGGATAAGGACGGAATTTCTTCCAATCAGAAAGGGAATGACCAGAATCAACGTAAAGCTGCGTTCCGGGCAGGAGACGGAGATCAACGGGCAGGGACCGTCCATCGGCAAGGAGGATATAGAAAAACTTTATGGACGGCTGGACCGGTTAAAAGAAGGAGATATGTTAGTCATGGCAGGCAGCATTCCCGATGTGATGCCGGGAACAATGTACATGGATATTATGGAACGTTTGCAAGAGAAGAACCTGAAAATAATCGTGGACGCTACAAAAGATCTTTTGGCAAATGTTTTACAGTACCGCCCTTTTCTTATCAAACCGAACAATCATGAATTAGGGGATATTTTCGGGACGGAAATAAAAGGGAAAGAAGAGGCGGTTTATTTTGCAAAGCAATTAAAAGAAAAAGGAGCCGAAAACGTTCTGGTATCCATGGCAGGAGACGGCGCCGTGTTAGTGGCGGAAGACGGAAACGTTTATCAATCGGAAGCGCCGGAAGGAAAAGTGGTCAATTCCGTAGGAGCCGGAGATTCCATGGTGGCAGGATTCATAGCAGGCTATCTGGAGTACGGAGATTATGAAAAAGCGTTCCGGATGGGAGTATTTACCGGAAGCGCATCGGCATTTTCCAAGGAATTGGCGACGAAAAGGGAAGTACTTACACTGATGAAAGAAAATCAGGTGGAATTTTAAAAAAGAGTTTGAAAAATCTTTGTGAAATAAGGACAAAATAAAACGGTGGTCAAAACGGACGGAGAGGCAGGAATAGAAGATGAAGATCAGAGATTTATTATCGGTAGAAAGTATTGAACTTCAGGGTGCAGCCGAAAATAAAAAAGAAGTACTGGATCAAATGGTGCATCTGATGGAAAAAAGCGGAAAGATCGGCGATATAGAAACGTATCGGAAAGGGGTATACGCCAGAGAAGAGGAGAGCACTACGGGGATTGGGGAAGGGATCGCCATACCTCACTGTAAATCAAATGCAGTGATAAAACCGGGGCTGGCGGCGATGGTCATACCGGAGGGCGTGGATTTTGACGCATTGGACGGCGGAAAGGTGAATCTGATTTTTTTGATTGCAGCGCCCGATACGGAAGATAACGTACATTTGGACGTTTTAAGTAAATTGTCCGTACTTCTTATGGACGAGAATTTTACCGGCAGTTTGAGAAATGCGAAAACAGTGGAAGAATTTTTGAATACGATCGACGCCGCAGAGGCGGAAAAAGACGGGGCAGAGAGCGTAAAAAGTATCTTGCGGGAAAACGAAAAACAGATTTTGGCAGTGACCGGATGTCCCACGGGGATCGCCCATACTTATATGGCGGCGGAAAGTCTTGAAAAGAAAGCGCAGGAACTGGGATGCCGGATCAAAGTAGAGACAAGAGGCTCAGGGGGCGCAAAAAACGTACTTACTAAAAAGGAAATCGCCGGGGCGGACTGTATCATCGTAGCGGCGGATACGCAGATCCCCATGGACCGGTTCGACGGAAAGCCGGTCATCCAGTGTAAAGTAGCGGACGGCATCAGTAAAGCGGAGGAATTGCTGACCAGAGCAATGAACGGTCAGGCGCCGGTCTACCACGGAAAGGGAAAAGCCGGGACGGCAGGAGAAGAAGGAACCGACAGTATCGGACATCAAACTTACAAGAATCTGATGAACGGAGTTTCCCATATGCTCCCCTTTGTTGTAGGAGGCGGTATTTTGATCGCAATCGCGTTTTTGATCGACGGTTTTTCCGTTGACTTAAGTGCATTGTCGTTAGAGGAAAGAGGGAATTTCGGTACGATCACTTCTTTTGCGGCGATGTTTAAACAAATCGGCGACGTGGCGTTTGGATTTATGCTGCCGATTCTTGCAGGATTTATTGCAATGAGTATTGCCGACAGACCCGGTCTTGCGGTCGGTTTTGTAGGAGGAGCTATTGCGGCAGGCGGAACTTCGGGATTTTTGGGAGCGCTTGTTGTAGGATTTCTTGCAGGATATGTCGTAAAAATGCTAAAAAAGGTATTGGATAAACTTCCCGATAGTTTAGAGGGTTTGAAACCGGTACTGCTTTATCCGCTGCTTGGAATTTTGATCGTGGGATTGATCATGACTTATGTGATAGAACCTCCCATTGGAGGATTAAATACTTTGATCAATAACGCTCTGAACAGTATGAACGGCGCCAGCGCCATTTTATTAGGAGCGCTGCTGGGAGGTATGATGTCCGTGGATATGGGCGGCCCGGTAAATAAAGCGGCGTATGTATTCGGAACGGCGTCCATTGCCGCAGGGAATTATCATATTATGGCGGCGGTGATGATAGGTGGCATGGTTCCTCCCATTGCCATTGCTCTTGCGACTCTCCTTTTTAAAAAGAAGTTTACTTCCGATGAGAGGAAAGCGGGGCCGACTAATTTTATCATGGGACTGTCTTTTATTACGGAAGGCGCCATACCCTTTGCAGCGGCAGATCCGCTTCGTGTGTTACCTGCCTGTGTAGCCGGAGCGGCAGTATCGGGAGCATTGTCAATGGCGTTTGGCTGTACGCTGATGGCGCCTCACGGCGGGATCTTCGTATTCCTGACCGTAGGAAACCCGCTGATGTATTTGGCGGCGTTGGCAGTAGGTTCCGCGGTTTCCTGCATGTTGCTGGGCGTATTAAAAAAAGATCCAATAAGTTCAGAAGATAAGAAATGAAAGATAGGAAATTAATAAGTTTAAAGAGTTCGGGTATAAATGGAAAAGTGTGAAGAGAGATCAAAAAAATATGATAAATACGGAGGGAAAAACAATGAAAGAATTTAAGTATGTAATAAAAGACAAAGAAGGCATCCATGCAAGACCGGCAGGATTATTTGTAAAAGAAGCGTCGGCTTATCCTTGTACGGTTACGATCTGTAAGGGGGATAAGGAAACGGATGCAAAGCGTATTTTCGGAATCATGGGACTTGGCGTAAAATGCGGAGAAGAAATCACTGTTAAAGTAAACGGGGAAAAAGAAGAAGAGGCGATGGCAGCGCTGAGCAAATTTTTGGAAGAAAACCTGTAAACGGAACGGAGGGGTTATATGGTACTGGAAGGAAAAAGTGTATTTGGAGGAATCGCAATAGGAAAACTTTCCGTATACGGTAAAAAGGACCGTCAGGTAAAGAGGATTAAAATAAGCGATACGGAGGCGGAGGCGGAGCGTTTTCACTCTGCAAGGGAAAAAGCTAAAGAGCAGCTTACCGTGCTTTATGAAAAGGCATTAAAGGAAGTGGGAGAAGTCAATGCCATGATCTTCGAAGTACATAAGATGATGTTAGACGATCTGGATTATATAGAATCCGTTACCAATATGATCCGGTCGCAGGAAGTAAACGCCGAATTTGCGGCAGCAACAACAGGGGATAATTTTGCAGGAATGTTTTCGGCAATGGAAGACGAGTACATGCGGGAACGGGCGGCGGATGTACGGGATATCAGCAACAGGATCATCTCCGTTTTGCAGGGGACGGCGGAAGGAAAAGAGCTGGGCGGCGAACCGTCGATCCTGTTAGCGGAAGATTTAGCGCCCAGCGAGACAGTACAGCTTGACAAATCCAAGGTACTTTCTTTTGTGACAAAGAAAGGTTCCGCCAATTCCCATACCGCTATTCTTGCCCGTACAATGAATATTCCTGCGTTGATCGGCGTGGATCTGGAAAAACTGGAAGAAGCGGAGGGAAAGCTCGGTATTGTAGACGGTTATGAAGGAAAATTTTATATAGAACCGGATGGAGAAACTTTATCGAGATATAAAAAGCGGAAAGAAGAGGATGAGCAGAAAAAACGCCTGCTTCAGGAATTAAAAGGAAAAGAGAACGTTACTTTAGACGGAAAAAAGATCGAGCTTTACGCCAATATCGGCGGTGTGGCGGATGTGGCAAACGTACTTGCCAGCGATGCAGGAGGGATCGGGCTGTTTAGGAGCGAGTTTCTGTTTTTGGAATCGGAGGATTACCCGTCGGAAGAGACACAGTTTGGCGCATATAAAAAAGTTGCGGAAAATATGGCGGGAAAAAAGGTGATCATCCGTACTTTGGATATAGGAGCGGATAAGCAGGCAGATTACTTTGGACTGGAGAAAGAGGAAAATCCTGCAATGGGGTATCGGGCGATCCGCATCTGTCTTGACAGGAAAGATATGTTTAAAACCCAGCTACGCGCCCTTTACCGGGCAAGCTATTACGGGACGGTGGCCGTTATGTTTCCGATGATCATCTCCGTTCGGGAGGTAAAACAGATCAAAGAGTTGATCGCAGAAGTAAAAGCGGAGCTTGATCAGGAAAAGATACCTTATAAAGATATGGAGATCGGCATTATGATCGAAACGCCGGCAGCAGTCATGATCAGTGATCTTCTGGCAAAAGAAGTGGACTTTTTTTCCATTGGCACTAATGATCTGACACAGTATACGCTTGCAATCGACAGGCAGAATCCGAAGCTTGACAATCTTTATGATTCGCATCATGAAGCGATTTTAAGGATGTTGAAAATGGTGGCGGATAATGGCCATAAGGAAGGATGCTGGGTAGGCGTCTGCGGAGAATTGGGAGCGGATACTACGCTGACGGAAACATTTCTTAGAATGGGATTTGACGAATTATCCGTAACGCCGTCCATGATCTTAAAGGTACGGGATAAGATCAGAAAATTGGATTTAGGGAAGTGCAGCGGATAAGAATGATATTTTCCGATGGGGCAATTTAAGGATAGAATAATAGAGCTGCGAGGGGATCGCAGCTCTATCGTTTTCCAATATGATTTTCCGAAATTTGTTTCCGGACATTTTTCCTAATTTCTGAAAATCTGAATAATGCTTACCGAGTATTTGGGAGCAGTATAAGTAAAGTTTTCCGACACTTTTGTAGTTTCCTCCGCTAAGCTGATTTTTTCCGGTTCTTCAAACGAATTGACGTCGGAAAGGTTTTCTCCCTTTAAAACCGTAACGGAAGCGGTAGAGGAAAAATCGTCCATATCTATATTTTCGAGAGAAACGGCAATATCAACCGCTTCTTCCGTTACATTAACAAATTTAAGGATAAGGTTACCGTTCTCATCGACGCTGGAAGTTTCATATATGCTTTCCGGAGTTTCCTGCGTATAATCCACATAAAGCGAATCGTCAATATAACATTTGATATTACTGTCTTCTACCACTACCTTTAACCGGTACACTTGATTTTTCTTCAAAACGAGATTTTTCGTTGTTCCGGTGATTTGGCCGCTTTTGGCGTTACCGGATACGATCTGTAAACAGGAAACGGTATTTCCCCAGCCGCCGATATTCCAAAATATGTTGTTTCCAGAATCTTTAACGCATACCGGGATTAGAAATCCTTCGTTGCCGTTTAAAATTTCCGCCTCTACGGTCAGGGTGTAATTAGTCCAGTCTTTTTCCCCGATATAGACCACATCTCCGGTGTTGGCATCGAAAGGATCTCCGGTATATTCCTGTACTAATTTTCCGTCTTTGACACTCCATTCCCCTTCATGTTCCGTGTAACCGTCCGCCTTTAAAGTATCCTCATTTTCAAAATCCGAACTGTACAGCAGGGAACCGTCCACATTGGAAGTGACCGTCAGATTATCATAAGAAACGGAGGTCATCCATGAACCAAGGCCTACCGCCCCGGATAATCCGGTATCTTCCGCTTTTCCCGATAGGGTAAGCCGGGAGGGAAGAATCGTCTTACCTACATGGTTTGCAAACATTTTCTGTACATAGTAATCCGCCGTTCCGAATAAGGCGTTATTGGAAAAGAACATCATATCGGGCAGCCATTGATTGGTTTTACTGTTGCCGAACAGGGGTGCGTAACATGCCATTGCCACGATATCAGAGTTTCTTTCCAGTCCGGTCATATAAGCAGCCTCGGAAAGGGCAGCCTGTAAAGTATTGGACTGGGCCGCGTATTCCCCTAAAAATACTTTAGCCTGCATATTCCGGTCATAGGCGTCATACCGTTTCGTATTCGTTAAAAACCAGTTGGGAGATTCATAATAATGTTCGTCTACCAATGTGGTAACGGAATCAGGGTAATCTTCAATATAGGACCATCCTTCCGTACTGCCGGAGGCCGTACCGTTTGCCACGATCAGTTCGATATCGCCGTAAAGTTCCGGATTTTCTTTAGCCGCATTTTCAAAAGCTTCTGCAAACTTTTCATAATGGGCATGATATTCGCTCTGCCACTGTTCGTTCCCGATCCCGATATATTTTAAGGGAAAGGGAGCTTCATGTCCCATGGCGGTCCTGACGGCGCCCCATGTAGTGTCGGCGCCTCCCCGGCAGAATTCCACCAGATCCAAAGCGTCCTGAATATACTGTTTAAATTCATCGCTGCTTAACGGATAAACGATATAACGGGGACTCTGTACCTGACAGGTCATGCCGGCGTTAAGAACCGGAACGGGAAGACAATCAAGGGCTTCGCAAAGCAGGAAATATTCATAAAAACCAATGCCGTATGTAGTATAATAAGGATCGTTTTTCGTTCCTGACCAAATGCTTTTTCCCTGCGGGCGTGCCGCGGCGTCTCCCGTCGTTTCGTTTCCGTTTACCGTAAAGGTAAGACCGTTTCCGATGGAATCCTTCCAGTCATAGATACTTTCTTCGTCCCGTCCTTCGATCACGCAGCCCCCGGGAAAACGTAAAAAGGAAGGGTTTAACGCCTCCATATATTCACCGATGTCTTTACGGATCGGGAGCCCTTTATAGGTATCTGCCGGCATCATGGAAACCATATCCAGACAGACGGCCGTACCGGGGTCTTTACATTCTATATAAAGACGGAGATTTTTGTTTACCGTTTCTGCAGGGGTCAATGTGGTTTCATATTTTGTCCAAGAACTGGATATATTTTCAATAAAATCCTGAGCGTAAACGACGCCGTCCGTATCCCGGAGAGTCAGGCGCAGGGCAGCGTCTGCATGGGGAATGGGTGAAGCATAGCTGGCTGCGTCTATCTGCGTTATATCCGATTCGGATGCGGTCCTTAAATATAAGGAAACGTTATAAACTTCATTGCCTGTGACGGCTAAGCCGTCCAGATATCCCACATTGCCGATTCCGTAGTATTGGTCTGCCGAAGAAAGGCCGTTGTAAGAAAGCAGCGCATAATGGGGATTGTTTTCGTTCAAATAACCGGGAGATCCGGTTTGATTCCCGTCGATTACCGCGAAAGTAACATAATCGGGATATTCATTTGTCCACCCGTGTTTATTTTCATTGGCTGCCGCGGAACCGTATTCAAAAGAACGGTTTTTGATCAGTTCTGCATAGAGCCCTCCGTCAACGGCGAAATTGATATCCTCTAAAAATAATCCGTAGAGCGTATCGGAAACGGATACAGGTGTCTCTACGGAAGATAGGTCCGTATTTACTTTATAAACAGCGGACAAGGGAAGGGAAACGTCGTCCGCTGCCTGATCAGTTGCCGTTTCCGTTTCCGGCATTTCCGTTTCGGAAGGTTTTGGAGAGCCGGACGAACTGCAGCCGCAAAGAGAACATAGGGCTGTAATACTTAGTCCCAGCGCGGCGGCTTTTCTAAAATAGTTTTTCATAAAAAATAACCTCCTAAAATATTTTTTGTTTTTATTTATGTATAAAATTAATAAAAATTGATGTATCCATTTGTGCAAAATGATACAATAATTTAAAATCCATTAATTCTATCTATAAAATATCATAACAATAAAGAGAAGTATAGCATTGACTTTTGGTTAATATAATAGTATTATAGAAATAACTAAAGTAATTTGTAAAAAACTAAACTACCTGTCAGGGAAAAATATGGTAGAAGGAGGTTTGTTATGGGGCACAAGAAAAAGTTTATGAGAGCAGTCTCGCTTAGCTTGATCGTGGTACTTTGCCTGAATACCACAGGGATCAAAGAGGTAGCTGCGAAAGAGGTATCGGCCGAAGCCGCGGGGCAGGAAACGGGAGATACTTCTGCACAAAGTTATTCCTATAGTGCCGACGAATATAGGAGTGAAAGGATATCCAATAATTATACGAAAGTCAGCGCCGGATATTCAACACCCATATATTCGGGGGAGGATGTGGTTTATGACATGGAATCCCATGTGACGGAAGGCAGCGATCATTTCACTTCCGAAAACAGGGAGTATGACGGTACGGAAAAGGTGTTGGATCTTACCAGAGGAGATCTGATCAAACTGACGTTGGACGTACCGCAGGACGGACAGTATTTTATGCTGTTTGATTACTTGTCTTATGACGAATCCATTCTTCCGATCGCTATGGGAATGCAGGTGGACGGAGAGTATCCTTTTTACGAATGCAGGAATTTGGAATTCGAGACGACATGGATACCGGATTTAGAACCGTCCTATGACCGTTACGGTAATCAGGTGGTGACCGTACCGAATAAACAGATCCAGTGGGAAGAAAAATATCTGATGGATGCAAGTTACCGTCATTCCGCGCCGCTTGCTTTAGAGCTTACGGCAGGAACTCATGAGATCTTGTTTGAAGTGAAAGAGGGAAATTTCCTATTAGGAGATCTGACGCTTACAGCGCCTTTCTCCGCACCGGCTTATACAGGTTCCGAAAAGGCGGCGGGCAGCGGGTTGATCGAGATTGAAGGCGAGGACTTCCTGCAGACGAACAGTTCGTCCATTCACGGCGTGGCAGAATATGATACGAGCCTGACGCCCTATGAAGTGAAAGATACCGTATTAAATACTTTGGATTCGGATTCTTTCAGTGTGGCGGGACAGAAAGTATCTTATGAGTTCCGGGTAAAGGAAGGTGAGAGCGGTTATTATAAGATCGCTACGAATTATAGATCTTCCGATAAGACGGATTTCCCCGTATTCGTAGACATCAGAATAGACGGCGAGATCCCGAACAGCGCTTTCGAATCCTACGGAATGGCTTATACAACAAAATATAAAACAACGACCCTGACAGATGAAGACGGCAACTACTTAAGCGTTTACTTGGATGAAGGCGTACATACGATTTCTTTTACGATCTCTATGGATCTGATCTGTTATGTGATGGAATCCATCGACGAGATCATGTCCGACGTAAACGACCTTGCGTTGGAGATTACCAAGGTTGCGGGAACCAATGCGGACAAATACAGAGATTTGAAATTATCCAGATATATTCCGGATCTGGAGGATACGCTTTACGGTTATGCGAACAGACTTCGGGAATTGGAAAAGAGCGCAATCAAATGGAGCGACAGTAATAAATCCGTTGCGGTCATGTCTTCCATGCTGATTGCGGCGAAGCAGTTAGAGAGCCTTGCGGATAATCCCGACGAGATCCCTTACCGTATCGGCGAGCTTTCCACAAGTATGAACTCCGTCAACCATTATCTGGCAAACGCCATTGATAATCTGATCGAGAACAATCTTGCCATCGACCGTATCTGGCTTTATCAGGACGATGCAAAACTGCCGAAGAAACCGGGATTTTTTAAATCTATCGGTATGAACCTGCAAAGATTTTTCACTTCCTTTACCGATCAGGATTATTCGGCAAGCAATACGAATCCCGATCATTTACAGGTATGGGTAAACCGTTCCAGCCAGTATGTACAGATTATGCAGAAGATGATCGACGAATCCTTTACGCCGCAGACCGGTATCGAGGTGGATATCAGTATCATGCCGGATCAGTATAAATTGGTATTATCCAATTCTTCGGGAAATGCGCCCGATGTTGCGACGGGAATCAACTATACGATCCCTTATGAGCTGGGTATCCGGGGCGCGTTGGTGGATATGGCGCAGTTTGATGATTTCAAAGAAGTAGCAGAACCTTATGAGACGGGATTTTTTATGACCGGTTCCATCGGGAACGGCATCTATTCTATGCCGGAGACGATGAATTTCTGGGTATTATATTACCGCAGCGACGTTATGGAGAAGCTGGGGCTGGAAGTACCGGATACAATAGACGATGTGATCGACATGCTGCCGGAGCTGCAGATGAGAGGATTGAATTTCTATTATCCTACGGCCGGAATGTTACAGCTTCGTAACTTCCACGGTACGACGCCGATCATCATACAGAACGGAGGATCCCTTTATAATCCTACCGCATCTACCGGAACGGCATTGGGAAATGAAGAATCCGTTGACGGATTTAAAAAATTGACCGACTTATTTACGATCTATAACCTTCCTGTCAATGTAGATAATTTTTATCAGCATTTCAGGAACGGGGATTACCCGATAGGAATTGCGGATTATTCCGCGTATAACCTTTTAACGAATGCGGCACCGGAACTTTCCAGTTCATGGGAGATCGCATTGGCGCCGGGAACCGTACAGGAAGACGGCAGCATCGACCGCTCCGTGTGCGGATGCGCGGAAAGTACCGTAATCTTTAAGAGTAATCCTGAAAGAGAGGCGCAGGCTTGGGAATTTATCAAATGGTGGTCTTCCACGGAGACGCAGGCTACGTTTGGTCAGACGATCCAGATCACTTACGGCGATGAATATATGTGGGCTACCGCAAATATGGACGCTTTTGCACAGCTCCCCTGGGGTTCAAACGCAAGGGAAGTCATTACGGAAACGGCTAAAAACGTAGTGGATATTGCGAGAGTACCGGGTACTTATCTGTTAGAGCGTGAAATGAGCAATACCTTTAACGATATTGTAGTCAATGCGCAGAACGAGCAGACCAGAATCGATAAGGCCGTAAAATCGATCAACAGGGAGTTTGCGCGTAAGTTAGAGGAGTTTGGTTATAACGACAGCGAAGGAAACGTCATAAGCGAATATGAAATTCCGACAATGGAAACCGTCCGCAAGCTTTTAGGCCGGACCGATGAAGAGTAGGAAATGGGGTGAGGGATGAAATGAGGAAAAAGAGAAGCAATATCGGAAGACATGCAAATAACAATAGGAACGGATATTTTTTCGTAGCGCCTTACGCCATCGTGTTTATGATCTTTATTTTGATTCCGGTTATTTTGGCAGCAATACTTTCCTTTACAAACTTTAATGCTATTCAGTGGCCGTCATGGGTTGGATTTTTGAATTACATTACCCTGATCACCAGTGATGAAGTATTCATGCAGTATGTATTGCCCAATACCGTTGTGTATGCGGTAGTAGTAGGTATCGGAGGTTATATTTTATCTTTTGTGCTTGCGTGGGCGCTCTGTAACCTGACAAAGATTCCAAGAACGATTTTTGCGCTGATCCTGTATTCGCCGAGTATGACGACCGGTGTGGCAATGACGGTTCTTTGGAAGGTCATTTTCTCAGGCGACCAGACGGGACTTTTAAATAGCTGGCTGATGGAGCTGGGAATCATCAATGAACCTATTATTTGGCTGGTGGCTACGAAATACCTGCTGCCAATCGTTATCATTATCGGTTTGTGGTCGTCCATGGGCGTAGGTTTCCTTTCCATGATTGCAGGTATTTTGAACTCGGACGAATCTTTATATGAAGCGGCGGCGATCGACGGCGTTAAGAACCGTTTTCAGGAAATGATATACATAACGATCCCGCAGATGAAACCGCAGATGTTGTTTGCAGCGGTTATGGCAATCGTAGGCGCGTTCCAAAACGGTCTGGTTTCCACATTGCTTACCGGAAACCCGTCGCCGGGATATGCGGCGCAGTTGATCGTAAACCATATCGAGGACTACGGTTTCTTAAGATATGAAATGGGATATGCGGCGGCTGTTTCCGTAGTGTTACTGTTGATTGTACAATTATTCTCTAAAGCGGCAAATTCGCTGTTTTCAGAGAAAGATGAATTTTAGAGAGGGGGAAGCAGAATATGGCATATAAAGGAAAAAGAATCAATCCGCAGAAATTCGAGCGAAGCCAGATCAAGATCATTATTTTAATACTTCCGTTAGTGATCTTTATGGCGATGCCGTTAATATTCATTGCGAACCACGCGTTTAAGCCGATGGAAGAGCTGTTTGCATTCCCGCCTACCTTTTTTGTAAGAAACGCGACAATGGATAACTTTACAAAGCTGATCAAATTCAGCCGGACGGCAGGTATTCCTCTCAGCCGTTATGTATTTAACAGTATCATCGTTACCGTACTTACGGTAGGGCTTTCCTTGTTATTTACGACCTGTGCGGCATTTGCGCTTGCAAAGATCAAATTTAAAGGCAGGAACCTGATGATGCAGATCAACCAGATCGCCCTGATGTTCGTTGCGGTTGCGGTATTGATACCGAGATACTTAGTAGTCTGCCAGCTTGGCATGATCGACAGCGTATGGGCGCACATCCTGCCGCTGGTAGCCTATCCGGTAGCGCTTTTCTTAGTAAAACAGTTCGTGGAACAGGTGCCGGATTCCCTGATAGAAGCGGCATACATGGACGGCGCCACGGATATGCAGGTATATTGGAAACTGATACTGCCAATGATAAAACCGGCGATTGCAACCGCGTCGATTCTGGTATTCCAGCAGGTATGGACGAATATGGAGACATCGAACTATTATATCAACGCGGATAATATGAAGACATTGACGTTTTATATGAACACACTTGTAAATGCGAACAATACCGTTTCCGGTCAGGGTATTGCGGCGGCGGCCACATTGATCATGTTCGTACCTAACTTAGTATTATTTATCATCCTGCAGAACAGCGTTATGAACACAATGGCGCATTCGGGTATCAAGTAGATCAGGAAAAGCTTGGAAAGGAGTAAAACTATATATGAAAAAAAGAGTTTTAAGACTGACAGCCGTATTCCTGATTGCATTTGTTCTGATTTCGGGAATAGATATTTTGTCCGTACATGCAGAAACGCCGTACCGTACCTATACGGTAGACGGTTACGGATATGTGCAGGAAACGCAGACGGCTTATCTTGCTCATGCGACGATCACAAAATTCGGAGATAAGTTTTTGGATACGCCCAGCGATCTGTATGTAACGGAGAACGGCGAGATTTATGTAGCGGATACCGGCAACGGGAGAATCATTGTCGGCGATTTAGAGGGAAATCTGATCAAAGTGATCGGCGAGGGTACTTTGATCTCTCCCAAGGGAGTTTTTGTAACGGAAGAAAATAACCATGTATATGTAGCTGACAGAGACGCGGCGGCGGTTTTTGAATTTGACGAAAACGGGCAGGTAGTCAATCAGTATACAAAACCTAACAGTCCTCTTTACGGTGACAATCTGGATTTCCTTCCCATCAAGGTAGTAGTAAACGAAGCGGGAGTGATGTATATTGTCTGTGAATCCAACACAAACGGTATCGTAGAGATTTCTCCTACGGACGGGGGAACCTTCCTTGGATATTTTGGAACGAACTTTGCGGACCAAAGTATTCAGACTATCATTTACCGGGCGATCTTAACGGATGCCCAAAGGGCAAAAATGGCAAGCAATATTCCTTCCACGCCGGATAACCTTGCCATCGATAAAAAGGGACTGATCTACACCGTTACCCGAGGCGATAAGAGTAAGACATTGAAACGACTCAACATCGCCGGAAAGAACCTGATCGATCCGGACAGTTACGATCCGATTCCGGCTGCGGTCACGGCAGGAAATCACGACAATGTGTATGTAGCGTCCCAGCAGGGTTACATTTACGAATACAATAACGACGGCGATCTGCTCTATGTATTCGGCGGTTTGGACGACGGTACGCAGAGGGTGGGGCTTTCCACATTGGTTACCAGTATTCAGGTGGACCAAGAGGATAAGATATACATATTAGATTCGGATAAATGCCAGATTCAGGTATATGAACCTTCTGAATTTACGAATCTGCTGCACCGGGCGCTTTACCTTTATTCCAAAGGACGTTATACCGAAAGTAAAGAACCTTTAACGGAAGTCCTGAAAATGAACAGCATGTTTGATTATGCAAATCAGGCAATGGGCAGGGCATATTTCCAGGAAGAAAATTACGATATGGCGCTTCGGTACGCAAGGCTTGCCAAAGACTATGAAGGTTATTCCGACGCTTACTGGGAGATCAGAAATCAGTGGCTCAAGAAAAACATAGTAGAGGCGCTGCTTGTAATACTGGCGGTCTATATTGTGATCAGAGTTGTGAAGTTCTTAGACAGAAAGAAACAGATCCTTGCAAAACCGAAAGCATTTTGGGAGAACTGCAAACAGAAGAAAGTGGTTTCCAATCTGCTTTATGCGAAGTATTTTATGAAACATCCGATAGACGGTTCTTACGGCATCGCCAGAGAGGGGAGAGCATCCTGGGCAGCGCCCAGCATCCTGCTTCTGATTTTTACGATAGAGTATATCGTTAACAAATATCTCTGCGGATTTTTGTGGAAAAACGTCAGAGAAGGAAGATATGACATTCTTTCCGATATCGGGGTTGTGGTCATCGTGATGGCGGCGGTAACTGCCTGCAACTATCTGGTTTGTACGATCAATGAAGGGGAAGGTACCGTAAAGAAGATCTATACTTATTTCTGTTACAGCCTGACGCCCTACATCATGTTAACGCCGGTCGCATTTGTACTGACTCATGTATTGACGGATAACGAAGCGTTCTTGGTTACGTTAGTCCAGCTTTTAATGATCGGGTGGCTTGTAGTGCTTTTGATTCTGTCAATCAAAGAAGTAAACAATTATACCGGAAAAGAAACGTTTAAGATCATTGCGCTGACTTTGTTTACGATTCTGATCATGGCTTTATTGATCTTTATCATTTATGTATTATGGGCGCAGGTATTTGAGTTTATCAATTCTATCTTTGGAGAGGTGGTGTATCGGCTTGGCTATTAAAAATAAAAAAGTAATTGCGTGGATTTTGGCAGCAGCTATGATAGCGGCAGCACCCAATACCATTTCCCTTGCGGCGCAGGTAGAAGACGCCGCGGCCGCGGACGAAGCGGAGGAAAGCGGCGCGCAGGCAAATGGGGAAACCGTTTTAGACAACGGCGAAGTAGTAATGGAAGGTGCGGTCGGCAAGGTAGACGAATCGGAATGGGTTACTTTGGATGATTATGAGCTGGTTGCCGAGAGCAGTACCTACAAGATGTATTTATATGAACCGAGACTTTCCATTATTTTGGAAAATAAGGAAACCGGAGAATTATTGGAGTCCACATTAAACGATGCAAAAGACGACGGTAACAGTAACAAATCATGGAACGGATATATGAAATCAGGTATCGTGATACAGGCCATCGTCGGTACGGTCAATACATATCAGGTCGATCTGCTCACCTGTGATAATACGATAGAGGTAACAAAAACCGAAAACGGATTTTCCGCAAAAGTATTTTTTACGGAGTATCAGTTCGGGCTGACGGTAAACGTATCTTTGGAAGAAGACCAACTGATCGTTAACATACCTGACGATTCTATTATCGAACAAAAAGAGGGAAGCTATATTTCCATGATCAGCCTGTATCCGTTTATGGGATATACCTTTTTAGACGACGAAGAGGGCTATATGCTCATTCCTGACGGAAACGGCGCGCTGATTCATTTGAACAATAAAGAAGGTCGTTACTCTACAGGTTTTTCCCAGATGATTTACGGCAAGGATATCGGATTTACCGATTCCGCGACACAGGCACTGCTTTGGGATGAAGTAGACATGGTAAGGAGTGCGAATCAGGTTATTGCGCCGATCTTCGGCATGGCGCATACGAATCAGAATCTGGGTTATCTTGCAGTTGTGGAAAAGGGAGATAAACGTGCCAGCGTAGAAGCGCACCCGAATGGAGTCATGGTAAATTATAACCGTTGTTTCGCAAGATTTCTGCTTCGGGATATTTATATACAGCCATTGAACAATTCCAATTCCGGAACGGTAACCAACGTAGAAGCGGACCGTACCCATACGGACCTGCAGGTCAGATATATGCTGCTTTCCGGTGAGGATGCGAATTATTCGGGCATGGCGGTAACATACAGAAACTATCTGTTAGATAACGGACTGGTCACAATAAAAGATAACGGCTATAATACCAGAGTGGATTTTCTAGGGACGGACCGTGAAGAATTCCTGATGGGAACAAAAGCGGTTACCGTGACGACGGTGGATAATGTAGAAGAAATCTATAAAGAATTGCAGGCAGCAGGGATAAGCAGTATGCTTTCCGTTTACAAAGGATGGCAAAAGGGAGGGATCTATAACCTTCCGATCAGCAAATATAAAGCGGATTCTCATATAGGCGGGACCGGCGCGCTGACAAAGCTGATCAAGGAGTCGGAAGAGAACAATTATCATCTGTATCTTTACAATGACGCTTTGAGATTAAATCCGTCCACCAATAGTTCTACCTTTAACGTAGTGAAAAAAGTAAATAAACGTACTTTTAAAGACGAATTTTGGGCAAACGTATATAAGACTTTCATGTATCAGACATCAAAGAAAAGCGATTCCACATTAAAGAAATTTGTGAAATCTTACACTAAAAAAGGAGTTTCCAATCTTGCGGTAGAGGGAATATCCAATACACTGTTTTCTTCCAGCAGCAGGGGAAGCTTTATGACCAGATATGATTGCGCGGCAGATTATGAAAGCACATTGGCGTCTATAGATGAAAACACGAATCTGATTTTACAACAGCCCTTTGCATATCTTTGGAACTATACGGATGCGTTCCTCGATATGCCCCTTGGTTCTTCGGACTATATGTATGTAGATGAAGAAGTGCCGTTCTTATCCATGGTATTAAAGGGAGTAATCCCGATGTACTCGGATTATGTGAATTTTGAAGCGAACAAGACAGAGTTTTTCTTACAGATGATAGAGTCCGGCGTTTATCCGTCTTTCTATATCACTTATGAAAATTCATCCGCATTGATCTATACAAATTCATCCGATCTGTACAGTACGGAGTATAATACTTATAAAGACACGATCATTGAGTATGACGAAAAGCTCAGGGAAGTAGCGGGAATGGTAGACGGCGCGTTGATCATCCGTCACGAAAAGTTGGATAACGGGGTTACGGTGGTCACTTATGATAACGGGGTCGCTATCTATGTAAATTATTCAGGACAGGAGCAGACTGCCGACGGCGTAACTGTTCCGGCAATGTCTTATAAGGTAGGTGAGGCGTAATGAGTAAAAAAGAAAAAACAAACCGTGAAGAAAAAAAGAATAAAAATAAAATCAAACCGGGACGTCTTGCAAAACGTGAGGCAATTACAGGACTGATCTTCGTTTCGCCTTGGATACTCGGCGCCTGTATCTTTCTTGCCTACCCACTGATCACTTCTTTTCAATATGCGCTTAACAATATCCGCATTACACCGGTGGGAAAGACCTTTACCTTTGTAGGATACGGGAATTTTACACAGATTTTATTGTCGGATGCAGATTTTCCGACGCAGTTGATCGATTATTTAACGACGACCATTATATCGGTTCCGATCATCGTGGTATTTGCTCTTATTATTGCTATGATGCTAAACCAGAAGATCAAGGCAAGAGGATTTTTCCGACTGATATTCTTCCTTCCGGTTATCATTGTAAGCGGACCGATCTTAGGAATGCTTACGGAACAGGGAGCGGGAAGTATTACGGCGATCGATACGCAGGCAATCAGCACGGCGGTACATAATTTTTTACCGTACAGCCTCGCTGAACCGATTTCCGGTATTTTTGAAAACATGGTAACGATTCTTTGGTATTCGGGCGTACAGATTTTGATCTTCCTTTCCGGCCTGCAGAAGATAGACCGTTCCATGTATGAAGCGGCGCAGATCGACGGCGGTTCCGGTTGGGAATGTTTTTGGAAGATCACTTTACCGACAATCAAACCGTTAGTACTTTTAAATTGTGTATATACCGTTGTATTTATTTCTAACAACAATCAGAATGCGATCATCGAATTGATCAAAAACTCTATGTTCTCAGGAACGAAAGAGAAAGGATATGGATATGCGTCGGCAATGGCGTGGCTGTATTCCTTAGTGGTTCTTTTGATCGTCGGACTTTTTGCTATCGTATTCCTTGCAAAGAAAGATATTTATGAAAAGCAGGTCAAGAGAGCGAAGAAGGCGATGAAGAAAGAAGCAAGAACAGTGAAAAAGATAGAAAGGAGAAGTGCAAGAAATGCCAAAAAAATCGAAAAAGCAAGACAAAAACGCAAATATTCAACCTACGATGGCAGCGGCGACTATTAACGGATCGCAGGCAGCAGCGGTTTTAAACAAAAAATGGTATCAGAATTTAAATAAAGAAAAAGCGCGTAAATTTCTGCTGGGTTCCAAAGATAAAGAAGGCTTCTTGAAAATGTTCCTTATCTATGCACTGTTGATCTGTATCGGATTTATTTATCTTTATCCGATCCTCTACATGATAAGCAACAGTTTTATGTCATTGGATGACCTTTTGGATTCTTCCATTAACTGGATTCCGAGCGCGCTGAACTTATCCAACTATGCGCAGGCGGCAAAGAGTATGGATTTTTGGAAATCATTAGGGCAGAGCGTTATCATTGCGGGAGTTCCCACACTTTGTAACGTAGCCTCCTGTTCCCTGATCGGGTACGGATTGGCAAGGTTCGACTTTCCGGGGAAAAAGGTAGTACTTGCGATCATTATTTTCTCTTTTGTACTTCCGAGCCAGATCACAATGATCCCGACTTATGTATTGTATTCCAATATGGGGATTTTAGGAACGCTTTGGTCGTTTATCCTGCCTTCCATACTTGGAATGGGAATCAACGGACCGATCTTTATCCTGATTTTCTACCAGTTTTTTAAACAGGTGCCTAAGGTATTGATCGAGGCGGCACAGATTGACGGAGCAGGCTATTTTAAATCCTTTTTGAAGATTTCCTTACCGTCTGCAAGTCCGGCGATCATTACGGTATCATTATTTTCTTTCGTATGGTACTGGAATGAATCTTACCTGACGGAAATGTATGTAGCAGGCGTTATGACAAAATCAGGATGGACGTCGCTGATCATACAGCTTGACAACTTTGCAACCAACTATTCAAGCTATGCTACGACAGCTACTAATGCGGCCACCAGCCTGAATGAGTCTATCAACTTAGCGGGCACGATGCTCTCCATCCTGCCGCTTCTGCTGATGTACTTTGTATTGCAGAGATACTTTGTCGAAAGTATCGACCGCACAGGTATTACAGGTGAATAAGCAGAGCAGTCTGAAGGGTTTGACTATAGTTTTAAGCAACGGAAATGGATATTGATTTATAAGGCTTCTATGTATAGATCCGGTATTCTCAGGATCGATATGTAGAAGCTTTTTTATTACAGTAAAATTAGTAATTTCAGGATCCTGAATCGTTCCAATATTTTTTTCTACTACCGGTTGAATTTATATGATGAACTAACCGACACGGTTATCGTTTTTTCAATTTGCTATGGTAAAATGGAATCAAAGGAAACAAGGAGATGTTTATATGAATATTGGATCGGTAATTATGAATAAAAGAAAAGCTTTAGGATATACACAACAAACTTTGGCGGAGAAGTTGAATGTTTCTTTTCAGGCAGTATCAAAATGGGAGAATGGAACGAATTATCCGGAAATGGAAATGCTTCCTATGATTGCAAGTGTGTTAGACACAAGTATTGATTCCCTTTTGGGATATAAGTCTTTTGTGATTTCTGATTATGATAATCGATATGACATGGCGGATTATTATTGGGGAATAACCCCTAACAATTTATGCTATGAAATCATGAAATTGCGGCCGCCGGTTAAACCGTTAAAAGTATTGGATATTGGCTGCGGAGAGGGGAAAGATGCTGTTTTTCTTGCCCGGAACGGTTATATTGTAACAGCTTTTGATTTGTCTGAAACCGGAATAGAAAAGGGGAAAAAGCTTGCCGAAAAATGTAATACTTATGTAGACTTTTTTAAAGCCGATATAACTGATTTTCGTGCAACCGGATACTATGACATTATTTTTAGCAGTGGAGTATTTCACTTTATTAATCCTAAGATCCGGAAAGAAATTACGGTAAATTTGAAAGAATGTACAAACAAAAGCGGCATACACGCGATCAATGTATTTGTAGATAAACCGTTTGTGGAAGTTCCGCCGGATAAAGATGCCAATCGGTTCCGTTGGAATTCAGGAGAACTTTTCATGCTCTATCATGATTGGAAATTGCATAAGACAGAAGAAATCATTTTTAACTGCAATAGCGGTGGAAACCCACATCAGCATTGTATGGATATTATGATTGCAGAAAGGATAATATAATTCTATTATGAAAACATTGTATGTTACTGATTTAGACGGAACTTTAATGCGGGATGATAAAATAATTTCAAATAAAAGTGTCGCCATATTGAATCGCCTGCTTGCCCAAGGGAAATTTCTTACATATGCAACCGCAAGGTCGCTTGACTCTGCTTCTAAAATTACAAGAAATATTTCCTTTAACCTTCCTGTCATTATCCGGAACGGAACAATTCTTGCCGATCCTCTGTCCAAGAGGGAAATTGAAATTTCCACGTTTGGAAAAGAATTGCAACATTTAAGGCAGGTTTTAGCCGGCACTGCCGTCCCCGGATTCGTAACCGCTTATTTTGGTTCAAATGAAATAAAATTATGTCTGGCAGGAAGAATGAATGAAGGCTTTCAGGATTATTTGCAAAACCATTCTACGGACGGGCGTATTCGTATGGTTGATACAGAAGATAAGTTGTATGAAGGAAAAACGTGCTATTTTACATTTATTGCCCCTAAAAATGAATTGCAGCCCCTTTACGAACGTGTAAAACATATTGAGGGAATGAATTGTGTTTTTCAACAAGATAAATACAGGCCGGAATATTGGTTAGAACTATGTCCGGGGAATGCAACAAAGGCATCGGCAATTCAAAGAGTAAAACAGTTATGCGGCTGCCAAAAGGTAATTGTATTTGGGGATTCGGCAAACGATATTTCCATGTTTCACATGGCAGACGAAGCATATGCAACAAAAAATGCAATTGACGAATTAAAGGAAATTGCTACGGGAATCATTGAAAGTAATAATGCTGACGGGGTAGCAAAATGGTTAGAAGTATATACATGACAAAGGGCGGCTCTTCAGGTTATTCCTACATAATCTGAAGAGCCCCTATCTGAAGATAGACTATCTTTACAATTCTTACTTTTCCAATTCAAGAAATAATCCATACAGAAAAAATCCGACGCTTGATACAATGAAATTACTGACAGATCTGCATATTCAGAAAATAAAGAGGTAAAAAGCGGAGGGCATCATTCAAAATGAGATTTTTATATGACAAGGAGCTTGTAAAAAGATACTATAAGGATATTATAAAGAATATCCTCCTTCTACTGGCCACCAGCGCCTTATCCATAGCGGCGCCATTGGTATTGAGGGATGCCGTCGATTATGAGAGCAGTACGGGATTTCGCAGGGAAGTGATAGGATATTACCTGATTTTGATTACGGTTTTATATTTTATAAAATTCTTATATAATAGATTTAGTTTCTGGTTTTCGGAAAAATTTAAAAATTATGAAACCGTGAATTTATATCAAAAGATTTTTCATATGTCTTATGATAAAATAAATGAAATGGAGCCGACCTATATTGCGGAAAGAGTGAGGGACACCGTCAATACGATTTTTAGCCTGTACTGTAATTCGCTGACAGGGATCTTTGTGTCTGTGTTAACGGTGGCCGCCGTTCTGAACGTAGTCGTGGGGATTGATATTCCTTTGGCATTTTTATATTTTTTACAGGTTCCGTTACAGTATTTTGGGTTTCAAAAGCTGCTCAATGGGGAAAAGTCCAGATTGTCCCAATATAGTTATGAATTGACGACGATTGCGGCCAAGAGCAATAAAAATATAAAAGCGGTCATTTCCGATGTGAACAGTATGAAGCAGTACAGCGACTCGGGAGGTATCTTATCTTTTATCAGAGGCAGTATAGAAAATATTACAAAAATGGAAAGAAAAGCCAATTCCTACGCTATGGACGTCTGCACGATTCTGAATTATATTTCCCTTTTGCTGAAGAATAGCTGCTATATTTATATCATTTATTTGTATGTGGCAAACAGGGCGTCGATAGGAGATATGATATATTTGAATCTGGTAAATGATATTTATTATACTTCCATAGGAGATTTGATCACGATACAGATCAACCTGCGGGATCTTCATGGGGCGGTGCGATTTGTGACGGACGAAATTGAAAAAAATTATGAAGAGGACGGGAAAAAAAGTTTCGAAAGGATCGATTCGGTCACAGGGCTGATAAAGGACGTGGGTTATAAAGATAAAAAGCTGATCGAAGAAGGCAGTTTTACATTTTACAGGGGAGACATCGTTGCTTTAACAGGGGATTCAGGAACCGGAAAATCGACTTTTGTAAAAATGCTGAATAAATTTTTAAAGGGGGACGGAATCCGGATCAACGATTGCGATTTACATGAGATATCCAACCGGTTTATACGAGAAAAAGTATATTATCTGGCCCAAAATTCTTACCTGCTTCCGTTTTCCATAAAAGACAATATTACTTTAGGGGCTTCTTATCCGGAGGAAAAATGGGAACAACTGTTAAAGCTGGATTTTATGCAGAAATTTGTGGAGCAGGACAAAGGTCTGGATATGACGGTATATGAAAACGGCAGTAATCTTTCGGGAGGGGATAAACAGAAGATCATGCTGGGACGGATTTTTTTACAGGATCCGGATGTAATCATACTGGATGAATCCTTTAACGCTATCGATGAGAAAAGCGGTGAAGATATTATTGATGAAATCGCAGCCATGTATGCCGATAGGATCATCATCGTAATCTCTCATTCGGAAAAGTATTTTAAACATTGTAATAAAAGAGTTCATATTCAAAATAAAAGGCTGTATCAGGAGAATCTGCGCTAACGAAAATCAAAAGATAGGAGTTAGCATGGAATAAAACGCAGGGCAGGCGTGAGTCGGTATGAAAGGCGGGAATTGTGATGGAATTGGAACTGGGTCAAAATATCATGCGGTTTAGAAAAGAAAGGGGTTTCACGCAGGAGCAGTTGGCAAATCTGCTGAATGTGTCCGTCAGCGCGGTATCAAAGTGGGAGTTAGGGAATAACCGGCCGGATCTGGAACTATTGCCCGGCCTTGCGGAAATCTTTCAAATATCCATCGATTCCCTGCTAGGGTACGAGAAATCTTACAAAAGCGTGGGTAAAACCATTGATAAGATCAATGTTCTTTTGGAAAAGGAACAATATAAGGCTGCAATAGAAGAGGCCATGGAAGTGCTTCAAAGGTATCCGAACGATGCGCGGATCAATGAGATCATAGCGGATTCTTATTATAGCATCTGTTTTTCCGTAAACGAATCGGAGGGAAAAAAAGAGAATATTGAAAAAGCGATTTATTATTATGAGAGAAGTATAGAACTGTTTGACGAAATTCAGGCCCCGGAATCCACAAAAGAAGTGCTGTATTGTAATATAGCCACACTGTACGCATTAGAGGAAATGGCGATGTATGACGAGGCGGTCCGGATACTGGAAAGATATAACGGAAACGGAAAATATAATAATCTGATTGCAGATTATCTTTTTGCAGCGGGAAAAAGAAAAGAAGCAAAAGAAAAAGCAATGCAGCACTGTGTCAGGGAGCAGACCTTTGTATTTAACGATCTGTCCATATTGGCGGATATGTATATCAGAGAAGAAGATTATAAGACCGCGATCCTCTTTCTGGAGACGGAGATCAGGCAGTTTGAGCTGTTTATGGAAGAGGGGGGCAGTTATGCCAACCGGGCCTATGCGGGAAGGGCTTATATCATATCCGGTCTGTATCTTAAGATCAATTGTCCGGACGAAGCCAAAAAATGGTACGAAAAAGCAAGGGAACATGCAAAAATATATGCAGAAAACCCGTCCATGCTCATTTCCAGCATGAAATATTGTAAGGAGCTGGAGGGCAGGATGATCGACAGCTACGGGGAAATATTGGCCAGACTGATATCCGACGGTTAAAGTATGCAGAGGGCATATAAATACAAAATAATATAGAGAAAAATGTAAATAAAAGGAGGAGACTCATGATGGATGAGCCTTGTCCTTTTACTTTGTAGTGAAAATATACAATTTGTAGGTAAAAAAGCACAGTTTTATAGTGATGTTTTTGTGAAAAACAGAAATATTTTAAATAAAGATATATTATTTTATAAAAAAGTATACAAATAATATGTAAGTGTGTTATAATGCAAATAACAAATAAGCAAGGCGTGAACCAATCGACTTAAATTGTTAACGTATCAAGGAGGAAAAAAGATGAAAAGGAAGATTATGGCAGCAGTGTTAGCGCTCAGTATGGTACTGGGACTTACGGCATGCGGTGGCAAAAACGGCGATAGCGGCAGTAACAAGAGCGGCGCTACGACAGTGTCAGGAGAGACAGAAGCCGTCGAGATCAATGGAATTACATATAATAAGGCGACGGACTTAACGACAGATGAGATCGAACTTACTTATTTCAATTTTGATCAGGATGAAACTTGTAAATATTTGGCGGACAGATTCATGGAGCTCTATCCGAATATCAAAGTCAACGCGGTTTATGAAAACGTATCTACTTACAACGACACGCTTCTTGCTTTGATCGCGGATTCAAAGACACCGGACGTTATCATGTTTTCCGATGCGGACTTTGCATTATCCAATATGCTTGTAACGGATATTTCAAGTTTCTGGAATTCCGATCCGGAAACAGCGAACCTTGCTTCTACGATCAATGACTGTGGACTCGGATGCTATGAGACGAACGCAAGATTTTCGGTACCGGTCAAGTTTTTTCCGGGCGTTATGTATGTAGACTTAAATGTATTGGAGACATTGAACGTGCCTGCACCGAGCAGAGACTGGACATGGGCGGAAATGATCCAGTTGATCAAAGACTGTACCGTGCTTGATTCTCCGGACGGAATGGCATATTACGGATGCGGATATTACAACAGGCTTGATTCTTACTACGGAATCGCGGCAAGCCAGACCATCAAAGGTGAATTTGGTTTTGACGGAACGGATTTTGATTTAGGTGTTTGGGCGATTGGCGAGCAGGAATTTTCCGATCTGAAACTGGGCGGATATATCGCGCCCGTAACGGAGACGCAGGAAATGGAAGACTGGATGGGCGACTGGGAAGAATGGTGCGGAAATTCAGGCCATGTAGCGTTATTTACGGAAGCATTCTGGACCTATCAGAGTTCATGGGCGGCAGGCTCTGCAGCGGCAAACGATTTGGACATCGTTCCTTATGTTGTGCCGGCAGTCAGTGAAGAAGACGCAAGCGCAGATCACCATACGATTGCTACCATCGATTACGGCGGGATCACAACTTCCTGTAAATATCCCCGTGAAGCATATGAATTATTAAAATTCATGAGCTTCGGCGTAGACGGATGGAAAACAAGAATTGAATTATACAATGACGAAACGAAAACAAACGCTTCAGGAAATGCATTAAAATATGACGTAATGCCGGCGCCGATCACAAAAGATCAGGGCGTATGGGACGCTTACATTGAGATGTACTGCAAAGGAATGGATGAAGAGCATGTAGGTTACTGGAGAGAGTATTTTGCAAGCTGTATGCAGCCGATTTCCTATGGCTGGACCAGCATTGCCGGATATTGGAACTTCTGTGACGAGTATTTCAATAAGATCGGTATTCATGATCTGGTAGATAAAGGAACGGCAAAAGCAGCCGACTATGCGACGGAAGCGACCGAAATGGCAAATTACTATCATGCATCGGCAATGATCCAGTATTTCGGACCGGACGGATACAATATCTTATCGGAAGAGGATATCGCAACCTATCAGGCAATGGTAGACGCAGTTCAGAAATAACAAAAGATCAGGTAAAAAATAACCTAGTAAACGGATATAAGCGTAAGCTTTATCATAAATGTTCCAGGAGGAAAGGAGTTAATAATCAGTTATGAAAAAGAAAGTTTTAGCAGCACTTTTGTGTGCAAGCATGACCGCTACCTTATTTACAGGATGCGGAAACAAAACGGAAACAACACCCGAAATACAGTCTGCTCCGGCAGTAGAAGAATCTGCGCCGGAATCACAGCCCGAAGAGGCGCCGGCAGAGACCGAAGCGCCTGCAGAGGCGCCGACACCGGAACTTGCGGCAGCGGAAGAATTACCGGCAGAAGCTTTTGCACATCTTACCTTTGACGGGGAAGACGAGGGATACAAAGCGGTAGTACAGACTGACGATTTAGGAGATATTGACGGAGGGACATACGGAATCGCAGAAACCGAAGCAACCTTCTCTTATGCAGACGGACCGGTCGGAAAATGTATCTTCTTAGACGGAAGTTACGGTCTTGACCTTGGATTGGAAGCAACCAATACTGACGCATATACCGTGTCTTTCTGGGTAAATGCAGACAGACTTGCAACCTTTGGACCGACGCTCAGCATGGGTTATAATGTGGGAAGAGCGGCAGACGCAGGAAATAATGTAACATGGTTCAATGTAACACAGTCCGAATGGGGATTGGATAATGCAAAGATCTTCCCTATCGTATGGAGCCGTAACGAAGCTTCTGATGCAGCGGACGGAACGGACTGCTGGCCTTGGATGTATGCTTTTGATAACGAGATCCATGGTAAGAGAGAATGGACAATGGTAACGATCGTATGTACAGGCGAAGAACAGACCGGAGCTACAGGCACTAAGACGGTAGGCGCACAGTTCTATGTTGACGGCGTTATGCTTTATGATTCACAGGCTAACTACACAAACAATACTTACTTTGAGTATACATGGGATGCTTCTCTTGCACCGAACCTTATGAAACCGGGCGACAGCGAGTATGAATCTTACTTCGGTATCAACTACTGGGATACGGTATTTAAAGGATTTATTGATGATCTGTATATTTATGATACCGCTTTGACACCGGGTCAGGTTGCTTCTCTTTATGCGTTAGGCGATGCAAGCGTAGTAACAGAAGCGCCGGAAGGCGGTGCGGAAGAACCTGCGGCAGAAGCTCCTACCTTTGAAATTACGGGAACGGCAGTGGGCGCAGAAGATTTCTCCACAGCTTTTTGGGGAGCACATAGCGAAACATGGGCAGTTGCAGAAGGTGAAACAGTTTCCAAGACATTTGTAAACTGGCACGGTGCAGAGGCTTCTAACTGGAATAACTTCGTAGTTGTACTTCAGAACGTAGCGGACGCTCATTCCGCAGATGATAACGCAGATTATGCAGAATATGCAGTAGTACGTTCCGATAACTATGGATGGTTAGGCGAACAGAATACGGCAAACAATTTAGCAGACCTTGGTTGGACTGTTGAAAGCAACTGGAATTGGGATACATTCGCAGCAGATATGCAGGGAGCAACCGTTGTAGTATCCGTAACTAACAACGGCGATACGGCAGACGTAGTTTGCGACGTAACAACGGCAGCAGGCGATACCTATCAGCAGAAATATACCGGTATTGCAGTATCCGGCGATTTATACTATTGCCTCACAGTAGATGGCTGCTGTTTAGATATCCAGAAGTAATCTTTCAGGCTGAGATTAGAAGCAAAGCCAATGGAGCTGTCACTTTGGCAGCTCCATTATTTTTCTTATGGCAGGCATTCAAAAAGGAACTTATGCGGAAAGGGCGGCATTGACCTGCCCGGATCAGATTGCTTAGATCTGTTGTAAGAAAAGTAATGGAGCCGTCGTAAAAATATGGTAAAATTACTGTATCAGAAGTAAATCAGGAAATTCCAAACGGAAAATGACAGAGATGGAAAGGAGTATTATTATTAAAATGGAGAACGGAAAGGAATTAAAATACAACGAACCGTGGATACTACAGAGAGCAGATCCGTATGTGTACCGTCATACAGACGGGTGGTATTATTTTACTGCGTCCGTTCCGGCTTATGACTGTATTATTTTAAGAAGGGCCAAGTCTTTGGCAGAGCTTTCAGAAGCGGAGGAAAAGGTTATTTGGAGAAAACATGAAAGCGGACCGATGAGCGAACATATTTGGGCGCCGGAGATCCACTTTCTGTTCGGAAAATGGTATCTGTATTTTGCAGGCGGAGAGAAGGAAAATATATGGAATATACGTCCTTATGTTTTGGAATGTCAGGGAAACGATCCTTATGAGGATGTGTGGGAAGAAAAAGGTAAAATGCAGCGTGCCGAGGGAGACGAGTTTTCTTTTGAAGCATTTTCATTGGATGCCACTATACTGGAAAATAAGGGCGAATATTATTACATATGGGCAGAGAAGGTAGGCGTCGGAAAACAGATCTCCAACCTCTATATTGCGAAAATGGAGAACGGTTATACATTAAATACCGTGCAGGTGCTTTTAACGACACCGGACTACGATTGGGAACGAATCGGTTTTTGGGTCAATGAAGGACCCGGAATCATCAAACATAACGGGAAGATCTTTATGACCTATTCTGCCAGTGAGACGGGCGTCTGCTACTGTATAGGTATGCTGACAGCCGATGAAAATGCCGACTTGCTGGATCCCAGATCCTGGGATAAGGAAAGATTTCCGGTTCTGAGGACAGACGAGACAAGAGAGATCTACGGACCCGGACATAATTCCTTTACTACGGATGAAGAGGGAAACGATATTATGGTATACCATGCAAGAAAAGAATCGGTGATAGAGGGAGATCCCCTTTATAATCCTAACCGTCATGCCATGCTTATGAAGATCAGGTGGGATGAAGACGGCAGACCGGTTTTTTCTTATGAAGACTGAGAGAGTATACATAAACGAATTTTGAATGAGCGGATTCCTTACAGGGGATCGAAAACATAGTATATTTCAATTTAATTCTGCGTGAGCGGACTATGCCTGAATAGCGGGCAGATAGGAGTCAAAATGGCAAAATTAGTAATTAATGAATGGAAAAAAGAAGGCAGGATCGAGCCGGAGATCTACGGACATTTTTCAGAACATCTTGGAAGGTGTATTTATGAGGGGATTTATGTCGGAGAAAATTCGGAGATCCCGAATGTAAACGGAATGCGTACCGATGTTGTGGATGCGTTAAAAGAATTAAAAGTTCCCGTATTGCGCTGGCCGGGAGGCTGCTTTGCCGACGAGTACCACTGGAGGGATGGTATCGGGCCGAAGGAAAAAAGAAAGAAGATGATCAACACCCATTGGGGCGGAGTAGTGGAAGATAACAGTTTCGGCACACATGAATTTATGGAATTATGCCGTCAGATCGGCTGCAAGACTTACATAAACGGTAACCTTGGCAGCGGAACAGTTCAGGAAATGTCCGAGTGGGTGGAATACCTGACTTTTAAAGGTGTTTCTCCTATGGCTGATATGCGTACCGAAAACGGACATGAAGAGCCGTGGGTAGTAGATTATTTTGGAGTGGGGAACGAAAACTGGGGCTGCGGGGGCAATATGACACCGGAGTTCTATGCAAACGAATACCGCCGTTATCAGACTTATGTAAGGAATTATGACGAAAAACATCCGATTAAAAAAATCTGCTGCGGCGCTAATGTTGATGATTACGGATGGACGGAAGGTGTTTTAAAAACGGCATATCACCACTGCGCGCCTCAGTTCCACGGGCTTATGGACTATCTTTCCCTGCATTACTATGTACATCCTGAAGGATGGGAGATCAAAGGCAGCGCTACGGATTTTAACGATCAGGTATGGTATAAGACAATGAATAAAGCGCTTTATATGAATACTTTGGTGGAGCGCCACGGCGCGATCATGGATCAGTACGACCCGGATAAAAAAATCGGTATGTGCGTAGACGAATGGGGCTCCTGGTATACATGCGAGCCGGGTACGAATCCGGGCTTCTTATATCAGCAGAATACGGTACGGGACGCATTGATTGCCGGCATTACTTTAAATATCTTTAACAAACATTGTGACAGGGTAAAAATGGCTGCGCTGGCACAGATGGTCAACGTCCTTCAGGCAGTGCTTTTGACGGAAGGCAGCAAGATGATCAAGACGCCGACCTATCATGTTATGCATATGTACCGTCACCATCAGGGCGCGGATCTTTTGCAAAGTTCGCTTTCTGAAGTGGAGGAGATCGGTATCGGCGAATGGAAAGTGCCGAAAATAACGGAATCCGTATCCATTGACGAGAAGGGGGCGATCACTCTTACCATGAATAATCTTTCTATTGAAGCGGCGGAAACGGTAGAGGTCCGGTTTGCGGAAGGCGGTTATAAAGTAACGGAGGCAAAGATCGTAACCAATAAAGATATGCATGCCCACAATACGTTTGAAGCGCCGGAAGAAGTAGTAGAGGCCGATTTCGCTGACTATACCGTAACGGAAAGCGGCTTGGACGTAAACATGCCTGCAAACAGCGTTGTCGAGATACGGGTGGAAAAAGCATAAGAAAAACAGAAATAAAAGCATTTATTTGTTAAATACTCACAAAATTATAAGTCTGCTTTTGTTAAATAAAGAAATTGACAGAGGCAGGCTTAAATATTACAATATGCTTAACCAGTTAAGCAAACGGGATCATATACAATGTCAATATCCCGAAAAGCATCAGACGACATAGACAAACTGCGATTAACCATGTACGCAGTAAATTTTTTTACCCGTTTGCTTAACCAGTTAAGCAACATGGCGTTTTTATTAAGGGAGGAAATTTTATGAAGAGAAAGAAAGTAAGCATTATGATTACGGCGGCGGCTTTAAGTATTTCCGTTTTGTACGGATGCGGCAACGGCAGCACAGATACCAAGCCGGAAAGCACGTCCGGCGGGAGCGTACAACAGGAGACGGCAGGTGAATCAAAAGAGGCGGATGCAGAGGCGGAACAGGCTTTTACAGTGACTTTTTACGATACGGACGGAACCACGGTATTATCTACGGAGGAAGTCAAGAGCGGAGAACTGGCTACGGAATATGTGCCGGAAAAAGAAAACCAGATGTTTATGGGGTGGTTCGCAACGCCGTCTCTGGCACATGCATTTGATTTTACGAAGCCGATCACGGAGGACGTGGGGGTATTCGCAGGATTCATGGAAAACGTAGAAGATACGAGGACGTTTGCTATTGTGGGGAGCGGTACGAGTCCGTTACTTTCCGTTTCAAGCTGGGGAAAAACGATTAATGACGAACACTATATGACGAAGAGCGAAGGCGAGAACGTATACAGTATCACGGTGGATCTGTGCGAAGGCGACGAGTTCCAGTTTGCCATTGACAGCTCTTGGAATAACCAAAGAGGCGGCGGATATATGACAACGACTTCTTTGGACGGTAAAGAATATTTTGTCGTTTCCGGCGGGCTTTCCGACAGCAATAAAAAATCCAATATCAAATGTGCGGTAACGGGTAATTATACGCTTACCCTGACTACGTTCCCGGGGGCGGACGTATATGATACGGAAAACAGTTATTATAGCGAAGAGACAAAAGAAAATTATAATTCGAATCCTTATGATAAGATCGAATGGACTTATAACGGCGATATGGTAGCCGAACAGGCGGATCTGGATGTCGCTTACTATATTAAAGGCGCTATTATTACCAACTGGGAAGATAAATATGATGAAGAATATAAATTTACCGAAGCAGACGGCGTTCATACGTTGACGATCGCATTGGAAGAAGGCGATGAATTCCTGTTGACAACGCTGGTTACAGTAGGAGAAGAATCCAGCGTAGGAAACGAATATGTACGATACAGTAATATAAGCGACGAGGCTTCCCTGTCCTTGGTAGACGGAACGGAAAGCCAGAATATCGTAGCAAAGCAGGCGGGAACTTATACGTTTACTTATCGTCCCGATACGAAAGAATTGACGGTAGAATTTGCGGAATAAAACAGTTATACAAAACAATTGTGAGTGCAGCCGGGAACACGGTCCATGGCAAGTTCCATACAGGTAAATACCTGCTCTGTTTTCGACTGCATATCACAAGGGATATACAGGGCATCAGAAGGGATAAAAAAGCGCAGGGATTCCTGACTGTATGCGATATTTCCGGCGACGGGAACCTGCCCGCCGTCTATGAAACAAACCGATGAAAAAGTATCGGAGATCAGAGATTTTACCTCCATATTATTAGGTAAGAGGCAGCAGTAGGTATAATTATCTTTGCCGAAATGTGCATCAGCTTGTTCTTTTTGCTTCTGATAGTCCGTACATATCTGGAAAAAGATCTGGAGCGGCGCATCCACCAGTATATCTATGGCAATCAGAGGGATTAAGTTTTTGTCGCCGACTTCACAGAAAAAGTCGGTGGTCGTGTCGTAGCATAGGATAGCATCTGCATAATCGATCTGCTGCAGTTCCTGCCCACCCTGTAAAAGAAGATGGTATCCGTGCCGCGTCAAAGTTGCCGCAAGGGCTTCGGCAACTAAAAGTTGTTCGGAACGCTTGCAGAGAGAGTCCTCTTTAGCAAAATAGAGTGCAGCGGTATAAGTTTTATTTGTCGCAAGTGATTTCGCTGAAGAATTGGGTTTGTAATCCAAAAGGTTAATAATCTGACGTACCTTTTTCTTCGTTTCTTCACTGATTCTCTTATCGTCGCGGTCATTGATGACATAGGATACGGTGGCTACGGACACGCCTGCCTGTTTGGCTATATCTCGGATCGTATATTTTTTACTCATAGCTTATTTATATACTTAGTGTCTTTTTTTGTCAATGAGGCACTTTCACGAAAATAAAAAGAATAGTAACGGGATTGTTATGAAAAGGACGGAGGATCATAATGAATGAACAAGGAATTTTACATATACCTGATTCCAAATTCTGTTTTTCATTGGATACGCGAAGATTGGTACTGAGACTTCGGGTAGACAGAAGAGACAGACCGGAGAAGGTAGAAGTAATCTATGAAAGCAAATATATCATCCAGCAAAAACAACAGTGCAGCGAGATGGAAAGGAAATATGAAGACCGGCTTTACGCATACTATGAGATCCTGCTACCGCTTCAGGACGTAAGATTTGCTTATGTATTCCGAATATGGGAAAACGGAAAAGGTTATTATTTTTCGGAGGACGGTTTAAGCGAGGACTATGATTTTTCACTGGCATATTTTAACTTTTTCCAACTGGCATATATTAACGAAGCGGATATCCATAAAGAAGCGGAGTGGATGAGAAGCGCAGTCTTTTATGAAATATTTATAGAGCGTTTCTTTTGCGGGATCGGGGATAAAGACAGAAGCTACATTAATTTAAACTGGGGAGATAAGCCGAAACCGAAAAGTTTTGCAGGCGGGGACATTCCGGGCATTACGAAGAAACTGGACTATATAAGCGGATTAGGGATCAACGCCTTGTATCTGACGCCGATCTTCTGCGCGGTTTCCAACCATAAATATGATATTTCCGATTATCATATGATAGACGGTCATTTCGGTACGAATGAGGATTTTGGGAAATTGGTAAAGCAGGCGCATAAAAGAGGGATCCGAGTAGTATTGGACGCGGTGTTCAATCACTGCAGCGAACTGCTGCCGCAATTTCAGGACGTGTTGAAGAGGGGAAAGCAATCGCCTTATTTTGACTGGTTTATCATAAACGGGGAGAAACCGGACAAAGATAAATTAAACTATGAGGTGTTCGCCTTTTGCGACTATATGCCCAAGTTTAATACTTCCAATCCCGAGGTGCAGGAATTTTTACTCAATATTGCGGTTTCATGGATAAAGAAATATGATATAGACGGATGGCGGCTGGATGTTTCCGACGAAGTTTCCCATGATTTTTGGCGGATCTTCAGAAAGAGGGTAAAGGAAGTAAAGGCGGATTGTGTTATCATAGGGGAGAACTGGCACGATGCTAACAGTTTTCTGAAAGGCGACCAGTACGACAGCATTATGAATTATGCGTTTACGAAAGCATGTCTGGATTATTATGCATTCGGCGCATTCGGCGCAAAAGAATTTGCATGGAAACTGAATGAGCTTTTAATGAGGAACACGGATCAGGTAAACGCCATGATGTTAAATTTGTTGGATTCCCACGATACGGACCGTTTTTATACTTATGTACACAAAAACAAAGACAGGGTGCTTTCAGCGGCGGCGGTCATGTGTATGTTTGTCGGCGCGCCGTGTATCTATTACGGAACGGAGATTTTATTAGAGGGAGGATATGATCCTGACAACAGACGGTGCTTTGATTGGGAAGAGGAGCATTGGGATCAGGATTTCGGAAATCAGCTTAGGAAACTGCTTTCATTACGACAGAACGGTATAGTGGAAAGCGGAGGAATTTCCACTATGGCAAAGGGGGATCTGTTTGTTTTAAGCAGATATTCGGATGAGGGAGAACTTGTACTGGTAGCAAACCAGTCGGGAGAAAAGAGGTCTGTGAGTTTACGGGGAGAAGTACTTTTAGAGAATCATTTTCATAATGAGGAAGAATCGGGGAAGGGACCGGAGAAAATACAAGGAAACTTAGAAACGGACGGTTTCCTGATTTTTAAAGGAAGTAAGGATGAAGTGAAAGTAATAAAGGAAGTAAATGAAGTAGAGCAGTAAAAGAAAGGTTGGTGTGGATTATGAAAAAATTATGGTGCAGTCTGCTTATCTCGTCCATGTGCATCGGTCTTTTGTCCGGATGCGGGAAAGAAAACGGAGAAACGCCTTCAGGGACGCAAGAGGGGAAAGCAGAGACGGAAACAACGGAAAAGAGCGCGGATTTAAGCGCTATTTACAGCGGAGAGCTGGAAAAAGACGTGACTATCCGCGTATTGGAAAACGATACGGCGATTGCAGAGGGGTATTTTCAGGAGGTGATCGACGCCTTTAACGAAGCCTATGCAGATTACGGGATCGTAGCGGTGGACGCCAATATGGATCAATACAGTAATCTTGCGGACGACGGTCCTTATGGTTACGGCCCCGACGTTTTATATCAGGCAAACGACGTGCTGATGAAATATGTGGAAGGAAAGCATATTTATCCTATACCTGCCCAAAATTTGGAAAGCTATGATAAGATTCCGCAGACGGCGTGGGATGCATATAAGACGGTGATCGACGGTGTGACTTATTATATGGGCGTACCCGTCAACGTGCAGTCTTCCATGCTTTATTACCGGAAAGATATGCTGCCCGAAAATTGGGAGACGGAATGGGACAAAAACGGAAATAAAATTCCGGATATGGTTGAAAACTGGAATGATATGTACCGCTATTCCCAATCTATTGTAGATAAAGGAGAAGGAAAATTTGGTTATATGCGTTCTATGTACGACGTATATTTTTCATCGGGATTTTTGTTCTCTTACGGCGCGTATGTTTTTGGAGATCAAAATACGAACGCGGAGGATATTGGATTTTCAGCGGGAAATGCCGAGATCGGGGCTAACGTGCTTTTGCAGCAGGCGGGACTTATGAACGAGGACTGTATCGACGATTCCGTGACCGTAAGCGCGTACTCTAAGTTAGCCGACGGTACTTATTTTGCAACAATGACTACGCCGGACGTAAAGTCCCTCTTTTTGAAAGAACTGGCAATGGTATATGAAAACGAAGGTATGAGCGCGGACGAGGCGAAAGCAAAGGCGGAGGAAAATCTGGTCGTTACCGATGTACCCAGACTTCCTGCAAGCGGGGACCTGACAGAGGAAAATCCGGAACTGATCCCTCTGAAAGCTATGGGCGGCGTAAACGGTTATGCCATCAGCGCATATACAAAAGCGCCGAACGCCTGCCTGGCATTTGTAGAATTTGCCACCAATTATGATATGATCATGAAAAGGCATGAGACTTTAGGGATCGTTCCTGCAAGAAGCGACGCGGCGGAAGCGGCGGGCGGTATTTCCGAGATCATGTATCATAATCTGGATGAAGGCAATATTGTAGTCATGCCGTCTATCCGTGCGGTAGAACAGATTTGGACTCCGGCACAGACATTTTTTCAGGATCTTGCAAAGGACGCGTTCCGAACATCGGATAAAAAATACGGATCGCTGGAACAGATCAAAGCGGGACTGGAGGCCGTCGATAAACAGATTTATGACGCCGTGCATACGCTTGCGACAAATTAGTGTGCATCTGTAAATAAAGACGTGCGGAAATGAGGGAGATTATGAAAGACGGAGTTAAAAAGAATACGTCGGAAAAATGGGGTAAAAATGTAAAACTGAGTATGTGCCTGATGGGACTGGGACAGTTTTTTTACGGACAGATCGGAAGAGGGCTTTGTTATCTTGCCATACTCTTATTGGCGGTAGTTTATTTTGTTTACCGCGGATTTTCCGATCTGATCGGTTTATTTACCCTTGGTACGAAAGAGGCGGATACATGGCTTGGCTTAGAAGGCGATAATTCGGTCGTTATGCTGCTTATGGGGATCTTATCCGTCATTGCGCTTTTGTTTTTCGTATTTTGCTATCTATCGAATATAAAGGATGCTTACGAGACGCAAAAGCTTTGCGAAAGAGGCGGCCATCCGGCAAAATTTAAAGAAGACCTGAAGCAGTTTTTAGACAAAAAGTTTTATAAAACGGTTTTGTTTTTACCTATCGTAGGAGTATGTGTTTTTAATATTTTACCGATCATTTTTATGATATTGATCGCGTTTACCAACTACGGCGGAAATATCGTGCCTCCTAAACTGGTAGATTGGGTGGGGATAGATAATTTTGTGCAGATAGCGACGCTGTCGCAGTTTGCGCCCACTTTCGGAAGGATCCTCATATGGAACCTGATCTGGGCGGCCGTTTCCACCGCAGTCAATTATTTTGCAGGGCTGGGGCTGGCGCTGCTTCTGAATAAGGAATGTGTGAAAGGAAAAGCGTTTTGGCGCGCCTTTCCGATGCTTGCTTATGCCGTACCCGGATTCATTACTTTGTTAGGATTTAAGTTTATGTTTTCCTATGGTGGACCTATTAACCAGATCATTACGGATATGGGATACCGGGCGGTGGGATTTTTGGATATCGATGCAAAGTGGATCGCACGCGGTATAGGATTTGCGGTAAATGCCTGGATCAGCGTACCTTCCATTATGCTGTTGGCTACCGGTATTCTTTCCAACAGGGACGCCAGCCAGATGGAATCCGCAAAGATCGACGGGGCAAACGCTTTTCAACAGTTCAGGCATATTACACTGCCCTTCGTTTTGTTTTCCACTACGCCGGTACTGATCTCACAGTTTATAGGGAACTTTAACAATTTCGGTATCTTTTTCTTCCTGAGGGGAGGCTTGTATATAGACGGTTATTTCCTTGCAAGCGATACCGACCTTTTGATCAACTGGCTGTATAATCTTTCTATCAGCAACAATTATTATAATGTGGGCGCTACGATCAGTCTGGTTATCTTTATGATCACGTCCTTTATTTCCTTATTGATCTATACCAGAAGTTCATCTTACAGAGAGGAGGATACTTTCCGATGAAAAGTATGAAAACAATGCGTGTGTTAGATACGGTCGTAACACATGTGATATTGATCGCGGTCTGTTTTATCTTTTTGTTTCCGTGTTTGTGGCTGATACTTGCCTCCTTTAGTAAATCGGGTTCAATCTACTCCTTTGAGGGATTTTTCCCCAGTGCGTACAGCCTTGATACTTTTCGGAATCTTTTTACGGATACGGAAATGTACAATTATCCGAAATGGTTCAGAAATACGCTGTTTATTGCGGTAATGAGCTGCCTGATAGGAAGTTTTCTGGTGATCTTAACGGCATATACCATGTCCAGATTCCAATTTAAGGGAAGAAAGACGATCATGAAAACGACTTTGGTCTTAGGCATGTTCCCCTCCTTTATGGGAATGATCGCGGTTTATATCATTATGACACAGTTCGGGCTGATCAATAAAATGTGGGGTCTGATCCTGATCTACAGCGCCAACGCGCCTATGGGATATTTGACGCAGAAAGGGTTTTTCGATACGATACCGTCGTCCATTGACGAGGCGGCGAGGATCGACGGGGCCACTAATTTTCAAGTGTTTTTAAAGATCAATCTGCCCCTTTCGCTGCCGATCATCGTGTACACGGCGCTGACCAGTTTCACCTTCCCTTGGAGCGATTTTATTTTACCGAAGCTGCTGCTCAAAGAAAAAGATCTTTACACGGTAGCAGTAGGGCTTATGAATCTTGGTGAGACGGAGTTTTCCCGTTTTGCGGCCGGATCCGTGTTTATAGCCGTACCGATCGTTATTCTGTATTTCTGTTTAATGAAGTTTTTCGTAAACGGGATGACGGCAGGCGCTGTAAAAGGATAATCAAAACGGAAATAAATAAGTTAAAAAAGACACGGTATTTTTCGGGCCGTAAAAGCCTGAAAAATATCGTGTTTTTTATCGTCAGCCAAGGATGCCGTCTTGTTTCTGTCCTCCGGCTTGCCGAAGAACGAATATCCCACATAGTTTTATAAAATATCAACGCTGCAGTACATTAATTTTCGATCGGCGCATAGTTTAAACTGATTTTAATATCCTGACCGTAGTTTCCAAAAGATTTTCCGAAAATGGTAAGCCCGCCTACATGCTCGGCTTCATCTTCTACCGCCAGACGGAAACGGATGCCGCTGCGGTAGTCCAGATTAAAACTGTCGATAGTGACGTCCGAAATCTTAAGCCCGTCAATAAAAGTCCCTTTTTTGTTAATAACAAGCAGCTTTAACAGTCCGTACTGATTCCAGTTCGGGAACCACCAGTCCGGAGTGAACAGGCCCCGCGAATCGCCGAAATCTCCCGGAGACAGCCAGGTACCCACGCAGACATCATTTAAATAAAAACTGATATCGGAAGGCCATACATTGTTGACGCCCGGCGCTTCCGAGCTTAACTCGGCAGAAATAGTGATCTGGGTGATCCGCTGTGAAATGGGAATGAAGTTTGGAATGATATATTCTACATAGCCTTTTGTAAACCATAAAATATCCGCATTGTACCGGTCGGGGTGTTCAAAATATCTGCTGTCATCCACTTCGCCGATCAGGGCTTTGCTGGAGGCCAGACCACAGGTCGGACAAATTTTATACGAAGAATAATGGCCTACTTTTAATTCCGTGTTGTATACATTCTGAAAATCTTCCTGTTTTTCCAGATCGATCAAAATCTTATCCAAATGGATGGAACAGATCTTTTGATTGCCGTGGCCGGCGGATTCACTGGAAGTCGTGATCAGGCCGCTGCTTTCCAGTTTTTTAATGTGGCTTGTCAGGGCGCCGTTCGTGATGTTTAAACGGGATGCAAGCTCGTTCATACTCATGTGGTTATTTTCCAAAAGGATATTTAAGATCTCGATCCTGACATCCGAACCAAGAGCTTTAAAAATTTCAAGTCCTTCGTTTAAAGAAGTAATATGTAGCACTGAAAGTACCTCCTGCATTTTGCAATAACAAATAGTAATATAAGTAAAGCTATAATATATGTATACTAAAATTATAAGAACAAAGGCAAATTTAGTCAATTACTTCTAAATAAATTTACAAAATCTTAAAAAAATTGTTAAAAAGTAATTGCGTCCGTAAGGCAAAAAGCATATAATTTAATCAAATGTGAAATAGTTTAATTTTATTTAAATTACATCAAATGTGAGAAGGGTTGTTACCAGTATTTTAGATTGGATTGTCCGAAGCGGGGACGGAGGGAAGGGAAGATGCAAAAGAAAGAAGAGATAAAAAAGGGAGGATTCCATACACGGGCATCCGTGCATGATCCCAGTATATTTGCAGATCAGGACGGCAGTTATTATATTTTCGGGATGCATATGACAGCGGCAGTTTCAGAGGATCTGCGTTACTGGGACAGTTTTGCAGAAAACGTAAACGCAGAAAATCCGCTTTTTTGCAATTTGTTTGAAGGGGAAAAAAGAGCCTTTTCTTTTTGCGGGAAGTTTGGAGGAAGGGAGTATGCGGTGTGGGCGCCGGATGTATCTTACAATCCGGTTATGGGAAAATATGTGATGTATTTCTGCACTTCGGGATCTTATGTAAAATCCAGCATTTGCATGGCTACGGCGGATAAAGTGAGAGGGCCTTATACTTTTATAGACACTCTTCTGCATTCCGGTTTTGATGCGGAAACGGTGGAAAAGACCAATGTAAAGGAAATATTAGGAAACGATGATATAAGCCGTTATCTGAAGAAAAACGGGAATTACAATAATTTAAGTTACCCTAACTGTATCGATCCCAATACCTTTCATGACAAGGACGGCAGACTGTGGATGGTATACGGTTCCTGGTCGGGAGGTATTTTTTTGTTGGAACTGGATGAAAAAACAGGACGTCCGATCCATCCGGCAGGGGATAAAAGGAATAACGTCGATCCTTATTTCGGGAAGAAGTTGTTAGGCGGCGGGCATAAGTCCATTGAAGGTCCTTTTATTTTGTATGATGCGGAATCGGACTATTATTACCTGTTCGTTTCTTTCGGATGGCTTGCAAGGGACGGGGGGTATCAGATCCGTCTGTTCCGCTCCAAAAGGCCGGACGGCCCTTATGTAGACATGGAGGGGAAAACATTCAGACGTGTGAACCATCATGAGCCGTACGGCTTAAAACTGATCGGTAATTATGTTTTCCCGAGTATGGAATACGGCTGTAAATCTCCGGGGCATAATTCCGCGTTTATTGACAAAGACGGAAAAGTATATATCGTTTATCACCAGCGTTTCGATCTGGATGCGGAAACGCATGAACCGAGAGTCCACCAATTGTTCCGAACGAAAGGGGGATGGTTCACGGCGGCTCCGTTTGCAACGGAGGGCGAAATGCTGTGCGCAAAGGCTTATTATGAAACGGAGATTTTCGGGACGTATTATGTAATAGAGCAGGGACAGGACATTTCGGCGAAAACACGCAGGCCGGTGGAAATGGAGTTTGGTCAGGACGGCCAGATTTTTATTAAAAAGACGGCGGATGAAAAAAAGCTAGAGGAGAAACCGATCGGAAAATATTTGCTGGGAGATGAGAGCAGGATCAGCGTTACGCTTGGGAATATTATTTATGAAGGGGTCGTTGTCCAGTTAAACGACGAAGCCGGAAATCCGACCATGTGCCTGACGGGTGTGGGCAGCAACCAAAGTATGTGGGCGGTGCGGTATCTTTAACCATTACTTCTAATCGGCAGACTTGGTAAAGAGCTTCAAGAATTGCATAAAAACAAAGAAAGTTATGGGCGATATGAAAGAATATGGAAGTTTACTTGACATATGTATGGAAATAGTAAGATAATAAAAAAGGAAATGCTCTGAAACAGAGAAAAATATGCCCAATAATGCAGAAAAGAGGCAATGCATAGCAAAAAGCGTTTCCAAAATATCGAAGGATTCATAGAGAGTGTCTGTTAGAAGGCAGAAGGGAGTAAAAATGAAGTTTAAGGATATGCCGTATGAACGTGTAAACGTAGAAGAAGCGGAAAAAGAATTTAAGCAGCTTATGGAGGAGTTTAGGGCTGCAAAGAGCGGAGAAGAACAGTTTGCCGTACATCAGAAATTTTATACATTACAGAGCAGGATCTATACCAATGTAACTATTGCGCACATCCGTCACGATATTGATACAGTGGATGAGTTCTACAGCAAAGAGCAGGACTATAATGACCAGATCGTGCCCACTCTTGATAATTTGGAAGTGGCCTATATGAGGGAAGTATACGAATCCCCATATCGTGCGTATTTGGAAGAAAAGATCGGACCCGTGGCATTTAAGAACATAGAACTTAGCTTAAAGGCTACGGACGAAAAATTGATCCCCTTAAGGCAGGAAGAAAATGCGTTATGTACCGAATATAACAAACTGATCGCAACGATTGAGATAGATTGGGAAGGGGAAACGCTGAACCTTTCCCTGTTAGCGCCTTATATGCATAATAAAGACAGGAATATAAGACAAAAAGCGTGGAACAAGCTTTCGGAAGTTCTTTCAAAACAGGCGGATAAACTGGACGAGATTTACGATAAGCTTGTGAAAAACCGTACTGCGCAGGCAAAAGAAATGGGATACGAAAATTATATCGAGCTGGGATATTACCGCATGAACAGAAACTGCTACGACAAAGAAGCGGTAGAAAATTTCAGAAACCAAGTGAAGACCTATTTTGTTCCTTTTGCGGAAAAGCTTCATGAAAGAAGAAGACAGAGGCTTGGCCTGGATAAATTGTCCTTTATTGATGAGGGCGTATATTTTAAGAACGGCAATCCGGTTCCGGTCGGTACGCCGGATGAGATCATGGCCAGCGGACAAAAGATGTATGAAGAGCTTTCACCGGAAACGAAAGAATTTTTTGACCTGATGATGGAGAATGAATTGTTTGACGTATTGGGCCGTAAGACGAAAAAAGCGGGCGGCTATATGACGCAGCTTCCGGATTATAAAGTACCCTTTATTTTTGCAAACTTTAACAAGACCGATCATGATGTAAACGTGATCACGCATGAATGCGGACATGCGTTTCAGGGTTATCTTGCCATGATGGATCCGATTTTGGAACATCAGTATATTACGATGGAAACGGCAGAAGTTCATTCCATGTCCATGGAGTTTTTTACAGAACCTTGGATGGAATTGTTCTTTGGAGACAGAGCGGAAGATTACAGGGCAATGCACTTAGAAGATTCGGCTGCATTTATCCCTTATGGCTGTATGGTGGATGAGTTCCAGCATATCGTATACGAAAATCCGGATATGACTCCGGCAGAAAGAAACGCTGTATGGACGAAGCTGGAAAAGGAATATAAACCGCATTTGGATTACAACGGCGATGCCTTTTTCTCTGCAGGACGGTTTTGGCAGAGACAGCAGCATATTTATAACTCTCCTTTCTATTATATCGATTACTGTATCGCACAGACCTGTGCGTTCCAGTACAAAGTAAAAATAGACGAGGATTTTAAAGCGGCATGGGAAAGCTACTTAAAGCTTTGTAAATTATCCGCCAGCGATTTCTTTACGGGACTCGTAAAACAGGTGGGACTGGATAATCCGTTCGAGGACGGATGCTTGAAAGCCATGGTGGAGAAACTGGATCAGATTATTCAAAGAGAAAATAAATAAACTGGAGCCGTAAAAAGCTCCTTAAAAGAAAAATCGCTGAGGTCCTGAGACTTCAGCGATTTTAAGTATCATTGATTCTGCTGACGTTGTGCAACTTTCTGTTCTTATACTTTCTGTTTTTACAAGATTAATATTCCTTAATCAGTTTTAAGATGGTATCAATGGAACTTAACTGATGGCTTCTGTTCATTGCGTCAATATAGGTCTGTTTTGTGAAATATAATTCATGTACCTTTTCCAGTAAGAGGTTTTCAGTCAGATCGTCTTCATCGATCACGATACTGTATCCCTGTTCGGAGAAAGATTTGGCGTTCAATAATTGATCACCCCTGCTGCTGGCGGCAGGAAGAGGAATTAAAATATTCGGCTTCTTTAAAGCTAACAATTCGCAGATCGCATTGGCGCCCGCGCGGGAAATGACTACATCCGCCATAGCGAATACATCTTTTAATTCTGCTTTTAAATACTCGAATTGCTTATACCCTTCCACACGGAGAAGGAGATTGTCTACTTTTTCTTTTCCGCATAAATGGACAACCTGAAAGTCTTCCAATAGTTTAGGCAGCGCCTGACGCACTGTTTGGTTGATTGCCGCGGAGCCGAGGCTGCCGCCGATCACCATGATAACGGGTTTATTGGCCGTAAAACCGCACAGATCGTAGGCGGCGACTTTATTGCCTTTTGCCAGTTCTTCGCGGATCGGAGAACCGGTCAGAACGGCTTTTCCCTCAGGCAGGAGCTTCATGGTTTCGGGAAAATTACAGCATACTTTTGCAGCGACCGGGATGCATAACTTATTGGCAAGTCCCGGTGTCATATCCGATTCATGTATGATACAGGGAATATTCAGAGAAGCGGCGGCGCGTACGACCGGCACGCTTACGAAGCCTCCTTTGGAAAATACTACGTCAGGTCTGATCTCCTTTAATTTTTTCTTGGCTTCTGAATAACCTTTGATTACACGAAACGGATCGCTAAAATTCTTAGGATCAAAATATCTGCGGAATTTACCTGTAGCCACCCCAAAATAGGGTATGTCGAAATCTGCGATCAATTTTTTTTCAATGCCGTCATAGGAGCCGAAATAGTGAATCTCATAACCCATATCTTTTAATCGTGGAATCAGGGCAATATTAGGAGTTACATGTCCGGCTGTTCCGCCGCCGGTTAAAACGATCTTTTTCATACAAATCCCGTCCGCCTTTCTATATAAGCATTTGTGCGCTGTTTTTTATATATTATTCATGTTAGTTTATCATGGTTTCTAATGCTTTCGCCAATTGGTCGGGGCAGGAGGTGGGTTTTGTCCTGCATCGGATGCCTTTCAGTCTGGCGATGGCCTCCTCCGGTTTCATGCCGGCCACAAGCCGGGAGATACCCTGAAGGTTGCCGTGGCAGCCGTTTGTAAATTGTACGGATTCGATCAATCCGTCTTTTAATTCAATATGGATTTCCGTAGAACATGTTCCGGTTGTTTTATAGATCATGATACTAACCATACCTTTCCTAAAAATTGTTGTACATATTCAATAGTAAACTTACTAAAAAAGGATTATAACAGAAAAAAATGGTATTTTCCAGTGTTTCCGGTAAACTATTGACGAAATGTGTAAATGACTAACACCCTGCCCGTATTGTACAAAAAAATCAAATCCATTATACTGAAAACAAGAGACCAAGGGACGGGTTTCTTGGAAAAATTGTTTAAAACAGGGAGAAAGGGGTAATCATTTTTTATGAAACAATTTTTTATACGACATACTATTCTCACAGGCATCATGCTATTATTTGTATTATTAAGCATAATATGCCAAATTATAATAGGGTTCTTATACCAAAATATGATAAAAGAAACGGATAATATGTCATCTACGGAAAATAAACTGCTCAAACAATGTAAATTGAAGTTTGTAAACTGCTTTCAGATGAATGCGGGAGTCGCCAATATTCCCGTTTTTGTGGACAAGTTTTTAAATAGGATAAGGTTTTTGGGAATTACCATTCCGGGATTTCATCATCTTTCAGGACAATTGACTTTGCTGTCTGTTTTTACCGGAGGAATCGGTATTTGCAGGGGCATTATTAACGGGGAAAGTTTCGGCGCGATACTCCCGTTTTACATTTTAAGCTTTTTAGGTCTTTATCTGTATTTTTCCGTCACGTCTTTAGTGGACATGCAGACAAAAAGGGACGTACTTAGGACAAATCTGGTGGATTATTTGGAAAATCATATGGTAAACAGACTGAGCCTGAATCTGGAAGAAATAGAGAAGACTGAAAAGGCGGCTCCCGAACGGGCGGTAAATACAGAAAATGCAGAAAATGCGGAAACTTCTTCCGTCCAAAAGACCGAAAAGCCGCTTAAGATCAAAGCTTTTGGAAAAGCGGAAGAGGAGGAGCTGGAGGAGCTTTTAAAAGAATTTCTTGTATAATTGCCAGAGTTGGGCAGAAAATATTATAAAAGTCTCACGGACACGGTTTTGCCGGTTTGTGGGGCTTTTTATTTCGTATCATTTATCCTGTTTTGCTGCCGGCTCAATATTTTGGGGACTTAAATTATTGCAGGCAGTGCGCCTATATGATATGATATGTTGTATTATATAAATGCTATACAATGCCTTGCAGGTGAACGAATATCCTGCGTAGTTTAGCTAAATATCAACGAGATAAGACACTTTGGAGAAGAATCTTTGCGATAGTAAATGGTATTGCCGACATATCATTCCGAGGAGAGATGTTTATGAAAAACAATATATGGAGTAATACATTATTTGCATTCCGAAATATTTACCGTTATGACAGAGGGCTTGTGCTATATTCCCTGGTCGATGCGGCAACGGGGATTTTATTGCCTTTTTGCGAGATCCTTTTACCTTCTTTTGCTGTCCGTGCCTTGATGGGAAATTCTTTGGGTAAAAATGATTTGTTATGGATTTTGGCATGTATGGTATCTATTGTGTTGCTATATTTTGTTCAGGGATTTGCAAGAAAACAATGTGTTTGGAGATATTCATATCTAATGCAGGGAAGCGCGCATGACCTGCTGGCACATTTTTATCATGAGGAATATTCCGAAATACATAAGAATCTCGGTCAATACCGGAAGCTCAGGGGACAAATGGATTCCAATACGCAAAATAGTTATAAATGTACATTGCTTTCATGTAAAGATATTACGGTGGGCTTAGTAGGAAGTATTTTTTATCTTCTGTTTCTTATCGGATCACAATGGTATCTCATCTTCCTTGTATTGCTTACCGGCGCGGCGCAGTTTCTTCTGATGCGGCTGGCAGGGAATTATGGGATGAAACGGAAAGCGGCGCTGGACCAGTCAAGGCGGGAGTATGAATATCTGCTGCAGGCAACCGGAGATTTGGCTCATGGAAAAGAAATTCGTTTATTCGGCATGTTTCCATGGCTGTCGGAGAGAACCGATCAGTCATTTGCAGAATTTAAGACTATCAGCAGTAAGATAAAATCAACATATGCCGTGGCGCAGATCGGCGGTCTTTCGGTGGAATTTATCAGGGATACGGTAGTTTATGCGGTCATGATTTTTCTTACCATAAAGGGATACTTTACGATAGACTTTATGTTATTTTATGTGGGAATAATGCGTGGCTTATCTGCCTTTGTGCGTAAATTATTGGAAGGGATCCGCTCCCTGGAGAAAGACAGCGCCACTATATGGGAAATCCGATCGTTCCTGAAGAATGATAGGAAATTGTCAAATAGTGTTCAGACAGTGGGAACAAAAAGTTTTGAGAAAACGAAAAAAGAATCTTATTCGGTAAAAATGCCGCCGCCGGCTATTGAGTTTCGAAATATTACTTTCGGGTATGAGGGCGCGGAAGCTTTATATCGGAATTTTAATTTAACAATAGGAGCAGGTGAGAAACTTGCCATTGTCGGTGTGAATGGTGCGGGAAAAAGTACGCTGGTCAATCTTTTATGTGGTTTTTTGGTTCCCGGTGAAGGGGAAATATTAATCGATGGGAAACCGCTGCATGAATATGACAGACAGAGCCGTATACAATTGTTTTCCGCCGTATTTCAAGAGCATTTTATGCTGCCGGCAACTTTGGCAGAAAATGTATCTCCTTCAAATTTTAAGGATAGGGAGGGGATTTTGTCCTGCTTAAACAGGGTAGGCATGGCAGCGGTTTTGGAAAAAAAGAAAGCGGGATTAGATACTAAGACGGCAAATATAGGCGAGCAGGGGCTTACCTTTTCCGGCGGTGAACAGCAAAAGTTATTATTAGCCAGGGCGATATATAAAGATGCCCCGATAATGATTTTGGATGAACCGACATCCGCATTAGATCCTGTAGCAGAAAAACAGGTTTATGAAAATTACAGGCAGTTTGCCAAAGAGAAAACTTCGCTTTTTATTTCGCACAGACTGGCAAGTACCCGGTTTTGTGATAAAATCTGTCTTCTTGACCGCGGAAGGATTGCAGAATACGGTACTCACGAAGCTTTGATAGATAAAAAAGGGCTTTACTATACTATGTTTGAAGCACAGAGCAGGGCATATCGGGAGGAGGGGGCTGATGAAGAAAAATAATGTTTGGGATTCGCTTACCATGGGGGTTGTTCTGGTACGAAAGCTGGATGGCAAAAAGCTTTTGACTATGGCGTTAAAAACACTGGCGGGAGCGGTAGTAACGTTGGTTCCCATGTTTTTGTCTGCAATTGTAGTTGAAATGTTAGGAAACAATATGGAAGCAGAAAAAATGGTTATGCTGACCGTTGGGAACCTGACAGCCGTTTTTTTGATTTGTGCGGTTTATGCCTGGCTGGAGAAGAAAAACGAATTAGAAACAGAATGCTGCATACAAGAATACCGGCTTTTAAAAAGCAGGGGAATCATGCAGATGTCTTATGCGGAGCTGGAAAGTCCTGCGTTTAAGGAAAGTCTGGCCCGGATTCATGCGGAGGAATCATATGGTTTTGGATTCCCTCTTCTGCTTCAGTGTCTGGAGGAAATTTTAAAGAATGGCTGGCTGATGCTAATTTGCGTGTTTCTTGTTCCTATCCTGACCGGATTCGGGAATATTGTCCGTCTGTTTCTCACGGTCTGCTTTTTAGGGCTGACGGCAGCGCTTTCTTTGTTGGTCGCAGCTTTCGTCAAGAAGGCAAATGATAAATCGGTAGCAGCCCTTCAGGAGACATTTCCGGAACATATTATTGTAAATGATTTTCTCACATATGAGGGAGGAATCGGTTATAAGGAGCTGAAGGATATTCATATGTATTCCTTTCAGCCGCTTTTGGACGATTGTTATCAGAAAGCATTGGGACAAATGCGGGAATATGATAAAACCGGCGCCGGTATGCCTTCAGTGGCAGAAGGACTTTCGCTAGCCGTGAGAGGGATAGTACTGTGCGGAAGTTTTTTGCTCGTTATTTTATTGCAGCATTATGGACAGCGTCCTCCCGGCGTGGCTTTATTGACGGCATCCTGCATTTATCAGATGTCGGCAGCCATATCTGCGTCGGCAGCTATGATAAGCCACTATGGGGCGGCGGTAAAGAGCGTAAAAAAATATATAGATCTGTTTAAGAAGAAAACAGGGAAAAGCGGGGAAACTTCCAACAGTCAGATTTTCCGGACAAAAGATGGGGAACAGGAGTCGGAACAGACAGCAATTGAATTTTGCGGGGTCAGTTTCCGTTATCCTGATGCGGCCTGTGATACCATTAGCGATTTTTCCCTAAAAATTAAGAAAAATCAAAGGATTGCGCTGGTAGGGGAAAACGGATCGGGAAAATCCACGCTGATAAAGCTTTTATGCGGTCTTTATAGTCCGGAAAAAGGAGAGATACGTTTGGCTGACGGCTTAGAAGGGATCAGTGCCGTTTTTCAGGATTTTGCCCTTTTTTCGTTAGAGCTTGGTGAAAATATTGCGGCCGCTATGCCGAAGGAAACAAAGAACCGTGAAAAGGAAATTATATCTGCCGTGACACAGGCCGGTTTTGAGGAACGGTTCCATACGCTGCCGGATGGGATTCATACTCTTTTAAATCGCGATTTTGGTGACGGCGTAGATGTTTCTTTAGGCGAGGCACAGAGAATTGCCTTGGCGAGGGCCATTTATAAAAACACTCCGGTAATCGTTTTGGATGAGCCGACTGCCGCATTGGATCCACTGGCGGAATATCGTTTTTATCGTGATATAAACCAAGTCATGGAGGATCGTACGGTTATTTTTGTTTCACACAGACTTTCAGCCTGCCGTTTCTGCGATCTTGTGGCAGTGATGGATCAGGGAAAGCTGGTGGACTGTGCCAGCCATGAAGAGCTTTTGAAAAAGAAAAACAGCAGATATTTTGAATTGTGGAATACACAAGCCCAATTTTATCAGTAATATGTAAAGTAAAATGTAATAAGTTAATGTGCGTTTTGGATGCTGCTGCCGCAATTTATCGAAACCTTTCTCTACATAAACATTGAAATATTCCTATAATTTTGCTAAAATATGGAATAACTATAGAGGTAGATCAAAAAGTAAAAGGAGTAGGAAAATGAGCAATAAAGTAACGTTTGATTATTCAAAGACATCCAGATTCATCAGTGAAGAAGAAGTGGCAATGATGAAAAAACAGGCTATGGATGCAAAAGAAGTATTGGTATCCAAAACGGGCGCCGGAAACGATTTTCTCGGTTGGATCGATCTTCCCGTAAACTATGACAAAGAAGAGTTTGGCAGGATCAAAGAAGCGGCGGCTAAGATTCAGAAAGACTCGGAGGTACTGCTTGTGATCGGTATTGGCGGTTCCTATCTTGGCGCAAGAGCGGCGATAGAATTTTTAAGGCACAGTTTTTATAATGTGGTGGACAAGTCCGTCCGCAAGACGCCGGAGATCTACTTTGTTGGAAATTCCATCAGCTCCACCTATATCAAGCATTTGATCGACGTTGTGGGCGACAGGGACTTTTCTGTCAATATGATCTCCAAATCGGGAACGACGACGGAACCTGCCATCGCATTCCGTGTATTTAAGGAGATCTTAGAGAAAAAATACGGAAAAGAAGAAGCGGCAAAGAGAATTTATGCCACAACCGATAAAGCGAAGGGCGCTTTGAAAAATGTTGCGGATGAGGAAGGATACGAGACCTTTGTAGTGCCGGATGACGTAGGAGGACGTTTCTCCGTACTGACAGCGGTAGGGCTTTTACCGATCGCAGTAAGCGGCGCGGATATTGATAAATTAATGGAAGGCGCGGCAAGCGGCAGAAAACATGCGTTAGAAGCTCCTTACGAAGAAAACGACGCGTTAAAATATGCGGCTCTCCGTAATGTCCTGTTCAGAAAGGGCAAAGCGGTTGAGATTCTTGCCAATTATGAACCCAGCGTTCATTATGTGTCTGAATGGTGGAAACAGTTATACGGCGAAAGCGAAGGAAAAGACCAGAAGGGTATTTTCCCGGCAAGCGTAGATCTTACCACAGACCTGCATTCTATGGGACAGTTTATTCAGGACGGTTCCAGAATCATGTTTGAAACGGTGATCAATATTGAAACATCCAGAGAAGAGATTCTGATTGGGGAAGAGCCGGTGGATCTGGACGGTCTGAATTATCTGGCAGGGAAGTCCGTGGATTTTGTAAATAAGAGCGCTATGAACGGGACGATCCTTGCACATACCGACGGACAGGTACCAAACTTTATGGTAAATGTTCCTGAAGTAAATGAATTTTATTTAGGCGAATTGTTCTATTTCTTTGAATTTGCGTGCGGCGTGAGCGGATATTTACTTGGCGTGAACCCGTTCAACCAGCCGGGTGTGGAAAGCTACAAAAAGAATATGTTTGCTCTGCTTGGCAAACCGGGATACGAGGCGCAGAGAGAAGAGCTTCTTAAGAGACTGTAAGGATTGATGATCATGAAATAAAAACAGGATCATGCGTGGGCAGCGAAACCGACGTATGATCCTGTTTTGCTGGCGGTTGGGATTGTGTGCGCCGCCTATGGCGGCATGTTTGGAAGGTTGAAAGAAATATGCTTTCAACTCCTTGATCTGAGCGTCCGCAAAAGCGGACAGATGGGAGTATAAATGAAAATCGTAATTTTAGAGCGCAACAGCGTTGGGACGGATGTAGACGTATCCATGTTTTCCAACCTGGGCGAACTGGTTTCTTATGATAATACAAAAAAAGAAGAGATTCAGGCGCGCGTAAAGGATGCCGATATTATTGTTTCCAATAAATCCTTGTTGAATGCGGAAACAATAGGCGGTGCGGAAAAAGTGAAACTGATCTGTCAGTTTGCTACCGGCTATGATAATGTCGATCTTGCCTATTGCAGCAGCAGAGGCATTAAAGTCGCGAATACGGTAGACTATTGTACGGAGACGGTTGCACAACATACGTTCGCCCTTGCATTTTATATTTTGGAAAAATTGAATGATTACGATCGTTTTGTAAAATCGGGAGAATATACGAAAAGCGGCAGGTTTACCAATTTTGACAAGATGTTTACAGAGATCTGCGGCAAGACGTGGGGAATCGCGGGAATGGGGAACATCGGGAGAAAGGTGGCGGAAATTGCGAAAGCTTTCGGATGTAAAGTCATTTTCTATTCCACATCGGGAAAAAGTACCTGTAAAGATTACAGGCAGGTGGATTTTGACACACTGCTTACAGAGAGCGATATTTTGTCGCTGCACTGTCCTTTAACGGAAAGAACAAAAAATCTGATCGATTTAGAGGCCATGAAAAAAATGAAAAATTCCGCGCTTTTGATCAATGTGGCAAGGGGGGCCGTCGTCAATAATGCGGATCTGTATACGGCGCTTGTGGAGGAAGAGATTGGGGGCGCGGGGCTTGACGTGGTGGAAAAAGAACCGATTGCCGAGGATAATCCACTAATGAAGATCAAGGACAGTGGAAAACTGATCATTACGCCGCATATCGGATGGGCAAGTGTGGAGGCAAGGACAAGGTGCGTGGAAGAGGCCTATAAAAACGCGGAAGCCTTTCTTCGCGGAGAAAGCAGAAATATCGTCAACGCTTAAAATGGCAGAAAAAACAAAAATAGGGACAAGGTTCAGGATGGCGGATAAATAAAAGACTGACAAAAGGGACGACGTATTGATGTACTGCCCTTTTTGTCAGTCAAAACATTTTTGGATATCAATCATTAGATTTGAGCTACTAAATCTTCCACCAGTTTTGCGGAATGCCCGGCTGCCTTTTTCTCAAACGTCGGATAATCCATCTCCGCACTGTCGTCCGCTTTATCCGAAATGGCACGGATGATAACGAAGGGCAGTCCGTTTAAGTAGGAGGCGTGGGCGATGGCCGCACCTTCCATTTCGGTACACAATGCATGGAAGTTTTCTATGATCTTGTTTTTTACCTCTTTGCTGGAAATAAACTGGTCGCCGCTGACTACTCTTCCGGTAAATACATGGATATCGGGGTTCACTTTTTCACAGGAGGCTTTGGCAAGCGAGGCAAGAGTTTCATCCGCCGGAAAAGCAAACGTATCGATCTGGGGAATCTGGCCGATAGGATATCCTAAAGCGGTAACATCCATATCGTGGTAAAGGGCGTCGTTCGATATTACAATATCTCCGATGTCGATCTGGGCCTGCAGCGAGCCTGCCACGCCGGTATTGATGATATGGGTGACCCCAAAGAGATCGGCAAGGAGCTGTACGCAGATACCTGCGTTTACTTTACCGATGCCGCATTTTACAATGACGACAGAAGAGCCGTTTAAGGTGCCTTCTAAAAATTCCATATTTGCTTTTTTAGTAACGTTTACATGATCCATATGGCCTTTTAAGGTTTCCACTTCCAGATCCATAGCGCCTATGATACCGATTTTTTTCATAATATTTGTCCTTTCGTTTGTAAATATGTTGATAACTTTGTGTATTATGTGTATAACTTTGGAGAATTCACCCCGAATAGTCAGAATTATTGTGGATAAATCAAATGTTTCTCATCAATATGATATAAAGTATGGGTCAAATACCGGTCTGCGAGAAAATTGGCCATACCCAGATTCATATCCAGATAATTTCCACAATCTTTTGGAGAAGCGCCCGGTACTTCGCCTTTAAAATCCCGGATAAATTCATACATTTCTATCATAAGGGGAATAATGTCTCCGGATTCATAGTCTCCTGCAAGAAGCAGATAAAATCCCGTGCGGCATCCCATCGGGCCGAAATAAATAGTCTTATCTTTAAATTCCTCATGGTTGCGCAAAAAAGTTGCGGCAAGGTGTTCGATGGTGTGTACCTCCGCCGTATTCATGACCGGTTCGTCATTGGGAGAAGTCATGCGCAGGTCAAAGGTAGTGATGACCTGATCTTTTACATGATCCTTTCGCGAAACGTAAACGCCCGGTTCCAATTTAATATGATCGATTGTAAAACTTGCTATTTTTTCCATATGAGTCTCCATTCCTGTCTGGTCCGTGAACTGCGGACATAGACATTAAAATATCGGTACAGATTTGAGATTCCGTCTATTAAAAACAGTAAAGGATTGCTTTCTAAATGTCAAGGTTCATATGACACAATCCTATAAAATGTGCTATGATATAAAATGATTGTTTAACGGTTTCTATAACAGCGCAGACAGGAGAGGTTATGAAGATTACGTTACCATATAAAGTAGAACAGATCATCCGGACCATACAGGGAGCAGGCTTTGACGCCTACGCGGTGGGAGGCTGCATCAGGGATTCCATACTCGGAAGGACTCCCAGCGACTGGGACATTACCACGTCCGCCAGACCGGAAGAAGTGAAAAAACTGTTTCCGAGAACGGTCGATACAGGAATCCGGCATGGGACGGTTACCGTTATGATACAGAAAGAAGGCTTTGAGGTTACGACGTATCGTATCGACGGAGAATATGAGGACAGCAGGCATCCCAAAGAGGTCACTTTTACGGCGAATCTTACGGAAGATCTTAAGCGCAGGGATTTTACGGTCAACGCAATGGCGTATAATGACAAAGAAGGGTTGATCGATGTTTTCGGCGGAATGAAGGATATAGAGGAAAAAATCATACGATGCGTGGGCGAAGCGGCGGAGCGTTTTTCAGAAGACGCGCTGAGGGTGATGCGGGCCGTGCGTTTTTCGGCGCAGCTTGGCTATACCATAGACGAAAAGACAAAGGACGCGATCAAAGAACTTGCGCCGACTTTAAAAAATATCAGCGCGGAGCGGATACAGACGGAGCTGATCAAGATAGCCGTTTCACCGAATCCGGATTATCTGCGGATCGCCTATGAGACCGGGGTAACGAAGGCAATCTTCCCCGAGTTTGACAGGATGATGGAAACGGAGCAGAACAACCCCCATCACTGTTATTGTGTGGGAGAACATACTTTAACGGCCATGAAGCGTATTAAGGCGGATAAAGTCCTGCGTCTGGCAATGCTTTTTCATGATATTGGGAAACCGGATACCCTGACGGAGGACGAAGAGGGGATTTTTCATTTTTACGGACATCCTGAAGCCGGCGCCGTTATGACAAAGGACATCCTGAAGAGGCTTAAGTTTGATAATGATACCACGGATCAGGTTTCGAGACTGGTAAAGTTTCACGATTATCCGATCCCGCTTACGCCGAAGGGAATGAGAAGGGCGGTCTTTAAAATAGGAGAGGATCTCATGCCCTGCTTATTTTTGGTCAAACAGGCGGATATGCTTGCACAGAGCGGTTATATGAGGGAAGAGAAACAAGAGGAACTTGAAAAGCTCCAAAGCATTTACAGGCAGGTTTTAGAGGAGAAGCCCTGTGTTTCGCTGAAGATGCTGGCAGTGACCGGAAACGATCTGATAGCTTTAGGAATGGAGCCGGGTAAAGAGATTGGAGAGATCTTAAACAGGTTATTACAGATCGTCATTGACGAACCGGCGTATAATGAAAAGGAATATCTGTTAAAACAGGCGGAAGAAATGCGTTCTTTAAATTAATTAACATACTTCATTTTTCCAAGGCATATGATAGGTTATAACCAACATGCGGGAGGAATGAACGTGAACGACAGAGTCGTAAATTTGTTAGACAATTATGATATAGAAGTGCTTCGCACTGCAAAGGGGCGGGGCGCTATTCTTTGTGAGGCGAAGCAGGGTTATTATATTTTTAAAGAATATCATGGCCATCAAAATAAATTGGAATTTCAGAATGATCTTTTAAAAAGAGCCGGACAGGACAAGGAATTTTTTATCGAGCAGATCGTACCCACGAAGGACGGGTCGCTTTTTGTAAAAGATCAGGATCAGAATATTTATACGTTAAAGACATATTTTTCAGGCAGGGAATTTAACATACGGGATATGGGGGAATGCGGTCAGGCAGTGCGTACTTTGGCGGCATTACATAAAATATTAAGACTTCCGGCGGAAAATACGGAGGATCTGAATCAGGTATTCCGCGTAGACCATGAATATGAAAAGCATAATAAAGAGCTGAAGAAAGTGCGCCGTTTTTTAAGGGAAAGAAGCCAGAAAACGGAGTTTGAGTTATTTCTGCTGAGCTGTTACGATGCGTTTCTTGAAAAGGCGCTGCAGACGACGGAGGAATTGAAAAGTTATGACATGGAAAAGGAATGCAGTTATATTTTGACGCAGGGGTATGTTTGCCACGGGGACTATCAATATCATAATCTGCTGCGAAATGAAGAACGGATCGCAGTGATCAATTTTGAAAAATGTATCCGCGATAATCCGGTCCGGGATCTTTATTTATTTTTAAGAAAGCTTTTGGAAAAGAACAACTGGAATATGGAAATGGGAAAAGAATTGATTTCCGTTTATCAAAAAGAAAATCCTTTGTCGGCCCATGACTGTGTCCAGCTTTATTACAGATTTGCCTATCCCGAAAAATTCTGGAAGATCGTTAATTTTTATTTTAATTCCGGAAAAGCATGGATACCGGAGAAAAATACGGAGAAGCTGAAGAAGGTGATCGAAGGAGAACAGAACAAACAGAATTTTCTGGATCACATATTTTCCATGATTTCCTAACGAACGATGGTTTTCATTTTTCCGGCATTGGTATATAATGAAAAATGGATTTATAGATCAGATAGAACAGACGATAAGAATGGGAGATTCGTATGACCAAAAAAGGACGCGCAGTATCGATCTGCATATTTACGCTGTTATGTATCACCGTGATAGGCGGATACGGATTCGTTAAGGCGACAAAAGAAAAAGATAAAACGCCGGTTCCTACTCCGGATCAAGAAAGCGACACCGGATTTGTCGTGGCGGAGGCGGGAAGCTACGATTCGGCGGATACGGTGGTAGTGGTGGAGAAAGATGAAGAAAATTCCGCGATCACGTTTCAGAATATGGAGATCAAAAAACAATATACTTTGACATATAATGGGGCTACGACTATTTATGACAGGTATAATGAAGCCATGTCGATGGCGCAGATCGGCGAGGGAGACGTTGTAGACATTACTTTTTTAAAGTCGAAAAAGAGGCTGAACAGCATCCAGCTTTCAACCAAGTGCTGGTCTTTTACGGATATTTCCCGCTATACGATAGATGAATTAACGAAGCATATGACCATTGCGGAGGATATTTATAAACTGACGGAGGATACCGTTATCGTATCTTCGGGCAGACCCGCCGAATTAATGGATATTAACGCCGCAGATGTATTAAAGGTTAGCGGCATTGGATATAATATTTATAGTATCGTAGTAGATAAAGGACACGGATATCTGCGTCTGACCAACGATGAATATTTTGTCGGGGGATGGATCGAGGTCGGACAATCGGTGATTCAGGAAGTAACGGAAGGGATGCTTTTGGTTGTTCCCGAAGGCGCTTATGACGTGCAGATCAGTAATAAAGGGAACAGCGGAGTAAAGCGGGTTGTTATAAACAGAGACGAAGAGGTAGAATTGGATGTAGGCGACCTTAAGGGTGAAGAACCGAAATTCGGAACCGTGCTGTTTACGGTATCGCCTGAAGACGCGACCGTATATATTGACGGCGAGAAGGCCGATATCAGTCAGGCAGTCACTTTGGAATACGGTATACATCAGATGATAGTAAAAGCGGAAGGATACGACACCATAACCCAGTATATCAAGGTAGGGCAGGAGGCTGCCGGAATCAACGTGACGATGGAAGAATCTGAAGATAAAAAGGAAGAAGAAACAACGGAAGAGAGTGAAACGGAGTCCGAGACAGAAGGAACAGAGCAGAAAAACCCCGGAAATTCTACGACGGAAAATAACGGAAACAACAATAGCAACGAAAATAATAATACGGGGAACGGAGGGAATAACGGTAATACAGGCGGCACGGATAATAAGCCGGATCAGGACGGCGGCGTTTCAGGTAACGGTTCCCCGTCTGGCGGGACAAACCCGGGAGAAACGAATACGACGGGAAACTATAAGGTTTATATCGACTATCCGGAGGACGTGGAAGTGTATGTGGACGGTAACTATGTAGGGGTGGCTCCATGCAGCTTTTCCAAAACAAATGGGAGCCATGTGATCACATTAAGAAAGACAGGCTATGTGACTCATAGTTACACTGTACAACTGACGGAAGAGGACAAAGACGTAAATTATTCTTTCAATGAATTAGAGCTTTCCGAGGAGTAAAAAATGCCGTAAAAAAGCCAAAATTTCCTTGACAAAGATTGGAAAAGCAGATATATATATTATAGGCGTTTCAAGACAGGAACATCTGAAAGATACTAAAATAAAATGAAAACTCATTGATTAGAGGAGGAGTTCACAATGAACAAAACAGAATTAGTTGCAGCTATGGCTGATCAGGCTGGATTATCTAAAAAGGATGCTGAAAAGGCACTGAAAGCTTTTACGGATGTGGTTGCTGAAGAATTAAAAAAAGACGGAAAAGTTCAGTTGGTAGGTTTTGGTACATTTGAAGTATCCAAGAGAGCTGCAAGAGAAGGAAGAAATCCTCAGAGTGGAGAAGTTATGAAGATCGCTGCTTCCAAAGCTCCTAAATTTAAGGCAGGAAAAGCTTTAAAGGATATGCTTAACGCATAATGATGAATGATAAGAGGACCTGACAAACAGCAGGTTCTCTTTTTTAATGCGCACGGGCGCCCAAAGGAAAATACAGCATTTTCAGATAGAAAGAGGGATAGATATGAGACTTGACAAATATTTAAAGGTATCGCGTCTGATCAAACGGCGGACGGTTGCGAACGAGGCCTGCGACGGCGGAAGGGTGATGATCAACGATAAGCCGGCAAAGGCTTCCGCTAACGTAAAAGCAGGAGATATTATTACGATCCAATTTGGAAATAAAGAAGTAAAAGTGGAAGTGCTTGATGTACAGGAAACGGTGAAAAAGGAAGAAGCAAAAGAGCTTTTCCGTTATATATAAATGATTATCGTAATAAATTATTATCATAATAAATTATTATCATAATAAATTATTATCATAATAAATTATTATCATAATTGGGAGATTTCTTAATATACTTTATCAGAAGATGCGAATTTGTGGGGACATCCTAAAATATATGACATACGGCAGCAGGGGAAACCGCAGAATGAGCGGAAACGGAGGTGTATTATGGAAGAGTTTAACGGGACGAAACAGCGGACGCATAAATTGACCTTAAATAACAGAAGGTCCTGCACGGTTACCGGCGTGGCGGACGTATTATCTTTTGACGTAAGCGAGATCATGCTGGAAACGGATCAGGGAATGCTTATGATAAAAGGAAGCGAGCTGCATGTGAACCGCCTGACTTTGGAAAAAGGGGAGGTAGATGTAGACGGCAAGATCGACAGCCTGACTTATTCGGAGGCAGGGAGCGGATACGGAAATAAAAACGAATCATTCTTATCTAAGTTATTTAAGTAAGCGGTGAGTAGGTATGGGGGATTATTTGTATGAGTCCGCAGATCGTGGAAGAAACCTTGTTTTTGTATCATTCGGTTTTACTGGGTATTTTCGTGGCGGTCATTTATGATCTGCTGCGCATTCTCAGAAGAATAGTAAAGCATAACCGTTTTTTTATCTCACTGGAGGATATTGTATATTGGATCTTTTGTGCATTGAGGGTATTTTATCTTTTGTACAAAGAAAGCAGCGGCGTGCTGAGGTGGTTTTCTATTTTAGGCATTGCGCTGGGAATGTTTTTGTATCTGATCAGCATCAGCCGTTTTGTAGTTACTTTTTTATCGGAGGCGATTAAAAAATGTCTGCATCTTATAGGTAAATTATTCGGTATCCTGTTCCGTCCTTTTAAGAAAGCGGGGAAAAAGGCGGCGAAGATGACGAAGAAAACGGGCAGTTTTACAAAGAAGTGCGGACGTTTTTGGAAAAAAAAGTTGACGGCGTCGGGAAAAATGCTTAAAATAATATTATGTAAACGCTAATGGAGTTATTTTTTTATGAAAGTTTGGGGTAATTATGGCAAGACGGAGAATAGCATATAGAAAAAGACGGCAGAACCGTTTTGGCATGTTTCTTACAGGTATCGTGGTGTTGATGCTGGTGGTTGTCGTCGCGGTCAGGAGTAATGACCTGAAACAGAAACAGGCGCTCTATGCGGAGAAAGAAGCCGCTTTAGAGCAGCAGATCGAGGAAGAGAAAGCGCGTACCGAGGAGATAGAAGAGTACCGTAAATATACGCAGACAAAAAAGTATGTGGAGGAAGTTGCAAAGGACAAGCTGGGGCTTGTATATGACGGAGAGATTATATTTAAGGAAGACGATTAAGAATGCTGCCGGGAATCGGCGGCATTTTTTGGGTTTGTGCGGATTTTGTCGAGTGAAACAAGTGAAAACAGGTGCGTTTTTGACAAAAAAGAAATGGGACATCTTCTATAATAAACTGTAAAAATCTTTGGTAAGATAGGGGAGGCAGCCATGCGCAGACAAAAACAGCTGATCAATGCGGATAAAAAGCAAAAACTTCTTCCGGATTACGGAAGGAAAAGATTGTTGACATATGCCGATTCTTTTCGGGAACTGGCGGAGGTATTTGAAGAAATGCCTCAAAAAGAACAGGAAGAGGAACGGGACAGGCAGGAAGTGCTTTGGAAAAAAAAGCTGCGGGATCATTGCGGGCTTATGGCGGGGCAGCTACAGGAATTTGCCAATATTATGGAAGAGGTTGCGGAAGAATCGTTTTGCTATGAAGCGTTAGGGGAAAGAAAGACAAAGGCAATCATACAGGGGCTGATGGCGGAAGGCATCCAAGTGCAGGAACTATATAGGATACAGGATAAAGAAGGCGCTTATGAATATCTGATGCTGGCAAGGAAGACCGGAAAAAGGGAAAAAAATGTGCAGGAGGCTGCGGACATCCTTTCCGTTATTTTGAACTGCAGACTGACTCCCGCGGACGGCAGCCCGCTGCTTTTGGCGGATGTATATAAAACTTTCCGTTTCGTAGAAGAGGCAAAATTCCATGTGCTTACGGGAGTGGCCCTTGCGGTAAAGGAAAACGAAGAAGTATCGGGAGATAACTATTCCATTTACCAGACCGACAGAGGAAAACTGACGATGCTCTTATCCGACGGGATGGGATCGGGGAAAAAGGCCAATGAAGACAGCCGGATCGTGATCGAACTGGCAGAAAAACTTTTAGAAGCCGGATTCAGGCCGGAAATGGCGGTACAGATGCTGAACAGTTCTATATTGGCAGGGAGTGAAGAACAGAATATGTCGTCTTTGGATCTGTGCCAGATAGATTTACGGACAGGCATCGGTGAAATGATCAAGATCGGAGGCGCCAACACTTATATCAAAAGGGCGCATTTGGTAGAACAGATATCGGCGAGAAATCTGCCCCTTGGGATCTTTATGGAAATAGAAACGGAACCGGTTACAAGGCAGCTTATGGACGGGGATTATATTTTTATGATCTCCGACGGAATCAGCGACGGATTTGCGGAAGGCAACGGCGAGGCGGCGCTTTTAGAGGTCATTAGCCATATGAGTCTGGAAAATCCGAAAGAAATGGCAAACTGTATTTTAAATCATGCGATGAAGGAAAGTAAAGGAAGGATACGCGACGATATGACGGTAATGGTAGTGGGATTGTGGGAAAATGTATTTTGACGATTGCAATTTAGAAATAAATTTACTATATTGATAAAAGGGCCTGCCGTCTGATAAAAGACTTTTAGGCCGTATGAGGAATGCAGATGATAGAAAAGGTAAGAAAGTATATAGAGCAATATGAAATGCTCTCGCCAAACGATACGGTCGTAGCGGGAATTTCGGGAGGGGCAGATTCACTGTGCCTTCTTTTTCTGCTGTGTGAGTTTGCACAAGAGATACCCCTCAATATTGCCGTTGTCCATGTAAACCACAAGCTTCGTGAGGATGCACCGTCAGACGCCGCATATGTGGAGAAGATTTGCGGGGAATTGGGCGTGCCCTTTTTCTTAAAGGAATTTGACGTAGAGAGGCTTTCCAAAAGGCAGGGCATTTCAACGGAAGAAGCGGGAAGGAATGTACGGTATCAGGTATTTTACGAGGTGTTGGAGCAATGTCTCAGCGCAGAGGGCGGGCAGATGCGGGAGACAAAGGCCGGGGGCAGGGGAAGGATCGCCGTGGCCCATACCGCAAACGACAGGGCGGAGACGATGTTGTTCCATCTGTTCAGGGGGACGGGACTGACAGGGCTTTCGGGGATCAAACCGGTCCGTGGGGAGATCATCAGACCGTTGTTATGTTTAGAAAGGCCGGAAATTGAGGCATATTTGGAAGAAAAAGGGATCGGCTTTTGTATAGACCATACAAATTACGAGGATACTTATACGAGAAATAAAATCAGACGCCATATTTTGGCCTATGCGGAAGAGAACATATGTGTAAAGTCGGTAGGCCACATGAACCGGACGGCGGAAATGCTGGCGGAAACGGAAGAGTTTTTGCAAGAGCAGACAAGACAAACCTATTTCAGGATCGCGAAAAAGCGGGAGAGGGGAAACGAGATAGCAGTCGGGGGATTTAAGGAACTGCATGTTTTACTGCAAAAAAGGGTGCTGCTGTTATGTTTGGAAGAGATACGGGCAGGAAGAAAGGATATCGGCGCCGTCCATATCGAAGCGGTGAGGGAACTGTTTTATAAGGAAGGAAATAAAGAGATTTCACTTCCGGACGGTATTTGCGCCAGACGGGAGTTTGACAGGGTATTTATCGGGCCGGAGACTCCGCCGGTAATAAAACCTCAAATAGAATCCATCAATCCGGTCCGCATACCCGGAGAAATAAAAATAGAAGGAATGGGAGTGTTCGAATTTACCTGTCTGGAATATGATAAAAGTAAAATTATTCCTGAAAAAACATATACGAAATGGTTTGATTATGATAAAATAATAAAATCTTTGGTATTAAGGACAAGACAGACAGGAGATTATCTGACAATCAATGAGGCATTGTCTACAAAACCTTTAAAGAAATATTTGATACAAGAAAAAGTTCCCAGACAGGAACGGGATAAAACTTATGTGCTTGCAGACGGAAATCATATCCTTTGGGTAGTCGGATACAGGATCAGCCAGTACTATAAGGTAGGGCCAAAGACGAAGAAGATATTGCAGGTACGGTTAAGAGGAGGACAATAATGGCGGAGCATGTCAGAGTCATGTTATCGGAAGAGGCAGTAGATAAAAGGATTCAGCAGATCGGAGAACAGATCAGCAAAGATTACGAAGGGAAACAGGTGCATCTTGTATGCGTATTAAAAGGCGGCAGCTTTTTTATGTGTGAGCTTGCAAAGAGGATCACGATTCCGGTTTCCCTTGATTTTATGTCCGTATCCAGTTACGGCAGTTCGACAAAGTCAAGCGGGGTCGTTAAGATTATAAAGGATCTGGATGAACCGCTCAAAGACAAAGAAGTGATCGTTATTGAGGATATTGTAGATTCGGGAAGGACTTTGAGCTATCTGCTTGAGATCCTGCAGAGCAGAGGGCCGAAGAGCCTGAAGCTTTGCACTTTACTGGATAAGCCGGAGAGAAGAGTGACGGATGTGACAGTGGACTATACCGGATTTGAGATTCCGGACGAATTTGTAGTCGGTTATGGTCTTGATTATAATCAGAGATATAGGAATCTTCCGTATATCGGAGTAGTGGAGTTTAGTTAAGCGATAGGGAGGTAGAAGAGTGAATAAAAGCGGTAAGAACTTTAATATGTATTTTGTAGTTATTATCGGTTTACTACTTTTGACAGTCTGGATCGGAACCTTTCAAAATCAGAGTGATAATTACACCAAGGGAGAGCTGGTATCTGACCTTGAAAATAATCTGGTAACGGCGGTCACCATTCATCCGAATGAAGGCGCGCCGACAGGTTCTATCCATGTAGATTTTAAAAACGGTGAAGACAGAGTATTATACGTTACAGATGTGACCGTGATCGAGAGATTGGTACAGGAGTACGGTATCGATCCGGTAGTCAGGGATATCCCTAGGGAAAGCTGGTTCTTGACATATATGCTTCCGGTAATGGTTGTATTGATTGCGGGAGTCTTTATTTTTGTATTGATCAATTCTCAAAATTCATCGGGTAATTCCGGCGGGAAAATGATGAATTTCGGAAAGAGCCGGGCAAAGCTTTCCATAGGCAATGGAAAGGTAGGGCTGAAAGATGTAGCGGGACTGAAAGAAGAGAAATCGGAGTTAGAGGAGATCATAGAGTTTTTAAGAGAACCCGCGAAATTTACAAGGGTGGGCGCGCGTATACCGAAGGGCGTTCTTTTGGAAGGTGCGCCCGGTACGGGTAAGACATTGCTCGCCAAAGCGGTGGCAGGCGAAGCGAACGTGCCGTTTTTCAGCATTTCCGGTTCGGATTTTGTGGAAATGTTCGTAGGCGTGGGAGCGTCCAGAGTCAGGGATCTGTTTGGAGAAGCTAAGAAAAATGCGCCGTGCATCATTTTCATTGATGAGATTGATGCGGTCGCAAGAAGGCGCGGAACCGGTATGGGCGGCGGACACGACGAAAGGGAGCAGACGCTGAACCAGCTCCTTGTAGAGATGGACGGTTTCGGCGTAAATGAGGGGATCATCGTTATGGCGGCGACGAACCGTGTAGATATTTTGGATCCTGCGATTTTGCGTCCCGGACGTTTTGACAGAAAGATCACCGTTGCACCGCCGGATGTAGGAGGCCGTGAAGAGATCTTAAAAGTACATTCCAAAAACAAACCGCTCAGCGACGACGTGAATCTGGAACAGGTGGCGCAGACTACGGCAGGATTTACCGGAGCGGATCTGGAAAATCTTTTGAACGAGGCGGCGATCACCGCGGCCATGGAGAGCCGCGCATTCGTAAAGCAGGAAGATATTAAAAAAGCGTTTATCAAAGTCGGAATCGGAACGGAGAAGAGAAGCCGTATCATATCGGATAAAGAGAAAAAAATCACGGCCTATCATGAAGCGGGCCATGCGATCCTGTTCCATGTACTGCCTGACGTGGGACCGGTCTATACCGTATCGATCATTCCTACCGGTTTAGGGGCGGCAGGCTATACGATGCCGCTGCCTGAAAGGGACGAAATGTTTTTGACGAAAGGCAAGATGATGCAGGATATCATGGTATCGCTTGGCGGGCGTATTGCGGAGGAGATCATCTTTGACGATATTACAACGGGTGCATCCAGCGACATTAAAAAGGCAACCAAAGAGGCAAGGAGAATGGTTACCAGATTCGGTATGTCGGACAGCATCGGCGTTGTTAATTATGACGACGACGGCGACGAGGTATTTATTGGCCGTGACCTCGCACATGCCAGAAGCCACAGTGAGATGGTTGCCGGCGAGATAGACAGAGAGGTTAAATCCATTATTGACGATTGTTATAAAAAGGCAAAAGATATTATTTTGGAAAACGAAGAAGTACTCCATAAATGTGCGGAACTGCTTTTGGAAAAAGAAAAGATCACAAGAGACGAGTTCGAAGCTTTATTTACGAAAACGGAGGAATCCGGAGATTTAGAAAATTCTTCTTTTGTATAATATAACGAAAAAAGATTGTATAATATGCACAAAAACAATGATGCTTTTTTGTAATATTTGTGAATTCTTGGTATTGTATGAAAGGTGACTCCATGCTATTATAATACTCGTAACCCCCCAATACATTATATAGTTTTTTGCTATACCCCATAAGAAAGAAATACCTTCTCTAAAAAAGACAGCGTGCGAAAAGCTGTCTTTTTTACTTTATAGGATAGATTTACTTGAATATCCATATTATATATTATAAAATATTTATTGGAAAGGATAGTTGGTGTTGTATATGGATGTTAATCGATTTATGAAAGCAGAGCATAATTTACAATATCTGGCATCAATGAGACCTGTTTTCAATAAGAGAGCGTTATTCAGCGATATGACGGAGGATTATGTATCTCCCTCCGAGCCAAGTGCATATGAAGAGATAACCATTAGATTTCGGGCAGGGAAAAACAATATTGACCGGGTATTTTTTGTATGTAAGGGTGTGCGTCATCTGATGTTTAAACGTTATTCGGATGATAATTTTGATTATTATACCCATGAACAGCAGTTGGAAAATGAAAGAGTTGACTATCATTTTATAGTTCAGCAGGGAAGGCTTGAATGTATTTACGACCGCAGGGGAGTCGTAACGGATGAAAATTCATACTATGACTTTGCCGTGATTCCGGGATTTAAAACGCCGGATTGGGCAAAGGGGGCTGTTATGTATCAGATTTATGTAGATCGTTTTTGCAAGGGCGATCAGTCAAACGACGTTCTGACAAACGAGTATAAGTATATCGGCAGCAACAGCGTACATGTGGAGGACTGGTATTCCAATCCGGAGCAGATGGATGTGCGCCGTTTTTACGGCGGAGATCTGCAGGGGGTAATGGATAAACTGGACTATTTGGAAGATTTGGGAATAGACGTGATTTATTTTAATCCGCTTTTTGTTTCTCCTTCGAATCATAAATATGATATACAGGATTATGATAATATTGATCCCCATTTGGGAAAGATCGTAAACGATGGGGGAGAACTGCTGGAGAACGGCAGAACGGAAAACAGTCAGGCGACAAGATACATCAACAGGGTATCGAACAGGGAAAACCTTGACGCCAGTAATGCCTTTTTTGCAAAATTGGTGGAGGAGGTGCATAGACGCGGGATCAAAGTGATTTTGGACGGCGTTTTTAATCATTGCGGTTCGTTTAATAAGTGGATGGACAGGGAACGGATCTATGAAAACGCTCCCGGATACGAAAAAGGAGCCTATGTTTCGGCTGACAGTCCGTATAAGGATTATTTTCATTTTTATGACGGTAATAAGTGGCCCTACAACGGAACTTATGACGGCTGGTGGGGAAACGATACGCTGCCGAAACTGAATTACGAAGGTTCCAGACAGTTGGTGGATTATATTCTTTATATTGGAAGGAAGTGGGTTTCCCCGCCCTATAACGCAGACGGCTGGCGTTTGGATGTGGCCGCAGATCTGGGACATTCGCCGGAGTTTAATCATCACTTTTGGCAGGAATTCAGGAGGGCCGTAAAACAGGCGAATCCCAATGCCATTATACTGGCGGAGCATTACGGCGACCCGAAGGAATGGCTGAAAGGGAACGAATGGGATACCGTTATGAATTATGACGCATTTATGGAGCCGGTCACATGGTTTTTAACAGGTATGCAGAAACATAGCGACGACTATAGAGAAGATCTGCGCGGAAATGCGGACAGCTTTTGGGGCGCCATGAGACACCATAACAGCAGTTTCACTATGCCTTCTTATATGGTGGCGATGAACGAGCTGTCCAATCACGATCATTCCCGGTTTTTGACGCGCACGAACAGAAGAGTGGGGCGCATCAATACGCTGGGTGCGGCGGCCGCAAATGAGGGCGTCAATAAGGCGGTCATGCGTGAGGCGGTGGCGATCCAAATGACCTGGGTAGGAGCCCCTACGATTTATTACGGAGACGAGGCGGGCGTGTGCGGCTTTACCGATCCGGACAGTAGAAGGACATATCCCTGGGGACGGGAAGACTTGGAGCTGATCCGTTTTCATAAGGAAATGATCCGGATCCATAAGGAAAATGAAGAATTTCGTACCGGTTCTCTTAAGTTTATGCTGGGCGAATATAACCTGATCGGCTATGGCCGTTTTAACCGAAATGAGCAATCGGTAGTGCTGATCAATAATAACGATCATCCCGTTACAAAAGATTTGTCCGTTTGGGAGATCGGGATCCCTAAAGAAACGATCCTGCATCAGCTTATGCTTTCGTCTGATGAAGGATTTACCACGGAGAAAAGAGAGTACCCGGTGATCGGGGGAAAAATTACCATTACGCTCCCCAAAACATCGGCGGTCGTTTTAAAGCATTACAGCGACGATCTGGATTTTGGGGGAAGCTTGAATCTGACGTTTCAGATTTGATAGGGATCAATCAGGATAAGAATGTTTCCTATTTTTTTATAAGGACTTTTTCAGGATTCTTTTGCAATGCTTTTTCGGGATTTTTCAGGAGATTTTCAGGATCGGAAAAATTTCTTGCATTTTGATGAAAGATATGATATAGTACAATACTGTCAGGGTTTCAAGACTTATGTTTTGAGACCAAAATGGATGGATTCCCGAGTGGCCAAAGGGGACAGACTGTAAATCTGCTGCAAATTGCTTCGGTGGTTCGAATCCACCTCCATCCATATGCCGGCGTGGCGGAACTGGCAGACGCGCAGGACTTAAAATCCTGTTGTAGCAATACAGTACCGGTTCGATTCCGGTCGCCGGCAGTAGAAGGGCTTAAACGTTTCGTTTAAGTCTTTTTGTATTTTACAGTGACGGGAGGTGAGGCATGTGGCGGTAGGTACGGTAGGAGTCAGGGAACAGGCTGCCGAATTGATCGCGGAAAGAAAAGCGATGATTTTGGATAAGGTGAAAAGAGGAGAAACGGAAGTATCGATTCCGACGGGAGCAGATTCTTATACGGGATCCGAGTGGGATAAGCTTATGAGGAAGATCGACGAATCTTTGGAAATGACAAAAGAAGAGCAGGAAAAAAGATTCGGCCGCAAAAAAGAAGAGATGGAAGAAAAAAAGGAAGAAAACAGACAGACCATGAATGAATGTTACGAAAAAGGAATTGCAGAGACAAAAAATATGGCTGAAAAGTTAAAAAATATTTAATTTCCTAAAAAACTTCTTTGTTTTTCAGTAGTTATCTATTATAATCGAAAGTGCGAAGATTGGAAAGAAGAAAATTCCGGTCGCCCCGGAGTGTGTTTTAATACGGAAACACTTTCGGGAACAATAATAAAAAAGGACAGAGGGTAAATGAAATACAAAAAATTATTATGTTTAGCAGGCGCAGTCGGATTGATGACCGCATCATTGGCGGGCTGCGGAAAAGAAGAGAAACCGAAGGATAAATCGCCGATCGCAGAAACGATCTCTCCGATCGAAGAGGCGGCGGGAAGCGAGAATGCAAATCAGGGAACGCCGGAAACTGTAGAAACGGTAGAGCCGGAGTCCTCAGGGGCTTTGTATCCAATTATTGAGAACAGAGAAGTGGTAGACGGTAAGATACAAAGTTATCTGACGGGAGAATGGGTGGATGAAAGCATTGGGACAAGACGTCCGATCGCCGTATCCATACCGAATCAGAAGAGCTGTTTTCCTCATTACGGAATCGGCAATGCAAGCGTGATCTATCAGGTGCCGCTGAGGGACAACCTGACAAGGCTATTCTGTTTATTTGAAGATTTTGACGATCTGGACAGGATCGGGCCTACAAGAAGTATCCGTGATTATATGGTATATATCGGATTGGAGCATGACGCCATCATTTGTCACTGGGGTTCGGCCTATTATGCAAATGACCTGTTGAACAGCGACAGGGTGGACAACATCAGTCAGGCGACACAGGGAATCAGTGTACCTACAGCTATTGCATTTGACAGATATGACCGTCCGGGCAAAAACACCACGGACTCGGCATATATGTTCGTGAACGGGCTGATGAAAGGCGTAGAACAGAGAGGCTACAGTTGGGATTATCATGATACGTTTTCACCCAAGTTTCAGTTTGCCGCAGACGGCGTAACCGCCGATTATGCCGACGCACCGGCTGCTACTAAGATATGGCCGGGTAAAGAAGGAAACTACAATACGGTCGGCGCTTATTTTGAATACGATGCGTCTACCGGAAAATATGCTTACTCCGAGTACGGAAGCCCGTTGATCGACGAGCGTACCGGAGAACAGATCAAAGTCGATAATATTGTACTTCAGGTATGCTATGCAGAAGAGCGGGACGATCATGGATACCTGATCATGGAAATGCACGGTCCGGTCACAGGGGACGGCACGATGTATTTCTTTACGAACGGAAAAGTAGTTCAGGGTACATGGTCAAGAATGGACGGAGACGATAAGCCGGCAAAATATTATGATGCGGAAGGCAATGAGCTCGTCTTCAATCAGGGTAAGACTTTTATCTGTGAGATTTGGGACAAGTGGGCAAGTTCTATCACATATGAATAATGGGATTCTATGATGCCAATATAGTTTATAAAAGGGAAATATTTCTTAGGAAGTATTTCCTTTTTGTATGCGCGGAAAGTTATAATCAGGAAAGCATTTTTTAAATATGCTTTGGCATAAAAAATGGGTTGACAGATGTCAACCTAGATATTATAGTAAATGTAGGTAGACAAATGCCAACCGAATTATGTGACGGGGAGTCCGAAAATAGATTTTCAGACAATAAAGCAATAAAATTCAAAAGCAGGGTCTTATTGTCAGGAATTTTGATTGGCATGCGTGCTGAAACGCACAGAGGAGGATGGGAATGAAGGTAAGATTAACGGATGCGGAATGGAAAGTGATGGAAACGCTTTGGCGGGGCGAGCCAAAGACGATCATGCAGATCACGAAAGAACTGCAGGAAGAGACCGGTTGGACAAAATATACGGTGATGTCCTTTTTAAAGCGGATGGAAGACAAAGGAGCCGTTCACTTTGCGGAGGGAGAAAGGGCAAAGCTTTATTACAGCGATCTGAAAAGGGAGGACGCGTCCTTACAGGAAGCGGAAGAGTTTTTAGGAAAGGTATTTGAAGGGAGATTAGGCCTTATGGTCAATGCCATGGTTAAAAAGCAGGCGTTGTCAGAGGAAGAGATCGAAGAATTGTATGATATTCTTGCCGACGCGAATAAAAAGGGCAGCAGGGAAGGAAGCGGAAAGAAATGACTTATATGCGAAAGAAGCGGATGTAAGCCGGCGGGCAGAAGAAACGGAAAGGTATGGTGGCGGATATGGAAGGAAAGCTGTTGGAAACATTTGTCACATCATCGGTATTGATTGTGGCGGTGCTTATATTAAGGAGACTATGTAGGGGAAAGATCAGTTTATGCCTGCAATACGGGATATGGCTGATTGTGGCGGTCAAGCTTTTACTTGTACCGGCGCCGTTTTGGGGGAGTTCTTTTTCTGTCATGAATTTAATAAAGACAGATACGCAGGAGGCGCCGGCCGGCAGGAACTTAGAGAAGATACCGGGGACGGACACAAATTCGGAGACCGCTTATATATTTTATGATTCCGTTGGAAGCGATAGGGATGCCGGAAAAGCGGATACGGAAGGCGTCACGCAGAAATTTATAGCGGAAGAGCGGTCGGAAAGATCTCAGAACCATCTATTCGCAGGAAAAGAGGAATCCCGGTATATGGGGAGTGGATCAGGGGGGACGGGAGGCTTTTTCAATGGCTTTTTGAAGGCGGTTCCGTTCTTGTTATATATGAATGCGTGTTTATTGATCGTTTGGATGTTTTTTCATAATATGAGATTTTACCGGAGGCTGCGCAGTGTGCGGATTCCATATGAAGCAGAGGGGAACGGAAAAGAAGGGAAGACCCCAAAGATTTTTTTAGTGGAAGACCTAAAAACGCCGTGCCTGTACGGTACGAGTATTTATCTGCCGATAGACGTGCCTACGGATGAAAAAAAGCTGCGCCACATTTTGGCGCATGAAACGGCTCATTACAGGCACAAGGATTATATCTGGGCCTTTGTCCGGCTGCTATGCAGCGCGTTGAATTGGTACAATCCGCTTGTATGGATGGCAGCGGCGGCACAGAAGCAGGACTGTGAACTTGCCTGCGATGAATCGGCGATAAAGGCGTTAGGGGAAGAAGAGAGGATTCCGTATGGGGAGACGCTGATAAGGCTTGTCAGAGAAAAGACGCCGCAGGATGTGTTAACGATCAGTACGACAATGACGGCAAATGCAAAAGAAATCAAGACGAGAATTGCCCTGCTTGCCAAGAAGCCGGTTACCGTTACTTATGTCGCCGTCATCACAGGGATTGTTTTGGCAGCAGCGGTATTCTGTACTTTTACGGGAAAAGCGGAGGCAGCGGAGGGAACCAGACGGAGCGGCGGTACGGAAAAGGCGGAGCATTACGATCCTGACGGGCAGTCTGATATCACAAACGGATCTAAAGATATTGCGGAAGACGGAAACGAAGTGAAGCATACGTTCGCACCGGCGGCAGAGGGGTTTGCAAGCGGAGCCGCGTCTGCGGACGGGACGGCGCCGGAAGAAGATACAGGAGGGGAAGGATCTGCAGAAAAAGCAGCGTCAAAAGAATATACCGACAAGGATCTTACAGAAGAATTTGCACGGCTGATACAGAATCATACTTTTTCGGTATATGTCCGTTCCATTTCCCGCAGTGCGAGGCAGATCGATCTGTTTTCACTGCCAAAAGAAGTATGGGATCATGCAGAGAATCCTTCCGATTACGGAGAGCTTGTGTTTTCAAAGGATTGCGAGTTTCATCTGTATAATTTTAATCCGGAGTTTGGACAAATGGAATTATATGATACGGATTTTAACGGATTTACAGATAAAATGTCATGGGACGGCGTTACGGAGGTAGAGTGTAAGGCGGTCTGTAAGGACGAGCTAATTACGGATATTGTTGCTTACAATACTTATTTCGGTATTACTTACAGCGAGCCTGTGGAACAAAGGGATTATTATGATCTGCATGGTACGGACGGGTTCCAGCTTGCCGGAACTTATCCGGCAGATGTTTCCGATGCGGAAGGGATGGAGAAGATCAAGATATATAAAGGGAATATGGAAGACGGAGAAAGAGGATATGTGATTGTTGAGAAACAGCAGGGTGCAGACGGAGAACCAAAGGAAATCTTGTGGATCGAAGAAGCCCATACGGACCGCGACGGATGGAACAACGTTTATGTGGGAGGAAAGGACGGAGAAACCTTTTTGCTCACATTAAGGATCGATATCAGGGACGGATATGGTACGCTGGCTTATCATGCGTTCCGGTTGGATGCGGAAGGGAAACCGGTTCCTTATAACGGCGCAAGATTTATGTATGAAGCGGAAACATATAAAGAGGAGAATTTTGAACAGTGGTACCGATCCCTTTCCGTGTATTTGGAACATAGCTATCTGCTTTTAAGTACACAGAACGGTATACTGCGGACAGGGCCGGGTGCGGCATACGAACCATTTCAGGATGGCAGTACTGTGGACAATGACCTTTCTGATACGACAGTACCGCATTCATCCCATACTTTTATACCGGCGCCGGAGGAGGGCGGATATGAATTGATAGAATTAAAAGAATGGATAGGGGAAGGGATCTATTAAAGCATTTTTCAAACACACTTCCTGTCATGCCGCTTACAGCGTCAGCCTCATAAATAGCACAAATAATAAATGAGGACTGTTAATGGAAATTTTATAATTATAAATTTTTTTGATAGACATTGACTTCACAAGGACGAAAATCTATAATGAAAACGGATTGTCCGACCAGTCGGTCGGTATAAAAGCAGTATCATCAGGCAGAGGTAAGAAAGGATTGAAAAGGGGAAGCCATGTTATCAAAATTCAGTGTGAAGAAGCCTTATACCGTATTGGTGGGAGTGGTAATGGTCATTGTACTGGGAATTGTGTCGTTTACGAAAATGACGACGGATCTGTTCCCGAACATTACCCTCCCTTATGTTATTGTTATGACTACTTATCCGGGAGCCAGTCCGGAAACGGTGGAAATGGTAGTAACAAAGCCGGTGGAGTCATCCATGGCGACTGTCAGTAATATAGAAAGCATTAGTTCCGTATCCAGTGAAAATTATTCCATGGTGATTTTGGAATTTGCCCAAAGTGCGGATATGAATACTGTTTCCCTCGAAATCAGGGAGAATCTGGATCAGATCAAAAGTTATTGGAGCGACAGCGTAGGAAACCCAATCATCATGAAGCTGAATCCCGATATGCTTCCAATCATGGTTGCCGCAATCGGGAAAGAGGGAGCGGACGATGCGCAGGTCAGCGACCTTGTGGAAAGTTCCGTCATTCCCGGTCTGGAAAGCATTGAAGGCGTGGCTTCGGCAAATGCCACAGGGCTTTTGGAAGAAACTGTCAACGTAATTATCAGACAGGAAAAAATAGATGAGATCAATAAACAGGTATTCGGTTATATTGACGGTGAGATGGCGGAAAAAGAACAGGAACTGGAGGACGCCAGAAAAGAGATCGCAGACGGAAAAAGCGAGCTTGCGGATGCGCAGAAAAAATTGAATGATTCCAGACAAGAGATCGTGGACGGGCGGGGAGAGCTGGAAGAAGGCAAACAAAAGCTTGCGGACGGACAGGCAGAATTGAATAAACAAAAACAGGATATGACAGCAAAGCTTGCAGCAATGGAAACCGAGCTTTTGACGGCGAAGACGGATCTGGAGGCGGCAAAAGTAAACGCTATGACACAGATCACCGCTCTTGAGGCATTGCAAAAGGAACTGGAGGAAAAATTAGCGGAAGTAAAGAGTAACCTTAAAAAATTAAATCAAGCGGGAGAAGCGCTGCAGACGATTGAGACCCAGATTGCGGAAATCAACGGTACACTGGCAACGATTACGGTCTTGATCCAAGGTTTGGAGGCAATTGAGGCGGCCGCTCCGGGAGGCACCGTAGGAGCCATACCCGACGCTGCGCTAAAAGAGCAGGTTATACAGTTTATAGCGGCGCTTGGCGGGACGATAGATGACAATACGCCGATCAGCGAAGTGATCGCTATACTGAAAAATACGGAGAGTACATTAAACACCCAGCTTACCGTTTTACAGGAACAGAGGCAGCAGATCCTCGACGCGATAGGCGCCGACGGGGACATGGCTTCTAACAAAGCAGCATTGGAATTGCTCAAGGAGCAGTTGGAAAACAGTCTGAAGACCACAAGGGAGAGTTTGGATTCTCTTAGAAATGCGCTGACGACGATCAACGAAAATTTAGAGAAGGTAGACAGTGGGCTGACAGAACTTTATAAAGGAAATCTGACGGCCGCAACGGAGTTTGCCAATGCCCAGACAAAGATCGATCTGGGGAATCTGCAGATGACAAGTGCGGAGACACAGCTTGAAGCCGGCGAGGCGCAGATCGACGCAGGACAGGAGCAGATCGACAGCGGATACGGCCAGTTGGACGAGGCGCTGGAGCAGCTTGAGGAGGGAGAAGAGCAGCTTGCGGAAGCCAAGGAAGACGCTTACAAAAATGCGGATATGTCGGGGATTCTTACGGTTGATACCGTAAAATCTTTATTGACGGCACAGAACTTTTCCATGCCCGCAGGTTATGTGACAGAGGAAGGAATCGCTTACCTTGTCCGTGTGGGAGAAAAACCCCAGACTGTAGAAGCGCTGGCGGCGATGCCGATCTTAAATCCTAATATGGACGGAGTGGATGTGATTACGCTCGGGGATGTGGCTGATGTATTTATGACCGATAATTCTGCGGATATTTACACTAATATTAACGGCAATCCCGGAATATTGATCACGGTACAGAAGCAGACCGGTTATTCTACCGGAGACGTTTCAAAAAAATTAAAAAATAAATTTGCATCTATGATGGAAGAGGAAGAAGGACTGTCCATCGTACCTTTATCCGATCAGGGGATTTATATTGAAATGGTCATGGATTCCATTTTCAATAATGTGATCGTAGGCGCATTACTGGCGATCATTATTTTGATTTTGTTTTTAAGGGACCTAAGGCCTACTTTTGTAATCGCCTGCTCGATTCCGATCAGTCTGGTGGCGGCGGTGGTATGTATGTATTTCAGCGGTATCACTTTGAACGTGATTTCGCTTTCCGGTCTTGCGCTGGGAGTGGGAATGCTGGTGGATAATTCCATCGTCGTAATTGAAAATATTTACCGTATGAGAAATGAAGGAATGGATAAACGGGAGGCGGCGATCGAGGGAGCCAAAGAGGTAGCGGGGGCTATCATGGCTTCTACCCTGACGACAGTCTGTGTATTTGCGCCTATCGTTTTTACGGAGGGTATTACAAGGCAGCTTTTCGTGGATATGGGTCTTACCATCGCGTATTCCCTGCTTTCCAGTCTGGCCATTGCTCTTACCGTAGTCCCCGCTATGGCGGCAGGCGTGATGACAAAGGTGAAAGAACAAAAAGAAAGCCGTTTTTTGGGCGGCGTACTTAAGGTTTACGAAAAAATGCTCCGTCTTGCGCTTCGGTTTAAGGCGATCGTTTTACTTGTGGTTTTGGTACTTTTGATTGTCAGCGGGGCGGCAGCCGTTTCCCGGGGAACGGCGTTTATGCCGTCAATGGAAAGCACACAGATCACGGTAAACGTTACGATGCCGGAGGACACGCCGCTTGTGGAGACAGGAGCAGTGACCGATCAAGTGGTGGAAAGGGTCGGTACGATAGAAGATGTGGAGGACGTAGGAGCAATGGTAAGCGGCTCTACTATGTCCATGCTGTTCGGCGGCGGAAATTCCGCCACAAATGCAACGCAGCTTTATATTACTTTAAAAGAGGATAAGGAGCTGTCAGGAGACGAGATCGCAGAAAAAATTATGGAACTGACTGCGGATGTAGAAAATGCGGAGATTACGGTGGATACTTCTTCCATGGATATGAGCGCACTTGGAGGCAGCGGTATTTCCATTCAGATACGGGGACAGAATATGGATGTCTTGCAGCAGATTGCACAGGAAGTTGCGGCGATTGTAGACAGTGTGGAGGGAACTGCCGAAGTTTCGGACGGATTGGAAGACGCGGCGGAGGAACTTAGGATCTTGGTAAACAGAGATAAAGCGATGGAACATGGGCTGACAGTGGCGCAGGTCTTTCAGCAGATCGCGGCTAAACTGGCGGACGCAGCGAGTACGACCACATTGGAAACCAAGGCGGACGAATATGACGTTTATGTAAAACATGCAGGAGACATTGCACTGACGAGAGAGACGGTAAAAGAATTAAATATTGAGGTAACAAAGCAGGACGGGACAAAGGAAGAAGTGCCGTTAAAAGATATTGTGGATTTTGAAGTAAAAGAATCGCCTACTTCCATACGCAGGAGCAGTCAGAACCGGTACATAGAAGTATCCGCCGCTATTGCGGACGGTTATAATGTAGGGCTGGTGTCTCAGGAATTGCAGAAAAAACTGGATCAGTATGAAGTGCCGGAAGGATATGAACTGGTCATGAGCGGTGAGAACGAAACCATTAATGACGCTATGGAACAGGTTTTGCTGATGCTTTTATTGGCGATCATCTTTATGTACCTGATCATGGTCGCACAGTTCCAGTCCCTTTTATCGCCGTTTATCATTATGTTTACGATTCCCCTTGCGTTTACGGGAGGATTTTTAGGATTGTATTTTACCGGCAGTGAAGTGAGCGTTATTGCTTTGATCGGTTTTGTTATGTTGTCGGGTATCATTGTAAATAACGGTATTGTTTTGGTAGATTATACGAACCAGCTTAGGGAGAGGGGAATGAATAAGAAAGAGGCGCTGGTTGAGGCGGGGATCACAAGACTGCGTCCGGTGCTTATGACAGCGCTGACAACCATTCTTGCCTTGTCCACCATGGTGTTCAGCCATGATATGGGCGCGGATATGTCAAAGCCTATGGCAATTGTAACAGTCGGCGGACTGGTTTACGGTACGCTGCTTACGCTGGTAGTAGTGCCATGTATTTATGATATGTTCCAGAGGGAGAAACGGCAGAAGGTTTCCGATCCGTCGAAAATTGACAAGAAAAGCGACGGAGCAGTTTAAACAGTCAGGATGATGATTGGCGATAGGTCGGATTATGGTTTTTGCTTGCGGCATATAGGAACTTATACCGCGGGCGGGTATGACAGGAAGGTTGAAGGAGATATGGGATCACAGACGGGAGAGAAAAAACTGCCCGAAAAAATAAAAGTGATGTATAAGGCGGTAAGGGAATTGATCGAGGAAGGCGCCGACATTAACAGGATCAAAGTATCCGAGATCACACAGCGCGCCGGTATTGGAAAAGGGACGGCTTATGAATATTTCCCTAATAAAGAAGAACTGATCAGCAGCGCACTGCTCTATCAGATGGATGAGATGTACAGCCAGCTCGGGCAGCAGATCGCTCAAAAAGAAAGTTTTGAGGAGAGCGTCCATTATGTGCTTTCTTCTATGGCGGAAAAGATCAGGCAGAGGGATTGTTTTCTTAGATATGTGCATATCATGAGCGATAACGGCCCGATCAGTGAAAAACTGCAGCAGCAGATAAAGGAAAAGAGAGGCAGCGGCGTTTACCTTGCCAACGATTGTATCCAACGGATGGTGGAAATTGGAAGGCGGACCGGAGAGATCAATACAGAACTGCCTGAAGAATATATTCATATGGAAGTATTGTCTAAAATGATCGGATTTGCGGTATATCTTGCGGGTGAATGGGAAACGGAAGAATGCGGCAGGGAAAAGATGAAGGAGCTAATCTGTAAAAGCCTGAAAAGAGAGCTGGCAGGCAGCTTGAACGAATGATAACATCATAGGCAACAAAAAAGAGGCGGCGCACGGACATCCCTGCGAAACCTCTTTTTGCCGTCTTATTGAAAATATGTGATTTGTATTAATTTTGCGTATTGGTAAAGTTATTTTGATCCTGATTTTGTGGATTTTGAGTAGGTGTGTTCTGTGTATAAGTTACGTTTTTGATAAGTCCGAACGCTTTTTCCGCAAAAGTTTTCACTAAAGGAAGATTTGCATCCTGTTCTTTTGCTGCCTTAGAAATACCAACGATAGCCATAATAAGGATGATCAGGGAAATAACTGAAGTTACGATTCCGAAGCATGTTGCGACAAGAGCGCCTAAGATCGGGATCTTGTAGATCGGACTGATGATACCAATAATAGTAGAAACAATGCCCGAAATGATAGATAAGAAAAACGCCTGCATAACCTGCATGGTAAGCCATTGATCCTTATGTACTACAATTACAAAACCGAGTAATAACAGCGCTAAAGTAGTATGTCCTAATAAAGCGAGTACAAAACCAAGCACTGCATAGAAACTGAAACAAATTCCAAAGTTATCTTTTCTCATATTAATCTCCATTCTTGCTCAGCCCGGGACTTTCGGGCATAGACATTAAAATGCCGGCACAAATTAGCTGTGTGAAAAATTGAATTTCCGCACGTTTTCCCTCCATTTTCATAAGACAATTGAAATTATAGCATTATAATGAAGATAAGGCAATATGCGAAAAGGGGCATTTATGTGTTGGCCATATTGCTTTTGGGCAACTATCATCAAAATTATGTTAAAATGTTGAATTTTTGCTTTCCAATTTACCGATTCTTCTTTATGATAGTAAATAGCAATGAAATATGGCAAAAGTATTTTATTGACAGTGAAGAACATATGTTCCATAATAAAATTAGCAAAAAGTTTTACGAATAAAACAAAGGATAGACCGGAAAAGGAGGATATGAAAATGGCATATGCAATCGATTTGTTTTGCGGTGCAGGCGGAATGAGCGAAGGCCTTATTCAGGCAGGGTTTCATATACTTTTTTCTAATGATATAAATTCTGATGTTCAGCGGACATATATGAACAGACATGAACAACTGGGGTTACATCAGGGGATAAATACTTATTTTCATAGAGGGGATATAAGGGAACTGAATGGTTTTATGATACAGGAATCAATACGGAACTTAGAAATTTTTCAAGGGCAGGAGATGCCGGAAATAGACGCCATATTTGGCGGACCGCCTTGTCAGGGTTTCAGCAGGGCTGGAAGGAGAGACCCTAATGATCCGAGAAATATGTTATTTCGGGAGTATTTAAGGGTTATTAGTGAGATCCGGCCTAAATATGTCGTTTTGGAAAATGTAACCGGATTTACCGATACAAAATTTTATGGATTTGTAGGGGTGACGGGACAGCGTTATGATGACGGAGAACTGACGCCGACGATACTCCGGAAAGAGTTTGAGCTTATCGGATATCGGACGCTTGAACCAAAGATTTTGAATGCGTCGCATTACGGCGTGCCGCAAAGAAGGAACCGGGTCATATTTATGGCTTATAGGAACGATGTGGCTGCGCCGGTATATCCTAAGGCAATATATGATGATGAAAATGTATTGACCATTACGGATGCAATCAGCGACCTGATACGGGACAGTAATATACGAAACCAAGTACATATACAGGATACGGCATTCCAAATAGCTTCAAAAGAAGGGCGTACGCCTGATATTAACGGTAACAGGATTCATAGTAACGGAGCGATATATAATAATGAGATTTCAACGCATCAACAGATCATAGCAGAGAGATTTGCCCTGTTCAGAGAAGGAGAAGACGGCGCAAGCCTGAGAAACCGTGTTATGACAGAGGGAATCGATATAGCCGGTTTACCGGCGCTGATTGCGCATTGCAGTGATAAAATGAGAATGAGTGGTCAGGAAGTCGTTGAGTTGTTTAACAACGGTAATATTAGTAAAGAAGACGTGGATATTCTGCTTACAAAGAAGAATATCAGAACACGGCTGGATAGAACGAAACCGTCAGCTACCGTAATGACTATTGCTGACGATTATATTTCACCGTTTGAGCCAAGGACATTTACGGTGAGAGAATTAGCAAGAATACAGTCCTTCGACGACAGTTTTGAATTTTTAGGTAAAAGGACAACGGGAGGATTAAGGAGGCGCGTAGAGGTGCCGCAGTATTCGCAAGTCGGTAACGCGGTGCCGCCACTATTGGCAAAAGCCGTGGCAGATGAAATCATGAAAGTACTTGAGCGAAGCGGAAGGAACGGATAAGTAATGACCATAAAGAATGAAATACAAGGCCCAAAAGGATATTTGAAAAAGGTGAGAGATCATTATCTTGGCGCTACAAGGGAAATGGCAAATGCGGCATTTGAAAAATATGAAGAAGAATCGGGCTTAAAATTGACAAAAGAAAATATCCTTAACGATGTAGACGGAACATTAAAAAACTTACTTATGGCGGAAACATCTATATATAATGAAAGAAGTACGAAGATTATTTCGGAAGTGATGCCTTATTATTATCATTATATTTTCGGACAGGATGATAAAAAATACCCTGAAACGTCCAACTATATAAAAAGGATGCTGGAGATATATAGAAAATGCAGTAAAAAATCATATAAGGAAGAAGAGTTTATACGTGATATTTTCGAACAAACTTCGCCGGTCATTGACCATATTTCTTTTTCACAGAAACAATCTGCTAAAACGAGAGTGGGAGACTCTTTGCAGAATCATTTAGAAAAGATTTTTGAGGTGTGTGAGATACTGTATGAAACACAGAAAAGGAAAGATTCGGGCGGGACAGTCATGGATTTTATTATCCCCAATTCAGCAGCGATTGATAGCGCTCCGGATCAGGTGATCAATATAGAGTGCCAGACTACTTTAAAAGACAGATTTAGATTGACAACCGGAAAATCTACAAGGGCCAATATCAAACGGTATTTGGCGACGACAACAGGGTGCGGATTGATCAACGAAGGGGATGTAAATGATTTTTCGGTGGATAAGATTAAAGAAATTATAATGGATAATAATGTTACGTTAGTTGTTTTTAAAGATGTTAAGGAAACGATAAGATCTATGCTTGAAAAGCATAAAGAAGCAGCAGGGAAAATGCCTGACAAGGTATCGGGCATTTCAGCAGCGGATACAGACAGATTGCTTAAAATGTGTGACAAAAAGATCATTTCTTTTGAGGAGTTGATCAAAAGAGATGTGCAAAGTATATTAGTATATTGGGATAACTAAGATCCCCCAAAATAATATTTGTGATTTATTACAAACAGGCGGACGGGAAATCATAGGAATCATTTGGCTTGTTAATGCAGAAAACGGGAGAGGATATGAAAACACTTTATGTTACGGATTTGGACGGAACCTTATTGAATACGGATGAAAGGATCAACGAGTACAGCAAAGATATTATCAACGGACTTGTGGAAAAGGGGCTGCTGTTTACTTACGCGACGGCCCGTTCCAGTATTTCGGCTGCGGTGGCGGCGAGGGGGCTTTCTACTAAAATTCCGATCATTGCATATAACGGGGCTTTTATTATCGAACCTTTAAGCGGCAAAGTTTTATTATCGTCGTTTTTTACGGAAGGGCAAAAGGAATATGTGAGCAGCGTTTTCCGGGAATATAATATTTCTCCGCTTGTATATGCCTATGTGGACGGAATAGAAAAGGTGACGTGGAGGACGGTAACGGAAAATGACGGGATCCGGGATTATTTAAATCGTAGAAAAGGAGACAAGCGGATGAATCCTTTAACAGAGGAGCGGGCCGGAGAACTTTATAAAGGAGATAATTTTTATTATACTTGTATCGGCAGCAGGGAGGAGCTTTTTCCGGTCTATGAGGCGTTAAAAGATAACGAAGAGCTGAATTGTCTGTTTCATCCGGAAATTTACAGGGAGGAATACTGGTGCGAAGTGCTTCCCAAAAAGGCGACAAAGGCTAATGCGATCAAAGAGTTAAAGAAATTGTGGAATTGCGACAGGATCGTTTCCTTTGGCGACGGGATCAACGATCTTCCTATGTTTGAGATTTCGGATGAATGTTACGCAGTGGAAAATGCAGTGGAAGAGTTAAAGAGGGCGGCGACGGGAGTCATTGAAAGCAACATAAACGACGGGGTGGCAAAATGGCTTTTGCAAAATGCAGTATTGCCTGTTTCAGGGCATGCATGAAAAGCAGTATCATAAGAAAGCTTGCGATATGCATGGGGATTAGATTGAAAAATCGAAGATTTTACAATTTTCTATTTAAGCAGTATCGCAAGCAGACTTGCGATATGCATGGGGATTAGTGTGAAATTTAGAAATTTCACAATCCTGATTTGTATGCCCGCTTCAGCGGGCAGATGGGAGTTAATATGGAACAGGTATTCGCAGATTCCAATTTGTGACGCACATCTGGCGGAAAGCATTTTTCAAACACGCTCTAGGACAGGAAGGCTGAAAATGAAAAACAGGACAAAGACAAAAACCGCGGTCAAAATGGCGATGATATTGCTGGCGGCGATGATATTTCACTATTTTGGCGCCGTTAGGCAGTGGGACATCGGAATATCTGACGGGCTGAATCAAAAAGTTTCCGCCACTAATAAAAAAATTTATATTATTGCGATCGACGATAAGACGTTGGAAAGATACGGTCCGGTCAATACTTGGAGCAGGGAACTTTCGGCGCGGCTTGTAGAACTTTTAACAGGAGAAGAGGGTGCGGAACCGGCAGTCATCGGCTTCGATATCATTTATAGCGAAGATGTGGAGAAGAACGGGGACGATCATTTTGCGGATGTATGCAGGACGGCGGGAAATATAGTCATGTCTGAAAGTTTTTTCTTTAAGGAAACGCCTGAGCGGGATGAAAAGGGAAAGATTTTTTATAACCCGTACCATATCGACTATGTGGTAGAACCTTATGACAGTCTTTTGGAAGGGGTGAAATGCGGGTTTGCCAATACGCTTGTGGATAAGGACGGATATGTGCGGCAGGCTATGGCGTATCTGGATTATGAAAATAAGCGGGTTTACAGTTTCGCGGCGCAAGTCTATAAAAGTTATCAGGAGAGCCGGGGAAAAGAGGCGGTATTCCCGGATACTTATGGAAGAAATAACCGGTTTTATTTTTCTTATTCAGGAAAAGCCGGCGGATACAGTGTTATATCCATGGCGGATGTGTTGGACAAAACAGTGGATGCAAAGCTGTTTAAGGATGCCGTGGTACTGGTCGGAGCTTATGCCGTTGGGATGCAGGACGCCTATACGCCCGCCGTTTCCCATGATTTACAGATGTACGGAGTGGAGATCCACGCCAATATTATTGAAGCGCTGTTAGAAGGAAAGACCCAACTGCCTTTTCCAGCGGCCCTGTATGCGCTGGCTGCGGGAATCTTATGCGGGATATTTGCGCTGGGGATACGAAAGGCAGGTGTAATACCCTCTACGGTTATGTTGGCAGTTTCCGTTATTTTTAGTTTTGTTTTGGCGAGAGTACTGTATCTGAGCGGAAAAATCGTTCCGGTGATATTGCTGCCGGTCACGTTTATTTTTCTTTATCTGTTTCGGATCATGGAAGGGTATCTTGCGGAAATCGTGCGAAGGCGGCGGGTGATCAATGTATTTAAGCAGTATGTAGCGCCGCAGGTAGTCGATAAGATCAGTAAAGATAAAGATTTTGAATTAGTGCTTGGCGGGGAGAACAGACATATTGCAGTATTGTTTGTGGATATCCGCGGATTTACTACTATGTCGGAAAGCCTGCGGCCGGAGGAAGTCGTAGAGATTCTGAACGAATATCTGACGCTTACTACAAAATCCATTTTTGCCAACGGAGGGACTTTGGACAAGTTTGTGGGCGATGCGACGATGGCAGTGTTTAACGCGCCTTTTGATTTGGAGGATTATATTTTTCGGGCAGTCTGTACCGCACGGGATATAAAAGTGGGGGCGGATGCCATTGCACAAAAGTTTGAGGAGCGTTTCGGAGAAAGCGTGGCTTTCGGGATCGGTGTGAATTGCGGGAATGCGGTAGTAGGCAATATCGGCTGTGAATTCCGGATGGATTATACTGCGATCGGAGATACGGTCAATACAGCGGCAAGGCTGGAGAGCAATGCAAAGCGGGGACAGATCTTAATCAGCGAGGCGGTATACGAGGCCGTAAAGCAGCGTATTGAAGTGACGCCGATTGGAGAAATCCCGCTTAAGGGAAAAAATCAAGGTGTGTTTGTGTATCAATTGGATAAGGTATTGACATAAACGGAAAGGTATGGATAGCGGTTTGAAGAGATTATATGTGATTCCGGACCGGAATGATATGGAAGGTTCGAATGAGCTTGTGAAAGAGTATGGGTGCGCGTATGAATTTAATGATTTTTATGCGCCCACGATTTTGGACAGTATAGAAAAACAGGAAGAGATCATAGAGTATTATGCAAAGTACCGCAGTGACTTTTCGGAGGACACTATGCACGGGGCATTTTTAGATATTACGGTTCACAGCAGCGACCCTCTGATCCGGGAGGTTTCCGTCCTGCGGATACGTCAGTCTATGGAGATCGCCAAACGAATGGGATTAAAGGGGGTAGTGTTCCATACGGGACGTTTGTCCGGTTTCCGGGCGGAGTCTTATCTAAAGCAATGGCAGGAAATGAACGCCGCCTTTTTTACGGAATTGGCAGAAAAATACCCGAAACAGCAGATATATATGGAAAATATGTTTGACGAAGCCCCGGATATTATGGTACAACTAACAGAGAGGATGAAAAAAACTGAAAATTTCGGCGTCTGCTTCGATTATGCCCATGCAGCGCTTTATGAGTGTCCGCACCGGGACTGGGTGAGATCGTTAGCGCCTTATATAAGGCATATACATATCAATGATAATGATCTGAGGAACGATTCCCATCAACCGGTCGGGGAAGGAAAGATCGATTGGCAGGTCTTTGACCGTTTAATGAGAGAATATCAGATAGACGCCTCGGTGTTGATAGAAGTAAAAGGCTGTGAGGCACAAAAAAGGTCTTTGGAATATCTGAAACGGAAGAAAATTTACCCGATGGAACAATAGCCGGCGGTTTATAGATGACAAGACGGGGCTTACAGCCCGCAACCGATAGCCGCAAAATGAAAAGCATTTCAAAGGAATATGCTTAAGGAGGGGTAAAATGCAATTAGAATATGAAGATTTTCAAAAAATTTTAAAAGTAGGAATTAAATTGACAACGGAAAAAGACAGAAATCGCATTCTGTATTTTATCCTGAAAAACGGCATGGAAATTACGAACTGTGATGCGGGGACGTTGTACTTGTGCGAGGGGGATGCTTTGACGTTTAAAATTATGAAAACGTTTTCTATGGGAATCAGCCGGGGAATTGACGGCGAGCCGATCACAGATATGCCGCCGGTTCCTATGAGGGAGGAAAATGTATGCGCCTATACGGCGATCCACAGAGAGATCGTAAATATAGCGGACGTATACCACAGCGACAGATTCGATTTTTCGGGGCCTAAGCAGTATGATAAGCTGACCGGTTATCATACCCAATCCCAGCTTGTGATCCCATTGGAAAATAACGAGAATGAATTACTTGGAGTGCTGCAGCTTATCAATGCGCTGGATGATAACGGAAATGTGATTCCGTTCAGCAGGCAGTACGATATCATCATCCGTTCCTTAGGTTCTATGGCTGCTATTGAGCTTACCAACGTTTCTTATATGGAGGAGCTGAAAGCGCAGTTATATTCGTTTGTCGAGGCGCTTACAATGGCGTTGGATGAGCGGACGCCTTATAATGCCGCACATACGCGGAACGTTGAAAAATATGCCGGTCTTCTGGCGGATCATATTGCTTTTTTGCATGAAAGAGGCGAGTGTGAAGAAGATTTTGACTGGGAGCGGAAAGAAAAACTTCAGCTTGCGGCATTGCTGCATGATATCGGAAAAATGGTAGTTCCCTTAAGCATCATGAACCGGGCGACACGTTTGGATAAAGGAATAGTACAGGTAGACGCCAGATTTGAATTGCTGAAAGCGCTTTATGAGATCGACATGCTGAAAGGAAGGATCACAAAAGAAGAGTATAACGATTATGTGGAAGATTTAAATGCAGAACTTGATTTTATACATAAAATAGACGTCATGGGGTATTTGGACGACGAAAATTACGAGAAGGTATGCCGCCTTGCAGAAAAGCGGCATATAAAGGAGGACGGCACGGTTACAAGTTATATTACGCCGCAGGAGACGGAATATCTCAGTATCCGTAAAGGGACGCTGACAGAAGCGGACAGGAAAGAGATGGAAAATCATGTGGTAATGACGGAAAAGATATTGGATAAAGTACACTTTAATAAGAATTTTGCTACCGTACCCAAATGGGCTGCGGCACATCACGAATTTTTGAACGGCAGCGGGTATCCGAAGCGCCTTACGGAAAAAGAGCTTTCTTTAGAGACCAGGATTTTAACGGTAGCCGATATTTATGACGCGTTGACGGCGACGGACCGGCCTTATAAAAAACCGATACCAAAAGACAAGGCAATCAGTATTTTACGGGATATGGCGGATGAGGGAAAGGTGGAGATGAGGCTGGTTAACTGGCTTTCGGAGGCACTGGATAAAAATGAGGGAGAATAACTGTTTCTTATGGAGGTCGTGTGGACGGAAAGCCGGGACGCAGACGGGAACCGGCATAGAAAAGAGCAAAGCCGTTGTTTGCCATGTCATTGTATTTTGTGTACTGCTTCTTTTATTGTGGGGGATGTTAATCGTTTCGAGCCTGATTCCCAATGAAAGCTTACGGGAAAATATGGAGAAAAGCGCGCTGACTTATAGGGAGAAGGATGCTTTTTCCTTTGAAAACGGACGGAAATGGAATGGGATCAGCGATAATTATGCAGATACGATCCTCTTGAATATAAGTTGGAACATGGGGAACGGAAACCCTCTTTTCTCTTCTCTGGATACATGGTATTATGATGGAGAGGAGTTAGGGGAAAGCGTAGGCCTGTACTTGTCGGTAACGGAAGAGGGGGTACAGCCTAATGTGGATTACAGCCGCTATTGGCACGGATCCGCGGTTTTCATCCGGCTGCTGCATTTGGTGACGGATGTAGAAGGTATTAAGCTGATTGGACTGCTTGCAGCCTTACTGCCGGCCTTGCTCACACTAGGAATATTAGCGAAATACGGACATGTTGATCTGGCTGCGGCGTTTCTGTTGTCTATGGGGGCGGTGCAGATTTGGAATATTCGGCTGAGTCTGGAGTATCAGCCGGCTTTTATCATTTGTTTTTTGCTCTGTCCTTTCTATTTATGGGCGGAAAGAAAAAGGGAAAGTCTGCTTACCTATTTGTCGGTAGCGGGCGGAGTGACGATCGCGTTTTTTGACTTTCTGACGACGGAAACAGTCACGATAGTGTTTCCCCTTATTTTGGTGACGGCAGTGCGGGCGGCGGAAGGGCGTTTGGGAAGTTTGAAGAGAAATGTACGTTCGTTTGTTTTATGCGGATTTGGGTGGATCGGCGCTTATGCGGGTACGTTTACAGTAAAGTGGGCGGCGGTGTCTTTGGCCACCGGAAACAATAAATTCTTAGCGGCGCTTTCGTCGGCGGAGGAACGGTTTGGGGGAAGCCTGCAGGCAACGGGAACCGACAATCCGGTACTCCGTATTCCCATGGCGGTCGCGGCTAATCTTACCGTTTTGTTCGGGGGAGAGGAGCGCGTGGAACCGGTGCGGATCATCATGGGAATATTGTTTATCTTTTTGATCATGGGATCAGTACTTTACTTATTTTATCAAAAAGAAAGTAATAAAGACGGTATTAAACTGCTTTTGATGCAGGGTATGGTAGTGTTTCTCAGGTATATGGTTTTAAACAATCATTCTTATATGCATGAGTTTTTTACTTACCGTGCTTTGATAAGTCCGGTCATGGCAGGTTTGGCAGGAGGGATATTATCCGTGAAATCCTGCCCGCGTTTTTCAGCATTGAATGTTTCGGAATGGAGGAAAAAATGAAAAAAAGAGTAAAAGGCCTGACGGCGCTTTGGATTGCTTTCGCATTGCTTTTGTCAGCGCCGCCGGTCACGGTAATGGCGGAAGAATGGGTAAGTACGAGGCCGTCGGACAAGGTATATATTTATACGGACGCGGAAGAGCTTACGTTTGGCAAAGAATTATCCATATCCTATTTGCAGAAGAAAGAAAGTTATGTGAGATTTGACGTACCTTTTGACCGGCAGACGGATTATACCCCGGCAGCGGATTTTATGAAATATGTTACGGTTCCTAACGGGTATGAGCTGAAAGAATGGAATATTTGGGGAGTAAGATTCAGCGGGGATGCCTGCTGGGTGAGCAGCGGACCTAAAGCGGTTGCTCCTAGCGGTACCCTTACTGAGCGGGAATATGATGAGCTTATCGGATGGCCATATGTGGAGGGCTGGAAAGTAGTAATGAATCCGGTCGTGGGATGTAAACCGCCCGTAGTCAGAATCCGTTTAGAAGATCAGGTTTGGCAGACGTTTTCCGGAGGGGCATCGTTCCAGACGTTTTATAAAGACAGGGAAAAGAGTTTTTCCATATCCGCAGAAGATATAGGGAGCGGGATAGGATCCGTACAATACTTTCTTTTTGTCAATGATCTGTTTCCGGAAGATAAAGAGTATACGCCGGAAGAGATAGAAGTAAAGATTCCGGGATGGAATGATTATACGGAGGAAGTGCCGGTATCGCCTGATGCGGACGGAGAATATATTCTTTATGCCAAGGCGGTGGATCAAGAGGGAAATGTATCATATGCCAGCTCGGCAGGGATCGTGATCGATACGACGGCGCCCATTATTTCCCTTCATAATACCGATCCGATCCATGTGGGGGACGAAGTCACAATCACTGTTATTGATAATTACATCGATACCATAACGGTAGACGGCAGTCCGGTTACGGCGGAGAACGGTATTTATACCTTTGTTGCAAGAAAAAAGACTACCAGCATTACAGCTACGGATAAAGCGGGGAATCATTCGGATTACATTGTCAATGCGGAAGGTCCGGAAGAGGAAGACAACCATATTTCCGCCAGTGGAATGCTGTCCCTGATCGCAGGAAAAGCGTACACATTGGGCGAGGGTACATGGAAAGTTGCCGGGGACGATACGACCTATCATGGCGGGATTACTTTTTATGTAGGAACGAGCGGTGATTTTAATTTCCAAAAGCAATAGAGAGCGGAAAGATATGAGGATAGGCTGAAAAATCAAAGATTTTACAACTTTCTATTTAAGCAGTATCGCAAGCAGGCTTGCGATATGCATGGGGTGTAGTATGGAGAAACCAATATTAATTAAGATTGCAATAGCTCTTGCAGCGGCGTCGTTGGCAGTCACCGGAATCGTGCTGATTATAATAAATGTAATGAAAAAAGACAGCTATCGTTCCATTTTAATTTATGAATTGTCAGGGAAGGCGGACATTGTGCGCGAAGAGGTCGGGGAAATCGATGCGGTAGAGCAGCTCTATTTGGAATCCGGAGACCGGGTCAGGGTGGCGGAAGACAGTTCCATGCGTCTAAAGCTGGATGATGATAAGTATGTTACGGCAGAGGAAAATACGGAGTTTTGTATTGAAGCAGCCGGAACGAAGGCAGATTCAAAAACGAAGATCCAACTGACGAAGGGAGCCATTACAAACGAGATTCAAAATCCTTTGAGCGCGGACTCTGCTTATGAGGTCACGACACCCAACGCGGTCATGGCGGTCAGGGGAACCATATTCCGTGTTGAAGTATATTTTGACGAAGACGGGAAGGTTTATACGAAATTATCTACCTTTGAAGGAAAGGTAAGTTCCAAATTGATCTATCCGGACGGGACAATGGACGACGAGGTAAGCGTAGAAGGCGGTGATGAAGTCGTCATATACAGTGATACGAACCTAACGGAGTATTTGAGGGGGCCTGAGGACATAAAATTTGAAGAACTTCCACTGCAGTCTCTTTATACGTTACAGGCTCTTATAGAGAATCAGGCCGGAGTCGTAGGGATCAGCAAAGAAAGGCTGGAAGAACTGATCAGGGAGAAAACGGGAGAAGAACCGGCGGAGGAAGAAACCGAACCGGAGGAGCCGGAAGCGGAAGAGGAAACGGATAGCTCGGAAGAGGGAACGGAAGAAGAGTCCGGACAGGAATCGGAGGAAAACGAAACGGCGAGGAACACAAAGCAGCCGGAATCGGAGCGTACCGGCAAAAAACCAGCGGCGGGGGTCATACCGGTCACGGTAACGCCGCCCGTTAAAACGCTGCCTGTAATCATTCCGCCGATAGGAGGGGGACAGCGTCCCGGAGGTGAGACGCCGCCCAAAGAAACATCCTCCGGCGAGGCGCCGCCTGAAGAAACATCGACCGAGGAGGATACAAAAGACCGGTCATATACGGTACGGTTCCTATATCAGGGACAGGTATTTGGGACACAGACGGTAAAGCATGGAGAGACGGCATCACGTCCGGTCCTGAGTCCGGCAGTTTCCGGCGATTGGAATTTTGATTTTGCAACAAAGATAGAGAAAGATACCGATATTGAGTGGAAACCATAAAGCTTAGAGATCATATGATCTAGTGTCTGAAAAAATATCGGAAGAGGGCAGGAAGTCTGAAGCAGATTTTCTGCTTTCTTTTTCTATTTAAGGATTTTTTAATAATTGTTGAGATAAACTGCTTTTAGTGCGTGTTTCATTTATTAGACCGATATCGGTCTAAAATTTTTCATGCCGCTTAAAATATAAGACCGATATTTATCTTCAAACGTCTATTCATAGCCTTGTTTGAATCAAAAAAATCGGTCTAATTTTTTGATAGTTACTTTAATCCAAGAAATTTTACTTTATCTTCCTCAGAAAGATTATCCCATTCACGGGCAGGCTGGTTTCCAATCATCTTTTTGAGGGCTTCCGTCGCCATTGCAAGGTCTGTTTCTGCATAGATTTCTGTCGTGGTGATATTTTCGTGCCCAAGCAGTTTGGCGATCTCCGCAAGGGATAAGCCGAGCCGGTACAGCTGGGCGCCATATGAGTGCCGCATCAGGTGCGGATGTACGTTCGGAAAGGAGGAATCAGTTTTACGTGCCATATCAGCATACTTTTTAAGGATACGCTGGACATTATCTTCTGACATCATGCCCCTTCCGTCACGGCTCACTGTAAAAAACAGGTAGTCTTCCATATTTTTATTCTGATGGTAAAGGGTGCAGTAATAGCTGTAATTCTCCATAAAAGTTTCATCCGAAACCGGGATAATGCGTTTTTTTCTCCCTTTTCCGGTGACCATGACATAGGGATATTTTTCCTCCGTTATGATGTCTTTCAGCTTTATGTGGCGGAACTCGTCAAGGCGCACCCCTGTCGAAAAAAGGAAGAGGATAATAAAACGGTCACGTATGCCGGTTTTTGTAGCGGCAGGCTGTTCCAGCAAAAGAACCACCTGTTCCTTATCCAGCCAGTTATGCTTCTTCGGGTAGGTTTTTTTATGCTTGATCTTCGCCGCTTTTAACTGCAATGGTATCAGTGCGATATCCCTGTCCGCTGCGTACTGCAGGTATGACTTTATTGCGGACAGCCGGATGTTCCTTGTCCCGATGCTGTTGTTTTCGGCAACCCAGCTGGTAAACCTGCGGATGGTGTCCTCTGTCACGTACTCAAATGTAATCTCGTCAACCTGCCTGCCATGAACCTGGCGCAGGTAAAGGCGGAAAGCGTTCAGGGATTCCTTATAAGTCTGTACGGTTCTTTCGCTTTTCAACTCAATCCGCATATTGTCGAGGAAATCCTTGACATAGATAAAAAACATTTTTGCAGGCTTATTCTTCGGCATACTTTACACCTATCCCTTCCTCAAGCTGGCGGAGTTTATCCTGATACACCGGGAACAGCTGTGAAGTTATGTGGAGATAGTACAGGGTATACTTGATGTGCTTATGCCCCATATACTGGCAGAGGTACTCCATCCAGTTGGCAAAGTCCTCGCCCGCTTCAACGCATTTTTTGATGTTCTGTACTGCGAACAGATGGCGCAGCCCGTGGGGAGTGAATTTTTTCCCTTTCACATCGAGCAGCCCGGCTTTTTTCAGGATGCCGTCAAATACCCTTACGATGTTGCCGCTGTTATAGCAGGGTTTCTGACTGCTGGGCTGGAAGAAATACTGCCGCCCCGGAAGGACGGATGAGTAGTGCCTGTCAAAATCCCGGCACAGGCTCAGCAGGTCATCGCTCATATATATCCTGCGATCCATAAAGCCTTTTGACCGATAGATGCTGACCGTGCCGCCGGATAGATCCACATCATCAACCGTAAGGTTGCAGACTTCCGAACTTCGCATCCCGCAGCAATACTGCATCCTGAAGAAACAGGGAAAGATCAGGTCATTATGGGGAAAGATATCCGTTGTCTTTACGCCGGAATCTACACTGGCGAAGAACTGCTGTAACTGCTCATCACTGAACAGGCGGGGTTCATCTTTCGTTTTGTACCACACACTGTATTTAGGAACATATGCATTTTTGCCGATGGACTGCTGGTATTCCCCAAGATGCTTCATTGTCCTGACCCTGCGGGCGTAATGGCAGCGTGACTCAGACTTCATGTCATGTATCCATGATTCGGATATTTCTTTTGAGAGCAGGCTGGCATCAGGGTATCTGTCAAAGCAGTATCCATCAAAATCATGCAGGAAATAATCAATATAAACCACTTTAAGACCGGAGCTGCGCAGTTGTGCAACCATGTTTTCTATATCTATGGAGAAACCGCTTTTATACATGGTAAGCACCTCCCTCATAAGGGATCAGGGAGAGGGAAAGCGAACACCTTTTCATTTTCTCTTCATCTGTGGAAAGATAGCACTGCGCGGAATTCCTGTCGGTATGCCCCAGCATTTCAGAAATGACCGGAAGGGCAGCTCCCGAATTAAGGAGCCTTGACGCAAAAGTGCGCCTGAATATATGCAGACCGTCATGGGGGATTGTATCCTCCGAAGGAGTTCCCTTTGCACGGTATCTGATGCGGTAATGCCTGCGCTTTAGTCCCTGAACCGGGCCGACGCCCGTAACAAAGATATAGTCGGAATTGCACTCACGGCGTTCATGGAGGACGTAATCGATGATGGCGTTTTCTGTTTCCGCATCAATCGGCACCTGTAATGGCACCCCTGTTTTCTGCTGTACCAAGGAAATATACTGTTTATCCCAGTTGATATCCTGAAATTTCAGGGCGCGTATGTCGCAGCTCCTCAATCCCGTATGAAGCGCCAGCAGCCCGATTGCGATATCCCTTTTATTTACGGAAGAACCCTGTTCATCCTCAAGGATATCCGCCTCCTGCTGGCGGGTTAATGCTGTGATGATCCTGCTGCTGTTGACCCTGTGGATGATGATTGCCGAGTGCAGGCTCATTGTATCCACTAATCCGTATTCCTCCGCATAAAGCCAGAAATTTTTAAGGCAGTACAGTTCACCGTGTACGCCTTTTGGGGCGCGCCCCTTAAACCTGTCGGAAAGGAGATAGCCTGAAATATCTGCATGGGTAAGCCCGTTAAGGCTGTACCTGCCGTGGCTTTCAAAGTATAAAAACATTTTCCTGACCCACGACACCCTGCCTTTTACAGTATCTTCCTTTAGCCCAAGTTCAGAGGATTCATGCTCCGCATATTTTTGGAGCGCATCGTTAAATTCGCTGCTCTGCAGTTCGGGAGGTTTTTCAGTGAGGTAATGCCTCCATGATGTCAAAGCTCCCTGTTCCTGTTCTGCGAGCAGATGCACGAAGCGGTGGAAAGCAATCCAGTCAACATAGGAGCTGTTCAGCTTTGAAGCCGGGTCATGCTCAAGGGTGTTTACATAGTCGAGGCATAACTGCAGGTCAAACCCGCAGTCCTTTTCACGCAGGAAGCCTGCCAGCTGTTCCGTAAAGCGCTTATGCCTGTCAAGGACAGCCTGCGCAGTCGTCCCTAACGCAATAATTGTTTTTTCAGTTTCGTCAACCAGCCGGCGAAACTGTTCTTCATTAAAACTCATATTATTCCTTCCTTTCGATAGAGAAATTTTTAGTGTAACAAAGATAATATCGAATTTGGAAGGAAATCGTAATAACTAACTATCAAAAAATTAGACCGATGTTTTTTGACTCAAACAAGGCTATGAAAGTGTCTGGAAACATTTTATCGGCATAAAAAATTAAGCGGCATGACAAATACACTTACCCAAATATAAAGAAACGCTTTCGGAATTTGAAGTCGGGAGGAAAAAAAGTATGTTTTTTCGGATATTAAAAAAGGATCTGAAACGAAAAAAGACAATGAACATTATTTTACTGTTGTTTATTATTCTTGCAGCTATGTTTCTTTCAAGCAGCGTGGATAATCTTGTGGCGGTAAACGGAGCGATCGACCATTTTATCTCAATCTCTAAAACGCCGGATTTTTTTGCCGTTGCATTGACGGACGGTATAACGGATGAGATTGCAGATTTTTTGAAAGGAAATGAGAACGTTGAAGAATATGAAGTCATAAACGGTTTTAACCTGACCAACGAGGATATTACGATCACAAAATGTCAGGAGGAAGAAGGGCGCACAAAGTACGAAAGAACCAATGTACTACATCTTGGAGCGGTCCCTGAAAATTTTATGAAAGTCTTTAGGATGGACGGCGGCAGTCTTTCCTTAAAGTCCGGAGAGATTGCATTTCTTAAGGCGGAGGCGGAACAGAACCACCTTCAGGTCGGAGACCGGGTTTCCATTAAAGTGGGGGAAGTTGAGCAGGAATTTACGATTGCAGCGATTGTAAAAGACGCGGTGTTTGGAAGTACGATGATGGGGTTTAAGAGAGCGCTGATCACAGAAGAAGATTTAGAAAAATTTGCCAGACAGGATGGATTGGTCCATACACGGATCTATAATGTAAATTATGCGGATAAAGAAAAGTTTAAGGAGCAATGGGCGGAACAGGGCTTTATGGTAATCAGCACGATAGAAGGAAGAAGCACCATCCGTATGTGCTACATAATGGATATGTTGATCGCAGCGATTCTTATCATAGTAAGCGTGTGCCTGATACTGCTGGCCTTTTTGGTTCTTAGATTTACGATCGTGTTTACTTTGCAAGAGGACTATAAGGAGATCGGTATTATGAAAGCGATCGGTATGAAGGATGCAGGAATTAAGGGACTATATCTGATCAAATACCTCGCTATTTCCATAATAGGCGCAGTGATCGGTTTTTTTCTTGGCTTTCCTTTCGGCAAAGCGATATTGAAACAGGCGATTGTAAATATTTTGGTGGACAGTACGGAACAGAATGTGGCGATCAATTTTGCATGTGCGGCGGCAGTAGTATTTATTGTTCTTCTTTTCTGCTATCTGAGTACAAATAAGCTGAAAAAGATTTCAGCCATGGAGGCGATCAGAAACGGCTCCAACGGTGAAAGATACCAAGTCAAAAATCATCTAAAGTTATGGAAACGCCCGAAAATGAAACCGTATTTTTATATGGCGGTCAATGACATACTTAGCAGCTTAAAGCGGTTCGGCATTTTACTGGCTACCTTTTGTCTGGGAACAATACTGATCCTGCTGCCGCTTAGCGCAGCAAGTACTCTTAAAAGTGACGGGATCATCTATTCCTTTAGCATCAGTCCTTCAGACGTTTACATGGATACGGGAAGATGGGAAACCTATATCGTGGATATGGATCTTTTATTTCAGGACATGGAGGAAATTGAAGAAAAATTAAAAGAAAACGGATTGACGGCAAAGACCGGTGCAGATATAGGATATATGATCCCTTGTTATGCAGACGATCCTAAAGATAAAGTAACTTATTATGTCCTACAGGCAGTGGGAAGCTGGGACAGACATTATGCGCTGCTTTCCGGACAGGAGCCGGAACTTTCCAATGAAGTGATGATCACAGAGCTGACGGCAAAAGAACTGAGGGTAGGGATAGGGGACACGATCCACTTTGGGACCGGAGACGAGGCAAAAGAATTTATTATTACAGGGACTTATCAGTCTATGATGAACATGGGACAGGGATTTCGTGTGAGCAGAAGCGCTGAACTGGAAAAGGAATATGCAGCCGGGATCTTTTGCCTGCAGGCAGAAATAGAAGAAATGGAAAGCGAAGAAGCATGTGAAAGGCTGCGGGAGATCTTTCCTGATTATAAGGTTATGAATGCGGAAGGCATTTTGGATAGCATGATAGGAGGGATCGTGGAACAGATCGATCTTACGACCATTTTTATCGTAGGCACCGTGCTTATGATTAACAGTCTGATAACGATACTGATGATGAAGACAATCATGACAAAGGAACGGGGAGATATTGCGCTTCTGAAGAGTATCGGCTTTTCAGACAAATCGCTTTTGGCATGGCAGACGGCGCGGATCCTTCTTATTCTGGCTGCGGCTATTGGGATAGGAACCGTATTGTCAAATGTACTGGCGCCCTTTACGATTGGCCCCATCTTTTCCATGATGGGCGCAACCTCTATTGAATTAGTGACAAATACATGGGAAGCTATTGCAGGGTATCCGGTCCTTTTGTTCCTTGTGACAGGCGTGTCGTCTTTGTTCTGCGCAGGCGGCGTAAGGAAAGTGGATCTGAAGGAAGTAAACAATATAGAATAAAGTTTGTAGCAACATCTGTAGTATCTGTAAAAAATATATATTAGAGCGTGTTCAAAAAGTTTTCCTTCAGATGGCGGAAATCATTTTTCATACACGCTCTGGGATAGGAGAGAATGTATGGATTCATTGAAAGTAAGAGATTTATGTAAAACGTATATTATAAATAAAAGGCAGAATAATGTGCTGAAAAATATCAATATGGAAATCAAACAGGGAGAAATGGTGGCTGTTATGGGCCCCAGCGGTTCGGGAAAATCAACGCTGCTGTATACTGTCAGCGGCATGGATCATATTACGGCGGGAAAGGTAGACTTTTTCGGCAGGGATATGAGCAGCCTGAATGCAAGACAGATGAGCGATCTTCGCCTGGACGAGATGGGATTTATTTTCCAGCAGATGTATATGTTAAAAAATCTGAGTATTTATGATAATATAGTTCTGCCTGCATATCAATCAAAAAGCGGCAGGAACCGGGCAAAAAGGAAGGAGATCAATAACCGGGCCAAAGAACTTATGCATAAGCTTGGGATCAGTGAAATAGCGGAGCATGATATAAATGAAGTATCCGGCGGCCAATTACAGAGGGCCTGTATCTGCCGCAGTTTGATCAATCATCCGAAAATGATCTTTGCGGACGAACCCACCGGTGCGTTGAACCAGCAGAACTCCAAAGAGGTTATGAAGGAATTGAACCGTATCAATGCGGAAGGAACTACGGTCATGCTGGTTACACATGATATGAAAGTTGCGGCCAAAAACGACAGGGTGCTTTATATAGAGGACGGAAATATAAAGGGCGAGTATGTATTGGGAAAATTTACGGATAAACAGGAGACAAGGGAGAGAGAAAGGAAGATATCTAACTGGCTGATGGAAATGGGATTTTAGGGTGAGGAGGAACAGGGATGAAGGACATTCTCTTAGTAGAGGACCATGAAGAACTAAACCAACTGATGCGGATTTTTTTGGAGAAAGAAGGATATTTGGTAGAGGGGGTATTGTCCGGAGAAGAGGCGTTGGAAGTTTTGAAAACGGAGAAAGTCAAACTGATAGTTTTGGACGTTTCCCTGCCAAAGACGGACGGTTTTGCCGTATGCGCATCGGTCAGGGAAACCAGCAACGTGCCGGTTCTTTTTTTGAGCGCAAGGGTGGATAAAGAGAATAAGATGAACGGTTTTATGCAGGGGGCGGACGACTATGTGGAAAAGCCCGTGGACATGGACATCCTATCAGCTAAGATCAAAGCCCTGATGCGGCGGAATTATAGCCTGAAGCAGGAAAATACACTGATTCATTCCGGCGCGGTTTCTATTGACAAAGAAGCAAAGCAGGCGTTTTTAAACAACAAAGAAATCCCTTTGACCGTCAAGGAGTATGAGCTTCTGCTTCTCCTTGCGGAAAATCCGGGTAAAACCTTGAGCAAGGAGTATTTATTTAATCGGATATGGGGAATAGACAGTTTCAGTGAAAATCAAACGCTCACCGTTCATATTAAAATGCTTCGGGACAAAATAGAGGAGGAACCGAAAAAGCCAAAGAGGATCCAAACGATCTGGGGCATCGGGTATAGATATGAAGAAATATAACGGGATCATGGCAGCAACGCTGTTTCTTTATCTTGTATTTGCGGCGGCGGCATATTTTCTTTTAGGCGGTAAAGAAACGGATTTAGGCTATAAAGTAGAAATAAATAAAATCATGCAGGGCTTAGAAAAGGAGGGAAAATTTTCTAAGCCTGATCTGCGTGAAACGGAAAATGTAATCGAGGTCGGTTTTTTGCCGAAGGAGGAGAAAGCGGCTGAGGCAATCCGATCATTTTATCAAAACCGTAACGGAATGAGCATGACGGTCCGTCCGCTGTTTGCAGAAGGGGATTTATTAGGCTATGTAAGGTTTGACTATATTGTGGGGATAGGCGGGCAGCGTATTTTGCGGTTTACGGAAGGAATTTTATTTATAGGATGGAGTCTGATATTTGCGTTGCTTTTGTATATCAGACAGAAGATCCTGAAGCCGTTTCACGTTTTAAGCCGGATGCCTTATGAGCTCTCTAAAGGGCATTTGCAGGGAGAACTTCAGGAAAGTAAAAGCAGGTATTTCGGAAAATTCGTATGGGGGATCGGAATGCTGAGGGACACTTTAAATGTCGCAAAAAGCAATGGTTTAAGGCTGGAGAAAGAAAAGAAACTATTGCTTTTGTCGATTTCCCATGACATTAAAATTCCTTTAAGCGCTATTAAATTGTATGCAAAGGCATTGCAGGAAGGCGTATATGAGACGGAAGACCAAAAACTTCATGCTGTGGGCCAGATTGAAAATCATGCGAAAGAGATTGAAGATTTTGTCAAGGAAATTGTAAGTACGGCAAGCGAGGATATACTTGCGATCGAAGTAGAGGATTCTGAATTTTATTTAAAGGATTTTATCAATAAGATCCGGGAATATTATGAACCGAAATGTAAACTCATTATGACGGACTTTACGATTGGAAAATATGAAGACAAATTGTTAAAGGGGGATATAGAGAAAGCGTTTGAAGTTGTGGAAAATCTAATGGAGAATGCCTTTAAATATGGGGACGGAAAAGCAGTCCGCATTGATTTTTATGAGGAAGAGTATTGTCAGGTCATAACCGTATTCAACACGGGGCCGCCGGTTGCTACAACGGAAATGCCGCATTTATTTGACAGTTTTTACCGTGGCAGCAATGCGAAAGGGAAAGACGGCAACGGGTTGGGACTTTATATCAATAAGCAGATCATGACGAAAATGGAAGGAGAGATTTTCGCGCAAAGGCAAGAGGACGGTATGGGGTTTGGACTGGTATTTCGGATGTAAAAATTATTTTTTGTATTTTTTCCGCGTGTATTTGAATCTAATAAGTGTACATATACAAGAAAAAGGAACGGAAATAGAATATGGAGAAAAAAGTAAGCTTGCGTTTATGTATACAAAGAATGAACAGGAAACTTTGGACCACGTTCAGGAATGCGTCATGTGCGCCATAATCTCCATGGACAAGCTGAGGAAACCCAGATTAAAACATGGATCCCCCGGATTCTGATCAACAGCGTTTATCAGGCGCAGGGTCGTTATTTCCGAATATGCATGAACACTGGTGATACGAAGGGCCTTTTGAATTTCAGCTTAATTTGACGATCGATAGGGAAAATGCACAGGTTGTGACGGTGGATGAAAGGAATGAAACGGGCGCCGGATGATATAGTGTATCTAAGACCTTATCTGAGATTGCCGTAGAGACCGATTGCAGTGAGGAAAGGAAAAAGCAGAGAGTGATTGCCATAGTGCTGGATGGGGACGGAAAAGGAGCTGCATAGCAGGAAAATAGAGTTTTAAACATAGAGATATTAAAAGATTTAATAAAATTTTAAAAAATATGCAACTTTTTTGTTAAAAATAGCATCTTATTATTAAAGGGTAAAGTTATGATTCGGACCGTTTGCCGAAAACGAGGGTGAAATGATTTTATAAGGGTATGTAGAAAGGGGAGAATGCTGTTGAAGAAAGTATTGGCGTTAGGGGTGATCATAATATTTTGTTTGGGAATAATAGGGTGTGAGAAAACGAATGAAGAGGGGATGGCGGAAGAGCCGGAAACGTTCGTAGTGATCCAGAAGGATGAGATCGTAAGATCCGGGGTTGAAAATTTAACAGATAGGAATTAAGGAAAGGCCGTTGCTTTATGGAGAATCATGAATCCATTCTGCAGCGGCTTTTATATTGCAAATCCTGATAAATATAAATCTCCGTTACTTAATTATAAATTTTAAAAAATATTATATTTTGATATTGACAATACTGTATATAACACACTATAATGAATTATACAATAAAGTAGAAAAGGAGGGGAATTGGTGGAAAAGGATCTATTAGAAAGCTTATTGTCTGAACTACGGCGGGGAACGTTGATTCTCTGTGTTTTAAGCCAATTGGGGGAATCACGCTACGGATATGCGCTTGTTCAGATCTTAGAGGAAAAAGGCGTTCCTATCGACGCAAATACGCTGTATCCGTTACTGCGGAGGTTGGAAAAGCAGGGGCTTTTGTGCAGCGAATGGAATACCGAAGAAGCGAAGCCGCGAAAATATTATAAGAGGACGGTTTATGGAGATCAGATTTTTAGCGAGCTTGTGAAGCAGTGGAATAGCCTGTCCTTGGGCATGAATGAGCTATTGGGCGGGTATTAGTGCATAGGTGTCTTGTTAAAGAAGACAGATGGGAGTAAATATGAGTGAGAAAGAAATGATAGAACGTTACATTTATGAAGTAGTAAAGAAGGTGCCGCAAACGGCAAGGGAAGAAATCCGTATGGAACTGCAGGCGCTGATCGAAGATATGTGCGGCGAGGAAGAAAGGAATGTAGAGGAAGTATTGCAGAAATTAGGCGATCCGGCGGAGTTTGCCAAGCGTTACAGGGATGAGAACAATTGTCTGATCGGGCCGGAGTATTATGACAACTATATGTGGGTGTTGAAACTTGCCATGATCGGTATTGCTATTTCAGCCGTAGTTTCGGCGGTTATTCAGGGAGCATTTGGGGCTGGCGGTGCAGGAACCGTGGGAGATATTGTTGATTTTTTAACAGGTTTTTTTGTAGAATTATTTACAACGGCAGTCAATGGCGCATATAGTGTGGTTGGGATCGTAACAATCATCTTTGCGGTCATGGAGTGGAAAAAGGTTAAGTTAGACATGAAGCCAAAGAAGGACTGGACCGTAGATGAGCTTGCTGCCAATGCGGTTTCTGTAAAATCATGGACACCCAGTTCCCTGCCGCCGATACCAGATAAACGTGCGGTGATCAGCCGGGGAGACAGTGTTGTAAGTATTGTTTTTATCAGTATTTTTGCAGTGCTTTTGGTATTTGCGCCGGAGCTTTTCGGGGCTTTTCGGCTTGACAGGGAAAAGGTAAGGGTAGTTACCAGTATTTTTAATTTGGCAGAGTGGAATACGCTTGCGCCGATCATTCTTTTTTGCCTTTTTATAGGAATGATAGATGAGATCATACGTCTTGTTACGGGATATTATTGCAAGGCAGTGATGTGGAGCAGTATAATCTGTAATATGATACAAGTAATAGGCGCGGTCGTTTTATTAAAATTTCTGCCTCTTTTGAATCCGGACTTCGGAGAAGAGATCAAGGCATTAACAGGAGTCAAAGAATTTGCGCGGGGAGATCTGCTGCGGATTTGGGGCAGCGGCACCATGCAAAATATTATACTTGCAGTGATTTGTGTGATATCTTTTATAGAGATTGGTGTGACAGTATATAAGACGCTTAAATATGGCAAAGAATCATAATGGAGGGGTAACGGCGGGCAGATCGGAATTGGCGTGAAAAGAACTTCTAACTGCCTATGGAAGTTTTCACTCGTGGCAGAGGCTGCTTCGCAAAAGCAGCATAGTTTTCTCAGGAGTTCTAAGTCTGCTTTGCAGACTTTTATCACACCGAGAAATGCCTAAGTGAACTTGTTCGCTTTCATAAGGCATTTCTCATCCTGATTTGAGTGTCCACTAAAGCGGACAGATAGGAGCCAAAATGAATAAAATTATTTTTTTAGATATTGACGGAGTACTCAATTCGAATTTGGGGAATAACGGACATGAAAAAGAGATAAGCGACGGTACTTTGATCGATCCGGAAAAGATTCAATTATTAAGTGAGCTGGTAAAAAATACAGGAGCAAAGATTGTTCTTCACTCCGGATGGAAGTTTTGGTTCGACAGTAACTTACATCCATTGCGCAAAGAAGCGTATCACTTGTTAAAACTGTTACGACGGGAGAACATAGCGATCGACAGCGTAACGCCGGATCATTCAACGGAAGAGATAAAAAGAAACAAAAAATTCAGTTTAGTTAAGGCGACCGAAATTTTAGCCTGGCTGGAAGAACATGAAGAAGTTGAAGAGTGGATCGTAATTGACGATCTGGATTTACATAATCAGGAGGTGGAAGCGCATCAGTTGAGGACAGATTCCAGCGTAGGGCTAACGGCCAGCGATGTGCATAAGGCGGAAATAATGTTACGAAAGGGCGGTAGTTTATGACCGGGAACCAATAAGCCGTTATAAAATTTCAGAAATATTTTATAGAAAATGTTTTAGGAAGAAACGTTTTGGGGAACAGGAGAGTACCGGAAAATTTTGTAAATATTTGGATTCGTAAGTCGGGAAATACTTGACATTTTTTGGCGCATTATGTAAAATTACGGTTGTTAAAATAGGAAAACAGGAATATATTTAAAAATGCTTTTTATGTGCAGGAGGAATGATTTTTAAGTATGTTTTGGTTTTGCCCAGATAGCTCAGTTGGTAGAGCAGAGGACTGAAAATCCTCGTGTCACTGGTTCGATTCCGGTTCTGGGCATTAAGAAGAAACCCTTATAATTGCTACGTTTGCGGCGATTATAGGGGTTTTTTATTTCGTAGGATTTTCACTTACTTTCAACGAATCCTATTGTAGCCCTAAAGTGCAAAAAGTAAGGTTTTTATGCAAAAAATTATAATGTCTAAAAAATCCGGTTTGTCAATTCAAGAAGCGGTCGAATTAAAATTATAAAATATTAAAATAATATGTTGACTTTTATAAATTCCTATGGTAATATTCTATTCGTTCCGAAGAAAATAAACAGAAAGCGGAAACGATGCGGGTGTAGTTCAATGGTAGAACACTAGCCTTCCAAGCTAGATACGTGGGTTCGATTCCCATCACCCGCTTCATGTACGAGATTGCATAGCTTGTATAGCAAGTAAAAAATCAGGTGGTTTTGTCTATGCATGAGTACATGTTTAAATATATGCGCGAGTGGCTCAGCGGTGGAGCACCTCCTTGCCAAGGAGGGGGTCGCGGGTTCGATCCCCGTCTCGCGCTCTTGCCTAAGCTATACCCGGATTGGTGTCCGGGTATTTTTGTTTACAGTTACATTTGTTAATACCTATCATTCATTCCGGAATCCCATTTCCAGCTGCTGGTATTGTTCATGTTGCTGAAGAGTTTCCGCCTGATTGATCCGGTCGCAATTATACAGATAGATCCGTTCCAGCCGTTTGCAGGCAATGCGGTACATCTGGAAGACTTCCTTTTTATCATCAGATACACACATCCTGCCCAGATTACCCCGCAGCATATCTTTTTCGGTTTCAAATTCCTGTTCTGTCATGTTGGACAGCATATGTTTCACCCCCTCCCCCAACGGTAAAATTTAGCCCCTGATGCATATAGGTGCCTATCCATTTCCAGCCCCTTGCTTTTTCCCAAACCTTTTGTTATCATGGAACTAATTATCCCGTTCAGTACTGCAGGGTGCCGTCATGGTAGGGGACATCCTGCAGCTATGAGAACGTTTCAAATATGCCAAAGTGTACACACTTAAGCAACACCTGTACGTCATAATATTACACTAAGTGTGACACCTTGTCAACACTAAAAGTTGAGGAGGAAATAAATGCCAACCGACAAACCTAGAATAGTTATATACACGGAACAGCAAATCATTGAAAAATTAGACACAATTGCAAAATCAGAAAACAGATCTCGAGGAAATATGGCAGAAACCATATTAAGACAATATATAGAACAATACGAAAAGGAACATGGACACATTAATAGCGCGGAGTTATCAGTTTCCAAGATTGGATAGACCACCACCGATAAAGAGGGAATTTTTATGCAGAACAATATTTTTGAGGCAATTACTTTTGCCGGAGCAGTAACATTGCTTTTCTGCTACATTTACAAAACAGATTTTCAAGGTTCTAAAAAGAGAATACCATCAAAGACAAGATTATATAAGAGAAAGAAACATCCGAACCGTTACAAAGCCAAACCAACAAACAGCCATACTTTCGAGAATGATTATACGAATTTACATGTAGAAGCAATGTGGGACGAATTGACAAAATAATTTTCCCCATTATGCATCTTGCAACCTAATTTTGCATATGCTATAATGCCAGTAGGCAAACGAAATCAGTGTCCATGCAACACAGACACAAATCAGAAAACCCCCGGATAGCGCTCCGAGGGTTTTCTTTTTTGCCTAGTTGTCATCACCGTCCAGCAATTTGTTGATGCAGTGGCAGGCCACACCAGCAGCTACAGCAACTAAAAACGAAACCAGTATTTCCATGCAGGCACCCCCTTTCCGTGTCGGATTGGGTATGACAACAAAGTGAGTATACCATACCTTTTTCCGGCACGCAAAGAAAACGGGAATGTTTCCCCCGCCATTTCAGGCAATATTAACAAATACTTCTTCCCGTGATGGCTCCGATCGGCTGCCTAACCCGCCCCCTTTCTTGTGCAGTTTCCACAAAAATATCACATAAGCCCATAATCTGCAGCCCACTCCGGGTTTGATTCAGAAACAAGCTGCCGCAGGTGTCCGCTCATCCGCACGACGGCATCATCAAAATGCTGCGTGATAATGTCAAAACTTCCCCCGTCCGCAATAATGACCCCGGCAATCGTCGGAAGGCACTGCCGGATCAGCCAGTGTTTCTTGTCCCTGATAGATTTTCTGGCCCCTTCCACAAAAAGGCGCAGTTTTCCCACCGCGCCTACAAACTTTTCCCACAGGGGATGGGAGGAGCAGCGGGACCGGTTGGAATCATCCAGCACAATCAGGCGGACATAATTGTTGAAGATCTCCATGATGACCATGCCTAGTTCTTTCCTTTCAATCAGGAAATCTGCCGCAAGGTTTGCCCTGGAATTTTTAAGCTCCATTTCCCAGCGCACCCATTTTTCCTGTATTTTATCCTCCTCTGCCGCAGCTTTCTGGTTCTGTTCAAGCTGCTTGTCATAAATCCGCATCATGACTTCACTCTGCCGGGAGCCGAGATAGACCGTGTGTCCGGTACTCTCATTTGTAAGGGAAGACTCATACACATCCCGGAATTTCCTGAACTTGCTGACCACCTCCTGACGGTCTAAAAATGCGCGTATGTCTTCCACGGAAAAATACTGCGCACCATGGTCATCCACTGCAAGATCAAAACGCGTAAGCCATCCGATCCGTTTCACCTGCTGCAGGAACTCGATCATGACCGTGTTGTCAAAATCAGCAAGTCCCAAAACACGGTCTTTTGTAAAGGGCACATAATCCTCTAATGTGCGTTTGAAGTGCCCGAGGACATCTGCAATTGCAGAGCCGGTTATCATGACGTGGAGCCCCATTTCCGGAGTGCCGTCCGAAAGTATCGTCACCGGGAACCCGTTCAGGCGGTGCATTTTCCTATAACCCTGCGCACCCTTGGGGAGCAGGACAAAATCGCCGATAGAATAACCAAGGAATGCAGCCATTTCTTCCGGGGTTGGGATGACCGTGGAGGTGAAAGCGATCCAGTCGATAGAGACGGTCAGAGAATTGTGCAAACAATCAGAATTTCCATACATAAAGACACCTTGTATTTACTACCCCCGTATTACTGTAGAGGCCGCTGAAAAAGTAGATACCACCGCCTATATTTGGTATAATGTAATTATCAAATACAGGCGGTGGCACTATG
>CAJTWM010000002.1 GCA_910579805.1 uncultured Lachnospiraceae bacterium | reverse complement strand
CAGTAAAGGGAAACCAGGGAAATCTGGAAACGGACATACGCCAGTATTTTGAAGATCAGCAGATATGTGAAGAACTAAAGAAAGGGTCCGGGTATAAAAAAACAACAGAGAAAGCGCACGGTCAGATAGAGATAAGGGAGTACTACCAAACGGAAGAGACGGCGTGGATATACCAGAAAAAACAGTGGAAGGGGCTGAAAAGCATAGGGATGGAGAAGAAAACCATCCGAAGGGGAGAAACAGAGAAAGAGGAATACCGGTATTATATCAGCAGCCTTTGTGAAGACATCGAACTGTTCAGCCGGGCAGTACGGGGACACTGGGCAGTGGAAAGTATGCACTGGCATCTGGATGTGACATTTAAGGAGGATGCAAATACCACACTGGATAAAACAGCAGCGCAGAACCAGAACATCATCCGAAAATGGTGTCTGAGCATGTTGAAACTGATAGAGATAAGGGGAACGAAGATGTCACTAAGAAGGAAGCGGTTTAACATAAGCTTTGCACCGGCACAGTTTATCGAAGAACTGATGAAAATTTAAAAATCCGCAATTTAGGATTTGAGTGGGAGTAAACATTCATGCGTTTGTCGTGTTTGTACAGAAATAATTGTTGTTTTTTATAAAGATATAAATTATAATAGTTATAAGGTTATATAAAGAGTTTTGAGTATACTTTGTATATCAAATTTACGTTACGGCAGGAGGGTTCACCAATGGTTCAATTAATTGTAGGCAGAAAAGGGAAAGGGAAAACAAAACAGTTGTTAGATAAAGTAAACAGCTCGGTTTTAGAAACAACAGGAAATATTGTATATCTTGATAAAAGCGGAAAGCATATGTATGAGTTAAATAATAAAGTAAGGCTCATTGACGTATCAGAGTATATGATCACAAATAGTGATGAATTTTCAGGCTTCGTAAGCGGAATCTTATCTCAGGACAGGGACTTAGAGCAGATGTATCTTGACAGCTTTTTGAAAGTGGCTTGTCTGGAAGGGCAGAATATCGTTCCGGTCATTCAAAAACTTGCAAAATACAGCGAACAGTTTAAGGTTGATTTTATCCTCAGCGTTTCTCTCGACGAAGCGGAACTGCCTGAAGAATTAAAATCAATGGTCATTGTTTCTCTTTAATAATAAAAAGCCTCGGATGCTTTCCGGGGTTTTTTTTACGGAGGTCACATTTTGGCACAAAGAAATGCATCCAATAACAAAATAACCAAATACAGAAAACCTCTGAACCTGAATATAGGCATGATCATTTTCGGCATTGTATTTATCTATATCGTTATCGGGATTATCACTTACCTTACTTCCGATCACATTGTAGGTTATGAAGTACCTTTAGGTTCTCTTTCTACGAACAATGTATACAAGGGTATCGCACTTAGGGAGGAAAACGTATTTTACAGCAGCAGCGCCGGATACATCAATTATTATGCCAGAGAGGGCGAGAGGGTAGCTTACAACAATTTAGTATACACAGTGGATGAAACAGGACGCCTTTCCGATTATATCAATTCGGCCGCATTAGGCGAAAATGTGCTTTCAGATGAAGACCTTTCCGAGTTAAAATCAGAAATTGTTGAATTTTCCAATGTTTTTTCAAAAGATAATTTTTCATCGGTATATGATTTCAAATACAGCGTAAAGGGTACGGTCTTAAAGCTGGCCAATATAACCATGCTGGAAAATGCAGGCAATATCAGCGGTGAAAGCGGTTCTCTTATTACATACGGACGGGCCAGCGATCCCGGGATCGTCATTTATTCCACCGACGGCTTTGAAGAAAAAACGATGGAAAATCTTACAGCTGAAGACTTTGACCAAAAAAATTATACCAAAAACCAACTGGTGAGCAACGAACTGGTGGACGCCAGCGACGCGGTATATAAACTGGCTACCGACGAAAACTGGATGATCGTGATCCAGACAGAACCGGAAAAGGCGCAGGAATTATTAAAAGAGGATTACGTTAAGATCCGTTTTTTAAAAAATCAGGACGTGTCCTGGGCAAAAGTCAGTACCTGTATGGGAGCCGACGGTTCCACTCTTGTGGGGCTTAGCTTTTCCAATTCCATGATTGCTTTTTGTACAGACCGCTTCATTGATATCGAGTTGATCTTAGATGAGGACAGAGGATTGAAGATACCTAATTCGTCCATTGTGGAAAAGCAATTTTTTCTCGTCCCCGAGGCCTATATCACACAGGGCGGCAGTAATGATTCTTACGGCGTTATAAGGGAAAGCTATTTGGACGGGACGCCGACAACGGAATTTATTGAAACTAATGTCTATAACGTAAAGGACGGCGAATATTATTTGGATGATTCCGTCTTAAGACTCGGTGACAGACTGATCAAGCCCGATTCTTCGGAAACATATCCAATCAGTAAACAAGGCTCATTGATCGGGGTTTATAATATCAATAAAGGGTATGCCGATTTTAAACAAATCGTTATTTTATATAAGAACGAAGAATATGCGATCGTCCAGTCCAATACGAATTACGGACTGAATGTGTACGATTACATTGTGCTTGATGCTTCTACCGTAAACGAAGACGATTTTATTTACGAATAGACAGCCTGTGATATTCCAGACAGCGGATAGAAATGATTTTAAACACGAAAAGCGAGGTAACAGGATTTGATCAAAGATAACATCATTCAAGTGGAAAACAATATAAAAAACGCCTGTAAACGGGCCGGAAGAAAACCGGAAGACGTTACGCTGATAGCGGTAAGCAAAACGAAGCCGGTATCCATGCTCACGCAGGCTTATGAATCCGGCTGCCGGCATTTCGGTGAAAATAAAGTGCAGGAACTTGTGGAAAAATATGAGGCCATGCCCAAAGACATTAAATGGCATATGATCGGCCACCTGCAGCGTAACAAAGTAAAATACATTGTCGATAAAGTCTATCTGATCCACAGCGTTGACTCCGTAAGACTGGCGGAAGAGATCAGTAAGGAAGCGCTTAAAAAGCAGTTAAAGGTTTCCGTTTTAGTTGAAGTCAACGTGGCGGAAGAAGAGTCAAAATTCGGAATCAGTACAAAAGAAGCCGCTGATCTTATAACAGAAATTTCCAAATTTCCCGGAATTTCGATAAAAGGCCTTATGACGATAGCGCCATATGTAGAAAATGCGGAAGAAAACAGACAATATTTCATGAGATTACGGCAATTATCTGTTGACATAATGAATAAAAACATTGATAATGTTTCTATGGATATATTATCAATGGGTATGACCGGGGATTATCAGACGGCTGTAGAAGAGGGCGCTTCTTATGTGCGTGTCGGAACCGGTATCTTCGGCGAGCGCGAATATAGTCATTCACAGGCCGATAGGATTGGAGATTAATTAAATGGGCGTAATGGATAAATTTTTAAATTATATGAAGCTTAATGATGAAGATGACGATTATTATGATGATTACGACGATTATGACGACAGCGATGTGGTAGATACTTCACCGCGGAAAACGGTGGCGTTAAAAGACACTTCCGTAGAACCTGACGAAGACAGAGGCGCTAAGAGGCAGATGACAAAAGTAACGCCGATCCGTGCAAGAAAGTTATCAGGAAGCGGTATGGAAGTCTGTGTGATCAAACCTACCAGCGTAGAAGATGCCAGAGAGATCACGGAAACATTGCTTGCAAACCGGACGGTCGTATTGAATTTAGAAGGGATCGATGTGGAGATTGCACAAAGGATCATAGATTTTACTTCCGGTTCCTGTTTTGCAATCAGCGGTAATCTGCAAAAAATATCTCATTATATTTTTATTATTACCCCTGCGAGCGTAGATATTTCCGGAGATTTTCAAGAAATTTTATCCGGTTCTTTTGATGTTCCGATCAATAATGGATTTTAATGCAGTTAAGGGATTTCGCTTCCTGTTTCTTGTCAGAGCAGGAAGTTTTTCTTGTACTCCCTATTAAATCTTAATCCCCTTTAAACTGCTTATCTGGTCTCTGTATCGCAAGCAAAATCTGTAATATGCAGGAGATATAAAATAATAAAGTTCAACCGTATCGAGTATGAATATAAGGATGGTTAGATGATCATGGCACAAAGAATGGAAATAACTTATCATAAAAAACCCTGTTACGATATTGTATTTACACAGGATTTTGAAGAATTGAGAGAAGAACTAAAAGAGCTTGGATGTGAAAACCGTAAACTTTGTATTGTCACGGACAGTACGGTAGAAACATTATATTGCAAGGAAGTGCTTGCGATTGCAGGCAGCGTATCAAAAAAATCCGTTTCCTTTGTCTTTCCGGCAGGAGAAGAAAACAAAAATTTGGATACGGTAAAAAAACTGTATACTTTTTTGATTGAGGAAGGCTTTGAACGGACGGATATGTTAGTCGCTTTAGGAGGCGGCGTAGTGGGCGATCTGACCGGCTATACGGCAGCAACCTATTTACGGGGCGTGGATTTTATACAGATCCCAACTACGCTGCTTTCCCAGTGTGACAGCAGTATAGGCGGAAAAACAGGAGTGGATTTTGACGGCTATAAAAATATGGTAGGCGCTTTTTATATGCCGAAGCTCGTTTATATGAATGTTTCTCTTTTAAAAACGTTGGAGGACAGGCAGTTCTTTTCCGGATTCGCGGAAGTGATGAAACACGGACTGATCAAAGATTCTATTTTTTACGAGTGGCTGCTTGAAAATATGTATGAGATTTGTGAAAAGGATCCTGACATATTGGAAGAAATGATTATGAAAAGCTGCCAAATCAAAAAACTGGTAGTAGAAAAAGATCCCACCGAAAAGGGAGAAAGGGCTCTTTTAAACTTTGGGCATACGATCGGGCACGCTATCGAGAAAGCCAAAAACTTTAAGCTTTTACACGGAGAATGCGTGGCGCTGGGCGCAGTTGCCGCCGCTTACATTTCCTGGAAACATGAACTCTTATCCATGGATGAATATTATGAGATACGGGATATGTTTGTTCCTTTTCATCTTCCGATCTCCGTAGAAGAGATCGAACCGGAGGAAATTTTAAAATTGACGAAATCCGATAAAAAGATGGCGGAAGGCAGGATCAAATTTGTACTGCTCAAAAAAGTCGGCAAAGCGGTGATCGATACAACAGTATCGGACGAAGATATGTTAAATGCTATAAACGAAATTTATTTTGACGAAAAAGATGCGGCGGAATAAGCCGGACTTGCATTTGCATATATTTTGCTGAAAAACGGATAAGATCATCCATATAGGAATTTGTGCAATAAGGCAGCGCAGAAATGGAGAAAAACTATGAAAAAACGGAAACGTATCGCAATATTGCTGGATGCGGTCGCACTTATCATTTTAACGGCTATAGATCAGATCACCAAATACTATGCCGTGCTGAAGCTAAAAAATAAACCCGCAATTCCTATTATTAACGACGTATTGGAATTGAATTATCTGGAAAACAGGGGCGCCGCTTTCGGTCTGCTCCAAAATCAAAAATTTTTCTTTTTATTTGTAGGCATCGTTATATTAGGCGTAATTCTTTTTGTATTGTTCAAAATTCCGGGAAAAAAGAAGTATGACTGTCTTCATGTGCTGTTAGTCATGATTGCGAGCGGCGCCATCGGAAATATGATCGATCGTATCAGACTGGATTATGTAGTAGATTTTATTTCCATTGTATTGATCAATTTCCCTATTTTTAATGTAGCGGATATGTATGTGACAATTTCCATGATAGGATTATTTGTGCTGATCCTGTTTATATACAAAGAAGACGATTTGAGCTTTTTAAGTTTTACTCAAAAAAAATACCGGGAAATAAAATAAGGATCGGAAATTTTACGGGCATTTTCGTATGGAATAGGAAATGTAGGAGGCATCAATGGAAGAATTCCGTTTTCTGATAAATGAAGAACAGGAAGATGAAAGGATCGATAAGTACATCAACGGACTTATCGATTCTTTGTCTCGTTCTTATATTCAAAAACTGATTACAGACAAGCAGGTTCTTGTCAATGAAATGCCGGTAAAAGCCAATTACAGGCTGAAATGTGATGACAGCATTCTTTTGCGGATTCCCAAAGCCGTAGAACCCGATATTCTTCCTGAAGATATTCCTCTTGATATTTTGTATGAGGACGACGATCTTTTGATTGTAAATAAACCGAAGGGGATGGTAGTGCATCCGGCCGCCGGACATTATTCCGGAACCCTTGTTAACGCATTAATGTACCATTGCAAAGACAATCTTTCGGGAATCAACGGAATCCTGCGTCCCGGAATCGTACATAGGATCGATAAGGATACGACCGGCTCTGTCATCGTATGTAAAAACGATCTGACTCATGCGGCCATCGCAGCGCAGTTAAAAGAACATTCCCTGAACAGGAAATACCGCGCCATCTGTATGGGACGGCTGAAAGAGGATGAGATCACGATCCATAAACCGATAGGACGGCATCCCACGGACCGTAAAAAAATGGCGGTAAATCTGAAGGGAAAAGACGCCGTTACGCATATAAAAGCATTACAATATTTTGAAAAATATACATACATTGAGTGTACATTGGAAACCGGAAGAACGCATCAGATCAGGGTTCATCTGGCAAGTATCGGACATCCTTTGCTGGGCGATGAAGTGTACGGAAACGCCAAACAGCCTTTTGTTTTGGAAGGACAGACGCTGCATGCCATGACACTCGGGATCCTGCATCCAAGGACAAACGAATATTTGGAGGTAAATGCACCGCTTCCTGCATATTTTGAGCATCTTTTGGAGATTTTGAACTGATCCGTTTTATGATATACAAATAAAATGATTACATTTGTGTTTTTTGTAATTATTGTATAAAATTATTGAATTTGTATACAATATTTTGTATAATAATTGATAGAAACTACAGTGTTTTCAGCATAATGATTGAAGGGAAGTGTATTGTATGAATACCATTATTACAATAGGAAGACAATTTGGATCTGCAGGAAGAGAGATCGGAGAAAAAGTAGCGGAATATTTTAATATCCCATGTTACGATAAAGAATTACTGACCAGAGCTGCCAAGGAGAGCGGATTTTGTGAAGAAATGATCAAAAATCATGATGAACGTCCTACCAATTCATTTCTTTATAATTTAGTTATGGATACGTATTCTTTCGGTTATAATGCATCTTCTTTTGTAGATATGCCAATCAGCCATAAAGTATTTTTGGCGCAGTTTGATACCATAAAGAAGATGGCAAGCGAAGGGCCGTGTGTGATCGTAGGCCGCTGTGCAGATTATGCGCTCAGCGAATTCAAAAATTCCATCCATCTTTTTATCTATGGCGACGAAAAAGCAAAAACCAAGCGTATTATGGAGAAATATGAGTTGACCGAAGCAAAAGCAAGGGATATGATCATAAAGAAAGATAAACAGCGTCAAAGCTATTATAATTACTATTCCTCAAAAAAATGGGGGCGTGCAGACAGCTATGATCTGTGCATCAACAGCAGCATTTTAGGCGTAGAAGGAACCGTTAAACTCATCATCCAATACATAGAGGATTTTGAGACAAGAAACAGTGGTTCCAAGCATTAGAAACACATTTATTAAAAGGAGAGCAGAACTTATGGTAATACAGGATTTTACTGATATGCAGGAGCTTGAGAGCATTATATCTAACTGGTCTAAGGCCACCGGCCTTGCTGCAGCGGCGGTGAGCGTCGATGGAAAATACATATCAAAACGTTATAATTTTACAGATTTTTGCACAAAGTATACAAGAGGTTCCAAAGACGGGCTTACACGCTGTGAAAAATGCGATAGAAGCGGAACGGGCGTATATCGCTGTCATGCAGGACTTTTTGATTTTGCGGTCGACCTGACTGTAGACGGTAAAAAAATGGGATCGGTGATCGGTGGGCAGGTTCTTCCGACAGAACCGGACGAAGCGGCATTTCGTAAAATGGCGAGAGAGATTGGCGTAAATGAAGAGGAATATATTGACGCTCTGCAGAAAGTAAATATCCGTACAGAAGAATCTATCCGTGCTTCAGCAGAATTGCTTGGACAGGTTTTAAATCATTTTATTAATGCGGAATATGCAAAATATAAGAACAAAGATATTGCATCCAAACTGACAAGCACCATTGAAGAAACCAATCAATTGGTTGCCCAGATCAAAGAGAAAACAGAAGGATTGAGCAAAATTGAAAACCAGCAAAAAATCCTTGCATTAAACGCTAATATTGAGGCTGCCCGTGCCGGCGATATCGGACGCGGATTTGCCATTGTTGCAAGTGAATTCGGTAAACTTTCCGCAAATAGTACGGTTCTCAATGTAGAAATCCGAAAAATCGTTGAAAATATTTCAGACGTGGTCACGAAAATGCATAGATAATGTAAATAACTATACAATGTAAATAAAACTATATTTTTTTCGGAATTATGTACCCGCAAGGAACAAAGGCGCACAGTTGTGGGAAGTGAAATATAACTATTCGCAAAAGACAAGTTTAACGAATAGTTGGCTATAGAAATCGCAGATATACCTCTATGATGCTTTCGCCAACTAGTTCGTTAAACTTGGGCTTTTTTGTCTTTTGGGGTTTTGTTTTATGATGTGTTGCTTTTTGCGTTAACTAGTTTGATGAGCTTGGGCTTGTAGGAATCGCGGATATGCCTCTACGATGTTTTCGCCAACTAGTCGGTAAACTTGGGCTTTTTGTCTTTCAGGATTTTGTTTTTGATGTGTTGCTTTTTGCGTTAACTGTTTGGTAAGCTTGGGCTTGTAGGAATCGTGGATATGCCTCTATGATGTTTTCGCCAACTAGTTCGGTAAACTTGGACTTTTTGTATTTGTTATTTGCAGGGTTGTTTATGATGTGCTTTTTGCGTTAACTGGTTCATTGACGCTTGGGCTTGTAGGAATCGTGGATATCTTTTATGACGTTACTATGGCTGACTAGTTTCGTTGAACTTGGGTTTTTGTATTTGTTATTTGCGGAGTTGTTTTATGATGTACTTTTTGCCTTAACTGGTTCGTTGAGCTTGGACTTGAATATTGGTAGATTTGTTTTTATGGTATTTTTACACTACTTGGATTCGTTCAACTTGTATATGAATATATCATCTGGCAGTGTGAAAAGGAAATTATTTTTTCTACTGTAATAAATGTCCGTCCATAATATTGGTTAACGCATTGACAATATCTTTGTAATAATCGGAAAATCTATGATCCTGTTCCATGATATGATCCAAATCAATATCAAAGCGAATGATTCTGTCAACAATATGCTCCGTGATCTGTTTTCTGTAGGAATCGGAAAACTCATATCTAAATATTTTAAGATTATTTTGCGCTTCTTCTTCCGTTAATCTTTGATATAAATTCTCAATATAGATTTCATTTTCAACTTTAACTTCAGATTCATTTACAAGTTCGGCGCTCCAAGATGTCACGCCCCTTTGAAAACCTTCGCCGTTAATCTCATATACAAAACAAGATTGTCCTTGATAGACTTTTTGAAGGGCGTTTGGGTAGCATTCATATATTACAGGAATATTTTCTTCATCCGTAAAGATCATAAAATCAAAATCGTCTGTTTTTGCGCCGAAAAGAAGCCCTGTTACCATATTGTCTACGGCATATACATATGGCTTTCGATGTGATGACAGATGCGGTTTCAATACTTTTAAACCTGACTGAACTGACACATGATATAACATTATTTAAATTCTCCCCTGCATATACAAGTAATCTTGTGATACTGCTGCATTTTCTTTAAAGTCCTATCAACGGGCTTAAATTAATAATTACAGCTTAATTAACAATTTCGTCTGAATCCAGAATCACGGTAAAAGGTCCGTCATTTAATAAGGAAATTTTCATATCCGCACCGAAAATTCCATGTGAAATCTTAGGAATTTCCTTTTCACACTGATGAATGATATATTCATATAATTCCTCCGCCATCCCCGGTGCGCCGGATCTTGTAAAAGAAGGACGGTTCCCCTTTTTGCAGTCTGCATAAAGAGTAAATTGCGAGACGATTAACATTTCACCTGAAACGGCATTCAGATCCAGATTTGTTTTTCCGTTTTCATCTTCGAATATTCTTAAGTGGATTAATTTTTGTATCATTTTATCAGCGATCGCTTTCGTATCGTCAGCGCTGATTCCGACCAACACAAGAAATCCTTTTTGAATAGACGCAATATTCTTATGATCTACGGTAATCTCCGCATACTGTACCCTTTGTATCACAAAACGCATATTACTTCTCTCCTGCCCTTTACAAATTGATAAAGGATTTTCTACACGCCCGCTTATTTCTCTGTGTTTGTTTTTTCCTTTATCTTATCCGGTTTTTGACCGTCCGTTTCCGGATTAGCTGATATTGCAGATCCTGTTTTAGCCGTATTGACCTTTTTAGAAAGTTTCAACGTTTTTTCTTTTCCGTTTCCCGGAATATCTTTTAATTCCCTAAAAGTATTCTCTGAGGTAATGATCTCAACCTGTGTATATTTGTCCGTTTTTACCGGCAGTCCTTTTTTCTGTAAGAAAGAATTGGTGTGTTTCCTGACAAAAGCATAGAATACTGCAAAAATAGGTACTCCGATGATCATGCCAAAAATTCCAAACATACCGCCGAATATCGTAATAGAAAAAATAACCCAAAAACTGGAAAGCCCTGTGGATTCCCCTAAGATCTTAGGTCCCAAAAAGTTACCGTCAAATTGTTGCAAGATCAGTATAAATATAATGAAATAGAGGCATTTGACCGGATTAATGAGTAAGATCAGGAATGCGCTCGGTATGGCTCCAAGATAGGGTCCGAAAAACGGGATTACATTTGTGACGCCGATGATAACGCTGATCAATACTGTATATGGCATATCCATAAGCGTAATACACGGAAAGCAAATCAATCCGATGATAAAAGAATCCAGTATTTTACCACTGATAAACCCACTGAAGGTCTTATGCGTAAAACGAAAATCATTGATAATGGAATTTGCCGTCTTTCTGTCAAAAAATGCATAGGCCATTTTCTTTGCCTGACCACAAAAAGTTTCTTTACTACCTAAAATATAAATAGAAATAATAAAACCAATAATCAAATTCCAAATTGATTTTAAAAAACTTAAAACGCTCAAAGAAAGCGACTTGATGATCCCGTTCATCTGAGGAATGACACTGTTGTTGAGCCAATCGCTGATCTGAGAGGAATACTTATCCAGCATCTCAGTTGCGAAATCATCAATATCAGGATTATTAGCAAGCAGTTTTGTAATAAAAGTCTCCAAATTATTAACATAAACGGGAAACTGAAAAATAATACTTTGCACACTCTTTAATAACTGGGGAATTACCATTGCAAAAAATGCATAAATCAAAAAGATAACGATGATTAATGTAAGAACAATGGATACCGCTCTCATTCTCTTTCTATTTTTCGTATTTAATTCAATATTTCCTTTTTGGAAAAGAGGGATGAGCATCTTGCTTTCCAATCCGTTTACAAGCGGTGTCAAAAGATAAGCAAGGATCATTCCGTCTATGATTGGCATAGCAATATTGATTGCGGACTGAATCCTTGTATTAAAACTTGAAGCATGAAAAATAATATAATATAATACAATACTGGCGCCGATCACAAAAAAAGCGGTCACACCCCAATGAATATACTTTTTATCGATACGAAATTTCATAATGACTACTTCTCCTTTTCAGAAATTATTATAACATTTTTTTCCTTGTTTGTATTCATTACATACTATTTTTAAGAAAAAAATTAGAAAATATTGCATGATTCTCTTTTCAACGCTACAATTAATAGTAAGCGCTTAACAAAGCCGCTTAAAAATAAAATTAAGGATCAATATTAACAGGTACAAATTTATGAGACTACAACAAGTAATGAGTTATGTAAGGCGGGCTGCGGACGATTTCAACATGATAGAAGAAAACGATAACATAGCCATAGGCATTTCAGGAGGCAAAGACAGTCTTACTCTCCTCTATGCCCTGAACGGATTGAAATGCTTTTACCCTAAAAAATTTGATATCCATGCCGTTACTGTGGATCTCGGGTTTCAAAATCTGGATCTAAGCGGTATAGAAACGCTTTGTAAGGACCTAGGCGTAAAATATTCGATTATAAAAACCGACATTGCAGACATTGTATTTGACCAAAGAAAGGAATCAAATCCTTGCTCTTTGTGTGCTAAAATGCGTAAGGGCGCTTTGAATGACGCCGTCAAGGCTGCCGGCTGCAATAAAGTGGCCTATGCTCATCATAAAGATGACGTTGTAGAAACAATGCTGCTATCGCTTGTATTTGAAGGGCGTTTCCATACTTTTTCACCGGTCACTTTTTTAGACAGGACGTGCCTTACCGTGATCAGGCCTCTTATTTATATGAGTGAAGCAGACGTGATCGGCTTTGTCAATAAACATCATGTCCCTGTAGTAAAAAGCCCCTGCCCTGCAGACGGATACACCAAAAGGGAATATGTACATGACCTATTGCAGCAGCTTAACAAAGAAAACCCGGGAGTAAAAGAAAGAATGTTTACCGCCATACAAACGGGAAATATAAAAGGATGGACCTAAAATTGGAAAATAAAAATTATCACGACGAACAAAATAAAAAAAATGTGCTAAAGATGAGAGAACTTTTAAAAGAACTGCCCGGTTTTTGTAAATCTTTCTTTAGAGGGATTGAAGAAACGACTTCAAGCCGTACCCGTCTCGCTTACGCTTACGACCTTCGTGTTTTCTTTGAATTTTTACATGAAAACAACAGCGTATGTTCCAAAATAGAAATTACGGAATTTCCGTTATCTATTTTGGACAAACTTACACGGGAAGATATTCAGGAATACGTTGAATATGTAAGTCTTTACGAAAAAAACGGAAAAGAAATCACCAATGAAGAACGTGGAAAATCCAGAAAACTTGCTTCTCTCAGAAGTTTTTATAATTATTATTATACCAATGAACTGATTGAAAAAAATCCTGCCGTTTTAGTTCCACTGCCAAAGCAGCATCAAAAAGAGATCGTAAGATTAGAACCAAATGAAGTAGCAACTCTGCTCGACATGGTCGAAGACGGAGAAAAATTAACAAAATCGCAGGCCAAATATCATGAAAAAACAAAAGTCAGAGATATCGCCCTGCTCACACTTCTGCTTGGTACCGGTATCCGTGTTTCAGAATGTGTGGGACTGGATATTACAGACCTGAACTTCGAAACAAACGGCATGAAGATCCGCAGAAAAGGCGGATATGAAACGGTGCTTTACTTTGGAGAAGAAGTGGAACAGGCGCTTAAGGATTATTTAGAACAAAGAAATCATATCATTCCACAGACCGGACACGAAAACGCGCTGTTTCTTTCCATGCAGAACAGGCGTATTTCCGTACGCGCCGTGGAAAATCTGGTTAAAAAATATGCTTCAAATGTTACTACTTTAAAAAAGATAACCCCACACAAATTGAGAAGCACTTATGGCACTACTCTCTATCAGGAAACCGGAGATATCTATTTGGTAGCGGATGTCTTAGGGCATAAAGACGTAAATACTACAAGAAAACATTATGCAGCTATTGAAGACGAACGACGCAGAAAAGCTGCCCGGGTCGTAAAATTGCGTGAAAATAAGTAAGGGTTAGGATTTTATAATTTAGAGAAAGCATAAACTATCTTGGAAAGCTATAAACTGTCTTGAAAAACTATTTCAATCCTTCAGTTGAATAATAAGGAATAACAAGATGCTGTCCTGCATAAATCGTTTCATTTTTTAAAGCATTTATATGCATGACCTCTTCTATATAATCGGTTTCCGAATCATAATGAATCCCTTTATGCTCGGAGGCAATCGTCCAAAGCGTATCTCCGCTGGTAACGGCAATGCTTGTATAATATTTGATCTCCATAGTCTCAGAAGCATCTTTAGCATCTGTCCGTATGGAAAAAATAGTGAAAGTAAGAAAAATCGTCAGGCAAATCATACATACGGATATAAGGAAATGTTTTTTCAGTTCTCTCTGCCTTCTGTATTTATTATTCCTGATTCGTTCGTCGATACGGTCAATGTCTGCTTTTTTCATAAATGCCCTCCACTTTTAGAATAGAACAAATGTTGCGAACTAACGTTCTTGAGTTGTATTGTATCGAACATTTATTCCGTTGTCAATAGAGTTCGAGAAAAAAATCGAACAAATTTTTGGAATATATGTTTGCTTTTTTCTTTATATTGTGTTATGCTAATATCAGATTAACCATAACCGCTAATCACTTATTAAAAGGAGGATATGAAATGAGCGCTGGCAAGATTACCGCTAAACAGCAGGAAATATTGGATTATATTAAGCAGGAAATATTAAAAAGGGGTTATCCCCCTGCAGTTCGTGAGATTTGTGAGGCCGTACATTTAAAATCAACTTCATCTGTACATTCTCATTTAGAAACCCTTGAAAAGAACGGCTATATCCGCAGAGACCCCACCAAACCAAGGGCAATAGAAATCTGTGACGACAGTTTTCAGATGGTTCGAACAGAAATGGTAAGCATACCCGTGATTGGAACGGTTGCAGCAGGTACACCGATCCTTGCCGAAGAAAATGTAGAACGGTATTTCCCTATTCCGGCGGAATATGTTCCGAGCGGGGAAACGTTTGCCCTAAAGGTAAAAGGCGAATCTATGATCAATGCCGGTATCCAAAATGGAGATCAGGTATTTGTAAGATCCTGCTCTACTGCCAAAAACGGAGATATCATTGTAGCTCTCATTGATGACTCTGCTACTGTTAAGACCTTTTATAAGGAAGACGGGCATATCAGGCTGCAGCCTGAGAATGATACGATGGAGCCGATCATTGTGGAAGATTGTAAGATACTCGGAAAAGTTTTCGGAGTATTTCGCGTCATGCACTAACATCCAATAATGCAAAGCGCCGGTTCAGATTGGCCGTACAGATAGCGGAACATAAAAAACCGCTGTTTTCCTTTTATAAAACAGCGGTTTTTTCTATCTTTTTCCCATCGCTCCAAATACGTTCCAAGTCATAAAATAAACGATTTTCCTTATCAAAGATGTGTACGATGATGTCCCTGAAGTCCATCAATACCCAATTTGCATTATCGTACCCTTCTATCTGCTTCACCAAGACTCCTGCACGGCCAAGCGTCTCCTCTACATGATCGCATAATGCCTGAATCTGGCTGCGGTTAGAACCGCTTGCGATAATAAAATAATCCGCAATCACCGAAACTTCGCTGATATCAATGATACTGATGTCTTCAGCTTTTTTGTCTTCCAGCGCAGCAATTACCATTTTACATAAAGTTTTTGAATCTTCCATTTAATACTTATATTCCTTTCCTGACCTATAACCGGTTATTTCTAATATTAATATGATATTAATATTTAATCCGATATGCCGACAACGTTACTACGCAATCCGCCTCAATATGCCTTTAACATTATTACAGAACCTGAATTATCAGAAAAACTACAATATTAATGTCCCCTAATTCAGCATCCTTAATTAATATCCCATCTCTATTTATTTTGTTTTTCCGCTTTAGCCTGATAATATTCATATGCCTTTTTTGTCATAACGTCTATCTCGCCGCCGCCCGCCGTTAAGTAAGTAAGCGTATCACTTAAGATCATAAGCAGCGCTTTATCCAGATCCGTAAAAGCAATCTGTCTGATCTCCGAGAGATTAGGCGCCTTTTTCCGATTAGGTTCAATATAATCAGCAACATAGATGATCTTTTCTAAAAGGCTCATATTGGGTCTTCCGGTCGTATGATTCAAAATGGCGTTAATGATGTCGGTATCAGTAATGCCATAAGTATCCATGGCGATAAAACTACCTGCTTTCGCATGTAAAAGAGAAGGATTTTTTCTTTCCACTTCATTGACCGGAATATTATGTTTTTCACAAATCTGGATTTTTTTAGCATTATCCATACATTTTGCACAATCGTGGAGAAGACCGGCAATCTCTGCGCTGTGCAAGTCGCAATGATAGCACATGGCAAGCGCAGTTGCGGTATAAGTGACTCCTAACGTATGCTCATACCTGTTCTCATCCTGCACTTTTTCCATTGCTTTTCGTATCTTTTTGGTATCAACGTTTTTCATACTTGCTTTCATGAATCTAATTCCCTGCATATTGCAATCCCCGTCTTGTAATATTGCTTAATGAGAAGTTGAAAGCTTTTCCCCAAAAGCTACTCATCTTCCGACCAGTAAATATGATTTTTTTCAATATATTCTATTACACGATAATGAACCATATATCGGATCGACTTATGTTTCTTAACTTTTTCCCTGATCCTTGTGGATGAAATATCTACACAATTGATAGGAAGCAGGCGGATATCGGCCTCATATTTTTTCTTCAGCATCTCTATCTGCGCCGCTAACTCTGGTCCGTCGTTACTGAGTCTTCTTGCGACAAGAATCGTTACTTCTTTAAAAATTTTTTCAGGGCATTTCCATTTTTCCATCTTAAATAAAGAGTCTGCCCCAACAATAAAATAATATTCCACATTCGGATTTGCCGCTTTTAAATCTCTGATCGTTTCATAGGAATACGAATTGCCGTCACGGTCTACTTCTATCGTAGATAATGCAAAATGTGAGTTATCTTCAATCGCGATACCCGTCATAGTGATCCTTGTTTTAGCATCGAGCACATCTTCTTTCATATAAGGAATCCCGCTTGGTACAAATAAAATTTCATCTAAATTGTAGGTCTCAAAAGCATTTTCTGCAACTAACATATGTCCTAAATGAATCGGATTAAACGTACCACCCATAATGCCCACTTTTTTCTTATGATCCATAACAGCACTCTCCTTGATAAAATAAAGTTTGACAAATAATTATCATTGTATTTATTTTAATACAATCATAGAATATTACAAGGGCAAATTCGGAAATAATTAAAAATTGTAATGATTGACAAAATATTGCCAAAAACGCCGATATGTTTTGTTAAAATATTAGCAAAGTCATTTTGCCTGAAAGAGCGTTCCAAGGCCGTTTATTCCGGTAATTCGATCTTTTTATTGTCCTTACTTTCTTTATATAATACAATTTTCTTCCCGATCACATGGACAACCTGTGAATGGGTTCTTTCTGCGAGCATTCCGGCAATCTCCCTCGGATCGTCGAAACAATTTTTTAAGACGGCCACTTTGATCAGTTCCCTCGTATGAAAGGCCTCTCCTACCGCTTCCGTAAGTTCCGGCGTCAGACTGGCTTTTCCGACCTGAAAGATCGGATCAAGCGTACTCGCAAGACTTTTTAAATAAGCGCGCTGTTTACTTGTCATAGTTATCCTCATTTCTGCGCTGTTTAGCGCATGATCCATTTTGTTATTTGTAATAATCGAAAGAAAGGCCGTACATCCGCACCGTATCTCCCTCTTCGATCCCCAAAGCCTCAAGCTGTTCAAGAATACCCGTATCCTTCAAGAAATTTTGAAAAAAGATAAATCCCTTTTCGGATTCTAAGTTAGTGTAACCAAGCATTTTTTCGATTCGAGGCCCTTCCACCACATACTCTCCCGCTTCTTCGTCAAAAGATACCGCAAAAGGTTCCGTAGTATCGGCAAAAGCAAGATCTGGAAAATATTCCTGTTCGAAAATAACAGGAGCGTCATCCAAAGTATCCAACAAAGAAGAGACATAATATAATAACGCCCTTACTCCCTCACCGCTTATGGCTGAAATAGGAAAAACTTTTATCCCCTTCGGTTCAAATTCTGTCTGGATCCGGTCAACCGCCGTATCCTCTCCATAGATCATATCGATCTTATTGGCGGCAATGACTTGCGGACGCCGTGCGATCTCAGGATTATAGATTTCCAATTCTTTATTGATAGCATAAATGTCCGAAACAGGATCTCTTCCTTCGGTAGAGGCCGCGTCCACGATGTGGATCATGACTTTGGTCCGTTCAATATGGCGCAAAAACTCATGTCCCAGACCTACCCCTTCGGAAGCGCCTTCAATCAGTCCCGGAATGTCCGCAATCACAAATCCCTTTGCATCTTCTAAATCTACCACTCCAAGATTCGGATTTAATGTAGTAAAATGGTAATTTGCAATTTTAGGGCGGGCATTTGTAACGCGGGAAAGAAAAGTAGACTTTCCTACATTCGGGAATCCCACCAGTCCTACGTCCGCAATCACTTTTAATTCCAGCAAAAGTTCCAATTCTTTGGAGGGTTGTCCGGGCTGTGCATATTTAGGCGCCTGCATCGTGCTGGTCGCATAATGTTGATTACCGTTGCCGCCACGACCGCCTTTTAACAAAACGACTCTCTTATTCTCACCGGACATATCGGCAATCACCTTACCTGTTTCGGCTTCTTTGATCACAGTACCTGCCGGTACTTTAATGACCATATCCTGCCCGTTTTTACCACGGCAATTTTTCTTTCCGCCTGTTTCACCATTCTGTGCTGCATATTTTCTGATATGTCTAAAGTCAGTAAGAGTATTCAGCCCTTCGTCCACTTCAAAAATCACGTTTCCCCCATGACCGCCGTCGCCGCCGTCAGGGCCACCGTTTGGAACATATTTTTCCCGCCTGAAAGAGACATGTCCGTCGCCGCCTTTTCCGCTTTTTACATATATTTTTGCTCTGTCTGCAAACATAAACCGCTCCTTTGAATTAAAGATCAATGGAAAATCTTTTAAATTGAAAATCAATCTGAAACCAAAAAGGCTTCAAACCAAAAACGTTTGAAGCCTAAGTAAGTGCATTATTTCTCTACAGGATAAACAGAAGCCTGTTTTTTATCTCTTCCTTTTCTTTCGAATCTAAGCACGCCGTCAACCAATGCAAACAAGGTATCGTCTCCGCCGAGACCTACGTTCACACCCGGATGGATCTTAGTTCCTCTCTGTCTGTAAAGAATATTTCCTGCTTTAACGAACTGACCGTCAGCTCTTTTTGCTCCTAATCTTTTTGATTCGGAATCTCTACCGTTTTTGGTAGAACCAACACCCTTTTTATGAGCAAAAAATTGAAGGTTCATATTTAACATAGCTTTACACCTCCTCAAATGTTAGTTTTAAAAACTTGTTCCCATATTCTTTTTCAATATGGCTTAAGCCAAGTACGAGCGAATCCATAAGAAGAGTTCCCTGCGCGGAGATCTCTTTATTAAAAGTACATTGTATAAATCCCGTTTTTTCATCAGCCGTACAGGAAATATCCTCATTGGCAAGCTCTTCTAAAGAGTTCACCGCATTAATCACCAAAACGGAAACGGCGGCGCAGACAATATCCTTTGAAAATCTCCGGTATCCTGCGTGACCCATACAAGTAAAACTTTTATATTCATCTTGTCCTGACTTTCTGATTATTACAGTAGTCATACATTTTAACCTTGATCAAAACCAAATGATTTAGACTTTGTTTTGTTAATGATTAAGCGTTGATCTTATCGATCTTAACCTTAGTGTATGCTTGTCTATGACCGTTTTTCTTATGGTAGCCGGTTTTTCTTTTATATTTATAAACGATAACCTTTTTCCCTTTGCCCTGTTCCATAACGGTTCCTGTTACAGAAGCGTTAGTAACGTCGTTTCCTACCTTAAGAGCATTGTCGCTTACAGCAATAACCTGATCAAATGTTACAGTATTTCCTTCTTCTGCGTTAAGTTTTTCAACTCTGATCACATCTCCTTCGGAAACTTTATACTGTTTTCCACCTGTTGCAATAATTGCGTACATATAGGCACCTCCTATTCACGGTTTCACCCGTTTACTCGCTAGCTTCGGCGGTGCGCTTGGCACTCTTTTGCCTCGCTATGCGGCATACTCATATATAATACCATCACTGCCTATTAATGTCAATCAAATTTTCCCTGACTTTTTCACTGACTTTTGCTGACTTTCCCTGCTTTCCTAATTGATCTTCCTTCTTTCCTGATTGCTCTTCCTACTGACTTTCCCGCTGTTTTTTATATAGCGCTTTTATACGGAAAAGCTATCGGGGCAAAGTCCTCCTTTTACAAAGAAAAACGCCGCCAACTGCGCCCTTGAACTAAATTCCTCTGTTTTTAAAAGCGCGGTTACCTCTTCTTTTGTAAAAAAGCCTGCCTTTATTTCTTCATTGCAGGAAGTATGATCTTCAAATTCACCCATAACTTCGGCAAATACAATATGGGTTTTAATATCGGAGACCGCGACGGCCGCGTAAGAAGCCGGTAAAACTTCAAGGATCTTTTTTACTTTCAGTCCGGTTTCTTCAAAAAGCTCTCTTTCCACGCAATCTTCTATCGTTTCTCCCTCTTCGAGCATCCCTGCGCATAAATTATATACTTGTCTGTTCACGCCCATACGAAATTCTTTCAGTAAAAGCAGCGTATTTTCTTTTAGCCCGATAATGGAAACGCCGCTCACCCTTTTTCCCAACTCTTCGGGTGCGGCCAGATCTCTGCGGCTTACGATTTCATAAGTTTTTTCTGTACCCGCTTTATTTAAATAATGGATCTCATAATTTTTTAAATATTTTCCGTCCCTTACTTTTTCCATCCCTAAAAATTTCATGACCGTCTTTCTCCCCCTGCTTTTAACTGCTCCGCCAGCGGTTTATTTATCTTTTTCCTTGTGATCTCAACAAGCCCAAGACCGGTAATATCAATCACGCTTGTCCTTACGCCGTCTTTCTTTAAAAGCTCTTTTAATCTGGCTAAAAGCCGGGTTTCTTTTTCTTTTGACTTCATATTGATAAAATCCACAAGGATCATACCGGATATATTGCGTAATTTTAACTGAACGGCAATCTCTTCCGCCGCTTCTAAGTTGATCTTAAAATAATGTTCCTCCGCATTTCTGTCGGCAACGGATTTTCCCGTATTCACATCGATCGCCGTAAGCGCTTCTGTCGGTTCGATCACAAGATAGCCTCCTGATTTCAGCCATACATTTTTAGAAAGCGCCTCAGAAAGTTTTGTTTCAACGGAATACAATTTCTGTAATGGCAGACGGGCATCCTCATAAAACCTGACCCTTTCCGTACAAATACCTGACCGGCAAAGAACCTCATAAATCTCCTTATCGTCAGTTATGATCTCGTCATAGTCGGACTGATAAACAAGGCGGACTCCGTCAAGATAAGAATCCGCGCCTTCCCAAAGCCTGCTGTAACAGGTCTTATGTTCGGCTGTCTTTAATAAGCTTTCCGCCTTATCCGTAAGACTTAACATTTCCTCTTTTAAGACTTGATAATTTCCTGAAAGCTCTCTACTGTTTGTCCTGATCACATAACCGAACTTTTCCCTGTTTATACTGTCTTTCATGGCAGATACATATTTTTTTAACGCTGCTTTTTCGGTTTCATTCAGCTTAGCGGAAAATCCGAGACGTTTTTCTCCGGTTGTCACAACGCAGTATGTTCCCGTAAAGGAAAGATTGGCTGAAAGAACCGGCTGCTTTGTCTTTACCGCTTCTCTTACTACCTGCACGACGATCTCATCGCCTGCAATCAGACGCCCGTCGAAACTGCGGTTCGTCAAGCGTGCGTTTTTACTTTCCGCTAAAGGCAGAAAACATATCTGGCCGGGAAAGATCTCTACAAACGCCGCGTCAATGTTGGTTACCACATTTGTTACTTTACCGATATAAATGCTGTTTAAAAGACTGCCTTCTTTAGGAAACGCATTGGCGGATAAGAGCCTGTTATCTTTGATCAGAAGAGAAAGGATCTTGTCCTGATAAGGCGTGACCAGCAGTTTTCCTTTTTCAGAATGCATATCCGATCTCCCCTAACGGTACAAAGACAGGTTGTTCTTTCGTGCCAGTATTGGCATAAGTATCTTCTCTCGTTATCTTTAAGATGCATTCCGGAAACACCTGTCCGTTTTGTAAAAAAAGAGTTTCCATGACAAGACCGGGTTTAATATTACCGGAACTGCTGGCGTCCACAAAAAGGCTTACTAATCCGTTTTCCGCTTTCATTTCATAAATATACGGTTTCAGATCCATTTCCTTTACGCTTTTTTTAGTCTGCTTTGTGACCCTGATCTGTTCCTGTTCCATAAAGCGTTCCACTGCTTCTCCCAAATCGAAGGGAACGGCATATCCGGCGTCAAAGCGAACCGTGTATCTGGCTGCCGCAACGCTTGCCATAGCGTTTCCCGCCTCCTGCGGCAGCTCCCATATCCCTTCCACCCGGACTCCTTCTGCCATAACCGCGTTTAACGCCTTTTTCATATCTGAGGCATTCGTTACGGAAACCGCCTCAATATCAAAATACTCGCCGTTACTCTCCAGCCCGACTCCCAAAGGAGCGGCAAAAGACATGATCTGATGCGGGCTGAACCCTGTGGAATAAGCAATATCAATATCCGCCCGCCTCATTGCCTTTTGAAAATATCTCATCATATCCAAATGTCCGATAAATTTCATAACTCCGGATTTTGTAAATTTAATTCTAAGCTTCATCTCTGCTCCCATCGTCCGCTCTAACAAGCCGCTTATTTTTCAAAACATATTCCGCTGCCAAACCGGTTTGCCCCGCAGCCCTGACACTGCTCCTTACAATGAAGGGAAATCTCTTCCTTCAAAGCCTTTAACCATTCCCGTTTCAGGAATTCTTTCGTTACGCCGCAGTCCAGAAAATCCCACGGAAAAATTTCATCCAGATCCCTTTTCCTCGTAGTATAAAAATCGATAGAGACCCCGCACTCTTTAAAAGCCTCCATCCATAGATCGTATCGGAAATATTCACTCCATGAATCGAACAGGCATCCTTTTTCGTAAGCTTTCAGGATCACCTTCGCAACTTTTCTGTCTCCTCGTGCCAATACGCCCTCTAAAACGCTTACATCCGCTTCATGCCAGTTATATTTGATACTTTTTTGGTTCAACTGCTCGGTAACCGCCTTTTTTGTCAGATAAGCCTTTTCGATAAACTCTTCCTTTGTATTCATGACAGCCCACTGAAAAGGAGTAAAGGGCTTAGGAATAAAAAAGGAAGTGCTTGTTACGATCTGTACTTTACCGTTTCGTTTTTCTTTAGGAACGGTTTCATAAAAAACGGCGGCGATCTTATTGGAAAGCTCCGCTATTCCCCTGATATCTTCCGGCGTTTCCGTAGGAAGGCCCAGCATAAAATAAAGCTTAACCCTTGTCCATCCGCCTTCAAACGCCAGCTTCGCCCCGTTCAGAATGACTTCTTCAGTCAATCCCTTATTGATCACATTCCGAAGCCTTTGGCTTCCTGCTTCCGGTGCAAAAGTAAGGCTGCTCTTTCTTACATCCTGCACTTTATTCATAATATCCAAAGAAAAAGCGTCTATCCTAAGAGACGGCAGGGAAATATTGATCTTTTTTTTCCTGCATTCCTCTATTAGAAAATAAATCAGCTCATCTAACTGAGAATAGTCGCTGGAACTTAACGAACTTAACGAAATTTCTTCGTGCCCCGTATTTTTTAGCATCTCCATTGCGAAATGCTTTAACACTTCTACGTCCCGTTCCCTGACCGGACGGTAAAGCTGTCCTGCCTGACAGAACCGGCAGCCGCGGATACAGCCTCTCTGAATCTCCAATACCACCCTGTCCTGCGTTACTTTAATAAAAGGCGTCACCGGTTTTTCCGGATAATAAGTATCGGACAGATCCGTGACCAGTTCCTTTACGATCGTCTTCGGAACGCCTTCCCTTGTAGGTAAAAAAGAAGCGATGGTTCCATCCTCTTTATACTTTACTTCATAAAAGCGCGGAACATACATACCGGGGATCTGGGCTGCCCGATATAAAAACTCTTCCCTTGTTTTGCCGTTCTTCCTGTTATCTTTATAAGTATCGAGCAAAAGCCTATACTGCGTTTCTCCCTCTCCGATATAAAAAATATCGAAAAAATCGGCAATCGGCTCCGGATTATAACTACAGGGGCCTCCTCCGATCACAATGGGATCGTCATCGCCTCTTTCTTCGGACAAAATCGGGATTTGGGACAGGTCCAAAATCTGCAGGATATTGGTGTAGCACATTTCATACTGAAGCGTGATCCCAAGGAAGTCAAAATTTTTGACCGGTTCCTGTGATTCCAGTGCAAAAAGCGGGATGTTTCTCTCCCTCATGATCTTGTCAAGGTCTGTCCACGGTGAATAGACACGTTCGCACCATGTATCGTCAAAGCGGTTCAACATATCATATAAAATCTGTATCCCCAAATGAGACATACCGATTTCATAGACATCCGGAAAGCACATGGCAAACCGTATGTCAGTCTTTTCTTTGTCTTTGATCACGCTGTTTATCTCGTTCCCGATGTAACGGGCCGGTTTTTCTATTTTTAATAATATTTCATCCGATAATGCAGGTTTTATCATGCGCATCTCCTATTTTATATAGATTTATACTTCCAGACGTGTCTCGTCCTTATACATTTTTACTCAGATAAAGTATAAGTGAAATTATCAATAAAATCAATGAATTTTATTGAAGTGCCGGAATCGATCCACGAGACGATCTCTCCGGCTCCCACATTTCCCATCTTTAGTCCTGTATAATCTAAAAAAAGAAATCCTAAAAATAATAGAAATGCGGCTCCGATCCTGATGCGCAGCCCTAAAAACGGATTGGTTTCCTTTTCTGAAAAAGACGCGTCTCTATACCCGTAACTTCCATAATTCACCAGCTGTTCCCTGGAACGCATCTTCATGCGGTTTTCCTGATTTTCAGCCCGTATCATCTGTACAAGTTTCAATTTTGTATCGGTAGAAACATGATCCATTACCATTCCTCTTCTTTCCTTTTTCCATATACTCAGGGATCTTTTCACACGTCCGGACATGCCGCCTACGGCGTCAGCGCCATAAACGTCACAAACTTCTTTACACATTTATCATATGAAAATGAAAAAATAAAAATTCCCCGGACAGGCCACAAAGTTGTCTGCCGGAGATTTTATGTTACCGTTTTGCCAGTTCTTCTGTAATTTCTTCCCAAGTAACGCCTTTTTCCACCATAAGAACCATCATATGGTAGAGAAAATCACAGATCTCATATTTGATCTCATTGGCGTTCGGATTTTTGGCTGCGATCACGATTTCCGTAGCCTCTTCGCCAAGTTTCTTTAAAATCTTATCTACCCCTTTATCGAACAGATAATTCGTATAGGAACCTTCCTTCGGATTTACCTTTCTGTCTTTGATCACTGAAAAAACATCTTCAAAAACTTTAAGGGGATTGGAAACGTCATACTCGCCCGGAACGACTTCGTTAAAGAAACAACTATAACTTCCCGTATGGCAGGCGCCTCCTACCTGAGAAACCTTCGCAAGCAGGGTATCTTTATCACAGTCCGCCGTTAATGATTTCATATACTGATAATGCCCGCTCGTTTCTCCCTTTATCCAAAGCTCTTTTCTACTGCGGCTGTAATATGTCATACGTCCTGTGCGGAGCGTATTCTGAAACGCCTCTTCATTCATATAAGCGACCATCAGTACCTGATCCGTTTTATGATCCTGTACTACTACAGGGATCATCCCGTCGGAGTTTAACTTAAAGTCGCTAAAGGAAAGAGCCGGCTCGGTCATATGAACCGGGATCCCGTTGCTCTTGCACATATTTTTCATGGCTGTAAGCTCCTTTGCATTATCGTTTACCGCATTGCCTGTGATTCCGCTGACAGAAGCATGTCCCAATATCTCAAAAAGTTTGTCCAGTGAAACCTCCGGCAAAGATATAATGGTAGGAACGCTGCAGGCAAAATAAGATTCTTTGATTGCAGCCGTATTCACAAGGATCAGTTCCCCCACATAACTTTCGATCAGCTCCTTATGCCGGTAGATCGCGTCTGCCCCATTATAACATACCACAATCTTATCCTTTCCGAATTTTAAAGAAACTTCTTCCGTAATTTCTACATTTTCGGGCTTACTGTAATTTAACGCCGCCTGTCTGCATCCGGCATAAAGCAGCTTTTTGACGTCTTCCATCCTATGTACGTTCCCTGCTCCTATCACAGGGATCTCCACAGAGGTACAGATTGCTTTGATCACATCCAACGCCTCTTCATGTTCCGTATCCCCTCTTGACAAGTCAAAAACAAGCAGCGAATCCGCGCCGTTATCACTGTAATATTTGGCAAGCTCTACCGGATTCATATTCACTATCGTTTTATCCTTAAGGTCCTTTACCGCTTTTCCCTGATAAAGATAAATACAGGGGACAAATTTTTTCTGCTGCATCCTATTTTCCTCGTTTCCGCGCTTTTTAGCGCATAACTTTGATATTACTATTTATCACGTCATCTAAAAGTTCAAAATAATTCTCAAAGGTTTTCGCCGTACATCCCGGATCGTTGATCACGATCCCGTCAGCTCTCAACCCAATCAGGGAAAATGCCATAGCCATCCTGTGATCGTGATAAGTATCAATGGCCGCCGGCTTTGGTTCCCCCGGATGGATCGTAATACTGTCCTCCCCTTCTTCGCAAAGGATTCCAAGCTTTGTAAGCTCCGTCACGATTGCATGGATCCGGTCTGACTCCTGCAGCCTGATATGGCCGATATTACGGATAACGGTAGGTGACTTTGCAAATACGGCCAGCGCCGCCATTGTCATCGTTTGATCCGAACAGTCGTTCATATCTACATCGATGCCGCTATAGCAGCCGTTTTCAGGTCCGGACACTTTTACCCCTTCCGGAGTATCGGTCACGTTAGCGCCCAGCCGTTTTAAAATCTCCAAAAACTGAATATCTCCCTGCAGGGAATCGAAATGCACGTCCTTTACAAGAACTTCCCCGCCTGTCAGAACAGCCATCGCGAAAAAATACCCGGCTCCGGAAACGTCCGGTTCGATCCGATAGTCCAACGCCTGATATGGACCGGTGGGATAAACATAATAAGTCTGTCCCTTCCGTACTACGGATCCGCCGAACTGCTCCATCATTTTCATTGTCATATCAATATAAGATCTTGCGATCTCCGTACCCGTATGGCAGATTGTCAACCCCTTTTCATAAAGATGCCCCGTCATTAAAAGAGCGCTCAAAAACTGGCTGCTCTGTTCTGCAAACAAATCCACCGTTCCGCCCATGCACCCGTTTGCTTTCATCTGAAACGGGAGAAAGTATTCCCTGTTATAATAAGCAAACTCTATCCCCAGCTTTTCCAATGCTTCGCACAACGGCTTCATAGGACGCTTTGCCATTTGTTCTGAAGACAAGATCTCATATTCGCCGCCGGCAGCCGCCAAAAATGCCGTCAGGAAACGGGCCGTCGTACCGGCGCTTCTGACATGGATCTGCGCTTTTTTACAGGGAAGTCCCCCTTTTATTTTAACGATCCGTTCTTTTTCATCCACGGAAAGTTCATATCCAAGTTTCTCCAAACAGTCTAAAAACGCTCTGGAATCATCACTGAAAAGAATATGCCTTAAAGTACTTTCTCCATCCGCCATAGAAGCCAATAATAATGCCCGGTTGGTAATGCTTTTAGACCCCGGTATCTCCGCCTGATAAGAAACGGGCCTCTGCAATTTTCTAACCTGATACTGTTCCATTTTCAACTCCTTCTGTTTCAAATTCTGTATTTTGTCCTTTTCACCTATAAACTCCCTTTTGTACTTAACACACTGGTGATGCGAGGGTCCTTTGTAACCGCCATAGCAAGCGCCTTGGCAAAAGCCTTAAACATCGCTTCTATCTTATGGTGGTCGTTGATCCCCGATAATACTTTGATATGCAGGTTCATTGCCGCGCTGTAAGAAACGGCATAGAAAAATTCCCTGACAAGCTGGGTTTCAAACTCTCCCACCCGGTCTGAAGCAAATTCACAGTCAAAGCTAAAAAAGGGACGTCCGCACAAATCGATCGCACAAAGGACCAATGTCTCATCCATAGGCAGCAAAAAGGAACCGTAGCGTGAAATTCCTTCCTTGCCGCCAAGCGCCTGCTTAATAGCCGTTCCCAATACGATCCCCATATCCTCCACCGTATGATGGCCGTCTACCGCAAGATCGCCTTTGACCTTACACTTCAGATCAAAGAAACCGTGTTTTGCAAATCCTTCCAGCATATGATCGAAAAATCCGATGCCCGTATGGATTTCGCCTTTTCCGATGCCGTCTATATTTAAGATCAGTGAAATATCCGTTTCCTTCGTTTTCCGCTCTACCGTTGTGCTCCGTGCCATTTTTTCAGTTTTCCCCTTTCCCTGTGCAGATGCATTCAACTTTCATGATTTCGCTTTGCGAAATCCCAAACCGATGCTGAGAATACCCGTACTCTGGATATTCTCCTATGTGAGACTTAGTACTTCTAAGGCAACCATGCTGCCTTTGTGAAACAGCCTCTGCTGCGAGCGAAAACTGCCGCAGGCAGTTAAAAGTACTTCTCACCCTAACTCCCATCCGCTCTCTTTCGCGGGCATACAAATCAGGATCGTGAAATTTTCAATTTCACGCTACTTTCCGTCAAACCTCACCTTAATCGAATTTTCATGGGCAGTCAGTCCTTCGTTTCTTGCAAACAGCTCAATATCTTCGTGAACCTTCAAAAGCGCGTCTCTTGAATAAGAAATGATGCTGGTCTTCTTCAGAAAGTCGTCCACGTTAAGCGGCGAGAAAAACCGCGCCGTACCGTTTGTAGGCAGTACATGGTTCGGTCCCGCAAAATAATCTCCAAGCGGCTCAGAGGAGTATTCCCCAAGGAAGACCGCACCGGCATTTTTGATCTTTGTCATTGTTTCATATGGATTTTGGGTTAAGATCTCCAAATGCTCCGAAGCGATTTCATTGGCTGCTTCTATAGCCTCTTCCATAGAAGACGTCACAAGGATATAACCGTAATTCTCAAGGGATTTATTAATAATGTCCGATCTGGACAATTCTTTTGCAAACTGCGCCGTCTGCTCCGATACTTCCTTGGCAAGCTTACTGCTCGTCGTGATCAAAATGGCGGAAGCAAGCTCGTCGTGTTCCGCCTGCGAAAGCAGATCGGCTGCCACAAACCGCGGATTTGCCGTTTCATCCGCCAGTACAAGGATCTCGCTGGGACCGGCGATGGAATCAATGCTTACATAACCGTAAACCGCCTTTTTAGCAAGAGCCACGAAAATATTTCCCGGCCCCGTAATTTTATCTACCTTCGGAATGCTCTCTGTTCCAAACGCCATCGCCGCCACCGCCTGCGCGCCGCCCGCTTTATAAATCACATCCGCTCCTGCAATATCGGCTGCCACAAGCGTTCCCGGATTGATCTTTCCTTCGCTGTCCGGAGGGGTCGTCATTATGATCTTTTCCACACCTGCCACTTTCGCCGGTATGATATTCATCAATACGCTGGAAGGATAAGCCGCTTTTCCGCCGGGAACATAAACCCCCGCTTTCTCAAGAGCGGTAATGCGCTGCCCCAAAATGGAACCGTCCGCCTTGGTATCGATCCAACTGTTCCGTAACTGCTTTTCGTGGAAAGCCCGGATGTTTGCGGCGGATCTTTTCATGACTTTCACAAATTCTTTGTCTAATTTTTCATAAGCTTCGTCGATTTCCGCCCTTGTTACGGTAACGGTATCTTTATTCAGGTCACAGCGGTCAAATTTACTTGTAAAAGCGAATAATGCTTTATCTCCTTCTTCCTTTACCTGCTTTACGATATCCGCAACTGTGTCTTCATATTCGCCGTAGTTATTAGGACTTCTTTTTAGCAGATCTTCCAAAAGATTTTTCTTTGACTCCTTTGTCAGTTCAATCATTCTCATAATTTCCCTCATTTCTGTCTCGTTTTCCCATATACGTTTTTCTTAATCAATTTTATATATGTTCTCTCAATGCGCCAATCAGCTTTTTGATTCTCTCGGACTCCATCTGCATACTGACCTGATTGACGATCATCCGGGCGGATAAAGGACAGATCTCCTCTAACACCTCCAGCCCGTTTTCCCGCAGGGTAGAACCGGTTTCCACGATATCTACAATAACGTCGGAAAGCCTGACGATAGGCCCTAACTCTACGGAACCGTTCAATTTGATGATATCGACGGTCTGATGCTTTTTATTATAGAAATAATCTTTTGCTATGTTCGGATATTTGCTGGCGACACGGATCCGTTCATGATGCTTTAACAATTCTTTAGCGCTTTGGGGCCCGCACACGCACATACGGCATTTTCCGAACCCAAGATCCAATACTTCGTAGACCCTTTTTCCCTCTTCCAAAAGAGTGTCCTTTCCTACCACGCCGATATCGGCGGCGCCGTATTCCACATAAGTCGGTACGTCGGGACCTTTTGCAAGGAAAAATTTTAACTTCAATTCCTCATTTACAAAAATCAGCTTTCTGGAAGATTTATCTTTCATCTCTTCGCAAGTGATCCCGATCTCTTCAAGCAGGGCGAGAGTCGACTTCGCAAGCCTGCCCTTTCCGAGGGCAAACGTCAGATACCTTGTTTCTTCATTCATGCCAGTTTTCCTCCATTCTGCCGGTAGTCGTTAAAAGGACTTCCCTGATCCCTTTCTCCTCTAGAAATAAAATACGGGAAAAATGATTGTTTTCGGCATAGGACCGGTATATTCCATAGCCTTCGTCCGTGCCGCCCGCCTCTTCGTCCGTCTGTCCTTTGCTATTTTTATACGGACACAGGGTAACACAGATCCCTTCCCTGCGAAGATCCACACTTTTTTCTAACGCCCGCTGGAAAGTAGCGTCGGAATAAACCACAAGCGTATCGTTTGTCTGTACGTCGGTCTCGATATTTTGTCTGGAAAGCGCTTCCAGCACATCGTCCACTACGATAACAAATCCGATAGCCGGAGAATCTTTGCCGAATTTTCCAAGCAGACTGTCGTATCTGCCGCCCTTCACGATCGCATCGCCGATACCGTAAGTATACGCCTTGAAGATCACTCCGGTATAATAATGATACTTGCTTAAAATACCGAGATCAAATGTAATGTATTTATCCGCCTGATATATTTTTAAACATTCATAAAGCTTCTCAAGACGGTGTAAAGCTTCTTCCGATAACGGGTTGCAGACTAGCTTTTTAGCCTCTTCAATGGCTTCATAACTTCCGAAAAGTTCCGTTACTTTTAAAAGACTCTTTCGGTAATGTTCCTGAACATTCTCCTGAATCAGCAAGTCCTCCGCCCCGAAATAATTCTTTTCCGATATCAGGCCGCGCAGCGCAAGTTCCGTTTCCTCCGTCAGCCCTGCCTCTCTGCACAATCCCCTGAAAAACTCCACGTCACCGACGCTTATTTGGAAATCATGAAGCCCTGCGGCTAACAGCGCATCGGCCACCAAAGCGATCGTCTCCGCGTCCGCCTCTACGGAAGAGTCCCCAATCAGTTCCACCCCCATCTGCGTAACTTCTTTTAACTTTCCTTGTAAATTCGACGTATTGGTAAACGTATTGCCCGAATAACAAAAACGTACCGGAAGGGATTCTTCCATAAAATATTTTGCGGCGCATCTGGCAATAGAAGGCGTAAAATCCGGCCGCAAGACTAAAGTATTTCCCTCTTTGTCAAAAAATTTATATAATTCCTTAGACGGCGTCGTTCCAATTTCTTTGGAAAATACATCAAAAAATTCAAAAGTAGGCGTCTGTATATCCTGATAACCGAAACTCCTGAATTTTGTATGTAATAACTCCTCTACCGTAAGTTTTCTCATATATTCCTGACCATAAATGTCCCGCACACCTTCCGGTGTATGTACAAACCGTTTTTTCATCTTTACCTCCATGCCGGAGCAGTTTTTTGCGAAGGCCGCGAGCCAAATTGGGTTCTGCGATTTCGAGTTTGTGGCTCCGGCACAAACTCGTAGTTAAAAAACCAGCGCATCGGTGTGATTTTTCAACCTTGTTCCTATGTACGCTTTGGCAGATTTTTATTCAACCTTCCTATCGTGCCGCCCTGCGGCACAAACAATGAGTGAAAAAAATACTTTTTTCACACTTATGTCTTTTACTTTAGTACGTTAATGTACTACTATAGTACCGTGATAACACAGTGAATTATTCGTAGTATACCCGTTTTCTTCCCATCTGTCAATGCCCTTTCGCATCTTTTTGCGCCAGATCTTTTTGCATGGCATCCAGATACGGTACTAAAAGCCCATGCTTTTTCGGAAGGATATAATCCAAAGAAAGCTCTTCAAATCGAAAGCTTTTACGTCCTCCGTTTTTGGCTCTCTGCCAAAAAACTTCCAGTTCATCAAAAGAAAGATAGTAAAACAGATCTTTTGCAGAATAATAGATAAGGAAAAAAGCCACCCCGCCCTGTTGTTCAAACTGCCTCATAAATTCCACCTGATGTTCATGGATATTCTGAAGGGCAAAGGTATCCGCCGCACACTCTTTCGCGTCAAAGCATACCGGTATCCCCTGCACGGCTCCGATATAATCCACGGTACTTTTCTGTTCAAAATATGCGAGCGTGATATGATGATTTTCTTTATCGATTTTAATAGGAGTGATCGGAGTGGGGATTTTTTGTATCAGGGCAAGACCGCTCTCCAAATATTTCTCATTGGTACGGTTTATCATGTCTTCTAAAGTGGAGCCCCTCAGTCCTCTGGAATTCCATGTAGCCAAAGTATTTTCTCCTTTTTAAATTCTCTCGGGCGCTTCTTCGCAGATCCGGTGGAATACTTCCGGCACAGGAGCAATAAACTCTCTACCACTTAAACGGCTGTATTCTCCCGGAAGATCCGGAAATACAAGCCGGTATGCATGAAGCATCTGTGTACGGATGCCAAAAGTCTCCCGATATTTCCGGTTCAGATCAGGATCTCCATATTTATAGTCCCCGATCAGAGGATGGCCGGCCGAAGAAAGGTGGGCCCGGATCTGATGCGTCTTTCCGGTGATCAGCTCCACTTCCAACAAGGTTTTGTCTTTCATCACTTTCACCGGCCTGTATGCCGTTTTGATATATGCCGCCTTTTCTTTTTCCGCCGTTTTTATTTTCCAATCTGATTCCGGAAAAATCCTTACTCTGTTTGCGGCATGATCCTTAAGAAGATAACCTTCTATCACGCTTTCTTTATGAATCTGCCCTTTCACGCAGAGCCTGTAATATTTCCGGATGTTTCTTTCCTTCAATGCTCCCGAAAGGAACTGAAGCCCGGAAAGCGTCTTTCCTGCAAGCACCAGTCCGGTAGTATTTCTGTCAAGCCGGTTACATACGGAAGGTTTAAAACGCTGCAGCGTTTCTTCCCCATACTCTTTTCCGGCGAGCAGATACCCGGCTACCCATTCGTTTAAGGAAAGCTGCGAGGTTTCCGCCTTTTGGGAAAGGATGCCGGCAGGCTTATTTAAGATAAGGATATCCTTGTCTTCATAAACGACCCTGATCCCCTTAAGCTCATCGTATGCCCTTTTATATTCCGAAAGATCCGGAAGTGACAGGCCTTCAAATTTCCCGTAGGTTTCGTCGGAAAGAAAAAACTTTACCTGATCCGACAGCTTTAAGATCTCTTTTCCCTCAGCCTTTTTATCGTTTAACGTAATATTCTTTTTTCGCAGCATTTTATAAAGAAATCCGGAAGACGCGGCCGGCAGACATTTATGTAAAAATTTATCAAACCTTTGTCCGGCGTCGTTTTCCGTAACGGTGATAAGCCGCATACATCCCTACCTTCTTTCTTTTATAAAGAAATCTCAAGCATCAGCGTCCTGACCCCTTCAGAGACCTTCCCCCGTTCATCCAGCTCTTCCAACTGTTCCAAACGTTTCTCATATTTAGAAATATCTTTAAATATCTTTACCGTTATGTTTTTATAACCGTTTTGGGAAAGCATATCCGATAAATGTTTTTCACACGCCTTCTCGTCCAGTTTTTCTTTTCCACTGTACGCGCATATCACTTTATCGTTGATCGCCATATGGTCGATCTCAAAATTCTTATCGTAAGAAGTAAATACCATATCGTAAAGGGTATATAGATTCTTATGGCCGGATCCTAATTTTTCCCATACTTCTTCAGGACATCCTTTATACTTTAAGAACATGATCATGCTTACCATGCTCTTGCTGGCCGGAAGGCAGCCCAATACGGCGACGATCGTCAATAGATTTCTATTGTTTCCCGTCGCTTCGATCCCCGCAAAATAAAGGGAGATCGAAACAGAAAAATAGATGATCGTCTTTATGACTTCCAAAATATGCTTTCTTTGAATATATCCAAAACAGCCTTTGGGAACCTGTATCTTCATCATCAGCCCGAACCTTTCCTAATTGAAGCGTTTTCGTCATTTTAAAAACCGCATGATCCAAAAAATGAGTCTGTGCGGAAGAAGCTTTGCCGCGATCCCAAAAGCTCTGATCGGTATGGAATAAACAGACATCTGCTTCTTTTTATGGGAATCATAAAGAGCCTGTTTTACTACTTTGGGCGCGGACACCATGATCAGTTCCTTTACAGCGAGCGCATCGCCATATTTTCCCGCGAGAGGGAAAAATGCAGTGTCCACAGGCCCCGGACAGACTGCCGTAACATAGATTCTGCTCTTTCTTAATTCTTCGCTCAAAGCCCTTGAAAAACTGAGTACATAGGATTTTGTCGCCGCGTAGACTGCAAAATCTTTCTGTGGAAGGAACGCCGCCGAAGAAGCGACCTGAATAATCCTTGCATTTTTAGACATATAGGGCAGGCAAAGATAAGTGACCTGCGTCAGCGCCTTAATATTTACGTCGATCATATTAAGCTGTTCCTTCAAGGGAATATTGCGGAAACTTCCCATAAAACCAAGTCCCGCGGCATTGATAAGCATTCTCACCTTCGGTTTTTTTTCCTGTAAAAAGATAGAAAACGCTTCAAGATCCAGCGGATTGGAAAGATCCGTCGGAATGACCTTTGTCTTTGTTTCCAGCAGTTTTGCAAGATCCGTCAGTTTATCTTTTCTTCTGGCAATCAGCCATATTTCGTCTATTTTCGTGTAAAGACTGTCTATCTGAAATGCAAACTCCATCCCTATTCCGGAAGAAGCCCCTGTAATGATCGCGATATTTTTTCCCATATGCGCATAAACTCCTTTATTATTTTTTATTGTCCCGCTTTTGTGTTCCGCTTCTTTATCCTGAATCCTTAACCGCTGCTTTTTTTCTTATGGATATTTCTAATCGTTTTTTTCCTGTTAGTTCTTTTACCGTCTTCCGTCCTCTTCTCCGCATGACGCGGAACCTGTCTTCTGTCTGCCCTCTTTTCCGCGTAATGCGGAGCCTGTCCTTTGTCCTTCCTCTTTTCTGCGTAATGCGGAGCCTGTCCTTTGTCCTTCCTCTTTTCTGCGTAATAGGAAAGCTGTCCGCCGTCCGTTCTCCGCGGTCTGATCAGGCATTTTTTATCAAAACCGATTAAATCTTCTCTTCCCGCAAGCTTTAAAGCTTCTGCCACCAGTTCATAGTTATTCGGATTCCTATACTGGATCAAGGCCCGCTGCATTGCCTTTTCATGAGGGTTTTTGCAGACATAGACTTTTGCCTTATTCCGCGGATCGATGCCGGTATAGTACATGACCGTGGATACGGTAGAAGGCGTAGGGTAAAAATCCTGTACCTGCTCCGGCATATAGCCCAGATCACGCAGATATTCCGCCAGTTCCACCGCCTCCTTTAAAGTAGAGCCCGGATGCGAAGACATAAGATAAGGTACCAGAAATTGTTTTTTATGCAGGTTTTCATTGATCTGCCCGTATTTTTTCACAAAGCTTTCATATACCGCTTTCTTAGGTTTTCCCATCTTTGACAGAACGGCGTCAGAAATATGTTCCGGAGCCACCTTGAGCTGTCCGCTGACATGATGTTCCACCAGTTCTTTAAAAAAAGTATCGTCCCGGTCGGCAAGTAAATAATCAAAACGGATACCGGAACGTACAAATACTTTCTTTACGCCGGGAATGTTCCTTAGTTTTCTTAATAGCGCCAGATAATCACTGTGGTCTACCTTTAAATTGTTACAAGGCTCGGGAAAAAGACACTGTCTGTTTTTGCAGACGCCGCAGGTCAGCTGCTTTTCGCAGGACGGATGCCGGAAGTTGGCGGTAGGCCCGCCCACGTCATGGATATATCCTTTAAAATCCTTATCCTGTATGATGCGTTTTGCTTCTTCGATAATAGATTCATGGCTTCTGACCTGAACGGTGCGTCCCTGATGAAAAGTAAGGGCGCAGAAACTACAGCCGCCAAAGCACCCTCTATTGCTGATCAGCGAAAATCTGATCTCATTGATCGCCGGCACGCCGCCTTTTTCCTCGTAAGAGGGATGATACGTCCTCATAAAAGGCAAAGCGTAGACCGCATCCATTTCCTCTGTTGTAAGGGGTAGGGAAGGCGGAGTCTGCACCACAAACTGACCGTTCGGATAAGACTCGATCAAAGTCTTTCCCGTAAAAGGATCCGTGTTTTGATATTGGATGGCAAAGCTGTCCGCATATCGGGAAGGATCCGCCTTCATTTCCTCATAAGAAGGCAGGCAGACGCCGTCGTAAATTCCCGAAATATCTTTTGTTTTATAGACGGTTCCGGCAATAAAGCAGATGTCCTTTACCGCGATTCCGCTGTTTAAAGCGTCGGCGATCTCTACAATAGACTTTTCGCCCATCCCGTAAGAGATCAGGTCGGCCTGACTGTCCAATAGTACGGAACGTTTAAAGGAATCCGACCAGTAGTCATAATGGGCCATCCTGCGCAGGCTTGCCTCGATCCCGCCGATAATGATGGGAACGTCTTTATAAACCCTGCGGATCAGATTGCCGTATACGACGACCGCCCGGTCGGGACGCTTATAAGGCTCTCCGCCCGGCGTATAAGCGTCGGTCTGCCTGTGCTTTTTAGACACATAATAGTGATTGACCATGGAATCCATATTTCCCGAAGAAACTAAAAAACCAAGTCTCGGTCTGCCCAAAACGGTAATGCTCTTCTCCTCTTTCCAATCCGGCTGCGCAATGATGCCAACCCGATAACCGTTTGCTTCCAAAATGCGGGTAATGATGGCATGTCCGAAAGAAGGATGATCCACATAAGCGTCGCCGGATACATAAACAAAATCCAACTGCTCTATCCCCCGCTGCTCCATCTCTTCTTTTGAGACCGGCAGAAATCCCTTATTCTGCCCCTTTTCCCATTCTTTTACAATTGTTATGTAATCTTCAATATAATAATCCGCCGTTTTCTTCTTTTCTTCCCTTTGGTGCGCGGAATAAACGTCTTCCACGGCGCACACGCGCATGCCCGCGTTTTTTCCGGAAAGAATGCCGGGTACGATGTCCTCAAAGACAAGGCAGTTTTCCGGCGCGGTGGAAAGCCTGTCCGCAACGGCAAGGTAAATATCCGGCGCCGGTTTTCCTTTATTGACTTCGCAAGCCGTCATGATACAGGAAAAGTATTCCTCCACTCCCAACGCTTTTACTGCCGCTCCTACCAGTTCTTTGGAATTACTCGTTGCGATCCCTAATTTGATGCCCTGCCTCTTACAAAATTCTAAAAAAGCCTTTACGCCGGGTTTTAACGACACTTCCGTCTCGTATTTCTTCTTTGCCATCAGATTCCACTGTGCTTTAATCTGATCAAGGGAATCCGGTATCTGAAACCTCTCCTTAAAATAAGCCGCCGTTTCCGAAAAACTAAATCCCTCGATTTCCTTCTGCAGCCCGTCCGGAACCTGCAGCCCGAAACCGCCTAAATATTCAATATCGATTTTTTTCCACATCCACATGGAATCCACAAGGGTTCCGTCTAAGTCAAAAATAACCGCCTTAATATCTTTCAGCATAAACGTTCCATTTCCTCTCCGGTTAGTAGCCGGTATTCTCCCGGTTTTAAATTTTCATCCAAATGAAGGCCGCCCATTGAAACGCGCTTTAAGTAGACGACTTCATTGCCCACCGAAAATAGCATTCTTTTGATCTGATGAAATCTTCCCTCCGAAATGGTCAGAAAGATCTCTCTTTGTCCCAACACTTCTACCGACGCGGGAAGGGTCTTCTTCTCGTCGCCGATATCCACGCCCGTTTCCAGCTGTTTCACATCCTCTTTTGAAAGCGCCTTTTTGCTTTTTACATAATAAGTTTTCGGCACATGTTTTTTAGGCGATAAAAGTTTGTGGGAAAGGGCTCCGTCATTGGTCAGGAGCAGCAATCCTTCCGTATCTTTATCCAGTCTTCCCACCGGAAACAGATCTTTCTTTACATCTTCCTTCTCTAAATACTCCATAACCGTCCTGCTTACATTGTCCTTTACGGCGCATACGCATCCTGCAGGTTTATGAAACATGTAATATACAAATTGGGAATAACCGCATTCGTTCCCGTCTACCGATATTCTGTCATTTTTTTCATCTATTTTCAGATCGGCCTGCCTGCAGGGCGCGCCGTTTACGGTCACCCTTCCTTTTTTAACAAGCTGTTTTACCTGACTTCTCGTTCCGTATCCGCAGTCGCATAAAAATTTATCTAATCGCATGGTTTCCCTACTTTTCAAGTCATGAAATAAAAATAAAAACATACTCTTGTAGTATACAACACTTTTAAAGGTTTGAGGATGTTTTTAAATAAAAAGTTTATTAAAAATATTGGAATTTTGTGCTTCGCGCTGTTATTGCTTTTTGGAATGTTACTCTTTCCCAAACTAAGCGTAAGTTTCGCACTGTCCGCATTAAATCTATGGTTTACCAAAATGATCCCCACCTTATTTCCGTTTATGGTACTAAGCGGCATTCTGATCCGTATGAATCTGGTACGGCCTCTTTGCGCGCCGCTTCGTCCTGCGGCCCGTTTCCTGTTCGGGGTGGAAGAAAGCGGGGTCTTTTGCATTATCATCGGATTTTTATGCGGTTTTCCAATGGGAGCAAAAGTCATTTCCGATCTTTATAAACGAAACGAATTATCTTTTCAGGAAGCGGAATACCTTTTATCCTTCTGCAATAATATCGGACCGATCTATTTTTGCGGCTATGTCCTTGTCACTCTGCACGTCGAAAATAAACTGCCCTTTCTTTTCGGTATGTACGGGCTGCCGCTGCTGTACGGAATCATAAGATGCCGGATAGGGAAACGGCGGCGGTTCCGATATGCGGGATGGGAAAAACCTGTTTTAAAAAAACGGAAAAGCCGTCCCTCCATCCGGACCGCTTCTTTACCCGAAAAAACGGAAAGCGCAAAGTTTATGGATGCACTGGATCTTTCCATTCTGTCGGGAATCGAAAATATCGTGAAACTTGGCGGCTATATGATCTTTTTCAATCTCTTTAATATGCTGCCGAGGATTTTAATGCAGAAAGGATTTTTTTCCCGTTTTTCTTATATCGGAAGGGTCCGCCTCACTTATTTCTTTTCCTGCTTTTTTGAGATATCAAACGGCGTGAATCTGGTTGGAAATAAAGAACCCCTCCTAACGCTCTCCATGCTTTCCTTCGGTGGAATCTGCTGTATGGCGCAGACATATTCCCTTATAAAAGATACGCCGCTTTCCGTTGCCCGATACGGGCTGAATAAATTGTTTTTCTTATTTTTAAGCGGTATTTATTATCTGCTGCTGTTCCGGCTGCAAATTATTTAAATGCGGTCAGACTATTTCGGCATTACCATATAAATGACAGCCATACCGATCACAAGCTGAATAATGGCAAACCGGAATACCGTCTGGGTATTGGACCAGCCGGAAACTTTCCTTGCCTGATCGTGGAGCGGCGTCCTTACGTTTTTTAAAATACGGATCTTAAGAAAACGAAGTAAAAATACTTTCACAAGTCCCAGTCCCCCGTCCATGAGCAGCACGAAAGCTACCGGGATATAAAGGAAAGGCGAGCCTGTCTTTAACGCCGTAACGGCAATAAACAGCCCCATGGCTCTGGAACCCGCATCCCCCATTAAGAGCTTGCTCGGCGTCGCATTAAACCACAGATAACCTAATATGCACACAATAAAGAGCAAGATAAAATAATCAATATTATTCGGACGCTCCCTCACCATATCTATGATGTAAAAAGTAGCCAGCGTAATGATCGTAAGCGTTCCGGAAAGCCCGTCCACACCGTCGGAACAGTTTGTCACATTAATGGATACCCATACGAGGACGACCGTAAGTATGCCAAACACAATAGGCGGCAGCGTAACATGGATGTCAAGAAAAGCAAAGGTGACTGTACTGGAATTAAAGTACATGAAAATATCCGCAATACCAATGGCGATCACCAAATCAAAGATTCCTTTTTTATATTCTCCCCAAGGAGCTTTTGACGCATCGTCAAAAAAACCTGTCAGCATCGCAGCGACGACCAATAAAAGATAGAGACCGTTCTCTACGTCGATTTCTCCGAATAAAAGGGCCGCGATACAAAAAACAAATACAAAAATGATCCCCGCGCCTCTAGGCTTTCCCGCGGACTTTTTCCCGTCAAACGCAAAGTCCCTTCCCATGTCTTTAGGAAGATAAACGGCAAATTTTGAAACGGCAAAGCAGGTCAGTACAAATGCCGACATGATTCCGATAAATGCCACAAATCCTTCTAAATGTCCCGTAAAATAATTGATCATCGATTTCATCCTTTCCTAAAATCTTCTTCGTCTTTTTCGTTTTTTACTTCCAAGATAACTATAACCTATGATAAGCAGTAAAAATAAGATTCCCATACAGATGCCGCAAATCTTGAGAAATGCGGAAAAAGAACGGTCAGTCCCTTTTTCGTTCTCTTTTTTTTGCTTCGTATTTTTATCACTCCATGCTTCTTGTACGGATTCCGGCACAATATCCGTTATCGTTTCCGTTTCTTCTTCCGTCTGCGTTTCCCCGCTGCTCTCTTCTACCCATGATACCAGCGGAAACCCTTCCACCACAAGCGCATTGCTCGTAGTGATGCGGTCATATGCATTATAACCGTTTACTACGATATGGGGCGCCCTGCCGTTCGGTATCGAAACGGTAAAAGAAAATGTATCCGCATCCGGCCATTCCCTTAAGTTAGAAAAGGTTTCTCCTCCGTCCGTACTGTAGGAGTAATATAACATATGGCTGTCATAATCCACTGCGCTCAAACGTATCTTCACGGTCCGCTCTTCCTTATCCGCTTCCACAAATTCGATATAGCAGATGTCCGGCGGCGTAAGATCCGGTTCGACTGCCGATACCGGCAGATCCACCGTTACGTTTTCGTAGCCGCTGTAATCAACTCCCATTTCTTCGGAAGATAAGCCGAAATAACGGGCGGTTGCTTCGGCGTCCATTTTCCCGAAATTTTTCAGTTTTTCCGTGGAATTATAAAACCCCTGATCGTTCTCCTGATCTAAATGGCAATGCTCCACGATGATCCCCGTAACATCCCTTGCCCTTGCTTCCCTTATGATGCCATAGTAATCGTCTCCGTCGTCTCCCAGTCTCGTTTTGATTCCTCTCCTATAGAGTCCCAGCTCGTCAAACTGCCTTAAAAACGCCTCTCCGATGGCATAGCCCTCCTGATATTTTTCTCCAAATGCAGATATCCATACCTCCGAACCGAATAAATCATGATTTTCCGACATATTAAAATGGAGGGCGATCAATATATCCGCATTTACGCCCGCCGCATATTCTGCCCTGTCTGCAAGGCTTAACGTAACGTCGTCCGTTCTGGTCATATAAACTTCCACGCCGTCATATCGGGAAAGTTCCTCGTACATAGCATTGGCAACGATCATCGTGATCTCTTTTTCCGTATATTCTCCGTATTCTGCGCCAAGATTTTCTCCCCCATGTCCCGGATCTATTACAACAACGACAGGTTCCTCAGCATAGCTGCATACGGAAGGTGCAAAAAGAACCGCCGCTGCAGCCAGAAAAACGGCTCCCGCAAAACTCCGTATTTTTTCTTTCACATTAACTCCCATCTGCCTGCTTCAGCAGGCATACAAATCAGGATCGTAAAATTTCCAATTTCACGCTAACTCCCATCTGCCCGCTTCAGCAGGCATACAAATCAGGATCGTGAAATTTCCAATTTCACGCTAGCTCCCATCTGCCCGCTTTAGCGGGCATACAAAGCGTCCATTCAAATAAACAGCCAGTCTCGTTTTCGAAACCGGCTGCATATTTATGTATAAAAACGGTATAGGTTACAATATGTCTAAATTCGCATTGGATTTCTGGTCGTCGTTCAGGTCGATCTCCTCAAGATCTTCTACCGGATTCAATTCGGCCCGGTTTGCCCTCACAATATCATTGCAGCCATTTAATGATTGAAGCATCGCCTCATAATGTCCGGCTGCGGTTGCAATGCTGTGTCCGATAATATTTTCCAGATTTGCAAGAATATCGTCCGTATACTGCATTGCCGCCTGACGCACATTATTGGCTTCAATCGTTGCATTGTCCAATATTTCCTGCGCCTGTCTGGTCGCCATGCTCACGACTTCATTCGCCTGCGCATATGCCTGCTGCATGATCTCATGCTCGTTAATGAGCTCATTGGTATGGATCGTCGCTTCGTTGATAAGAGCCTCCGCCTTGGTACGGGCGTCGTTCAAAATAGCCTCTTTATTACTGATGATCTTTTGATAACGTTTGATCTCATCTGGCGTTTTCATCCTTAATTCTCTTAAAAGTCCGTCGATCTCTTCTTTATTCACAATGATCTTCGTATTTGAAAGAGGCTGATACTTGCAATTATCAATAAATTCTTCAATTTCATCGATCAACTGTTCAATTCTGCTGCTCATAAACACATTCTCCTACTTTGACGTACTTTACGTCGTTTTTTACCCCTTGTCCGCTTATTCCCTTCACACTTCCTCAAAACCATATTTTTCATAGATCAGGCGCGCCACGAACTCAGGAACGCATTGACTGATATCTCCATGGAAACTTGCGATCTCTTTTACGCTGGAAGAGCTTAAATACGCATATTCCAAGCTGGTCGTCAAAAATACCGTATCCAGATCGCCGCCGGATAGCTGCCTGTTCGTCTGCGCGATCTGTAATTCATATTCAAAATCCGTTACGGCACGCAGTCCCCTTACCGAAACACGGATTCCCTTTTCTTTTGCATAATCAATCAGAAGTCCCGAAAAGGATTCTACTTTTACGTTCGGCAGTTCCTTTGTTACCTCTTCTAGTATCTTAACACGTTCCTCCACAGAAAACAATGGAGTCTTTGCTTTATTATCAAGTACGCTCACCGTTAATTCATCGAAAATTTTCGCGGAACGTTTAATGATATCTAAGTGTCCGAATGTAACGGGATCGAAACTTCCCGGATATATAGCCGCTTTCATGAATCCGCCCTTCTTTGTATGAATACATGCTTATTCGTTTTATATTTCTTTTCCTTTATCAGTGCAAAGCCAAGTTCGCCCAAATAACCAAAATCCGTATCCAGCTGTGCCTCCGCTACGATCAGCGTATCTTCCGTGATATATTTCATTCCGGCAAGTTTCATGAGCGTCTGCTTTTCCAGATCTTGTCCGTAAGGAGGATCGATAAAAACAACGTCGGCCTCCTTTTCAAATATATTGTTGAGTCCGCTTATCACATCCTGCTTTATGACGACCGCCCTATCTTCAAATTTGGTAAATTTCAGATTTTCCTGAATGCATTTAACGGCTTCCGAGTTATTTTCAATAAAATAGCTCTTTTTCCCGCCTCTGCTGATCGCTTCGATCCCGATGCCGCCGCTTCCGGCAAACAGATCTAAAAATACACAGCCGCCCATATATCCCTGCAGCATATTAAATAAGGTTTCTTTGATACGGTCGGTAGTCGGTCTGGTACCTTCACCGGCCGGCGTCTTTAAAGGCAGACTTCTTGCCGTTCCTGCTATTACTCTCATAGAACCTCCGTTTCTTTACCTTTCCCCTATATCCTTAATTTCGTTCCTTTTGTATCGCGCCTCATCAATTTTACTTTAGAAGCTTCCACCACTTTATTTTTGTATGTGAAAGAAGTGTCTTCGCCGTTTTTCGTAAACCGGATCTCTTCCACATAGTCTCCCGCCGTCAGCTTCATTCCCCGGACGCCGACGGCGCCTTTTTTCTTTTCCGGTATCTCGTCTACGGAAAACCGCAGGAAATATCCTTCTTTTGTACGCAGTACGATATCTTTTAACTGATCCATTACCGTTACGTTGACGACTTCGTCCCCGTCCAACAGCTTCGTAGCCGCAACGGTCCTCTTGGTAACGTCAAATTCGCCGCCGTCTACAATTTTTAACATGGATAATCTGGTTCCGAATACGACTCTGTATAAATTTAAATGGGTCTGGCTCGTAACGAAGATCATTTCTTCCTTTTCCGAACTGTAATTGCTGATATTATCGATTGGAATGCCTTTATCCCTGAATTTTCCAAAGGGAACGTCCATTACTTTAACGGTATGAAGCTGTCCGGTGTTCGTAAAGATACAGATCCTTCCCGTATTTTTACAGGAAAATACATATTTGTTTTCCGCATCCGCCGCTTCTTTGTTCCGTTCATAAGTATTCATATCCACCGTCTTCGCATAGCCGAAACGATCCATCAGGAAACAGACTTCCATTTCTTCTATTTTCTTTTCTTCATAAACGGCTTCTTCGCCGTTTTCCACTACCGTTTTCCTCGGCCTGCCAAATTCTTTTTTGATCGCGTCCAATTCATTGATGATGACCTGCGCCATGGAATCCCGCCTTGCAAGGATATCCTCATATCTGTAAATATTTGCCATGGTCTCCTCATGCTCTTTGATCAGGGCTTCGATCTCCAGACCGATCAATTTATACAGGCGCATTTCCAGAATCGCGTTAGCCTGCTTTTCCGAAAACCGGAGCTGCTCCGCCATGATTCTGGATTCTTTGGATTTGAATTTGATCCCTTCCGTATTTCCGTTTACCAGACAGTCCTTTGCCATGGCACGGTCTTTAGACCCGCGCAGGATCTCAATGATCAGATCGATAACGTTGCACGCCTTGATAAGGCCTTCCTGAATCTCTTTGCGCTCCAGTTCTTTTTCCAGCAGAGTGCTGTATTTTCTTGCAGCAACCTGAAACTGGAAATCCACGCTCTCTTTTATGATCCGTTTTAAGCCCATGGTTTCCGGCCGGCCGTTTGAGATCGCCAGCATATTGACGCCGAATGTATCTTCCAAACGGGTCTTTTTATAAAGCATATTTTTGAAATTTTCTATATCCGCGTCTTTCCGCAGTTCGATCACGATACGGATGCCCTCTTTGGAAGACTGGTTTGTAATATCTACGATATCCTGTGTCTTTTTTGTCTCTGCAAGCGCGGCCACGTCCGATAAAAATTTCGCAATATTAGCGCCGACCATAGGGTAAGGGATCTGGGTAATGACAAGATTGGTCTTCCCGCCTTTGGATTTTTCAATCTCGACCTTTCCCCTGACTTTGATCTTGCCCGTACCCGTCTCATAAATTTCCAACAGCTCGTCTTTGTTGATTACAATGCCGCCTGTCGGAAAATCCGGTCCTTTTATGTATTTCATAAGCCCTTTTGTGGTAATGGTTCCGTCCTTCATATAAGCCTTTGTCGCCTCGATCACTTCGGAAAGATTGTGGGGCGGAATACTGGTCGCCATACCTACCGCAATACCCTCGGAACCGTTGACCAAAAGATTCGGGATTTTGACCGGAAGTACGCTGGGTTCTTTTTCGGTCTCGTCAAAATTCGGCAGAAAATCCACCACATCTTTATCCAGATCAGCAAGAAAAGCCTCCTGTGTGATCTTTTCCAGCCTTGCCTCCGTATAACGCATCGCCGCGGCGCCGTCTCCTTCAATATTTCCGAAGTTACCGTGTCCGTCCACTAAGGGCAGTCCCTTTTTAAAATCCTGAGACATCACTACCAGAGCGTCATAGATAGAGCTGTCCCCATGAGGATGGTACTTACCCATCGTATCGCCGACGATACGGGCGCTTTTCCTATAAGGCCGGTCAAATCGGATACCCAGTTCATGCATATCGTATAATACTCTTCTTTGTACCGGCTTTAAGCCGTCCCTTACATCGGGAAGGGCTCTCGCCACAATAACGCTCATTGCATAATCGATATAGGATTTCTGCATGACTTCGGAATATTCGGTTTTGATGATTTTTTCTTCCATGATCTTTTCCCTTTCAGACATCCAGTTCTGCATCGGTGGCGTGTTCATAAATAAACGCCTTTCTTGGCGGCACCTCCGTACCCATCAGCATCCCCGTTACCTCGGACGCCATTCTGGCGTCTTCGATCTCTACCAGTTTCAGCATACGGGTCTGCGGATCAAGCGTCGTTTCCCAAAGCTGGTCCGCGTCCATTTCCCCAAGACCTTTGTAGCGCTGCAGAGTAAAGGAGCCTTTATGCGTCTTGCGGTATTTTTCCAACGCTTTATCGTCGTACAGATATTCTTCCCTGCCCTTTGCAGGCATAGCCTTATAAAGAGGCGGCATGGCGATATACACATGACCTTCAAAAATAAGTTCGGGCATGAACCGGTAAAACAACGTTAACAGCAATGTGGAGATATGCGCCCCGTCCACATCCGCATCCGCCATAATGATGATCTTGTCATAACGGAGTTTGGTAATATCAAAATCGTTGCCATAGCCTTCCGAAAAACCGCAGCCGAAAGCGTTGATCATTGTTTTGATCTCCGCATTGGCAAGGACTTTATCGATACTTGCCTTTTCCACGTTAAGGATCTTCCCCCTGATAGGAAGGATCGCCTGAAAGGCACGGTTTCTTGCTGTTTTGGCGCTTCCTCCTGCAGAATCTCCCTCTACGATAAAAATTTCGCACTTAGAAGCGTCTTTAGATTCGCAATTTGCAAGTTTTCCGTTAGAATCAAAAGAAAACTTCTGTTTGGTCAGCATATTGGTCTTTGCTTTTTCTTCCGTTTTCCGGATCTTTGCCGCTTTCTCCGCGCAGCTTATCACATTTTTCAACGTTTCCAAATTACGGTCAAAAAAGCGGACCACTTCTTCCCCCGTTACTTTGGCCACCGCTTTAGAGGCGTCCTGATTATCCAGCTTTGTTTTCGTCTGCCCTTCAAATCTGGGATCCGGATGCTTGATGGAAATCACCGCAGTCATACCGTTACGCACATCCGCGCCCGTAAAATTAACGTCTTTTTCTTTTAGTATATTTAATTCTCTCGCATAAGAGTTGATAATATTCGTAAAAATCGTTTTAAAACCGGTAAGATGGGTTCCTCCCTCGGCATTATAAATATTATTGCAAAATCCTAACACATTTTCATGAAATTCATTCACATATTGAAAGGCCGCTTCCACCGTAATGCCTTCACTTTCTCCCTGAAAGTAGATAACGTCATGGAGCGTTTCCTTGGATTTATTCATATCTTTAATAAATCCTATAATGCCCTCCGGTTCATGAAATTCCAAAGTCTCCGGTTCCTCTTTCCGAAGATCTTTGAACAGGATCGTCAGATCCGGATTTAAATACGCCGTTTCATGCAGACGGCTCTTTACCTCTTCCTCCCTAAATCGGGTCTTATCAAAAATCGTTCCGTCCGGCAGAAAATTTACCCATGTCCCGGTTTCTTTTGTCTTTCCGATCACCGGAAGCAGGCCGTCCTTCAATTCCGTCACCGGATTTCCGCATTCATAATTATCTTCATAGATCAGGCCGCCGTTTTTGACCCGAACGGTCAATCTCGTGGAAAGAGCGTTGACTACGGAAGAACCGACACCGTGAAGCCCTCCGCTCGTCTTATACGCCGCATTGTCAAATTTTCCTCCGGCATGAAGCGTGGTAAAAACAAGCCGCTCCGCGCTCACGCCTTTTTCATGCATCCCGACGGGAATCCCACGTCCGTTATCCTCTATTGTGGCGGAGCCGTCCTTTTCCAATGTTACGGTTATTTTACTGCAATAGCCTGCAAGATGCTCGTCTACCGCATTATCGACAATCTCATAGATCAGATGGTTCAGGCCCTTTGTAGAAACGCTTCCGATATACATACCGGGCCGTTTCCTGACCGCCTCTAATCCTTCCAGAACGGTAATGCTTGACGCGTCATAGGTATCTTTGTTTGCCATGTTTCTAACCCTTTCCCCATGCAGCCGTTAACGCATAAAAACAGACTGCACCCAAATATACATTCTGATACTAACATATATTTTGTGGTTTGGGAAGAATAAAATACTTGATATTGGGATTTTTTTGAAAGCCTTTTTCAAAAGGCTTTTCTATAAAATATACGAAAGAAAAAGCCGGACATACCGCTTTTTCCTTTTTCTTTCGTATCGTAAAAAGGAAAGACGGCATGTCCGGCCTTAAAATTTTGCCGGTAAATATTATAATTGGTAATATTATGTATAGGCCTTATAATGTGATTCCTGCCTTTTGGCTTAAAAATTCCATCCAGCTCTTTCTTTTCATAACGGAACATTTATATTTCTTAAGTTTTCCTTTTTCGGGATCCTGCGCGGTCACGGTAATGCCGGTAGGAATAAACGGACCTATCATAGACTTTTTAAGTCCCTTGATATCGGAATAATTGATTGAAAAATTCTTGATTCCCCATCCGCTCACAAAAATAAATTTCTCATTTGTAAAAAAGTAATTTCCTCTCGTCTGTGAGCCAAATGTCCAATAATCTCCCTGCGTATGTTCTATGATCTCATCCGCCGCAGACATTAACTCTACTTCTTTTAATGTTTTTTCCCACTCTAAACGCTTCGCTTCTGTTAATTGCATATTATTTCCTCCCTCATCAATGGCTTATCGGATTCATTATATTCTGAAAAATACAGAAAATCAAGCAATTTGTGATAGTTATCATGCTTGTTTTTATTTTAATATCTTGTATAATAGCGGTGAAAGCGCTTTTCAAGCACACTAAAAAAGATGGTTTATAAAAAGCGATCTGTAAAATAACCCAAAATGGAGGATGATTATGAAACTGATCTTTATCCGTCACGGAGACCCCAATTATGAAAAAGACTGCCTCACCGAAAAAGGCAGACGCGAAGCGGAGGCGCTTGCAAAAAGAGTTGCGGGCTGGGACATCACGGCCGTTTACCGCTCTCCCTTAGGCCGGGCGCAGGAAACCGCTTCTTACAGTTTAAAAGCATTGCGCAAAGAAGCCGTAACGTTAGAATGGTTAAAAGAATTTGCTATTCCGGTCGTGGATCCTGACTTAGGAGAAAAATATGTGCCGTGGGATTTTCTCCCCGCCTACTGGACAGCGGAACCTAAATTTTATGATAAGGACCACTGGTTTGAGGCGCCTGTGCTGCAGACCGCAAAAACCGATATTAAGGCATATTATGATGAAGTATGTGAAAATCTGGACAATCTTCTAAGCGAATACGGCTATCTTCGTACCAACGGCTATTATCAGGTAACCAAACATCCTGAGAAAGAAGACATCCTTGTTTTCTTCTGTCATTTAGGATTAAGTTATGTGTGCCTGTCCCATCTTTTGGGCATTTCCCCTTCCGTATTATGGCAGAGCTTTTTCAGCGCCCCGACTTCCGTCACCATATTGGGGAGCGAAGAACGGGTACGGGACAAAGCCGGATTCCGCTGTCAGGTGTTAGGCGATACCAGACATTTGGCAGATGCAGGAATAGAAATTTCTATGGCAGGATATTTTGCAGACGTATTTCAACAGTAAAAGCTTCAACGGTAAAACAAAGGGCGGGAATAAAGATTTTAGCCCCTGATTCCTTATAAAGAGAGAATCCCATGAAATTCAGGCTTCTTCAACTCCTGACACCCCATGGGATTCTCTCTTTTCTTTTTAACGGAATCAAGTTTAAATCTTAGGGTTTATTTCAGGGCGCAAAAATCCGCCTGCCCCTTGTTTTGTTAACGGAACACCACAAGAAACTTATTTATTATTGATATAATTTACCAGTCCTTCCGCAGCGATGATCTTCTGCATAAACTCCGGGAAAGCCTGCCCTTTAAAAGTAGTCCCTTTCGTTACGTTGGTAATAACGCCGCTGTCAAAATCAACTTCCACCTGATCGCCCGCTTCAATCCCTTTAGAAGCCTCCGCGCATTCAATAATAGGAAGGCCGATATTAATGGCGTTCCTATAAAAGATTCTGGCAAAAGTTTCCGCGATCACACAGCTTACTCCCGCCGCTTTGATTGCGATCGGCGCATGTTCTCTGGAAGATCCGCAGCCGAAATTTTTATCGGCCACAATAATATCCCCCTGACTCACCTTATCCACGAACTCTTTATCAATATCTTCCATACAATGCTTTGCCAGTTCCGCAGGATCGGAAGAGTTCAGATATCTTGCAGGAATGATCACATCCGTATCTACATTATCTCCGTATTTAAAAACCGTACCGCTTGCTTTTTTCATATTTACCTCATTTCTGCATGGCTTCTATTATGCCGGTTTCTACCGGATCACAGGTTTGCGGATGCCATGCAGATCCGAAACCCGGGGCCAAATTTTAACACTCAGCCCTAACATCATATTGTACGTCCCTTCGACGTAATTTACATTGATCCTTATTTATGATAACTGCTCCGGTCCGGAAATTTTTCCGGTTATCGCACTTGCTGCCGCAACGGCGGGACTTGCCAGATAAATTTCGGAATCCACATGACCCATGCGTCCTACAAAGTTCCGGTTCGTTGTGGATACGCAGCGCTCGCCCTCTGCAAGGATCCCCATATAACCGCCAAGACAAGGGCCGCAGGTAGGCGTACTGACGATAGCGCCCGCTTCAATAAAGATTTTTAACAGTCCTTCTTCCATTGCCGCCATGTAGATTGCCTGCGTTGCCGGAATGACGATGCAGCGCATTCCTTTGGCAACATGCCTGCCTTTCAGCACTTTCGCCGCGATCCGCATATCCTCAAGGCGTCCGTTCGTACAGGAACCGATCACAACCTGATCGATCGCGATGTCCTCTTTAATCTCGCTTAACGTCTTTGTATTTTCCGGCAGATGCGGAAATGCAACCGTAGATTCCAAAGTGCTTAAATCAATCGTATATTCTTCGTCATAAACCGCGTCTTCGTCCGCTTCATAGATCTTATAATCTCTTTGAGAGTGTTCTTTCATGTAGGCTTTTGCCAGTTCGTCTACAGGAAAGATCCCATTTTTCCCCCCTGCTTCAATGGCCATGTTGGCAATCGTAAAACGGTCGTCCATGGAAAGATTTTGGATGCCTTCGCCTACAAATTCCATAGATTTATAAAGCGCGCCGTCTACGCCGATCATACCGATGATATGTAAAATCACGTCCTTACCGCTCACCCACTCTTTCGGTTTGCCGACCAAATTAAATTTGATGGCTCCCGGTACTTTGAACCACGCTTTCCCCGTTGCCATACCGGCCGCCATATCCGTACTTCCCACTCCCGTAGAAAAAGCGCCGAGAGCGCCGTAGGTACAGGTATGGGAATCCGCACCGATAATCACGTCTCCCGCTACCGTCAGCCCTTTTTCCGGTAACAGCGCATGTTCGATTCCCATTTCACCCACTTCAAAGTAATTGGTTATCTCGTTTTTCTTTGCGAACTCCCTGACACATTTACAATGCTCCGCAGATTTAATATCCTTATTCGGCACGAAATGATCCGGCACCAGCGCGATCTTATCTTTGTCAAAAACGCCGTTTACCTTCATTTTATCCATTTCCTTAATGGCTACCGGACTGGTAATATCATTTCCGAGTACCAAATCTAAATCCGCTTCAATCAACTGCCCTGTCTCGACTTTGTCAAGTCCCGCATGAGCCGCCAGAATTTTCTGAGTCATCGTCATTCCCATTTTGTTTTCCTCCATTCTTACTTATAGCTTAAAAAGTTCCCGTAACGCTGCCGCTGCGTTCACCGCCCGTAGATCAGACATTTGTCCGCGCTGTTTCACCGGACAGGAACGGTACGGCATATGACATATCAGGCCGGATCAGAAAACTTTTTAATATGATGTTATAGTATCATATCGCAGATCATTCCTCAAATACATATTAATTATGTTTTATATAATATTAAGTTATGGTATAATCATAAATAAAGCAAACATAAACAAAGTACAAATATAAATTCCCTTTTCGGAATTGTGTACCCATTGAGAAATAGCTTATTTATAAACCACTCAAAACGGAGAGCAGCTATGGAAAATCATCTAAACTTATATTATATCTTTTATACTGCCGCAAAATGCGGAAACATCTCGCTCGCGGCGAAAGAGCTCTTTATCAGCCAGCCGGCCGTTTCTAAGGCCGTCTCAAAATTAGAAGAAAATCTGAAAACGGCCCTTTTCGTGCGGAGTTCCAAAGGGGTAAAACTCACTCCCGAAGGAGAGATTTTATTCCGGCAGGCCGAACATGCTTTTCTCGCGCTGAACGCGGGAGAAGAACAGATCTGCCGTATGCGGGAACTTGGCGTGGGGCAGCTTTCCATCGGCGTCAGCAATACGCTGTGTAAATACATTTTACTGCCCTATCTGCAGACCTTTATCAAAGAAAATCCCCATATCCGTATTTCCATCGAATGTCAGTCCAGTTTCCATACGTTAGAGGCATTGAAAGACGGTACGGTAGACATCGGCCTGATCGGCGAACCTAAGGGCAAAAATACGGACATTTCCTTTTTCCCCGTTACTGATATACAGGACGGATTTGTCACAACAAAAAGCTATTTACAAAACTTAAAAAAGCGGCTGCCGGAAACGGAAACCGATCCTGCCACCCTCCTTTCCCACGCGACGTTAATGATGCTGGATAAAGTAAACCTGACAAGGCAGTACATCGACGACTGCCTGAAAAACTACGCCCCGCTGAATGCCCAGATGATCGAAGTGTCTTCCATGGACCTTCTCATCGAATTTGTAAAAATCGATCTGGGTATCGCCTGCGTGATTGAAGATTTTGTCAAAAAAGAATTAAGCGAAAATACGCTGATCCGCTTTCCCCATCCTTTTTCCATTCCCAAACGGAAAATAGGGTTTGCCTGCTTAAAACAAAGTTTAAAACAAACAAACCCTACAGATTCATTAAAGGAATTTATTCAGTTCATTAGTTGTTGATCAGCTTATCGCTTTCATTATTCCAGCTATAAAGCTTACGGATCTCTTCGCCGACGATCTCTGACGGATGCTCGCTTGCAAGCTTTCTCATTGCTTTAAAGTGAGCCTGTCCGCCTGCCGCAGACATATCCAATAAGAAATCTTTTGCAAAAGTTCCGTCCTGAATATCGGAAAGAATCTTCTTCATTGCTTTCTTGGTATCTTCCGTAATGATCTTCGGTCCCGTGATATAATCGCCGTATTCCGCAGTGTTGGAGATAGAATATCTCATGCCCGCAAAACCGCTCTGATAGATCAGGTCTACGATCAGCTTCATTTCATGGATACACTCAAAATATGCGTTTCTCTCATCATATCCTGCTTCTACCAATGTTTCGAATCCTGCCTGCATCAATGCGCATACGCCGCCGCACAAAACTGCCTGCTCGCCGAAAAGATCTGTCTCTGTCTCCGTTCTGAAAGTCGTTTCCAAAACACCCGCTCTTGCGCCGCCGATTGCCAAAGCATAAGCCAAGGCAATATCCTGTGCTTTTCCCGTTGCATCCTGATGAACCGCTACCAGACAAGGAACACCCTTTCCTGCCTGATATTCGCTTCTTACCGTATGGCCCGGTCCTTTCGGCGCGATCATGGTAACGTCCACATCCTTAGGCGGAACGATCTGTCCGAAATGGATATTGAAGCCGTGTGCGAACATTAACATATTGCCTGCTTCCAAGTTCGGCTCGATGGACTCTTTGTAAAGTTTCGCCTGAAGTTCATCATTGATCAGTATCATAATGATATCCGCCTTTTTAGCGGCTTCTGCAGCCGTATAAACCTGAAATCCCTGTGCTTCAGCCTTTGCCCATGATTTAGAGCCTTCGTAAAGGCCGATGATCACGTTGCAGCCTGATTCTTTCGCGTTTAACGCATGAGCGTGTCCCTGACTGCCGTAACCGATCACTGCGATCGTCTTACCCTCCAATAAAGATAAATTGCAGTCCTCCTGATAATAAATATTAGCCATTTTGATTTTCCTCCATTTTTGTAAAATTTTCAAAATATCTAAATATATAACTGAAAGGTTTCCCTAAGAGTTCCGTTGATTAGGAAAGATATGTAATATTATCCGTTCCCCTTCCAAGACCGGTGGTTCCTGTTCGCGCAAGCTCCAAAATCTCATAGCCTTCCAACAGGCTTAAAAAGGCGTCCACCTTCGCCAGATTTCCCGTAAGCTCTATGATAAGACTCTCCGCAGATACGTCGATGATCTTTGCACGGAAAATATCCGCCACCGAGATCACTCCCTGTCTCTGCTCCGGCCCGGTTTTGACTTTGATCAGGACAAGTTCCCTGTAAACGCTTGTTTCCGGCTTTAATTCTTTAATGTCCCGCACGTCTTCAAGCTTTGCCACCTGCTTTTCAATCTGATCCAAAATATCCTCGTCCCCTGAAGCGACGATTGTGATTCTTGTAAACCTCGGATCCGCGGTCACTCCTGCCGTAATACTTTCTATATTGTATCCGCGTCTGGAAAAAAGGCCGGAAATACGGCTCAGTACACCGGACGTATTATCTACTAAAAGCTGGAATACTTTTTTCTGCATTTTTACCTCCATGCCGGAGCAGTTTTTTGCGAAGGCCGCGAGCCAAGTTTTAAATTTGGTTCTGCGATTTCGAATTTGTGGCTCCGGCACAAACTCGTAATTGAAAAATCAGCACATCGGTATAATTTTTCAACTTATCCCCATCTGCGCGTTGCGGCGCGCACATATCCGCTTTTACGCGTTTTTTGGTCTTCATTGATTAATCGATTGCTATTTTATCAATTCTCCCGCTAAAAGTCAACAATTTACTAAGATAAAGCGTGATAAAACAGATCCGCTTTCTGCCCTGACATACATTACCATGTCATCGCAAAAATCCCGTTCCTGTCCATCATTCGGTGCACTTTGACAACGCCAGCGTTCCTGTCCTCGCCACTTCTACAATACTGATAGACTGCAGCATCTTGATAAAAAGCTGGATACGCTCCGGTACGTCGCAGATCTGTATGATCATAAAATGAGTGGACATATCCACGATCTGCGCTTTCATGATCTCGCAGTTTTCCATGATATCCCTGCGGTTCGACTTATTATATTTGATCTTTATAAGCATTAATTCCCTGCTGATGCTTTGAGACTCGTCAAAAGTCTTTACTTTGATCACGTCTATCTTTTTATTGAGCTGCTTTTCCACCTGTTCTATCGTCCTTAAGTCGCCGGAGCTTACGATCGTCATGCAGGAAACGTTCTTGTCATCCGTCTCTCCTACCGCAAGGCTGTCTATATTAAAGCATCTTCTGGAAAACAGTCCTGCTACTTTACAAAGAACACCGGAACGGTTTTCTACCAATACGGAATAAATTCGTTTCATCTTAACCAACCATACCTTTCTATTTTACTAAATCATAAGGATCTATCAGACATTCCAAAAGCACAGATCTGTCTTCTTTCAAAAACTCGTCCAAAACGCCTTCTACGTTTTCCATATCGGAAAGTCTTAAGAACGGCAGGTCATACGCCGCCGAAAGTTTTTCAAGATCCGGACTTCCGGACAGATCCACTACTGAGTAATGGTCTTTGTATGTATAATGCTGGTATTCCCGCACCATTCCCAAATAATTGTTTTTTAACACTATGATCTTCACCGGAATATCGTGCTGCCTCATCGTCGCCAGCTCCATCATGGACATCTGGAAAGAACCGTCCCCGCACACGGCAACCACCTGTCTGTCTTTTGCGGCCAGTTTTGCCCCCATTGCCGCCGGAATGGAATACCCCATCGTTCCCATGCCGCCCGAAGTTAAAAACATGCCCTTACGCACAATATGATAACCGCAGGACCAGATCTGGTTTTGTCCCACGTCCGCCACATAAATGCTGTCCTCTTTCATTTTTAAGGAAAGCAGACGGATCAATTCCGCTGGATCCACAAAATCGGGATTGGGCTTCCTTTTGGGCGCCATCGTCTTACGGTATTCATTCAGAGTATCAATCCATTCTTCATGGCTGCAGGAAAATTCCTCCGCATTCAGATCATCGAAAATATGTTTTGCATCCCCCACGAGCGGAATAGTGGGGCCTACGTTTTTACCGATCTCCGCCGGGTCCACATCGATATGTACCAGTACTTTGTTCTCCGTAATCAGATCCGGCTGGCTGACAGCCCTGTCCGCCACTCTCGCCCCTACCATGATCAAAAGATCCGATTCGTTCATGGCACGGTTGGCATAAGGCTTTCCGTTATTTCCCACCATGCCGAAATAGAATGGGTCTTCCGTAGGCATCACGCCGATCCCCATCATGGTCGTGACTACCGGAATCCTGTGCTTATCCGCAAAGCTGCGCAGTTCATGCTGGGCGTCGCTCAAAAGGACGCCGCCTCCCGCGCAGATAATGGGGCGCTTCGCCTTTTCCAGTTCTTTTATCACTTTTTTGATCTGCACCGTATTTCCTTTTACGGTAGGTTTATAAGTACGCATGGAAATCTCTTCCGGATATTCAAATTTCCCTAAGGATGCGTTTTGGATATCGATCGGCACGTCAATAAGCACCGGCCCCTTCCTTCCCGTATTGGCAATGTGGAAAGCCTCCTTCATGATGCGGGGGATATCCTCCGCTTTTTTCACAAGATAACTATATTTTACAAAGGATTCCACCGCGCCTGTAATATCCGCTTCCTGAAACACATCGCTACCCAAAAGCTCGCTGTTTACCTGACCCGTAATACAGATCAGCGGTATACTGTCTGCAAAAGCGGTAGCAATGCCCGTGATCACATTGGTCGCACCGGGACCGGAGGTAACCGCACATACTCCCGGCCTGCCGGTCACTCTTGCCATACCGCTTGCCGCATGAGCCGCATTCTGCTCGGTACGGATCAATACCGTGCGTATCTCCGAATCCAGTATACTGTTATAAAAAGGGCAGATAGCCACGCCGGGATAACCGAAAACCACCTCTACGCCTTCTTTTTCTAAACATTTTATGATTGCGTCTGCACCGTTCATACTATGTTCATACCTCTCTCTCATTTTCCGTAAAGTATTTCTCAATATTTTAGCACACTAAAGTCATGCCATCAATCCTTTTTTTACTTTAGTCAGCTTTTACCAGCCTTTGTACCAGCCTCTGCGCTAATTTCACCGCTTCGGCAGCATCTTTGGAGTACCCGTCCGCCCCAATCTCGTCCGCATAATCCTGCGTAATGACGGCGCCGCCTATCATGATCTTCGCGTTCACTCCCTGCTCTTTCGCATATTCGACAACATGGCGCATCTGCTGCATGGTAGTCGTCATAAGCGCGGAAAGCGCGATGATCTGGGCACGATTTTCTTTTGCCGCCTGAATGATCTTTTCTTTCGGCACGTCTTTTCCAAGGTCGATCACCTGAAAACCATAATTCTTTAGCATCAAGGCTACCAGATTCTTACCGATGTCATGGATATCTCCTTCTACGGTGGCGATCACTACCGTAGGCATATCCTTTTTTTCATGTTCCGACATCAGCAGAGGTTCCAATACTTCAATGGCATTTTTCATGGCTTCGGCGCTGGCGATCAGTTGGGGAAGAAAATATTTGCCTTTGTCGAATAATTCCCCTACCTCATTGATGGTGGGAAGTAAGACGGCGTTCAATATCTCCTGCGGCTTTTCCCCGTCTTCCAGAGCGCTTTGGGTAAGCCCGGCTATCCCTTTCTTATTCCCTTTCAAAACCGCCGTTTTTATTTTTTCATGCCATCCGGCGTCCTGATCGTCCACTTTCGGAGTCTCTTTTGTATCCCCTGTTATATCTCCTGCGCCCTTTTGCGCTCTTTTTACGGCATCACCGCTAAGGGGAGCTGCCGAAAGCTTAAGCGCCTCCATCCTCTCTTTTTCCTTTCTTTCCGTCACGCCGCTCATATACTCAATATAACGAATATCCCCACCTTCTTTATTTAACAGCAGGTCGGAGGCAAAAGCGCTGCATACGAGCAGTTCCTGAGAAGGATTGGCGATCGCCATCGTAAGGCCTTCCCTGATCGCCATCGTTAAAAAGGCAGTATTAACATAACTTCTTTCCGGCAGGCCGAAAGAAATATTGGAAAGCCCGCAGATCGTAGCCAGCCCCTTTTCTTTACAAAAGCGTATCGTCTGAAGCGTTTCCAAAGCCGCCTTTTCATTGGCGCCTACCGTAGCTACCAGACCGTCCACTACAATATCTTCCTTGGACATACCAAGGGCAAGCGCCTTTGCAGCAATCGTTTCAATGATCTGTATTTTTTCCTCTAAAGTTTCCGGCAGTCCTTTATCGGAAAGAGGCAGTAAAATAAACATTGCCCCATATTTTTTTACGATGGGGAGAAGACGCTCAAACTTTTCTTTTTCCAAGGAAACGGAATTGACCAAGGCCCGTCCCGGATAATGCCTGAGCGCCTGTTCCAATACGTCCACATGGCTGGAATCCAATGAAAGGGGGAGATTGGTGACGGAAACCGTCTCTTCGATCGCTTTTAACATCATTTCCTTTTCGTCAATACCGCTCATTCCCATATTGACATCCAAAACCGCCGCGCCGTTTTTCTCCTGTTCCTCCGCAAACTGCTTCACCAGTTCAAACTCTCCGTTCCTAAGCTGCTCCTGCAATTTTTTCTTTCCGGTAGGATTGATCCTTTCCCCGACGATCATGAAAGGATCGTCCAGACCAAATTCCAATGTCATACATTGGGAAGATAAAAAATGCCTGCCCTTTTTGTGAAACCCCTGCATCCTGCCCTCTGTTTCTTCCGTTATGCCGCTGTTCTTATTGACCGACTCAGTCAGTTTTTCTATATATAGCGGCGCCGTACCACAGCACCCACCTAATATAGTAGCCCCTGCATCCGCCAGTATCTTCATTTCTTCCGCAAAGGTATCCGCATCCATATCATAGACCGTATTCCCGTCCGCGTCCACTGCCGGCAGCCCCGCATTGGGCTTGGCGATAAGGGGAACGCTTACTGCCGACGCCATGGATTTTAAAATGCTTTCCATCTGGGCCGGACCTGTGGAACAGTTCGCCCCAATCGCATCCGCACCCAGACTCTCCAATGTGACCGCCGCACTGACGGCGTCCGTTCCAAACAGGCTTCTTCCGTCTTTTTCAAAAGTCATCGTTACCATAACGGGCAGCTCACACGTCTCCTTTGCCGCAATCAGCGCCGCCCTGCTCTCCTGCAGGCTCATCATTGTCTCTACCACAAGCAGGTCCGCTCCCGCATCCGCAAGATACCGGATCTGTTCTTTATAAATATCGATCAGTTCCTCGAATCCCATATCTCCCATGGGGGCAAGCTGCCTTCCTGTCATAGTCAGATCTCCGGCCACCAAAGCCTTTCCTTCCGCCGCCCGTTTAGATAATGATACCAGTTTTGTATTGATCTCTTCGATCCGGTCAGCCAGACCGTATTCTTCCAGTTTGATCCGGTTCGCGGTAAAAGTCGGGGCATATAAAATATCGCTGCCTGCCCGGACATATTCCCTCTGTAAGTTTTCCATAATATCTTCATGCTCTAAGATCCATTGTTCGGGACATACGCCTGCCGGCATTCCCGCTTTCATCAGATTGGAGCCGGTAGCTCCGTCTAAAAACAGCACCCTGCTTTTTGCCAGTTCCCTGAATTCTTCTTTTTTCATTCTGTTTCGGATTCCTTTCTTAACGCCTGCCTTTTATGTCGGCAGACTGACTGTTACTATATTATCATGATTTCGGACGCAAGGTAAATATGTTTCTTGCTTTCCTCCTTAAATTGTGATAAATTCATTATGGCAAGCTATTGTGATAAAATTTCTACCGCTTACCTATGAGAGGACAATCATGAAACGTAATGTAATACAAACGGCTTTTATATTGGCACTATCCCTTTTTCTTCTATGCGGCTGCGGAAAAGACGCGCAGCTTGAAGAATATAAAACGCAGATGGGCGACTTTTTTAATCATATTGCCGATCTGGATTCCAAAATGAACGCGATCGACGCTCAGGCGGAAGACGCTGCGGTCCAATTGCTCTCCTATTTGGACGCCGCCGAGTCCGAGTTCGAACATCTTGCTGACTTAGAAGTTCCGGAAGCATTTATAAGCGTGGAATCCCTCGCCGACGAGGCGGCGGAAAATATGACGCAGGCTGTTTCCTTATACCATCAGCTTTACGAAGGAGAGACTTTTGACAGCAACATAGCGGTAGCGGCCAACGAATATTACAGCCGCGCCAATATCCGTTTACAATATATTATCTCCATCCTGCACGGCGAAATGCCGGAAGGCGAGAACGTTACTATTGTCACCGGAGAAGATGCGGAAGAAGGCGATCCCGCTTCTTCAGAGGCGATCATGGAAACCCACGGTGAAATAGAAACGGAAAATCCATTGGCAGAAGAATAAAAAAAACGGCAGGGAGCCGATTCCAAATTCCCTGCCGTTTTCTTTTTCCGGATCACAATTCGCAAACAAATTCTGTACAGAAAGGTCTTTTTAATTCCCTGTCACCGTAAAGAAGCACGATCTCTTTGTAATTTGACACATAGTTTTCTTCCAGCGTTTCAAATGCAATCTCCTTTGACGTTCTGGTGATCTTATAACGGTTATAAATCCCTTTTTGATAATCCAGACTTTCCCCGTCGTCTTCATAGTGGATATATTCCCCGTTCCCGCCTTTTTCAATATAGAGATAGAGGGTATCCAATTTTTCCTTTTCAATATGGAGCAAATTTTTGTACAGCGGGATGACGGAACCTGCCTTTATAAAGATCCCTGTGCTGTCAAGAGGCATATCGATCAGATACGTCTGTTCCCCCTCATATTCTTTCTTTGTGAAATAATCGATCCATGTTCCCTGAGGCAGATATACCATCCTCTTTGTCTCTCCCTGTCTGACGACCGGCGCAAAAAGAAGGCTGTCTCCAATCAACACCTCGTCATTGATCTGTTTTGTCTCCTCATCCGACGGATAATCAAAAAACAGAGGGCGTTGTACCGGAATGCCCGTGCGGTGCGCCTTTTCCAATGCGTCATAAAGATATGGGATAAACTCGTAGCGGAGCTTTAACATTTTCCTATAGATCCGGAGGGTCTCCTCATCAAAAGCATACGGTTCCTGCAATCTGGTATTCATGGCCGCATGATTTCTCAAAAACAGGGAAAACAGATTGGCTTCTACCCAGCGGACCAGCAGTTCTTTTGTCGTTTCATTTCCGAATCCTCCGATATCCACGCCGTTTACGGCAAAATTACAAAGATTCATAGTCATGACCTGTGCAAGGGAGCCTTCCAAATGCGCCCATAGCGACTGATTATCCCCGTTCCATGTGGTGGAAAAGGCGCTTGTAGTGGCAAACGCAGCGCGGGTGATCACCGCCGGCCTTTTATTTTCCTCTTCAAAAGCCTTTGCAACGGCCCTCGTCATATACTCCCCGTAAAGATTATGTACCTCGTCATGGTAATGTACCCCGTCTTCCCCCATAAATGCTACCTGATCCGGCAGCGGCCCGTTAAAAGACGCAGGTTCGTTCATATCGCACCAGATTCCGCCGACTTTGTTTTCCGCGATAAAGTCTTTGGTGATCTGCGTGATATAACCGGCGGTCTTTTCGTCAAAATAATTCGGATATTTGGAATCTCCGGGCCATACCTGATTGATATACTGCTCCCCCTGATAAGTGGCAAATCCGCCCATTTCTTTCAGATGATCGTAAACTTCATATCCGTCCTCCACTTTCACACCCGGATCAAGGATCGTAATCAGCCCGATGCCGTCTTTTTCAAACCTTTCCGCCGTGCTTTTCAGATCCGGAAATTCCGATTTCTTTACGGTATAGACTTTATAAGCGTCCATATAATCAATATCCATATGGATATAATCTATCGGAAGATCATATTCTTTGAATTTCTCTCTGATCTCTTCCATTTCTTCCGCATTATAAGACCATCTTGACTGATGATATCCCAACATCTTACGCGGCACAAATAAAGTATTTCCTACGAGGGATACATATCTCTTTGTGATCTGTGCCGGATCTTCGCCGAGCATGAGGAAATAATCGTACTCCCCTTTTTCACTTCCGATATACATAAAACGGTCGCTGTACTTTCCAAGGTTAAAAATGCATTTATAAGATGACGGGTAAAAAAGTCCGTAATACTCGCTGCCATGATGATTGACGAGCAGATAATTAATTGATTTATAAAGTGACCTATAAGTTTCGTTATGGGCAGTCGGATCATCCGTATTCCATGAAACATACTCATAGTCCCTTCTGTTTAATTGGGCTGCCTTGTCTCCTAACCCGTAGATCTTGTCTTCTTTATCAAACAGCGCAATGTTGATCTGCGTCTTAAAATCTACCTCCGTTTCTTCTCTTTTATGTCCCTCCAGTTCCGCCAAGGAAAAATCCTTTTTCATTTCGTAAATGACAGCATCCCCGTCATACTCTTTAAAATATTCTTTTCCGTTTTTCTCAATGCTTATATGAAGCCCATCCTTTACACGGATCCTGTAATCATGGAACAAAATGTAAATCCCTTCGTTCGTTTCCTGCGTGATAATATTGATCTGCTCCCTCTCATAATGTAGTTTAACAAGCTGTTCACTGTTTTTCTTCTTATAAATGCGTAACAGCCCCGTATTGATGATTTCTATGTGCTTTTCTTCCGTTTGGTCTGAAACGGTGATAACCTGCCCGTTCGCAGTTACTTTTAACTTCTCGTCCATATCGACCTGCTTCTCCTTTTCTTTTCCTATCAATCCGGAAAACGGCTTTGTAACGTTTCATTACCCGGCCATTTTCTTCTCCCATGACCCCTGTCTTTTATATGTAGCCTTCGTTGCTCCGGCGCATTTCTTTAACGCGCTCTAGAACTTGTTTGAAAATTCATTCCCCCGATCTGCACACCCCACTTTGCGCGATATTTGCGCCAAATTTAATCAACGTAGCCCGCTACGCCTCTTAAATTTGGCACAAATCTCCCACAAACTGTGACGCACACCCCGGGGAAAGCAATTTTCAAACGCGCTCTAAGATATATTTAGATTATTATATTATTTTCCATAAATTTCTTTTGTTATTATGCTTAAAATTATAATTATATTGCGGTTTTTATCTTTTTCCGCTATCATAAGCTTATGAAAACATATATACAGGCGGCTGCCTCCCACAACAATATTGCAAAAGAAAATATTTCCCACGGTTCTTCTCTTTTCCCGTGCGCCTGCTATGACAACTGGCTGTACGCAAATTATCCTGCAGTCAACCTTCACTGGCATCCCGAGATTGAAATAAATCTGGTCATGAGCGGAAAAGCCGAAGTCAGCGTCAATTTCGAAACGCATATCGTTTCCGAAGGAGATATCGTTATCGTAAATAAAGACGAAGTCCATGGATTCTTTCGATATGAAAGCATGGACTTTAACTGCCGTGCCGTCCTTTTTCATCTGGATCTTTTAGCGGGCAAGACGGCGGACGATATTTTTACGGAAGCTGTCGGCCCCCTCGTCCAAAAAGAAAAACAGTTTATCAATATCCTGCGCCCTGATTTCATCTGCTATCCTGAACTTAAGAAATCTTTTGAAGAGATCTTTTCCCTGTACCATGAGAAAACGCCTTATTATAAAATACTGATCAAATCAAAAATATTGTACTTATTGTATTTGCTCTTACCTTCTGCTTCCGTATCGGCCAGCCGTAATTTTTCCAAGAGGAATGCTTCCGTGAAAGCTGCCATCGATTTTATCGGGGAAAATTATAACCGGCATATCAGCGCAAAAGAAACTGCACAGATAGCCGGTTATAGTGAATATCATTTTTTAAGGATCTTCAAAGCTGCCGTCGGCACGGAATTTTCCAAATACGTCAACCGGGTGCGCTTCGACCATGCCTTGGTCCTGTTAAAAGAAAGCGCTTTATCGGTGACCGATATCGCTATGGCAGTCGGTTTTTCTGATTCGGCTTATTTTACGAAAAAATTTAAAGAGGAATTTCATATCACCCCGCTGGCATTCCGAAAAGGCAAATAAACCTCATGATCCTTTCCCTGTTCCGCCGGATACCAGCAGTCCCAGCAGGGAAAACATCCCGCCCGTGGAATCTTCTTTTCTTTTGATCGTTACTTCATGTTCCGAAACCCGATCTGAAGTATAGCATTCCTGCGCTTTGGCATAATTTCCCCAACCGCCCTTAAAATCGGCGTCCAGTACGCCTGCCGGTTCGCCGTCCACATAGACTTCATACTGCCCGCCTTTCCCGTCCGTCTGGCAATAATAGAGAATCCCTAAATTGGCGAAAGAAACCTTAAACCTGATCTCTCCCTCTTCTTCACAGCTCCAGCCTTTCGGAAATGCCGGAAAAACCGTATCCTCTTCAAAATTCTTGATAAATTCCGGCACGGTCTTTTCGGCGTTCAAAATTTCAGCACCGGAATAGCATTCTTTCGTTACCGCTTCTTTCGTAAAGTTCTCCGGCTCTTCATACACTTCTAAATCGGCATAAACCGAATTCAAATATTTCCATAAGATCTCTCCGGCTATGGCATGGCCGAGAGCCGACGGATGCACCCCATCCCCTGATAATTCCTTTTCACTGTACTTTCCCGTTTCCGTCATTTCTTTGATCACGTTCCGGTAACTCACCATTGGCAGGGAATAGGAAAATCCAACGATGGATTGGTTTTCCTGCGCGCTCTCCCCGTTTGTCTGCGCCATAAAAAAGAGCAGGACTGCCGGAGCATTTTCCGCTTTCAGAATCGTTCTGATCAGATTATCATAAGATTTTTTATAAAATTGTGTATTCCCGTCATTTACGGCAAATTCTACAAGCACCAGATCCGGTTCCGCTTCTAATACGTCCCTCCTTACCCGGTGGACGCCAAGGTAAGAATCCGTTGCCCCGATTCCCGCATTGATCGTTTCTAATTCCGTATCCGGAAAAGTTTCCTGCCACCATGAAAAGAAATATTCCGTGTAACTTTTTTTCTCTTCGACCTCACTGTCCCCTGTTCCCGCGGATACCGTTCCCTGTGTAATAGAACCGCCGATTGCCGCAATGGTCACCTTTTTCCCCTGTGCCGCTTTCTTCATGACCGCTGCAAGCGAAGCCTCGTTACTGCCCTTCCAATAATCGGCAAGTTCCATTTCCTTCTGATCCACATAGTCCGTCGCCGGAAAGGCAAAAACTGCACCGGCGCTTCTCTCCCGGCTTTCTGCATCGTCTTGTGAGCCGTCATCCGACGACGCCGCCTCTATATCGTTCTGTTTTCCGTTCCCACAGGAAGTCGTTCCGCACAAAGTCATAAGCATGGCCGTTATCAATAAAGCAATCGTAAATATACTTCCTTTTCTCATTATAATCCTCCATGCCGCTTTTGCGGCTCAAATAGAAAGTGACAATGTTACTCCCAAAAAAGCTCATCCAGTGTTTTATTCAGACATTTACAGATAGCAATACAAAGTTTGATCGTTGGATTGTAATCGCCTTTTTCAATTGCGGAAATCGTCTGTCTGGAAACTCCGATTTGATCCGCCAGTTCCTGCTGTGAAAGATCCATTGCCGCTCTTGCGGATTTTAATTTTAAATTCTTCATTCCGCAGGTTACTCCTCATCTTTTTTTTCTGTAAGCCCTTTAAGTGCAAATACTAAAAAAACTATGCCGAATAAAACCGCCGCCATGAAGTTGACAAGATACACCTGCATATCCTGACACTCCGGTCTCTTTATCTCTTCTTCCAATGTTCTGATACCGTTCAGTAAATTAAGCAGCCCACAGGCTCCGAACAGGAACAAAAAATGTTTCCTTCCTCTATGCAGTTCTACATAGGCGTCCTTCCAGATCGCATATACTGCAAACACCAATGCCCCTAAAAAAATACCCATAATCATGGCTGCAAACGTACTTAAGACAGATTCCTCGACCAGTAAGTCATAGAAGGCATATAACATATTATAGAGCATCATCGTAAAAAAACTCATTTTATACCCCTTTAATCTGACAAGCATCTGTCTTTCGTCAAAACTCTCTTTCCCTCTCCTATTCTTATCCAAATATTTTTTGACCGCCACGCCAATAATAGCGGCAAACATTCCGGCTATCATTCCCAAAACATAATACATATTGTCCATACTGTCTCCCTCCTTGTTACATCCTCTACCAATAGATATATCACATCATTAGCATAATGTCAAATATATTTTACTTTATATCACTAATAATATGCAAAAAGTCCGGCCTGCCGCTCTATTACAAGCTACAGGCCGGCTTTCATTTTCCGGTCGCTCTTTTGCTCAAAATACTATTTTTTCTGCCGTCTTCAAAAAATAACAACATCCATGATAGCCGCCTCCTGAATACAGCCTTACCGTAATCTCCCTCATACGCCGGTCCAGTCTGTGATAGCACAATCTTCTCTCCCATGGAAGTCCTGACAGATATTCTCTCTGTCCTTCCTCCAATAAAATGTCCAAGTATTCTGAAATGGGGGAAGTTTTGCTGCAAAGCCCGAAAGGGCAGGAAACATATGACGATTTTTCTTCATTTTCCGCACATTTTTTTAATAAAAAGTCATCCAGCTTATTTTCTTTGCTTTCCACAAACCGCTCTTCCTTAAATAAAAGATTTTCCGGTTTTTCCTGTTGTTTTGTTATACGCCGGAAACTGGCTTTTCCGTATTTATTATATTCTTTTACATAAGTAACGGTTTCCTGCAAAGTCCCTGTTCCCGGTTCTTCCAAAAGTATAACCCCTGTATTCAGTAAATGCTCCCAAACGGTCCTTTGTACTCTTTTGTACGGCGTCGGATAAGAAAGATTTTCCATAATCTGTTTTACGGTATATCCTACATCCGTCAAATGGCGGACCGCACCGCCGCTGGCCACATCATAAGTAAAATCAGACAATGCTTTTTTGAAATAATGCTGTTCTGACAATGTTTCGATACCTCTGCCCGTTTGTTATAGCTCTTCCCAAATAAAAGAAGCCGCTGCCTTCGTAAATGACCCTTTACTTTTGCAACAGCTCCTTTCTTATATGCTTATTTCACTTTTCCGAATAAGATACCCTTAAAATTTACCTGCTTTAGCAGCTTCCTCGATAGAAACTGCCACAGCAACGGTAGCGCCTACCATCGGGTTATTACCCATACCGATCAGTCCCATCATTTCAACGTGTGCCGGTACGGAAGAAGAACCTGCAAACTGCGCGTCGGAATGCATACGTCCCATAGTATCGGTCATACCGTAAGAAGCAGGACCCGCCGCCATGTTATCCGGATGAAGGGTACGTCCCGTACCGCCGCCGCTTGCTACTGAGAAATATTTCTTACCCTGCTCTACACATTCTTTTTTATAAGTACCTGCTACCGGATGCTGGAATCTGGTCGGGTTTGTGGAATTACCCGTAATGGATACGTCAACGCCTTCCTTATGCATGATCGCAACGCCTTCCGTTACATCGTTAGCGCCGTAGCAGTTTACTTTAGAACGCAGACCGTCGGAATAAGGGGTTCTGCTGATTTCTTTTACTTCACCGGTATAGTAATCCATTTCCGTCTCTACAAAGGTAAATCCGTTAATACGGGAAATAACCTGTGCCGCGTCTTTTCCAAGGCCGTTAAGAATAACTCTTAAAGGTTTCTGGCGAACTTTATTAGCTTTCTCGGCAATACCGATAGCGCCCTCTGCCGCCGCAAAAGATTCATGTCCTGCAAGGAAACAGAAGCAGTCCGTTTCTTCTTCCAGTAACATCTTGCCAAGATTACCGTGTCCAAGACCTACTTTACGCTGATCTGCAACGGAACCCGGAATACAGAAAGCCTGAAGGCCTTCACCGATGGCTGCCGCCGCGTCTGCCGCTCTTTTACATCCCTTTTTGATTGCGATTGCCGCGCCTACCGTATAAGCCCAGCATGCATTTTCAAAACAGATAGGCTGGATCTTCTTAACCTGCTCATAAACATCAAGCCCAGCATCTTTTGTAATTTTCTCCGCTTCTTCAATAGAAGAAATTCCATAGCCGTTAAGTACAGAATTGATTTTGTCAATTCTTCTTTCATATGATTCAAATAATGCCATTTGTTCTGTCCTCCTTCTTATTCTTCCCTCGGATCGATAATCTTAACCGCATCATCTACACGGCCGTACTGGCCTTTTGCCTTTTCATATGCAGTGTTAGGATCGTCGCCTTTTTTGATGAAGTCCGTCATTTTTCCAAGGCTTACGAACTGATAACCGATGATCTGGTCCTTTTCGTCAAGAGCGATTCCCGTTACATAACCTTCTGCCATTTCCAGATAACGGGGACCCTTTTTCAATGTACCGTACATCGTACCAACCTGACTTCTTAAACCTTTTCCTAAATCTTCAAGACCTGCACCGATCGGAAGACCCTCTTCAGAGAATGCGCTCTGAGTACGTCCATATACGATCTGTAAGAATAATTCTCTCATAGCCGTATTGATCGCGTCACATACCAAGTCTGTATTTAAAGCTTCCAAAACCGTTCTTCCCGGTAAAATTTCCGCTGCCATAGCTGCAGAATGCGTCATACCGGAACAACCGATCGTTTCTACCAAAGCCTCCTGTATAATTCCTTCTTTCACATTTAATGTCAGCTTGCAGGCGCCCTGCTGCGGCGCGCACCAGCCAATGCCGTGTGTCAGACCAGAGATATCTTTAACTTCTTTTGCCTTTACCCATTTTGCTTCTTCCGGGATCGGAGCACAACCGTGATTAACACCCTGTGCTACAGTACACATTTTTTCTACTTCATGTGAATAAATCATGTGAAAACTCCTTTCAAATATGTAGAATGATATTGTCATGCAAAATTCTGAAAGCTCCTATACGATTCCGCTCCACGCCCTATCTTTCCCATAGAAATCGTTTACACGGCCAATCTGCCATGATCTTTACCGATAAAAACTTTGAGAAATTTTGTCATATACACTTTTATTATTTTCGCATATTTATAAAAAAAAATCCAGTAGTTTTGATAAATTTCTGTCAAATTTATATCAAAACTACCGGAAAGTCCGTTCCCTTAAAAATGCCGTTATTTTACTCTTAAGGCCGTTTAGGAATCCTCTCATGGTTACCTTGCTGCCGCCTTAGAAATTCTTTACACACTTCCTAAGCCAAATAATCGGAAATATCTACGCAGCTCATCATGCAGGTCGCAGAAGCTTCATTGCACTCTAACCAGCATGCGCTGTTTTTCGTCCATGTCCGCAGCGCATAGTTAAACCGCTCTTCACTCTCTCTGGCATGGGGATTGGCCCTGTCAAGATTCTTCATCACACAGTTTTCACAAGGCTCATTGCTATTGCTCAATAGCTTGTAGCAGTATTCCCCTATTTGTACGGATTTACTTGCCAGCACTACTTTTCTGTTTACAAAGTTGATCTGGTAAGTATCCGCATCTACCACATAAACATAATTGTCCATATTATCCATCATCTGGATCTGCGCCACTGCATTCGGTACCCGGCTGATAAATCCGTCCTGAAGCACATAGGCATTAATGATCCTTAACAGACATCTGAGTTCGTTTTGCTGCTCTTCCGTAAGGATGATCTCGTCTTCCGTATGATTTTGGAAAATAATAGCGCCTTTATATTCTCCCTCATGGTAAATAGGATAATACATAAGGCTCCGGATCCCTTCCTCCACCATAAAGCTTCTCTCTTCATCTTCCAGATCGTCATATTGATGTATGATACAAAATCTCTTATGCGACCTGCTTAAGCTCTCGCAGAATTCCTCACGCCACATCCTGTTCTCGTCGCTTCCAATCTCATATCCTTCCGCAATAAAACGAATCGTCCTGTCGTTGTCCGAATCGCAGATGAAAGCTCTCTGCATACCATATTCCGAAGAGATCAATTCCAATACGGAAGCCAAAGAAGATTCCTTTATTTTGTCATCAAATAATACTTCCGACACAAGATCTTCCAGTTTCTTGGCAGGTGTTTCCACATAGTTCAAAGACAACTGGTTATTACGTCTGTTAGAATGATAAGCAATGGTTGCCGCGGCGTCAAAAATACGATAGCCGTCTTTTCCGTTGGCTTTCGCCGTATACAGCGCTTTGTCAGCCTTGGCAAAAAGTTCCTCGTAAGTCGTTCCATGATACGGGAAAATAGAAATTCCGATACTGGCGGAGATAATAATCTCCCCATAGGCGGAAGGCACGCTCTTTCTTAATTCTTCACAAAGTTTGGCCGCCAGCATATCCGCCTGCGATATGGATTCAATATCCCGAACAAATACGGCAAACTCGTCCCCGCCGACACGTCCCGGAATGTCGCTGCCTTTAAAATTCGTCAAGATCGTCATGGCAGTTTCGCTCAGCACTTTATCTCCCTGCGCATGGCCTAATATATCGTTTACTTCCTTGAAATTATCCAGATCGATCATGATAAAAGCATGAAGGCCGTTGATATCCGACTGCAGTTCCTCAACGCTTTCGTCCAGATATTTTTTGATAAGCTGTTCGGTAGCGCCCTGATTATACATTCCCGTGAGAGCGTCTTTTTCCGCCCTTACCTTAAGATCCATTTCCTTCAGTTTTCGTTCGTTGATATTTACAAGCCTGCCGATCACCCTTGTCACATATCCTTCAACGCCGGCCATACTGGTAACGCTGCACTGATACCACTGATACTCTCCTTCGTAACGCCTGCTCCTTAGCTCCATCGTATCGTGCTTAGGGGATTTCAACGCGCTTCTGAACACAGCAAAAAAATACTCTGCATCGTCATCATGAATAAAGCCCATTTCATATTTCCCGAAATAATTATTTAAGATGATCTCGTTCCTGTTAAAGATATCTTCCGTATGACGGATCGTCATAACGTCCGTTTTGGCATTATAATCAAAGATCATTTCTCCCTCGGCTGCCGCCACGATATGTAATTTCTCGGCTTGCTGCCGCATTTCTTCTTCAACATTTTTTCTTTCCGTTGCATCCACCAAAACGGCGCAGACCGTATAAACATCTTTTTCCCTTGAGTACAGGTTAGCCCGTACCTGCAGCCAGCGCATGCCGCCGCTCAATGTAACGGTACGGAGTTCAAAGTCTACGGCCCCGTCATCTTTCAGTACATCAATGATCGCCTGCTCAAGTATCGGAAGATCTTCGGGTATGATACTGTTTCTGACATTTTTAAACGCTTTTTGCGTTTCGGTCATGGAATACCCAAGCATCCTGCTTAACCCTTCATTCAAATATACCGGCGTGATCTTTCCGTTCTTCAACTCAAAGATACAGATTCCGGTAATCATATTTTCTACCATGGATACGATTGATTCAAAATTTAACTCCATTGCCATAAGAATTCCCTCTCCGTTTATAAACAGACCATGTTTTATCCGCTGTGGAACATGCCCTCAAACTATGATCTTTTAACAACATTGTCCCTGCTTTTAAAAATACTCTTTTCCGGGACAAATCCGCGTACGCTGGAAGTCGGATAAATAGTTGCCTCTTTTCCAACCACCGTTCCGGGATTTAACACGCTGTTACACCCCACCTCAACCTGATCGCCCAGCATGGCGCCGAATTTCTTTAAACCGGTCTTCACTTTCTCACCGCCGTAGCGCACTGTTACAAGCGTCTTGTCGCTTTTTACATTAGAGGTAATGGAACCTGCGCCCATATGCGCTTTGTATCCCAATATGCTGTCCCCTACATAATTGTAATGGGGAACCTGCACTTTATTAAAAAGAACCACGTTTTTCAATTCGGTAGAATTTCCGACCACCGCCCCTTTGCCCACGATGGCGTTCCCCCGTATAAAAGCACAGTGCCTGATCTCCGCCTCCTCGTCGATGATACAGGGACCGTTGATGTATGCCGTCGGATAAACTTTTGCATTCTTGGCGATCCAGATATGCTCTCCCCGTTCTTCATATCTGTCCGTTGGAAGAGACTCTCCCAATTCCACGATAAAAGCGCCTATCCCGGAAAGAAGTTCCCAAGGGTACTCTGCCCGTGAAAACAGCTCTTTCGCAATCGTCTCCTCTAAATCATATAAACTGCTTATTTTTAACTCTTCCACTTATTTATAATCTCCCATCCTGCCCAAAGCACAAATAATCTAATACTATGTATAAGTATACCATATTTTTTTTACAACTCGCAATATGAATCTACTTATTGTTCTTATAATTTAATGCGGCCCGGTCGTATTGCTTGTAAAGTGCGGTCTGATTATTCAATTGTTTCACAATATTTGTCCGTCTGCTTACAAAAGAATCCAGCTTTCCCATATATTCTTCCGAGGTGATCTCGCCCTGCGCCACAAGAGTAAGCCCTTTTTCCCAGCTTGCGGTAAGGGCCGGATCCAGCAGCGGCTTTATCGAATTTTCCACCACGTCGAAGACCATCTCTCCCATCAGAGTCGGCGTCAGAACCTGTGTTTTTTTATTTAGGCTTAAATACTCTATATTTACCAGCTTTTTCAAAATTTCCGCTCTGGTCGCGGAAGTCCCGATTCCGCTCCCCTTGATCTGGGCGCGCAGTTCCTCGTCTTCGATAAACTGGCCCGCATTTTCCATCGTCAGAATGATCGATCCGGAATTATAACGTTTGGGCGGCGATGTCTCCCCTTCTTTTACGGACAGGCCTTTTAAAGGAATCTCCATCCCCGTCTTCAAAGAACGCAAAAGTTCCATAAATGCGGCGTCGCATTTCATTTCCTCCTGCCCGTTTTCGCTTTTTTCGTTTTCTTCCTTGTCCGTTTCGGGCTTTTCCCGTCCGCCCCCTTCTTTTTCCTTCTTTTTAAAAGAATATTCCATTACCTTTAGATAGCCCTCTTCTGCAAGCACTTTGAAATTCGAAAAAAAGTTCTCTCCCCTCTTTCTGGTAGTGAGCGCTATTTTCTGATAAACTGCGGGAGGATAAAAAATACTTAGAAATCTTCTGGCGATCACTTCATACACCTTTGCCGCGGTAGGATTTAAACCGTTCAAGCCGCTAAGCCCTTGTCCTGTGGGTATGATCGCATAATGGTCCGTGATCTGCTTATCGTTTACATATCTTGTTTTAGCAATTTTCTTATACTTCTCTTCCTGCAGGATATGTCCGGCAATATCCGCCGTATGGATATACCCTGTCAATCCCTTTATATTTTTGTAAATTTCTTTGGAAACCGCAGTGGAAAGAACCCTTGCGTCCGTTCTGGGATAAGTCACCATTTTCTTTTCATATAGTTCCTGCACGATGCGCAGCGTTTCGTCCGGACTGATCTTAAAAAGTTTGGAACAATCATTTTGCAGTTCTGCAAGATTGTATAAAAGCGGCGGATTCTTAGTTTCCTTCTTTTTTTCTATAGAAACGACGACCGGATTTTCTTCCGGCGGTTCTTCCAAAAAAGAAATCAGTTCTCTGGCATGTTTTTCCTCTTTAAATCCATTCTCTTTATATAGCAGCGGGGACTGGAAATACTTCGACCCTTCCACACTCCGCCATTCCCCTTCAAATTCCCTGTCTGCAAAGGAAAATGAGGCAAGCACTCTGTAAAAAGGCGTTTTGACAAAGTTCCGGATCTCCCGTTCCCGGTTGACGATCATACCGAGTACGCAGGTCATGACCCTTCCCACCGAAATAACGGCCCGGTCCCTTTTTAAATAAGCCTTGATGGACCCGCCGTATTTTAACGTGAGCGCACGCGAAAAATTGATTCCCATCAGATAGTCTTCTTTGGCCCTTAAATATGCTGCAGCGCATAAATTATCATATTCCGATAAATCTTTTGCCTCTTTTATGCCTCGAAGAATCTCTTCCTCTGTCTGAGAATCAATCCATACTCTTTTTCTTGTTTTTCCTGAAACTTTCGCCTGATTTTCCACCAAGCGGTAAATATATTCCCCTTCCCTTCCCGAGTCGGTGCAGACATAAATCGTGTCCACATCTTCTCTTGTCAGCAATCCGCTTACAATACTATACTGCTTTCTGACATTTTCTATTACTTCATACTTGAACTCTTTTGGTATAAAAGGAAGGCTGTCAAAAGTCCACTTGCGCAGGCTTTCATCATAGCTCTCCGGATAGCTCATCGTAACAAGATGCCCCACGCACCATGTTACGATCGCTTCAGGAGATTCCATAAAGCCGTCCCTGTTACTCATATTATATTTCAGGGCTTTTGCAAATTCCCTTGCAACGCTCGGTTTTTCCGCAATAAATAAATCTTTTCCCATAATCTTCCTATAACTCTTCGCACAACAACTGCGCAATTTTTTCAGAGGGCATCGGTTTTCCCAAGAAATAACCTTGTATGATATCGCAGCCGATCTCTTTTAAGTATTCATATTGCCCCTTATCCTCTACTCCTTCTGCAATCGTCTCATATCCTAATTCCTTTACCATCTGAATGATCGATCCAGTTATGATCTTTGTGGAATGGTCCGTTATGATCGTATCCACAAAAGATTTGTCCACTTTCAACGTATCGATCGGCATTTCTTTCAGATATGACAGCGAAGAATATCCTGTCCCAAAATCATCCAGCGAAATCTTGATCCCGTAGTCCCTAAGCATATTCAACTTTTTGACAACCTCTTCAAAATCTTCGATCAAAATACTCTCGGTAACCTCCAGCTCCAGTTCTTCCGCGGGAACGTCATATTTTTGCATGATCTTTATCAGCTCATTGACGAAATCCGGCTGTTTGTACTGGATTGCCGAAATATTGATAGAAAGGATGATATGGCAGTCGAACCGTTTTTTCCACTCCGCAAAATTCCGGATGCTTTCCTCTATTACCCACTGTCCGATAGGCACGATCATTCCGTTCTTTTCCGCGATCGGGATAAAAACGCCCGGACTGATAAATTTTTCTTCTTTATCATACCAACGTATCAATGCTTCCGCACCGCGCAGTTTCTTACTGTCTACAAAAAACTGGGGCTGGAAATACATCACGAACTCTTTTTGAAAAACCGCATGCTTCAGTTTATTTTCAATTTTCACATTCTGTAAAAATTCATTGACGATCGGCGTATCAAAATATTTGACTACATTTTTCCCCGACGCCTTTGCCTTGAACATAACGATCTCGGCACAGTTGATAAGCCCCAACGCATTCGTGGACGCCTCTGGGTATTCCGCAACGCCGATGCACGCTGTGACCAAAAGCTTTTGCCCGTCGGGAGAAATGATTCCCTGTAAAACCTTTTCTTTAATGGCGTTGCATATATGGTCCGCACTCCTTGCCCCGCAGGGATCATATACGGCGATACAGAACAGATCGCTGGCAAAATGGGACACGATCACATGCTCGTCTTCAAAGTCCTTTAAAAAGAAAGCGAAGCTTTGTAAAAGCCCTTCCCCCACTACGATGCCCATACCGTCGTTGATCCTTTTAAAATCGTCTATATCGATAAAGATCACGCTTACCGTCACATTTTCTTCTTCCGCCCTGCGGAGGAATTCTCCCAACATCATAACAAAATAATTCCGGTTATATAATCCGGTAGCCATATCGTAATAGGCCATTTTTGCAAGTTCTTCCGTTTGTCTTTTGTATCCGGACACATCACTGATGGTAATGACTTTATCCATAGGCGTGCCGTCTTCTTTATAAATAACGTTTACGTCGAACTGATACCAGACATCCTTTTCCGTGATATGGCATTCCACGGTTTCCTGCTTCAGCCCCCGTTTTTCTAAAAACAGGCTGTTTCTGAGCGCATGGACGTCTTTTTCGTCCACGATATCCAAAAGCTTTGCCACATCTGCTAACTGTCTGATCTCAAAATTGAAATATTCATTCCAATTTCCCATACATTTGCATATGTTATTTTCAAAAGAATAATAAAGATAAGCATTAACGGACGACTCGCAGACAAGGCGGTACATCTTCTCCTGATCGCCCAGCCTTTGATTGATTGCCGTCAAAAGATCCAATTGATAGCGCATTTCGTCCATACTGACCTCCCGTGCATATCACAAACCTGCTTGTGACACTGCTTACCTTTCTCCCCTTACTTCTTCGCGATATATCCCTGCGCTTTTAAAAGCTCCGCACAAAGTACTGCGCCGCCCGCTGCGCCGCGCACTGTGTTATGAGAAAGACCTACAAATTTAAAATCATAGACCGTATCTTCCCTCAAACGGCCTACGCTGATCCCCATTCCTTTTTCATAGTCCACATCCAACGTAACCTGAGGACGGTTATCCTCTTCCAAATATTGAATGAACTGCTTCGGCGCGCTGGGAAGATTTAATTCCTGCGGAACGCCCTTAAAACTGCGGAGCTTTTCAATCAACTGCTCTTTCGTCGGCTTCTTTGCAAATTTAACGAATACCGCCGCCGTGTGTCCGTTCAGCACCGGGACTCTGATACACTGGCAGGTGATCACAGGGGACGCTGCAGGTACGATTACGCCGTCTTCGATCTCTCCCCAGATACGCAGCGGTTCTTTTTCGCTCTTTTCTTCTTCTCCTCCAATAAAAGGAATGATATTCCCTTCCATTTCCGGCCAGTCTTTAAACGTCTTTCCTGCGCCGGATATTGCCTGATAAGTAGTGGCTACCACCTCTACAGGCTCAAACTCTTTCCAAGCCGTAAGGACGGGGGCATAACTTTGAATGGAGCAATTGGGCTTTACCGCCACAAAACCTCTCTGTGTCCCGAGTCTCTTTTTTTGGAAATCAATGACTTTCATATGTTCCGGGTTGATCTCCGGTACTACCATAGGTACGTCCGGGGTCCATCTGTGCGCACTGTTATTGGAAACAACGGGAATCTCCGCCTTAGCGTAATCCTCTTCGATTTTTTTGATCTCCTCTTTGGTCATGTCCACCGCGCTGAATACAAAATCGACTTGGGATGCGACTGCCTCCACTTCGTTCACATTCATGACCGTCAATCCCTTTACCGCCTCCGGCATCGGCGTCGTCATTTTCCATCTGCCGCCTACCGCTTCTTCATACGTCTTTCCCGCGGATCTCTCGCTTGCTGCGATCGTCGTCACTTCGAACCACGGATGATCCTCCAAAAGAGAAATAAATCTCTGTCCTACCATACCCGTACCGCCAAGAATACCAACCTTTAATTTTTCACTCATGTTATCTATACTCCTTTCCCTCTTAAAAACATATGCTGTCGGATGTCTTTGCCCATTCGCTCTCCAAATATTTTTTCCCGAGGCCGATGACCTCCTTCATAGCCTCAGATCCCGGCGCGCCGAGCGTCAGCCGCTTTTCCACACAGGTCTTTAAACTTACCGCTTCGTATACGTCCGCTTCAAACACAGGACTGACGGCTTTTAGTTCTTCCAGCGTCAAATTTTCTATGCCCGTCTGTTTCTCAATACAATAAAGCACTAACTTTCCGATAATACCGTGGGCGTCCCTGAACGGTACCCCTTTACCGACAAGATAGTCCGCTGCGTCCGTAGCATTGGTAAATCCGTTCATAGCGCTTTTTGCCATAATCTCTTTATTGAATTTAGTCGTCTTCAGCATTCCTGTAAATAATGCCAGACATCCTTTCACCGTATCGATAGCGTCAAAGGTAAGTTCCTTGTCTTCCTGCATATCTTTGTTATAGGCAAGGGGAATCCCTTTCATGGTTGTAAGTAAGGAAACAAGGGTGCCGTATACCCTGCCCGTTTTTCCCCTGACAAGTTCTGCAATGTCCGGATTCTTTTTCTGTGGCATGATACTGCTTCCCGTTGAATAGGTATCGTCCAGTTCTATAAAACGATACTCATTGGAATTCCATAAAATGATCTCTTCACAGAAACGGCTTAAGTGCATCATGATCGTAGACATCGCCGCTAAAAATTCAATCAGATAATCCCTGTCTGAAACCGAATCCATACTGTTTAAAGTAGGACCTTCAAACCCAAGCAGCGAAGCGGTATAATTCCGGTCAAGCGGATAAGTGGTTCCCGCCAGCGCCCCTGCCCCCAGCGGACAGTAATTCATACGGGAGTAAATGTCTTTCAGACGTTCCCTGTCCCTCTTGAACATTTCAAAATATGCGCCCAAATGATGCGCAAGCGTGACAGGCTGCGCCTTCTGCAAATGAGTAAAGCCCGGCATATAAGTTTCCAGATTGTTCTCCATAAGGGAAAGCAGCTCTTTTAACAGATCTTTTAACAAAAGATCGATCTCTAAGATCTCTGCTCTTGTATAGAGCCTCATATCCAGCGCAACCTGATCGTTCCTGCTCCTTCCGGTATGCAGTTTCTTTCCCGCTTCCCCTACGCGTTCGATCAGCTTTGCTTCGACAAAACTATGAATATCCTCGTACTCTTCCGTGATTTCAAGCGTTCCGTCTTCTAATTCTTCCCTGATAGAGGTAAGCCCTTTGATAACGGCGTCTTTTTCCTCTGTCGTAAGAATCCCCTGCTTGGCCAGCATGACCACATGGGCTATGCTGCCTTCTATATCCTGTCTATATAATTTTTTATCAAACGAAATGGACGCGTTGAAGTTATAAACTAACTGATCCGTTTCTTTTGTAAACCTTCCGCCCCAAAGCTGTGCCATAATTTCCTCCGTTTTACCGTTTATTAAAATAAAGCCTAAACCCGATATTAACATATTTTCGGACGATTTTCAACTTGCCGCCGATGCAAGTAATTTCCTACACCGCCGATGCAAGTAATTTCATATTACCTAAGACTCCCCTTTATTTCAAGCATTATTTTACAAAATAAGTCGCTCTTCCCGTTTTTTTGCATATATTACCCTATAATCATTTCCATGTACCGTACCGCCGGTAATCAGGCAGGATCCTTTGGCTATCCGCCAGATGTCAGCGGGACGATACTCGTTAAAATATAACGGAAAGGACAACTATGGGCGACTCTGTATCCAAACCTCCTATTCTCGAACTGAAAAATATCAGTTATTCCTATCATAGTCTACAGGGTGAGACGCTTGCCCTGTCAGATATATCTTTTCAGGTACATGAGGGGGAATTTATTGCTATCGTAGGACCCAGCGGCTGCGGAAAATCAACGCTGCTTTCTATTCTTGCCTGTCTGCTCGAGCCGGAACTGGGAACGATACAATTTCAAAATCCCGACGGTTCCATCCACTATCCGCACATCGGTTACATGCTGCAAAGGGATTATCTTTTCGAATGGCGGACCGTGTATAAAAACGTCACTCTCGGACTGGAACTGAACAGAAAAAAAACAAAAGAAAACCTTGCGTTCGTAGACACGCTTTTAAAAGAATACGATCTTTATGATTTTAAAGATAAAAAGCCCAGTGAATTATCCGGCGGTATGAGGCAGCGCGCGGCTCTGATACGGACCCTTGCCCTGAAACCCCAGATTCTTCTTTTGGATGAACCCTTTTCCGCGCTGGACTATCAGACGCGCTTACAGGTTTCCGGCGATATCGGAAATATTATCCATAAATCAAAAAAGACGGCCATTCTGGTAACCCACGATCTTTCGGAGGCCATTTCCCTTGCGGACAGAGTCCTGATCCTGTCAGGACGCCCCGCCCATATTAAGAGGGATCTCCCTGTCCGCCTTACAAAAGCTTCCGATTCCCTGATCGCATCCAGAAATGCGCCGGAATTTGCTTCATATTTTAATATTTTATGGGAGGAACTTAGCAATGAAAAATAAAAAAACCAAAGCGCTGACTGCACAGGAACTTTATCTGAAAGAACAGCGGATCCATAAACGGACGGTTTCTTTCTCCCGCTTTTTTATCTTTATCATCTTCTTAATAATATGGGAGGCGGCTTCAGATCTGGGGTGGATCGACAGTTTCTTTTTCAGCAGCCCATCCCGGGTGATGGTCTGCGCCTATCAAATGCTGGCAGACGGTTCCCTCCTTATGCACATAGGGATCACTTTAGCGGAAACGCTGCTCAGTTTTATTCTCGTATTTGTATTGGGAATCTCCTTTGCCCTGATTCTTTGGTCTTCCGACAAGCTGTCGGAAATTTCGGAACCTTATCTGGTCGTTTTAAACAGCCTGCCGAAATCCGCACTGGCGCCCCTTTTAATTGTCTGGCTCGGTACAGGGATGAAAACGATCATCGTAGCCGGAATCTCCGTAGCCATATTCGGTTCTGTCATCAGCCTGTATACCGGCTTTCACGAAGTCGATCACAATAAGCTGATCCTGATACGCACGCTTGGCGGAACAAAAAAAGACTGCTTCACCAAAGTTGTTCTGCCAAGCAGCATCCCTACGATCATCAGCACCATTAAGGTCAATATCGGCCTCGCCCTTGTAGGCGTCATCATCGGAGAATTTCTGGCCGCAAGACGTGGACTGGGTTATCTGATCATCTACGGCTCTCAGGTATTCCTCCAAAAGCCGTCGGTGACACAAATGCGCTTCCACGCCGCAGCTCCTTTTTATTTTAATGAAGGCCCAGATCTTCTCCCGTGATCGTACCGATCCCGTTTTTTTCCAAAATTTCCGAAAGCCCGTCCGTATCCGCTACACGGAAGATCAAACATGCGCGCCCATCCTTTTGTCCGAAAACGGAATACATATATTCCACGCTGATTCCGGCATGGGAGATCACGCCAAGCACTTTGCTAAGGCTTCCCGGCGTATCCGTGACCGCCACGCCTACAACGGGCGTCATGGTCAGGATAAATCCCTGTTCCAACAGGATGGACGAGGCTTTAGCCGCATCATCCACGATAAGACGTAAAACGCCGTAATCCGCCGTTTCCGCAATATTGATTGCCCGCATATTCACCTGATTGTCCGAAAGAATACCGGTAATATCGGCAAGTTGTCCCGTTTTATTTTCCAAAAATATAGAAATCTGAGGTATTGTCATATTTTTCTCCATTTCCGCGCCGCTTTCTGCGCTTAACGAGTTTGTTTAAATTTTCCGCTTATCTATAATGCGTACCGCCTTACCTTCGCTTCTTGTAATGGACTTAGGCGCTACCAGACGCACCTTTGCATAGATTCCCAGCATGGCCTTGAGCGCCGACACCAGATCCTTCTCCATTGCCGTGATCTTACCCAGATTATCGGAAAAGTTTTCGGGCGTCATTTCCACCATCACTTCGATCGTATCGGAATTGTTGACGCGATCCACAATGATCTGATAGTTTGCCGGATATCCCTGCTCCAAAAGCACCGTCTCGATCTGGGACGGGAATACATTGACGCCTTTGACGATCAGCATGTCATCGCTCCTGCCCATAGGCTTGCTCATCTTGACATGGGTACGCCCGCAGGAACATGTCCCCCTTGTAAGTACGCAGATGTCTCTGGTACGGTAGCGGAGCAGCGGAAAAGCCTCCTTGGTAATGGCGGTGAATACCAGCTCGCCCTTACTTCCTTCAGGCAGAACTTCTCCCGTATCCGGATCAATGATCTCGGCAATAAAATGGTCTTCATTGATATGCATTCCGGTCTGCTCACTGCACTCAAAAGCAACGCCGGGTCCGCTGGTTTCCGTAAGTCCGTATATATCGTACGCCTTGATCCCCAACTTGTTCTGAATATCCTGACGCATTTCCTCGCTCCATGCCTCCGCACCGAAGATTCCGGCTTTTAATTTGATCTTGTCCCGCATCCCTCTCTCAAGGATACTTTCTCCCAAAAAGGCGGCGTAAGAAGGCGTACAGCAAAGAATGGTCGCTTCCAGATCCACCATGAACTGTAGCTGGCGGTCCGTATTTCCCGACGACATAGGCAATGTCAGGCATCCTACTTTATGGCTGCCTCCGTTCAGGCCCGGCCCCCCGGTAAAAAGTCCGTAACCATAGCAGACCTGACAAACGTCCTCCTCCGTGCCGCCTGCCGCCGTAATGGCGCGGGCACAGCAGTCTTCCCACAAATCCACGTCATGCTGGGTATAAAAAGCCACGACCCTGCGGCCCGTAGTGCCGGATGTAGACTGGATACGGACACAATCCTTAAGCGGCTTTGCCAAAAGACCGTAAGGATAAGCGTCCCGCAGATCGTCTTTCGTTAAAAAAGGCAGTTTGTGCAGATCCGCCACGCTTTGAATATCCTCGGGCGCAACCCCCTTTTCCTCCATTTTGGCCCGATAATAAGGAACATTGTCCCAGACATGGCGCACCTGCTTTACCAGACGCTCATTCTGCCACGCAAGGATCTGTTCCCTGTCCGCCGTCTCTATTTCTTTTTGATAATACCGTTCCATATATACTAACCTCCATGTTATGCTGTCCAACAGCTATTCTTTATCCTTCATTACGCTTTTCTTCCAAGTGCAAACGCCTTTTTATTCAGTTCCAGAAATTTAGGCGGTACGCTGTGTTCGATGGCGTCCATCCACTCCTCTTCGGTAAAATCAAAGTGTTTGGCAAGCCTGCCCATAAGCACCAGATTTACAGCCTTGCTGTTTCCCGCTTCTTCGGCCAGCGCCAGCGCATCGAGAACGTCCACGTCAATTCCAAGCGCTCTAAGCTTTTCTTCCAGCTTTTCAGGATAGGACGCTGCCCCTGCGATCACCGGCATAGGATTGATCTGCTGGCTGTTAACAATGATCCTGCCGCCCTGTTTTAAATATTCCGTATAACGGGCCGCTTCTAACAGTTCGAAAGAAAGGATACAGTCTGCCTGTCCTTTGTCAATAATGGGGGAATACACCTTGTCGCCCCAACGGACATAAGTGACCACGCTGCCGCCCCTTTGGCTCATACCGTGTACCTCGCTGACTTTCACATCATACCCCTTTTGGAGAAGCAGACGGCCCAAAAGTTTACTTGCAAGCAATGTTCCCTGTCCGCCTACGCCTACGATCATAATATTTTTTGTTTCCATCTTATCCACACTTCCTCCTATCTTGCTGCGCCCAATGCGTCAAATTTGCAGAGCTGTTCACAGACCCCGCACCCCACGCAGAGAGTAGCGTCGATCTTTGCTTTGCCGTCTACCATGCTGATAGCGGGGCAGCCGATATTCATACATGCCTTACAGCCTTTACACTTCTCAGGATCGGAACAGACAGGCCCCGGATGTTTCACATATTTTAACAGCGCGCAGGGACGGCGGGAAATGATAACGGAAGGTTCCTTCGCCGCAAGCTCTTCCTCTATTACGGACTGACAGGTTTCCATATCGTAAGGATCCACCACTCTCACCCGGCTAATCCCTACGGCGCGGCACAAGCTTTCCAGATCGATCTTCGTACAGGGATCTCCTTTCAGGTTATAACCCGTTGTAGGGTTTTGCTGATGTCCCGTCATACCGGTTATGGAATTATCCAATATGATCACGGTTGCATCTGACTCGTTATAAGCGATATTGATCAGTCCCGTAACGCCGGAATGGATAAATGTGGAATCGCCTATGACCGCTACGGATTTTCCTGTATGTTCTTCTTTTGCTTTTACAAAACCGTGAAGCCCCGAAACAGAAGCGCCCATACATATGGTAGTATCAATGGCCCCAAGAGGCGGTACCGCTCCCAGCGTATAGCATCCGATGTCGCCCAATACCGTAAGCTTTAATTTTTTCAGAACATAAAAGATACTGCGGTGCGGACAGCCCGCGCACATCACCGGCGGTCTTGCCGGAATATTCTCGTCCAAAGAAACGCCTGCCGGCGCCGGTTTCCCAAGCTTCTCCTTTACCTGATTCTGACTCAGCTCTCCAATATTGGAAAACAGTTCTTTTCCGGAAACCTGAAGTCCCAGATCTTTACAGTGGGATTCGATAAAACCGTCCAATTCCTCTACCACTGCAAGCTGCTCCACGCCTGCCGCAAAATCCTTGATTTTTTGTTTCGGCATAGGCCAGATCATTCCCAGTTTTAAAACGGGATATGTATCCCCGAAGGCCTCTTTTACATACTGATAACAGGTGGAAGACGTAACAATACCGAAAGAATGATCATTTCCCTCTTCGATCCGGTTGATCTGCGCCGTTTCCGCCCATTCCTCCAGCGCTTTTGTGCGCGTTTCCACTTCAGGATGGCGTTTCTTCGCATTGGCTGGCATCATAATATATTTAGCAGGATTTTTCTCATATTCCTTTTGGATCGGTAACTCCCGCTCCCCAGGCTCTACCACGCTTTGGGAATGGCTGACGCGGGTACACATTTTCATCAGTACCGCCGTATCGTATTTTTCGGAAAGCTCATAGGCTAATTTTGAAAAAGCAAGCGCTTCTGCAGAATCGGAAGGCTCTAACATTGGAAGTTTTGCCGCCCGCGCATAATGACGGGAATCCTGTTCGTTCTGAGAACTATGCATTCCTGCGTCGTCCGCCACACCGATGACAAGCCCTGCGTTCACACCGGTATAGGAAATGGTAAACAGCGGATCCGCCGCTACATTTAATCCCACATGTTTCATGGCGCAGAAACTCCTTTTTCCGGCCAGAGAAGCACCGAAAGCCGCTTCAAGGGCTACCTTTTCATTCGGCGCCCACTCCGCGTATATTTCCTCGTATTTCGCCGCATATTCGGTAATTTCCGTGCTGGGCGTTCCGGGATAGCTGGATACAAAAGCGCAGCCCGCTTCATAAATGCCTCTGGCAACCGCTTCGTTGCCAAGCATAAGTGTCTTCATATATTTTCCTCCTTAAGTCTGATCACCGATGGAATCCGTTACGGAAACTGTCACCTTTTTCTCATAACATGCAAAAATCTTCTTGAGCGTTTCCTCTTCGGGCGCTTTGGTCACCACGCTTACTACGGGGACGATCACAAGTCCCGCCAGCATACAGAATGCGCCCGCATTGATCGGAGACTGCAGATACGCCGGAAAACTCGGACGGAAAAAGATATTGGCAAGCATGACGATCGTAGAAAACAAAAAACTGACCCAGCAGGCCGCTTTGGTAGTCCGTTTCCAATATAATCCATATAAGAAAGGCGCCAAAAACGCGCCGGCCAGCGCTCCCCAGCTCACCCCCATAAGCTGCGCGATAAAGGTAACGTTGGAACGGTATTGGATCAGCGCAAGTACCACGGAAATTCCGATAAACACTACCAAAAGCGCCCGCATCCATCTGATCTGTTCCTTCTCATCCATCTCTTTCATTATATTACCTTTAATAAAGTCAAGCGTCAAGGTGGAGCTTGATGCCAGCACCAGAGAAGAAAGCGTGGACATAGACGCGGAAAGCACTAAAATCACTACTACTGCGATCAATATCGTAGGAAGGCCCGAAAGCATAGTAGGCACTACGGAATCATAGCCGTTCGCCGCAATATCGATCCGGTCGCTAAAAAGCCGTCCGAAGCCGCCTAAAAAATAACATCCGCCTGCCACAATGGCAGCAAATACAGTAGAGATGATCATTCCTTTGTTGATCGCGCTCTCACTCTTAATGGCATAAAACTTCTGTACCATTTGCGGAAGTCCCCATGTCCCAAGGCTGGTCAGGATCACCACGCCTAAAAGTCCCGCCGGATCCGGCCCGAAGAAAGAATTAAATACCCCCGGCGCCGCCGATACCGTTTCATCGCTGACGGCCGCCAGCCTATCAAGCGCCGCGAGAAAACCGCCCTGACTGTTCAGTACTGCAAAGATCACGGCTATGATACCGAAAATCATAATGATTCCCTGAATAAAGTCGTTGATAGCGGTAGCCATATATCCTCCGGCTATAACATAAATACCCGTAAGTACCGCCATCACTATCACGCATACACTATAGTCAATATCAAAAGCCATACCGAAAAGGCGGCTCAGCCCGTTATAGAGACTTGCCGTATAAGGGATCAGAAAGATAAAAATAACCGCTGAAGCCGCCAGCTTTAAAGGCTTGCTCTCAAAACGCCGTCCGAAAAACTCCGGCATGGTAGCGCTGTCCAGATGCTGGGTCATAATACGGGTACGGCGTCCTAACACCGCCCACGCAAGCAAAGAACCGATAAAGGCGTTTCCCAATCCGGCCCAGGTAGCAGCGATTCCGTACTTCCAGCCAAACTGCCCCGCATAGCCTACAAAAACCACCGCCGAAAAATAGCTGGTCCCGTAAGCAAAAGCAGTCAGCCACGGCCCTACGCTTCTTCCGCCCAGTACAAATCCGTTCACATCCGTAGCGTGTCTGCGGCAGTAAAGTCCGATCCCGATCATAACGCCGAAAAAAACGATCAGCATCATAAGTTTGATAAACAGATCCATATTACAAAAGCCTCCTTCTTAATTGTTGATCTGCGCCTCTACAAGACTGCCATGACAATACCGTTCCCGAAGAAGCGGCTTCTCGATCTTTCCCGTAGGGTTTCTTGGCACCTGATCAAAGATGATCTTCCTGGGACGTTTATATCTGGGAAGTTCCCTGCAAAACTCTCCGATTTCTTCCTCTGAACTGGAGCCCTCCTCTTTCAGTTCGATCACCGCTGCGGCGATCTCGCCAAGTCTTGCATCCGGCAGCCCGATCACAGCCACATCCTTGATCTTGTCGTTCCGGCGAAGAAAATCTTCGATCTGTACCGGATATAGGTTCTCTCCTCCTGAGATGATGACGTCTTTCTTTCTGTCTACCAGATAAATGAAACCGTCTTCGTCCATGCGCGCCATATCTCCCGTATAGAGCCATCCGTCTTTTAGCACTTCGCCCGTAGCCTCTGGATTTTTATAGTAGCATAGCATTACGCCCGGTCCGTGAACGATCAGCTCGCCTACTTCTCCCTTGGCGGTCTCCTGACCCTGCTCGTCCACGATCTTTGCCTCCCAGTGATACCCCGGTTTTCCTATTGCTCCCACTTTATGTATATTTTCCACGCCTAAATGTACGCAGCCCGGGCCGATGGATTCGCTCAGGCCGTAATTGGTATCGTACTGATGATGGGGAAAATGTTTTTTCCAACGCTGAATCAGGCTTGGCGGAACAGGCTGTGCTCCGATATGCATCAGACGCCACTGTTCCAGCAGATAATGCTCCATTTCCACCTTACCGGAATCGACGGCGTCCAAAAGATCCTGCGCCCATGGTACTAACAGCCATACGATCGTACACTTTTCCTCCGTAACCGCTCTTAAGATCCACTCCGGCTTCACGCCTCTGAGCAGCACCGCCTTCCCGGCCGTAATTAAAGAGCCGAACCAGTGCATTTTCGCTCCGGTATGATACAACGGCGGAATACACAAAAATACGTCTTCTTTCGTCTGTCCATGGTGATTCTGCTCCGTTTCACAAGAAGAGCGCAGTGCCAGATGATTATGCAGAATCGCTTTCGGGAATCCGGTGGTGCCGGAAGAAAAATAGACCGCCGCAATATCCGTCTCTTTCAATTCGACAGGCGGCGCGCTGGAAGAACAAAATCCCATCAGCTTCAGACAGTCTTCCGTATAGGAAGGCCCTTCCGCCCCCGCAAAAAACATCATCCGGACTCCCGGAAGATCTTCTGCGATCGTATCCATACGGCTGATAAATTCAGGCCCGAAGACCAGCGCCTCCACATCCGCAAGCTCCAGACAATATTTGATCTCTTCCGCGGAATACCGGAAATTCAAAGGCACGGCTACGCCCCCCGCTTTCAGGATACCAAAATAGATAGGCAGCCATTCCAGACAGTTCATCATAAGAATCCCCACCTTCGTCTCCCGCTTTAACCCCCTGCTAAGAAGCAGATTTGCAAAACGGTTGGCCCGCCTGTCAAAATCTGCCCAGCTTAGTTCCCGGCGGTATGGCGCTCCGTTTTCCGCACTCTCGATCAAGCTTGCCTCCCGCCATGTGACCGCACTGTCACGCTCCTGAGAGGGGTTCAATTCCACAAGCGCCGTATCCGAACCGTAAAGACGGGCGTTCCTCTCTAAAAACTCCGTGATCACCATAATATGGTTCCTCCTTTTTCGTATCTGTCATTTGTACTTTTTACTCATATCCGTCATTCTTATTTGTGAATGTTTCCTTCATGGATCACATATTCGTTCATCGTAGCGTGGGCCACGTAAGTGCCAAGTTCATCTCTTACGTCTACCGAATAAAGAGCGGTGGTACGCCCTTCCCGCAGGCAGGAAGCCTCTGCGATCAGCCGTTCTCCCTTGGCAGGGGAAAGAAAGGTAATGGACGCCTGCTGGCTGACCGTCTTTTTCTCGGCATATCCGTTAGCTGCAACGGCGCAGGCAATATCCGCCAAAGTAAAAATCGCGCCTCCCATCGGAACCTGATTCTCATTCATATGCCGCTCTTCCAAAGTCAGGGAACAGACTGCTTTTCCGGGCATAGCGGAATCAATTATCACACCTGTGGCGTCCGTAGCAAAATGATCATTTTTAAAACGATTTCGAATCTCTTCTAAAGTTTTCATGGACAGACCCCTTTCCAAATAATACACTGTCACGGTTTTCCGGAAAAACAGGAAACCGTCTTCAACACTTTAACACTTTTCATCGCTAAAGTCAAGGAATTTCCATCCGTCTTACTTATACGTCCCGATTCTCCTTTCTTCTTTCAGGCTCCTGATACGCCTGCGGACTAAAGAAAGATTCATTTCCGTTTCCGCCGCAATCTGTTTTGCAGTGATCTTCGGATCTTTTTGTATCAGTTCCCATATCCGCTTTTTTTGCTCTTTCATCACCGGATAGTTGGAAGTGCCGCAGTTTTGTTCTATCCTGACCGACGTCCGTTCACAGGCGTTCCTTCCCTCTCTCTTTTCTTTGCTCGTTCCTGCAATATCCGGACAGTCCGGATCAGAAAAAAAGACTTCCATATATCCGGGAAAGATTACGATCCTGACTGCCTCTGAAACTATTTGGTCTCCCTGCGCCCGTTTTATCACATCTTGTTCTAACCGTTTTTTGATGTTCTCCAACCGTTCTTCCACTATTCTGCCCTCCGGTATATCGCTTTCCAGCGTCTGGATCTTCTCTTTACAGTAGTCGATCTGTTCCTGTATTTCCCGGTTTTTTTGTCGATAAACCTGATCGTCTACCACTCCCTCCAACAATTTTTCTAACAGGAGATCTCTCCGGCATACTGCTCTTTCTAAGTCATTTTTAAGAATTTCCTGTTTTTCCTTTCCGTTGCTGTATTCCAAAGCCTTCCTCAATAATAGCATGGTTTCCGCCAATATTTCCTCCTGTTCCGGCCGGTCCTTCTTTGGACAGTATCGGTTTCCACAACCGCATACTTCTTCCGGGCCGCCCGCTTTCATAAGACTATCCATCTCCATCAGGCATAAAATCAGCTTCTCCTCATTAATATGTATATTGTCGCAGCCGGTCTCTTCCATATCGGAACTCTCTCTGCTCCGGCTTTTACGCAAGTCGGACGACCTCCTCCCGTTATGCAGATAATTGCTGCATTTCCACTCTGCTACCCGGCCCGATCTGTTCCGGCGCACCGTCCGGTAATAGGGTTCTTTACAAAGCCCGCAGACGATCTTCCCCGACAGAACATGTTTTCCTCCCATACCATATCCTTCACGTTCTTTCTCCCTTCGGCCTCCCCGTTTTCTTTGATCCATCGCCCGGTTCGCCGCCTCAAACAACCGTTCATCCACAATGGCAGGCACCGCGTCCTCATGTACGATCCATTCCGGCTCCGGATTATTTACGGTCTGTTTGCTTTCAAATTCATAGTGCCGTTTATTTTGTACCACCGTTCCTTTATAGACAGGGTTCCGGATGATATTCCGCAGCATCGACGGCAGGATCATCTTTCCCTGTCTGTTCCTGTACCCGTTTTTATAAAGGATCTCCGCACTACTGTGAGTCCCGTATCCATTGGCCGACAATTGAAAAATCAGCCGTATCATCTCCGCCTCATGTTCGTCAATCCCGATTCTTTTGTCCGGCAGTTTTTTCAATCCGTACATCCGGCTGGTAAATACAAAATGTTTCCCTTCTTTCTGCCTGTTTTTGTGGGCGTTATTGACCTTCTTACTCAGTTCCCTGCTGTATTCTTCCGCCAGAATTGCCTTGATTCCCGTGATCAGCGCATCATCCGGCGTGTAAAACTTCCCTTCCAGATACATATACAGTTTTTTCCGGTTTTTCTGCATCCGCTCTAAAAAAAGATACCAGTCTTTCGTGTTCCGCATCAAGCGGTCCTGACTTTTGATCACGATAATATCAAATGTATTCCGTTCCAGGTCCTGATATAGCCTGTTATATTCGCTCCTGCCTTTTACCGTTGTGCCGCTCTTTGCTTCAACATAAGTATCCACCAGTTTCCATCCCTGTTCCCGGACACAGTTCTTCGATTCCTGTACCTGCCTGATAAGCGCATCTTTCTGACTCTCTTCCTCGGTACTGCAGCGATTATAAATGACTGCACGCGGCTGTTCCCTCTCTTTTTTCATTTTTGCTCGGCTGTTCCCTCCATTTATTCGGTCTGCGTTCGATCCGGTCTGATCTGTTCCGTATGTCCATATTGCAGAAATTCCGTGATCCTGATCTGTTCCTCCCCTGTGATCAAGCCCTCTTCCGCTAAAATACGGGAAATCCTTATTATGATCTTTGCCGTTTCTTTCTCCATGGAGTTTCCTTCAGATCTTCTTGTTTAAACTTATGTGGCCCGCTTACATTTTATTTCTATGAAACGATCGCCATCATTACCGGAAATCACCCTGCCTTCCAAATGCCTGTCCGTTTCACTCACGCCTGCCGCCTCTTCCAGCTCCATATGGTCATTATGAGCATTATCATTTTATGTATCATCGCCCTGCTCCTTTATCAGGGAATACAAGTACTTGAGAAACTATATAAACGCCATATTTAAAATGCATCGGAAAGCAAACCGGAAAAAGTCCGGATTGACCTTTTGGGTCAATCCGGACTTTTTAATCTGACTCCCATCTGTTTAAAATTCATCAAATGCCGATGCGATCACATTTCTAAGCCGCCTTGTAAAATCGGAAGTCCCGGTATCCGTCTTCTGCATCATAAAAAGTATCGTCACATCTTCCCTCGGCAGGTTGGCAAAATATGCTCCCAGCCATCCATCCCAGCCGTATTCACCTACAGAAGCATTAAAAGTAAACGCCTCTTTATCTCTCGCGATCCGCATAAGATTGCGATACTCAAATCCCTGCAGCCCGTCCCATGCAGCAAACTCGTTTCTGGGCGTGCCGTACAGTCTTCCCGTGGTCATATATTCCACGGTCTTACTTGACAAAAGCTTCTCACCCTTGTATATACCGCCCTGTAATAACATCTGCCCGAATTTGGCATAATCGTCTATCGTAGAAACTAAACCTGCACCGCCCGATTCAAACGCCGGTTTGATATCCATTTTATTTAAGATGCCAAGATGGTTTTCCCTAAATTCTTTCAGTCCCTCCGGCGTCTTCTCATAAACTCTGGCAAGCCTGTCCTTCTTTTCTTTCGGTACATAAAAGTCCGTATCTTTCATTCCTAAAGGCCAAAACAGCTTTTTCTTTAAGAAAGCGCCGAAACTCATCCCTGATACCACTTCCACGATCGCGCCCAAAACATCGGCGGAAAGCCCGTAAGCAAAATGTTCCCCCGGCGCGAATGCAAGAGCGCATCCTCCTAAACGGTTGGCAAAATCAACCGTCGTAACAGGCGCGTCGGAATACAGTTTATTCTGCACGTCCTCGATCAGCCCCCATGTTTCTTTTCCGTTCTCGTCGTCACCGCCGTAAGTCAGTCCTGAGGTCATGGATAACAAATGATGGATCCGCATAGGTTTTTCTAACCCGGTCCTGTTCCCGTTCACATAAAAATGCTGGTTTTTAAATCCCGGCAGGTATTTTTCGACGGGATCTACCAGATCGATCTTTCCGTCTTCCAATAACATCATCACAGCCGCCGCAGTGACCGGTTTCGTCATGGAATAAAGACGGAAGATCGTATCTCTTTTGATTGGTTTTTTCGCTGCCACGTCTGCCTTTCCCGCTTCATAATAATGCTGTTCTTTACCGTATTGTGTGATCAGCAGATTCATACCGGCAATTTCCCCGTTCTTTACCAGTTCCTCCATCATTTCGTCTACACGCTTTAATTTGTCTTCTCTCATAGCTTTCCTCTTCCTTTCATTTCTCTATCTATATCCTTAAAAGCCATTGTAACGCTTTTGCAAATCTTTTCGGTATCTCATGGAAATGGCCTCCGTCATTCCACTCGAATAATACCTGCTCTTCCCCCAGCGATTTCTTTAACATTGCCTGTATTCTGTCGGTACATTCCGCTACCCTTCCCATCCTTGGATTCCTGCTTTGGGTTTCTTTTTTCCCCAATGATAAGTAGATGTGCAAGTTCTCCTTTTCCAGTGGCCGCCGTTCTATCAATTCCATAAAACCATCATACCATAAAGAACCGGAAACCGTACCGATTTTTGTAAAAAGATCCGTTTTATACAATGTATAAAGCGCCGTCAGTCCCCCTAGAGAATATCCGAGCAAGATGCAGTCCTTCTGTTTCGTCCTGAAATGTCCGTCCATATATGGTTTGATCTTACCGGCCAGCTTTTCGATATAGAGATCCGCATTTCCTTTGGGCGCTTCCTCACCTTTTCGGAAAGCAGGCGATTTCCAAGGCGTAAAATCATCGTTCCAGTTTTGAGGTTTTATGGCCAGCAATAAAAACTTTGCCGGGACATCCGCCTTTTTTAATTCGGCAAGAATCTCTTTTACAGGCGCTTCACCGTTAATATAAACGACGGGATAACATATATCATGAACCCCATAACCATCGGGAAGATATAACATACATGATAAACCTGCTATTTGGATTTCTTCTATGGAACCATGCATATTTCCCCTCATTTCCGCCGGTTTTTGATTTCATTACCGGATTGCGCATTACCGGATTTCCGGACACTGTCCGGCATAAACTTTAACACATTAAAAAATCCGCTGTCCGGCTCTTTCCGCCATTTTTAATATAGCATTACTTATGAAAGTTGTAAATCGGAATCTCCATAAGGCAAAAAGAAGCATATAAAAAAAGAAGGGATCATTCCTCCCTTCTTTCACCTGCACGCCTGCATTTTATCAATAAAAACATGAAAACTGACACGACGCATAAAATCTTCCATATCGTTCCTTTTTTCACCTGCCTCACCTCCCTCCCGTTATTACCTTTCTTCAATAATTCTCTTACATCCCGTATAAGTCGCGATAAAATATATTCCATAGATCAGTACCAATATCGCCGCCGTTACAAGGATCATGTCGATCATATCCTCTTTTCTATACATAACGGATAACACATTCTGTGCAAACTGGATTCCGAATATGGAATGGATGACCGCAAGGAACATCGGAAATCCGAAAAAAATCCCCATCTGCCAAAGCAGCGCATGGTTTTGCATTTTTTTGTCGACGCCGATCTTATGAAGGATCTGGTAACGTTCTTTATTGTCTGCGCTTTCCGACAGTTCCTTCAGGGCAAGCAGGGCCGCGCCCGCAATTAAAAAGATAATTCCCAGATAGATAGCGATAAAAGTTGCAATGGTGGCAAGCCCTATACTCGATTCATAAATAGCGATCTTACTCATGGCGTCTAAATCGCATTCCAGCCCGGCCTCCGCCATTTGGGTTCCGTCAATGGATAAGATAGTCTCTTCCGCTTTTGCCTTTCCTTCCCTCGTCTCCGCGCGATAATCTGCAGCGAAAAAACTTTTCTCACGGCCGAGCGCTTTCCCCAGCTCCGCCTCGATCACTTCATCCGGCACCAGCGTAATGCCGGAATTGGAATGCAGATTAGAAATATTTACAAAACCATACTGGCATTCGGTATACTGCGGTTCTAACGTATAGTTTCCGATCTCCACTTTTGTCCCTGCCAAAAGCGCTTCGTTTCGGATCGCCGCAATATCGTCAAAATCACATAATTCTATATATTTTCCCTCCTCCAGTGTATAAACAGGGAGTCCATACCTTTCGGCAAGCATATTATATTCCGAGATGCCCATAATGTCTTCTACCGTCGAAAAAATCATCCTCGGAAATTTCGCCGCCGCCTTTTCCGCGAAAGTTCCCAAAAATTTTTCTACCGTATACTCAGGAGCCGCATATATAGTGGTCTCTACCCAGTCTTCTTTAAATAATTCCTTGTCTATGCCAAGTCTGTCAAGGGTTTCCGAAACGGAAAGTCCGGAGTCTTCTATCTGTTCCGGCGTATGTCCCTCTTCCGGCCAGTCCAGTGATTTATAAATATTAATATCTACCGGAGTCAATGCCGTCAATTGCTTTTTCAGGGATGACGTAACAGAGAACCCCGCCGATAGTACACAAATCGTCACAAAAAATAACAGACAGATGATCGTCATGGAAAATACGGACGTATTGACGTTACTGTTAAGCTGACGCAGGATAAAGGCATTTAATCCTCTCAGATACACTCTTCCTGCCTTCTGTACCAATTTTAATAAAAATCCGGAAAGCGACCAAAAGATCAGGTATGTGGTTACACATCCGATACCGATCATGATCATGATCTTTGATTCCGACAGACGACTGTAATCTATCGTAACACTATAATATGCATAGCTCAAAAACAAGGATGCAAGTAAAAATACCAATACGGCAAAATAAGAATTTTTCAGCCTGCTTTTCTCCACCTTTCTCTTTGCATGGAGCAGATCAATCAGTTGATATTTAGAAAGCATCGCCGTATTAAACAGAATGACGATCAGATACATGATCCCGAAATAGATCATAGTCTTTATCACCGCATCGCCGGAAACGGTAAACACAAAGGCCGTCATATCAGCCTCGAACATCTTGGCAACCAAAATCGACATAAACTGAGAAGCAAACACGCCGATCAGAAGTCCGATGCCAAGGGAAATACAGCCGATCATCACGGTTTCTCCAAAAAGAATCTTAGAAACACCACTTTTCCCCATTCCCAAAGTCATATAGACCGCAAACTCTTTTTTCCTTCTTTTGATCAGAAAATTATTGGCATAAATGATCAAAAATCCTAAAACAAACGCGACGCCTACAGAAACCCCCGATAACATGCTGACCATCAGCTTCATAATACCTTTCGTGGAAGAAGAAACCGCCAGCATCGCCTGTTGGGAATCCAAGGCGTTAAACACATAAAAAATTGCGACGCCTAAGATCAAAGTAAGAAAATAGATCATATAATCCTTAAAACTTTTTCTTATATTCTTAAAAGATAATTTAAACAACATCCTGCAGTTCACCTCCAAGCAATGTGACAACGTCTATGATCCTGTTAAAGAAAGTCTTTCTTGCTTCCCCTGCTTCTTTTAAAAGCTCCGTAAAAACCTGTCCGTCTTTGATAAAAATAATACGGTTGGCATAACTTGCCGTAAAGGCATCATGAGTGACCATCAAAATGGTAGTATCCAAATCCCTGTTCAGATATTCCATACTCTGTAAAAGCATTCTTGCCGCTTTGGAATCCAGTGCGCCGGTAGGTTCGTCCGCCAATACCAGCTTGGGTTTTGTTATGACCGCCCTTGCAGCCGCTACCCGCTGTTTTTGCCCTCCGGACATCTGATACGGATATTTCCCGAGTATTTCCACGATCCCAAGCTGCCCCGCTATTTCCATGACCTTTTGGTTAATCTCCTTTGCGTTCTTTTTCTGGATAGATAAAGCGAGAGCGATATTTTCATATGCCGTCATCGTATCTAAGAGATTAAAATCCTGAAAAATGAATCCCAGATCCTCCCGCCTGAAGCGGTTTAAGAGGCTGCCCTTTAAATTTGTAATCTCCATGCCTCCTACCCTGATCGAACCGCTGGTCACTTTATCGATCGTGGAAATGCAATTTAAAAGCGTTGTCTTTCCACTGCCGCTGGCTCCCATGATCCCTACATATTCTCCTCGTTCCACTGCAAAACTTAAATCATTGATTGCTTTTGTAAGATTTCCTTTACTTCCGTAATATTTTTCAATGTGCCTGACTTGTAAAATTTCGTCCGCCATTTTCTCCGCCTTTCTTCACAAACCTTTCTTCCGCAGTCCGTAGTGTTTTACCGCTGCAGCTTTGTGATCTCTTTATCTTGATCTTAATTTTAACCGCTGCAGGTCTATTGTTCCATCGAAATATCTTACGCCAACCTTACGGTTTTGTAAGGTTAAAATTCAGGCCAAAGTTCAGAACAGGGCGGGATTTCCAAACGAATCCCGCCCTGTCTGCCGCTCTTATCTACAAACCGTTACCGGTCCGTAAAATTCGTAAAACTGGATCTGGGAAAGAGGATGACCACGTCACAGCCTTCCCCTTCTTTTGACCGCAGCTCTATCTCATGTCCCAAACGCCCGCAAAGTTTCTTGCACAAATATAATCCGATCCCCGTAGACTTTTTCTCCCGCCTTCCGTTACTGCCCGTAAAACCTTTCTCAAAAACTTTCGGCAATTCGTTTGACTTTACCCCGATTCCGTTGTCCTTTACATGAAGCCTTACCCTCTCTTTTTCCTCTTCCCCATAAATCTCCAAATGAAGCGTTCGATCCTTTGCATACTTCATACTGTTCCCTATCAACTGTCCTAAAATGAAAACGAGCCATTTTTTATCGCTTTTGATCTCTGCATGAAGATCGTGCAGATCGATGGACGTCCCTAATAAGATCAGTTCTTTTCGGTTATCAACTAACGCCTCGTTTACCGCTTCTTCTAAAGTAAGATTCTTAATATAATAATCTTTCTCAACTTCATTGCTCCTCGCATAATATAAAACCTGTTCCGTATATCCTTCAATTCTTTTTATCTGTGCTTCGATCTCTTTCGTCGTCTCGTTTTTGTGATTTTCAACGATCATTTCGGCGGCGGCGATGGGAATCTTCACTTCATGGATCCATAACTCGATATATTCCTTATACTCCTTGAGTTCTCTTTTATAATGGTTGATTTTCTCCAACATGGCTTTTCCCATATCATGGAACACTTCCTGATAAAGAACGCCTTCTTCCGTTCCCGGATTTCCTAAAATTTCGGAGACAAGATACTTTTCTTCCATGCTGTCCACTGCCTGCCGTATCTCCTTATATTGCTTCTTACTGCGGTAAAATTCCATAAAAGTAACGAGAAAATAAGCGCCGGCCAAATGCACTCCGATAAATACGGCAAGCCACTCGCTGCCTTTTATTGTAAGCAAAAAAGTTTCAAAAGAAAATAACAAGTAAAAAAACACCAGCATAGTCAAAATTCTTTCTTTCAGATAAGTAAAATAACTCATAAAAGCTGATACCCCATTCCCCTTTTCGTTACGATCCTGTTTCTGATCCCGATCTCTTCCAGTTTGCTTTTCAGCCTTGTCATATTTACCGTCAAAGTATTGTCGTCTACAAAAAAATGACTTTCCCATAAGCTTTCTATGATCTCTTCCCGGGAAACGATCTCGCCCTTTTTATTTGCAAGCGAAAGCAGGATCCGCGTTTCATTTTTTGTAAGTTCCGCCTTCTGTTCCCCGCTTTGGACAATCCCTTTTCCGGGATCAAAAAGAAATCCGTCCAGAAAAAAACGGGTTTCATTTTCCGCATTTTTATATACCCTTTTTAAGACCGCCTCCATTCTTGCCAGTAAAATCTGCGGGTTAAAGGGCTTTGTCACAAAATCGTCCGCGCCGCAGTTCATCGCCATAAGCTCTGTGATCTCCTTATTATTGCTTGTAATGACGATAATGGGAATCTCTGATTCTTTCCTTATTTCCCTGCATAAAAAAAGACCGTCCGTTCCCGGCAGGGAAAGATCCAAAAGCAGCATGGAAAAACCGCCCTGCAGCAACGACTTAGCATCATATTCTTCCGCCTTTGCCGCTCTCGCCAGAAAACCGTTGGTATTCAAGAAATACACGATCTCATCACACAATTTCTCTTCGTCTTCTATGACGCAAATTTTTTTATCCATGTTTATTGCCGTATCCTTCCTAAAAAATTCTATTTCCCTCCATGATCCTCACCAACCATACACTTCCTGTTAATTCCCACGTTCCCGTCTCTTTTCTTATTTCTCTTTTCTCAAAAAAGTCCGGAATACGGTATCCATAATAAAGATCCCGATTGCGATCATTCCGGCAATCTGCAAAGTTTTACTAAAATAATAGCCGGTCATTTCCTTGTCTCCTATGATCATGTAGTAAACCGTCCTATACATCCCTACTCCGGGTACGGTAGGGAGGATCGCCGGAATCTGAAAGACTGTCACCGGCGCTTTTAAAGCCCTTGCAAAGATATGGGAAAGAAGGGCCGATACAAGCGTTGCCGCAAAAACCGAGAGCAGCTCGTTCACTCCCATTTTCATAAACACCAAATAGACCAGCCAGCTTACCGCCCCAGCCAAGCCGGAATACATCAGAAATTTTTTAGATACGCCAAAAGTAATAGAAGCCGCTATCACCGCTACAAAAGCGCCGATCACCTGAACCAGCATGGCATTCCCGCTCCTTTTCGTATTATTTTCCGCCAGAGCATCTCACTCCGGCATATGTTATGTGAAAATCAGCCGCCAAACACCATCGTGCCGATCGCAAGCCCCGCTCCGATCCCTACTCCGACAGAAGCGGCAATGGCAAAGGCCTCCACGATCTTTGCGCTGCCTGCCATATAATCGGAATGCAGCGTATCCCTGATTGCATTGGTGATTGCCACTCCCGGAAGAAGCATCATGACAGAACCTGCGATCACCCGCTCTATTTCCATCTGCACCCCCGGTATCACGGAAAACCCTCTCGTGGTAAACGCCATCAAAAAAGATACCGCCATGTTGGTAACAAATATATTCACCTTGTATCTTTTGTTAAACAGCATGGATAGCACAAGATAGATACCGTTCAGCGCGGCAAACACACTTTCAAAAAAAGTGCCGCCCAAAACGATCGTAAAACCTGCCGCCGCAACGATCATGCACCCATAGATCCAAATATCCGGATATCCTCTGGATTCCATATGTTTCAGCAAATGGAAGGCCTGCTTTAAACTAATTTCTCCGCTGCATAATTTTCTTGAAATATCATTGACTTCCGTAATATTTCCGAGATTCGTCGTCTTATCACCGACTCTTCTCAGCATACTGATCGTATCGATACGCCAGTCTTCCAACGTGACCACAATGCCTGCTGTTACTACCAACACTTCACAGCGTTCAAAATTAGACAATTTTAATATCCGATAGATCGTATCCTCCACCCGGTGCGTTTCCGCCCCCGATTTCAACATGATCTCTCCCGCAAGCACTGCCGTATCCGCAAGAAGAAAATAGTCCTGTTTCTGCCTTTCGCTCCATTCCGTCGCCACGCCGCTTTCCCACTCCCGTTTCCGAATTGTTGTCTTTTTCGTTTACTTTTCCAATTCTTTTACTAAAATATCCGCCGCCTGTCTGTGATTGACCACACCCGGATGACTTCTTGCGCCGATACCTTCGCCCTGTGCCTCCGGCAGCACGACTACTTTAACGTTTTGATCCTTCGATTCTTTTGTATATTCCGTTACTGCCGTTTCCAACATGGACAAAATCGGCGTTCCAAGCATACCGTATGCCCACAGTATCCGGGCATGCGGATTGTTTCTCCTGACCGTGCGGAGGAATGACTTCGCCTTTTCGACCAACCGTCTCTCGTCTTCTTTATTATAAGTGCCGTCTGCGTTTTTATGCTGCTTAAAAGTCTCTCCCGTTTCCGGATCCGTCCACCCTTCGTTGTCAAAAGCGCCTGCATCGTTAGTTCCCAAATTGATAATGACCGCATCCGGCTGCCATTTGGAAAAATCATAATCTTCCTTCGCTCCCGCCTCTTCATTGCGCCTGCCCTTGCAAAGCCCGCAGACTTTTTCGTAAAAATCAGGCAGGGAACAATGGGGATCATTGTCCCAGCTCGTTACGATCCCCCATCCGCTCTGCGACACGATACGGAAATCCGCATCCAGTCTGTCCGCCGTCATGACCGCATAATCATGCAACGCCGTGAACCACATGGATATCCAGTCTAATTCTTCTTTTGCACCGATCGTACCTTCCCCCGATGTGATACTGTCCCCTATGATCTCTATTTTTCTGCTCTTTTGGGGAACTTCTTGAAATTCTCCGTCCGTTTTAAATCCGTATATCTGTAAAAATAACGTGCCGTCGTCAGACATCGCCTGTACATCCCTGAAGATCCTTACTTTTTTTGCAGCCGCCCCGTCCATATTGCGGAAAATACAGATCTCCTTTTTCCCTGCAGTGATCATCTGTCTTCCGATCCATGCGCCGTTTATTTCGATACTGATCCACGGCTCATACATATCATAATCCGTTTCTACCTCCATCCATAATTCGGTTCCCGTTACCAAAAACTCTACGCCGCTCCCTGTCCAAAATAGAGGCAGCGGCATTTTCTGGCTGCCGGTACGTCCGTAAATATGTATGTTTTCCAATCTGTCCATTGTAAATGTTTTTAAATTTTGATTTTCTTTCATGCTGATCCCCCATTTAGTATTTGATGTCCATTTAAAAATACCTCTTTTTTATCGATGTTTTTAGTATACTATCTGCAGTACAATATTTCAAGAATCGAATATTGCAGGGGATATGCTGTAAAAAACAAAAATAAATGTAAAAAAAAATTTATTTTTTTAAAAAAGGTATTGCAAAAAATCGAATCACCTATTATAATAATCAATGGTGTTGATTTCAATACTTGTGCTGAAATAGCTCAGTTGGTAGAGCACTTCACTCGTAATGAAGGGGTCGAGGGTTCAAGTCCCTTTTTCAGCTCTAAATAAAAAGCAGTCGTTTCTGACTGCTTTTTATTTATTTATTTCTGCTTTAGCTATCTTTAGTGAGCATACCGGAACCGTCTGTATCCCCTTCACACGCTTTGTTTCCGTCTAAGTGAACATCCATCTGCGGAAAAGGAATCCCTATCCCATTTTCATCCAAAACGTACTTGATATTTTCCGTAATACGCCATTTCCCCTGCCAGTAATCGTCATTCAGAAACCAGCATCTGATGCCAAGAATCACCGCGCTGTCCGCCAATTCATCCACATAAACCAGCAGATCCTTCTCTTTTATCGTAAACGGGTCTTCTTCCAACAGCTTTAAAATCACTTCTTTGGCCTTCTTTATATCGGCATGATAAGAGATCCCTACCTGTATATCCAGTCTCCTGTCCGGCGCAAACGTAACGTTAGTAAGGCTGGAATTTGCAAGGTTACCGTTAGGCAGCACAATGATCTTATTCCCCGGCGTCACCAGTCTGGTATAAAACAACTGTATCTCCTCCACAGTTCCTTCGTTCCCGTTCGTATCTTCTTTGATATAATCTCCTACTTTAAAAGGCTTTAAGAGTAAAATAAGTACGCCTCCCGCTAAATTTGCAAGGCTTCCCTGAATGGCAAGGCCGATCGCAACGCCCGCAGATCCTAAAAGAGCGATCACACTTGCCGCATCTACCCCAAAGCCGGAAGCAATGGCTAACACAAGCACGACATAGAGTCCCGCTTTGATAAAAGAATCCAGAAACTGGACGACTCCCTGTTCCGCGTTTCCTCTGAGCAGCGATTTCTTTACCATTTTACGAATGATTTTTATGAATCTGGATCCGACGAAAAAGACAAGAACGGCAAAAACCACTCTTATCCCCAGCCGTAACGCCTTATCGGGCAATTCTGATAAAAACTGTTCTATTACGCCAATATCAATCTCCTCTACCTGAGCAAGCTCAGGCAGGGCGGTTGTTAATATATCCAGCACTTGTTTCTTCCTTTCTGCCTATTTAGGTCCGATCTGTTTTATTTTTAGCTTTTTTGGCTCTTCTGCGTTGTTTTGGTTTTTGTCTTATTCGTTTTTACCGCTGCCTTGGCTTGGGCTGCACTTTTGGCTTTGGCCGTACTCTTGGTTTTGGCCGTACTTTTGGCTTTGACCGCGCCCTTCCCCGTACCGGCCGTCTTTTTCTTTGCAGGTACGGACATTTTACGATATTCAAAAATACTGACCGATAACGGCGCCGACTTCATTGTGACCGTAAACGGACGCCCGTCGTATTCTTCCTCTTTTGTCATTTTGGCCCTGCCGTTTACTCTTCCTTCTCCTCCGAACGCCTTATCGTCCGTATTCAATATTTCTTTATAACTTCCCTCGTAAGGAACGCCTATCGTAAACTCCTGTTCCACATTTGCAAAATTCGCAACGACCAGCAGCGCGTCTTCTCTGTTTTCGCCTTTACGCATAAAGGAAACCATGCATTTTTCCGACGAAATACAGTTCATCCATTCAAACCCTTTCGGAGAATGATCCCAAATATGGAGCGCAGGACGCTTTGCATATAGTTCATTCAGCCTTTTTACCAAATTGGCCATGCCTTTATGTTCCGGCGAATCCAACAGTTCCCATTCCACACTCCGGTTCTCGTTCCACTCGTCAAATTCTGCAATATCCTGTCCCATGAACAGCAGTTTCTTTCCCGGATGGGTAAAGAAAAACGCATATGCGGCCCGTAGATTGCTGAATTTATCTTTTGTCTCTCCCGGCATCTTTCCTAACAGCGTCGCCTTCCCATGTACGACTTCATCGTGGGACAGTACAAGCATAAACTTTTCACTGTAATTATAAATCATGCTGAACGTCAATTCCCCATGGTGATGAGCCCTGAAATACGGGTCGTAAGACATATAGCCAAGAAAGTCGTTCATCCACCCCATGTTCCATTTGATGTCAAATCCCAGCCCGTCGTCATCAAGGCTGCCCGTAATTTTCGGCCATGCCGTCGATTCCTCCGCAATTGTCACGACGCCCTTATTCCTTTTATGCATAACGGAATTTAAATGCTTGATAAATTCGATCGCTTCTAAATTTTCATTGCCTCCGTACATATTGGCAACCCACTCGCCGTCATTTTTTCCATAATCCAGATACAACATGGAGGCAACCGCATCCATCCGTATTCCGTCCGCATGGAACTGCTCCACCCAATACAGCGCATTGGCAATCAGATAATTCGTGACCTGCGGCCTGCCGTAATTATAGATCAGCGTTCCCCAATGAGGATGGGATCCCTTCCTTGGGTCAAAATGCTCATAGAGGCAAGTTCCGTCAAAATTGGAAAGTCCATAGGTATCGCGGGGGAAATGCGCAGGCACCCAGTCTAATATCACGCCGATTCCTGCTTTATGCAATTCATTGACCATGAACCGGAAGTCTTCCGGCGTCCCGTATCTCGCAGTAGGCGCATAATAACCGATCACCTGATAGCCCCAGGAACCGTCAAAAGGATGTTCCATGATCGGCATAAGCTCCACATGGGTATATCCCATTTCTTTGATATACCTGATCAGCTCCGGAACGATCTCCCTATAATTATTATATTCCTGTTCTCCCTCTTTTTTCATAAAAGAATTCAGATACAGTTCATAAATGCTCATCGGCTCCGTTACGGCGTCAAATTCTTTTCTTGCCGCGATCCACTTTTCATCCTCCCACCGGAAACTTTCCGCGTCCGCTACAACGGACGCCGTATCCGGACGAAGCTGCTGCCTGAACGCATAAGGGTCTGCTTTCAGATAGGTCAGGCCGCCTTTTGCCTTTAATTCAAATTTATAGTTATCCCCCGCTTTTGCCGCAGGAATAAAAATCTCAAAAATACCGGAATCCCAAAGCCTCCGCATTTGATGCGTTCTGCCGTCCCAATTGTTAAAATCCCCAACCGTGCTGACACGCAGCGCGTTGGGCGCCCACAATGCAAAATAAACGCCGTCGACGCCGTCTATCGTCATCGGATGGGCTCCCAGTTTTTCATATATGGTATAGTGGATCCCCGCTTCAAAGCGGTCTGTATCCTGTCTTGTGATCTGCGGCTTAAAACGGTATGGATCTTCTACTTTTTTGACCGTGCCATCGGAAAAAGTGATTTCAAACAGATAGTCCTCCACATTTTTCTGCGGCGCAAGGGCGGCAAAAAATCCCTCTTCATCCGCCATCTCCATTTTAATCTTTTCTCTGGATTCCTTCAGTATGAGCACCGCTTTCTGCGCCCCCGGCTGATAGGTCTGTATCAGAGTAGAATTTCCTGCCGGATGAGCCCCCAAAACAGCATGCGGATCGTCGGACTCCGCAAAAACAACGTCTTCTATTACCGGCCAATTCATATATTTGTATAATTTATTATTCATGATCCCTGATCTCCTTTTAGAATTTATGTATAAAAAGCCCGCTTCTGAGTTTTGGTTCAAACCATGTGGATTTAGGCGGCATCAAAAGCCCTGCGTCGGCTACCGCAAAAAGCTCTCCGATATCCGTAGGATACATGGAAAAAGCGATCCCTCCGTATCGATCCGCCCGCTTTTCCAGCTCCTCCGTCCCACGGATTCCTCCCACAAACTGGATTCCCGCATCCGTCTTCGGATCTTCGATACAAAAAAGCGGCTTCAGGATCTTGTCCTGTAAAATGGAAACATCCAATGCTTCTACCGGATCTTCGCTTCTTTTTCCCAAGAAAGACAGCTCGTACCACCCGCCGTCCATATACATGCCCATCTTTCCTTTTTCCTTTGGCTTATACGCCTCTTTTCCCTTCCTTTCCACCGAAAATTCTTTTCCGATCCACGAAAGGATCTCTTCCTTCGTCTTTCCTTTCCGATCCTTTACCACCCTGTTGTAATCCATGATCATCAGTTCTTTATCAGGAAACAGAACCGATAAAAACCGGTTATATTCTTCCTTTCCGGTATGGCAGGGATTTTCCGCTTTCCTCTTTAACGCTACTTTTACTGCAGAAGCGCATCTGTGATGCCCGTCCGCGATATAAATACTCTCCATCGCCGCAAATTCTTCCGTGATCTTCTGCAGCTTTTGGGGATCGGCCACCACCCATACTCTGTGCGTAATTCCGTCGTCCGACACAAAGTCATACTCCGGCGCAGTCTTTTTTACTTCTTTTACTATTTTGTCTATTTCTTCACAATACCGGTAAGCTAAAAAAATCGGCCCGGTCTGCGCGCTGCATGCATCCACATGGCGGATGCGGTCCTCCTCTTTATCCGCCCTTGTATTTTCATGCTTTTTGATCACCTGCGTACAATAATCCTCCACGCTGGCACAGGCAGCGATTCCCGTCTGGCTGCGCCCGTCCATGATCTGTTCGTAAAGATAAAAGCAAGCTTTCTCTTCCTGTACGAAATATCCCTGATCCGTCATTTCCTTTAAAAGCTCAGCCGCTTTTTCATAGACGCGGTCGTCATAAGTATCCACTGAATCGGGAAAATTCGTTTCCGCCCGGTCTATCTTCAAAAAAGAAAGGGGTTCTTTTTCCACCTCCTTTTTTGCCTCTTCCCGGTCATAAACGTCATAGGGCAGGGCCGCTATCTTTCCCTCTAAGCCCTTTTTCGGGCGATATGCCCGAAACGGTTCGATCACTGCCATAGTTTTGTCCTCTTTTCTCATATTTGCTGTTTTAATTTTAACAAATTCCCCTTTTTAATACAACGCCATTCACAATATTTCTTGCTATTTCTTTCGAATAAGAAAGCGCCTGTCTCCGGATCAATGTTTTGACAGATATGCTCCTTAGTGCTAAAATAAATGCCGGAAACAGTCATAACACCTGAGGGCGGCAAGCGCCCCCGGCGCCGCAGCGCCGGTCAGACGCCCGTGCAGACGCATCAGCCGGCCGGCTCATTGCCCACAGGAACCATAGGATTAGAAAGGATAAGATATGATGAATGAAGACGATAAACTCTTCCTTGACCGGATCACCGCATATGCCGAAGAAGTCATGGCTGACATGGACGCTGAAAAAACAAGGATCTCCGTTCAGCTTGATAAGTTAAGGCCGATCATGGAAACCATTGCGCAAGAGCAAAATGCATCCGTAGAAGACGTTTTTATACGCTATATGGATCTTGCAAGCACCGCAGGCGCAAAAAAACAAGAACAGTTCAAACAGGATTATTTGGATTTCGACGATTTAAAGATTTGATAAAACGAAAAAAGCACTTCGCCTCCCCCTGTCAGGGAAATACGCAAAGTGCTTTTTTCATATCCGTATCAGCCAAAGCGGCCGGAATACACAGCGTTATCCTGTCCTACCGTTTAATACTGATCCTTAATAAACTGTTCTACCGCTTTCGTAAACTGCTTTTTATTAATTTCTTCCGTTTCCAGCAGATAGGTAGTATTTCCGCTTGTAAAGCAGGCAGCGTAATACCCTCTGCTGCTGTCCTTCGAAAAACATACGTCCATTCCGTGCATCTGAGTCAATACACCCTCTAAAAGTACGGTCGGAACGTCCGAGTCCTGTGTCAGCACCGTAATGGAAACTTTATTTTCTACATGATTTTCCGCGGTATTTACACCGTCTTCGTCCTCATCCCGCTCCACAATGCTCTGATATACGCCGGATACCGTGATTCCTGAAGCATCGATATCATTATAAACGATCGGGTTATTTTGGATCATCAGCACGGATACGATCACCACCACAATAACGATAGCCGCCATCGCCATGAAAAAGTGAAGGATCATAGACAATTTCTTGTGATGCTCCTTCTCTTCGTCATAAAGGTCGTCATGATCTTCATGAAACTCTTCACTTATATCCAGATCTTCCAATTCCAGATCATCTTCTAAGATGTTGTTGTTCTCTTTTTCTTTTATCTTCATTTTATCTTAATGCTCCTTAATATAAGCATATCATCCCTTTACCACCCGGACACGGAAAACGCCGTCAATATTCTGCAATTTTTCAACAATATCCTGTGTGATCGCCGACTCCACATCCAGCATCGTATACGCGACCTCTCCTTTGGATTTATTTGTCATATCCGTGATATTGATATTATTTTCACCGAAACATGCGGTAAACTTCGTAATCATATTGGCTACGTTTTTGTGGAAAATGGCGATTCTTCCCATCTGGCTGCAAACGCCCATATCGCAGTTGGGATAATTGACACTGTTTATAATGTTGCCGTTTTCCAAATAATTTACCAGCTCTTTTACTGCCATTTTTGCGCAGTTATCTTCCGATTCTTCCGTAGACGCGCCAAGATGCGGGATCACGATGCAGCCTTCTTTTCCTGCCGTCGTAGGATTCGGGAAGTCGGATACATACTTCCTTACTTTTCCTGCCTTGATTCCTTCCAAAATATCCTCTTCTTTTGCTAAAAGATCTCTTGCAAAATTCAAAATGATCACGCCGTCTTTCATTTTAGCAATGGCTTCTTTGTCGATCATTCCCTTGGTGGAATCCAAAAGCGGCACATGGATCGTAATAATATCACAGGTTTCATAAATCTCGTCTACATTGAGCACATGTTTTACGTCGCGGCTTAAATTCCATGCCGCATCGACGGAAACATACGGATCGTAACCGTATACTTCCATGCCAAGATGTTTAGCTACGTTGGCAACTTTAACGCCGATCGCGCCAAGACCGATGATGCCGAGTTTTTTATCCTGAATCTCCGTTCCTGCAAAATGTTTCTTTTCTTTTTCGGCTTTCTTGGCAATATCCGTATCTTCTTTTTCTCTCTCTACCCAGTTAATACCGCCTACGATGTCTCTGGACGCCAAAAGCATTCCTGCGATCACTAATTCTTTTACGCCGTTTGCATTGGCTCCGGGAGTGTTAAAGACAACGATTCCCTTTTCCGCGCATTTATCCAGCGGAATATTATTTACGCCCGCTCCGGCCCTTGCAATGGCAAGCAGCGTATCGGAAAATTCCATTTCGTGCATAGATGCGCTTCTGACAAGGATTCCCTGCGCGCTGTTCACATCCTCTGTTTTTTCATAGTTATCAGTAAAATTTTCCAGTCCGACCCCTGCGATCGGATTCAGGCAATGATATTGAAACATATTTTCCATCCTCCCTCTGCCTTGCTTATGTATTCTCAGCTTCAAATTTTTTCATAAATTCTACCAGTTTTTCCACCCCTTCAATAGGCATGGCATTATAAATGCTGGCGCGCATACCTCCTACGCTTCTGTGTCCTTTTAAGTTTTCAAAGCCGGCCTCTTTCGCTTCTTTTACAAATTTAGCGTCCAAGTCGTCATTTCCCGTTACAAAAGGAACATTCATAAGGGAACGGTCTTCTTTTCTTACCGTGCCCTTAAACAGTTTGCTTTCATCAAGAAAATCATAGAGGATCTTTGCTTTTGCCTCGTTATGCTTTTTCATTGCTTCCAATCCGCCCATTTTCTTGATCCACTTAAAGACTTTTCCACAAATATAAATACCGTATGCAGGCGGCGTATTGTATAAAGAATCTGCGTCCGCATGGGTTTTATACTTTAACATGGTAGGCGTTTTTGGCAAAGTATCTTCCGTAATCAGATCTTCCCTGATAATTACAATTACTACGCCCGCAGGGCCGATGTTTTTCTGTACGCCGCCATAGATCACGCCGTATTTCGTCACATCCACGGGTTCTGATAAAAAGCAGGAAGATACGTCCGCTACCAACGTTTTTCCTTTCGTATTGGGCAGCGTCTTAAATTTTGTACCGTAAATGGTATTGTTTTCACAAATATAAACATAGTCCGCATCTTCGGAGATCGGAAGATCCGAACAATCCGGAATATAAGAAAATGTCTGGTCTTCAGAGGACGCAATTTTATTCGCTTTTCCGTAAATGCAGGCTTCCTGATACGCCTTTTTCGCCCACTGTCCGGTCACGATATAATCCGCAACGCCGTTCTTCATCAGATTCATAGGGATCATTGCAAACTGCTGGCTTGCGCCGCCCTGCAAAAAAAGCACCTTATAATTGTCGGGTATGTTCATAAGTTCCCTTAAATCAGCCTCCGCTTCTTTGATAATCGTATCATAGGCTTTGGAGCGGTGGCTCATCTCCATAACGGACATTCCCGTTCCCCTGTAATCTAACATTTCGTCTGCGGCTTCTTTTAAAACTTCTTCCGGTAAAACCGCGGGACCTGCTGAAAAATTGTATACTCTGGACACTTTCATTTCCTCCTCATAATAAATTCTTGTTTGACTTAGTCAGTCAAATACCGCAATATCCGAAAATATGCCGTATTCGTTCCATACATAACCTTCATTGTAACCACAAATAGCGGTTTCGTCAATCACTTTAGCAAATTACATTAAGAAATTCATTAAGAAACCGGATTTTATGATTTAATAAAACATAACGACCGGCGTTCCGATCTCAACATGCTCATAAATATTTTTCATCTCTTCATAAGGCGTATTGATACATCCGTGAGAACCGTTCGTTTTGTAAATCTCTTCTCCGTAAGAGCTGCGCCACGGAGCGTCATGAATCCCGATATTGCCTCTGACAGGAACCCAGAAATTCACAAAAGATGCATAATTACTGCCCCGGAGTACCCTGTTTTTCTGCTTGGCGTATACAAAACATATACCCTCCGGCGTACTCATATTGCGTACCATATTCCCGGTAACAATGGGCGCCTGTTCATAGATCTCGCCGTCTACATAGTAATACATTTGCTGTTCCGTCATATCAATCTCAATATAGGTGTCTCCTATATCGTCTTTTCCCCGGAAATACGCCTCCTGTATGTACTCCGGCACATGCCGCTCCTTTTTTCCTGCAAGAAAAGCATCGGTAAGATAGGCGATCTCCGCCTGTTTGTTTAACTTACTGCCATAAGTGCCTCCTTCTATCGTCACGGTATCGCCCCTTGTCGCCTGAAATTCCCTCTCTTTTCCCAGCGTATCGTATTCTTCCGCAAGCCGGTTCACAAAATCTTTCAGTTTGTTTTCGTCCAGTACAAGCTCGCCTTCTTCGTTCAGATAGGGTTCTCCCTGTTCCGTTACCGTGAGCCAGTCACATACTACCGACGCGTCCACGCATACCGTCTCGTCTCCCATATCATAAAGAATCTCACAGCTTTGAAATACCTTCAGCTTTTCCCATAAGGAAAGCAGTTTTTCGTCCACCCTTGTAAGCAGGACATCTTTGTAGCACTCTTCGGAAGTCTCCATTTGGTATTTCCCGGTTTTTAAAGCGTTTTCAACGTGAAAAATCAATTGTTCTTTGTCTAAGATATGCTCTGCCTTGTTTAAAAGTACATAACCCTGTCCTGTTTTTACGATTTTAACTTCCTGTTCTTTTATTTTTTCCGCGGCTTTGACCGCCGTAAACCCTTCTATCGTTTCCGTAAGCTCCGCTTCGTCAAATGTGATTTCCGGTACGATCGTATTCCCGGTTCTTTTTTTTAAGTTTTCGAACCAATGGTAGGGGTTCTGCGTATCCTGCAGTACCCGCAGAGGTCTTTTATAATCGATCTCATAAGAAATATCCTGAAGAGCAAACTTTTCTTTTGTTCCGTCTTCAAAAAGAACCTCAAACTCTGTCTCTTCAAACTGTTCCTTAAGAGCCGCATCGATCTCTTCCACGCTCCTGCCCGTGCAGTAGACGCCGTTCACCCAGATCCCGTAACCGAAGCCGCCGGAATAATAACCTGCCAGCCCCAGATAGAGGCCGGCAAGCATAAACGATATAACAACTATACTAAAAACTAAGGTTAATAACGATTTCTTTTTCATAGCATTACCATCAAACAGGAAGGTTCTTCCGTATTTATCTTGCCTTTAAATCTTCTCCGTCAAACGCCTCGCTGATCGGCGCTCCTGCCGGAACCATCGGAAATACTTTATCATCCTCCGGAATCACGCATTCAATCAGGACCGGACCGTTTAAAGCCAGCGCTTTCTCCAATGCCGGCGCCACTTCTTCCTTTTTCGTAACGCGTATGGCTTCACAGCCAAGCCCCTTCGCTACCATACAAAAATCTACGCTGTCGTTTAGTACGGTCTGGGAATATCTGTGGTCATAAAACAGTGTCTGCCACTGGCGTACCATACCAAGCACATGATTATTGATCACCACTTGGACGATAGGAATATGGTAGCGGCTTGCCGTTGCCAGTTCGTTCATGTTCATACGGAAACACCCGTCTCCGGCAATATTGATACAGACTTTCTCCGGTCTTCCCGTTTTTGCCCCGATGCAGGCTCCAAGCCCGTATCCCATCGTACCGAGTCCTCCTGAAGATAAAAACGTCCTTGGCTCGGAATATCTATAGTATTGCGCCGCCCACATCTGATGCTGTCCCACATCCGTAGTAATAAGCGCCTTTCCTTCCGTGATCCGGTCGATCTCTTCGATGATATAAGGACAAGAAAGCCCCTCGTCATCATATCTGAGCGGATATTTTTCTTTTAACTCTTTGATATGATCCGTCCACTCCTTGTTCTCTTTTTGTTCCAGTTTCCCGTTCAGTTCGTTTAAAACCGTTTTCAAGTCGCCCACCACAGAAGCGTCCGTCTTAATGTTTTTATTGATTTCCGCCGCGTCGATATCGATCTGCAATATTTTGGCATTGCTTGCAAATTTGGACGGATTGCCTACTACACGATCCGAAAATCTTGCCCCAAGGGCAATCAGAAGATCGCACTCGCAAACGCCGAAATTGGAAGTTTTTGTACCATGCATACCAATCATTCCGGTATATAATTCATCACGTCCGTCGTAAGCGCCCTTTCCCATCAGGGTATCGCAGACAGGAGCGTCTATTTTCTTCGCAAATGTCCTGACTTCTTCGGATGCTTCGGAAAGAATCGCGCCTCCTCCCAGATAGATATACGGTTTTTGGGCGTTATCGATCAGTTCCAATGCCTTATTGATGTCTTCGTCGGTATAGCGTTTCTCCTGTTTTGGTCTTTCCGGTTCTTTTTTCGTATACTCGCAAAGATTAGCGGTAACGTCCTTTGTAATATCTACGAGCACCGGACCGGGACGTCCGCTTTTTGCGATCTGAAACGCCTTTCTGATCGTGTCAGCCAATATGTTAATGTCTTTTACGATATATCCGTGTTTCGTGATCGGCATGGTCACGCCTGCAATATCCACTTCCTGAAAGGAATCCTTTCCCAGAAGCGGCAGCGTCACGTTGGCAGTGATCGCAACCATCGGGACGGAATCCATATAAGCCGTAGCGATCCCCGTTACCAGATTCGTCGCTCCCGGCCCGCTCGTTGCGAGACAGACGCCGACTTTTCCCGTTGCCCTTGCATAACCGTCCGCCGCATGTGCCGCGCCCTGCTCATGGGAAGTCAGGATATGCCTGATCTCGTCACTGTGTTTGTATAATGCGTCATAAATATTCAAAATAGAGCCTCCCGGATACCCGAAAACGGTATCTACGCCCTGCTCCTTCAAACATTCCACTACGATTTCTGCACCTGTAAGCCGCATCTTTGTCATCCTTTCTTATTTATTTTTCGGCACTTCCAAAATCGCGCCCCGGTTTCCGCTTGTTACCAGTTCTCTATATCTGGACAGGTATCCCGTCGTCACTTTCGGTTCTCTAGGCTGCCATTTTGCCTTTCTTGCTTCCAGTTCTTCTGCGGAAACCTTTACGTCCAGTTTATTTTCCGGAATATTGATACTGATGATGTCCCCTTCTTCCACAAAGGCGATAGGACCGCCCACTGCCGCTTCAGGAGAAACATGGCCGATGGAAGCGCCTCTGGAGGCGCCGGAAAAACGTCCGTCCGTGATCAGGGCTACGCTGGAGCCAAGTCCCATGCCTGCGATCGCAGAAGTAGGATTTAACATTTCTCTCATGCCCGGTCCGCCTTTCGGCCCTTCATAACGGATCACAACCACGTCTCCCGCTACGATTTTTCCGCCTTTGATCGCTGCGATTGCGTCCTCTTCACAGTCAAATACTCTTGCCGGGCCTTCATGGACCATCATCTCCGGTACGACTGCGGAACGTTTTACAACGCCTGAGTCCGGAGCCAGATTTCCCTTTAAGATCGCAATACCGCCTGTCTCGGAATAAGGATTCTCCACGGGACGGATCACTTCAGGGTTTTTATTTACTGCGCCTGCTATATTCTCTCCGACGGTCTTTCCCGTAACGGTGATAAGATCCGTATGCAGCAGATCCTTTTTCGTCAGTTCCTTCATGACCGCATACACGCCGCCCGCTTCGTTTAAGTCTTCCATATAAGTAGGGCCGGCCGGAGCAAGATGGCAGAGATTCGGCGTTTTAGCCGACAGTTCATTGGCAATGTCCAGATCCAGATCTACTCCCGCTTCATGGGCGATGGCCGGAAGATGCAGCATGGAATTGGTAGAACAACCCAATGCCATATCCACGGTAAGGGCGTTTAAAAATGCCTTTTCGGTCATGATGTCTCTCGGTTTGATATCCTGTTTTACCAGTTCCATGATCTGCATACCCGCATGTTTGGCAAGCCGGATTCTTTCGGAGTAAACGGCAGGAATCGTTCCGTTTCCGCGAAGCCCCATTCCCAGCGCCTCCGTCAGGCAGTTCATGGAATTTGCGGTATACATACCGGAACAGGAACCGCAGGTCGGGCAGACTTTTTCTTCAAACTCCGTCAGATCTTCCATTGTCATCGTTCCGTTCGCCACGCTTCCTACCGCTTCAAAAATAGACGAAAGGCTTCTCTTCTCTCCCTTTACCCTTCCCGCAAGCATGGGGCCGCCGGATACGAAGATCGTGGGAATATTGATCCTTGCCGCCGCCATCAAAAGCCCCGGTACGTTTTTATCACAATTCGGGATGCATACGAGGCCGTCAAAACCGTGAGCCATCGCCATACATTCCGTAGAATCTGCGATTAAATCTCTTGTAACAAGGGAATATTTCATTCCGATATGTCCCATTGCAATTCCGTCGCAGACCGCGATCGCCGGAAATACGATGGGAGTTCCGCCAGCCATGGCAACACCCATTTTCACGGCTTCTACTATTTTATCTAAATTCATGTGCCCGGGTACGATCTCATTGTAAGAGCTGACAATACCGATCAACGGACGGTTTCTTTCCTCTTCCGTATACCCAAGCGCGTTAAACAGACTTCTGTGAGGAGCCTGCTGTGTTCCTTTCGTTACTGAATCACTTCTCATTTTTCACTCCATTTCTGCGCTGTTTTCTGTGCAAATCCATAGATGGATTACGAGTTTGCGGCAAGCAGCGCGAAGACACAAACCCCGCTACATCCTATCATCGCAAGCTTTGTCTGCCTGCGGTACTTTAAAATTGTTCTCAGCCTATCCTTTCCGCCAACAGGCTGCCCATCTCACTGCAGCTTACCTGCGTGCAGCCTTCGGACATAATGTCTATTGTACGGTATCCTTCTTTTAATACCTGCTTTACCGCAGCTTCTACCGCATCGGCCTCTCTGTCCAGATCAAAAGAATACCTAAGCATCATTGCCGCGCTTAAAATAGTCGCGATGGGATTGGCTATGTTTTTCCCCGCAATGTCCGGCGCTGAACCGTGGCTGGGTTCGTAAAGCCCGAATTTAGTATCGTTTAAACTCGCGGAGGCGAGCATACCGATCGATCCGGTCACCATACTCGCTTCATCTGAAAGAATATCACCAAACATATTCTCTGTTAAAATCACGTCAAACTGCGCCGGATCTTTTACCAACTGCATGGCGCAGTTATCTACCAGCATATGTTCCAGCGTAACGTCGGGGTAATCCTTCGCTACTTCTTCTGTCACAGCCCTCCAAAGTCTGGAAGAATCCAGCACATTGGCCTTGTCCACACTGGTAACTTTCTTTTTACGCTTTCTGGCAATATCAAAACCCTTTATGGCTATGCGGCGGATCTCTTCTTCATTATAAGTAAGCGTATCCACCGCTTTCCTGACTCCGTTTTCCGTCACGGTCTTTCTTTCTCCGAAATAAAGGCCGCCGGTCAGTTCCCGCATGATCAGCAGATCGAATCCGGCTTTACTGATTTCCTCTTTTAAGGGACATGCAGCCGCCAGTTCATCATAAAGTACGGCCGGCCTTAAATTGGCAAACAGGTTCAACGCCTTCCGGATCTTTAAAAGCCCTGCTTCCGGCCTTAATTCAGGAGCAAGTTTATACCACGGGGAGGTGGTCGTATCCCCTCCGATAGAACCCATCAGCACCGCGTCCGCATTTTTTGCCGTTTCTATCGCCTCGTCCGTCAGCGGCACGCCGTGTACGTCGATGGACGCGCCTCCCATCAAAATATCCGTATATACAATCTCATGGCCGAATTGAAGCGCTACATGGTCTAGCACTTTCTTCGCCTCCGCCACGATCTCAGGTCCGATCCCGTCGCCGGGAATACATGTAATATTCAGCTTCATAACGATCCTCCACTTATTTTACTTTTTTGTTTCCATTACAATATATCATTTTAAACGGCACAGGGCAAACGGTGATTGGCGTTTCTTTAGATCTGCCGTTAAAATATTGTTACATAATATATTATCACAGTGCAGAGCATTCCTCAAATACATATTGATTATATTTTTCATAACTTCACGTTATTTCAATACCATAAGCTTCGCCCCCGGCTGCGCACTGATCTGCAACAAAAAAGAACCGCCGCCGGCAGCCCTTTCTAATTACCCATCCTCTTTCCGTTCATAACGCCATAACGCGGAAACATATTTAACCTCTTTTCATATAAGCGTTTTCTATGTACTAATCCCGAAATATCAATCCGGCCATTATCGGTATCTTGTCAGGATCGGTTATTACTTCCTTTCACGATCCCATAACACTTTCCTGTAAATTCTATAAACGAAGAAATATCGCTTAATATTCCCTGCTGCAATTTATGGCTGGTTCCGAGTGCAAGATCAAATTGTTCCTGCGTAATATCCCCTTTTGATAACGCGTCTTCCAGTTCGTCCATATCATCAACGATTACCGTCCCGTCCGGATAGACTATCAGATCCAGATATAAGTCGTCAAAATAGGGTATTCCGTCCGCATCAATCCCCTGCGCCGCTATCATATCAATATACCACAACAGAATTTTTTCATTTTCATCCAGCATAGCCGTAATACAATACCAATCATCACAAGGCAGAATCGACAGCCATTTCCTTCCTTTATCACAGACTACGATCTCTTCTCCGTTATATTTCCAAATCTGCGCTTTGTCTACCTCTTTGATATCTATAAGACCGATATATCCGTTCAGCAATTCCGAATTTATTGTTTTCCCGGATATGTCTTTAGAAACGATACATTTCCACTCGTCATATGATAACCGGCTTCTTTTCATGGATTTCCACCTTATCATTCCCAAAAAACTTTATTAACACGCTGCTATTGTCCATCTTTGTACGAAGACGCTGAGCTTCACGGCATAGAGCATCCGGACGGCTGTACTTTGAACGATATTCCGGAACGGACATCATGGTAAATAAGCAGAGCTATTTACCATGAATTACAAACGGTCAGCATCCCTTTATGATTCTGCATTCGCCTTCTCGATCTGTGCAATCGACGTTTTCTGCATAGGAATACGGCAGTTCTTATTGTTACCGAATTCCACGATCACGGTATCGTCCGTAATATCAATGATAATTCCGTAAAATCCGCTGTTTGTCAGCACACAGTCTCCTATTTCCAATGTAGAGAGCATTGCCGCCATTTTTTTCTGTTCTTTCTTTTGGGGACGGATCATCATAAAATAAATGATCGCACCAAACATAACAATATACAGGACCATCATGATCCCCGCGCCCGCTGCACCGCCGGCAGCTTCCGGTGTGGCGCCGCCCGCCGCTTCCAATACCATGCCGCCTGCTGTCATAAAAATACCCATCCGTATTTCCTCCTACTTTTGGTCTTTGTTTTCAAACCGGTTTCTGTTCGAAAACCGCCTAAAAGATATAATACACAAGGTTTTTGCTTTGGGCAAGCATTTTCCGATGAAAATGCCATTTTTTATAGTTTTTTAATGCTTCTGTCCCATACCGTCCAGTTTTCGTTTTTTATAAGCGGCAAATTCCCCTGCATCTAATGCATTCCTGATCTCTTCCATCATCGTATTGTAAAAATAAAGATTGTGGAGGACGCAAAGCCGCATTCCCAACATTTCTTTCGCCTTCAAAAGATGTCTGATATAGGCCCTTGAATAGCGTCTGCACGCAGGGCAGCCGCAGCCCGCTTCAATGGGATTTTCATCCGTTTCGTATTTGGCGTTGAACAGATTGATCTTTCCCTGATTCGTGTACAAATGTCCGTGACGTCCGTTTCTCGTAGGATATACACAGTCAAAAAAATCAACGCCTCTTTCCACCCCTTCCAAAATATTGGCGGGCGTACCGACTCCCATCAGATACGTCGGTTTATCTACCGGGAGATAGGGAACGGTCTCCTCTAAAATATGATACATTTCCTCATGGCTCTCCCCTACCGCAAGACCTCCTACCGCATAACCGTCCAGATCGAACTCCCTGATCCTCTTAGCATGTTCAATGCGGATATCGTCGTATATGGCACCCTGATTGATTCCAAATAACATCTGTTTTTTATTGATAGTGTCCTCCAAACCGTTCAGTCTCGCCATTTCGTCCTTACAACGGGCGAGCCATCTTGTCGTCCTTTCCACAGAAGCCTGCACATAGCCCCTGTCCGCTACGCTGGAAGGACATTCGTCGAAAGCCATTGCAATGGTGGATGCAAGATTGGACTGGATCTGCATACTTTCTTCCGGTCCCATAAAAATTTTCCGGCCGTCTATGTGGGAATGAAAGTATACGCCTTCTTCTTTGATCTTTCTTAACCCGGCAAGTGAAAATACCTGAAAGCCGCCCGAATCGGTCAGGATCGGTTTCTCCCACGACATGAACTTATGAAGTCCGCCCATCTGCTTTATGATCCGGTCTCCGGGGCGCACATGAAGATGGTAGGTATTGGATAATTCCACCTGTGTCCCGATCTGTTCCAGATCCCCGGTGGACACGGCGCCCTTTATGGCCGCAGCGGTTCCTACATTCATAAAGACCGGCGTCTGGATCACGCCGTGTACGGTTTCAAATTCTCCTCTTTTGGCTCTTCCTTCCTGCTTCAATAATCGGTACATATATTTCCTCCGGTAAAATATTAGGTTACTGCCGGCTGCCTTACCGGCTTTGAAAATGATCCTTTACAAAATAATAGAAAGTCCGCGCTGCGTACTTTCTATATATTTTAAAATTTTTAGAATTTCCCGTTGCCTTCACGGCCTTCAGAAATACTCTCAGGTTAAAAATAAATCTCAACAAATACTTTCGCGGTTCTTATGAAAAGATGTCGTAAAATTTATAGTCCCTCCACAAATTCTTCCAGACAAAGCCCCTGCTGGGTGATCGCCGTCGCGGCGTCCACACCTACATAGCGGAAATGCCACGGTTCATACTCGATCCCCGTTATATATTCTTTACCGAGGGGATAACGGACGATAAATCCGTATTCGCAGCTATGTTCCGCAAGCCACTTACCCGCCCGCGTATCCGCAAAACCTTCGGTTAAGGTCTTATAGGTATCGGAAGTAATATCAATGGCAAGCCCTATCTGATGTTCGCTTGCCCCCGGCACGGTTACGGCCCGCGACGCGTAACTATATGCTTCCATATAGGACATACCCCTGCCCATATAAAGCTTGATCTTTTTGCCGAAAAGCATCTCCTGCCTGCTCATATCCCTATAAGGGGAACGGATCTCCAAATTGATCCCGTCTTCTTTCGCCGCCTGAAACATGGCGATCAAATCGCCCAGAATACGCTCGTCGCACTTCATGCCGCCTTTGATCGTCCCTAAAGTAAATTCATAATCCTCCGGAATCGGATGCTGTTTGTTAATCAGCACCAGCCTCCAGTCGTCTTTGTCAAAAACGACCTCTTCTTCCGCCCTGTCTGCCGCCCGGATCCTGTCGGAATACTGCATATTCCCTTCCAAAATATCATCCAGCGTATAGCCGTCTACATTTTCCATACCGTGAAGTTCGGCATCCTCGTATCCTTCCAAAACATCGTCGTCGTCTAAAATCTCCACGTCTTCCGGCCGTATATCGCTTTCACTGGCAAGCTTTAACTCATAGTCATAATCTTCCGTTCCTTCCCGTACAGCCCCTTCCCCATTTTTACCGTCCTGTGTCACTTCGCTCATGCCTTCCGAAAATACGGGAAAAGAAAAGCTGCTGCCGACTGTAAACAGCATCAGGATAATAGCCAGTGACGAAAACCGTTTTCTGTTTGAAGCAAGGTATCCAAAAACGAAACACATAAAAAGTATGACTCCCGCGCATATGACCAACAGAGGCTTTAAATATTTATGATTATCGGCAGGTTTTAAAACGGCCGATACCACTTTCTCTTTATATGCCTTATCCATCATAAAAGCAATCCTTTTCTCTCAAAATCTACAAATTATCATTCCCTCAATGGCGCAAATTACTAATAAAATGCGCTCTAAGATACTACAATTTATAATAGCACAAAATTACAGATTGTACATATTTTTTTCAAATAATTACAAAATTCTTCATAAATCGGGGAGATTCTTCCACTTTCAAGAACGTACATTCGGTAATTTGTCATCATTTTAGGTCCGTCATCCCTATTTGCGCTTTTTCTTTATCATGTATTTATATGGATAAAAGATTAGCTGCAGCCACTCTGCTTTTTGCATCGCCTTAACCGCCGCACAGGAAAACAGCAATTGTAAAACTATCATCAAACCTAATATTCCAAAACAGGCCTGCATATGAAAGATCCGGACTGCAATATAAAAACTTAAGAGCTGTGAAAGTCCATGCATCATATAAATGACCATACTATATTTTCCACATAGAATGAAAAGCTTTATATCGGGAATATACCGTGCATATAGCATATAGATCAAAAAAACCGGCCCCCTATCAAAAGTTTAACAAGAATATCAAAATGATTTTCCCTGTACCTGACTATTCCAAAAGCGATGACATTCACACAAACAACAAGCGTCAGGATTCTGTTTTGCGGGAAAGCAAAGGCTATCCAGAACAATACGGAAAAACAGATAAACGCCGCTTTTCCGGAAACATATGTGTCTAATATATTAAAAAGTATCCTTACTAACATAAAACTTAACAAAAACCATGTTAATCCGTCTCCCCCGTATGATAGCCGTAATAGTTCCTTCCAAGAAAACCCCGTCACGCTTTGATCCAAATGCACGCCCGGTAAACGGGATGCCGCCGCTCTCTCAATCCAATATAAATAGTTCAAAAACAGATATGGAACATAACATATTATAACATTTTTTATGACAATATGCGCTATTTTTTCACGATTACTTTGATACACATACCCTGCAATCAGAAAAAATAACGGCATATGAAACATATAAATGATATTATAAATTTCCCAGCCTAATTTCTCCGGCATTATATTTTTTGGATCAGCAGATCGATCCCATGTCCGGTCATGACCAATATAACCGCCACGCCCCTGATAATATCAACCTTACTATTTCTCCCTTCCAGCATTCCGCTTTCTCCCGTTCCCACAGTATCATTCGGTTTTTATAAACATGATACATGATTATACTGAATATCCTAAACGCCCGGCAAGAAAATTTCACAAATTTTTGTAAGAACATGTACGCCCGGTCATTTTATGTTATAATGCATAAAATAATGGTCCATCTATTTTTTAACTGCTGGAGCGTGTCTGAAAATTGCTTTCTGGCAGATGTGCGTCACAATTTATGGGAGATTTGTGCCAAATGAAGGGCGCATAGCGGGCTATGTAACCTGAATTTGGTGCAAATATCACGCAAAGTGGGGCGTGCAGATGTCAGGAATGAATTTTCAGACACGCTCTAAAGCGGTTATTTAAAATTTTGCTGATTATGTCAGAAAACACAGGAGGTCTCATATGGCTGGTTCATCATTCGGTACGATCTTTAAAATTACAACATGGGGAGAATCCCACGGCGCGGGACTGGGCGTCGTGGTCGACGGCTGCCCTGCGGACATTCCGTTGCAGGCTTCGGATATCCAAAAGTTTTTAGACAGACGAAAACCCGGACAGACAAAAATCTCCACTCCCCGGAAAGAAGCCGACGAAGTGGAGATCTTGTCCGGTATTTTTGAGGGCCGCACTACCGGAACCCCGATTTCCATGCTGGTAAGAAACACTTCCCAAAAGTCTAACGATTACAGTGAAATCTCTTCATATTACCGCCCCGGACATGCGGACTATACGTTTGACGCCAAATACGGTTTCCGCGACTACCGCGGCGGCGGACGGTCTTCCGGCAGGGAAACGGTTGGCCGCGTGGCTGCCGGCGCCGTCGCTTCCGCCGCGCTAAAACAGTTGGGGATCGGTATTTTGGCCTATGCCAAAAGTATCGGAGACATCGACGCCGATATGGACGCTTTTGACGTTTCCGCCATTTTGGAAACGCCTACCTGTATGCCCGACAGAAAAGCTTCCCAAAAAGCCGAAGCCTATCTGGAAAGCTGTAAAAAGGATCTGGATTCTGCCGGCGGTGTGATCGAATGCAGGGTAACCGGTCTGCCTGCCGGAATAGGCGATCCTGTTTTTGAAAAACTGGACGCCAATCTTTCGAAAGCAATCATGTCCGTGGGCGCAATAAAAGCGATAGAGATCGGCGACGGCTGTCAGGTCTGTCGCGCTACAGGAAGTAAAAACAACGACGCTTTTTGTATCAAAGACGGTAAAATTACCAAAAAGACCAATCATGCGGGAGGAATACTGGGCGGGATCAGCGACGGCTCGGACCTGCTCTTACGGGCCTATGTAAAGCCCACCCCCTCGATCTTTTCCGCACAGGAAACGGTCAGTCAAAGCGGGGAGGAAATCACGGTCAATATAAAAGGACGCCATGATCCTATCATCGTCCCCCGCGCCGTCGTCGTCGTAGAGGCCATGACGGCAGTCACGATTTTTGACGCCCTTCTGCTAAATATGACCGCCAGAATGGACGCCGTCCGCAAATTTTATCTTCCGGAATAAATCTTCAGTTTAATAAAAAGACTGCCCGATCGGGGCAGTCTCTTTTCGTCTTTATTTTTTCGTCCTTATTCTTTTACTCCGATATCACCTTGTGGAACAAAACGCAGTTCGGTTTGTCAACCGGCAGTTCCGGCCCGTTCATTACGATCACTTTATCCTCCACATGCACGGTAAAGAAAGTCAGGCTGTCGGACTCATGATTTAGCGATACCAAATGCCTGCAGTCCGGAAACAGCGCCGCGTCTTTGGGATATTCCCCGCTGATAGGAAGGCACAGTATCTCTTCCAAAGTCCCTTCCTTATGGTCTACATTATAGAGAATGACGCTGTTGTCTCCTGCATTGGAGCTTAACAGATACTCATGGTCCCATGAAAACTTAAGGGCGCTGGCAGCTACGCCGCTGTTATTATTACTGTCTATCGTAGAGATTCTTTGTATCTTTTCAAAATAAGGATTATGATCCCTTTCTTCATAAGTATAAACTTCTATATAATTTTTCAGCTCGTGGACGACATACATAAACTTTCCGTCCGTGCTGAATACCAAATGCCTTGGAGCAGACTCCAGCTCGCTTCTGACCACATCCACCTGCGTCAGCCTTCCCGTCTCATGGTTCAGGCGGTAAACATTGACATGATCCATGCCCAGATCCGCCGCGCAAAGATATTTATTGTCCCTCGTCATCTTAACGCAGTTTACATGAGGCCTGAAATTTCTTTCGGCGACGCTGCCAATCCCTTTATGGAAGATCTCCTCCGTAATCTCACCCACACTGCCGTCCTCGTTTAAGCGAAGCACCGTGATCTTACCGTCATGGTACCCTCCCACAAATAGAAATCTGCTTTCATGATCCGTAGACAGAAAACATCCCCTCATCCCGTTAATCGAGGCCCGGTTGATCAGCTCCAGATCCCCGTCTTCCATGACTTTAAAAGCTACTACTCCCTGATCGGTAATGGAATACAAATATTTCAGATTATGAGAATGTGTAATGTAAGAGGAATTTGTAATCTCGATCTCTTTCCATTCCGAAAAGCGGCCGTTCTCCATATCCACGTCATAAATTTTAATACCATGGTTGTCCTTCATCGTATAAGAAGAGACATATGCAACATATTTTTCTTTTTTCATAGAATTTTCTTTTTCCATAGAAATATCCTCCAAGCCTCCGTCTTTTTCATTATATAAAAAGAATCTCTGTCCGTACTAAATCATCTTACCATATTCAAAATATTTTGTTAATAGATTTTAAAAATTTCAATTGACTTATGTGCAAAATTTAGTATAATTTATGACAGCGTTGTTTAGTTTTAGTAAACTTTTTGTTTAGTTGTGGGGATACGGAGGAAAATTTCAATGGAAATAGGAAGAAAAATAAGGGAATTGCGGATTCTGAAAGGACTGACTCAGGAAGAACTCGCCGACCGGGCGGAATTATCAAAAGGCTTTATTTCCCAAGTAGAACGTGACCTTACCTCCCCCTCCATCGCTACGCTCGTCGATATGTTACAGTGTCTCGGCACCGATCTGAAAGACTTTTTTAACGAAACCGAAGAAGAACAGGTAGTATTTTCCGGCGCCGATTACTTTGAAAAAATAGACAGCGAATTACATAACCGAATCGAATGGATCATACCGAACGCGCAGAAAAACATTATGGAACCAATCAGGCTGACTTTAGACCCCTATGGTTCTACTTACCCTGACAATCCTCACGAAGGAGAGGAATTTGGATATATCCTTTCCGGCGCCGTTTATATCTATATAGGAAAAAAACGCTATGCTGCCAAAAAGGGGGAATCTTTTTATTTCGTCCCGAGCAGCACCCACTACATAAAAGCCGGGAGTAAGGGGGCCGTTTTATTATGGATCAGCTCTCCCCCAAGTTTTTGATTTACTTTTACAAATTACTTAAAACATGCCGTTTCTATTTTCGGTCTTGAAAGGAGTACAAAAACAGTATGAAGAAAGAACTTATTACCCTTCAGAATATATCTAAATCTTATGACGGCCAGCTTGTTTTGGATGAGCTGAACTTATTTATCAGAGAAAACGAGTTTTTGACTCTTTTAGGGCCAAGCGGCTGCGGAAAAACTACCACTCTGCGTATTTTAGGCGGATTTGAAACGCCCGACTGCGGAAAAGTTATCTTTGACGGCAGGGACATTACCGCTCTCCCGCCCAACAAACGCCAATTGAATACCGTATTTCAGAAATACGCCCTTTTCGTTCATATGACCATTGCGGAAAATATTGCGTTCGGACTGAAGATCAAAAAAAAGAGCGGGGATTACATTAAAGATAAAATCAAATACGCCTTAAAGCTGGTGAACCTTGAAGGCTACGAAAACCGTATGCCGGATTCTTTGAGCGGCGGCCAGCAGCAGCGGATCGCCATTGCCAGAGCCATTGTCAATGAACCTAAGGTACTGCTTTTAGACGAACCCTTAGGCGCTCTTGACTTAAAGCTCAGACAGGATATGCAGTATGAACTGATCCGTTTAAAAAACGAGCTGGGTATCACCTTTATCTATGTCACCCATGATCAGGAAGAAGCCCTGACCATGTCGGACACGATCGTAGTCATGAATCAGGGATATATCCAACAGATCGGTACGCCGGAAAAAATATACAATGAACCCGAAAATGCTTTTGTTGCCGATTTTATCGGCGACAGCAATATCATTGCCTCTACCATGATCCGGGACGAACTGGTGGAGATTCTTGGCGCACGTTTTGCCTGTGTGGATAAAGGATTCGGTGAAAATACGCCGGTGGATGTGGTGATCCGTCCCGAAGACGTGGAACTGGTGGCAGAAAATGCGGGGACAATAAACGGCGTCGTCAGCCATATCATTTTTAAGGGCGTCCATTATGAAATGGAAGTCATGGCAAACGGCTTTGAATGGCTGGTTCATTCCACAAAAATGTTTCCGGTCGGAACAAAAGTCGGCATTCAGGTAGATCCTTATAACATTCAGATCATGAATAAACCCGTTTCCGAAGATGAGGAGGCAGCGACGATCGATGAATAGAAAAAAAGCCCTTCAGGCGCCTTATCTGTTCTGGTCCATCATGTTCATTATCATACCTTTATGTATGATATTCTATTATGGCTTTACGGATAAGACCGGCGCATTTACAATAGAAAACATTACCGCCATCGCTACGGCAGAACATGCGAAAGCTCTTTGGCTCTCCATGCTGCTCTCTTTGGTAAGCACTCTTTTATGCCTTATACTTGCTTACCCTCTTGCCATGATCTTATCCGGCATGAATGTGAGCCAGAACAGCTTTATCGTTGTTATTTTTATCCTTCCGATGTGGATGAATTTCCTTCTCCGCACCCTTGCATGGCAGAGCCTGCTGGAAAAAACAGGCGTTATTAATAATATCCTGCATTTTTTACACTTGCCGGCGCTAAATATCATCAATACGCCTACCGCTATTATTTTAGGCATGGTATATAACTTTTTACCCTTTATGGTACTGCCTATTTACAATTCCCTTGTAAAGATAGACGGTAATGTGGTAAATGCCGCCAAAGATCTTGGTGCGAATCAGATACAGACTTTTATGCGGATTATCCTGCCGCTTTCTATACCAGGTGTTATTAGCGGAATCACCATGGTATTTGTCCCTGCCCTCACCACTTTTGTGATCAGCACCCTGTTAGGCGGCAGCAAGATCCTTTTGATCGGCAATGTGATCGAACAGGAATTTACACGGGCCGGCAACTGGTATCTGGGCAGCGGCCTGTCAATCGTTCTTATGATATTTATTATTGTCAATATGGTCGTATCTTCTATATTTGATAAAGACGGAGAGGGGGCGGTCCTTTAATATGATAAACTTTATAAAGCGGTTTTATATCGGTATTATTTTTATTTTTCTCTACGCTCCTATCGTCACGTTGATCGTACTTTCTTTTAACGCCAGCAAGACGAGGGCCAAATGGGGCGGTTTTACTTTTAACTGGTATGTTTCCTTGCTGCAGGACGAAATTATATTACAAGCGTTATGGAATACCCTGATCATTGCCTTTCTCTCTTCCCTTATCGCGACTTTGATCGGTACCGCCGCCTGTGTCGCCATGCAGGGTATGAGCAAAAGAATGCGTACTATATTTATGGGGATCACAAACATTCCTATGCTGAACGCCGATATTGTAACGGGGATCTCTTTAATGCTTTTATATATCAGCCTTGGGGTGCGGTTCGGTTTTTCAACGATACTGCTCTCCCATATCACCTTTAACATACCTTATGTTATTTTAAGTGTCATGCCCCGTATGAAACAGTTAAATCCACACACCTACGAGGCGGCTTTGGATCTAGGGGCTTCCCATATCCATGCCTTTTTCAAAGTAGTGTTTCCGGACATACTTCCCGGCGTTCTTACCGGATTTTTAATGGCTTTTACAATGTCTCTGGATGATTTTATCATCACTCATTTTACAAAAGGAGCAGGGATCGACACCCTTTCCACTAAAATTTATACGGAGGTAAAAAAAGGGATCAAGCCGGAAATGTATGCTCTTTCCACGATCATCTTTATGACCGTCATTCTTCTTTTGCTGGTCATAAATATATTCGGGAAAAAATCGGCGCAGAAAGCGCCCCAGAAAAACAAGGGAGGAATTAAATTATGAAAAAAAGAATGTTATCTATTATGGCAGCGCTATGTATAACATGCGTTACTGTTCTATCCGGATGCGGCGCCTCCGGCGACGGAAAGAACGGTCAGGTGATCGTTTACAACTGGGGAGAATATATCGATCCTGATACGATCGCCATGTTCGAAGAAGAAACGGGGATCAAGGTCATTTATGACGAATTTGAAACAAACGAAATCATGTATCCCAAGGTAGAAACCGGAGCGTCTCTATGCGACGTTGTCTGCCCGTCAGACTATATGATTCAGAAAATGATCGATAACGACCTGCTTGCAGAACTGGATTTTGAAAAACTTCCGAATGCCAAAGAGAATATCGGTGCACAGTATTGGGAAAATTCCAAGCAGTTCGATGCGGAAAACAAGTACTCCGTTCCCTATTGCTGGGGTACGGTAGGCATCCTCTATAATAAGACCATGGTAGAAGAACCGGTCACAAGCTGGTCCATCCTTTGGGATGAAAAATATGCGGACAACATTTTAATGCAGGATTCCGTACGCGACGCTTTTATGGTCGCTCTGAAATTAAACGGCTATTCCATGAACACCACCGATGAAGCCGAACTGGAGACGGCAATGCAGGCCCTGATCGATCAGAAACCGCTTGTACAGGCTTATGTGATCGACGAAGTACGCGATAAGATGATTGGCGGCGAAGCAGCTTTAGGTGTGATCTACTCCGGCGAAGCAATTTATACGCAGCGTGAAAATTCCGACCTTGCCTATGTGATCCCCGAAGAAGGGACCAATATCTGGATTGATTCATGGGTAGTTCCTAAAAATGCGCCGAATATGGAAAATGCACATATCTTTATTGATTTTATGTGCCGCCCCGATATTGCACTGAAAAATTTTGAATATATTACCTATTCTACTCCGAATGAAGCCGCAAAAGCATTGATTGAAGACGACGATATCCGCAACTCTTCTATCGCTTTTCCCGATCTGTCGCAATATAATAATCTGGAGACCTTTTCTTATCTTGGCGAGGAAGGCGACGAGCTTTATAATGAACTTTGGAAAAAAGTAAAGTCCAATTGATACTTCAAAAACTTTAACAAGTACGCGCCTTCAGGCGCATATAGAAAAGCCTGTTATGAAACAGGCTTTTCTTCGCATCCACAAGTATCTGCAAAAGGAGTAAACGGTCTGGCTTCGGGACCTCTGCCGCAGCCGCAATCCCGGTCGCGGTCTCTGTCACGTCCCCTGTCGCAGTCGTCGTCACGGTCACGGCCTCTGTCATGATCGCAGTCATCGTCACGGTCGCGTCTTCTGTCGCAGCCACAGTCGTCGTCACGGTCACGGTCGCGGCCTCTGCCACAGCCGCCTCTATCTCCGTCCCTGCCGCAGCCGTTATTGCAACCGCAGTCCCCCTGCATATTTCCGTTTCCGCCACAGCAGGCAAGTAAAAGTAATAACCAAAGACAATTCATGTTTTTTCTCTTTTCGTTTCTTTACTTTATCCTATTCCACTGTTTTCTCTTTTGTTACAAAACTTTTTTCTTTATATACCGGAAAGTTTCTTCCTCTCCCTTTTTTGCAAGCATGACAAGCAGTCTTTCCAAAAGCGCCTTCGTCCTCTCATGCATAGGAATCAGCGCTTTTCCCTTATTATAATACGCCAGCGGCGCCGCCTGCGTATATTTTTCTTTGAGATAAACCTTGCTTGCTGCGATCCGGTCCATGAACATTTCCACTACATATTTTCTCGGCATAGGCGCCGGAGCCATGCCGCCAGATATCCCGCTTAGGCTGTAATCGATCCAGTATTCATAATGATGTTTATTTCTGCCTTTATGATGAAGCCATGCCCCGGAATAACCGACTGCCTCCCGCTCCGCATTGTTAGGGCTCCGCGTTCCCTGATAATATTTCGCCCCTGTCCAAAACTCACTGGGAGAATATTTGGACATATCATGCAAAAGCCCCTGTTTATAAAGACCGACTTTAAAACATCCTTGGGCTACCAGATATTTATGGTATGTGATCGTTTTAAAATGCTGCCATACTTTCATTTTATACTCCCGCATATCGCAAGTCTGGCTTACGGTACTGCTTATTAGCAGTATTGTAAGCCCCTCTTTCTGCTTCAGCAAAAGATGCCGGTTTGGCATCCGCTTACTTTGCCAAATAAATAACAATCGTTCTTGGTTTTAATTCTATTTCCTGACCACTTTCTACTTTTTCCAGTTTGTCCTCCGCTTTCGGCAGCGGCGCTGCTTTCTCCGTTGTCGAAAGCACATACCAGTTTTTCCCTTTTGTCAGCTTGGGCAGCGCCAGTTTCCGTTTCTGCCAATGCATATTATAAGCGATAAAAATGCTGTTATCCTCTTCTTTGCGGTTTTTCTTACCGTAAGCCCCGCAATACATGATCCCCACATGACGGTTATAATTTTCAAGCTCCGGCCTCCAGGCCTGACTGCCATGATAAGAAACATCGGGATAGCCGCAGGCAAGCGTATCCATCAGGTGCAAAGGACGTATCCCCTGCAGCACCGGATGCGCTTTCCGAAAAGCGATCAGGCTCTTTACATATTCAAACCAATCTTTATTCTTTTCCAGCCCGTTCCAGTTTAACCAGCTTATTTCATTATCCAGACAATACGGATTATTATTTCCTTTCTGTGAGTTGCCAAACTCATCCCCTGCCAAAAATAACGGGGATGCCTGTGAAAGGAACAACAGATTGAAAGCATTCCGCATCTGCTGTCTGCGCAGCGCCGTTACCGATTTTTTTCTACTGGCCCCTTCCACGCCGCAATTCCAACTGTAATTATATTCGTTTCCGTCCCTGTTTTCCTCCCCGTTCGCCTGATTATGCTTTCTTTCATAGGAAACCAGATCCGCCAGCGTAAATCCGTAATAATTAGTCACATACTGTACGACTCCATGATTATCGCTGTTATGCCGCAGATGCCCCAAAACCGCGGGCAGCATATTTTCGTCTCCTTTCAGATACCGGCGCATATCATACATAAAGTCGTCCCTGTAAGAGGCCAGATGACGGTACGAAGGCTGCATAACGTCCGTATAAAGTTCCTCATAGGGAAACGAATAATAAAACAGCTTGGTATCCTTTAGCAAGGCTTCCGTTGCCAAAAGGGCGAGAGGAATAGGATCCCCCTTTAAATGGAAACCGTCCACATGATACTCTATCCTCCAATACTTGAGTACTTCCAAAATGAAACCGGGATTTTCCTTTTCAAAGTAAAACTGCATGATAACCTCTATCCCGTTTTTGTGAAGCTCCTTTACCATATGTTTAAATTCTTTAGCCGCCTGTCCGGGCCCGGCTGCATAAGAGGTTTTCGGCATAAAATACTGACATTCTTTCGTATATCCCCAATAGTTGAGCTTATCTCCCTTTCTCTCACGGTTCGGCTCTAAGGCATACTGCTTCGCCACTTCCTCCATCGTCGGCTGGCTCTCTTCCTTGTATATGATCTCGCAAAATTCATATGCCGGCATCAGTTCTACCGCAGTGATCCCAAGCTCTTTCAAATAAGGAATTTTTTCTACGACTCCCATAAAAGTGCCGCGATGCGCTACTTTGGAAGAAATATGTTTGGTAAACCCCCTTACATGCATACAATAAAAATAACTGTCCTCAAACGGCGTTTTAAGAAGCCTGTCCTCTTCCCAGTCAAAGCCTTCATCTCCCATGCCATAATAAATATCCTTCTGCTTTACGGCTTTTCCCCATTTTTCGCATCCGGTCATCTTTACGGCATACTCGTCCTTTACAATACGTCCGTCCGCATAGATCTGATACCGGCAATCCTGTGCCTCTATGTCCTTCAAATACATACAACTGATGTCCCCGACACGGAAAGCATCCGAAAAAGGGATCTTATATTTCTTTTCCTGACCGTCTTTTGTTTTTATCCACACAAATAAACCACACTCTTTCGCATGTGGAATCTTTACTGCTACATTAATCCCGTCCTTATAACTGCTAAGACCTTTGGGTAATATATTTCCCTGTTCCATGTTTAATTTTAGCTTCATAAAATGTCTCCGTATATAATGATGTATATAGTTTAACATATTTTTCCCTGCCATGAAACTATTTTCCGTGTAAGTATTGATTAAATTCCTCTTATTTTGTACAATGTCCTTATAAAACCATGTAAATTCGCGGATTTGCAAGATTGGAGGAAAAAATAATGGAAAAAGATAAAAACCGCAAGGAAGAGCTTACCGATGAGGAAATGACCGTAGAACTCGAACTGGATGACGGTACTTTGGTAAGCTGCGCCATTGTTACCATTATGACCGTGCAGAAAAAAGATTATATCGTATTGCTGCCTCTGGATGAAAACGGCGGGAACGAAGACGGCGAAGTATGGTTTTACCGTTACTTTGAAGATGAAAATAACGCAGACGCCGAACCGGAGTTGGAATATATCGATAATGACGAAGAATACGAAATGGTAGCGGACGCTTTTGACGAATTTTTAGATAACGCGGAATTTGACGAGCTTGTAGGGCCGGAATCCTAAAATGGTATGCGGAAACGGCTAAACGGGAACAGAAATATCTGACAGAAATCGGGATGGCTTTTCCCGATTTTCGTTTTCTATGCAGAAAATTCCTAATTCTTCTTTTGCCCTTGTGACCGCTACATAAAAAATACGCCTTTCTTCCTCTTCCGCACCTTTAGAGAGCATTTTTCCGAAAGGGACGGTTCCTTCGTTTATATTTGGCAGAAACACGGATCCGTATTCCAAGCCTTTCGCCCCGTGCATGGTAACTACCGAAACACCTGTTTTTTCCGGTCTGTCTGATTTTTCCGTTCTTTTTTCCTCTGTCTGCCTTTCCTCTACGGATGCCATCCACTCCTTTGTGCTTTGATAGGCTGCCGCGTCCTGTTGGATCTCTTCTGCGATCTGAAAAAGTTTCTCCGGCTTATCTTTTCTTTCTTTTTCTGAAAGATACCGGTCATATCCAATCGCTTTTCTGATGTAATTCACTGCAAGAAAAGGAGACAGGTCTTTCAGTATTTCCAACTGCTCTTCCAATTTCCCGATCTCATCTAAGCAGCGTGGCATCTCTCTATAATATTGCCTCATATCGTCAAAATCAACCTCTCCTTTCACACAATCCCTTGAAAAATATCTTTTCGGTTTCTCCATAATGCGGAAAAAAAGCCCTCTGCTTTTATCGCCCTTTGCAAACCGGATATAATCCGTAATGTCCTGCATGATAAAATGACCGAAAACCGAAGTTTTGGACTCTTTCCCGCAAAAAGGGATTCCCGCCTTTTTTAACCGTTCTTTCATCTCCGAAACTTCTCTATTCGTCCTGCAGATCACGGCGCATTCCGACAATGTTCCGTCTTTTTGACGCCCTTTCAGACAATATGTTAATGCTTCATATTCCGCATCTTTACTGTCAAATTTCTTTATCCACACTGTTCCCGCTTTCTCTGTCTGCGCTTCTATCTTTTTAGGAAAACGATTGTTATTATTACTGATAAGTTCCGATGCAAACCGGACGATTTCCTTTGCGGAGCGATAATTTTTATCAAGTTTTACTGTTTTCGCACCGGTAAAGTCCTTAAGAAACGTTCTCATAATGGACGGATCCGCTCCTCTGAAACCGTAAATGGATTGATCGTCGTCCCCCACTGCCGTAAGATTTCCCGCACTGCCCGCAAGAAGCCTGACTACTGCATACTGCGCCAAATTGATATCCTGAAATTCATCTATCATAATGAAAGAAAACCTCTTCTGCCATTTTTCCAAAATATCCTGCCTCTTTTTAAAAAGTTCCAGACATTGCAGCGCCATATCGTCAAAATCCATCTTACGTTCCTGAATACAAGTCTTTCTATAACACCTGTAATTTTCTGCAAACCGCTCCGGTTCCACTAAAGCGCCTTCATATTGGTAAGTCTCGATTCCCCCTATGCTGTTTTTTACTTTGCCGAATTCGTTCAAAAGATGCTCGATCAATTCGCTTTCCTCTTCTTCCGGCCTTATGATTTGTTTTAAATATGCTCTTTTTTCTTTTTCCGTAATAATGTTTTGGGAAGAATAATGATAAGTTTCTTTTAATATATGAAAGTAGACTGCGTGGAAGGTTCCGAAGTTCACGGAATACCCTTTCCCCTCCGCAATACGGCCGAACCGCTGTTCCATTTCCAAAGCGGCGGCTTTTGTAAATGTGATGACTAAGATTTGCGACGGCTCTACGCCGTGTACTTCGATCAGATAACGGATTCTTTCTGTGATGGTAAAAGTCTTGCCGCTGCCGGGACCGGCTATCAAAAGCATCGGTCCCGTAAAATGTCTGACTGCCCGCAGCTGGGCTTCATTACAATGATCCAACGGCATTTTTTAAAAGCCCGATCCCTTTTTCCACACGCTTTAAGGTCTCGTCCTTTCCTATGATCTCCATAATTTCCGTAGCTCCCGCCGGCGTCATCTGTTTTCCAGACACGGCGGTCCTGATCGGCCACATCACATATCCGTTCTTACATCCCTTGCTTTCCACATACCCAAGCAGCATCTGATACAGCCCGTCATTACTGTAATCTTCCTGCTTTTCCAAAAGCGGCAGGACCTCCTGCAGCACGGTAAGGGATGAAGCTTCATCCGTCTTCATTTTTTTATGCGCATACATAGCCGTATCATACTCCGGCAGCTCTTCAAAGAAATCCACCTGCTCCTTAATATCAGGAAAAATCTCAATCCTCGTCTTTACCATAGCCGCAATTTTCTGAAGGTCAAAAGGTTTTTTCAGCGTCTCTTTCAGATAGGGAAGAGCCAGTTCATAAAATTTCTCCTCTTCCATCGCCTTTAAGTATTCCCCGTTCATCCATTTCAATTTTACAATATCAAATACAGCAGGGGATTTGCTGATTCTGAGGTAATCAAATTCTTTGATCAGCTCTTCCAGCGTGAAGATCTCCCTGTTGTCCTCCGGGCTCCAGCCTAACAGCGCAATATAATTTACTACTGCCTCCGCTAAAAATCCCTGTTCCAGTAAATCTTCAAAAGAGGCGTGTCCACTCCGTTTTGCCAGCTTTTTATGATTTTCGTCAGTGATCAGGGGAAGATGCACATACACCGGAACTTCCCAGCCGAACGCCTCGTAAAGCCTCGTATACTTGGGGGAAGACGAAAGATACTCGTTTCCTCTCACCACATGGGTAATGTTCATCGTATGGTCGTCCACCACATTGGCAAAATTATATGTGGGATAGCCGTCGGATTTGATCAGGATCATATCGTCTAATTCCGCGTTTTCTACTGTAATATCCCCATATAATTCGTCATGGAAGGTAGTCCTGCCTTCTCTCGGATTATTTTGGCGGATCACATAAGGCTTTCCGGCTTTTAAGTTCTCCTCAATTTCTTCTTTAGATAAGGACAGGCAGTGCTTATCGTACACAGAAATCTCTTTTCCTTCTACTACTTCGGTCTTTAAGCTCTCCAGTCTTTCCCTGTCGCAAAAACAATAATATGCCTCGCCCTTTTCAATCAGTTCCTTCGCATATTTCATGTAAATGCCCGTTTTCATCCGTTCACTTTGGACATAAGGCCCTACGCCCCCATCTTTATCGGGACCTTCGTCATAAGACATTCCCGTTTTCTCCAAAGTACGGTAAATAATCTCCTCCGCGCCTTCTACAAATCTTTCCTGATCGGTATCCTCGATACGGAGCATAAAAGTTCCCCCTTCATGCTTTGCGATCAGAAATTCATACAGTGCGGATCTGAGATTCCCCACATGCATTTTCCCGGTAGGGCTGGGCGCATATCTTGTTCTGATTTTTGTCATAATCGTAACCATGCCTTTCTGTTAAATCATCTGTCTAATTTTCTTTATCCGGCAGACGCTTTTGCGCCTTTTTCTTAAATTCCGCAAGCTCTTTTGCCGCCTGTGGAACGGCGATATTAGTACCCGCGCCCGCGACGCAGCCGCCCGGACATGCCATCCCTTCTATCAGACAGCCGTTTTTCTTTCCCGCTTTTGCTAACATCAGGATCTTCTTACATTCGGAAAGACTTTCCGCATGTTCGATATGCACGTCCACATCAGGATAATACTCCTGAATGCACTCTTCAATGGCACTGGCCACACCTCCGGCCACGCCGTATCCCCGTCCTGCGCCGGTGGCATCCTCCATCGTTTCCTCCGTATCGATGCCGCCCAAATCAATGCCCTTTGCCTCGAACATTCCCGAAAGCTCTTCAAAAGTGATCACAAAATCCACGTCCGAGCGGATCGTTCTTCTTGAAGCCTCCAGTTTTTTGGATGCGCAGGGACCGATAAACACCACGCCTGCATCCGGATGCTCCTCCTTAATGATCCTCGCCGTCGCTACCATGGGCGTAAGTTCATTGGATATCTTATCCATCGTCTCCGGGAAAAATTTCTTAGCAAGCACGGACCAGGACGGACAGCAGGAAGTCAGGCTGAACGGCTGTTTGCCGCTGGCTACCTGCTCCACATAATGCTTCGCTTCCGCCATGGCTCCCAGATCCGCGCCGATCGCCGTTTCATAAACCTCTGCAAAGCCCAGTTCTTTTAACGCCGCTTTAAACATTTCCGGCGTAACTTTCGGGCCAAACTGTCCGACAAAGGCCGGAGCCACCTGCGCAATGATCTTTTTTCCCGACTGCAGCGCACGAATCAGCTGAAAGATCTGAGACTTATCCGCAATGGCTCCAAAAGGGCAGCTCACCATACACATACCGCAGGAAACGCACACTTCATTATCAATAACGGCTCTTTCCAGACGGTCGTTCTTAATAGCCCCCACGCCGCAGGCCGCAGCGCACGGGCGTACCTGATGGGAAATAGCGTCATAAGGGCAGACAGACTTGCATTTTCCGCATTTAATGCATTTATCCTGATCGATCACGGACTTTCCGTTCACCATGGAAATGGCGTCCCTCGGACAGACTTCCCTGCAAGGATGGGCAATGCAACCCATACATTTATTCGTTACCTCATACCGGTTCTCCGGACAGGCATTACATGCGGAAGGAATGACCTGCATAAGAGGCGGTTCATAATATTTTTCCGCAATATTTGTTTCTTCCATGCCCTGCGTAGCATGTACCGGCACATTTTCCGGCCTTAGGCTCATTCCCATCGCCAGACGGATCCTTTCACGGACAATGGCCCGCTCCCTATATACGCTTTCTCTGTATTCCGGCTCGTCATAATCTACTATTTTATAGGGCAGCGCTTCTACGTCGTTGATCAGATCCTTGGAATTATATGCAAGATCCGCAATTTCTTTAAATACACGGCGCCGAAGTTTCCTTACCTGCGTATCGATCCCTCTCATAGTCTCCTCCGTTCTGCTTGATATCATTTATTTAAGAACATTTGTTATTTAATTACCGTCATTTCCAAAAACAATGTTATCAGACAGTTTCTATTTTTACATAAACGGACTTGGAAATCAAGACTTTTCACAAAAACAAACTGCCAAGCTGATAGACCAGTACGGAAACTCCCCATGCAAGGAAAAGCTCAAATGCAAGCAGTTTTAACGTAAACGCCCATGAACCGCTTTCCTTTTTAATCGTCGCCATACTGGCTATACACGGTACATACAACAGGCAAAACAGCATAAGGCAATAGGCGTTAAGAGGGCCAAACGACGGATCTATCGCATGGATATTGGCCAGTACAGTCTCCATTCCTGCGGAAGAATTGGCATTTGTCACCCCGAAAAGCACTGCAAAACCAGATACCACAACTTCTTTTGCAGAAATGCCCGAGATCAGGGCCACTCCGATCTGCCACATGCCTAACCCTGCCGGAGCAAGCACCGGTACAAGCAGTTTTCCTATCATTGCGCCGAAACTGTCCGCCGGTTCTTCCACCATTCCGGTCAGGCCAAAGTTTAAAACAAACCACAAAACAATAGAAGCAATAAAAATGGTCGTTCCCGCTTTTGACAGATAATCCTTCAGCTTATTCCATACGTAGATGCGGATTGTCCTCGCATTCGGCCTTTTATATTCCGGCAGTTCTATCAAAAGCGAATTGTTTTCTTCCCCCCTGCTTAACTTATTCATGATAAGCGCCGTTAAAATGGCGATCGCCATGCCGGTCACATACATGGAAAAGGCCACAAGACCCGCGCTTTTTTCAAAAAACATGCCCGAAAAAAGGACATAGATAGGAAGTCTGGCCGAACAGGACATAAAAGGCGTGATCCACATCGTCCTTCTCCTGTCCCGCTCCGTTTCCAAAGCCCTTGTCGCCATAATCGCCGGTACGGTACAGCCGAAGCCCAGTATCATCGGCAGAAAGGCCTTTCCCGAAAGCCCCACCTTTCCCATGATATGATCCATAACATATGCTACTCTTGACATATATCCGCTGTCTTCCAACACGGCAAGGGCTAAAAACAGAATGAATATATTCGGTATAAAGGTCAGGATCCCTCCGACTCCGGCTATGATCCCTTCCACGATCAAAGAAACCAGCCAGTCCGAAACGGAAAGCCCTTCCAAAAATCCGCCCACCGCGTCGGAAAAAACTCCAAGTCCCGTTTCAAATACACCTTTCAGCGCATCTCCCACCATAAAGGTAAGAAAAAATACAAAAGCCATGATACATAAAAACATCGGTACTCCTAATACCGGATGCGTTAAAATATGATCGATCTTATCCGTATTCGCTTTTTTTCCGGCTCTTCTGAAGAGTACCTCTTTTACGATCATTTCAATATAAGCATATTTTCTGCTAATAATTTCCTTTTCATAGCTTTTAGGAACAATGTCCGTTATCTGGATGGGATGTTCCTTCTTCACCTCTTCGTCTTCCTCCAGCAGCTTGATCGCATGCCACCTTGCCGAGGAGTGGGACGGATATCTGGCCTGCATCATCACTTCCAGCTTGGCAATCTTATTCTCAATCTCTTCCTCATAATAAAGTACGATCCCATGAGGACCTTCCTCATAGTGATGTACGACTGCATGAAGTAAAATATCAAGCCCCTTCCTTTTGGCCGCCGATACCGGCACTACCGGAATATCGCCCAAGAGTTCAGGAAGCCTGTGAAGGTCGATCTCCATCCCCCTCTCTTCTACGATATCCATCATATTCAAGGCCAAAACTACCGGCTTGCCAAGTTCTAAAAGCTGCATGGTAAGATAAAGGTTTCTTTCTAACGAAGATGCATCGACAATGTTGATGATCACGTCAATATCGTCATCCATCACACATTTTCTCGTCACTTTTTCTTCTATCGTATAGCAGGTAAGGGAATAGATCCCCGGCGTATCGACAAGCGTCAGTTGAAATCCTTCATATTCTGCCTGACCTTCTACCTTTTCTACGGTCACGCCCGGCCAGTTTGCCACTTTTAGTTTGGAACCTGTCACTGCATTAAAAAGCGTGGTCTTTCCGCAATTCGGGTTTCCTACGAATGCCACATGTATCTGATTTTTTTCCATAACCGTCTCCTCTAAACCCTTTCCCTTTCGTCTGCCCCGTCCACTTCGATGCTTGACGCAATATGCTTTCCGAGCGCAAGCCGCGTTCCTCTCACTTTAATGATCAAGGCTCCCTTTTTCTTGCGGTTCAATACGGTGATAACGGTTCCGTCATTTAACCCCAGCGCCTGCAGTCTCCTTGTGACCGCCTCTTCCACAAATACTCCCTTTACAATATAGGATTCATCCTTCTTTGCTTCAAATAATGTCATTTTTCCGCCTCGCTATTGATAATGATTCTCAATATTTTCAGCATAATTATAATCCTGCCGTCAATCCCTGTCAATAGAACCTGAAAAAATAACATTTTAATCCGTTTCCGCTCTAAAGCGTGTTTGAAAACGGACAGCCGACCGGCAATATTACCGGCCATGATCATTTTAAAAGGGAAAATGGGGAAACATGTGCAAAGTTCCACCATACTATACTATTAAAGAAATACTTACATTATGAAAGGAATTTTATGAAGGATTATAATTTCGATGAATATTTCGAACGTTTTCCCATTGCAATGGCCTATGTACCATTTCAGCGTATGTCGCATATTTATGAAAATCTGGATGAAGCTTTAAAGATCGGCACAATCTTTCCGGAACTCACCAAGCCCTTTGTAGGAAGGAGGATGAAAAAATGAATTATAACTCTATGTCAGAACGGGAACGCTTAATGAATGAGATTAATACGCTCGGCTTTGTTATGTTTGAAATGACAGAGTATCTGGACACACATCCGTTCGACCGGGACGCCATTGATTATTTTTCCCATCAGACCAAAAGACACAATCAGGCTCTTCGGGAATACGCCGCTAAATTTACGCCTCTTACGCTCAGTACGGCCGACGCATGCGGAAAAGAATGGTTATGGGCGCTTGACCCGATGCCTTGGGAAGGAGGTTGTTAATTATGTGGCAATATGAAAAACGTTTACAGTTTCCGGTAAGGATCAAAGAAACCAACGCCAATATCGCGCAGGTAATCATCAGCCAGTTTGGCGGCCCCGACGGAGAATTAGCCGCATCCATGCGTTATATCTCCCAGCGTTATACTATGCCGTATCATGAGGTGGCGGGACTTTTGACAGATATTGGTAGAGAAGCCCCGGAAATGGTATCAGAGCGTGTTACGGACTTTCACCGATTAGATTGCGCCCATACCGGGCGTATATAAAATAGAGCGCATAGATTTGTTTCTATACGCTCTCCATATAAATCACTAACAATAAAACTGAGATTGCATTAAAAATAACCCCGCATATACCCCGCCTTTACTATACAGTTCGTCATGCGAACCATACTCAATGATTTGTCCCTTGCTAAATACCGCTATTACATCACAGAATTTAGCACTTGATAGTCTATGTGAAATATATACTGCTGTTTTTCCTTGAACCATTTCGTTAAATTTTTGATAAAGTTCATATTCCGCTTTCGGATCCATAGCTGCGGTCGGTTCATCTAACAGCACAATAGGTGCGTCTTTATATAAAGCACGCGCCAAAGCAATTTTCTGGCCTTCTCCCCCCGATGGTTCAAATCCCTCCTCGTCAAAATTCTTAAAAACGGAAGTATCAATACCATTTTGCAGCCTGCATAATTTTTCATTAAACCCTACATACTCAAGAATCTCTTTTACTCTGTCTTTGTTCATAGGCTGTGCAAGTGCAACATTATCTTTGACGGAAAACGAAAACAGCCTGTAATCCTGAAATACTGATGAGAAAAAACTCATATATTGATCATAGTCTATTTTTTTAATATTCACTCCATCCAAAAGAATCTCGCCTTCCGTTGGATCATACATTCTGGTCAGCAATTTGACAAATGTTGACTTTCCTGCACCGTTTTCACCGACAATAGAGAGCTTTTGACCAAAGGGAATGGTAATACTAACATCTTTTAAAGCATATGTATCACTGCCGGAATACTTGAAGCTGACATTCCTGAATTCAATAAAATGAGCTCTATTGGCATCGATCCGTTCACTGCCCCCGCGTAGCGTCTTAGGTAAATTCAAATATTCGTCCAGTTTTTCATAATAAGTGTCATACGCCCGGATTTCCATTAAACTGTCAAGCACCTTACGGAATGCAACAGAAAATGATGTAACTGCACCTGTATACATTGTAAACGAGCCGATTGAAATGGTACCGCTAACCACACAATGTATTAAATAAGCATACGCTGCACTCTGCTGAACCAGTGTAAAAATTGCGCCAAAAAAACCGGAGATCATAAATCCGTCATTTTGTTTCTTTTGGTTCTCATTTACTTTTGTAAAATAATTTCTCTCTCTGTTAAGCAGCCACTTTCCAAGAGAATTTAATCGAATCTCCTTTGCAAAACTATGATCTTCAAACAGACTTGCATAATACATCCAGCCTCTTTGGTCTTTGATGATACCTTCCGACAATCTGATAGCATTTTGCTTAGCCTTTTTCTCAATGAATGCTCCACAAATGATCAGTACAAAAAACAAGCTCACTATTCGGAAGTCAATAGCAGCGATAATGGCAGCTATTCCAATTAGTGTCAAAATATGTCCAAGTGCATTCAAAGAACAGTCAAGCAAATACCCAAATCCATGCCAATCACAGTATAAGAACTTTTCAGCCCTTTTCTGCATATCTAAGAAATTCGGATCTTCTAATCTCTCAAAATCAGCCTCTGCCAAATGTTTATGCAGGTCACTATCAAACTCTGCGTTTACTCTGCATCGTCTGCTAAATCCATCCCAATTAAAATATTCAGAGAATATGGTCGCTGTTGCAGTATAGAGAACCAAAACGGAAACGTACACAAGCAGCCTGCTTATTTCCTGATTTCCCATCAATTCATCAATGATTAATTTGGGCATTATTGTGGCGACAATCGGTATCAGCGAGTTGATGAACTGGTATAACACTCTCCAAAGAATATATCTTTTGTCATATCTCCAACCGTTTTTTATAAAAAACACAATTCCTTTAAACATATTAAGTTTTCCTCCGTGTTATGAATTTTAGGCATAAAAAAGCTGTAAAACCGCACAACACACGGAGATAGCATTGCTATCTCTTAAGGAAATCACCGTTTGCGTATTTTACAGCTCATTACATAACAAAAGGTTTAAATGCGAAATTTTTCAAAAGCATTCTTTAACCCCCCTATTTATTTTATAAAATGGTCTAAAAATAATTGGCTTAACTATATCATGGATATCACCACCGTGTCAAACGTCTTTGAGCTCATATTTCGCCGCCGTAAATCTCCACTTATACGGCAACATTTTTAAATAAACGTCTATATAATTTTTATCGTCCACTACCATCTTATCAAGCATCCGGGCATAATATTCATCTTCGTATTGGATACCGTTAATCAGCTCGTCAATGACATTTTTTATATCTGCCGTCAATTCCTGCCGTTTTGTGATCCTCGTCTGCGGTGACTCAACGCCCTCCATCGCAGATTTTAATTTTTCAATATCTTTGTCATATTTGGCTCTTAGGAGCGTAAATTCGTTTTTGTCTATGTCGCCGCTTGTATAAAGATCTATAAGGCCTGTACGTTTTTTCTCTGTTTCCTCGATTTTTTCTGATAAAGCGCCCTCGCTTCTTCCCTTTAAATCTATCTGCATAACTGTATCGACCGTCTTAGTGAGATTATCGACAATTTTCCGGCGGTCAATTTTCAGTTCCCTGCAGACAAGATACAATAAATAAACCGCATCCTCATTACGGATACTCCCGCCAAGGCAGCCTTTCTTGTTACCTGCCCTGTCAATATGCGGCCTGCCATGGTTTGCAGCTTCATAGCAGCGCCACGCCTTGTATCTGCTTCCGTCTTTGCGGGTCTTATATCGGGCGACATAGCTTGCCCCGCATCTGCCGCATTTGATTTTCCCAGAGAACGGATAGCGGCTGCTGTGTTTTGCCTTGCCCTCCTGTGAAAGCGATTTTGCATCCAAAATGCGGTTTGCTTTATCGAAAAGCTCACGGGAGATAATCGGCTCGTGATGGTCTTTGATAATGACAAATTCCTCCTGCCCCCGGTTGTATTTCTTTTCATGGGACAGGAAGTCCGGCGTATAGGTTTTCTTCTGCACTAAGTCGCCGCAATACTTTTCATTGCGGATGATGCGGAGAATAACCGTATTCTGCCATTCCTTACCCCGCATAGGCTCGATGCCTTCCTCCCGGAGCTCACGGGCGATAACATGCGTACCTTTTCCCTCGTCCACAAACTTGTGGAAGATAAGACGGACGATTTTCGCTCCCTCTTCGTCGACAGTCATTTTTCCGTCTTTTACATCGTAACCAAGCATACTGCGGCCAAATACAACGCCCTGCTCCATACGGCGTTTCTGCCCCCACTTGACACGCTCGGAAGTCTTGCGGCTTTCCTCTTGTGCGATAGAGGACATAATGGCAAGGCGGAGCTCCGCATCGCCGTCTAACGTATTGATATTGTCATTTAGAAAAATCACGCCGACACCCTGCTTTTTAAGGTCACGGGTATAGAAAATACTATCAAGGGTATTTCTCGCAAAACGGGAAATCTCCTTTGTAATAATCAAATCAAAATCACCGTTTTTTGCACAGTCAATCATACGGTTAAATTCTTTTCGCTTTTTTGTGTTCGTTCCAGAGATGCCCTCATCGGCAAATATCGCATAAAGCTCCCAATCGGGATTACCCTCGATATACTGGCGGAAATACCGCTGTTGGCTTTCAAAAGAATTGGCTTGGTCTTCCTTGTCCGTGGAAACACGGCAATAGGCGGCAACTCTTTTTTTCGTTTCCTGCATTTTTCTCTCTTGATTTATGAGTTCATATTGTAATGCTGGCATAAAACCTCTCCTTTCCCGACAATGACTTGCCATAGTTTAAGTATAACAATTGCTTGTATGTCGAATATGCAAATAATGAAATTGCACATTTCTATATATAAAGAGCCGGGCGGTTAGGCTTTGCTGCGGTTTTTCTGACGGTATTGTTTTTCTATTTCCTCGATACAGCGGCTATATTGCGAATGGGTCAAAAGCTCCCGTTTTTCCAAAGAAGCAAGTATTGACTTTTGAAGATGCAGATAAAACGCTTCGTATGCCTGTTCGGTAATTTGCGGAACAGGCTCTCCGACATAAATAAACTCACGACATTTCAATCATCAACACCACCTCGTTATATTGCTTTCTATAAAATATTCATAAGGGTTTGTACGATATAACAGAGGGGTTAGTCCTTTTTTGAAATACCGGTGCAAATAGCTAAAGCCCTATCCGCCGGCATTATGAAACGCCTGCCAAAAGTACTGACGTACTCTTGACAGGCGTTGTTTGCCGGGCGTTCCGATTTGTTCAAGCAACAGGCAGCGCTGCCTGTCATACTGCACGCAGGCAGGCATCACGGCTTTTATCGGCCTGAACCCCGTGCGTATCAGGCGCTTCTCTTATAAAGATGATTTTGGGTCTGACGCCCTAAAAATGTCTGCTATTTACTCTATTATAGTTAAGTTTCCGGGTATGTGGTCAACGATATCCCCTTTGATTGTTGTATTTTTAATCACTACATTTTTTCCGGCCCAATTATAAAAATGTCCGCTCATTGTACAATTTTCAATTGTTATATCGCTTGCCGTAGTCATAATTCCCATACTTGCTTTGGCATTTCCCGTAAATGTGGAATCATATATCTTAATATTTTTGCACGGCCTGCCGTTATTTGGCTCAATATCAATGCCGAATTGCGGGTCGGTGCCCTTTGCATTATCAAAACGGCAATTTCTAACCGTGACATTAGATACGTCTGTGATGGAAAGATTATTACGCCGGTTGTGATGGAGATTACAATTTTCAATCGTGACACCGTCGCTGCAGATATTGGGTCCATCGTAGAAACCGAGATAAATGCCATCTCCCCAGCACTGTGAGATTTCCACATCTTTGATAGTAACATTTGTGCTGCCTGATATGTTGATACCATGACCCCACTCTCCGCTGCTGCCAGTGTGTTCGCTGCGTTCTCCGATAATCTGCCCACCGGAAATAGTAATATTTTTGTGTCCGAATGCACATATTACCTGATAATTTGCACTATTATTTCCAATCGCTATAAGCAGCGCGCTAGGTGACATGACTAACTTTTGGTTATCCGTCAACTCGATACCGCCGCATTTATAGGAGCCGAACTGATCCAGACCGCCTCCAACCGGATCAATATGATAAACACCGGCAGGTAAATACAGATACTCATATTGGTCCGGATTGGAATCGTTCCTCCAGTCTTTCAGAATCTTGTTGATATACGGCGTATCGTCGGTAGTGCCGGGTTCCTGAACATAGGTTAAAACTTCCGGTCCTTCCGGAATCTGCTCATCCCCGATTGAAACTGCGTAACACTGCTGAACATAACTGGGTTTGCTTTTTCTGTATACGCTGATAACTGCGGCGCCTGCTTTTTCCATTTTAAGCAAACCGGCAGAGCTTACGGATACCACTGTCGGATTGTTGCTTTTCCACACAATATCACTGGAAATGCCCGCGTCTGTTTGCGACAGATCCAGATTTAACTGATAAGTTTCTCCGACCGCTTTTTTAATTGTCTGTCCTGCCTCTTTGAGTACGGGCGCATCTACGATTGTCACTTTACACTGTGCTTTTTTGTTCCCGTCCTGCGTCGTTGCGGTGATTGTTACACTGCCCTCTTTTTTACCGGTGATAACACCGGCAACCGTAGTCGCATTTACAGTCTTAGCCTCCACAGTAGCGATCTGGCTGTTGGAAGAAGTCCACACCACATTAGGATTCGATATTTCCTGATTCAGTGACTGTACCTTTATTGTAGCGGTGAGCGTTCTCTTTTCTTCTTCCTGATCCTGCAGCGAGAAGGAAAGGTTTGTTTTATCAAAGGAGATTCCTGTTACGCTGTTTTTAAGGTACGCTTTCTTTTTGATCTGAAAGGAATAGGTCTTTGTTCCGCCATAATCACCAAGTCCCCGCAAAGTTACTTTGGCGGTACCCGCCCTGCGATTGTTACTATAGCCTATGACTTCATAACACAGCGGCGTTTTCAATTCGTTTTCCTGCTTCTTTTGATCGGTACCGTTCGCGTATGCATGAATATCATTCCCCGGTGTTAACGTGACTTCTTTTCCCGTATATTCCTGCGCATCAATGGTAAACTTCAGTTTGCTGATGTTATGTTTGAAGATCCGATAAGTTCCGGTAATGTCGGTGCCTTCGTAATACCCTGCCCCATGCACGGTAACCGTAACCGTCGTTCCCTCTGCCGGATACTGTGCGTTTTCCATAGTATCATATTTATATTCAAACTCTTTATCATAATCTATTCCCGCAGTCAGTTTCTTCCCGTTTACATCTTTGATCGTAACTGCCGATTTCCATGCGTTCTGCTTTGTACTGCAGGGCTTATCTGAAAGCAAAATCGTTCCTTTGCTGATATCGCCGTTCGTCACCATGATCTGCACGGAAGTTTGATATCCCTTATAATTTCCTTTGCCTTTGATCTCACAGCTCAGAGCCGTTCCCGGCGTTTTATTATTGGTTACTTTTACCGTATAATCGGTCTTATTTTTCAAAATGTTGTTGTTTTGATCTTTTAAGATAAAATCCGGCGCCGCTCCGCCTTTTTGATAGGCGATCTCAAGGTCGCTGCCCTTACGCTTTACATTCTTCCATCCGATTGTAAAATGATCCGTATCCATATCAGGCGTGATCTCATATGATTTCTTAAGCGTCCCTTTATATCTGCCCTTTCCGGTAAAAGTAACTGTCACCTTTCCGGCTTTCTTGGCATTGCTGTATTTTACGGTATAATCTTTTCCCTCTACTAGAATTTCCTTCTCTGCGCCAAACGTCAAAATACCCGTTTTTTCCTGAAAAATTCCGCCTTCCTCATTCACCTTCTTCTGAGAAAAGGTTATGCTCTCTTTCCAGTTCGTATTTTCAGTAACAGCTTCTGTGATATTCCGATCGCCCGTCAGCTTCAAATTCACCTTTTTACAGCCGTAATACCCTGCCGCCTTACCTGCTGCAGTAGGATACACCATCACATAGGCGCCTTCCATCTCCGGCGCATAGACTGTATGCCCATAAAGGCTGTTATCCAAAGTGTCTTTGCCCAATGTGAGTCTGCTAATGGTCACCTCCGAGTCGGATAACGCTGTTCCATGATATTCATACTGTTTTTGACCAAGCGTCACCGATGCGGAATTAAAATTATGGTTTTTATCTTTCACAACTACAAGATGCATTTTGAAAGAACCTGTAAAGTTTCCAATTCCGCTCACAGTATAATCATATACTTTTTCCGCCTCATAGGACTCACCCTTGTCATAAGGCTGCGGCAGCCCGGTATAATCACAGACAAAGTCCTTGTTGACCGTCAGTTTTTTCTTGCCAAACATCAGCTCCGGGGCGGGAATCTTCAGCTTTGCCCCGTATGTGACCGCCTGTTCATAGACTGACCCATTATCATTGTTATCTGTCCCTGTGCTGCCTTCTGTCCCATTTTCACCGGAACTGTTCTGATTCTGATTATAGATATCAATATCATTTATGTTTGCGGGCCTGATCGTATAATACAATGTCACGCTGCCGCTGTACTGCCCTTTCATGGTAATTGTGACGCTGGGCGCTTTCAGTACATTATAAGCGGCTGCATTGACGTTATTTTTATAACTCAGCGTATAATCCGTCTTTTCTTTTAAAAGCGTTTCCTTATGGTAGACTTTGATATTCTGGGTAATTTTATTTCCCGTGTAAACAAAATCCTCACTCTCTTTTTGAAAACCGGCTATCCAGATATCATTAGAAAGGTCATAAACCTCCTGATCATCTTTCGCCACAACCTCTACCCGGCAATGTGCCTCAACCCCGCTATACGCCGCAGTAATTTCCACGGTGCCTTCCTCGTATGCATAAACCGAAGCGTTAGTACCGTTTCCATATACCCCGGCTATATCTTCATTACTGCTTGTCCATGAGATGGATTCCGAAAGATCCCCAAAAATATCTTTGGGTTCCATCGTTGCGCTGACAGACAAATGATCGCCGGAATGTAATGTCACTTTTTCTGCGCTTAATGTTAATACACCCATGTTTTCCTTGGAATATTGCTGCGCATCATCATTTTCGGCAAGAACCGGAACTTCTTCCTCCATTGCATAGGATGAAACTTCTTCCTTATCAGCGTCCCCTGTATCCGCCTCTTCCAATGTGCCGTCGTTATCGCTTTCTTCTTCCGTCAGGTCTTCCTCCTGCGCCTTATCTGTGTCAGCTTCTTCTGTGCCTGCCGCATCCTCCTGTGTCAGATCCGTATCCTTTTCTTCCTTCCATGCATCCTCCTGAGTCCCCTCCGTATCCGCATTTGTTTCCGGCAGAAAAGGTATCGTCGCCGCGGCATAAAATTCTCCGTTATTTCCTTCCTCTGTTCCTAAATAATAAGCTGCCCGGATGTAGTAATCGTAACCGTCATCTTCTACGGTATCTTTAGGCACAAGTTCTACCGTTTTATCATAAGCGCCCTCTTCCTCTTCTTTCTCCATCATTGTAAAATAAGGAGAATCGGACACAGCTTCAAAACCTATCCAGTCATCGTTTTCTTTGACAAGGCTGACGCTGCCCTCTTCCAGCCCATGCTTTCCGCGAAGAATGCTCCAAATAAGCGTCCCCTTTCCACTCTCTTCCTTCTTCCCGCTCTCTTCTTTGCCAGACGCTGTGTCTGTATTATCTGTATCGCCTGTATCTACCGCATCCGTACCATAATGGACAAATAATATCACAGAATCCGAACCGGTAAAAGAAACCGGTAAATCGTATATAAATCCCTGATCTTCCGGGTTGGGAAATTCTTCCCCTTCTTTTACCTGTCCAATATGTAAAGCAGATAATTCCGTTTCTGTTCCTGAAACTATAACATCATTCTGCGCAGCATCCGTTTCTTCGCCAATCTCATTTCTCTCAGCATCTTCATTTTCATCATCTTCCGGAAAAACAATCTTATCTTCCTCCGGATCCTGCCGGATATTGGAAATTTCCCTGTTCTCCGCTTCTTCTGCCGCCAATTCCTGTTCCAATGACGTTTCATCCAAAATAGCGCTTTCGCTCTCCTGCGAACTTTCTTCATACTCTGAATCCGGCATTTCCACCGCGGCGGCATTTTCTGCCGCAAATACCGTAGTACCGCCGCACTCGCTAAGTGCCACTGATACAATAAGCATAAGTGTAAACCATCTTTTTATCGTTTTCATACTTACCCCCTGCGATTTTGCTTGTAGTTTATAAAGACTTTCTTCCATTTCTTCTTTTCTACAAACTGATCTTTAGGTAATATTTTATCAAACTAATGACTTGAATGCAACCACGCAGCTCCCATTTGAGGGGCACAGATTCAAATACACATCAATATAGGCTTCTATCGCCGGATGCCATCTCTGCGAATTCTTTCTCTAAAAACTGCTTTATATACGGATTGTTTTCCTCACTCAATGTAGGCTGAAACGCCATATAGCGGCATTTCTGATATTGCCCGCCATCCAATGTAAAGGTATATCCCATTACACATTTCGGGTTACAGTCATCGGGATTGATAAGCCGTTTGCAGACGGACGCTTTCTTGATTTCCTTTTTTACCTTTTCGGGCAGTGTATCAAGAAAACTCTGGTATTCCTGTATATGTCCGGGATAAATACGAAGCTTCATCCCCGTTTTTCGGGATATGAATGTTGCCAAAGTCCTCTGGCTGGCGTTTAACACATAGGACATAACATAGCCGCTTTTTTGCTGTTTTATATCGCACTTACATCCATTGGCTGTCAGATACTCGCTGATTTGTTTTACAAAGCTACGGAAACGCTCGTCAACCGTTTCCATAAACATGTTAAATTTCTCGTCCATAAGTCCTTCCGTTATCCCTTTTTCTTTGCTACGGGTATCCATACCTCATATTGTGCGTTCTGTGGATCCGGATTTAAGTAAACCTCAATATCGGGGGCGTCGGCATATTCATATCCAGAGGTGGGAAGCCACTCCGTTATGATACGTTGCTCCAATTCCTGTATCGACTGGTTTGTACCTGTTCCGGAAAAAATCGCCCAGACAGATGCCGGCACGGTATATTCTTCGAACTCGTCGCTTGTCTTTTTACTGGAAACGGCAATAAAATATTTCCATTGTTCTTCATCATTGCAGACACTCACGCCTAAAAGCCCCATTGGCGGCGTATCTGCCATTCCCGCCAATCTCTGTATTGTTCCATTTACAGATGCCTTCTGCCACATCTTAGGCACAACCATAAAGTTATTCTCAATTTCCTTATCAAGCGGCGCAGATACGCCTATGATACGGAATGCTTCTTTTGTTTCGATTCTATAATTCATTTCTGTCGCTCCTTTCACAGCAATTCTAAATACAATGGGGGAAAAAGATTTCACGGATACGCCTTCGCTATTAACGGATGACGGGGCTATCCCATGAAAAGACTGGAACGCCCTGTTAAATGCAGTCGGGGAACGGTAGCCGTACTTCTCCGCAATATCAATGACCCGTTCATTCCCGCCCTGCAAGTCTACCGCAGCTAAAGACATTTTTCTTCTTCGGATATACTCTGCCAGAGTGATGCCCGCCATATAAGTAAACATCCTCTGATAGTGGTAGGTGGAGCAACAGGCAATCCGCCCAAGCTGTTCATAGTCCATTTCTCCTGTCAAATGTTCCTCGATATAATTCATGCTTTGGTTTAATCGTTCAACCCATTCCATGAGGTCCCTCCTTATCCGCGCCTATTACGCTTTGTGGACATATATTCATCTTTATTATTATAACGCTTATTCTTAAATTTTTCCTCTCTATCTTTGCACAAAAAAGAGAGATGTTGACAATGGTGCGGTTTCCTATAAAAAGATGAACTTGTCCGACTCATTCAGACAAGCTCATTTTCTCACGCTTCATAGTTATAATAGACGTCCGCATCCGCTACCGCATAGAGATTTATCCGTCTCAGAGTGCCGTCAGGCTCGATAAAATAAGGCTTTCTGCCGCCTTTCCCGTATCTTTTCTCATCCCACTTGCCGATTCTTTCATAGCTGCCAAAGCTATGTACAGATAAGCCGAAAGCACTGGACTTGTCCCCATAGAGCTTGATCCGGAACATTTCCGGGCACAATATAGGTACGGAAGAACTGGCGCATATGGAAATGGTATCCTCCATCATTTACCAGCTTACCAAAAATCTTTCCACCGAAGAAATCGAATGCAGCGGATTTGACAAATACTATGTGGACCATACGCTTGCCCTTTGGCCGCAGGCAGCCGGCGGAATCCCTTTTAATGCCTGTGAGTTCCAGTCTAAAGGCGATCCGATCACGGATCTGTTCGAAGATATGGCGGCAGAGCAAAAAGCCCGCAGCACCTACGAAAATATTCTCCGTCTCGTACACGACTCCGACGTATGCGAACCGATCCGTTTCCTCCGTGCAAGGGAAATCGTCCACTTCCAGCGTTTCGGTGAAGGCAATCGTATAGATTACAGCAAATCAGGGCCTGCTCCCTTAGCGCCGCCGCTCTTCATATTCTCCACACGATCTCCGCCCTTCCCTCCGCGATCCTCACCTTTTCAATCAAAACGTCCGTTACCGCCTGCCTATCCTCAAAAGAAAGCTGTTCCCACAATTTCTCAGGCGCTTCTATTTCCCAACCGTTTCTTCCCCTTTTCTCTTCTTCTAAAGCCATTTCTTCTTCCAGTTTCGTTTTTTCCGCCTCCAATCCCTCTATCCTGCCGTTGATATACTTTATCAAGGTATCGTTGGCATCCGCCACCTTTAAGAGCAGGCCGTCGATCTCTTCCTCTATTTTAGCCAAACACATTTCCTTTTCTTTATCCCGCCTCGTCTCTTCTTTCTCCGTCTCTGCGGCAGATAACTTCCGAAATTCCGATAGCTTAGCGCAAATGGCCTGCGCCATATATTCCTCCAATAGATCCGCGTAAACCGTACATCCCGTCCCTTTGCACAAAGTTCCCGATCTGCTGCATACAAAGTACCTGCCCCACCTTGTTTTTGACCGGCATACGATCAGCCCATACCCACAATTTCCGCACTTCAATTTTCCGCACAGCCATGAACTTTTTGCCTTACAGGTTTTTGTAGAACATCTGTTACTTAAACACTTTTTTCGGCAGGCAAGCCACTCCTTGGAAGAAATCAGCCCTTTATGCGGTGCGAGTACGGCTTCCTGATTCTGAAGTTCAGATTGTTTCTCATCCGGCGCAGCCTTTCTCTTATATAAATAACATCCGTTACTTCCAATGAACTCATCGACCTGATTTACGATTCCAATACCCTGTTCTTTAAAAAAATGATATACGTCGATATCTGCTTTTACATAAACCGGATTACGCAGTATTTCACTGATCCGCGCGCTGGTCCATCTTTCTCCTTTCCTGTTCCGAAGCCGGTGCTGGTCCAAAAAACGAACAATATCCCCCAGCGAACAGGAGGGATCCGCATACATGGAATACATAATCCCGATCTGGCTGCTTTCCTCTTTCACCTCTTCGTACATGGCGGTGCGCACATGGTCTATGACCGTTTCCTTCAGACAATACCCGTAGGGAACCCTGCCTCCCATATAAAAGCCCTTTTTACTTCTTGCATAATAAGCATCTGCAACACGTTTCTGTATCGTTTCACGCTCTAATTGTGCAAATACGATACAAATATTCAGCATCGCCCTTCCAATCGGAGTGGAAGTGTCGAATTTTTCCGTAGTAGAAATAAATTCCACCTGATATTTTTGAAAAATCTCCATCATATTGGCAAAATCTAAAATAGAACGGCTGATACGGTCTAGTTTGTATACAATAACACGTTTAATTTTTCCCTGCCCAATATCCTGCATCATCTTCTCAAATCCCGGCCTGTTCGTGTCTTTTCCCGAAAATCCCCTGTCGGTATATTCCAGATACGGCCTGCCATGCGTTTCATACCGGCAATATTCGATCTGACTCTCTACGGATATGCTGTCTTTTTTCTCAACGGACTGCCGTCCGTATAATGCGTCATAACTCATCCCGTTCCCGCCTTTCATATTTTCTCAAGATCAAAAAAAGCCTTTCTTCCACCTCTTTCTTAACCCGTTTATTGATCTGTCCATTCTTATGCGGCCGCAAATGATTTATCGCCAGTTCCATGTTATCCATACTGATTTTCCGGTCCGTTAAAAACTCCATGAAATCCTGCCTTTTTAGCCCTTTTATATTATTTTATGAAAGACGGTCCGCAGACTATCACATTACCATAAATATCAACATATTTTTTGTGAAAAAGACTTGCAAAAAGTAGAAAATCCCGTATCATATAATTATACATAATCAATAGAAAAGCGAGGTATATTTATGTTATCAAACTTATTCAAACGGAAGAAAAATGTACTCATGAAAGCAGTTTCAGAGTTAAAAGCAGCGGATTACTCCAAAGAGCCTGAATTAAACAAGATTTATCAGAGACTGAGCAAGGGCAGAAAGCAATTTGCCGAACTGTTTGATAAGAATATCAAGGCTGTTATGCAGATCAGTTCACTCGACCTCACCATGCAGCACCAGACCGAAAAGATCACTGATATTTCCCGTAACATAGAAAAAGCCTCTGAAGCTATTTTTGGAAATTCTCTGGAAGCCTCCTACGGCTCGACCAGATCTAATAATCAGCATGAAGAGCTGACGAATACCATTATTGAAGTGTCTTCCGAAACCGATGAAGTATACCGCAAGATCGAGTCCGGACAGAATGAATTGACCAACATCAGGGATCTTTCTGACCAGACGATCAGCGTTTCCAAAGAACTGCAGTCCGACATGGAGACCTTAGCAGGCATTATCAACCGTATGAGCGAAGTGATTGAAGGGATCGAAAGTATTTCCCTTCAGACGAATCTGCTTGCTTTGAACGCTTCTATTGAAGCCGCAAGGGCAGGCGCAGCCGGCAGGGGCTTTGCCGTTGTTGCCGGAGAGATCCGCAGTCTTGCCGAAGAGACGCAGAAACTGACCGGAAACATGAGCGACTTCGTGGAAAATATCAAAAGCGCGTCTCAGAAAAGCTCTCAAAGCGCTACGAGCACGATCACCTATTTGGAAACAATGACTGATAAGATCAAAAACGTATGGGAATTAAACGACGAGAGCCAGCAGCATGTTTCAAAGATCAACGAATCCATGAGTTCCATTGCCGCCGTAAGCGAAGAACTGAGCAGTTCCATGACGGAAATGGAAAATCAGTTAAGAGACAGCAGCCAGTTTATGAATCAGGTCAGCGGAGAATTGCAGCAGGCGATCAAACCCGTTGTTGATATTGAAAAAACTTTGGATGACACCGTAAAACAGATGGGAAGTATGACGGAAGATGCTTTCTTCCATTTGGAGAACTCCGAATTCGGCCAATATGTGAGCACCGCCATTACGGCGCACCAAACATGGCTCAGCAATTTGCATAATATGGTAAAAGAACGAACGGTACTGCCTTTGCAGTTGGATTCCACCAAATGTGGTTTCGGCCATTTTTATTACTCATTGACTCCGGATATTCCGGAAATCCTGCCTATTTGGAACGCGCTGGCGGAGAAGCATAAACGATTCCATAAATATGGGGCGGATGTACTCAATGCGCTGAACCGAGGCGACTATGCAAGCGCCGAACAGCTTTATCAGGAAGTGTCCGACTACTCGAAGGAATTGATTTCCGACCTGAAGGCGATCCTCTATATTGCAGACAAATGATCTGCTTCACTCTTTCCGTTCCGGTGAAGCATTACGAATCGTGCAGGATAAATTAAACGAGAAGAATTTTTACGCATTCAATCCTGCTTTTGATAATACTACCGCAAGAAATGACAACTGCCCTTGTAATTAATGCCTATGTATGCGGATATTCCTAATTCACTCAACACCCTGATCGCGATGGAACCGTTTGCTTATGCTTCTATTATGGGCAGCCGGTTCTTTCCTTCCATAAAAGGCGTCGCTTTACTTTATCCGATCTGCAGCGGCACCCTGCTTGCCATTCACGCTATCGGGCTGCCCTGTAAGAATGAGTCCTGTTCCAAATCCTTTTACGGACTCCACATTCATGAAGGCGCAAAATGCAGCGGAAACGAAACCGACGCTTTTGCAAACGCCGGCAGTCATTACAATCCCGAAGGCTGCGCCCATCCCAACCATGCCGGAGATCTGCCTCCGCTTTTGGGCAATAAAGGAGAAGTGCTTTCGATTTTTTATACAGATTCTTTTTTACCTGCAGAAGTATTAGGGCATACCATTATTATCCATGATATGCCCGATGATTTTAAGACGCAGCCCTCCGGAGACTCAGGTATGAAGATTGCCTGCGGAGAGATCTGCAACTGTTCTTTTTTTTAACTTACCACAGCAAATTTACATTGGATTATTTCTTGGCCACCCCATATTTTGAGGTGGTCAAGACAATCTTACCATCTGGTCTACTGCCAGTGAACAGATCATGGCTCCCGCTTCCGAATGCAGCCCATGCTCCTTATTGACGGTTTCCATGATCAGGTTTCTCGTCTGGTTCGTTACCAGCATGACAATGATCTCTTTCTCCGTTTGAAGCGTGATCCCGAAAAATTTCTCACTTTGTTCCGCTCCGGCCCATCTTCCTTTTATAATAGTTCCCCCTCTGGCTCCCGCCTTTTTTGCCGTTTCCATTACTTTATCCGTATGTCCCTGATTTACCGCAATAAGAATCAGGCTGTTATTACTTTTATCCTGCACCGGAATCTCTCCTTCCTCTATCACAACCGGCTCCTGCATGAGCATATTTGCTACCAGATTGCTAATACCTGTAAGCGGTACCGAAAAAACAATTCCTTTTGACGATACGTTACCATGCAGATCGTTGTTCAAATCATATAAAAGTTTTCTTACCTTCTCGCTCTCCGCCAAGCTAAATAAAATATCCCTTTCCGACGTACCAAATCCGAGTACGTCCAACAGTTCGGAAGACGCCGTTCCGAATCCGATACTGTGATAATGCCAGTCCACGCCATTTTCCGAGTACAGTTTGGCCATGTTTTTTCCCTGACGCCTTTCCACAATCGTTACCAGCAGTCTTATTCCTCTTTTTTTCTCCATCTGCAAGCTCTCCCTACTCCCGGTTAATCAAAATATAAAATGGTATCTTCCACATTCTCCATTTCCGTAACGACTCTCCTCTTCTGTACCCTTTCTTTGATCTTATCCGTAAGCCCAAGTATCTGTATTGTCACAAGCGGCGTCATAGCCACCATCGCCACGATTCCGAATGCGTCCGTAAGAATATTCCCGCCCACGGCCTCACAGGCCCCCATTGCAAGCGGCAGTAAAAATGTGGCCGTCATAGGACCGCTTGCCACCCCGCCCGAGTCAAAAGCAATGCCGGTAAAGATCTGAGGCACAAAAAACGTCATAATCAGCGAAAGCGCATATCCGGGAATCAAAAACCACATAATAGAGATTCCTGTCAGAATACGCAGCATAGCGATTCCCGCAGATACTGCAATCCCGACGGACAAGCCCTGTTTGATCGACCTCTGCGTAATGGAACCGTTGGAAATCTCCTCTACCTGCTTTGTCAAAACCTGCACCGCCGGTTCCGCTTTCACGATAAAATAGCCAATCACCATCCCTATCGGTATTAAAAACCATTTCTTTTCCCCGCCGGCTACCGTCGCTCCGATAAACTGTCCAGCAGGCATGAACCCTACGTTCACTCCCGTAAGAAACAAAACCAGACCAATATAGGTATAAACCATTCCTGAGCTGATCTTGATCAATTGATGCTTATGAAACCGTTTAAACGCCAATTGAAATAGAACAAACAAAACGACGATCGGAAAAATCGCTGCAAAGACCTCTTTTGCATAAACGGGAAAACCGCGTAAAAATTCTCCCGCCGCATCCTTTGTCGTCAAAATTTCCGGTATCGGCGTGCGGGTATATGTACTTTCTTCCGGTCTGTAAAAAATACCAAGCAGCAATACCGCCAGAACAGGTCCGATGCTGCAAAGAGAGATCAGGCCGAAACTATCGCTGTTGGAGTTCTTATCGCTTCGTACCGAAGCCATACCAATACCAAGAGCCATTACAAAAGGTACGGTGATCGGTCCCGTCGTCACGCCTCCCGAATCAAAGGAAACAGGAATAAAATCATTCGGCGTAAAATATACCAGTATAAAAATGACCGCATAAAAAAATACCAATACATAAGACAGCGGAATGTTAAAGAGCATACGCACTTCCGCAAGTACCAAAAAAATCCCTACTCCGACCGCAACCGTAAGAATCAGCGTCAGATTCGGTATCGCCGGCACCTGATTGGCAAGCACCTGCAGATCCGGCTCCGCTACCGTGATCAGGATTCCTAAGACCATACATACGACAAGCGATATCCCGATCTTTTTGGACTTACTCATTACAACGCCGATGCCTTCTCCCATCGGTATCATCGACATATCTACCCCCAGGGTAAAAAACCCCATGCCAAAAACCAGCATTAAGGCTCCGAACAAAAACAGAACCAGCGCACCCGGAGTCATCGGAGCGATACTGACGCTCAAAATAAGTACGATGGCCGTGATCGGTACGACCGAAGAAATAGACTCATAAACCTTTTCTTTCAAACGTGCATTCCATTTCAAATAATATGTACTCTCCTCTCGTATGATTATGATAGTCACTTCATATAATTAGTATAAAATATTTTTACTGATCTTTCTATTAAAATGATATAAAAATTTAACCTTTTTCAGTCATTTCCTATTCAATTCAACCATAAAATATTGAAATAATATATCATCAGCTAAATTTATCGACTAAAATATTGACAACCATTGTCGATTTATGATATTTTAGATAAAATATGAATGAAGGGGGAGAAATAATGGTTCAAAACAGAAATATCGCAATATGCATTATTCTGTCAATTGTGACCTGCGGCATTTACGGGCTTTATTGGTTTGTCTGCCTGACCGACGATACTAATACGGTTTCCGGCGAAGAAAATCCTACGTCCGGTATTCTTGCTTTAGTGCTCGCAATTGTAACCTGTGGCATCTATGGTTTATACTGGGCGTACAAATGTGGCGACAAGATCGACACAGCCAAGCAGAAACGTGGCATTCCTGCAAGCAACGGCGGGGTACTATACTTAATTCTGTTTATATTTGGCGGCATTATCGCTTATGCCCTGATCCAGAGTGAATTGAACAAATTCGCTTAACAATAACATAATTATAAAAAAAAATTGCTGTATCGATCGGTATCGTACAGCAATTTTTGTATTGGAAACTCTTTTTTCCGGCATTTACTTTTTCCGGCTTTATCTATCCTCTCCTAGAAAAAACAAGGCGATCGTTCCCGTTCCGGTATGCGATCCGATCACCGGCCCTATCATATTGATCAGAAAATTTTCCGCCCCGAAACGTTTTTTTATCTCGTCCCGTACATATTCCGCATCCTCTAATGCATCGCTGTGACTGATAAATATTGCGCCGGACCGGTTTGTTTCAAGCCATTTTCCCTGCTTTTCCTCCATATAGTCCACAAGACAGTTCAAAGCCTTTTTCCGTCCTCTCTTTTTCATGATCGGAATCAAATGCCCTTCTTTATCCACATGCAGTACAGGCTTAATGGCTGCTACCGTACCTATAACGGCGCTCGTCTTACTGACCCTGCCTCCACGGTATAGATGAAACAGATCGTCCACCGTAAAAACGTGTATCAGATTTTGGATATGCGCCGTAACCCAGTCCGCCGTCTCCTCCATCGTCATCCCTTCTTTCCGCCGCTCTACTGCCTGATAGACCAAAAGCCCTTCGCCTAAAGAAGCGCAAAGAGAATCGATTACCCTGATCTTACATTCGGGATGTTCCTCCATCACCTCGTCTGCCGCAATCCTCATACTGTTATAGCTGCCGCTCAATCCGGAAGAAAAAGCGATGCAGAGGATCTCTTTTTCCGTAGCGATATACCGCTCAAACTCTTCCTTTGCTTCTTCCGGATTGATCTGTGAAGTGGTAGGCATTTTTCCTTCGCGCATCCCTTTGTAAAAGCTCTTCAGGTCCAATTCCCCCATATTATCTTTTCCGTAAGTCCTGCCTTCTATGATGCAGTTTAAATACATCAGCCCTATCCCGTTTTCTTCTATATAAGACATCGGCAGATCCGTCGTCGTATCCGTAATGATTTTAAAATTATGCATAAAATGTGCTCCTTTATCTTCGTCTTAAAACCATTCTAACACCTGCAATATCATTTCGCAATACGACTCCTTTGTTTTCAACTGACTGTCCGCCTACTCTTTCGTACTTTCCATTGATTTAGGAAGCCTGTACCGCAGCAGCCTTTTGGATAACTGTTTTAAGTTAAGCGGCAGAAGCGGATAAATATAGCTTTGTCCCGACACCGTCTTATTTTTCACAATGGCAAACAGACATAATAAGATACCTGCGATATATCCCGGGATATTGAAGAGTGCAGTAAAGATCAGTGTGATAATTCGCATGAATTTTAAGGCATACCCTAATTCATAGCTGGTCTGCGTATAATTTGCGATGGCAACGAACGCCATGTAAAGCATCACTTCCGAATTGAACCATCCACTGTTTACGGAAAATTCCCCTAATACCAAAGCCGCCAGCACACTCAAAGGAGTACTCAGCATATTGGGCGTATTTACCGCCGCAAGCCTCAGACCATCGATTGCAAGCTCCAGAATCAAAAACTGCCAGATCAACGGGATATTCATAGTTTCCTTTACAATAATAAAGGAAAAGCTTTCCGGAACCCATGCCGTATTCATCATAAGAAGCAGATATGTGGGCGTCAGGATATAAGTCAAAAAAGCGATCAAAATTCTGGACAGCCTTAAATACGTTCCGGTAATAGGCGGAAAATAATAGTCATCCGCCTCTTCCACCACGTCAAAAATAGAGTTGGGAAGAATCATTGCCGAAGGAGAATTATCAACCAAAATAACAATATTTCCCTCCAGTATCTGTGCCGATGCGGTATCGGGCCTTTCCGTATATTTGAATTTCGGAAAAGGATTGTACCACTTACTCGTGTAAAGACATTCCGCAAGGCTTTCCTGATTCAGTGTCAACGCATCTACGGCAATGGAATTGATCCGATCCTCTATCTGCTTTAAAAATTTTTTGTCCACCCGGTTTTCCATGTAACACAGTACAATATCCGTCCTTGAGCTTTTTCCGGCATTCAGCATTTCCATTCTAAGCTCCGTACTCCGTATCCTCCTCCTGATCAACGCCGTATTAAAAACGACTGTTTCCACAAAACCGTCCTTAGAACCTCTAAGTACCTTATCCTTTTCCGGCTCTTCCACACCCCTTGCCGGATACGTTCTGGAATCGATCAGAATGGCTTTGTCATATCCTTCGACCAGCAGTACAAATACGCCCGAGAGAAGATTTTTGATGATCTCATTCATACTGTCCAATAAATCTACTTCCACATAGGGCATACATCTTTTCGACATTTCGTGGGCGTTCTCCGGCATCTCCTCCGGCGTCAGCCCTATAAAGTACTGCAGCATCTTCTGCATCAGCTCATCTTTGCAGAACCCGTCTATCAGATACAAACATGCTTTTTTTCCTCCTATCTGAATCACCCGGTAGATGATGTCAAAGCTTGCATTTACCGCCAGCTTTTCATTTAGATAATCTATGTTCTTCTGAAAATCCCGATCCAATTTCTTTTCATTTTCGCTCATAAAAAAACTTCCTTTCCGGCTCTGTTTTCATTTCGTTATTATTCTGCCAAAAAGAAAGTTTTCTATACTTTATTTTGTTGTACTTCCTAAGCCGCCGTTTCTGACCTCTTCCGTATCGTCGTCCTCCGTAATGCCATATTCCAAAAAGATTCCCTGCATAAATCCGACTCCGGCAGAAATCGTCGCCGTTTTCCCTTCATTGGAATCGTTCGTGATCTTCATAAAAATATGCCCTTCGTTATCGGAATCATAATAATCGCTGTCTATGATCCCTACCGTATTGTTCAACTGTAAACGATACTTAAATCCCAGACTGCTTCGGGGATACAGATGTAACACCCAATCAGGTTCCATTTTCACGCGGATTCCCGTAGGCAGTTTGATCGTCTCTCCCGGACTCAATGTAAACTCCACAGGAGAAAAAAAATCATACCCCGCGCTCCCTTTCGTGGCTCTTTTCGGAAGTTTTATCTGCTCATATATTTCGTCTGCCCTTTGGGCTGCCTTTTCCCCAAAACAATCCCTGAATCCTTCTTTAAACTGTTCCGGACTTACTTTTTCAAATTTGGCAATTCTTCTCATTTTTGCTCCCATCTGCGCGCTGCAACGCGCACATTCCGCTAAAGCGGAATGAAATAACCGCTCCTGCCTGAAAATTATTCATAATCTCCGCAATGCAAAACCGGCGTTGTCTGATCTGCCTGTTTTAACGACCTTTGTACATCGATCACTCTCTGATTCCCGCTGCCTTTCCAAAGCAGCTTCACATTTTTTTGCCCTGCCTCAAATTCACCGTCTACCAGTACGTCCACATACTGCATCATAGGATAGTGTAAGATTCTTTCCCATACGTCTCCGGTGTACAGCCAGATTGTCTTTTCCGGAAACTCTTCCTTAATCTGCGCCATCAGATCCCGCACATCCATGCGGTTTGCCGAATGCAGCGGATCTCCGCCGGAAAAAGTGATGCCGGAAATATAAGGCTTGCCAAGCTCCGCAAATAACTCTTTTTTTGCATCTTCATCAAATAAAAGCCCGCCGTCCGGATCCCATGTGACCGGATTCTGACATTCTTTGCAGCAGTGAGAACAGCCCGCTACCCAAAGTACGACTCTAAGCCCGTCTCCGTTCAGCATATCATCTTTGGTAATATTGTGGTATCTCATTGGCTACATTGACTTCCTTTCTGCAATCTCTGCCATTTTTGCGTCATTAAGTCTGGTATCCCCATGTACTCTGGAATAAGAAAGATACCCGTTCATACGCTCGATCTTTGTCAGATTTCTGCTCCCGCATTTCGGGCAGACATCCATCTCCAGCTCCTGATGCCCGCAGTCGTCGCAATATGCAAGCGACAGGTTTACGCCTTCATAAAATCCCATATCCATTGCGCGGCGGACTAACGTTTTCACAGCCTCCAGATTATAATCAATAGGATATTTCACATACTGGATCTTTCCCCCGTTTGACAGCTCCCAGAACCGATACTCCAAATCCTGCTTTTCGATCGGCGTGATGTCTTCGGACACATGGCAATGGAAACTGTTGCTGACATACTCCTTATCTGACACGCCTTCGATAATCCCGTATTTCTCACGGAACTGCTTTACCTGCAGGCCGCACAGGTTTTCTGCCGGCGTCCCGTAAATAGCATAGAGATGTCCGTCCGCTTCTTTAAACTCATTGACTTTTTTATTAATATGCTCTAATACCTCCAGAGCAAACGCACCGTCTTCCACCAAAGATTTTCCGTTATACAGCTCCTGAAGCTCGTTGAACGCCGTAATTCCAAAACTTGCCGTAGCTGACTTCAAGATCGGCTTAATCTTATCCGTAAGCTTTAAATTCCCGCCCAAAAAACCACCCTCGCAGTAAGCCAGCGGGTTGGTAGAAGCCCTCATTTCTCCAAGATAAGCATACGTCCTGATATGTAACTGCCTGATCAGTTCCAGATAATAATCCAATACTTCATAAAAATCTCTGGACTCCTGTCTCGCTTTTGCCAGAATCATGGGAAGATGCAGCGAAACCGCTCCTACGTTAAACCGTCCTACAAAAATAGGGGTGTCTTTATCGTCCGCCGGATGCATGCCGCCTCTTTCATACCAGGGAGACAAAAAGGCACGGCATCCCATTGGCGAAATGATCTTTCCATACTGCTTGTACATACTTGCAATATAACCTTTTCCCGTAAGGCTCAGCCAGTCCGGATACATTGTTTTTGCCGAACATTTTACTCCCGCTTCAAATACGTCCTCCAGCTCTTTTCCCGGGCCATGCAGGTTTTCATCATAAAGAAACACGATCTTTGGAAACAGTACCGGTTTTTTGCAGTCTGATTTCCCCTGCCCCCTGCGGCGTACATTCAACATAGAAATCGTTGCAAGTTTGGCAAATCTGCCCGTTCCCGTTCCTGCAGTTACTGTAATGAACGGATAATCTCCCCTGCTGGAAGCTACCGTATTAAACTTATATTCCCATCCCTGAAAACCCTGCTCGTATTCCCTTACCACGTCTGCGTAACTCTCCGCCTCTGCCGCCTCTTTGCCGATTCCCAGCCTTACATATTTTTCCACATACTTGCAATAAGACTTTTCCGCATAAGGCTCCAGAATCATATCCACGCTCGGTACCGTAAAACCGCCGTACTGCTGGCTTGCCGCGCTTAATACAATATCTCCGATCACGTCAAAAGCAACGTCTAGCGTCTTCGGTTCGTTATACCAGATATTTCCCATTTCAAAACCGCCTGTCAGCACATTCTGCACGTCGAACAGACAGCAGTTCATCGTATCCCTTCTTGCCGACATATCATGAACATAAATATAACCGTCGCGGCAGGCCTGAATCTCCTCCGTCGTCATAAAAAACTTCTGATACAGCTCTTTATTCAACTGATTAAAGATCAGACTTCTTTTCGTGGATACAAGCGCCGAATCCGTATTGGCGTTTTCCTTATCGCCGACATACATGATAGACTGGCTCTTTTTGTATACATCGTCCAGCATACGCACAAAATCCTGCTTATAGTTACGGTAATCCCGATAACTCTTTGCCACCACCGGTTTTACCTCTTCCAGTGCGCTTTCCACGATATTGTGCATGATCGGAATGGGGATCGCGCTTTCATCCAGCTCGTTTACCTTTTCTACGACATAATCGCAGATATGGCGTTTTTCTTCCTCCGTAAACTTGGTCAGCGCCCGGTAGGCGCTTTTCCCTACCGCGTCGATCACCTTCTGCACATTAAAATCTTCTTTACTGCCGTCTTTTTTGATCACCTTAGTCGGCCGGTCCGTTTTATATAAAGCGCCGTAATTCACACTGTCCCCGCCTGCATAATCCAATCTTTCTCCCATATTTTCCTCATTTCCGCACGGTTCTTTTAACAATTCCATTATGAATCTCAGATTTGCGGATACCGTGCAGTCACAAATCTGTCAAACTATATTTCCAGCATTTTCACAAGATATGGTTTTTAAATCATTAATATCCCTATATCTTGTGGTGCTTCTTACCAGTATAGGATATCTAAGTAAGTGTGTCAATGCATTTCGTCTTCAAATCGCGTTCAAATCGCGTTCAAATCGCAGTTTGAAATCACAGTTGGAATCATCGTTCAAATCATAACAGGTTCTCTAAAATCTGCCGTAAATATTTTTTATATTCTTCCGCCACATTCGCAGGCGCCAAAATGACCGCCTCCTTGCCAAGTCCTGTGATCCAGCCAAAAAACTGTCCGCTGACAGCCACTTTTACCCTTACGCTGAAATGTTCTTCGTCCCTTTTGCGGATGTCCGCCTCTTTGCCGAAGCGGTCCAATACCACTCCGACCAGCCTGTTGGTAAACTGTATGGTGAGCATACATTCTTCACCGCCGAACATACCGAACATCTTATTCGTATATTTGGCAATATCAAATTGCTCGAAAGCGCTCTCGCCGTTTCTTTTTTTCTCTGTTAATCCTATCGTTCCCATTTTGTCCACTCTGTAGTGCTTTATTTTGCTTTCTGCCTCGTCGAAACCTACCAGATAATAATTTTCATCCTGCCAAATCAATGCCCACGGGCTTACCTGATACTGCATACCGTTTTTTCTGGGCATCAGTTTTTTATCAAGCGTCCAGTCCAAATACTGGAACGTGATCTGAACATTGTCCTGTATCCCTTTATGGATATTGTCCACATTGTAGTATATACTTTCATTGGAAGTTTTGACGCGGTTCACTACATAGACTTGTCTCTGCAGCCTGCTGGCTTCATGCTTTCCGGCAAGCTTTTCTAATTTACCGATCAGTTCCTTGGACTTTTTCACCGTTATGAACTTAGATGCCTGCACGGCATCCACCAACAATTTTAACTCCGGAAGTTCAAATTCCCTGCTCGCCAGATAATATCCGCCTTCCGTTCTGGACGCATTCCTCAAAATATCATATCCGAAAAATTTCAGATCGTCTATATCCGCATACACCGTCTTGCGTTCTGCCTGCACCCCTACTGCCGCCAGTTCTTCCAAAATCTGCTTCATGGACATCGGATGGGCTTCATCCGTATGTTCACTTAAAATTTTAAGAAGGTATAATAATTTCAGTTTCTGTCCCGTCGATTTTGCCATCTTCCCTCTCTGCCTTCCAAACCGTATTCCGTAAACATACAAAATACGCCTTTTTTCGATAACCATAGATAGATCGGTCCCCTTTTTAAGTTAAAAAGAACTGTCTGTGAAAAGGCTCTTTTTATCGTTTCCTTTTCAGCAGACAGCTTTTCCTTTTTATTTCCGGCCGCTCAATACTTTCCGCATACGTCCGTAACGTTCCGGTTCTGCGTAAAACCCGCTATGAAGCAGATACTTCCTTTTCCTCCGTTCCGATCCCTTCCGCCGCATTCTTCCTTTTTCTCAAACTGATCCCGATCAGACATGCAACAATGATCAAAGCGATCACTACGACAAATGCAAACGCATAAGATAAAAATGCATTTAAAAATAAAATTAAATTGTTCATAATCCACACCCTTTTCCCAACTGTTAAAGATATTTTTGTATCATATGCAGCGATAGATCCTATCGCTAACCGTTATCCTTATCATACCACTTAAAGCGCTACATCGTCAAGTAAGTCCTGCCCGTCGGCGGCGCTTGTCGCCAATTTATCACATCTTTCGTTTTCCGGATGCCCATCGTGTCCCTTGACCCATATAAACCTTACCTTATGCTGTTTTTTTGCCTCCAAAAGCCTTTTCCAAAGATCGATATTTTTTACCGGCTTATTGGCGCTGTTCTTCCAATCTCGTTTCAGCCATCCGTCGATCCAGTGCTGATTAAAAGCGTCCACAAGATATTTGGAGTCCGAGATCAATTCTACCTCGCAAGGTTTTGTAAGCGCCTCTAAACCTGCGATCGCCGCCATCAGTTCCATCCGGTTATTCGTGGTCTTTTTATATCCCGCCGAATACTCTCTTTCATGGAGCGTCCCCTTGGCGTCCACATACTGCACAACGGCGCCGTATCCTCCCGGCCCGTCCGGATTTCCTCTTGCGGCGCCGTCCGTAAAAATCGTAACCTTCATATTCTTCTCCCCTCATCGCCACACGCCGTTATTAATAAAATTTTCAGCCATCTCATTCGCCCTGCGAATAATATCCTCTTCATACCCCATAACGCTCAATAATTTTATGGCGTTTCTGGTCCGCGCCTTCCCTTCCCTGATCTCATAATTAAAAAGCACGTCCCCTTCTACCACTTCTTCCTCAAAATGATAATTTTCATAATCTTCCGTAAGAAGGGACGTCAATTCTATATCATGGGTTGCCGCAAAACAGACCGTTTCCTTCCGGGCAAAGCTTTTCAATATCTGGGTAGAAGCTGCAATACGCTCTACCGTATTCGTCCCTCTAAGCACCTCGTCCACGAAGCACAGGATCCTTCTTCCTCCTGCCTGTCCCTTTATTCCGTCCTCATCTGCACTCTTATCTTTTTCCTTCTTTTCTCCGGCATCAATGATCCTTTTTAACGACTTGATCTCTACCATATAGTAACTTTCCCCGCTGCCCAGATCGTCCTTTAGCGCCATGGAAGTATAGATCCTGAAAAACTCCCCACTGAATTTTTTAGCCAGACAAGTATAGATCGTCTGTGCCAAAATAGCATTGATGGCTACGGTTTTTAAAAAGGTAGACTTGCCCGAGGCATTAGAACCGGTCAGCAGCACACCCTTTTTAGGCGAAATACTGTTCTTTACCGGCTCCTTGATCAGCGGATGGTATCCTTCTGTTATCCCGATTCCCTGACCAAACTCCGGAATGCAGTGCTCCGGAAAGCTTGCCCTGTACGCTCCCACCGCAATAGCCGTCTCAATACTGCCGGAAACGGTTACGATAGCGTCCACGTCGTTTTTATGTTCCCTCAATTCCCGCATCATTTTATTAAACTGGATCAAATCGATATGGAACATCATCCGCATATAGTCGCTTATAATCGAAAGCGGATCCATAGAAGCCGACCCTCTGGTCGGAGACATGATCCAGTGGGAACCCCTGCGGAATTTTTGAAATCTTCCAATCAGTTCTTTTAATTCCTCTTTTTCTTCCTCAATGACCGGAACGTTACATTTTATGATCTCTTTTCCCATCCTGATCATGCGCATCACATAACCGAAGCTGGTAATATAAGGATCGATCTTGCTTTTATACTGAAAATAAGTCGTAATATTATAACACAGGACCGCGGCAGCCAGACTGATCCCGATAAACGCGTTAAAAAAGATAAGCAAAACCGCCGCTGCAAACGCCGCGTCGCCGATAAAATGCGTAGCGTTGGAAATATTCTCCACAGCGTCGGAAAAATCCAAATAATCGTAAATGGAAAATTTCCCCGTCTTTCCTATTCTGGCAAACAATACTTGCATTTTCACGCGCTCGTCCGTATGTTCCATAAAATAACGAACCCGTTCTTCCCGTTTTTTCAAAGGTCCTTCTTCCATGAACGGAGTCCTTAATGTATAATACAGATATTCCTCGCCGGCCGAAGAATAGGTATGGTTCATCTGCATAAACACGGCGTCCATATCCAGATCGTTCCATGTAATATCGTCGATTTTGAACCCGTTTTGATGTTTATCAAAGTACTTGCGTATGGAACCATACTGAGCCGCTTCATACTTTTTCTGTGGAAATTGACCGTAATTCTCATACAATCCTTTCACAAATCGCTTTTCTTTTTGCTTCTCGTCATATACTCCCTTTGCAAAAGCAAATAAAACAATAAATCCGATTACTCCTGCCAAAACTAAATATTCCATAAATAAATACGCCTTTCCGCTTAAGGAAGAGATATCTTTTGACAGATATCTCCCCCGGATAAAACCTTTCGGTACGTTTTTCTTATAAAAAGATATATTTTAAAATAAATAATACCGTAAGGATATACATTACCACACTAATCTTCTTTTCCTTTGCCTTTCCCGTAAGCAGATTAATCAGCGTCCACGAGATGACTCCGATTGCAATTCCTTCGGAAATGCTGTATGCAAGGGGCATGAACAGGATGCAGAGAAATGCCGGTATGGCATCCGACATATCTTCAAAATTGATCTTTGCTACCGCTCCCATCATATAAAACCCTACCGTAATCAGCGCAGGCGCAATAGCAAACGACGGAATGCTTAAGAATAACGGTGAAAAAATCAATGCAAGTAAAAACAGCAGACCCGTGACTACCGCCGTCAGACCCGTTCTTCCGCCTTCCGTTACACCGGAAGCGCTCTCTACATAAGTAGTCGTAGTAGAAGTACCAAAGACCGCTCCAACGCTTGTCGCAATCGCATCCGCCAAAAGCGCAGGCTTGATCTTCGGCAGTTTCCCGTCCTTATCCAGCATATCCGCCTTGGAGGCAACGCCGATCAAAGTTCCCAGCGTATCGAACATATCTACAAAAAGAAACGCAAATATGATTACGATAAGGTCCAGAATACCGATCGTGGAAAAATCCGCCCGAAATACTTGTCCGAACGTACTGCCAAAAGAACTGAAGTCAAAGCTCACGATGCCGGACGGGATCACGGAATACATCCCGGCTTCTGCATCCGGCACATAGATTCCTGTAAGCTCGCAAAGGATTCCCAGCACCCATGTGATCAGGATTCCGAATAAAATCCCTCCTTTCACCTTTTTGATCAGAAGAATCGCCGTCACAAAAACACCGATCAGGGCAAGGATCGCGCCGATACCTACGGAACGGAAAGCTTCTCCTTTAAAAGTCTGATAGGTGATCAGCGTAGAATCACTGTTTACGATCAGCTTCGCGTCCTGTAATCCGATAAATGCGATAAAAAGGCCGATACCCACGCTGACCGCCGATTTTAACGTCATAGGGATCGCATTAAAGATCGCCTCTCTCACACTGGTCAGAGATAACACGATAAAGATCAGGCCCTCCGCAAAAACGGCCAGCAGCGCGATCTGCCAGGAATATCCCCTGCCGATGACCACCGTAAATGCAAAATATGCATTTAATCCCATTCCGGGAGCCAGCGCAAAAGGATAGTTTGCAAGAAACGCCATCAGCATCGTTCCCACAAAAGAAGCAAGCGCCGTTGCAATCAGTACTGCATTAGGATCCATTCCCGCCGCGGAAAGGATACTCGGGTTGACCGCAAGGATGTAAGCCATCGTCATAAACGTGGTGATACCCGCCATGACTTCGGTCCTGACATCCGTGTTGTTTCCCTTCAGTTTGAAAAACTTTTCCAACATTTTTTCTCTCCTCCTTATGAAATGTTGTGTTTATTGTAAGGCATTATGCCAATACAATCGTAATTGTCATTCCTTCCCCTTATCCGTTCCCCTGCTTCCCTTTTCATTTTGATCCCCGTACCGCCCAGACATTTCATACAGGAAAATAGAAAACGATGCGCTTTATTTTTCCTGTGTGAGACTTAAATTTCTAAAGCAGCGGGATGCCCGCGTGAAGCGCCTTGGGTATGGATCTAAATTCTTACTGCCTGATTTTTCTCACAATTTCATTTACATTCCTATAAATTTCCTCCGGCTTCACCCCTACAAAAAATTCCCCGTCCCGATACAATACTTTCCCGTTTATCATAGTCATTTTTACATTCTGCTTACTGCCGCTGTAAACAATATTCTTGGCAATATGATTGAGCGGCTGCATATTGGGCTGATTCAGGTCGATCAAAATAAGATCGGCTTTCTTTCCTTCCCCCAGTCCGTCACAGTCCGTAAGCTGCATGGCCCTTGCTCCATTCACACAGGCCATCTTCAATACTTCCATGGCGTCTACAGCTGCCGCGTCTTTCTCTCTGATCTTTGCCAGCCCGCTCACAAGGAACATCTCTCTGAACATATCCAGACAGTTATTGCTCGCCGCGCCGTCGGTTCCTATGGCAACCGGGATCTTCCGCTTCAAAAACTCCGCCACTGGCGCAACGCCGCTGGCAAGTTTCATATTGGAGGCGGGATTGGTGACTGCATAAAGCCCCCTCCTTTCAAAAATCTCCATGTCTTCCCCGCTCATATGGACACAATGATATCCGCCGCCGCCATATTCGAACATCCCGATCGAATCCAGAAATTGTACCGGCGACATCCCATAGCGTTCCATACAGGCTTTTACCTCCGCCCCGGTTTCGGATAAATGCATAAAAACAGGCGCTTTATACTTGTGCGCCAGCTCCGCCGTCTGTAAAAGCAGTTCTTTCGAGCAGGTATATTCCGCATGAAATCCAAGATGATAGCTTAGCAGCGGCTCTTCCTTATCCTGATGAAACGCAAGATACATTTTTTCCATAAAAGCAACGGACTGGGTAAAATTATTGAGCCCGCTGACCTGTACGCACCGCATCCCCATTTCCTTACAGGCCCTTCCCGTCGCCTCCGGTGCAAGATACATATCAAAAATACCGGTAATGCCGCTTGTCAGATATTCCAAAACGGCAAGTCTCGTGGCTTCATAAATATCTTCCTCACACAATTTTGCCTCCGCCGGAAAAATCTGTTCGTTCAGCCATTCCTGCAAGGGAAGATCGTCCGCAAAAGAACGAAACGGCGTCATTCCTGAATGGGTATGGGCGTCTTTGAATCCGGGCATTAAAAGATTTCCCCCACAGTCGATCTCTTCATCCCAGATCAGGCAGGGGATGTTTGTCTTTTTAAAAAATTCCTCTTTATCCTCCCCCGTTCCCACATAAAGTATTCTGGAGCCGTCTACCCATACTTCCCCGTCGAAAAGGTCTTCTTCCGCTTTCATTGTCAATATTTTTGCATTAAATAAACGGATCTTCATTTTTATACCCGTCTGCGCGTTGCGACGCGCACATATCCGCCAGAGTGTGTTTGAAAATTGCTTTCCCCGAGATGTGCGTCACATTTTGTGGGAGACTAAGAGCATAAATGCTCTGCCAAATTTAAGAGGCGTATCGGGCTACGTTGATTAAATCTGGTGCAAATATCACGCAAAGAAGGGCGTGCAGATGCCATGCCATTAAAATGGCAGGAATGAATTTTCAAACACACTCTGGAGCGGAATAAAATCAATAGGCTGAATACGCATTTTTATTCAGCCCTCCCGCCATACCGCCCTGCGGCGTAAACGGTGTCGGCGGCCGCCGGAATGATGCTCACGAATCCGATAAATTTCCGGGGCCGAAGCCTTCGTACAACAGTTCTTTTAAATAAAATATCTTATATTCTTCCGTATTTTTTGCTACGATGACCTGAAATTCCCCGGGGCGGCAAAATTCCATCATGACCTGCCTGCACACTCCGCAGGGAAACGCAAACTGTACTACTTCTCCCTTAGGACTTCCCACTACCGCTATTTTGCTGAACTGCCTCACTCCTTCGCTGACCGCCTTAAAAAATGCAGTTCGCTCCGCGCAGTTCGTAGGCGAATAAGCGGCGTTTTCAATATTACATCCCGTATATACCTTTCCCTCCGTCGAAAGCAGAGCCGCCCCCACCTGATAACCGGAATAAGGAGAATAAGAGTATTCTCTTGCCTTACATGCCATTTTTATCAGCTCTCTGTCATCCATCTTTTAAAATCCTCCAAAAACTGCTTACAGAGGCTGTCATCAGCTTTTTAAATAAAGGCGCCGCTTTATCCGCCGCCTCCTGCACTTCTTTGTGCGTAAGGGGATTCCCGCTCATACCCGCCGCAGGATTACATATGCAGGAAATCCCGCAGACTTTCATGCCGCAATGGTTCGCCGCAATCGCCTCCACCGCCGTACTCATTCCTACTGCGTCCCCGCCCAGTGTGCGGATCATCCGGATTTCCGCCGGAGATTCAAAAGAAGGTCCGGTAAGTTGTACATAAACCCCTTCCTTTAAATCTACCTGCGTCTCCTTCGCGCTGTTTCTGATCGCCTCTGCCAGCCCTTTATCATAGATCTCACTCATATCCGGGAATCTTGTCCCTAATTCGTCTATATTGGCCCCAATAAGAGGATTCGGTGCAAAGCAGGAGATCTGATCCGTGATAAGCATAAAATCCCCGGCGCGAAATTCTTGGTTTACGCCTCCCGACGCATTGGTCAAAAATAAGATTTCCGCTCCCATCAGCTTCATCAGTCTGATCGGAAGCACCACATCGGAGATCGGATACCCTTCGTAATAGTGCACTCTTCCTTTCATACATACGACCGGCGTTTCCTTTACATATCCGAAAATAAATTTCCCCGCATGTCCCGGAACCGTCGAAACCGGAAATCCCTCTATCATACCGTAATCCAGTTCGGAAACGACTTGAATGTCGTCTGCATAATCTCCCAGTCCGGATCCTAACACAATACCGATCTTAGGGACAAAATCCGTTTTTTCCCTGACGCTTTGCAGACATCTCTGCAGCTTATCATAAACCTGACCCATTTTACCACCATCTTCCTCTCTATCACCCTAACTCCCATCTCCCGCTTTAGCGGGCATATTAATCAGGATTGGGAAATTTTAATTTCACATTGTATATTTCATAATCCTCATTATATAAAAACAAAGGGACAAAATCAATGTTTTTGTCCCTTTTCCAGTCTATTTTCAGACCTTGTTATATGATGATACAGACTAAGCCGCCATTACTGTCGTTTACAATCTTCTGCATCGTATCCTGCAGTTTGATCTGGCTCTCTTCCCCAATGGCATTTATTTTTCCCGTGATTCCGTCATATACAAGCTGCTCCACTGTTTTCCCGAATATATTGGTATCCCAGATCCCGGTCTCGCTGTCTTCCGCCTCCTTGATAAAACGGATCAGATCTTCCGCCTGCGCTTCGCTGCCTACGATGGGCGCGATCTCCGTTTCGATATTGGCGCGTATCATATGGATGGACGGACTGTCCGCCTTGATCTTGACCCCGAATTTATTACCGTGCCGTATCACCTCCGGGGATTCCAGTTTGATCTCTCCCCGCTCCGGCGTTACCACCCCGTATCCCTTATACCTGACCGCTTCTATGGCATGCTGCACTTTTACATATTCTTTCTTCATCTTGGCCATATCCTGAAGCATCCTTATCATGTGGTATTCGCTCTTTATCTCTTCTCCTACCAGTTCGCTTAACATTTCATAATAGAAAGAATCCTTCACATCGATTCTTAAGTTGATCGTACCGTCAGCAAGATTGATCTGTTCCAGACTGCACTGATCGATGTATTCGCTTTCCAGATCAAAATTCTTTTCCGATACGTCCCGGATCGTATTCAGTTCGCTTAAAAGTCTGCGCACTTTATCGATAATATCGCCTTTCAGGCGGTTTGTATTGGGAAGCATCTCTACCCATTTGGGAATCGCAAATTCCATGATGGAGATTGGGAACTCATACAAAATACTCTCCATAATATAGTTAATGTCTTCCCTTTTTAACTGTTCGCAATTGACCGGAAGGATCTTTACCCGGTAAGCCTCCTCCATTTCCCTTGCAAGGGCTTTCGTCTCTTCGGAATAAGGTTTCGCGGAATTTAATAATACCAAAAACGGTTTATGTAATCTTTTTAATTCGGATATGGTCTTTTCTTCCGCAGACACATACTGCTTTCTTGTGATCTCCCCGAAGCTGCCATCCGAAGTCACTACAATCCCCACCGTGGAGTGATCGGTTATCACCTTATCCGTTCCCACATTGGCCGCCTGTGTAAATGGGATCTCCTGCTCAAACCAGGGCGTCTTAACCATACGCTCCTGATCGTTTTCCATATGCCCTACCGCACCTTCTACCATATAGCCAACGCAGTCAATCAGCCTTACTTTTGCCTCCACATCCGGACCTAACTGTATTTTGGCGGCCTCTTTCGGAATAAATTTGGGTTCGGTGGTAGTAATGGTCTTGCCGCCCGCACTTTGCGGAAGTTCATCTGTCGCCCTCGTTTTAGCCGCTTCATCCTCCATGGCGGGAAGCACCAGCACATCCATGAAACGTTTAATAAAAGTAGATTTTCCGGTTCGTACCGGCCCTACTACCCCCAGGTAAATCTCCCCATTTGTACGGGCTTTTATATCCTTGTATAGATTAAAATTATCCATATCGTAAATTTACTCCTTTCATGTACCGTTTTCAAATGCATATGAGATCATTCTTTATCCGTGATACATTGTATGAAAAAAGTAAATGGAATATGCCTGCGCATAAAAATAAAGCCGCCATCTGAACGACGGCGGCTTTTCCTGTTTAATCTTCCATAGTTTCTAACTCTTTTGAAATTGCAATCAACTGGTCTAAGAGAATATTTTCTCTGTCTAATAAATGCTTTCTGTCCTGAATAAGATTCTGACGCTCCTGAACCAGTTCATTTACTCTTTCAATAATTTCTGCTTTTTTCATATAAAATTCTCCTTTCATACATCCTTCTGATTTATATTACAGTCCTGACGTCTTTATTTCGGCCGGACTTATTTTATAAGTCTTTACCTAATAAACTATATCACAATCTAAGCCAAAACGCAAAGCCATCTTTCGGTTTATCAGGCTCTATAAAGTCTCTTCCGCCTCCTTTAATGAAGCGTATCCGTAGAGGAGCGCCGTATTGGTCATGATCATTTCGGCCAGATTTTCCCCGTCTTTTGCAAGCTTTGCAATAAACCTGCCATACAATAACAGCATCTCGTCGGAATAAGTAGAAATCTCCCCCCTTAAATAAGTCTCGTAAGAAGTATCATATTCACTGTCCTGCGCCGTATGGATCGTTCTTGCGTTCTGTGCCATCTTCGGATTTTTTTCTGCAAACTCCTCCATCCATCCTACCTGCACTTTTACGATCTCTTCAATAATTGCCTTCTTCTCCTCTGAAACAACCGGAAGATTTTCTTTCAGCTCTTCATATCGGTCCGGCGCGGTGCTTTCCATCATTCTCGCATACTTTTCCGTGATCGGATTCCACCCACGAAGCGCCGACTCTTTAAAATCTGTCATATACTGCCGAAGCATTTCTTCGTCCCATGCAAGATATTGGCTTTTCCGCATAATAGAAAAAGTGGGATAATTATTTTGGCAGCTCGCTCTTCCCCCTTCATTTTCTACTTTATCGAACGCCTCCCATTCCAGTTTGACGATCTCTTCTACCAAATCTTCTTTTTTCCTTCCCATATTTACCGCCCTTTCAAAAAGCGCCGCCGCATAGTGTCCCAAATAAGTATCTTCACCGTCTAAAAGCCGTTCCGTTTTTAATTCTTCCAAAAAACGCCCTGCGATCTGTTCTATCAGCCGTCTGCTCTCTTCTTCCTGTTCTTCCTGATCCGCTCTAAGCAGCATAAGAAGCTGCTCATGCAGATCGGAAAGCCGGGTAAAATATTGCATTCCCCTAGCCTTCCATTTATAATAGGGCGCAAATTTACGGTTTACCAGATAGGCAAGGTTCATAGCATGTTCTATAAAAAGCTTCAGGGAAAGCGCCGCCCCTATTTTATCGTTTCTCTTTAACATCCTAAAATAGTTATACTGTCCCGATTGGGAAAATAAAGCAAGCTCTTGGGCGATCTTTTTTATTCTCACCTGCTCAGGATAATATTTAACCAGCTCGTTCCTATACCCGGTAAAAATCCCTTGATCATCCCGGAATACTTTTCCGTTCACTGTTTCGGCCAACATTTCTTCCTCTGCGAAAAGCCATTCCGCCTCCGTCTGAGGAGGATGATCCATCTTCAGAAACTGTCTGTAAAATGCCTTGATCTCCCATACGCCCGTACGCTTTTGTCCTTCTCTTGTCTGTATGCGCTCTATCCCCATATAAGATTTGGGCAGTTTTTCATACTCTTCCTTTAACCGGTTTCCAATCTGGGCATAAGTTTCTTCGCTGACCCACATATAAAAGCCGGCGCCGTAATCGTGATCCTTTGACAGCTCGTCGTCAAATCCAAAGCATTCCGAACCTTCCCCTACTAAACCTACCGCAATCTTATCTTCATATTCCGGAAACTTTTCATGGATCATGGGCGCGCCAAATTCCATATAAAATTGCTCGCTTAGTTCCAATCCCGTATAAATCCTTTTTTTGCCCCATTTCTTATAAACAAGCTCTAAACTTTCCCTGATCCTGTCGCAGCTCTTCGTTTTACCGGTATTGATCTCTAACAGTACAAGGGCTTTTTCATAACACTGAGCCGCTTTTTCGTATTCTGCCTGATGAAACCAGACCTCCCCCATAGAAGACAGCGCAGCACAATAGTGGGAATCTTTCAGCTTCATGGAATCAAACAGGCTGACCGCCCGCTCCAACTGTTCCTTTGCCTCTTCGTAGCAGCCTTGTTTTAACAGGGACGTACCCAGATTCGTATAAGTAACTGCAAGTTCAAACTGCGCCTCCGGATATTTTTTAACGATCTCCAGCGCTTTTCTTAAGCTCTCCGCAGCCTTATCAAATTCCCCCGTTTCCTGATAAAGAAGGCTGAGATTATTTTGCAGGCTGGCAAACCGGAAATCGTCTTTGTCCAATGCTTCCTCATAAATCGAAAACACCTGCTTATAATAAGACAGCGAATCGGAAAGCAGCCCTGCTGCACGGTAAGCGTTCGCCACGTTCAAAAGCGTAGTCGCAAAAGGCACCGTCCCTGCAAGTCCTATATTCTCCATTAAAGTAATGACCTTTCCGCTATAAGCGACGGATTTCCCGTCCTGTCCCGTATCCCTGAAAAACCCGATCATCTCGTTTATGATCGTGATCACGCTGGAAGTATCGTCCTCCTCCATCGCCTCTCTTAATTTACCTCCGAGAAATCCCTCTACCTCTTCCATACGGTTTGTTTCAAATAACCGGTCCAACTGTTCCAATACTTCTTCTATCTTCATCCTAACTCCCATCTGCCTGCTTTAGCGGGCATACAAATCAGGATCGTGAAATTTCCAATTTCACGCTGACTCCCATCTGCCCCTATAAAAATTACATTTGCTTTCTGACTACCGCATATTCATCGTCAGATCTGTAATAAGGACAGTCAAAAAACGTATTCTGTAAAAAACGCCCCATCTCGTCTTCATCCAAATTTATGAGACAAGTATAGCACTCATAATCTTCATCGTAAACATAATTGATACAATTTTCACAATTTGTACTGGTTTTCACGCTAACTCCCATCTGCCCGCTTCCGCAGGCATACTTCTACAAAAGCCCTAAAAATGCCCCTAGATTTCCTCTCTTCCCCATACTTTTCCGGTGCGAAAACAACTCGTCGCCGTTACAACAGGTACAGATATCCGTAACGCTTATGTTTTCCGGCTTTACGCCGGCATTTACCAGAATACGGTAGTTGGCGCTCCAAAGATCCAAAAGATATTTCCCGTTTTGCTTCTTCTTTAATATTTCTTCCTGCTTCGGAAACGCTTTTTTAAACTCTTCCGCCACGTCTTCCCCGACTTCATAGCAGGACATACAAATAGAAGGCCCGATAGCAGCCACAAGTTCCTCCCGCCTGCTGCCATAAACTTCTTCCATCTTTTCTATCGTTTTTTCTCCCATGCGGTTTACCGTCCCCCGCCAGCCGGAATGGGAAAGGCCGATCGCCTTTCTCACCGGATCTACAAAGTACAAAGGCACGCAGTCTGCAAAAAAAGTCACCAATACGATCCCTTTCTCATTTGTGACAAGCCCGTCGATGTCCGCATAGTCTTTTTGCCTTACTACCCCTTTTCCCCTATCACCGTTTCCTACTACCCGGATATTGGTAGTATGGGTCTGATCCGCACATACAAAATCTTCAAGACTGCAATGCAAGATCTCCGCGATCCTTCTGTAATTCTCAAGCACATGTTCCTTCTTGTCGCCCCTTGTAAAGCTAAAATTCATCGTAGAAAACATACCTTCGCTGACGCCGCCGGCCCTTGTGGAAAACAACTGTTTAACCGCTCCCGTCTTTTCCAGCGCCGGAAAGCTTAAATAGCGGATACCGTTTTTTTCCTTTTCTTCTAATACCCTATCTTCTCCACATCTTACCATAACTGCAGACCTATCCTTTCCCTTTGTTGTTTCAGCTCATATAAAATGCGTTCCGGTACCATCTGATCCGTTCGCCGCTTATCGCGACTACGTCAAAACGAACGGGACAGTCCGCCCCCATACCGTGCAGATAACAATAAACCTTTGCCCCGGTACATATCTTCCTCTGCTTATATATATGCACGGCCTCTTCCGGCATTCCCATCCGCTCATCTTTCCGGTATTTTACCTCTACAAACGTAAGATATCCGGACTCCCAGCCGATAATATCTATTTCTCCCTGCTTGTAGCGGTAGTTCATTTCTACAATGCGCATCCCCTGCTGCCGCAGATATGCTGCTGCAGTCTGTTCCTTCTCCGTTCCTACTTTCCTGCGGTTCATCCCGTCTTATAATCCTTTCCCTCTCCTGCTCCTTCCCTAAAACATTTCTCTCTACTCTTATTTTTGCAGCTCTCATAACCTACCCGTCCGGACCGGTTTTTACGCTGTTTTTTACGTCGTCCAAACGCTATTTATTCAGTTTGCTCCTTATTTTATCCATAGCGTCCACAAATACCAAAATCTCTGCCACTACCTCATACAGTTCGGGGGGAATTGCATCCCCGATCTCCAGTCTGGAAAGGGTATCCGCCAGCTTATCGTCCCTGTGTACCGGCACATCCGATTCCTTCGCCCTTTCGATGATCCTCTCCGCTAACTGCCCTTTTCCCGACGCAATGACTTTGGGCGCCGCTTCATCCGGATCATATTCCAGTGCAATCGCCTGTTTCGGCTTCTCCGGTTTCCTTTTATTTTGTATCATCCGCCCATCTCCTCCCATGTACCGCCGCTGATATTCCGACAGTTCCCCTGCCTTAGAGCAAATCCCAATTTAAAACGGTCCTAAGCTCTGACGTCAAAAGATCTTGTGGCGATCATCTTCGCCTCCGATACGTTTTTATCTTTTTTTATCATTTCTTCCATCACACTGCCCTGCTCCCGCTTTTCTTTCAACACGACCTCTGCGTTAGTCTGGTATCCTCTCTTTTCAAGACGCTCTGTCAAAATCGGCATATGTTCCTCCAGAAAACCTATCATAGACTCCTCCTGCAGATAGAACTTTGTACTGACCCTTTCCTTCTGCATCGCCACATACACATCCAGCATTCCCAGATGAGGCATATCCAAATGTAAAAGAGCGCTTACGTTGCCGTCCTTTTTCGCAAGATTCTTTTTGTTGGTATAAACATACAATTCCCCATGAGCGGCGTCCCCCGCCATCTTAAGCGGAATCTGTACATAAGTAAACATTTGGTTCAACTGGTTTAAAAAGTCCACGTTCTGATTGATATTCTGTAAAGACTTGGCCGCCGGGACATCCGCTTTTCCTGCATTTTCCAAGATCTGCATCAGTTTGGAGGTCTGATTTTTCAAATTGTTATAATACTCTTCCATTGCTTCCTTCGTAACCTGAGCCGGTTTCAAAAGCAATTGTTCCGTAAGCTCTCCGGTAAACAGCTTTGCAAATTCTTTGGAATGAAACAGCTTGGATAAATCTCCCTCGTCAAAATTCTCATGCTGGAGGATCGATAACAATTGTCTGGTATCTATCTGTCCTTTTTCATATAAACTTATCTTTTCTTCCCCGATCCCTAATTCCTTTAATAACGAGGCAAATTCCCTTACCTCCGCCTTTGTCAGGGTTTCCTTCCCTTCCGGATTTTCTGTTTTTACCGGCGTGCCGCCCTCTTCCCCTTGCGGCGTCTCTTTTAACACTGGCTGAAAAACTTCCGTTTTTTCTCCTGAAGGGCCGTCTTTTAAAACTACCTGCCCCTCTTCCATACCGGACGTTTCTCCCGCTTGTTTTAAAACCACGCCTTCCTGCCCCTCTCCCGCAATAAAATGAAGGAGCTGTCTGAAAAGATCCGCGGTTTCTTTCGTCTGGTCCGCATTGCCCAATAACTCCCCGATCTGCCCGCTGATCTCCATGATCCCGTCCGACAGCTTATGGCTGCAATTTTTATAAGCTTCAAACTGTTCTATGTTCTCCGGTGTAATAGGCAGTTTCATCCGTTCCATCTGCACGATCGTTTCCACATCCGTATCCGGAAATGCCATCAGTTCTTTATTTACGTTCAGAAGCGTTTCTTTGTCAATGGGCATCCCTTCTTTCATAAGAGTATTGACCATTTCCACCGTCTTATCCGTTACCGGAAGGCTTGCTTCGTTCAACGCTTTCATCACGCTCTCATCCATCGTCAGATTGATGGAAAGGGGGACTAAAGAAAGCAGGGAACCGGTATTGCTTTTTACCTGAAAGCTCATAAGCTGCCCGATATTGATACCGATCTGACTGTCCAAAGCAGCGTTCAGCATCATTTCGTTTCCAAGCAGGAGCTGCACCTGATTTCCCTGCGTGCTTACCACTTCTCCCTGTATCGTCTGTCCGGGATACAGGGACAGTAATTTTGCCGACATACTGCTATTTATGTTAACCGCATTTGCAGGAACCGAAACATTCCCGTTCCCCTGCGTGTTTACCGCATTGGCGTTTCCGTGAAGCTGAAAAAAATTTGACAAATTAAATGACATCTTGAACCTTCCTTTACCCCGCTAAGTTAAACAAAATTTTTAATGAATGTTTTTCTGTGGATCGGCGTCGGTCCGAATTTTTTTAACGCTTCGATATGCGCCTGCGCTCCGTAACCTTTATTGGAGGCAAAACCATATTCGGGAAATACTTTGTCATATTCCATCATCAGCCTGTCTCTCGTCACTTTGGCAATAATGCTTGCCGCTGCAATAGACACACTTTTCGCATCTCCTTTTATGATCGGCACCTGCCTTATCGTGATCTTTGGGATCGTCACCGCATCATTTAATAATATATCGGGTGAAATGCTTAATTTACTAACGGCTTCCCGCATTGCTTCATAAGTTGCCTGCAAAATATTGATCTCGTCGATCCTCTCTGCCGATGCATAGCCGATCCCGCAGGAAATTGCGTTCTCCATGATCACATCGTAAAGTTCTTCTCTTTTCTTCTCCGACAACTGCTTGGAATCGTTCAGATATAAGATCTGACAGTCCTTTGGAAGAATCACCGCTCCCGCTACTACCGGCCCCGCTAACGGGCCCCGCCCTGCCTCATCTATCCCGCATACATAACCGAACGGCGCGTATTCTTTTTCATATACTTTTAAACTTTCCGTCCGCTGCTTTTCTTTTTCTAATGCAGCGATCCGTTTCTCCGCTTTGGAAACAAGCGCCTTAACGCCGCTTCTCATATCTGTTTTGTATTCCCGGATCAATTCAGGCAGCTCGCTTTCTTTTGCTGCCTGAAAAAGTTGTTTTATTTCGCTTATCTTTGTTTCCATCCTACTCCTTCGCCCCTGTAAGACGCCTTTCCACATTCGGTCACTGATGCTTCAAAACGCCGAATTTGGAAAACGGCCAAATTCTGATCCATGCGCGGCCAACGATGTTTTCTTTTTTGATGTTCCCTACCACTTCGGTCCTGCTGTCCACGCTGTCGTTACGGTTATCCCCCAATACAAAATATTCGTCCGCTCCTAAAGTAATTCCTTCCGCCGCTCTTCCCGGATCGGCGATCACCGCCCTTCCGTAAGATTCTTCCAGCAATTCTTCATCAATATAAATATTCCCTTCCGTATCGATACGCACCGTCTCACCGGGCAGCCCGATGATCCTCTTGATATAATAAGTATCCTCTTCATACTCAAAGGGGAAGACAATAATATCAAATCTCTGGGGCGCCTTGAACCGATAAGTGATCTTATCCACGATCAGGTTATCTCCGTGGCTTAACATATTTTCCATTGAACTGCCGCTCACCTGTGTGCGCTGTCCCACATAAGTGATACAGAGCCATGTGAGACACAATACGATGAGCAGATAAACGCTCGTGCTAAGTATTTCTTTTAACGCTTTATTCATTTTGTTCCTTCATCCCTTCCGGAAACTCTAATGTGATCTTCCCTAATTTTCCGCTTCTGAAATCTTCCATAACAATAGCGGCAGCCTTTTCCAGATCGGGAATCTCTCCCTTCTTGAAGCACCGCCTTCCGATACAGATCCGTTCCAGCATCTCATATGCTTCTCCCGTCTCTTCGATCAGATAACGTTCCTTTAGAACCCCCTGATAATGTTCCGACAAAAACCTGATCAAATTTGACGAAAGTTCATCCATATGAAGGATCTCGTCGTTCATAGACCCGATAAATGCCAGCTTCATACCTACGTTCTGGTCTTCGAATTTTGGCCACAAGATCCCGGGCGTATCCAAAAGTTCTAATCCTTTATTCAGCCTGATCCATTGCTTTCCCTTTGTAACTCCCGGCTTATTTCCGGTCTTCGTACACGCCTTCCCTGCAAAGGAATTGATAAAGGTAGACTTTCCCACATTAGGAATCCCCACCACCATTGCCCGTACCGGACGGTTTAGAATCCCCCTCTTTTTATCCCGTTCTATTTTTTCTTTACAGGCGCTCTGTACAACGCCCTGAATCGCCTTGATCCCGGAGCCCGTTTTGGAATTGATCTCCAGCACATGAAACCCCTTTTCCGTAAAATATTCTATCCACTTCTTGTTCCATCTTCCGTCCGCAAGGTCTGACTTGTTCAAAAGGATCACCCTTGCTTTATTCTTTCCAAGTTCGTCTATATCCGGATTACGGCTGCTCAAAGGAATCCTTGCGTCTACAAGCTCGATCACCAGATCGATCAGTTTGATGTTTTCCTGCATCATCCTCTTGGCTTTCGTCATATGACCGGGATACCACTGATAATTCATATTTCCCTCATTTCTGCGCGGCTCAGCGCACTATCCAGTTTGCAAGGCGTACTTTGTCGCACATGCGGGGCCGTCCTGCCTTACTTAATAAATCCGATCCCGTCTCCCCCGCCGGACAAGTGAAACCATGCTTTTCCTATAATATCCTTTTCATTCACCACGCCGATATTGGCGGAACGGCTGTCCTCGCTGTTGTTACGGTTATCCCCGAGAACAAAATACTCTCCGTTCTGCAGGGTGATCTCATTGACCGCGATACCGGAGTCCGCCATCTTATCATAGTCTTCCCCTGTTTCCGCACTTTCGCCGTTTACATAAAGAGCGCCGTTTATGATCTGCACCTTATCTCCCGGACCCGCAGCCACTCTTTTTATGTAATAATGGGAATTCTGATTTCCGTTCGGCAGAAAAACCACCACGTCTCCCGTCTTAGGCGTCAAGAGACGGTATACAAAACGGTTGACAAAGATCGTCTGCCCGTTATATAAACCGGGTTCCATGGACACGCCGATCACACTGGTAGTCATTCCTACGCAGAATACGATCACATAGGCAAGAAAAATGCTGGTCAAAATCCCGAAGATCCAGCTAAAGATCTCTTTTACCAGATTGGAACTTACTTTCTTCTTTCGTTTGTAAAAGCTTAAACCTTTGTGTTTCCCCATCTCTCATACCTCTTTTATATGCTATCCGAAGTATACCACATTTTTAAGTCCGCGAAAAGAAAAAAGGACAATTACAAAAGCAATCGTCCCTCTCTTTTCTTATTTCATTAATTCTTTTACTTTTGCCTTCTTACCAACACGGTCTCTTAAGTAGTTCAGTTTCGCTCTTCTTACTTTACCGGCTCTCACTACTTCTACTTTTTCAACGTTGGGAGAATGTAACGGCCATGTTTTTTCTACGCCGATCCCGTTAGAATTTTTTCTTACCGTAAAGGTCGCTCTGTTGCTGCCGCCCTGTTTTTTAAGGACAACGCCTTCAAAGATCTGGATTCTTTCACGGTTTCCTTCTTTGATCTTACCGTATACTTTAACCGTATCGCCTACGTTAAACTCCGGTACAGATTCTTTTAACTGCTCGTCTTCAATACTTTTGATAATATCGTTCATTGTGTCTCCTCCTTAAGCTTTGGATGTTCTTAATACCTGTATTTTACTCTATCGTTGCCATATCCATAATACATAACAGTAACAGCGGAACATCTATTTTCACAACGTGTTTTAGTGTAGCATACCTTTCCTTAAATTGCAAGTATATTTCGTACATTTTGCGACCTTTGCGACATTCTACATCCGTTTCTGCGGATATTCTGTATATCCGGTCCTGCGCCATTCTCCCGTCATACAAGAGACTCATCCGCTCCCAGCCAGTACAGTTTCTCCTTCGCCGGATACAGAGCCAGACTTTTCTGCAGGCCAAACGATCTTTCATTTCCCGTTTTGATCTGGCAAAAGGGCGTCCATCCGTTTCTCAGATGCAGATTGATATAGAAAGATTCCAATGCTTTGGCATATCCCTTGTTTCGGTACGCTTCAAGGATCTCCAGCATACCGATGCTGCCTTCCTTATGGGTTCCGATAAAACCCGCTAAATCTTCCCTTTCAAATATCCCATACATCACGCCGGCCTTTAACCGCTCCTCCACATATCCTTCTTCCACATAGGTATCATAATGTTCTTTTAAAACCGGCAGGAAACGTTCATCCAGTTTTCTGATATCCATGCCCTTTTTCACGGGCAACGGCTCTTTTCTCGTATATACCGCCTGTGTACATTCCATTTCTACCAAAAGGCCAAACTGCCTGCACAGGAAATCGTTCATAAACTCCTGATGCGAAACGAATAGCGTTACTTCCCTATTGCTATTTCCCGGGAAATCGGAAAAAACGCCTTCCAGACGCTCCCTTCCTTCCGGCAGGATATGGGAGATCATCCGTTTTCCGCTTTCTTCATCCCTTGCGGTGATCATATACGCTCCGCTGTTTTTTTCATATAGAAGCGCTCCTTCCTCTCCGAAATATAGAATCTCCGCGTTTCCTCTCCGTATGGTTTCCAGCATGTCTATATGATGGAGCTTATTTTGCAAAAGATAAGCTTCGCATCTGGAAGACCGTTCATATTTTTCATACAGATCCGGACGCCTTTTTTGGGTGCGGGAAACGGCCTGCTCCCGCCGCCAGCTCTCTATTTTCTTATGGTCTCCCGACAAAAGTACTTCAGGAACCTTTTTCCCCTTCCACTCTTCCGGTCTGGAATACTGCGGATACTCCAAAAGATCGTGATAAAACGTCTCCGTATGAGCCGACTCGGCGTTATGCAACACCCCGTCCACCAGTCTGGCTACCGCATCCGTTATGACCATCGCAGGAAGTTCCCCTCCTGTCAGCACATAGTCTCCTATGGAAACCTCATCTGTCACAATCTCTTCCAATACGCGCTCGTCGATCCCTTCATAATGTCCGCATAAAATCACAAGGTTTTCTTCTTGGGCAAACTCCTCGGCCATAGACTGGCAAAACCTTTTTCCTTGCGGCGTCACATAGATGACTCTGCGACTTTTCCCGCCGCTTTTTTCAATTTCCTCCCTTACAGCTGAAAAACAGTCGAAAACCGGCTGCGCCTGCATCAGCATTCCGGCTCCGCCGCCGTAAGGATAGTCGTCGACTTTTTTATGTTTATCCGTCGTATAGTCCCTGATATTATGCGTCTTTAACGTGATCCTTCCTTTGTCCACTGCCTTGCCGATCACGCTGGTATTAAGACCCTTTTCCACCATTTCCGGAAACAGCGTAAGTATATGAAAATTCATCAATCCAACAATCCTTCCAAAACGTGTACTTTTATAGATCCTGCCTCCATATCCACATCCAGTATGCACTGCCTGATAGCCGGAAGCAGCAATTCCTTCCCGTTCACATGATCGATAACATAAACATCGTTCGCACCGGTCTCCAGCACATCCCTCAATATCCCGATCTCATGCTCCTCCTCATCTATGACCTTTAATCCTATTAAATCCGCGATAAAATATTCATCCTTGTTTAATTTTACCGCATTCTCTCTCGTCACAAGCAGGGACTTCCCCTTATAACGTATTACGTCGTCTATATTATCTATATCCTTAAACTTTAAAATAGCAAACTGCTTAAAGAACTTCACGCCTTCTATTTCAAGTATTTTTTCCTCTTTTCCCGTATCCAGTACGACCTCTTTTAACTTCTTGAACCTCTTCACATCGTCCGTAGTAGGAAACACCTTTACTTCTCCCCTTACTCCGTGTGTAGAAGCAATGATCCCAACCTGCAGCTTATCTTCCATATAAACTCCTCTTTCTTTAGACATTTATCCTTTCTATTTTTTCCCATAAGCAAACCCATAAACACTGCTGCATGTTCATGGGTTCCTGAAAATTCTTTCTTTGCTCGTCAATAGACTTAAATGTTTAGATGATTTCCACATCAACTCTTTTATCGTCTTTGGATGATGCCGCTTTTACAATGGTACGGATCGTTTTCGCGATACGTCCCTGCTTTCCGATGACTTTTCCCATATCGGATGCGGCAACATGAAGCTCTATCGTCACATTTTTTCCTTCTTCTTTCTCTGTTACGACTACTTCATCCGGATTATCAACAAGTGCTTTTGCAATTACTTCTACTAATTCCTTCATCATCCACCTCCAAAATAAGAATGATCATCCTTATTTTTCAATACCAGCTGCTTTAAAAATCTTAGCAACTACTTCCGTAGGCTGCGCGCCGTTTGCTAACCATTTCTTAGCTAATTCCTCATTTACCTTGAACTGGCTGGGATCTGTGTTAGGATCGTAAGTTCCGATTTCCTCGATGAATCTTCCGTCTCTGGGAGATCTGGAATCAGAAACAACGATTCTATAAAAAGGAGCTTTCTTCTGTCCCATTCTTCTTAATCTGATTTTAACTGCCATGTTTTTTCACCTCCGCGTTAATTTTAAAAATATATAGAAATAGAAAAACGATCCGATAATCGGAATTTTCTAGTTCTTTCTCTAAAAGACCAGACGTCAGAAAGGAAATTTCATTCCCCCCAGACCGCCGAAGAGGCCTTTGCCTTTTTTGCCTCCCATACCGCCAAACTGCTTCATCATCTTCTGGCTCTGTTCAAACTGCTTGATAAATCGGTTTACCTGACTGATGTCAATACCTGCGCCTTTTGCAATGCGGTGTTTTCTGCTTGGATTTAAAAGCTTGGGATTTCTTCTTTCCTCCAACGTCATGGAAAGTACGATGGCTTCCGTTCTTGCAAGCTGCTTTTCGTCTATCATGGACTCTATATCGCCCATTTTACTTCCCATGCCGGGCATCATACTCAAAATACTGGAGAGGCCTCCCATATTTTTCATCTGCTTCATGCTTTCCAGGTAATCTTCAAAATCGAATTTCCCTTTCTTCATATTGGCAGCCATTTTCTTTTCTTTTTCTTCGTCAATGTCGATATTGGCCTGCACTTTATCAATCAGGCTCAGCACATCGCCCATACCGAGAATGCGCCCTGCCATCCGGTCGGGATAAAATTGTTCCAGATCGGAAAGCTTCTCCCCCATACCGACATAAAGAATCGGTTTTCCCGTTACGGCTTTTACGGAAAGAGCCGCGCCGCCTCTGGTATCGCCGTCCATCTTGGATAAAACGACGCCGTCGATCCCTACTTTATCGTCAAACTCCTTGGCTACGTTGACCGCATCCTGCCCCGTCATAGCGTCTACTACAAGAAGGGTCTGATGAACCTGGATCCCCTCTTTGATCTCCTGCAGCTCTTCCATCATAGCTTCATCAATATGAAGCCGTCCTGCCGTATCCAGAATCACTACGTTATGACCGTTTTTCTGCGCATGTTCCAAGGCCGCTTTTGCAATATTTACGGGCTTATGATTCTCTCCCATGGAAAAAACATCCACTTCCTGCTTTTCCCCGTTCACCTGTAACTGCCTGATCGCTGCCGGTCTGTAAATATCGCAGGCTGCCAGAAGAGGTTTCTTTCCTTTTAGCTTTAACTTCCCTGCTATTTTGGCCGTAGTCGTCGTCTTACCGGCGCCCTGAAGTCCACACATCATGATCACCGTAATGGCTTTTCCCGGCTGCATAGGTATCTCTGTCGTTTCGGATCCCATCAGGGAAACCATTTCTTCGTTTACGATCTTAATGACCATCTGACCGGGATTGAGGCCGTTTAACACATCGCTGCCGACCGCTCTCTCTTCCACGGATTTTACAAACTGTTTTACGACCTTAAAGTTTACGTCCGCCTCTAAAAGAGCCATTTTTACTTCTTTCAGCGCAATCTTTACATCCTCTTCCGTCAGCCGGCCTTTGCTCCTTAAATTCTTAAAAACATTTTGTAGTTTATCCGTCAAGCTTTCAAATGCCATCTGCTATAACTCCTCTAAAATTTCATTGGATAGTTTCCTGATCTGCTTCAATCTGTCATAAAGCTCTTTTGTATCGCCTTCTTCCACGCTTTCTGCGATCCGGTCGATCAAATGTACCTTTTTCTTTGCATTTTGGAATTTTTCTACAAGATGCAGTTTGTCTTCATATCCTGCAAGCGCCTTATTGCACCTTTTAATCAGGTCATGCACGCCCTGTCTGCTGATCCCCTGTTCATCCGCGATCTCGCTTAAGGACATATCATTGTAGACCAGCGCTTCATAAATCTGCTTTTGATGCTCATTCAGAAGTTCTCCGTAAAAATCATATAAAAGTCCCTGTTCTACAATCTTTTCCATATTCCATAACCATGTGTGCGTTTCCCGTTTCCGTATCCGGAAACATCCACGCCGGTTCACCCTTCGCTGATTTTGCCGACACTTCCTTTTAGCACCTTTGCCATCATACTACACCTTTATTACACTGTCAAGTATTTTTTCTTGACAGCCTAAAAGTCTTGCAATTGAAAGGTTTTCAAGCCTTCCGCCTCCACACAGCGGTTTCCTATGCGGGGCAGAAAAAGAAAATACAGCGGTTTATCAGCTTCTGGAATGACTGCATGTGAAATAAATAATCTGATAGGTTTGTGCAATGTTTTCTAAAAAAGTTTTCCCCTTTCTCATCTTTTCATCGTCCAGATTCGTAAAAGGATCATCCATAATAAGAAGCGGCCGTTCTTTTTGATACATTGCATCCACAAGCGCGGTCCTAAGACAGATACCGACAAGATCCCTGTATCCCGTACTGAGGGCGTCTGTATCCCTCTGCCTGCCAAGCTCGTCCACCGTAACGGCCGCATTGGCGTCGATATGGAAAGGATCGGCCGGATCCCCCGATATCATTTCATAATATTTACCGAAACTTTCCAGCAAAGGATCTGCATATTTAGCCGTCATAACCTCCTTTGCCGCTCCCAGTTTGCTGCGTGCTTTGCAAACAAGTCCGTATTTCTTCTGTTCCTGCGTCTGCAAGGCTTTCAGTTCCTTTAACTTTATGCGGCACTCTTCCCGCTCGTCATATCTTTCCTGAAGGTCTTCCAGGTTCTTATTATAGTTGATAATCGTATGATGCACCTGCTCCATCTCCTCCGTAAGCCGCACCATCCTTTGATTCAATTCTTCCAGTGAAGCCAGATTTTCTTCCGTCTGTATCTGCTCCAGCGCCGGAATATCCGTTTCCGCTTCAAATCTGTTTAATTCTGCTTTCATATCCTGAAAAGCTTCTAAAGCGTACTGGCGCTCTTCCATTGTTTCCCTGATATGATACAATTGTAACAGGCAGTCGTCGGCAGGTTCATAACCGTATTCTCGTAAAAACGCATCCATATTTGCCCGCATGGCGTTATATTGAGCCTGCGCCTTTTCAAGCTTCTCTTTCTTAAGCGTCAGTTCTGCATATCTGGCCGCCTTATTCCTGAGCGCGTATAAGTCATCAGCATATCTCGGCTCCGACGAGGCGATCCCGTATTGTAAGAAAAAAGTGTCTATTGACTTCCGTATGGTTTCTATCTCTGCCGCCTGTACGCCCTCCTTTGCTTTTCTCGCTTTTTTCTTCAAAGACGAATATTCCACGGCTTCTTCCGTAATCTCCTGCAAAGCGGCAAAGGCCGTATGCTCGTCGAAACTCTTTCCGTGGACTTGCAGATAGTCGCCCACCTCTTGGTCGGCTACGGCAATAAACCGCATATCTTCCTCAATGATCCGCTCTAAACGCTCCAGTTCCGGAGACACTTGGTTCTGCTCCGGTTCCGCTTTTTTCTTTCCTAAAAGAATCGGCAAAATAATCATAAGCGCCCCTGCAACGATCATAGCCATTCCCACCGTTAAAAAGGACGCGATCGTAATAAGGACTCCCATTATGGCAATCGCTGCTCCTATGATCGGGAAAACAGTCCGTTTTAGGGAATTCTGCGGTTGCTTTCCTGCCACAGAAGCCTTTAACGCCGTCAATGCTGCCTGATTGGAAGGTAAGGCCGCTTTCTTTGTATTTCTGGCGTTCCATTTTCCGACTACCGAAGCTACGCTTTCCGTGTCCTCTCCAAAGCAGAACTCCAATTCTTCAAGCCGTTCCCTCTCTTTTGGGCTCATCTGTTCCGAACTGTATTCCAAAACGATCTTCCGAAGCCTTCCGGCCTCCCCGATTTTCTCTTCCAGATCTTCTTTAGCGGGTATGCCTTTCTGAAACGCAGACGTCAATGCGGACAGTTCCGCTTTTTCTGCCTCCGGAACCTGACACATGGACAGCCTTTCAAAAGCCTTTTCCATATCTCCGCATTCCGAGATTTTTTCTTTTACTTTTTCCGCGGGCGGAATCTCTCCGGGAAATTTCCCCGTCAGCAATTGGGCCTCTTCTTTTTTTCTTAACACCGATTTTTTTAATCTCTCCCATTCCGATCTCTTTGCCAGCACGGACTGCAGTTTGGAAACTTTTTGCTGCTCCTCGCCGGTTTCCTTTAACCGCTCCTTTAATGTTTCATATTTCGCTTCTTCTTTATGTAAAAGATCCTGATATATGTCAAGGCTTTCGACAATTTCTTCCCCGTCCTGTACGATACGCTCGTATCCTGCGATTTCTTCCTTTCTTTTTGCAATGGAACCCGTAACGCGTTCCGGAGTCAGGCTGTTTAAAATTTCTTTTAATTTTTTATCGGCCTCTTCAAAGTGATTCAGGTCGTTGGCATGATCCGCAAGATTTCCGATTTTTGCATTGATATCGTCGGTAGGAGACGTCTTACAATCGCTCTGCCCTATGAAGATCGTCCTCATAAAAGATTCTCTGTTGATCTGAAAGATCTCTTCCCCGATCTTCTTACTGTAATCTTTGGATAGCAGATTGGTCTGGGCGTCTCTAAGTTCAAATTCATCATTGGCTTCTTTATCATAAAAAACACGGGAAATCTGATATGTTTTTCCCTGTATTTCAAAGGTCAGTTTCCCTCCAAAAACACCGCCCTGCCATGGTTTATATCTTTTTCGCTCATTCTCAAGCAAATTTCGTTTTCTTTCCCCCTCCAGCCCGTAAAACATAGCTCTTACAAAGGCGGCGAAGGTACTCTTCCCCCATCCGTTTTCTTCACAGACAATATTCAGGCCGTCCGAAAAATCAACGGAATAATCATGGAGCTTTCCGAAATTCTCCACATAACAAGATATGATCTTCACCGTCACTGTACCTCCTCGCCTGCAATTGCCTGTAACCCGTACCGGATAACAATCTTTTTGTCTTCTTCCGAAATGGACGGATCCGACATGACCTGCCGCACAAATTCGCCTTTTAACGACTCGTCGAACCGATAGTCGTCCATCTCCACCTTAAGCGTAGTTTCGTCATACACTTTCACAAAATAATATCGGGACCGGAATCTTGAAAGAAAATAGGAAATATCTTTTTCACATTCCACATCCAGCATACCCCTCAATGTGATTTTGACAAGGCTTTCCTCTTCGCAGCCCTCTTGTTGTAACGCCAAAGCCGCCTTGGATACCATTTCCGCCGTCCTTTGGCATCCGGTCACATCCACATTCACCGTATATAGTTTCCTTTTGGCAAAAGGAACAAATTCATGCGTATATTTACCGGTAGCTTCATCTATATCCAGCACTGCAAACCCATGCCCGCCGCATTCGTCAAATCCCCGTCCTTCCAAACAGCCGGCATAACAATAGATTCCTCTTGTATCCAGTTGTTCTTTTTTATAAGCGTGGACATGGCCTAAAGCAAGATAATCGATTCCTTTATTCCGAAGCGCTCTTATGTTAATACACTCTGCCTTATCTTTCGCCTGCCTTTCCGTTTCCTGACCATGGAGCATCACAATGTTAAACCGTTTGGGATCCAAGATAAGGGATACATAGGCCGATCCGGCATTTTCCGCGGACAGTTCCAATCCCGAAACCGCTATCTTCCCTCCTGCCTCTTCATAGGTAGTCCATCGGGAAGAAAACAATTTTAGATTTGCCGGGATCTCTTCCAGCCCCGAGAGAAAATTATCCCTGTCATGATTTCCTTTTAAATAGTAAAACGTAATATGGGAATGGCCGGCAATACTATGTAACACGGTATTTCTGACCGTTGCGGAAATATTTTTCGTATCAAACATATCTCCCGCTATCAGAATTGCCGCTATTTCATTTTTTGAAGCGTATCTGACCATCCGGACAAAAGTATCGAGGATTTCCGACCTTCTCTCCTTTGCTCTCTCTTTATCAAGGTTGGCGCTCATTTTGGAATCAAGATGCAGATCTGCACAGTGAATGAATTTCATGGAATTCCTCCTTTATCTTTAACACACTTTCTTGAACGACCCTGCCGTACATAATCAAATAAGAGGCTAACCGTTCGCCGATTACCCTCTGTCTGATTTCGCAGCGTAAAACACACTAATGGACTGACACGCTTATATTTCTCTAAATACAAAAACAGCGCGAAACATGGACAGTTTGTCCAGCTTCACGCCATAGGATGCCGGCGATGGGACTTGAACCCATACGTGGTTGCCAATGTCCTGTAAAATCAATGGTTTTCAATACCAAAAACATCAAAGTAATCAAAAAGTAATCAAAAAATATATCACATACATTTTGTTTTTTTATTTATCTCGGATACAATGGATGCTTTATATTCCATATTAGATACATCATAAGTGTAATTTTCATTATTTACTTTAACAGTATGTCCCAACAACGAAGCGGCAACAACCGGGGATACACCATTACAGCGCATATCCGAGTTTACAGTTCTTCTTATTGAATGAATGCTCTTTGGATTTGAAAATTCTTTTGTCATTGTTCGATTTCTTGCACAATTAGATATTACTCTTGAGTGTATTCTCCCATTTTCATTAGAAAATACATACTCTGATAAATACCCATTTTTCATCTCTATTTCTTTAACCCGTAACAATACATCCCGCATTTCACTTGTAAGAGGAATTTTTCTAATCCTGCTATTTTTTGTCGTTGATATAGTATACTCTTTTTTCACTTGGTTGTATTTTTCTGAGTGCCGAATGGTGATCTCATTTTGAGAGAAATTTATATCCTCCCATCTTAAAGCAGCCAACTCTCCAACCCTCATACCAGTATACATGGCTAATTCCACTGCATATTTTACAATATAGTTAGGTTTACCATCATATGCTGAGTCAAGTTTTTTAAGTAATGCAGTTTTTTCTTCAACTGTCAGCGTCCTCTCATTTGTGATTTTTTCTTTTTCTTCTTTACAAAACTGCTTAAATGTTGGCAAATCAACATATTTACATGGATTGTCTTTAACTACTTTATCTATAATTGACTTTTCAAACACTCCATTGATATAGCCAAACATGCTTTTTAATGCCCTGTATGTTACTTGTTTTCTTTTGAGCAGGCGAAATATATATTCATAAATATACTCATCATCAATCTGTGTAATATTCTTTTTACATATTTCATCATCGGAAAAAAATCTCTTGTAATCGCATCTATATTTATATATAGTGTTATCCGTTCTCCCACATTTTCTTTGTCTTTCTATCCATATATCATATCTGTTTTTAAATGAGTTATCAACACTTACTTCCCAAAATGACACTACAATATCAATCAAGTCCTCTTTTTTTCTTCTCTTAATCAATTTTCTTTGCCCGTTTCCATTTGGTAAATATGTGTACCAATAATCATTTTTATCTTTCCATATTTTATATGGGTGTTTTTTTAGTGTCTCCTCTCGTTTTTTCATATTAATTTGCTCTTGCACGTATGATATATCAATCATATCATTATCAATAACAAATTTCAACAATGTATTATCCATTTATTTAATAATAAAGCTGCGATAATTTTTATACGCAGCCTCTACCCTTTCATATTTTTATAGTAAATATAATGAATATGTTACTTATATCCTGTACTTCCGTGTCCACCTCTATCTTCATTATCAAGATATGTAACCTCTTCAAAAATAATTTTAGGCTGGTTCTCCATAATGCGGAACTGGCAGATTCTATCGTTTCTATGTATTACCGTATCACGAATAGCATACACAGGCATTTTCCATTCATCATTGTTTCCGCAGTAAGAGCTGTCGATCACACCCTGATGATTTGTCTGAATAATTCCGAAATTCTTAAATGTAGAACTTCTGGGAACTACGTGCGCTTCATATCCTTTTGGGAGTTCCATAGCGACTCCAAGCGGAATTAGCTTGAACTCTCCCGCTTTCAGGTCAATCTCCTCTGCGGAACGCAGATCGATCCAATCTGACTTACCGTCTATATAAGCAAGTTTCTCTATTTCATCTGTAAAATATTTAATCTTGATTGTCTTAGGTTCCATCTCCTATTTTCTCCTATCTATTTTCTTGATGCCTAATCTTTTTAATACCGCTTCAATTTTTCCATTAATCTCTTTTAACATCCTGTCATAATTTCCATATTCACAATAATAAAATGGAACATATCTATCATTTGTATTATAGTCATATACATTTACATTGATTTCTTCCTCACCTAATACCACTTTTAGTTCACATTCCAGAATTGTAAATTTATTATGTTTCCACACAGGGAATCTATATGTATATGTTTCTGTTTCTTCATCACTGAACAATCTGTTAAGTCTAAACCCATTGTCTAGTAACCACTTCTTGTCTATATTTTTATTTATATAAGATGTATGTGTATTTACAGTCAAAAAATTACTCCTTTTTCTTTTCTTTATAATTACATGGAACATACTGCCCCCAATAATATATTCTCTTTTTAACTTTGCAGTATATAGTTATTTTTGACTTATTTTCATCATTAATTATTGATTGAGGACATTGTTCACATTCACTCGTTAAAATCATGTCTGCCATAATACTATTTCGCCTTTTTGTATTGATTTTTGAATGTCAATCACATTCTGATTTGATGAACCTTTCCATTTTAAAGTGATATCACGTTGCGAATCTATATATTGGCCATCTATTAAAACATCACACTTAGATATAATATTTTTTCGTTTCCACATATGATAATCATATAAAATATCACTATTATGTGCTGTCATTACATTATCAAATGGCGTTTTATAGCCCATAATATCTTCCCATGTAAATCCTGTATATAACCAGATTGATTTCTTATGTATTGAAAGACGGATTTCATTGGTGTCCTGTGGGGTATTGTATCGTTCATTAACCTCAGTGACTAAATCTAACACGCCATCCAGGTTGCTTTCAAAAAGCGGATCACCTCCTGTCAGTGTCAGTCCAGAAATATAATCTTTATCTAACTCTCTAAATAATTCTTCTTTTGCTGATTCATCAAATGGGATACCGCTATTTGCATCCCATGTTTGAGGATTTTGGCATCCCTTGCATCTATGAGAACAGCCTGAGAGCCATAACACGGCTCTCAAACCTTCTCCGTTATTCATATCTGGATAAGTTATGTTGTGATAATTGATATTTACACCACCTTTCTCCAATAAAATCCACCAGATTTACAATTATTTTTAATCGCTCTACATATACCAAGATATTTTACTCCAACATCTCTTGCTGCAATTTTATTTGTATAACAATACACTAAATATTTCACATCGACACCCTATCTGCGATTTCTGCCACTTTACTAGGATTATATCTCGTTTCACCATGAACCCTAGTAAACCCAAGGTAGCCGTTCATCCGATCAATCTTGGTAATCTTACTACTACCACACTTAGGGCAAGCATCCATTTCTACTTGCTGATATCCACAATCCTCACAGTAGCACATCGCAAGATTTACACCTTCATAGAAACCTTTCTCCATTGCCCTGAGAACCAGAGTCTTAATTGCTTCTATGTTATATCCCAAATTGTAACGGCAATACTGGATTTTTCCTCCGTTGAAATATCCCCAAAACCTTTCCTCTTTATCTTGTTTTTCAATAGGGGACATTTGTTCAGATACATGACAATGGAAACTATTGCTTACATAAGATTTGTCTGATACATTCTCAATGATTCCATATACTTTACGGAACTGTTCTATCTGTAATCCACAAAGGCTTTCTGCTGGTGTACCGTAGATTGCATATAAAATATGATCTTCCTCTTTAATTCTATCTATGTACTGTTGAATATATTGCATTACCTCTAATGCAAACTCACCATCTTCACGGATAGATTTACCATTATATAATCTTTGTAATTCGTTCAATGCTGTTATTCCATAACTCATAGTCATTGGAGGAAGAATTGATTTAATCTTATCCTCTGGCTTTAAATTTCCACCATATAAACCACCTTCGCAGAAAGCTACTGGATTTACACTTGCCCTTAGTTCTCCTATATAATCATAAGTACGTTTGTGTAATCCTCTAATAAGTTCAAGATAATATTCTAGGACTTCATAAAAATCTTTTGATTCTTGTCTTGCTTTTGCCAATATCATCGGTAGATGAAGTGACACAACGCCTAAGTTACAACGTCCTTCAAATATTGGTTTATCATTTTCGTCTGCCGGGCGCATACCTCCTCTCTCATACCATGGCGATAAAAAGGCTCGGCAATTATGACTATATATCCCACTCACTTCAAAATGCTCACTATCAGTTGTTACATCGTAACTATACATAGTTGTTTCAACTGGTAAAACTTCAATTACTTCTGCGTTTGTATTATAATGGTTTGACAACATTTCTTCATAATGGTCGCTCTTTTTATCACAAACTATATAGTTTAGCAATTCTTCTATTGGATAAAATTCTATTCTATATCTAATAGCATTTGGATTTTTCTTAGTGTAATGATTATGATATATTTTAGCTGGCATACCAAGTGCCTGTGCTAGCGCCATTTGTTGTAAAGCTAATTCTTTATTTGTAGAACCAATTTGAACGACAGATCCGCCATGCGAATTATCATTAATATATCCATCAGCATCTATCATTCCTGCTAAAAATGCCAATTTGCTTTCATAATTCCATGAGAAAACTTCATTTGGAATATGTCTATTAACTTTATTGATACCACCAAATTTTTCTGTCAAATAATTTATAGTTCTTTGTAAATTATTTTTATCATCTGCAATCGCAATTAGGTCTTTATAAACACCTTTTTTACCACGTTCTTGAAGAACTGTTTTTGTATCTAAATCAAAATATTTTCTAAATACAGAATGGAACTTTAATTCAATATCGTCTTCTCCTTCTGCCGCTATTGAAGCAAAAATATGATTTGACTGATAACACCCATCACACAGTAAAAAACCTAATAACCATGCTTTATCATTATTAAACACGATATTTTCTTCTGCATATTGAGATGAATTTATAAGAATTTTTTCACCGCAATTAAGTTCTTTGGCTTGTTTTGTTTCATTATTTTGTATTGTAATAGGGTGATCAGATGTACATAGCAATCTTCTACCATTTGATAGATGTAAATCTACCCAATCATTTGAAACATTTCTTATAATTTTTTGAGTATTAACAAACCCAATCTCTGTATCGTAGATTTCTACATCTTTCAAATCCATGTATAAATGTGGTTGTCCTTTAATTTGTTGATGTAGTTCAAAAAAATCAGACAATCTATTCCACATTCTTTCAAATGATTCTACATATAGCTGTCCATTATATCTGTAAGTAATAATTTCCTTACCATCGACACATCCCATGGGACTGACTACTCTTCCATATTTTTTATACATTTCAGGCACATATCCATTACCCGTCAAAGACAACCAATCAGGATACATTGTCTTACTGCTACATTCAATACCCGCATTAAATACATCTGCGCTTTCATATTTCTCACTACCATCTCCATGCAAATTCTTATCATACAAAAATACAATTTTAGGGAATAGCACAGGACGCTTAAAACCTTTTTTACCTTGACCTTCCTTATGCACATTGAGTAATGTAATAGCTGCCATCTTACCAAATTTATCTGTTGCTAATCCAATAGTCATCGTAACGAAAGGATAGTCACCTCGCGAACTTCCGACCGTATTCAATTTATATTCAATCCCTTGCCACCCTTGCTCAAAGTCACGTTTCACCTTTTTTGTAGCATATCTTTTAGCAACGTCATTAAGCAACATTTCTTCAAATGTTTTTGGATTATAAATATTATCAATATCTAATTTGTATTGCAAATCATCAGAAATATGAACAAAATCTATTTCTTCCAATTCTTTAATGATTTTGTAATATTCATTATAATATTTTTGATAAGATTTTTCTGCATATGGAGCAAGAATCTTATCTACCTCTGGAACTGTAAAGCCTCCATATTGCTGTGCCGCTGTTGAGAGAATAATATCTCCCATAACATCAAACGCTGTATCAAGTGAATTGGGTTCATTGTACCAGACATTTCCCATCTCAAATCCACCCTGCATAATCTTCCCAACACGCATTAAATCACAGTTACCAGTTGGAATACCACCTTCAAGAATAAAACTATGGTCTTCCTCAACATCCAAACACCATACTTCTGCTTTAGGATTTAATTTTTCTGGCTGTATATCAACAACCCTATACTTACCTATCCTGCTAAATGTTGAACTAACACCATATTTAATTGTAATACCTGATCGCTTTCCATAATTTGTTTTATTTTCTGTCAAATCGCTCTGCGAGGTGACATAGTATCCAGCTATATTCAATAAATCATAAATATAATCATTCAATTTACCAGTTACTTGAATTGATTTAAATTCTCTTGACGGATTATCAGCAAAAACTCTCCCTCCGTCAGCACACATAAGACCGTTTATATAATATAATACGTTCTCATATGTTAGTTCTAACCACGGAATCTCTTTATTTCTAACCGACATCATAGAAACTAAATAGTCCCCATTGTATGAATCTGGTTGTGTAACAGAATATCCCGCATCTTCAAATCTATTGTGATACTTATTTTTATGGTCGCAAAGATGAATATACACATAATTTGGTCTTGATCTTTCATTAGATACAGCCCCATCTCCTAATGCAAATCCTTTACACCATAATTTCTTATTTTCTAATGATAATTCATCCCAGTTAAAATTTGTTCTATCTGTAATATTTGTAAGAGTATCACCAATTCTTAGTTCTGTTGTTTCTTCTCCATTTGATAATATCCACCTATGATTTGGCGTACAGTAAATATTATATTCTTCACTATTAGCACTTGAATTTTTAAATATTACTTTTTGAATTGGTTGCCAACCCAATTTGTGAACAGTTGCTTTTCTCCATATTCCTTTATGTGATAATACCATTGTGGTATCACCATCATAAAAGTCATAAAACGATTTTACACCATCTTTCGTAATAAATCTTGTATCTCGTCTAAAGCAGTTGAATGTATCAAGCCTTGCACTTCTATCATGAATGTAGATATACCCGTCTTTCATAGCTTGTCTTTCATTAAGTGTAAGAAAGAATTTTTTATATAATTCTCCACTTAATTCGTTATAAATAAGGCTTCTTTTTGTTGCTACCAATGCAGAGTCAGTATTGGCGTTACTCTTATCTCCTATATATCTGATCGCCTGACTTCTTTCATATACCTTATCCATCATATGTACAAAGTCTTTTTTGTAATTTCTATATTCTTTATACATTTTCGCAACAAGCGGATAATGTTCTTCTAATACTGCTTCTACAATATTGTGCATTTCGTAAATTTCTGTTTCTTCTAAATCATTTTCTACTAATTTGTCATATACAGCGTTACAAATAATTTGATAATCTTGATCAGAAAGTTCAATCATTGCTCTTCTAGCCGCTTTATTACAAGCATTGATTATTTTTTGTTCATCGTAATTTTCTAATGTTCCGTCTTTCTTAATTATCTGCAATAGTTATTCGTCCTCCTACATATTCACTATCGTTCATCAACTACTTCCTCCAGCACTCCACCAATTTCAGCCACAATAACCCCTATTGCCAATGGTACAACTGATTTCTTAGCTAAAGCAACAATACCACCAACAATTCTAATAGCCGATTTACCAAGGCTAATAAATAAATGTCCTTTACTGTTCATTCTCTCTAATCTCCTCTGCGATTCTATTTGCTATAATTTCACAATCCAATTCACTTGATGTAGCAAAATTGTAAGTAATATTCATAGTATCTAACGCATTAATAATCTGTTTCCTAACTTCCAATGCTTCTTCTTCATTCTGGAATCTTCCTTCATCTTCGTATGTATGCTTTCTTGTAAGTAAATAATTCCTGTTTTCATATGAATCGAATACATTGCGAATTGTCTTATTGAAATATTCTCCAAGTGTTTTATCATTGTTATATACAATGCAAAGGATCAAAGGAGAATCCACTACCATAACCTGAACTTTATCTCTTACTCTTCCCATCTTGAAAGATTGCTTACCAAATAGATATTCCTGATGTTTGAATACTTCTCCATTATTTTCATACACCTTATCTTTTGCAAACTCAGAAACATACTCTGCATTAATTCCCTTTCTTTTTAATCTTGCAGTGATATCCATAGCAGCCGTACTTTTACCTGCTCCTGGCTCACCAAATAAATTTATTACTATTGTATTTATATGACATTCCTCCTCATATATTTAATAACGCACATCCTAAAATTACAATTCCAATACCTACAACTGCTTTCCAATCAATCTCAAACTTCCAAAGATCATCAAATAAATTAATTTTCAAAAATTTCACCTCACTTGTGTCAATGAAACAGGCATTTCAACTTCTAAAATTTCTAGTCAGCATATGTAACTTCTGTTTGATAGCTTCATACTTTTCGACAATACTCTCATTATTCTTTGTTGTCTGTTTGCTTTGTTCTATAGTTAATAATTCTAACAACATATTTATTTCTTCCAATGTAAAACCCATTTGTTATACCTCTGTATATCTCCAAAACATTCTTTTTACTTCGTCCTTATTAAATGCTTCATGTATGGCACAATTATTTCTATAACAATATTCATTTACATATTGTCTGAAATTTAAATTGTACAGATATTCATTTTTCATCAAATCTGTCATATTATTTACCTCTTCAAATTTCCATTACCGCCATCACGCAAATTTAATGTCCAATGCGTAACTGAATCATCTATATTTGCATGAGTGGCAATTCTTTGTGTATTACTAATTACATATTCTTCATCGCCAAGCGTAGCTGTTATGAAACCGTCTGGTTTACTTAATAGTTCTTTGGCTAACGCATGGCTCGTACTAATTACTTCTAAAATTTCTAATATCTCCTTTCTTTTAATTGTACCTGTCTACATAATATCTGTAGATGTAATCTATTGCTCTTTCCATAGAATCTTTACCAGTTTCAATTCTGTCAAGTTGTTCAATTTTCCAAGGATGAATATTTTTTACTTCTGAATTATCATCTATAAATCCAATAACGGGTTTACCACTTATGAACGCATATAAAATTTCATCGCTTGTTCCTAATGAGCTATGTAAATTTCGAAGGTTACATAATACTATATCTGCTTCTCTAACCATTCTGAGATCAAATCGCATAACTTCAGAATCAGATTTGTGATAATTTTTACCTATCTGATAGAAATCTGTTGGTGACATAAGTGTTATATCATCATAAAGTTGCTTGACATATTTCTTTGCATCTTCTCTCCACTTTTTAGGATAGTCATGTTGATTTGTATTGAAATAGCAAGACATTGCTCCGGCAAGGTAAATTGTTTTATTCAATTTTCATACATCCTTTCTGTCTCTAAGATTTCTTTTACAACATCATTAATATTAGTTCCTTCATTATTATCAACTACAAGATTTACTTCTCTCTCTAATCCTAAAAACATTGCGAAATCCCTTTCTACTCTTGATGCAATTTCATTCTTGTCGTCAAATGTGAACTGATTAACTCCACATCTATCAATATACCTTTTTACTCTTGTACCAAGACTGGCATTTACAAGTACAGTGAAAATATTATCATTTGGACAACTCTGTTTAAGCTGTCTGAGTCCGTTTGGTGTAAGCACGACTACTTTATTACCATCTATATAATCGGATTTCAAAGTTCCATATAATCTACCCTGTGAATATTCATCGTATTCAGCCAAAACACCAGTGTTAATCATTGCTGCAAATGTATTATTTTCTGCAAAATAATAATCCTTACCATTTTCTTCACCAACTCTTGGTTGCCTAGTAGTGTATGAAATAATCTTTTCAAAGCCATGATGTGTTGCAAGTTCATTTTCAATTGTGGACTTCCCTGATCCGGAAGCCCCTAGTAAGACAATAATCATATATGTATTTATTCCTCCACTTCAATATCATCAAAAATAATAGGTAATATTGTCTTCAGTTCTTTCAGCAATGGTCTTGTAACCTGAGTCATCTGTGGATGTGCTGCTTTTGCTGTTCTAAGTTTAAAGAAGTTGCGCCACTCTCTATAATTAGCAGTAATCGTAATTTCTGTTTTGGTACTATTAGGCAATACAGAACGTGCTTCTTGCGGTGTGGCACCTAAATCTAACAATTCAAAATACATATGTTCAGCCGATACCATTGCATCAGTCCATGCAACATCTTTATCAGATCCTTCTTCAAAAAATAATGGTCTAATTACTGTAATTTCTTTACCAAATTTATCTTTAGAATAGTTACAGTATCTTGTACTTTCCTGAGCAAAAGAAGCAATTCTATGTCTAACCAATTCATGTGATACACCACGATCCACCGTGAATTTAACCGACAATGTTGAATGTTCAATCATTGCTTCGTGTTCTCTGCCAATTAGCATTTGTACAAATTTCTTAGCGGATTCACCATCCTCTGTAATCTTGTCCTCCGACTTATAACAAACTCTACCAATCTTTTCGATATGCTGTAATTCCTTGATTCCGCCATCAGAAATCTCTGTTAAAATCTCATAACTAGGTTCAATAATTCTCATACTTTTTCTTCTCCTTTTTTCTTTTAATATTTTGTTTTAAACTTCAAATTTTTTCATATCTCCAATAAACGATGAAATAACACTTTTGTCTGAACTAATAGCTTGCACTTCAATTACTTTTCCTTGTGTGATACTAAACATTGCTATAATTGATCTTCCATCTAATATAACTCTTCCGTCATAAACATTAATATCACACTTATATTTTGAACATACATTAATAAAATCACCTACCATCTCTGGTGTTGATAATTTTATCTTCAATTTATTCATTTGTTACCTCCATATTGAAATTCTCCATAAAATATCTGTTCTGCTTTATTTCTAATTTCTTGCGCCTCATCATAAGAGTTAAATTCTCCAAGATTAATATTTTGAAGATTATAATTGATAGATACTTTCCATGTATTTTTATTAGAATTATATTTAATACCAGAATTATGTGAATTAATAGAATTCCAATTATTTTGTGCATTGGTTGCTATTCGTAAATTTCTTTTTCGATTATCTGTAATATCATGGTTAATATGATCTACAACTAAATCATCTTCATTTTCACCACAATCCATAATAATTCTATGCATTCTGGCAAATTTGTTTTTCTCCCCTCTAATAGGAGCCACTGCGTATCCATGGGAACTACACCAGCAATAATCTTTAACTTTTCTATAATCTTCCTTATCAATTCTGAAGTAATCGTCACCATTAGAAGATTCAATCAAAATTGAATCTTCTAATTCAATTATTTCATTTGTTTTCCAATTTAATTTTGGAGTTACATATGTAGCAATTTCTTTTTGATAACACCCACAAGATAAGACTCTCCCACTTCTTAATAAGTCTCCTCTTACAGTTATTTTATTTCCACAATCACATTGACATTTCCAATATAATCTAATACCAGAATTAAGTTGTTTCTCGAAATCTATATTCCTTCTTTCCGTATCTATCTCTAATACTAGCAATCGTCCAAATTTCATACCCGCTATATCTTTATAATTTTTTCTTATCTTTTGTGGACTACATTTTCCACAGGATATATATTTAACACTTCTTAATTGTTGTGATGACTTATCACACTCATTTCCACATTCACACTTGCAATGCCAATATGTTGTCAAACGTCCACATGGAAATCTTTTACTGTTTTTATACAAAACTGTTAATTTACCAAATTTTTGTCCTGTTAAATCAATACATTTACCTATATTATTTCTCCTCCCTATATTTGTAAAAATTATGTGCTGAATCATTAAATACAAATTGATAATTTAATGTATTATTACTATCGAAGAATAAACATCCATCCGTAGTATCGTCCATCGTAAAAGCATACTCACATGCAAGAATAGTATCTTCTGTAACTTCCACTTCTTTATATCTACCGTCAGCAATTGGCGAAAATTGATCATGCACTAAAATATCTGATAATGTATCAGGAAATCTTTCATGATAAAATCTGTTAAATATTACATTTGCAACATTGACTTTAGATTCAAATGAATATTCATCTCCAACCTCTGCTTGTACAACACGAAAAAGTAAATCTAATTCTTCTTCCGTAAAATAATCATATATTGTTTCTGGTGGATCAATTATGTACGAATATTCCTCAATAATACTTTTATAAGCAATGAACCATTCTTTCTTATCTGTGATGGTTTCTATTTCAGTCATTTCATAATTCATTTCTTCGATAGCATTATCAATTTCAAAATTTATTGATACTGGTTGTTCTATTACAAAATTTTCAGCACTAATTCCTGTGAATATTGCTGTTTCTTGTACTGCCATAGATTCAGTTTTTGAATTTTCACTATGTCCCCCTAAGGGGACGACAAGCGCACTTAAAGGAACTATCATTACTGACAGCAAAATTTTAATCTTTATATTCATTTATCCTCCGTTGAAATTTGAATTTTATTTGATATGTTTACGAGTTACATTTATTACTTCTCTGTTTAAGATATGATCCAATTGAAAATTAGACTAATTATAGCTTGGTTCATTTTTATCAAATCTTACAGTTTCAAACACTGGAAACTGAATTGATATACCACCATCTTTATTTTTAGTTTCTTCTTTATATTTTACAGTTATGATTTTCCCGATAATATCTTCTGGATGCTGCCAAATTTGTTTTCTGTCTTCACCAGAGAATCCACTGCCTACATTAACTTTATTTCCTTTATATTCACATACCAATGCTCCCAACGTTCCTTTATTGCGTCCTGATCCTTCTTCAACACCAGTACATTTAATATCACAACTAAAGAATTTCTTCACTTTAATTAAGTTCTTTGTTCGTTTGCACTCATATGGAGTATCTAAATTAAGAATAATACCTTCCCAATCATTTTCTTCTGCATAGTCTAACCATTTCCAAATTTGAGTGTGATCTGTTCCTTCATAGCACATTTGCACCACTTCAACATTATGTACTTCATCAAATAATTCTATATCTTCTTTGATTCCAAGCAATTCTTGTTTGCGTTCATAATATGAATCTTTTGATTTACCGCTCCAGAATTCTATTAATGGAAACACATCGAAAATCACTAATTTCAAATCAAACTTGTCATTGTCTTTACTCATTGCTATTCCTGTTCCTTTTTGAAAAGCTTCTGAGTCAGATAATCCCTCTTCATTCTTGTAGATTAATTCTCCATCTACAAAACAGTTTTTCAGACCTAATTGATGTAAATCTGATATAATATGATCCAATCCTTTATATTCTTTCCCTTGTCTGGTCATGCACTTATCACCAATAAATGCACACCGAGTTCCGTTCAATTTCCTAGATATCGAGATCCATTCATTACCTTTTAGTTTTACTTTATCAATCGGAGTACCAAGCATAACATCAAACGTTGGTATTAATCCTGAAATACACTTATTTACAAGTTTTGCGTCTGCTCCAATTTTTATGCTTTTTGTTATCAGTCCTCTAACAAAGTCCTTTACATCGTTACTCATAGTACAGCACCACGACCGTACCTGTATTACATCTTCTTCTCTTCCTGTATTATGCTGCTTAATATAATTCAGCAATTCTAAAAATTCACTATCAACATCATTATGTACCCAATCTGATGTTTGAACCGTAATTGAATCATATTTCTTTTCTGCAATTCCTGTTGTAATATTTCTATCTAATAGAAACCTCAAACATTCTTTAAATAATTCGTTGTCTTTGTTTGCAAGAATAATTACCTTTTTGTCATTCAGACTACTTGTTTCCTGAATCTGTCTAAACAATTTAATCACTTCTATCAACCACATTCCTCCTCAAACTTACTATTCTTCATATATTTGTGTTGTATCGTATTTACAATTTTCACACTTGTTATGAAATTCATCAAATACACAATTTAGTTTTGTACATCTGTATCTTCTAATGTCATAACAATCTGTTTGTTTTGGTTTTAAATTAATTAAATATTTACAAATATACTCTTCCCAATGCATTTTTATCCTCCCTTTGAAACACACAATTTATCTACACATATAAATGATATTTTCTACCTATCTGATCAATAATTTCTGCATCCATAGGTTTAAATCCAATCACTGTTAAAGTTCTACCATTTTCTTCTGGTTCTAATTCTGTATGGCAATTGTCGTAAATGAGCCAGAAGTCTTTTCCTTCCTTCATACCTAATTCTTCTGCCATAGTTTTAGCTTTTAAAAGTTGATTCTTGTTTTTAGCTTGAAGAATACACTTTGTAAATTCTCCATTGATCCATTGTTCATATAAATCATTTTCAATCCTAAATTTAGATTCGTATTCACCTTGACATGCGAGCGGATGACTATTATCTCTAACCATCCATATTAAAAATGCCATGCTCCCATGAGATACTTGTGCAGCTAACTTTCCAGGACTCATATTTAAATCTTTACGAGCAATAATTATTTGCTTATACATTACACATCTCCATTTTTTCTATTATTAGCTTTTACAACATCAAAACCTTCAGGATAACGTGATTTCAACTTATTAATATTTATCTGCATAATTTCATCTAAATCAAAACCACATGTATGACATATAAGAGCTATATACCACATTACATCACCCAATTCTTTTTCTAAATGCTCTCTGTCAATTCCTTTTTCATGAAAAATTCCTTTCTTTACTAAATCAGAAACTTCTCCGGCTTCTCCTGTAAGTCCTAAGACACCATTTAAAAGTGCTGCTGTTTCATAAAAAGTAGCACTCATAACATTTGAAGATAAGCGATTCATTGCATAGCCATCATACGTTCTCATTGCTAATTCCTGATATTCTTTACCATTCATTTCTTTTTCTCCTTTATAATTGCGATTCTATTTCTTTTTTGTTTCTTCTCTAAACTTCTTTTTGAACAATCTTCTATTTTTCTTTTTCATCTTTGCCCAACCATTATGATTATTCGCCCAACAAGCACATCTATGACTAAACTCTGACTGACTCCTATCTGAATATTGTCTTCTTTTAATTTCTGATCTTTTCATACAATATATCCTCTTGAAAGACTTGTTTTATAGCGGATACCATTTAGTACCATCTTCAGATAATTTGCACAGTGCATATTTTATAGAACATAGGATATCATCATCCTTAATTAATTCTGTATAACAATCACATTCTTCATCTTTTATGTTGATTTTCTGATTCGATTCAGATTGTAATCTATGTTTTGCTAATAGCATTAATGCATCTCCTAAAGTTCCTTCAAAGTCGTTAGGCAGACTGAATTGACATTCTTGTATAGTTAATATTTTTTTACTTAGCATATATTTTCATTACCTCCAAATGAAAGCGTGGTTTTAAGCCTTCTTATCTTCTATTGTTGTAAGAACTGTAAGCTCTCATCATTCTACATAATGTTTCAAATCCTTTAACGTCATTTTTATTATAATCTAGTACAACATACTTTATGTAATATTCGTGATCACATTTATTGTCAGATAAATTATTATCTGAATAATCATGTTTTACTTGTTCTAAAAAATTATTCACATCTTCATTTTCATTTAAAAAATCACTATAATAAACACTATCTGTACTTCCTGAGTGCCATTCGCCCCATCTTTTCGGCTTATCTATACTAACAAATACTACTTTACTTATTTATATCACCCTTTCTTTAATCTATAATCATTCAAATTAACTTCTTCCATAGAAACAACTTTAAACCATCCAGGATTCAAACCAATCTTTTGATGAAATTCAAACATTAACTCTGATAGCTTATCCTCTAACCATTTTCTCTCTTCGTCAGTTACACCATCATAAATGTATGTATCACATCCAGAATCATCACAATATGCTTCGTCTAACTCCTCCATAATTCTATCTGGATCAGGGTCAGTTCTTAGCGGAACAAGTTTACACTCACCAACATAAATTATTGGATTATCTGTAGATAAACTTCTTTCAATCCATTTTCTACAACCTATAGCATCCTGTATTGCTTCATCTTTAGTGTTAAACGTACCATGTGTCCAAGTTTCACTATCTGTTTCATTCCATGACCATAACACCTTCAATCACCTCTCAATCATTTCAAATGCCTTTATCATACCTTCCATAAAGTCAGTACCGTCTTTATTTTCATCTATGTACTCTTCCAGTTTATCTATTTGGTCATTCAGATAATTCAAACTTTCTAATATGTCATCATAGTCATTACATCTTCGTTCTAATTCATCTTTCTCATTTTCTAACTTCTGATATGCTGTATATAATTCTTCGCTTGGCTCTCCACATATCTCTTCTACTTTCTGAGCAAATTCACTACCAATATTTTCAGATACAATTCGGAGAACATCTGATAAATCTTTGACTTGCTCCCAATTCTCATTTATCATTATCATAAATTTATTTTCTCCTTTTAATCGAATAACGAAATGTGTTTTAACCCCTCTTCCAAATCATTCTCCTTACGAAATTGTTTAATATCTTCTTCCGTTTTTGTAATTAGTAGTTGATTTTTTGCTTTTTTGATTCTACTCTGTAAAAGTAACATCTCATTCTGTAACTCACTCAATGTGTTAAAATATTCTTGCTTAACTTTTTCAATATCCATTTTTATATCCTTTCCTACTACTTAAAACGAGCGTTTTATTGCCTATTGTTTACCAATTGCTTCTTTTATTAAATCAGCATACGACTTACACCTCAAATATTTTCCTAATGTTTCAAGATTATCTTTCGTATTTTTTATAACGCTTTCTGTAATATAATCTTCAAAATCGACACAATCATCAAAATCATCTTCTACTCTGCTAACCACATCACGAACATAGCTGTGCATTTTATCTAAGATTGTTTCAATCATCTGCAATCTATGTAATTTCTCATAATTTTCTGTAATCTCTTTTAATGTTCCTGCCATTTATTCTTTCTCCTTAAAGTTTATATTCTTCTGTGATACCAACCGTATTAAAATCATCTATGAATTTTTCATATTCTTCAGATGATGAGTATACTGTTTCACAAGATATACATTTAATTTTCCTAAGCGAAAAATGATAATATTTTTCATACTTTCCAAACCTGTCATGTTCTTTATAAAAACATAATTCATACTTATAATTAAATGGACAATATGAATCACCATATTTACTATATATTTTTGACATACATAAAACTAACGTAACCATATTACGTTCTTCATCATTTCCATAATTTACTATTCTAGGATCAGATTGATCACATTGTTCTAAATCATTTATAAATTCCACATATTTATAAACATTTCTTGACAAATCGTAATATAATGGTGCAACCAATTCTGCAATATATAACTCTTTTTCATTTCTTGACTTATAGTATTTATTGACACATTCTAATTCTTTAATTACTTCGTCTAAAAATTTTTGTAATGTTTCATGTTTCAATTCTTGCATCTTATATTTCTCCTTTGGTTTGCTTCTTGAAACCTATCTTCTATTGGGTTTTTAAAACCCATTTACCATAAATCACGCTGCTTTCGCAACATTTATAATGGTAGGCGTTAGATCCACCTCTATTCCATATCCTGTATAGGAATCTGGGAATACCTTGCTCATAATTTGCAGACTTCCATTGACATCTGCGTTAATTAACATATCTTTTGCCTGAAATAATCCTCTTTGAATACGTCTCGCTTTATTGTAATTCTCTTTTGTTGGTGTTTCGTCATCCAAATAACTTGTCCCAGATGTATACGCTTCATTCACTTCTATATATTTGATTCCTGCATTTTCACATTTATATTTGAGTTGTCCCAATAACATTTCATACGGAATAAATATAAAATTTTGCATACCTTTCTTTTTCTGTTTCCATGTATTATTTTTACCAATTACTAAAGTATCAATGTTGTTTTCTTTGCACCACTTCACAACAAAAGCTGATGTGTTGTGCATATAGTTTTTAACTCTACAGAATCGCTTAAATGTTAAAGAATCGAGACGTTTACTCCAACTATTCTTATTTCTTTTCATCAACTCAGATTGCAATTTGGCTCTTTGCTTATTGTATTGCTGATTGATAGATTTCAAAATCTTACCATTAACAATAATTGGTCTTTTGCCGATATTGTTTGACATTGTTATAAGATTATCTACTCCTATGTCAATAGCAGCTATGTAATTACTCTCAGATGGTTGATCTGGAACTTCTATTTCATATACTATCTCCATGACATAGCAAGTTCCTTTTGGAATAAAACGTACTTGAATAGGTCTTCCCAAACATCTACATTTCCAATCAAAATCATTCAACAAACGATTTCTGATATAAATAGTAGATTTTTCATAATCATAAACAAGTTGATTGTTTGGTATCATCCAAGGGAACCTACCATCTTTAGGAAGATACTTTGGAAGTTTTGGCATTCCTAAATATTTATCAGGACGCTCTTTCCAATCTTTAATTGCTTTGAAGTATGACTTCCAGTTCTTATCAAGCAGTCGTAAGGTACAATTAGCAGGTTGACTAAAGCACAATTTATAGTTTTCGTGTGTCTTAAATTCAAAGTTCAAATTATAATAATTGATGTAGTTCCCATTTTTAATAAATTCTTGACGAATTATATAATTTGCTTCGTTATATAGATTCTTAGAACGGAAACACATTTCATCAATTATCTTGAATTTGGGATGATCTCTTTTAATTACTTTTTGTTCTGACCTTTGTACTTTCGTTCTATAACCACCTCACACCATTAATTTGTGTCTAGTATTATTTCTTACATTTCTCACCTACTTTGTAATTCCAATTCCATTCAAAGTTACATTAGTAATGACATCTTTAGTGAATTCAACATTTTCAGAAGTTCCACCGTAAAATAATATTCCAGAAACTTTGATGATATTTTCATCTCCATCTTTTACAAGTTTTATATCTTGAGTTACACCTAATGCTGTTCGTGTACCATCATCATTAATGATTTCAATTGGTGTAGGTATATCAGCCGCTTTTTTCACAGCTTCTTCCCAAGATTTTTTTGTATAAACATATCCATTTTTATCTGGTTGTCCAAAATGTACTGGAATATCAAATGTTACCTTTACGTTTTCTACTCTCATAAAATTTCACGCTCCCACATTTGAAATTAAAATAACTTTCTCTTTATCTGCTTTTACCTCAGTAACCAATACTTCTCCTTTTGCAAAATAAGAAGAATTACATCTGGCACAGCGTTCAGCATGTAACTTATCTACTGCTAAAACTGCAATAGCGTCATCTTCACACCAATCTGCTTTTCTTGTTACTAAGAATACTTTTAAATTCTATTTTGGTTGCATTGCCTTTGATAATTTATCTATATCAACTTTCGTTGTTGCAGGATCACCTATCATACATTCACCTCACATTTTCTCAATTTTCTCAATCATCTTATTCTCACCATTAAACAATCCAATTAAGTAACATGGAGTTTTCCTACCTCTTATATCCTCATATGTTTCTTCTACTCCCCAATGATAAGGCGACAATCCTTTGTTGATATAATCTATAATCTTATAGCATTTTTCTTTATATACTTGTTTTCTCTTTTCAATGGACTGTTTTTCGATATCAAGATACAGGTTAGCAAGATGAACGTTATAGGCTCTTATTGAATTGATATGCATAAATAAATCATCAAACATTTTCATTCTCATTTGAGATTTAACTATTTCATTATTATGTAACTCTTTTGGTATAAACCATTTAATAATTCTACATGAATAAAAATCATTTTCTGTGTATATGTAATAGTTATCATTACATTCTAAATCGTAAACTATTTTTCATCACCTCTTTCTCAGGCGTTAAAAGTCCTATTTCATCTGTATATCCAGTCTATATATAGTAGCTTATAGTTTTGCAAACTGCTATATATAGACTATTTTTTATGTTACATCTGCATTAAAAGTGTCCTAATGGGTTCCCTTGTCATATTTTCTTTCGCCCATGAAATATATCCAGGATCACTTTTGGCAACGTCAATCAGTTTCTCTCCACTATGTTTACCAAAATTAAATATGTATTCCTCTAACTTAGGAATTTCTTTCTTTGGTGCTTCGTAGCCATCAAAAAGCACCTCAATATCTTTTCTACTTGCTAGATAATCCGCAAGATGTAGAATTTTTTGATACTTATTTTCAGGTAAAGGAAGAACCGTTTTACTTCTCTTATCTGTATTCCATTGTCCCATATGGCTCTCAATTGCATTTGCAACAAATTCAACTTCTTCCTCTGGAATAAAACCAATAATAGTACGGATCTCATTCGCAGCTAAAAGCGGATGCTCAAATCTTGTAAACTTATTTCTTGCATAATCTTCATCATCGCCACTCTTTCTGGAGTCGTGCATAATGCCAGCCACACGAAGTAAATCTCTTTCTCTTGATGTAAAATCATTCTTGTAACAGTCAATGTTTAAAATGTGATTCAAGAATCTTACTAACGCACAAGTATGTCTTGCCAATCCTAAATCACCAAGTGCATACTGTGGATGATATTTACCCGTGCTTGAAGCACCAACATCCCAAAAATAATTAGGAATCGTTTCAATACATTCATTTGCAAAATTCTTAATATCATCGTTTTCAAATGTATCTAATAATGAATCAAAAATTTTAGATTTCTCGTTTCTCAATATATACTTCTCCTTATCTCAAATAATTTTTCAAATAATACTCAAAATACTTCTTTATAAATAAAGCCGAATACTTATTATCTGGCATGAAAAACACTGGAATATTGTACTTAAACCAAAAGCTATGTAGCGATGCTAAAAATGACTTCTTATTATATTGCGTATTGTAATTACCATTAGCAACATCTGAATAATTTGCGTTTTCTATCAACAATACTTTCTCTTTTGGAGCAAGACTCAGCTCTTTTTCAAAGCGCTCCCGTTCCTTTGTCAGATTGCCACTGATTTCTTCAAGACTTGCTTTCCTCTCGATGCAAACTTTTTTGTTGAAATACATATCCCTTGGTATCGACAATGCTTCGTTCCTTGGCAATGCAAAACTATAATCTCCGTATTCCAATGCCTTCTTTTTATAAGAAATTCCATTTTTATCAAAACTAGAAATGATATGATCATTGACTTTTTCTCTGGTGTCAACCAGAATAATCATGGAAGACACCAACTCATCAATTTCCTTATCTGTATATTTATAACAACTAATTATGAAGTATCACCTCCGAGTCATCTCTTATCTTTCTATAATCGTTTATCCACCACACAAATTCATTTGGTACAGTTTCCCATCCGTCTTCACCTTTTCTTTTCCTTGGCTCTTTATCACATCTTGCCATATATATAACATCGCCATTTTCTACGGGAACATCTGAATAACTTGTTTTAATCCTTTTATCCTTCTTTACAAGCCTACTATGAATTTTCATATCGCATATTTGTCCATTTTTCAGGCAATATGCCTTGAACTTAGGAGAATATGTCGTATCGATATCAAGGATAACAATATATCTGACATCCAGTTTAGGATTTACATATTCCACATAACCCAAATGTTCTATTTGATATTTTATTCTCTGTGATAAGCTGCATCTATCAACATATAATCCTAACGTGGTAAATATGCTCTTTAACAGCCCTTTCATATCTACATTGGAAAATCTACCTATTACAGTTTTTGTAGCAAATTGGTTCTTCTGTTCCTCTGTTACATCAAATTTCTTGAATACTTTTTTACTGCTATATCCGTTAAACAGTTTATTACCATCTTCTGTTTTATATTTGATGCAATCTTCCAATTTATCTAATGTTTGCTGATCGTCATATCCAAGCGATTTAACAAACCCTACACAGTCAATCTCTTCAACGCTTGTAAATGTCTCTTTTTCGGCAAATTTCCTTACAACAGATTCATCAATATGCAATTTTTGTAATTTGTCATCTTTTCTTATCTGCTGTTTGTCATATAGCAAATCAAATTTTTCAGCGATATCCAAAAGTCTGTTTATATCCCCAAATTCTTCAAAGAAATCAATTTTTATAAGAATATCCAACTGCCTACTATTCAACGATGTTTTCTCTTTAAGGTGATATAAAAGATCAACAAAATCACAAAAATCGCAACCAGACATTTCATATAACTCATTTGCTACATTCTCATTCATGTATTTAATTGAACCAATACCTTTATAAATCGTATTCGTTTCTTTATCACAAAAATATCCTGCTCTTGAATGGCGAAACTTAGGAGATTGAAACGTAATGCCACTCTTCTTTGCGTATGCAGTTAATGATTTCGTCTTTTCTTCTTTATCCTTGTTAATATTCAGTGCTGTTGTTAAAAACTCAAGCGGATAATATGTCCTTAAATATCCAGAAACGTATCCTTCATAACTGTATGGCTGAGAATGATTTAATGAAAACAGATATGCACTTGCGTCCTCTATAACCTGAATAAACGCAACAATATCTTGTTCAGACTTTTCTTCATCAATCCCATACACTTCCTTCATTGTTTCGATATATCCTTTAATTTGATGATCTGATTTGTCTGTAAGCAATCCGCCGTTTTTAATAATTGGTATATATTTATCTGTACCAGTTTTCTTTGCAAAACCACGCCTTACAATATCGGCTTCACCCATCGTAAAACCACAGTATTGATGTAAGAATGCAATAATCTGTTCCTGGAACACTAGATATCCAAATGTGTTAGACAGGAAATCGTCTATTGGTTTAGAACCCGTTTTTCTGACAACTCCGCTTGCCAAATCTTCACGATATGATGCACCAGCAGGTCTTATTGCACTGTTGCCGATGCTCAACAGAGTCATTCTGTCAACATTCTCATTAACTTCCTGAAAACGTTTAATATTCTCGTCAGACAGTAGTTTCTTTATATAACTGTCTCCAGTATTACCTTCCCACTGGAATATCTGAGTTGTATCGTCTCTTATAGAATTCCACACATTTACATCAGTAATATCTACATTATCCGGCGTTAATCTCTCAATACCAGCAAGTTTGCAAGTATCATTTATAAGCTCTATGGTATCAAGTCGCAACAAATCAAGTTTCACATAATTTAAACCGTCAATTTCTTTCATGTTGATCTGACTTATGGGATAATTAGATGTTGAAGTTGTAAAAGTACCAAATCTGTCTGTAATAGTAAACGGTGCTACTACACAACCACATGGATGAGAACCTACAGAAACTATGGTTCCTTTTATCATATCTACATACTTGAATAGTTCTTTATACTTTTCTCTACTTTTTTCATATAATTCTTCGTTATCTACTGAATCACATATCAGAGAAACTTCTGCAAGAGGAATACCTAATGCTCGTCCGACATCTCTAATGGCTCCCTTATCTGCAACCGTATTAAATGTAACAATGTCACAACAATACAGCCCTGTTTTAGAAAAGATATACTGTTTTACTTCTTCAATTCTTGATGGTGGAAAGTCTGTATCAATATCACTTAGCGATACACGCTCTGTATTCATGAATCTTTCAAAGTTCAAATTATGTTTGATACTATCCATTTCTGTAATTCCAAGTAACCAAGCTATAACGCTGCCATTTACAGATCCCCTACCATATCCGACCATAATATCATTTTCAATGCACCAACTTATGATATCATCCATCAGTAGCATAAAATCAATGGCTCCATTATGCTCATATGCCTTTAATTCATGTTTTATCCTATCTATGTATTCCTGATAGTTTGGATATTTATCAACACCACGTTTCTTAATACCTTGCATAATTTTATTTTGAAATGTCTTCATGGGATTTTCCCACAAATGCGGATACTTATATGTTCTGTCAATTTCAAATTCTTCAATCATATCCGCTAAAACATTCGTGTTGTTGATTGCCTCTTTAACAACTTCCATAGGAAGTGAACTCTGTTTTTCATATGCTGTAACAAGTTCGTCATAAGACTTAAATGTTAAATCCCACGACTCTTCATCAGCAAAAAATACGCCTTTTGATTTTTGTAAAATACTTCTTCCTTCTAAATGCTCTGTATTCAACGCATGAGTATCTGTACCAGTGATTAGAGGAACCCCGATTTCATCGCTTAACACTTTTAGATATTTATTGTATTCCTTTTGCCCATCATCAATATGGTGTTGAATCTCCAAAAAACATCTATGCTTGTTTCTTTGCAGAAAACATATAAACCGATTTCTTATATCATCATTACCTTTGTGTAAAATACCGCCAAGACAAGCTGTACTAATAATAATATTGTCGCTCGTTTTTTCTAGGTCATCGTATAAAATTCTAGGCATATAATAAAAATGACCATTGTTGCGATTATAAGAATCTGAAACAAGCTGATTCAGTTCCAGAACCCCATCGTAGTTTTTTGCAATCAAAACGCAATGGTAATTATCTCTTTTCTTATCTTCTAAAGATTCTGTTATGTATGCTTCAATACCATGAATGTACTTCATGCCAGCCTTTTCAATTTCTTCTTTTTTATGAATCCACTCAAATATATTTCCGTGCTCTGTGAAGCAAATGGCAGACATTCCAAGTTCTTTTGCTCTTGTAATATAATCTCTGAAATTAGTTACGCTATCTATATTTGTTGTTCCATTTGAAAGCATACTATGTATATGAATCTTCACATAATTATCACTAATGTTTATCACCTCGCTTGCGTTGGCCTATTTGTTTGGATCATAATATTCATCATCGTTACTTTTCTTACTGATTGGTTGTGGCTTAAATTCGCAAGCATTATTTCTCTGTCCACATAGATAATTACAATAATAGTAATCCTGATTTGGTAGCCACAAAGATTCATTCTCAATAAGTTTCAATGTATCTTTCGCCCACTGTATAGCTTCATCATATTCTTCTTGTTTCCAGGGTATTTCAATCCATTTCTGGTCTTTGAACATATTCCATTTTAATTTAGAAACGCTACCATATTCTTTTACAATGGGGATTGAATATAGATATAGTTGCCTTTTAAACTCTAAGAAATGTTTCTGATCCGATTTACTGATACTTCCATTTTTCAAAATCTTGATACTTGCTGATTTATGGTCAATTATAATTATTTCTCCCGTTTCTTTATCCTTAACCAACAAGTCTATATATCCAACAAAATCTTTATCCTCTATTTTAAAACGTATCTCTTTTTCTACTCCAAGAATTTCATATCTGTCTAAATCCAAATCTATATTATTCAGATACTCAATCCCCTTATCATAGTACGACTGTCTAATATCAACATATTTATTTGGTGGAAAATCGTGTGGTATTTTGTCATTAAAATGTTTTTCATAATATTGATTTAATTCAAATAACGATAATTCTTCTTTGGTATACTTTTCTAATATTTCATGCATCAATGAACCATATTCTCCAAATGCACCATTCTCAGACTTATTGCATTCAATATAATGCAACTTCCATTCGTAACAACAATTGTAAAATGAGTTCAATCTTGAAAAACTCCATGTCATTGTATCTAATAGAAAATCTAATTCATCCATTACCTATATCACCTCTTTATAAGGAAAAGGTTGTACTTCATAACTTAAAATAGCTTTATATGCCCTTTCCGTTATTTGATTTTTATATTTTTCTGCAATCTCTCGTATATGTTCTTCTTTTTTATTTTTGTACCACTCAAAGGCATCCATTGAATTTGTAAAACCATGCTGAATTATCTTTTCCCCGTCTTTTACTATTCGTGCCGTATATTTATTTATACATCCTTTAGTTGGTTCTACACCAACAGGAAATGTATTATTAATCCTTTTAGGATTTCTGCTCAAAACGATGTTAAGTATATGCGGAATAAGAATACATGTTTTAGGAGAATATAATTTTCCACCTAAAATATCCTTATCTATTTCATACTTGATGCTATTATCAACGCTATTTTCATAATACCAACAAGCAAATTGTTGAAAATCAAGCCATTCACCGCATACTTCAACACCCTTATATGTAGGGTGTTTTTCCCATCTCTTCTTGTCGTAACATCTCTTTAGCATATCAATCCACTCACTATATGCATTTGTTTTATTATTGTTTTCATCACGAGATTTATAACTTCCAATTCCAATGTAACCAACACCACAAACTGATGGGAGTAGGCTACTTTTAAACATTCCTTTTTTAATATTCCAATATTGAACATGTTCTTTTAGTTCATATCCATCTATCAATATATCGCAATCTGTTGTACTTTTATATTTAACAATTTCAGCAATATTTCCGAATTTATTTATATATTTTTCTCCTACTCTCATGTCAAATATTCTCACAGCCTCCTCCTCTCTTCATATAAAATCTCCCATACTTCCTTACCTTTATCGCAGGGAGACATCTTATCCTCAACACTTCCTAATAATCTATCTTTTACAAACCTTCTGTCAGTCACAACATAAACATTTGTAAACTTCCTAAGTTTTTCGGTACACTCTCGTATTTTTTTCATATCAACATCATTGTCATACGCAATGACTACTTTTTTTACACCTAACTTAATTAGCAACAACACTTGTTCGTCATTTAACCATCCAGTTTCACTTGAGAGCCAGTAATTATATCCCCACCCTTCTACTTTCATGCCGGACTTTATGCCCTCAAAGATGATAACTTCATCGTGGCTCATAATATTTTCATAGTTTTCTTTCATTCCTATGAAGAAATCTGTTGTACCAATCTTCTGATAATTCTGATACTTCTTAATTTTCATTTCTTTATAGTTCTTATATCTTGTGCGTCCCTTGAATCCGATCAACCGCAATTTGCTATCATATACAGGGTAAACAATTCTATTTGCCATATTATCAATCCTAACATTGTATTTCTTCATAATGTCTGGATTGATCCCCTCATCTACCCACTCTTCAGGAACATTATCTTCGTATTTATCTATTTCAGAATCATTCAGTATGACTCTATCAGCCACATTTTTCTTGTTAGTTTCTGTAATTCGTGCAAGATTTTTATATACTTTTAATGCACTACATTGCTTTAAGTTCCTTACATCTACTCCTGCTAATAAACCAACTTTTTCAACCGCATCGTTAAATGACATATTCTCAAATGTCATTAGCCAGTTGATGATATTTCCTCCTACACCGCAAGAGAAACAGTGAAATAAGTTTTTACTTGGCGTAATTACAAGAGAAGGTGTTTTATCAATATGTTTAGGGCAATGGGCAGCATAACTATCTCCACGACCTTCAAAGTCCATATCTTTACTTGCATATTCAAACAAATCTACTTTTGAACACAACTCTATAAGAGCTTCATTATCGTAGTCGTTAGCCACCCTTTATCACCTCACTTTTCAAATGGATTAGACGATGAATCATGTTGCTTTGCCTGTTCAATCCTCATTCTATTCCCATCAAATTTAAAATCTATATACTCATCTTCTCCCATCTGTTCGCCCATGCGGTTCAAATCTACAGTCAAAGCAAAATTACCACAATCCAATGTATCCTTTGCAAGTTCCTCTGTTGTTTTATCCCTCCATAGCATACTTGCACTTACATAACGCTCTAGTTTATCTGAATCTGCAACTTGGTTAGCCCTGTTAAGCTGTGCTCCAGCCAACATTGCAATGTTTAACTCGCCAGCTATATTGTTTTTCAGGAAATCACATCTTGCGCCAAGAGCATTATAATTTTCAGAAGAAGACAGAATGTTGCTTTTGATGTAATCAAAAATGCTGAACTCCAAACCCATCTTATATTTCAAAATTTTATGTATAGCATATATTTCTTCATCTGTTGTTTGTGGAGTGTAGATATGAACAAATGGCTGTTTCTTAATCCACTCATTTGTTTTCTCTAGTTTTTGTCCTTCTTCATAAGAATATCTGCCGTTCTTAATTCTCTTCACTTCAATTCCTGTTAGATTAGCAAGCATTCTCTCATAAAATAATCTGTCCTGCATCTCTGTATCAAAAAAAAGTGTTGGAACACCATTCTTAATTTTATGAATTGCTTCATTCATAAAAAATGCAGATTTACCCTTTTTCATTCTTGCTTTCAGCAATACAAGTTCCCCAGGCTCATATGTAAAATACTCATTTAGCCTTTCATATTTTGAAGGGATTCCATAAACTCCATCTTCTGTCCTACGACTGCAAATTTCTTTCCACAAGTCATCCACACGACTGCCAAATAATTCTATTTCATTTGATGTAATATACTGCTCCGTCAATTTGTTGATTTTCGTATTCACCAGAGAATTGAGTTTATTTAAGTCAGAATCGCTATTGAAGCAAGCAGACTGTACTTCCAAAACAACCTTGTTTAAGTCTCTCTTAAATGACATTGTAACTACATTATTCACAAGCAATTTGTATTCTTCCAATGTATGTCTGCAAGCGAACTGGCTCATCGAAATGAACTCTTGCATATCCGTCAAATTATATTCTTCTATCTTTTTCTTTACAGCCTTATTGGAGTTGAGCATATTAGTAATGTTGATAGCGTCTATTGTCTCAACACCGTTTTTGTATAATTCCTGTATCGCCCAATAAATACAACCATTTTCAACATTATAAAAATATGAAGGTCTTAAATAGTCTGTATGCAATATAAATTCAGGATGATATACCAAAGTGGCAATTACTCCTGCTTCAGCCTGATTGTCTGAGATTAATGAAATGTCTAATGCCAAATAGCTATCACCCCTCACTTTATAATATCTGCAAAACTTTTATTTTGAATCGGAACATGAGTAAACTCTGATCCTGAATCTTCTTTGATCTCAATGTTATTTTTTATATTCTTTACTTTTGATTTATTGTAAGCATTCAACACCTGCTTATTTTGTATTACATAGTAAAGTCCTTGTGGATAATTCAGTGGTATTTTGTGGTCAATATAATACTGCAATCCAAACAACAGAAAATCGCTGCCAAGCTCTTTCGTGAAAACAATATTTTTGATTACACTTTGCAAGGTTGAATACACCGGATTAGGATTTATATGGTTCTTAAACAAATCAATGATCTTTTTTATATCTTCCTTTGTTTGAAAACAATCTGGATGATAATATGAATTACCTGATTTAACCGCCTGTTCCTTATCCAATGTTTTGTCTGGATGTAAACACCCAGAATATTTACAAGTAACTATTGATTGATTTCTCATATTGAATTTTTCTCCAATTTTATGTAAAAATCATTATATTTTTCAAACCACTTCCATTGATCTCTATATTTATCCCATTTACTATTTCCATATGCTGATATACCTATCTGAGTCTGTCCATATACATGACAAGATGGAATAATCATTGTCTTATGAATTTCGTCATTATCATTTAGACAATACAAAATATAAATATCACATGTTGGTTCTTTCTTCTCTAAATTAAATGAATGAAACTTGTAGCCATAATTATTTTCTATAATTGTTGAACTCTTTATATCAACTTTAATGTGCCTATTTGTAGTAATGTCATATGGATATCCAACTTTATTTTTGTAACTACTAAGTCCAGTGTGTTGATAAATATCATCTATCGCATATCTTTCAAAATAATCACCAAACTCACTTTCACAATCTTTAACTCCATATCCTAATCTGGAAGCCCAATATTTTGTACCACCACTTTTTGATATCTTATTTGTCAATGATTTGTTTCCATAAAACTGTTCAATCTCGCTATGAGTTGGAAATCTATCCAACTCAAGCGATTGAACAACCCTATCAATTTCAGACACTACCATTTCATCAGTCCAACATGTACCATGTGAATGTCCTATTTTTATCACCTCTTATGAAAATGGAAGTTCTTCATCTATGCCATCAGGAATATTCATAAAACCATCAGCAGAAGGTGTATTGTTATTTGCTGAAGCATTTGAAGGTGTAGATGCTCCACCACTATTCTTGCTCTCAACAAACTCTGCTTCCTCTACAACAACATCCGTTGTATAAACCTTTACGCCGTCTTTGTTGGTGTAGCTTCCTGTCTGAATACGACCTGAAATACCGATAGCCATACCTTTTTTGAAATACTTCTCAATAAACTCGCCAGACTTTCCAAATGCTACACAATTGATAAAATCTGCATCATAGTTACCTTCGTTGTTCTTAAACCGTCTGTTTACAGCAACGGAGAAACGTGCGATTGCACTTGCATTTTCTCCCTGTGTGTATCTAACCTCTGGATCACGAGTTAATCTTCCTACAAGTTCTACTTTATTCATTCTTTCTTATCCTCCTCTGATTACGCAATAGGCTTAATAGCCTTAATCTTCTCTAAACATTCTTTCGCTTTATCTGCACTTTTAATTGCATTTGGATTACCACTAGGCGCATACTCCTTTAGTACAGTCATTAGTTCTTCGTTCTTCTGGCCACCGAGAGTTACACATGTAGAAATAATCTCTTTCTTAATTGAAGATAAATCTTCTTCCGCACTATCAACATTCTTCTGAATTTTCGGCGGTTTGGGAGATGGAACTGTACCGTTTTCGCACCAGTCATATAACGCTTCACCATCTTTTGCACAAATTACAGAATATCTATTTTCATCCCACAGCCCAGTATTATCTTTATCTGCATGTGCAATATGTGTATCCTGATCCAACTGTAAAGATAACATCATCTCATATGAAATATCTTTATCAGTCTGTGAACCAAGACCTACCTTTTTGGGAACCTGCTTGCCATTCTTTTCTTCCATTAACCATTCATCTTTACCTCTTGCACAACATAAAATATGCGCTGGAGAAGTTAAAATCTTGTCAATCAACTGCCTATGCTTAGGTTTTAGTTTCCCCCAATTAGTAAAGCTATTCCCAGGCATTTTATCATGAGTATCATTTAGCCATTTCCATTCAGCAGAAAGTCCATCAATAATAATCACCTTATAATCTGCATCCAATGCTTCATTAATTGCTGCAATATATTTGTCTGTTGTAAAAGGATCCTCTAATTGAAGCAAATCATATTCAAAATTGTAATCTCCATGTTTAGACTTATACTGTGCATAGAGTTTATCTCTGTCTCCCTCTGTACCTATGTACGCAATTCCACTACCACATTTCTTCGCAATTCCCATTGCTAATTCAAGTGCAGACTGTGACTTTCCGCTTCCACTTGCACCAGTCAATAGTGCTTTTAAATAAACCTTCTCTCTAACTGCTTTTACAAATGCCAAATTTGTTTTCCTCCTATAAATTCATTAAAAATATTTTTACATCATATATAACATCAACAGCCTTTTCAGACTGGAACATAGAGATTAAATCTATATAAAATCTATGCTTATCAGTGGTTCATGGCTAATTTTTGCGCAATTTAACCAAGGGTATGCTGTTCACCACCCAAAACGGATATAACTGTTCAGTTGTAATTATTGGAATTGTCTACGGATAACCGTGCGAAATGTTTACTTGCTACTTGTAATGTGTCTGATTTATTATTCTCTATCTAACCAATGATCCAAACAGATATGAAGGATAAATACCTACTTCTTTTCTATCAATTCTTTTTCTGCAATCTTCAATATTTGTGAAATAGTAACTTGAGAACCACCAAGGCATATACCTCATCTCGCCCAAACACTCAACTGCATAAATTGGACACCCATTATATACTTCTATTTCAAACTGTTTTTTATATTGTTCATAACACTCTTGACTACAAAACAATTTTCTTTTACCATTTTTATCGTAGCCTTTTAAATTGACTGTAAACGTTTTAAAGTTACACTCTCCAATTTCCTTTCTGCAATTTAGGCACTTAACTTTTGGATATTGGTTCATTTCTAATCACTATTCCTTTCTACAGAATCCTTATAATCTGTTCATATAAGCAGCTACTTCTCTCCCAATGGAAAGTTTTGTTCGTGTGCATATGTCCGAAAAGCCATGCCTTAAAATCAACATTTTGCTTAATCTCTTGTAAATAATCAGTCAGTCTATCTCTCTGATATAATCCCGATCCACCATCCATCTGTCTAAGCAATGAAGTATATGGACTATGAGTAATGATGTAATCCACTTTATTATTCTGCTTTTTAAGATTCACCATACCATCATTCATCTCTTCTTCACTTGGAAGTTCTCTTTCCCACCAGCTTATATGATTGATCCTGTATAAAGCATATGGATTCTTGTCTAATTTTTTCTTCTTCTCTTTAAAATCTGTATCATCAGGTTCTAATATACCAGCGGATATATCATGACTACTTGCACCGCCAAAGGCAAAGAATGACTTATCTTCAATATTGAAAATTTGACCTCTCATAAGATGAATGACTGATGGACGAATAAAATGCACATTTCCTCCGTGCCACTGTTCTATTGGGCAATTATCAAGTCTATCAAAATTATCATGATTTCCATCAATAAATAATGTCGTGAATGGTTTATTTTCAAGCCAGTCTAACCAATACTTCTCAGTTTCATTTTCTCCGCTATAATCCCACACAAGACCAAAATCACCAAGAATAATTACCACATCATCTTTTGCCATTTCCTTCTGCTCTGGAAAAATATCTGTTGAAAATCTTTGTGGATTTCCGTGTATATCACCTGTGATCCAAACCGCCATAACTACCTACCTCTTATCTGCTTTCTTTTCCTTTTTCTCTTTCTGTAACTTTGCTTCCTCTGCTAACTTATTCTCTAACTTTCTTGTGATACTTCTCATTCTGCCTACTGGCTTTTTGCAACTCAGTCCCATTATATTATTCTCCTTTTTATCAATCTACATAATCAGTAAATTCTTCATTGCAACACATACATTTGACTGTTTGACACTCTACAATGCCACTTGGCAGAAATTCATATACAAACTGTTCACCTGCTGTTGCATGAGATACACAACCCTGTTTTCTGTGTTTCTCTACCCATTTATCTATTCTTTTGCTCGTTTCAAATTTTATGTACTATCACCTCCAAACTACAACTTCTTATTTTTTATTCTTCTTTAATCAAACTTGGAGCCATTGAAATAATATAGCACCAAGGTAACATCAAATATGATCCATCATCTGTAATAAAATACGCCTGTCCCTCTCTTAATCCTTCTACATGTACAAGTTTTACATGTTTATATATTTTTACTGGATATGAACATAAAACATGATGGGATAAACTAATATCATTTGTATTTCTGAAAACATGTAAGTCATAATATTTATTTAACATTCCACTTGTCATGTTTTCATAATATTCTCTATTAAGTTTTCTATTTTCTCTCGTTTTCTCTTTTATCTCATTTGCATCACTGGTAATCGCCATATCAAACGTATTGGAAACTGATTTAATAAAAGCCGCTTTTAGTTCTTGCATATCCTCTGTTCTCATATGAAATTCTGTTTCTGGAAATTCTAATTTTACATGAGAAACACTTCCGTCAAAATGTATTTTTATATTGCCCACCTCCTTAAAACCCACACCATGAAATAAGAATTTTAACCGCATTTTGCATCTATATATGGCATCTACATAATCATTTTACACTATATACAGTATTTATTTGATGCTATTTTTCTCTTTAGCACAATAGCAACACATATTATTTTCAAAATCCCATTCATCAGTAGAATAAGTATCTCCACACACGGAACATTCATATCTTAAATAGTTTAATGGGTTATATCCGCTCTCAATAGCATTCATAACAGTCAACGGATCATCTGATTTGAGAGTAATTTCTCCTTCTTCAATTTCTCCATATACCTCACTATGTTTTCCAAGAATTTCTCCAAAATAAACTTCTTTTCCAATTGCAGCTTCTACTTCTTCTTTTGTAGCCTTAAATATACCTTCTACTTCTCCCTGTCTACCACAATCCCAATAAAATCTCCAAAGACATTCATTTGTTCCACTTGTAATGGTTTTAATACCATATTGCGTTGCACACTCGTACTCAATTTTACATCCTCGTTTTTCTTCCCAACCTTTTACAAAATATGCAATATCGGCACTGGCTAAATCTTTTATACTTCTCGCAAGATATTCAAGAGGTTTCGCATCAGGTGTAAAGTCTGTATAAAATGTATCAATTACTTCTACATCTTCGCCTGCAATCTCTTTTGCTTTCCCAATAGCGATTTTTCTTTCCTTTAAAATTTCCTCATCTGTTTTACCATTCATAGGCTGGCTAATAAATAATTTCTTCAATACTTTATTCTCCTTTTCAATTTTTTGTTTTCCAATAAAAGAACGCTTTCAATACCTTGTCCTATTATCTATCACTTGATTAATAAGATTGATAAGAGAAACTCCGCAATAGTGAGGCACTTCATCCATGACATTACCAATTAATCTTTCTCTAATTCTATTTTTCATATCTTCCTTATATCCATTAATAGAATAATCCACCAATTCATTTGCAATTTCTTCAATTTTTTTCTGATAATCTGTGCTCACTATAATATCTTCAACTTTTTTACTAAGCTCTTCTTTTATGCGAGAGTTAAATTGATTCTTAATCAATTCGCCAATAGGAATTTCTTTCTCTCTATAGTTTTCCCATTGATCTTTTTCCCTTCTCTTAATAACCAATTTATCATCCCAGCCATTTATAAACAAATCTTCACTAATATATTTCATTAGCGTCTCAATATCTTCGTCTCTCAACTGGGCTATATATTGATCAACTATTTTTTGTCCTAATACCTGTGAAATATCTATATTGATACCCATTACTTCTACTTTTCCATCTTTAATATTTTCGCTCATTTAATTCTCCTAATCTAATAAATAATCAAAACTTTTTATATCAATGAAATTTCGGTTTTAAGACTTTTTATATCCACATTTCTGACACATTCCATCAAATGTATACGAATTATTACTATGCCCACATTTCGGACACATGACACCACCCTGTTCACATGTGCCTACCTGTTTAAATGTTCCATAATTAATTTCCCCATCGCTATTACTATTTTGTTTCCACCAATTTGAACGTTTCATAAAATCAACCTCTGCTTGATTTTTTGCCTTTTCAAGTTCATCTTCACAATATGTACATATATCGAAAACCCTGTCATTTTTATAAAATCCATCAAAACTAATAAGAATTGGCTTTGATTTAACTGTATCTATTTCTCTTCCACAAATATCACAAAAATGTTTGATCACTTTTTACCTCCAAAATTTACTTTATATCAAACACAACTATTGATATATCCCGTAACTTATTTTCACCCACAGCCCATTATCTATTGTGATTTCATAATTCTCATAATCAGCATTTTTGAACTCATCCATATATCCATATTTTAAAAATGTTATACACGCTGCTATCATCCTAAGTTTGTCTTCTTTCTTTATATTTTCAAACCCTGTCCACTTATAAGAATCTACCTGTTTATGTATTTCTTCTTTTGTTCCTGTAAACTTCCCTGAGTCGCCAGATACGGTTGAAAATTCTAATGTATAGTAATTAGATTTTTCAATGTAATTTTTGTCTTTTGAACTTCTTAATTCCCAATATCCACACCAGTCACACATAGTTTTCTGGAATGCTACATTATTTAAAATATCAAAATCACTGTAGGTAACTAATTCTCTTTTATTACAATGAGGACATTTCATTTATTAATTTCCACTTCCTTTCAAGCACAATTTCCCAAAATATCTAATACTTTTACTTCACAATCATTTGGCGAAATACCAGCCACTAATGCAACCTGTTTCATCATTTCCTTAAAATTTGCCAAAATAAACTGATAATCAAATATATCTAAATTCGCATCTGTATCATTTCTCAGCTTATTCTTGTTTATGATGCTTCTATCCACATAAACTTTATCATTCAGTTCATCCTTCAATACAACAATGTTTGGTTCAACCATTTCTTCTTCAACACCAATTGATTCTACCGAAACAGATTTTGTTACCATTAAATCACCAATTGCAAATACATTGTGATCGAATCCTAAAATTCTACTAATCATATCAAATATCATCAATGCTCTATTTTCTTTAGTAGATAATTCTGTATTGCTTAGATATCCTCTTACTAATACCTCTTCTTTTAATTCCGAAATATGCAACACATTATCAGATTCTTTCATGGATTTTAGAATAGAAGTTTCTACATTATTTCTACTTACGATAATTTTCAAGTCATAATGTTTCGCAATATTTAACTTATACTCATATTGTTCTACTTCATTAAATCCTATAAAGAATGTTGGCTCCGCTGAATCAATAATCAAAGAACCTCTCTTTTTCGTCAAATCTTCTTGTTTTATTTCTGGTACTTCCACATACCCATCACTGTGAGAATATGATGCTTCATGATAAACTCGTCCACTAGCTTCCTCTGGTGCTGTTTGCAACTTAGGATTTACAGTAACTTCATTTACAATTTGCTCATTTTGTTTAGCTGCATCTTTTTTCAGATATATTTCATATCCTGTAAAAGAATTGATATCTTTGTTTTCACCCCTTGCAATAGCAATCCCTTTTAAATATTTAATATCATCTTCGCTTTTACTCTTGAATGTCATAAATCTAATGCTATTTTTTACATTCTTTTTATTCACATAGTATCCAAAGCAAGAAGCATAATCGTCAATATTTTCTTCTCCGTTTATCAATAAAGATGTACAGTATTTTTCAACGTACTCTCTTATTATCTTTTTGAACACATTTAATTTTTCATCTTTGATAATATCTTTTCTGTCTGGAGATGTTAAATTGAGAGTTCTATCGCTCACATGCAAATCACCTTTTAAGTATGGTAATCCTTCTAACGGTGCAACCAATCTTCCTTTGTAAAATACATTGACATTGTTTCCCCAGGAGTAATTATTTCCTAATGCAATCCAGCCTTTGCAATTCTCATCATCTACAGAAAATTGATACTTACTGCCATCACCCTCAGTCAGATCCTTTTCTTCAACTAATTCTCCATTGTAAAAAATGTTTAACTCATGAATATATTTCCCAAGAATCTCTACACGTTCTTGAATTTCATAATCACTCGCTGTATCAAAATCAAAATTTCTAAGAATCAATTTGAATCCGTCATAATATTCATCTATTTCTTCTACTTTGATTTCTGTATTGTTCGTAGAAATCATATCTTCTACATCAAATGTAATATATGTATTTCCTGAATGAACATTGATAAGATTACTGACCGTAATGTTGCTGAAGAATCCCATGCCAAAAGGATTTTCACTATTCCTTACTTCTTCATCCCAATCACTTTCAGCAATAGAAAATAATGCCTGTGGATTAGTAAGCACATTTCCGTTGTTTTCAATAGTAACGGTTCCTTCTCCCCATCTATCAACAGTGACCTTTACTTCTGTCGCTTTTGCTCTCTGAGCATTTTGTACATCTTCATCAAGAAAACAATATATATCCTTAAATGTGCTTTGGCGAAGCAATTTAAGCTGATTTATAACATTGACTTTTAATTCTACTGCCAAATAAACTTACCTCCATTCTTTCAAACAACCATGAAATCGTGCTTTCATCACTCATAAAAGATATGTTCAACCGTCTTCAGCATAACTTCTTTTGAAAACTGTGAACCTGCTGCTTTTGGATGACCACCACCGCCAAATTGTTTAGCAACTCTTTGTCCTAAATCCAGATCTTCTCTAATTGTTCTATATGATACGGTTCCATCCATATCAATCATTGCAACAAAATCAATTTCTGGATGCATCTTACACAATCTGTTTCCAAGCTCACTAAAATACTTATCTGCAAATACAAAACCTGCAATCCATCCACACATAGGTGATGTAAATAACTGCTTATCCTTTTCTTCTACATAATCATCAATTTCTTTCTGTTTAATATCAAAGAGAAGTTTATCTGTATCATCCAAATTGAAAGAATCACTACAACATATTTTCGATACACACCAAGAGATAAATTTCTCCCTCCCATATAAGTACAGTAAATCATTTACTTGCTTACATATAACTCCTTCATCTCCAAGTTCTGCCCATCTCCATGTATCATAATCTCTTACTAATTCTGCGAATCTGTTTAATAATTTATTATTCTCTAATTCGTCACTAAAACATCCATTCATACCTAACCAATGATAAAACATTTTAGTTCCTGATGTCTTCAATCCACTTAAATCTTCAACCATTACTCTGCACCAACTATATTTATTTAATTCTAATGCTGTTGGATGATGATCTAATAATTGAACATTTCCTCTTTTATCTAATAATTTTGCCAATTCTTCTTTTACACTTATATCTGTAATGTAAATTGGAATTTTATTATCATTTTGGTTTATATATTCTAATACTTTTTCATTGATTTCGTCATAGTTGCAATATTCAATGTCAACTTCATCTTTGAAAGCTAACTTTGCTAACACTGCACATCCAACACCATCTAAATCTGTATGTGTAAATAATTTAATCAAATAACTCCTCCCTACTTCATCCCATCCATATTCAACGAATTCTCACAGAAATCTCTCACATCCTTTACAATCTCTGCATCCGTCTTACCACTGTTGCACATTTCTAAAACTGCTCCAAGAATACCGGCAGCACCAGCTTTCAATCCTTGGAATCTGACTTCTTCTAAAGTTTTTTTGACTTCACTGTTTAACTGTTTCTCTTGCTTCCTCGTTAATGCCATATGTATTAGTTCTCCTTTTATAATTTCAAACCTATATAATGTAATGGAACAATATCTATACCAAGTTCTGCGCTTTTTAACCTGTCATATATACCTAATCCATAACCATCAATTTCACATTGTATCTGTCCAACTCCATACCTGCGAATAATCGCCGGAATATAACAAATAGCCTCATCGGGATTTTCATACTTTTTCACATAACCAATCTCATTTATTAAATCATTTACCTTAACCTCTATTTCTGGTCTACCTCTTCTATCTATATCTGTTACAATAGATATGATGGTTTTTGCATTACATTTGGCATGTTCCTGTCTTCTTTTATCTTTCTCTCTTTCTCTTCGCAAATATTCTTCATATTGCTTTTGGCGTTCTCTTTCGATGTGATTGTCAATGCAAACCGCTACTCTGTAAAATTCCGAATCATATTTTTTCTTTTTAGGTCGTCCTTCACAATCTGATCTATTGTAATTACATCCATCACAAGGATTTTTACCATCATTGACTAACAGCCAACACAACTGTCCATCCATTTTACATGTAGGTGGCACATATCCTTGATTGATACACATTTTTTTATAATCTATAATATCTCCTCCTCAATTCTCAGCAATACGAACCAAATGATATTTCTTTATGATTAATCTCCAAATCGGCTAATGTTTGCCATCCATATTCCATATCATAAAATCCAAGGTTTTCAACATTACCAAGTAATACTTCTGCTTTCTCCAATCTGTCGATCACAGTATGTAAGTCATATGGTTTTGTTTCTATCCCAAATTCACTGTCTTTGAAAATATAATCCGATTTCTCAGCAAAAATACAAATACTTGGAATCCATTCTCTTACGAAATCAAAACTGCATGTTGCTAAATCAATGATACCAGCAGAGCATTTATTTCCACGAGCATTATCATTTGGTTTTATCCATTTAAATTGTGTTCCGTTTTTCATAATGGCGCAGTCCTCATTTTCAGATTTCACTCTCTTTAGCACATTGACTTTTGCATATTGATCTATAATTTTACCAGCGAAATCTCTATCCATTGTGAATATGCCATATTTAGGATTTACACCTTCAGGTAATCTCATTTATCATTTCTCCATTCCTTTAAATTTGATAATCCCATAATCATCTAACGCTCTTAAAACATCAGAAGGGTATAAATTTTCATGACAACACACAGATTTGCCATTTATAAATAGTTCATCATCAAAATCTTCAACAAGTAAAACTTCTGGAATATCCTTGTGTTCTAAAGATTCAATGTTATCACACGCAATATCTACTAATTCTTCAAGTATAGGATGCAGTCTGCTATATACTTCTTCTCTCATTGTTGACATAGTTTACAGTTCCACACTTTCCATAACTGCTCTCGCCTCCAGAACCGCAATATAATCTGTCATTGCTGCGATTTGCATATTATATGTACTTCGTGGACACGTAGGGCTAAATTCAAGCTGATCATTATCCCACTTATCAAGCATAGATTTCAATTTCTGATAGCGAATTACTACCTGATAATATTCTGCTTTGAATCTTTCCTTATAATCCTCACTGTTCATCATTTCAATTGTATCTCTTAATTCGTTTGTCATAGTTCTTTATTCTCCTTTTCTTTTAATAATTTCTCACCACACACTTGCAGGGCATACATACAGATAAAATACCTCTGATGAATACACTTACCAGCATTCCACAACCAACTTTCACAAGCTTCATCTCCAAAATCATACAGTCGATTATAATTACTTCTTAAAAATGGTATCCACTCATATTCTTCTGCATTTCTGAAACACTCTCTTGTGAAATTAATAATATCTTCTATCTCCGATAAATCATTTTTATCACAAAACTCTTCGATTTCTATTTCATCAACATTATCCCACGTATCATAATTAAAGAATTTTAATACTTTTTCTATTTCCTCTTCTTCTAAGGAATAATAACTTTCAAGCTGCTCTTTCATCCATTCAAATATATCATCAATACACTTGTCATCATCGAATACTCTTAAAGATTCTTTGCTCTCATGGTTTAACTTCTCCATCTGATATCCGATGTTATCATATTCCAGATTATAAACACTGCCTATCCAAGTCATGCTGTCGAATGTGAATTGTCCATAATCTCCATATACAAACATATTGCAACCATCACGATAAAGACAAACTTTCTGATATTGGCTTCCTGGCTTTCTTAACATCCAAAATGCTTTGTTGTCATCTATAATCTGCTCAGACGCTTCCCATGTTGCAAATTCTTTTATGTAGTGTTTTGATCCGTTTATGTGGTCTACTAATTTTTTGATTTTTTATCTCACCTCCAAATAAATTCTCTTTTTAATATTACAAATTCACTTCTTTATATTTGACTTAGACTGTGGTATAATTATCCATCATACTATAAGGAGTTGAATACAAATGGCACTATCATATCACTTCCCTCCAGACTTATTTAATTTATTGGTTGATGCCATACCTAGAATTAATAAAACTAAAAAAGATTTATTGGCATTCTTTAAAAATGTTGGCACCCCTATATCTTTACTTAATAAATACTATTCTCTTATAAATTATGATCCTAAACAAATCAGTAAAAAGGATATAACAAGAGAGGTTCTTGAATATCTTAATTCCAAAGATACTGATGAATATCTAGGAATAAGAAGACAACTATTGTATCGTGTCGTTAATTTTACTGCATTTAATACCTGTTACGATAACGATGTTGACTCTGCCAAAGCTAGAATTTATGAGATAAAACAATTGGTAAACCTCAAGGATTCTGTTACTAAGCAGGAACAGTTTATTGAAAATGAACGTCAAGAAAAAATCAAAGCAAAACAACAACAACTCCAGAAACTTACTGCATCAAAATCAAAATACGATACTATTGTAAATGATTTCAACAAATTATTTGCCATTACTAATCCGCAACTTCGTGGTAAATCACTTGAAATAGTTTTGAGTGATATATTTACTTTCTTCAAAATAGGAATTAGAGAACCTTTCTGTATTGCCGATGAAGAAACAGGCAAAATTTATGAACAAATTGATGGCACAATTGAACTTAATAATTTTCTTACTCTTGTTGAAATGAAATGGGAAAATTCCCCCATTGGAGTCGATCCAGTAAGTCGTTTTATGACGAGATTATTTGTACGGAGTAATGTTGATGGGATAATAATTTCATACTCTTCTTTTACTGATACCGCACCTCCAATAGTCAAAGAGGGTTTAAGTCAAAGAACCGTAGCTCTAGTAGATTTACAGGCTATATCAAAAATACTTATTTTTAAAAAAGATCTACCAGAATACTTTACTTCACTTATTAGGGAAGTACGTTTGACCAAAAATCCTAAGCCAACAATTTCGATTGAAAATTTGTCTGATATTGATTTTTCAAAATATCCTGTTACATCTGGCTCCTGAATAATGGAGCCAGAACCATAATTGATGAAACCAAGAATTCATCTATGCAATTACCAACACGGGTTACATCCAAAATTAGATATTACTTTTATAAATTCATCTATGGTTTCTTTTTTTATGAAACAAACAATATCTCCTCTGCTCCACCCAGACTTACAACATGACTTTATCTTATTCAAAATTGATATCATATTTTTTCTATCAGTCAATAAAAGAGTTTTATCACAATGTTTTATAACAAACTCTTCATCAAATCTACCTGCATATAATTCAAATCCTTCCTTCTTACAAATTCTAATCTCATATCTTAGCATTGTCTTCACCTTCCAATTAATTGAAATTAACCTTTCAAGTCTAATTATCTTTTTTGAATCCCATATTTATTAATTGCTCTTTTAACGACTCAATAAACTCTTTTCTGCATTTATCGCAAAAATGAGCTTTTACTTTATACCATCCATCAAGATTAAAAGATAACTCAAATTCTCCTAATTCTGGATAATATCCATCTTCTAATTCAACTGTAGACCCAAGTGACTTTCCACAATTATCACAGAAAAAATTATGTTTCAATTCAATACATTTCTTTTCAATTTTTTCTAATTTATCCATTTACTATTTGCACTCCACTTTCTTCTTAATAAAATCAATAATGTCATCTATACTCTCTTCTGTAAATTCTTCAAAATCATCTAATGACATGGTTCCATAATCAACTATTTTAATTTTTCAAGTTCTAACATCTACTTCTACAATCCAAACAACATTTTACAGTCATTCTCATTATTCTCTATAATATCCATAAGCGTATGACTACAATAACTCCCATTCAGATGATACTTTTGATAATCATGTTTGATCCTGTCAAATGTCCAGTCATAATTGCGATAATCTATGTAACACTGTAAACGCTGCCAAGCATCTTCCTCAGCTATACACCTATCACAATCTTTATGTTCTTCATCACAGTAATCACCGATTAGAGGACATACTTTTTCTTTTCTGGTATATTCGTTATCCATCAGAAGTTGCTCCATTCACTTATTTCTTTATTGGAATTGATATAATATTCAAATCCATCTCTGTAACAATATGGAAGAGAACTGCCAAACATATACCCATATAATCCAACGCTTACCCACGGATGCACTTCTAAAATTGCAGTACCTCTATCACGAATCACAGCAATATCCATTGTATATGCTTTTGGTCTATCTTGATCTCTCATATAATTCCCAATCATAGACTTTATTTCTGTGACATCTGGGAATACAGTACAGTCTCCATCATAATAATTTATAGCAACCAGCTTATCATTCTGTACAAAGCAACGATACTCAGATAAAATATCCACCACTTCTGACACTTGATATAACCCCTCTTTTAGAAAAGGTTCCTTACCCTCATCTGTATATTGCAAAGTCTCTATCATTCCTGTATGACTAAATACTTTCAGTTTTGAAACATATTTTGTGAAATAATATCCCTTATTGGGAAGTTGATTTTTAGGTACAATAGAATATTTACGTTTTAAAAATCTATCTTCTCTAAGAACATCTGGAACTTCTATTGGATTCATATTATTGACATTATGTATCCTAGAAAGAATCATTTGTACAAAATCAAGACTGCCTACAGGGATTACTTTCTCTAAATTTTCTTTCTCAATCATATCTGTATTCAAAATACACTCATAATCTTTCATAGTTCCGATATCATACAAATGGTTAAATTTTTGCTTATCAAGTTCTTCCTGAAGAATGGTAATGTCAATATCAATTTTATTATTCAATTCTTTTTGAAGCCAAAACAGCACTTATATCACCTCCATCACCACTTGAAACTCTGGTTTTAAGACCATTTCATATCCATATATTTTTTAAACTCTGGATACTTTTTCTCAAAATCAACAATATATCTATTCCTAGCTGATTCAATTCCACTTATAATACCAAATTCTCTTAAACTCTTCTTCTTAAAAAAACTTGGTTGATTACACCACGCTCCTACTGTTTTATAAACACCCTGATATGGGGATTCAATATATCTATTAAATCTCATTATGTACGGAAGACATTGGTATTTCATAAGTAATTCAATACGCTTCATCATATCAAAAATATCTTTTTCCCAAAAATCATCATTCCATTTATCTTTTCTATCAAAACCACAAAATACATAGAATTTAGGATATTTGCTTGTATATTGTCTTAGTAAGTTCAACTTCTTTTCTATCAGGTCATAATCTGACACATTATCAAATGCAAATATATAATCTCCATCATATTTGCTATTAAAAAGCACCTCACACTTTTCATCCGTCAGAAGCCTTTCATCCATACCTTGCTTATACTGAAATGGTTTCCCAGTAGATTGCAGTTCTTCAAAAATCTCTCGCCACTGAGGACTTCCTAGGATATTATCATCCAATAAACATATCTTCTTCCTTGACGGATCAAGAAATTCACTTAATGGACTATGGCAATCTACTTTTTTATAATTACGGTTTACACAAAACTCACACTGTCTGAAGCAGCCTCTTGTGGTATAGCCAATTGAGTAGTCAAGATAATACTTAAAATCATTTCTCTTTTTGCCACTCTCAATTTGCTTATTCACCCACTCATCATATAAATGATAATCTGGCATATGATGTTCTACTTCTTCGGGAAGTTTAGGAGCCTTGTCATAAAAGAATCCTGTACCTCCATATTCTACATTTGGAAGTTTCAAAATCTCTTCATCTATCGGTGTGTCAGTAAACACTTTGGAAATGAATACCTTGTCATACGCTACCAAATCTTCATAATCCGTTTTTAATTCAACATCAGCACCAAGTTCCTTGTAATATCCTGATAGTTTCATACAAACCAAGTTTGGAAATCTATGTTTATCTCTACCTATCAAATCCGCATCTATAATTGCTATTTTCAATAATTAGTACCAAAGCGGTTGCAACCTTTAAAGCTAGCTACTAATTATCCTTTCTTAAAATAAAATTATCCTACCTACCATAATTTCTTTGCTGGTGCCATCCACTCAATCCAGCTATGAGGAATTATTACCAAAGCATCACTTCCATTAAGTCTAAAATAAATGCTTGTACTTGTTTGATTCTCTATTCTTCCACAAAATTCTTTTGTAATTGTGGTTAAATGTAGTTCACAAATATACCTTTCTTTTATACTCACTATGTAATAAATTTCTGGTTTTTTAAGAACCTGTATTGGCTGATTTGTCATCTGTTTCAATATACTTTCTAATTCTCTCTCCATGTCCTTCTCCTCAACCGATAAAAGCAAAATTTCAACAAATCGTCCTTAAATAATTTTGATAATCTTCCTTTGTATATTCATATTTATTTGCTATGTTTACACATTTTTCTGTTTTCCAAGGTTCACATCCTTCATCTTCTAATGTAGAAAACCAATATCCAATTAAATCTTTAATATCACTATACATCTCATTAATTCTATTCTTTATACTTTCTGCTTCATGAAAACTAAATTTTCTAACAGCAACTAATGAATTTAAATAATCCCATGCTACTTGAAAATCATCCCTGCTTTCTTTATAAAAATAACACTCACCATACTTATCTGTAGCCGATTCTGCTGGAATATCAAAATTAGTATGATTATCACTATCTATATGATGATGTCCACAATCGCCTGTATAATTTTTACATGTTTTACAATTCATAAATCCTCCAATTTTCCCAATGAAAGAGTTGTTTTCTGGCATCAATCTAACACTGGTTTACATGTATCTGACCATCTTTTATCTTTATGTTTTTCTATGAATTTTTCACACTCATCCCAATCTTTTATGTAACGAAAAAAGTATTTTCCACAATCTTTACATTTTAATTCTATTTCTAAAAAACGGATATCATTATCGTTATATCCGTGAGTCCAATGCCAGCAAACCACCTCACTATTTTTATGTCTGCAAAACAAATCCATAATCCTTTTAATCATTTTCTTCTCCATTCCTCACACTGAAATCCGTTCTGATTTAACCACTCAGCTACCAAATATCTGTGACAAAAATCTGATGGTTTCTCATAACAAATCAGTGCAATGTCTTTGCCATTTACATTCGGAACTAAATAATTTAATTCCTTAATTACAGTGGCAGCATCTAAAACATCCAGAACCTCAACTTTAAAACGCTCTATATAATAGTCATTATCATGATTCTTTTTCCATTCCATGAAGAATCCATACTTTGGAGCCAACTTTTTATACTGTAATCCCTTATACCAGTCAGGTGCTTTACCACAGATTGAGATTGGTATAATGTTATGATTTTCTAACTCTTTTAGCTTTGCAAAATAACTCGTGTATATCATTAAATTCTCCTTTAAATTGTATTGTGTTTTATTCTAATCATTGATATAATATCTATATAAATCTGAGGAGGTATTTTTTATGAATGGTAACAATCCTGATTTTAATTTTCCAGTAGTTAAAGACTGGAACGATTTACATTCCTGTCCATTTTCAAGAAAATGTTGGGTAAACCCATCCAACATTGATGAAGAAAAATCTTATGAAAAAGGCGATTTTCTTCGAGTATATTGTGATCATGACGATAGATGGTGTGATGCTGAATATGGACATGAGTACTGCGTTATATGTACCAATCACTTAGAAGAATAGTTCCTATGATGCTGTGAAAGTTGGAGTTTTTACTTCTATTTTTTACAGCTTTCATTTTAATGAAATGAAAAATTTATCCTAATGCTTGAAACTTTGTATACTCTAAAATCTTCCAATTATCAGGTATCATATTTTCGATTCCACAGCAATCACTTTGGTCTACAAAAATGGACAATTACCACAATTTCCTTTCTCATTAAGGTTATCCTTGCAAACCTGCTTAATAATTTTTAATGAAGTAATAATACTTTTACCATTAATTTCTACACCATCTATTTCCCTCTTATCCATTTTATACCTCCAAATATTCTTTAATATAGTTTGCCCTTGTTCTCGTACAAGGAAGGATCTTCACTACCGCCTGTCGTAAACGCCATTCCTACCGTTTGTTGGGAGTCGTTAGAATTGGTAAGGCAACTATCTCCCGAATGAAAACTACCAGTTATGAACTGATAACTCCCAATGAAACCGATGTTTTAAGTCTATATGTATCTATTCTTCTTTTGTAAAATTCAACATTTCATCTTTTGCTCTCTGGTAGAAATTACGGTCAATTTCAAAACCGAAAGCACTTCTGCCAAGTTCATAAGCTGCTCTTAGTGTTGTACCAGAACCTGCACATGGATCAATTACCACATCGCCAGGATCAGTAAATATCTCAATCAATCGTTTCAGGACTGCTACCGGTTTCTGAGCTGGATGAATCTTAGGTATCTCTTTTCCCTTATCTTTTTCCCACATCATATATGTACTGTTGTTATAATAAGTTCTTCCCCATTCATCCTTATTACCACCATCAAACCAGTTAAAAATCATATGTCCTGTGCCCGGAATATTCTTGCCATTCTCATCAATCTGAAGCCCATTTCTGAATTTAGGTAACTTATCTCTATATAGCAGAAGTGCATACTCGGCGGCTCCTACAACACGCATATTCGCTTTAAGCACCTGTGGACTATAATTCTTACAAAAGATAAGTGGTATGTAATGAATAAACCCATGCTTCTCTGCCGCATTAATAAGTGTCTGAATCTGCTCAAAAGAGCAAAATACAATCATACAAGGCGAGTCACTACTCCTTCCTCTCGGAACTGGTCTTGTGTCATCCTTTTTAAGCATCTTGGAACAAAAATGAAAATATTCATATAGATTAAAATTAAAATCAGAATTGAAAGCTGCTTTACCAGCTAATTTACTTTCACCTTTTTTGTTGTCTCCTCCGTTGTACCACATCGGATTTGAACCGTAAAAATTATTTCCTACATTATATGGAACATCTGCAATAATTAACTGAGCAGGTGGAATTGCATACTTCTTATAATTTTGCATAGAGTCCCTATATAATTCACATTTGATTTTCTTTTGATATTCCATTCTTATTTAGGAGTAAATCCGGATTTATTCTGCGCAGAAACCTCATTTCCTCCTAATCTTTTTCTTTATTTGCTTTGCATATGCTTATTTGTTACTTCTACTTCTCAACTATCAATGAATCGAAATTTTCATTGCCATATTTACCTATTCTTCATCTGTAAATAAAACACATCCGTCTTGTTTAAATCTTTCTATCCACCAATTCCACTTATCCTCATCCATCTCATAAAGTTTCATAAAACACTTTTTACATAGAAATTTATCAATCTCTCTTCCGTGGAATTTCATATTCATAGAAATCACATCTCTGTCTTTAATCTTCTTCATCTTGCCAGACTTAGACTTACAACCATTAGAACAATATTTATTAAAATACTGTGCTGCCACCTTTGCATCTCCTACATCTAAACCATTATATTTTGCAAATTCCTCAATCACTTCTTCAGTAGGTTCTTCTCTGTAAGCACCACCATTCCAAGCCACATTTAGATATTCTTCAAGAGTACAATTCATTACAATCCACTTCTTATTCTTAATAAAATCGTCTCTCAAAATGTCTTCCCACCTTGTCCTCATGGTAGGATACCAATATTTATCAAGAACCCATGTAGATTTCGTGTAGTATGGACAGGCTATATGGCAACCAACTCTCGCATATCCCTTCTTATATTTTGGATTTATCTCAATACCACTCCATAATATATATAACCACACATCTAATTCTGACCATGTTCTAATAGGTAAAATTCCTTGCCATTTTGTATCTCCCCATTCAGCTTTATTAACCCATTCATCACCATAACCACTTCTAGTATTACTTTCTTCATTCCTCATTCCCATAAACATCAGATATGGTGTGTTGTGATCTAACTGATTTACCATTTCGCCAACTTTAAAAATCCTACAACAGAATCTTGAAAACCTTGTCGGAATCATCTGTACTTCTTTTATGTATTGATAGAAGCCTTGTTTGGGAGTCATCGTTTCACAATTAGGGAATTTCTTAGCCATAGAATATGTATCAGTGCAGTCAAGAGTTGTATTATTGAAAATGGCTTTTGTATCTGGATAACATTCCCTTACCAAATGGCAAGTCACTTGTGAATCTTTACCCATGCTTACAGGAACCAGTGGTGTATATCCAGCGAACTTTATCATCTTATCTATAATGAGTTGTTTTGCTTCACTTTCAATATTCTCCAAATGAGCCATGTTCATCTCAATTAAATCGTCCCAACTAGCCAAATCAAAATCTTCTATTGTTTCATAGTTTCTGGGAATTTTATATGAAATGGACAAATTGTCATCAATAGTAATTCTATATAATTTATGGATATTACCCTGTTTATCAAGTGCTTTTATAATCTGATTGTCTAACCAATAATATCCTTCTTCTAATTCTAAATTAACAGTATCTTTTAAAAATTTACAATACTCCTTAAATATAGGATTCAATCACAATCTTCCTTTAACTTGGTATTTCACCAAATTGTTAAAGGAGTTTATCTTATTCTTAGAAGCAATTATTTTAGCCCATGGCGTAAGATTTTACGTTTTAACCATATGTCGCTAAGACTCTAGGTGATATAGATATCTTTCGCTATACAACCCTGATTACAGGGTTTGATTATGATTGATGTATATAAATTTTCTATTCAAGTTTTAAATATACTTTCCCCATCAGAGAACTATCAAGAATGTTTACGTTTGATAACTTTCTCTCAGGTTGTTTTTCATTTTGCTCTTCTATATATCTCATAAATTGATCATCTATTCTATCCCATGCATTCTCATTATCTAGGATATATTTATATGCTTCTTTAGGATTTCCTCTGGCAGTATAGTAAGAATAATGTATCTTCCATACTGGAATTGGAATCTCTTCACTAATAAGCTGTTTTGGATGAATATTTTTAAATTCTTCCATATCAGAATCATCAAAATAACAACCTTTCAAAAAATCTATTACTTTTATCTTTTTCACCTCCAAATGAAATTGGCTTTTCAACTGTTACCATAAATATTAAGTTCTTTCATCGTCCACATAATTATCTTCACACTCTTTACCTGACCAACAACCTATATTGCAATCCCAGTCTCCTTCCTGTTCGTTATATTCTCCATGAATACAATCTTCACATCTAAAAGGTTCAAACATGAATATCTTTCTCCCTTAAATATTCCATAACTCTCTTTCTGCCAACATTAAATATCCCATTATCGTTTTCTATACAAATAACTTTCCTATTCGTATTGATAGCAGCTATTCCAGTTGTCATACTACCAGCACAAGAATCAAGTATTATTTCTCCTTCATTTGTGTAAGTTTTAATCAAATATTCAATTAAAGCCACTGGTTTCTGTGTTGGATGCAACGATGAATTTTGTGTATCAGTAGAAAAAACTTGAATACTTCTTGGATATCGTTCTGTAGACTCATATGTATAGTCATTTTTCATCTCACCATATACTTCAGTCTGTAAATCTTTACTTCGATATGACTTCTTCATTTTATGACCATACGTTTTTTGAGGATTATATGTACATTGCTTTTTGTAAAAGACGCTAATCAATTCATGATTTCTCATTGGTTGTTTTTTAGCATTTAAAAAACCTGTTCCTTTTACCTTGTCCCATATCCAATCATACTTATAGTTTTTCAAATTACTTAACCTCAAATGACTGGAAAACGGTTCTGTGCCAAATATCACTATTGCTCCATTATCTTTAATAATTCTGTTATACTGTTTCCATAATGGTTCAAATGGAATTATCGTATCCCATTTACATTGTGTTGTACCATATGGTAAATCTGTTATAATACAGTCCACTGATTTATCAGAAATATTTTTCATCAATTCAAGACAATCGCCTTGCCATAATTCATAATTACTATTCTCGAATATTTTACTTCACCAGAAAGGCATGATCATCTCATGGCTGCAGCACCTTTATCCTTTCTGTATTATTTTCTTTATTTAATTCTCATCATCATAATACTGGCTTAAAGACTCACTATACCATTCCCAATTATCTACACCACCAGCCTCTAAAGCACTGAGTTTTCTATTTCTATCCATCAACTCTTCATATTCCTTTTTAGAAATTGTTCTATCAGAACCCTCTACTTTAACACTGTTACCACCAATCAAATTACATAACTGAGTAGTCGTTTCTCTAACTTGTCCAATCACTTCTTCTTTAATAGAATGATATAAATCATCATATAGATTTTCAGTCAACCCATCTTTAATTTCTCTTTTTAACTGCTCCAATCTGTCAGGATTCTTTGTCAACTGTGACTCTATGTAACCTTCAAACTGTTCTAAATATTTGTCATCAATATCTTTAATAAGTTTATCAAATACTCTCTCTTTTATTTCCTTTTTAATTTCATCCTTTAAAGCATATTCATCGCTATATGTAAGAGCCAGCTTTTCTTTTACTTCACTTTTAATCTGATTTATAGCTGATTCTTTGGCTTCATCAAAATTTGTTTCTGACAATTCTCTTATTACACCCTGTTTGATTCCTTCAAATACTTCATCAAAATCAAACTCAAATTTAAGTGGTGTTCCCATTAAATTCCTCCCTGTTTACCAATTTAACAACACTTGCATATTTTACAATATTATCTGTTGTTCCATTCTCATCTAAATAATCTTCATATGCGTCTTTACACCAACTACCCTCACAACTCCAATATCCATTTGGTGTAACACCAGACTTATATTCTCCATATTCTGTATGAGAGCAATAACTACAAATCTCTTCGCTATCACACATTTCTTCAAAAGTTTGTAACATACACTCTAAATCACCTCCTGCAATAAAACAGATTTTTCATGGTCTATCGATAAGTACAAATAAAATCCTTATTTCCATTTATTTAAAAACCCTCTTATGTTATAATAAACACTAGAAAGGAGGATTTTCAAATGAGTGATATCAAAATATTAAAAGGTAAATCAGGTTGGGTTGCATCCGCCAAAGTACAAGACGATGGAAGTGTCATTGCAACTATAAATGACCGTAATGGGCTTGAACGAGATCGTGATCGATACTTTTCCTCTATTTATGAATTACAAGCATACTTAAATAGTAAATAACTTATGCTCAACACCTTATATAATTTTTTATATGAGGTGTTTTGTTGCTTTATATAATTTTTCAATCTAAATAATATATTTTATTCCACGCTTGGCATCTATCAGAATGCTCAGGCGGCAACCCAAACATTCCGAGAAAGGAGGTTAAATGAAAACAACGAAACTTATCTTATTGAGTGTATCTAAACACTCTGTTGGATGCCTGCTATATACCTTTTATATTTTTACTTTGAACCCATCACTGTAATCTTACTTCTCCATACGACACGAATTATATCTGTCTCAACAGCATAATATTCTGGTTCAAGTTGCTGTATCTTCTCTGCAATTTTCTTATTGTGGTCTTCTAAATCACCACTACTCTCAACTATGTACGAATCTAATATTTCTAACTCCATTCATCTTCCTTCCTTGAAATCTCGAATTTATTGCCTTACCTCAATTAACACTTCTCCATCTTCACCAATTAGTTTCTCACCACTTTCAAGGTATACAATCCTGTTTGTCATTGATTCTGAAAAACTCATTGCTTGTAAAAAGTATTTGAACTCATCCAACAACCAATTAATGTTACCTATTTCCTCTTTCTCACCAGTAAAAGTTTTCTTTAATGAAACTGTTTCACCATTTTCATCTGTGAAAGAGAATGATATTTTACCTACTATTTCTTTGTCGTTCATTTTATCCCGCCCTCCTTAATATTTCTCTATAAAATTCTTTATCATTATCATGCTGCGTACAATCAGTAACACATTCCAATTTTATTTCTTTTGTGATTACATATGGTGAGAAATAATCCAGTTTCTTTTTTGTTCTATCTTCTAAGTTCAAATAACACTTATTGAAATAATCATTACAATTATTCTTTCTCTCTTGATTTTTACTTCTATTTACATTTGTGATATATTCCTGATCCAGCCACCTGCAATTCAGAACATATTTCACAAATTCTAATCCCTGATATACTGCTCTAGGAACCGGCTTTCTCGCTCCGAAATCATACACAACACACTTATGTCCAAGTGCTAAATTCATAAGAAAATCATAATCTAATTCCTGAATAAGCCTATCCCACAATTTCTGCTCACAGACTGTAGACTGAATACGGATAAATCTATAATCTTCATTCCAAAACATTAACATTGGAATTGCTTCTACACCATTTGTAAGATTTATGTAATTGTATGTTATATGAATCACCTCCGCTATCTACATTCTTCAAACACAATAACTTTGAACACAGGATTAAAATGTGAATCTTTTGTAATTACTCCAAGTTCCTGAAGTTTTACTAATTCTGATTGTACTTTGCCAGAACATTTTTCAATATCAGACACATCAAACATTTCTGTGTCAAAACTATATTCATCACCAGAAGCCAAAACATATCCAAAATATAAATATGAATTACTCATTGGATCATCAAAAAACTGAATTTCACCCTTGCATTGATTGCAAATATAATCTTCTCCCCCATCTGACCACTTCCAATCTTTAAATTTATCTGTTTCGTTGCCAGTCAAATCATAACCAGCTATAACATAATAACTTCTTTCCATACTCATAACTTCTTTTTTTCTCCTATGAAATGCAAGTTTTAATATTTAATAATTTTTGCATTAGTGATAATGTCATTAGCAAGGGATGGGGAATGACTAACATTATTTCTAAGTTTCATAAATGTTTTTTCATTTACATATATCTGCCCTTTAAACATTATTACCTTATCATCTTCTATAAATGGACAATTATTTTCTATATATCCATATCTCCTAGCCCACTTTTTATTTATTCTCTTTTTTCTATGTGTTCTTTTTTGTTTTCTTTTATCTGTAACAATTATTGGAATTCCAGTATAAGTGCCCAAAATACCATTCATTCACATATTCTCCAATTCTGCTAATCGTTTCTGATCCGCTTCAATCCTATTTTTTAATTCTTCAATCTGTCTTTCTCGATTTTCCTTTTCCTTTTTCTCAGCAAGTTCCTTATCACTCAAATAAAATTCATCTTCAAAATCCCAGTAATCATGTTCATCACCTTCCCATGAACCAGAAGCAATATGTAAAACTTTATGTAGAGAAAACTTACAAAACGCTGCATCGCATCCATGACCACAACACTGCTTGTCTTCTCTGTAATCTGGCATATCAGGTGTGCATTGACAATATCCATAATCTCTTGTGTCATATGTAAAGCAAAGTTTGTAATCATAATTAGGACTATGACCATTCATGTAGTATTGTTCATTTTCTTCATTTGGATATTTAACAAGATTTATCTCTACATCAATAATTCCACTATAATCATTCTGACTATCTAAAATGAGAAAATTGTAATCTGGATACAAACATAAATCCTGAATAAGTTCACCATATTTATCTGTATTTTTACTAAAATTTTGATATAATGATGAGATTATAAAAGGAATATCTAATGATTTAGATGTATGTGTATTTGTCGTTTCATTGTATTCTTTTAGTACTTCAATTAATTCAAACAAAAATCTTTGCAATACATTATTTTCTAACTTTTTCATTATTTCCTCCGTAACTTATGGTAAAAGCCTAATAATTTCCTTACCACATTTCTTAGCATATTTTACGCAATTACCAGTCCCACCCTTAGATCCATCCCACACAGCAATCACTTTATCAGCCAAATCAACCATATATTCATTTCTCTTTTGCATCAGCCAGGGTTTATATTCTTCATCTGACACAAGTTTTACTGTGTCTGCTTTTGATAAAATATCATTATATAAATCAACACTTTCCTTAATCCATTTACATGAATGATTCTTGCATGGGATTGCACAATGAAGTTTTATATCATACCACTCTTCTTTTAATTCCAGAACTGCCAACGCAAATACTGTATCCACTCCTAATGCCATACCTGTAATTGCTTCATCACAGATATTTTCTACAAGTAATTCTTTGAATTTATTTTTTAATTCCGACCATTGCCTATTATAAATATCATAACCATACATTTTATTTGGTCTATGACCAGTAACACATATTTTCATAGATCGCACCCTCTTTCTTGAAACGCAGATTTCAAGGTACGCTATCACGCACCTTTATTCTCACTTCTTAAAACATCCATCGCTCTTAAATATGCTTCTTTTTGGATTTCAATCTGCTCTTCTCTCTCTCGCTCTTTTCTAATCATTTCTTCCTCAGCTCTCTTAGCACTTCTGCGTTCCTTATAAGCAAGTCTCTTAGCACGTTTCTTTTCAATGCGTTCCTGTTCAGCTTTCTCCTCAGCCTCTTTCTTTAACTTGTCCTCATAAACCTTCATTCCATGCTTAATTGCATTGTTATAAGCAGAAGACCCACCCATAATCTTCTTAGAAATACAAATTGAAATTGCAGACTCCAAACTAAATACATCTGGCTCTCTACATACAGACTTCTCTTTTGTTCCATCAGTAAAAGTTACTTCCACGACCTTATCTGGAACAATAATTTTTACATCTTTAATTTCAGGGGATTTAATTCTATCCTTATCAATATGTACCTTATAAGTTTCTCTCAATAAATTTTCATAATAGTTGAAATTTGTTGGCATATTATTTTTCTCCTTTTCATTCATAGAATCTGGTGTACAAGTTACTTTTTCAATTTGCGCTCCCAATAGTTGTTCTAACACTTTATCAACTTCGTCAACTAACAATTTACCTTTCCAATCTTTGCTGTTTAACAGAGAGCCATTATTCTTAAAATATTTATATTCCTCAACAGTCATCGGCTGGTGAATTTTAGCACCTATAAATCTTGCTTGATCTACAATGTGTCTTGAATTGTATGCTGTTAAAATCGGTGTTCCTGTTCTTGCCGATTCTAAAATTAAATCATAAGTTTTACCTTGTCCTCTTCCTTTGCAAATAATTTCTATATTTACCATCTCCTTTATAATTTTATATGCTATATATTGTATTTCTCATTGTTTTCTACCACTACATATTGTTCTGTTTTGGCAATAAAACGTGGGATTTATTGCCTCTTTTCTACAACCAACGAATCTTTATTTACTGTCGTAATTGCATTTGACAACTCATCATCTCTTACTTCTATCTGCTGTTCAGTTTTACCATCTGAATTATATCTACCACGCATAGCTGCGCCAACAGCTATATAGTTGTCTTTTGTGACTGTGGTTATCGTATTGCAAAGCCCATCAGTCCTAAGAGTATATTCTCTCATATTACATCTACGTTCTTTGATTTTACCTGCTTCATAATCTTTTCTGATCTGTTTTGCATATTCTGTTCTCTGATATTTAAGTGCTGCCGGCAAAATATCTTTTTCGCCACAAGCAAAATTTACTCCGCTTGTGGCTTGATAAAATTTCCTGTATCGATACTCTCATATAACCTATCCAATGCAGTCTCAAATGCGCCAATACCTGAAAAGAAACTGCTCAGTTTCAAATCATCAAATAGGTACGGCATTGCCTTATATAACTCAACTAATATGTAATATAAAACATCTACTACTATTGAATTCCCTGATTGTTTATAAAGCTGGCTGTTGCTAACAACTTTGCTTGCAGCGTCATATGCTGAATCAGAAAATCCCATAAGTCGAAAACATTCTTTTGGAGTTAATTTGCGGATTCTGATTCCTGTTAGAATTTTATTTCCTTCGCCTTTATTAGTTGTTAATGTCGGTGCAAGTCCATCTTCTGAAAACACATTACCATTCATACCATTACCAGAAGGATTTACATTACCAACTACTTGTAGAACGGCAGTACCTTCCGATTTTCTATTACTTATTCCTATATCTTCTCTTGTTGTAATACAATTTGTGTACTCAATCTGTTTTGTATCGTTTATACTTTTATCAATACCACACATTATATGTGGTTGCCTGCCACCGCCTTGCATTGTCATTAATGTTGGACTAATATATTCTTTGTCCCATACATTTCCTACATAACCTGTTCCGAATTGTTCGCCATATATATTACCTATTCTTACTGGAACATTATTCTTATCAGTATTTTCAGATTGTATTTGAACCAAAACTTTTGGCTCATTTCCAGCATGATATCCTCCGCTACCTCCACTTCCAATAATTGTTCTGCAAAAGTCATTTGGAGTATGAACGACACAACGCTGATTGTAATTGTTACCATCTAATTGTAATGTGGTATTATCATAGATATTTTCAGATTTTAAATTCTCCAAAAACTTCTTTACTTTATCATCTGAAATATAATATTTCTCGTCTACTTCATCCTCTAAAACATCTTTCAAACGAATTCCATTATCAAATCCTTCAGGAAATACAAATTTACCGTTATCTAAATCTTTACGAATTGATATAATAAATACCCTTTCGCGATTCTGAGGAACTCCAAAATCCTTTGCATTCAAAACTTTGTAATATGAGTTATATCCTGCATCATCCAAGTCTGATAAAACTGTCTCAAATTCTTTTTTGAATCGTTTACTTGTTAGATTCTTTACATTCTCAATAATTGATAATGCCGGCTTCTTATATCTGAGAATACGAATTCCTTCGTAATACATACCACTTCTTGTTTTATTACCGTCTTCATCTAAAAATCCTTTTTGTTTTCCAGCGCAAGATATATCTGTGCATGGGAATCCCCATGTCATCATATTAAAATCTTCTAATTTTGTTTCATCAACCTTAGTAATATCACCAAGATTTAAACTCTCATCTACACCGTGAATCGCACAATAGCTTTTAATTGCATACTTGTCGAATTCACAGAAATTTACCAGTCCCCAATTTCTTAATTCTCTTTCTTCTCTCAATTACAATTTTGGAGTAAAGACAGTCTTTAATGCTGGCCAGCAAACCTCTTACTCCTTTCGCTATTTTTCTAATATTTAAAACCTTAAAAAACTAAAAATATAAGCAATTACATCAACAGTCCAGCCATTTCCAATACATTTATACCTATTTGTATCAGAAATCCCTTCTGTATAGTTGTCAGGAAGCGTTTGTAATCTTTCACATTCAACAGGTGTTAACTTCCTAATATTAGTCTTATCTTTTGGCTTATATTTTGTAGAAACATAGTTATCTGTACATGCTCTATGCATCTTGTGCATTGTTGCTGTTAAAGGTCTTGCGATATCCAAATCAATATCCATATTTCCAGTTCTGTACCCACCAGTATCAGTACACATAATATAGTCATGCATTTTTTGTGAAAGATAATATTTGTCTTTAACTGATTCTTCCAAAATATCTTTCATATAAATTTCTTTTCTTTCAGTAGGAATATCAAAATTAAAATTTGTCCAATAAACTCTATTCCTATTTTGTGCTGCTAACAAAGACGAATTAAATGATTTACCTTCACATCCTAATGTTTCACTAATTATTTGTTTATCTACTTTGTTAGCACTTCCAACATTTTCAAGAAGAAATTTTACATTAGGATTTATTTTCTGTACAATTTTTAGAATTCTCACATATTCCCAAAACAAACTGGACTTTCCAGTACCATTTACTCCATATTCCCCGTCTTTTAACCAAACATTAGAACTGGATAATCCTTGGCATGGACTGCCTCCTATTACTAAATCTACAGTTTTTAACTTCTCTATCATTTCTTTATTTATATCAGTAATATCACCTAACTGCACAATATTTGGGTAATTCTTTTGAGATATCTTAATTGCATTTGGTTCAATCTCGCTTGCATAATATGTATCAACTTTAATTCCTGCTCGTTGTAAAGCAAGATACCCACAACTAATACCATCAAATAAACTTAAAACCACTATTCCATTTTTATTATTACTTTCCAAATACCTTATCTACAAGGCGTTGCAACGCTAATTTATCCGGAATTACTTGTTATATCCTTTCTCTAATTTGTTATTTTGTGAATCCTTCATGAGTTCATGACTCCCTATGAAAGATTAAGATAATGTTTCTTCACAAATATCTACTATATGTTCACATAATTTTGCAGGAATTTTACTTCTTTCCTTGCTACCTTTGAGTCCCTGTGTGCCAGTTTTACTTCCTCTAGGGCAGATTCATGACATGAATCACCATTTTTACACATAGGAAGGAACTTTGGATTATGATGATTTGTCCAAATATCTGTAGATTTCATTCTTGTGTCACCATACTTACAATATGTAACTGTATATCGTGGTAGGTCTTACATCCAAGACATCTTTCTCATACCGCCACGTGGATTTTCAATGAAATAATATGTAGGATTTAATTCTTTGATAAGATTAATAACATGTTGGTCTACATTATCACAGAATTTTGCATAATCACTAATAGGATCAAGATTTTCCGTTTCTGGATTTTTTCTCCTATGATGACTAATTGCTGCAATACTGAATGTGGTACAGTCTGGACTTGCCCAAATAACATCCGGTTTTCCAAACTTGTCTAGAATATTTTGCACTGTGATTTTGCTAATATCTTCATAAAGGTCAATATTTTCAAAACCTTTATCCCATTCAACGCTAAAGACTTCATGACCTCTTGCTTCAAATGCTTTACCAATACTTCTTGTTCCTGCAAATAACTCTAATACTTTAATTTTTGTTCACCATTACTTAGTAGCTGCGCAGCTTTACTCACTAGTGAACATTCGTATCCTTTCTGTAATTTTTAATATTTTGCCAACCATGGCAATAAAAGATTTATTTCAAGTCCATTTTATTAAATTGGTTTTCAAATCTATTATTATATCAATTAAGTTGGTCGATATATATATTAGCTTTTATTTGTCTGTGGCTATTTTATTAAGGAGATTTGATGAAAAAAGAAAAACAAAATATAAATACTATTGAATTGTTAAATATATACTATGATGAATGGAAATATAGATTAGATCGTTTCAGAAAACAAATGGCACAATCTTTTATTGTTATTTTCTTTGTAATAACTTTACCAATATCTATTAGTTTTTTTAACAACGTCAAAATCCCCAACGCAATCCCATTACTTTTATTCCCAATATCGGGTTTGTGTTTAAGTTTTGTCTTTTTATTCTATTGTCTTTCCGAATCATCCAGAATAGCAACATTAAGGAATAAAATTACACTCATTATTAGTGATAATTTTCCTGATAAATATCTCAAATATCCACATTCACAAAATGGTTCTAAACACTTTTCATTGTTTAAGATCAGTATGACAATTTGGGTTCCAATAGGTCTTACTATCGTTGAAATTATAATTTCTGCAATTATGATTTATTTAATAACAAATAGTGCACTTGCATAAGATAAAATGTTTCTTTTATTGCTATATTTTTATGTATTAAGGCGTAAAAAAACGGGCACTAAAAAGTGCCCATTTAGACCCTTTTCATTCAATTACTGTATTCTTAAGAATTTATCTGGATGTTTCAAAAATAACTCAATAACTACTTTATCAAATCTTATAGCTGCTTCATTTAAAATATATTGATATAACATATCTTCACTATGAAAATTCTGATGTTCTTTATATAACTTTTGTAACTTTGGACGATCTGAATTAACGCCATTTTTAATTCTGTAATCGTACATCTCATTAATCAGTTCAATAACTTGATCATTTGTAAATTCACTAACAATGTTCATAAGAACCTCCTAATTTAAATATATTTTATATTAATATATTCTTCTATCAGGACAAGTATTATTCAAATATGATTTCATCTATAATTTAATTATTTTCACTTCCAGAAAATATTATTCTTGTGTTTTTCTATATAATCAGAAATTTTCTTTTCATCTCCTTTCAACCATCCAAAAGATAATGCCAACCATTTCTCCCAGGTTTCAGAATTAGTAAAGCAAATACCATGCGCACAAGAACTAATTTCGGAATGTAACATTTCTGGTTTCTTATCTGTCCATGCTGACCAATTACACAAATTCCAACATGTATCTGCATCAAAATTATCCATCTCAATATAACCTTTATAAACAGGCATATTATTACCAAATGAATAAGTATGTATATTTACTTTCATATTTTTTCTCCTTAAAACCTTCGATTCATCACATCTTTTACTCTGGAATATCAAATTTTGTATATCTGTTACATGCAGGACAATAAATTTGATATTCCTCTTGCCGCTGACCCACTTGTATTAATTGTTTATCCTCTATAGAATATTCTAATAAGCTATTACAATATTGACACCTACATCTGTGAATAGCATTATTTTCAATAACCTTAACCATACTTCACCTCCTCTTAAAACGGAAATTTTATTGTTAAAATTGCTTATTTTTATTCATCACCCAATTTCTTAATAAAAACATGAATGTATATACTTGATACTTATTATTTAAAACCACACTAAACTGTTTATTGTTTTGTGACGAATAATTGTCATAAATTCTATCTGTTGGAAATCCTTCAAAATATCCTTTTTGTCCAGTAACCAATCCCATAAAATCACAATTAACCTCATCATTAGACTCTACACTTATACACCAATCATAAAAATTATACCTTAAGATGATATTTAATCCTATTTTAGACATATCCATTTCCATAACAGGAAGTTTTACACTTTTTGAATAATGAGTTCCTATCACTAATGGCACAAAATTATGATATATTTCATTGCACTCATCACTATAATCGCCATATTTTAAATAATCGGTTGCTATATCAATAAATAAATTTAACATAAGTGTATCTCTTACAAACAGGCATTGTTCTGCAAGACCATCTTTATAAATCAACTTTTCATCTGGTTCATTATTTGACCACCATTCATTTATTTTTACTCTCATAATATCTTTCTCCTTAAAACTCGTGTTTCAACTGTTAAAATCCATTGTATTTATTGCATCTGAAGCAACATTTGTATAGAAAATACTAGACATTAAGATATTCTTTTTAATCTCGCTTTTCAATGTCTTTTCTAACTCTCTTTTATTTTCACAACAATCAATAAGAAAATCAAACGCTGTATTTGCTATTCGTATTTCCATTCCTGGTATGTCAAACTCTTTCCACAATAAATCATACAAATTTTTCTGATCAACATCATACTGTTTTAGTATAGGTTCCAAACTATTAGATTTTATTTCAAACATAGTTTTGAATATATGTTGATTTAATGGCAAAAACATAAATTTCTCTTTTTCTATATTTATCCCGAATTATTCACGGAACAGTATCTGAATTGATAACTGTACCATGAATCTGAAAATTGATCCATACAGCCATAACATTACTCAATTGCCCCGTCAAAAGGGCATAAAATCCCTGTGACAGCATTTAGAGCAGTTGTTAAGCTGTCAAGGTTCGTTAATAGTTGCTATTCCAGCTGTACATTTAGCTTACCGATATTTGAAAGTGTCTCATTGAATTCGTTCTTATAAGGGCAGCTGCTACACAGCTTGAATATGATATATCTTGCTGAATGAATTACTTTTGCAGCAATCTTCAGCAGTTTTAAACGGACGGTATCAATGCGTTGCTTTCGCATGTTTGCTGATAACGCCAATCGTCTAAACCAATTAAATATGTTATATGCAAGAGCGTGTGCCTGAAGTCTGTTGGCATTTACCATTCTGGTATGACTGCTTACGGATGCAAAATCAAAACCGGATTTGCCTTCTTTGATGAAGTTTTCCATCAGCCCTCTCTTGCAGTAAAATTTGATGAGATACTCCGGTGAAGAATCCATGTTTGTGACAATAAATGTGTATAGGTAAACCATTTGGTTTTCCGGTTTTTCAACTTTGCATACCACGCGCCTTTCATAAGGCCATGAACCTGCTTTGTACATAAATTCACCATAAACTACCGCATAATCAACTTTGTTATTCCTTGTGCTCTCATCAAGCT
>CAJTWM010000001.1:415970-416520 GCA_910579805.1 uncultured Lachnospiraceae bacterium | reverse complement strand
GTTCAAGGGAATAATGAGCCTGATATGACAAGAATGTATATCCATAGATAAAATCCATTTTGTGGGTTGGCTGGCCGGACAGACAGGGCAATGATGATAACATTGACTCTTATTCAAAATTTGTGAATGATATTGATACTGTTCCGTGGTATTGTGGCAAAGGCAAAAGATTTTCTGCAAAACCTTATCCGAGAAAAAGATATACCGCCTAAACCTACGCTTGATATTGATATGGCAGAGTTCCGCCATATGCGAAATCTGATGATAAAGGTGCAAGATAAGGCGGTAAAAATCAAAAACTTGCAGGACAAAGTTTTGCCGCAGTTGAAACGAGTGTGTTAAAACATCTACGTGAGATACAGGAACGCAACAAACAGAAACCACTGCAAAGACAGCGTAAGAAATCCATTGACAGAGATAGCCGATAGGCATTGAAAAACCGCCGTTATGGAGTTACCCATAGCGGCGGCATACATAATCATTTACTACCTGCAAGCGTGATTTTTATATCTCGTTTTTTAAGTCCTATCATAGTATTTCCCATCACAAT
>CAJTWM010000001.1:0-415960 GCA_910579805.1 uncultured Lachnospiraceae bacterium | reverse complement strand
CCCAAATATTTTAAAAATGTTTTTCAAAATGTTTATACAGAACAATCCCTAAAAATGTTTGCAGTAGGAATAAACCAAATATAATTCCTATAATCCATGCTTCAATATGAAGTAATGCAAGTACAAAAGCAACAAACAAGTACACGAAAGTCATTAACTGATACACTAAAGAACCAGCTTTCATTCTTAAAAATACTTTTCTTTCATCAACACTATTGATATGATTTTCTCTATTTATATTTTCCAATTTTTCTTTATTTTTGGGCATTTCATAATAATAAATTTTAAGTAATTGAACACATGAAGCAAAAGCTAAGCCGAACCCCATTGCGTAAAAAAGTGTAGAGTAATAGTCAGTGTCAATAACGAAATATCCAAAACATATAAAGATTATGCCTATAATAATCTCAATGATAAATGATAATTTTTTCTTCATTGTCAATTCCACCTTTCATGCGACTACATTTTCTTATCTAAATAACGAGCTGTTATAACCCATGTAATTTGCCCGACGGCAATAACTCCTGTTATCGAAAAAAATACAACTTTACTCATATATCCCATAAAGATAAGGGCAAATAATACAAGAACCAATAATGTAAGTGTTACTTTGTAGGCATTCGCAAGAGAAGCGTTAGTAATTGCAATATTTCTTTCATCATTTTCTAATATTTGCATTTCTTTTGTCGGCTTACTGAATATATCACACCCCATTAAAATCAATATTATCCCAATAAGTGTTGTACCATAGACAATCAAATCTGGACGAGGTACAGGTAATAGCCGATGTACGCCTAAACCATAAGTTAGTAAACCACCTAAAAAAATTATTACACCGATGAACAATTCGACTTTTTGTATCTTATGCCTCATTTACTTTCCTCCTCATAAATAAAAATTTCTTCAATGCTCATTTGAAAGTATCTTGCGATTTTAAAGGCTAACATGATAGAGGGATTGTAGCGTCCATTTTCTAAAGAGCCTATTGTTTGACGAGATACTTCAAGAGCAGTAGCTAAATCTTCTTGTTTAATACCTCTTTGTTTTCGTAATTCTTCTAATCGATTTTTCAAAATATCCCCCTTCCTACGGAAAGTATGCTTTCCATATCTTTATTATAGCAAAAACAATTTTGATGTCAAGCACACTTTCCATTTTGGATGATCATTCTGCACTTTTCCAATTGCTATCTTTATGAAGCGTATACTTGTGGCGTTATACCTCTTCTGAGAAAACGAGAGAATTTTTTCTTTAGGAAAAGCGGTAGGGACAATCAATTCCCTACCGCTTGAGTGCTTTATACAAAAATCAGTTCTGTTTGTACGATTTCTCTTGCCCTTGCTTGTATTTCGTTCATTTTTCTAACCCACAAAATAGGGTTTTCTGCTTTAGGCTGTTCAGCCACCCCCTCCTTGTCAGCCATTTGCCCGACCAATCGAAAAGTCCACCTGTTTGTCTTGCATATAACAGATGGGCTTTTTTATACATAAACAAACAATAAGGGGGCATATCATTCCTGACAGCCCCTCTTTTTGGTAAATCCTTCTAAAGCAATGTAACGAAGTACTAAAATGCATCGATTCGATTAAAGTAATTTGTCGATCCGCTCCATTGCTTCTATCGTATTTTCTCTGTTGCCGAAGGAGGTCAGACGGAAGAAATTCTTACCGTTTTCCCCAAATCCGGCGCCCGGTGTGCCGACAACCTGCGCGTTGTTTAACAGATAATCAAAAAATTCCCAGGAATCCATTCCGTTAGGACATTCAAACCATATGTAGGGGGAATTTACACCTCCAAAATAGCGTATATTTTTACTCTCAAGCTCTTTCGCAATGATCTTTGCATTTTCCTGATAATATTTGATATTTTCTTTACATTCTGCCATGCCTTCCTTGGAGAATACGGCTGCGGCGCCTTTTTGGACAATGTAGGATACACCGTTGAATTTGGTAGTCTGGCGGCGGTTCCACATTGCATTCAATGACATTTGTTCACCGTTTGCCGCATCGAATTTTAAAGCTTTAGGAATGATTGTATAACCGCATCTTGTTCCGGTAAATCCGGCTGTTTTGGAAAGAGAACAAAATTCAATGGCGCAGTTTTTGGCTCCTTCAATGGCAAAGATACTTCTGGGAAGAGTTTCGTCCGTAATAAAGCATTCATAAGCGGAGTCATAGAGGATCAGCGCGTTATTTTCCAAAGCATAATCTACCCATTCTTTTAGCTGCTCGTGATTGTAAGCGGCCCCTGTCGGGTTGTTGGGAGAGCAGATATAAATAATATCGGCATGGATATTTTTGTCCGGCATAGGAAGAAAATGATTTTCGGCATTGGCATTCATATAGGTAATATTTCTTCCGTTCATGATATTGGTATCGACATAGACCGGATAAACCGGATCGGGAATCAGGATTACGTTGTCTTTAGCAAACAGATCTGTGATATTTCCAGTGTCGCTTTTAGCGCCGTCAGAAACAAAAACTTCTTCCGGTTCAATAGAAACGCCGTTTTCTTTATAATAGGAAACGACGGCATCCCTTAAGAAGCCATAACCCTGTTCCGGGCCATAGCCTTTAAAAGTTTCGGCAGAGGCAAGAGCATCCACGCCGTTGTGGAGTTCTTCTATCACTTTTGCACCCAAAGGACGGGTAACGTCGCCGATTCCCAGACGGATGATTTTTTTATCAGGATTTGCATTAGAATATTCATTGACACGATGGGCAATTTCCGAAAATAAATAACTCTCTTTTAAATTTAAATAGTTTTCGTTTAATTTTGGCATAATAGACTCCTTTCAATGGCCTCATCAGTAGTTCTTAATAGGAACACTAAAATCATACCGCGTATATCAGACCTTGTCAACGAAAGTTTTTCGTAATTTCTTTTTTGGATAAAACGGCGGGCCTCTTGGCGCGGTGAAAGTGCCTCTTAGCGGGTTTAAGATTGCAGAAAAATGGGAATCTGATACAATAGGATAAAGCTAACAAAGAGGGAGTGGAAAAGTGAGACTTATCATGGAGCGTATTTTTCAGGGAGAAGAGGAAGTGGTCATACGTTATGCGGAAATGACGGGGCAGATACAGTCGATCATCGGAATTGTTCAGGGGAGGGGACAAAAGCTTAGGGCGATCTGTGGAGGAGAGACCTTATTATTTGATCCCGAGGACATCTTTTATTTGGAAAGTGTGGACGGCGGAACGTTTGCTTATTCCAAGGACAGAGTGGGAAAGGTTTCGGAAGGTTTGGGCGAACTTGCGGTACGTTATGAAGACCGTGGATTTTTCCGTTGTTCGAAATCCATGGTATTGAATATTTATAAAATCAGTTATTTAAAAAGCGAGCCGGGCAACCGGATCCGCGCAACGATGGAGAATGAAGAGCAGGTTCTGATCTCCAGAAGATATGCGAAGCAGTTAAGGCAGATATTGAAAGGAGAGGAGAAAGATGAAGAATAGGTCATATCACAGGAAACCCGGGACAGACGGGGGGAGTAGGTTACGATCAGGGTTTCTGCGTTATTTAAGGGATGAGATTGCGATAGAATACAAATCCTGTCTTTATTTTTTTGCTATTCTGTTTTTTTACTGCGTCTGTTTGGTCTGTCGCGGCATCTATTCGGCGGATATGCTGCATATGGCTGAAATCATGTTAACCGCGTATGGCATTGGGTACTTGCAGGTATACGGGCTTCATAATTTTGACGAAGCGGAAGAACTCGGAAAAAGGGAAGGCTTTTCTATGTTTTTCTGCACGGGGCTTTATACGGCGGCGTCTTTCGGATTTGGATGGTTCGGGCGTAATATAGCGGCAACGGTTGTATTTTATATATATATGCTGTTTGGATATTGGTGCGTATATTTGATCAATAAGATAAAGCGGAAGATCGATACGGAAAATTTGAACTGGATGCTTACGGAATTTAAAAAAGACATAGGATGACAGGGAGTTTATAAATAGGGAGTTTCATGTGCGTGGAACGCGCGGAAAGGTGCGGATATGGAAGAAAGAGAAAAACAGAAGGATGTAAAGGCGGCGATAGAAATCGAAGGGCTGACAAAGACATATGGAAAAAGCCGGGGTGTGGAAGGAATATCATTTACGGTAGAGGAAGGGGATATCTTCGGATTTCTCGGGCCTAACGGCGCAGGGAAGTCTACCACGATCCGGAGTATGCTGGGACTGCTTACTTTTTCGGAGGGGACAATAAAGTTACTGCAGATGGACAGTAAAAAACGGCAAAAACAGATTTTAAGGCAAGTAGGATATATGCCGTCAGAAGCTTTTATTTATCCGTCCATGAAAGTGAAAGAGGTCGTTCGTTTTGCGGCACAGGCAAGGAAACAAGATTGTGCGAAAGAGGCGGAACGGCTTTGTGAGATTCTGGAAGTGGACAGGGAAAAAAAGATCGGGGAACTGTCTCTCGGCAACAGGAAAAAAGTCAGCATTATCTGCGCAATGCAGCATAGACCGAAGTTATTGATTTTGGATGAACCCACTTCAGGATTGGATCCTTTGATGCAGGAGGCATTTTTTCAATTATTATTAGAGTACAACGCTCAGGGGACTACCATTTTTTTATCTTCGCATGTATTGTCCGAAGTAAAAAAATATTGCAGACATGCGGCGATCATCAAAGAGGGAAAACTGGTGGGAACGGATACGATAGCGAATTTATCGAAATCTAATCTAAGACGTGTGAGGATACGGGAAAAGGGGCAGGAAAAAGAATTTGTCCATGACGGGGATATAAAAGAACTGTTAAGCAGATTGAATCAGATGGCATTGGAGGATGTGTTGATAGAGGAACTGCCTTTGGAAGAAATATTTATGCATTATTATGAATAAGCCCAAAGAAGCAGGGAACATGTCCGACAACATGGAAATAGTATGCGTGCAAAGCACGGAGGAGGTATAGAGATGACATTGTTAAAACATGAAATAAAGATGTATGGAAAAACATGGATCATATGGAGTATGTGCATCGGGATCTGCTGTTTTTCCTGCCTGCTTTTGTTTGAAAGCCTGAAAGAGAGTATGGAGGAAATAGCCGATATGTTTTCCGTAATGGGAGGATTTTCGGCGGCGCTGGGTATGGATAAGGTCAGTATCGGTACGATCACAGGCTTTTATGCCACGGAGGTTGCCTTGATTTTTGCGCTCGGAGGGGCGATGTTTGCGGCGATGACGGGAGTGTCGGTTCTTTCTAAGGAAGAGGAGGGACATACGGCAGATTTTTTACATACATTGCCTTTGGGAAGGGGACATATTGTTTTATGGAAATATGCGTCGGTCTGCCTGCTGTGTCTGCTGTTTTCCGCAGCGACTATGATATGGATCCTGCTGGGATTTTTCTGCATGGGAGAAATGCCCTCCGTCCGGGAATTTTTGCTTTATCATGGGGCCCAGTTGCTGCTCCAGCTTGAGATAGGGAGTATTTGCTTTTTGATCTCTTCTATTTGTAAAAAGAAACAGACCGGCGGCGCTTTGGGGTTTGCAGTGCTATTGTATATGATGGAGCTGATGTGCAGGGTGATACCGGCAATGAAAGGATTGAAATATGTGACGCCTTATTATTTTGCCAATGCTTCGGATATTTTTTCGCAAGGCAGGCTGAACGGGGAGATGGCTTTAGCCAGTATAGCGGTAACGGTTCTGTCGGCAGCCGGTGCGTTTGTGATTTATAGGCAAAAGGATTTGTCATAAAAAGGGATACTTGACTATGCGTGAGACGCCTTTTAAGGTAGATACGCATAGTCTTTTTTGCGTAGTGATTTCAGGTAAAAAAGTCATGTATATGAACAGGCTGTCAGAGCTTGTGCTGCCGGATGGTGCAGATCCGGAAAAATAAGGAGCAGCCATTTTTTATGGTAAATCCGAACGAAAGGCCACGAGCTTACGGGCAGGGAAAGGGATATGGGTTAAAGGATGGGAGAATTTACAAAAGAAATCAGTCATTTACAAGCCGCTTTTTAAAATCCGGCTTATAAACATTGTCATTGAAGAAGATATTTTCATATCCATTCACTACTTTCTGGTTTATCATATTTGTAACACTACAACAGCGCATGTCCTCGTTTGTGGAATATTGTTTGAAATTTCTTCATATATGATATATACTTAAAATTGTACAGAACTTGTCGAAGTTTGCAGAATATTTTGGAAACTTGCGGCAAAATGTAAAGTATCATATTTGGAGGGAGAAACTATGGCAGCAATTATAGGAAAAATTGTAATCGCGCTTGTTATTATTTTGATTCTGGTCATTGTAATAACAGGATATAAGAAAGCGCCGCCTGATACGGCATTTATTATTTCCGGTTTGCGCAAGAAGGTTATTATCGGAAAGGCGAGTATTAAGATTCCGTATCTGGAGAGATTGGATAAGTTGAGCTTAAAATTGATCGCAATCGACGTAAAGACGTCTAATGCGGTGCCGACTGCGGATTATATCAACATTCAGGTGGATGCCGCAGTCAATGTGAAGATCAGCAGCGAGCCGCAGAAACTTGCGCTTGCAGCGGAGAACTTTTTGAATCAGAACACTCAGTATGTGGCGGGGATTGCCAGAGAAGTATTGGAAGGCAATATGCGTGAGATCGTGGGGCGCATGAGATTAGAGGAAATGGTCAGCGACCGCCAAAAGTTTGCGAATCTCGTAAAAGAAAACGCGGAGCCGGATCTGGCGGCAATGGGGCTCGATATCGTAAGCTTTAACGTGCAGAATTTTGCGGACGGAAACGGCGTTATCGATGATCTGGGTATTGATAATATTTCCCAGATCAAGAAAAAAGCCGCGATCGCGAAAGCCGAAGCGGATAAGGAAATCGCCGTTGCAAAAGCGGAAGCGGACCGTCAGGCTAACGATGCCCGTGTCAATGCGGCAAGGGAAATCGCAAAGAAAAACAACGAGCTTGCGTTGCAGCAGGCGGAACTGAAGAAACAGGAAGATACCAAAAAGGCAGAGGCAGACGCGGCGTACAGCATTCAGGAGCAGGAACAGAGAAAGACGATCGAGATCGCTACGGCTGAGGCAAGCATTGCCAAACAGGAAAAAGAAGTCGTTTTAAAACAGCGTGAAGCGGAAGTCCGTGAAAAAGCGTTGGATGCGGAGATCAAGAAAAAAGCGGAAGCAGATAAGTTCGCACGCCAGCAGTTATCGGAAGCAGAATTATATGAGCGTCAAAAGAGGGCGGAGGCAGACAAATTTGAGCGTGAAAAAGAAGCCGAAGCTATGAAAGCGACTGCAGAAGCTCAAAAATATGCAAAAGAGCAGGAGGCAGTCGGTATCCGTATGGTGGGCGAGGCGGAGGCGGAGGCGATCCGTGCGAAAGGTATTGCGGAAGCCGAGGCTATGGAGAAAAAAGCGGAAGCTTATCAGAAATATAATAATGCAGCTATGGCGGAGATGCTGATTGGCGTATTGCCGGATATTGCCGGTAAGATTTCCGAGCCGCTTAAGCAGATCGATAAGATTACGATCATCGGAGGAGGCGACAGCGCAAGCGGCGGCGTGGGCGATGTAGCCGGAAACGTTCCGGCTGTTATGACAAAGCTGTTTGAGTCCATGAAGGAAACGGTAGGGATAGATCTTGCAGAGATCATGAAAGCGGGTACTTACGATGCAAAAGTAAACAGGAACATCAATATTAACGGGCTGGAAGGGGAAAACGGCGATGTGAAGTCGCAGGTTGTTTCCGCAACCGTACATTCCGCTATGCAGGATCGGTAAAAATATTTGGATAGGGCAATATTTTTTGAGAAATAAAAGAGTATCATGTAGAAGACCGGATGACTGTACGTTTAGGTTATCCGGTCTTATTTGTTAAAGAACCATTTGTAAAAAGCGGGCAGATGGGAGTTAGAATGAAAGATGAAATGAAATATGGGACATACAGTACTTATAATGCAGCGATCGTGAGAAAAAATTTAGAGGAAAAGCAGCGAAGCCAGTCCAAATATCTTGCGGATATGTCTTTGACTTTACTGGAAGAAGGAGACCGCAAAGCGGCGGCGCTTGTGGCGTTGGAAGGCTTCCTTCTGAAGAAAACAAAAGGCCTTATGTAGCGGAGGCGCAGTATGCACTGAGCGAAGCTCTGCGTTGCTGTGATACGGGAAATGTGATCGGTATGGATAGAAGTCTGCATCACGACCTTCCGGTAAAAGACTATCATTTTAATGAGGACGGTACGCAGATCATTTCTATAGATCAAGGGGATAATATATATGTCTGGGATGTGAAAGACGGGAAGAAGCTTACGCAGCTTTCACTGGAGATAGATGAAGGGGGCTATATCATTACGCCTATTGACGCAATCATCTATGGGGAGGATCTTAGATCCGAGTTTGATTTTTTCAGAAGCGAAGATAACAGTTATGTAGGCAGGTGGACAGAAAGTGAAGAAAGTTATATCATAACGTCAGGATTTATTGATGAAGAGGAATATATGCCGGTAGATTCAGGCGGAAAGGTCACATTTTATAACATAGCGGCAGGTACGTCGGAGGAATTGGCTAAAGGAAGAGGCTGAGAGGCAGTTTGGAGAGGGAACGCTGACGGAAGAAGAACGGATACGGTACCCTGTGGATTGAAAAATGCCCACGGAAAATACCGGAAAGGTTCCGTTTGCGGGACAGGGCGGCCATGGAGAGGAAAAGTTTGCTGTTTGGACGGCAGGGTTGGAGGAATGAATCAAATGAAATTAAGAGAATGTTTAAGTTATGAAAATATTGTGATCCAGTGTCATGATAATCCTGATGCGGATGCAATAGCCAGCGGTTTTGGGCTCTATACTTATTTAAAAGGGCAGGGAAAAAAGGTACGTCTTATTTACGGAGGGAAGTACATGATCCAAAAGAGTAATCTGGTATTGATGGTCTCCGAGCTGCAGGTTCCGATAGAATATGTGGAAAAGCTGGAAAAGCCGGATCTTTTAATCACTGTAGACTGCCAGTACGGGGAAGGGAACGTCACACGATTTGATGCGAAGGAAGTGGCGGTCATCGATCACCATCAGGTATCGGGGAACCTGCCCGATAAAAATGAAGTGCGCAGCAACCTTGGAGCTTGTGCGACGGTGGTGCGTGAACTGTTAAGGGCGGAAGGGGTCGATATCAATCAGGATAAAAAACTGGCAACTGCGCTTTACTATGGGCTTATGACGGATACCAATAACTTTACGGAAATTGCCCATCCGCTGGATAAAGACTTGAGAGACGACGCCGTATTTGAACGGAGTGTGATCACGCGGTTTAAGAATGCCAATCTTTCTTTGGAGGAATTGGAAATAGCAGGGATGGCCCTGATCGGATATTACTATAATGAAACCCACCGTTATGCATTGGTTGAGGCAAGGCCGTGCGACCCGAATATCCTTGGCATCATCAGTGATCTTATGCTGGAGGTGGATGCGGTAGACTGCTGTATGGTGTACAGCGTCCTTCCTTTTGGGATCAAGCTGTCGGTAAGAAGCTGTATGAAAGAAGTGCAGGCAAGCGAACTGGTGAAATTCATTGCGGAAGGGATCGGCTCAGGGGGCGGACATTTGGAAAAGGCAGGCGGATTTATCCAAAAAGAACTGATGGATAAGAAAGGGATATTGACAGACCGATCGGGTTCCGGAGAAATCAAGGAGTTTTTTAAGGAGAGAATGGATCGTTATTTTGACGGAACCAAGATTATTTATGCCGACAAGTATGAAATCGATCTGACGGGAATGCAGGAATACAGAAAGAAAAAAATACCTGTCGGATATGTAAAGGCTACGGATGTATTAAAACCGGGCATTACCGTATGCGTGCGTACATTGGAGGGGGATCTGGATATTCAGGTTAAAGAGGATGTTTATATTATGATTGGGATTAAAGGAGAGATCTATCCTATCATAAAAGAAAAGTTTGAGCGAAGCTATCAGATATTGGAAGAAGAATATTGCTTTGAAGGCGAGTATGAGCCGACGATTAAAGATGTGGAGGAAAGCAGGAGCATTTCCCTTGTACCCTATGCAAAAGCCTGTGTTCCTACGGGGGAAAGCTATATTTATGCAAACAGGCTTGAACACCGGATCAAAGTATTTACCGAGTGGGATACGGAAAAATATATGCTGGGAGGAGAAGGGGATTATCTGGCGGTACGAAAGGACGACCTTCACGATATTTATATTATCGAGCAGAATATTTTTCATAAGACTTATGAAAAACAGTTATAAAATGGAAAAATAGGTCAGATATTTTAGAAAGACACAAAATTTGGAAACAAAATGGAAATAAAACGGTTGCCATATATCCGAATCAATGTTATGATAAAGAAGAGGAAGTGATATTATGACGATTGACGATATGAAGAGATACAAGCGGATGAAAGGGTATACCAATGCGCAGATCGCAGAGCTTTCCGGAGTTCCGCTCGGTACGGTACAGAAGATTTTTGCAGGAGAGACGACTGCACCCAGATATGCTACGCTTCTTGCCCTTGAAAGTATTTTTAAAGATATGGAACAGGATACCGGCATGGTCCGCGAAGCGGCGGCTTATTATGCGCCCAAGAAGCAGGGGGATTATACGATAGAAGACTACTATGATCTGCCGGAGGACAGAAGGGCAGAGCTGATCGACGGCGTATTATACGATATGTCTTCGCCCACTTTTGTACACCAGCAGATCGCAGGAGAGATCTATCTGCAGATCAGCAATTTTATAAGGAAGAATAAAGGGCAGTGCCTGCCGGTGATCTCGCCGATAGACGTGCGGCTTGACTGCGATGACAGAACAATGGTGCAGCCGGACATGCTTATTTTATGCGATAGGGATAAGATCCAGAAATGGGGGATCATGGGAGCGCCTGATTTTGTTTTGGAGATACTTTCCCCTTCTACAAAACGGAAAGATTGTATCAAAAAATTGGATAAATATATGGAAGCGGGCGTAAGGGAGTACTGGATCGTCGATCCTTCTCAAAAGAAACTGATCGTGTATTGGTTTGAGCAGGAAATATACCCTGTCGTCAGAGGATTGGACGGAGAAGTGGAGGTAGGGATCTTTGAAGGAAAATTAAAAGTTGACCTGCGCATGATAAAAGATATGATAATCGATTATCCCGACGAGTGAACTTTATAAGAACCATGCGGAAAATGTTTTTGGCTTTCCGTATGGTTTTTTATATTTCTTTAATAATTAATTTTGGAAATATTGTTGACAATAAAATAAGTAAGTGATATTTTATGTCTATAAGGTGTTAGCACTCTAATTGAATGAGTGCTAACAATTAGCAAAAGAGGTGGCGAAGTGCAGTTAGATGAAAGAAAAATGAAAATATTGCAGGCCATTATCCGTAATTACTTAGAAACCGGAGAACCGGTAGGAAGCCGTACTATTTCGAAATATACGGATCTGAACTTGAGCTCAGCGACTATCCGTAACGAAATGGCGGACTTAGAGGAGTTGGGATACATTCTTCAGCCCCATACTTCCGCGGGGAGGATTCCGTCAGACAAAGGCTACAGACTATATGTAGATAAGATGATGGAGGATAAGGAACGGGAAATATATGAGATGAAGGAAATGCTTCTTGAAAAAGAGGATAAAATGGACCACCTTTTGAAGCAGGTAGCAAAGGTGCTTGCCGTAAGTACGAATTATGCGACTATGATCACGGCTCCGCAGATACACCGGAATAAATTGAAGTTTATCCAATTATCGAAAGTGGACGCGGGCCAGCTTCTGGCTGTTATCGTCGTTGAGGGCAATGTCATTAAAAACACGATGCTTGCCGTAGAGGAGGAGCTGGATGAAGAAACGCTGCTAAAGCTGAATATTCTGTTGAATACGCATTTAAACGGTTTATCGATTGAAGAGATCAATCTGGGCATGATCGCCGCTTTAAAGCAGCAGGCAGGTATCCATAGCGCGATCGTAAGCGATGTGATCGACGCGGTAGCAGAGGCGATCAAAGCAGATGAGGATTTGGAGATTTATACAAGCGGCACCAATAATATTCTAAAGTACCCCGAGCTTGCAGATAAGCAGAAGGCCAGCGAGCTGATCAATACTTTTGAAGAAAAGCAGATGCTTACGGAATTGGTACAGGATTCGTTTTCCGAGGAAAATGGAACGGGGATTCAGGTATATATCGGCGATGAGACCCCGATACAGTCCATGAAAGACTGCAGCGTGGTGACAGCTACTTACGAGCTGGAAGAAGGAATGAAAGGAACGATAGGGATCATAGGCCCGAAACGGATGGACTATGATAAAGTGGTCGGGACGTTGAAAAATCTGATGCATCAGCTCGACGATTTGTATAAGAAAAAATAGAAAGGATGAACGCCGTGGCAGATAAGGAAAAAGAAGTTTTGGAAGAAGAACTTGAGGATATGGAGGAAAACGGGGAAGAAGAGAAAGGGGAACAGACTGTAGAAGCCGGCGGCGAAGACGGCGGGCAGGAAGAAGCCGACGAAGGATCCGGAGAAAAAGGGTCCGCAGAAAGCTTTAAAGATAAAAGAGCCGAAAAAAAGAAGGCGAAGGCAGACAAAAAGCAAGAAGCTTTCAAAGAAAAGATAGAAGAGCTGGAAGACCGGGTAAAACGTCAGATGGCAGAATTTGACAATTTCCGTAAGCGGACCGAAAAGGAAAAATCCCAGATGTTCGAGACCGGCGCCAAGAGTGTGATCGAAAAGATCCTTCCGGTGGTAGATAATTTTGAAAGAGGCCTTGCGGCAGTCACGGAAGAGGAAAAAGGCGGGTTTGCCGATGGCATGAATATGATCTATAAACAGCTCATGACAGAGCTGGAGAGCATCGGCGTTAAGCCGATAGAAGCGGTAGGACAGGAATTTGATCCGGATTTCCATAACGCGGTAATGCAGGTAGAAAGCGAAGAATACGAATCCGGGATCGTGGCACAGGAACTACAGAAAGGTTATACTTACCGTGACAGCGTTGTCAGACACAGTATGGTGGCTGTAGTAAATTAAAGGTAATTCTAAAGTATTTCATTCACATATAAAGCTATAGAGTTTACAAATTAACAAAGCTAATTTAACCGTATTTTCATTTCATATTAGGAGGAAAAAATTATGAGTAAAATTATCGGTATCGACTTAGGTACAACAAATAGTTGTGTGGCAGTTATGGAAGGCGGTAAGCCTACCGTTATCGCCAATACGGAGGGCGCAAGAACGACACCGTCCGTTGTAGCGTTTACAAAAACAGGAGAAAGACTGGTAGGAGAGCCGGCGAAACGTCAGGCAGTTACCAATGCGGAGAAGACCATTTCATCTATCAAGCGTGATATGGGTACGGACAGAGGACGTACCATCGACGACAAGAAATATTCCCCGCAGCAGATTTCCGCAATGATCCTGCAGAAATTGAAATCCGATGCGGAAAATTATCTGGGAGAAAAAGTGACGGAAGCAGTGATCACCGTTCCTGCATATTTTAATGATGCACAGCGTCAGGCAACGAAAGATGCGGGCAAAATCGCAGGTCTGGATGTAAAACGTATCATCAATGAACCTACGGCGGCGGCGCTTGCTTATGGTCTTGACAATGAAAAAGAGCAGAAGATCATGGTTTACGATCTGGGTGGCGGTACTTTTGACGTTTCCATCATTGAGATCGGCGAAGGCGTGATCGAAGTGCTTGCAACTTCCGGAGATAACAGGCTGGGAGGCGACGACTTTGACCAGAAAGTTACGGACTGGATGCTGGCTGAATTTAAGAACGCAGAAGGTATCGACCTGTCAAATGACAAGATGGCTCTTCAGAGATTGAAAGAAGCGGCAGAGAAAGCAAAGAAAGAATTATCTTCCGCTACAACGACGAATATCAACTTACCGTTCATTACCGCAAATGCAGAGGGACCGAAACATTTCGATATGAACCTGACAAGAGCGAAATTTGACGAATTAACACATGATCTGGTAGAAAGAACGGCGGTTCCGGTACAGAATGCATTGAAAGACGCGGGACTGAATGCTTCGGAACTTTCCAAAGTATTGCTGGTAGGCGGTTCCACGCGTATCCCTGCCGTTCAGGATAAAGTAAAGGCGTTGACCGGACATGAGCCGAGCAAGACATTGAATCCGGATGAATGCGTGGCTCTCGGAGCATCCATTCAGGGCGGTAAACTTGCGGGCGACGCAGGCGCAGGCGAGATCCTTCTTTTGGACGTTACCCCGCTTTCACTTTCCATCGAGACAATGGGCGGCGTTGCAACAAGGCTGATCGAGAGAAATACTACGATCCCGACGAAGAAGAGTCAGATCTTCTCTACGGCTGCCGATAATCAGACGGCGGTTGATATCAATGTAGTACAAGGCGAGAGACAGTTTGCGAAAGATAATAAATCTCTCGGACAGTTCAGATTGGACGGTATCCCGCCTGCAATGCGCGGCGTTCCCCAGATCGAGGTTACTTTTGATATCGACGCAAACGGTATTGTAAACGTATCCGCAAAAGATTTAGGAACAGGAAAAGAACAGCATATTACCATTACCGCAGGTTCCAATATGTCTGACGACGAGATCGACAGGGCGGTGAAAGAAGCTGCGGAATATGAAGCGCAGGATAAGAAGAGAAAAGAAGCGATCGACACCAGAAACGATGCGGATTCTTTCGTATTCCAGACGGAGAAAGCTTTGACCGAAGTAGGCGATAAGATCGACGCCGGAGAGAAAGCGGGCGTTGAAGCCGATTTGAACGCTTTGAAAGAGATTTTGGAAAGAACCAAAGATAAAGAAATGAGCGATTCTGAAATCGATGAGATGAAAGCTGCGAAAGAAAAACTGACGACAAGCGCACAGGCGCTTTTCACCAAGATGTATGAAAATATGCAGCAGAACAATGCAGGCGCTGCAGGCCCGGATATGGGTGCTCAGGCAGGCCCTGACATGAACGCGGGTCCGGCGGACGACGTAGTGGACGGAGATTACAGAGAAGTCTGACATGTAAATATCATATAAGGCAGAAGGGTTTTTAGCAAAGCTAATAACCCTTTTACCGCTAATAAATTTAGATTAGGGAGATGTGTGCTTGCGCCCAAATTCGCAGGCTGAGCAAGAATGGAGGATTATAATGGCAGAACAAAAACGAGACTATTATGAGGTACTCGGTATAGATAAAAACGCGGATGAGGCCGCGATCAAAAAAGCATACAGGGCGCTTGCCAAAAAATACCATCCTGATATGAATCCGGGCGATGCGGAGGCGGAGAAAAAGTTTAAAGAAGCGTCTGAGGCCTATGCGATCCTATCCGATCCCGAAAAGAAGCGTCAATATGACCAGTACGGACATTCTGCTTTTGAAGGCGGCGCGGGCGGCTTCGGAGGTTTTGATTTTAACAGTATGGATTTCGGAGATATTTTTGGGGATATTTTCGGAGATCTTTTCGGCGGCGGACGCCGGGGACGGAACAGTAACGGGCCGATGAAGGGGGCGAATCTGCGTACCAGCGTCAGAATCACATTTGAAGAGGCAGTTTTTGGTGTGGATAAAGAAATCGAGCTTACGCTGAAGGACGAATGTACCACATGCCGGGGAACCGGTGCGAAACCGGGGACAAATCCCGAAACTTGTCCGAAGTGCGGGGGTAAAGGGCAGGTAGTATTTTCACAGCAGTCTTTTTTCGGTACGGTACAAAATGTGCAGACTTGTCCGGAATGCGGCGGCAGCGGTAAGATCATCAAAGAGAAATGTTCTGACTGCCACGGCAGCGGATATATTGCGAACCGTAAGAAAATACAAATATCCATACCGGCGGGAATCGATAATGGCCAAAGTGTCAGAATACGGGAAAAGGGCGAACCGGGCTTAAACGGCGGACCCAGAGGAGATCTGCTTGTAGAAGTGATCGTGCAGCGCCATCCTATCTTCCAGCGTCAGGACTATAATATCTATTCCACAGTTCCGGTTTCCTTTGCGGTAGCTGCTTTAGGCGGTGAAGTAGTGATTGACACAGTGGACGGTAAAGTGATTTATGATGTGAAAGCGGGTACGCAGACGGACACCAAGGTAAGGCTGAAAGGAAAAGGCGTTCCGTCCCTTAGAAATAAAGAGGTACGCGGAGACCATTATGTTACGCTGGTAGTGCAGGTACCCGATAAGCTGTCTCACGAGGCTAAAGAACTGTTAAAGCAATTTGACAGCCTGACAGGGGATAGTTTAAATGCGGCGAAAAATGTGACTTCCGACAGAGGGAACGAAACAGGCAGGGAAAAAGATAAAAAGAAGAAGTTTTGGAAATAAAGACTCCGGATAACGGAACAGATTCATAAAACGAACGGCGTTTGATATGGGTATCGGACGCCGTTTGTTTTGTGCGCAGCCCCCATGCAGAGGAAATATGCCGCTAAGCCGGCGCATGGGGGAGCGGCGGGCAGGGAAAAGACTTTTCCGCTACCCGATTGGAAAGAAAGTGGTTATTGTATTTTGCCGGAACTTCCCGTATAATCATGAAGAGAGGTCAAAGGAAGTCCGATCAGCAGGAGATACGTCCTGCCGGGAGAGACAGACAGGTGTAATTATGAATAGTAACGAATGGCAGCAGTTAGGTGAAGATATAAAAGAACAAGTGCAGTCGGCAATCGACTCAGGTAATTTTTCCGGACTCAGCAGAACGATCAGCGACACCGTGAGTCAGGCAATTGGAGATGTGGGAAAGAGCATGAACGATGCAATGAACGGAGTGCGTGAAAGTTTCCAGCAGACGATACAAAAGACGCCGAATTATACTGCCGGAATGGGGCATGATCCGAAATATGATCAGAACCGTGGACAGGATACAGAGGCGGGTAACGGCCAAAGCGGCAGTGTCTATGGGCACTATGCCGGGAAGACGGTGCAGATACAAACGGTTCCATGGAAGGGAGAAGTCTATTACGGAAAGCCTAATTTAAGACCGGACAGGCGCTATTTTGTCAGACGGCCGAAAGGAAGCGTTTCGGGGATCCTTCAGATCGTGTTCGGTTTCGGCATATCCGGGATCATGGGGATCTTGTTTAGTTTAGGTATGCTGGCTCTTCTATTTTCGGGAGAAACAGGAGGTCTTGGAGCGGTAGCCTTTTTGGGAGCTTTGACGGCGGGGGGATTCGCCGTAGGGATGCGGGGCGTAGGAGTCACGGAACAGGTGAAGCGGTTTAAACGCTATGTGTCCATGGTGCAGGAAAAGCTGTACTGCTCAATCGAAGATCTGACGGCAGGCATGGGACGGAATAAGAAGTTCGTTTTAAAAGACCTGAAAAAAATGATGAGGAAAGGCTGGTTCCTGCAGGGGCATTTGGATAAACAGGAAAGTTGCTTTATAGTTAGTGATCAGGTGTATGAGCAATACCGGCTGACCCAGCAGAATTATGAAGAGGATCAAAGAAAGAGGATTGAAGACAAGGCTATAGATACGGACGTTCAGGAAGAACACGGCAGGGAAGAATACGATAAAATACTGGAAGAAGGCAGGGCATATATTCAGGCGATCCGTCGTTGTAATGAGGAAACGCCGGGCGAAGAGATGTCAGAAAAACTAAATAAGCTGGAATTGCTTGTGACGAGGATCTTTGCACAGGTGGAAAAAGAACCGGAACTTGCGCAGGAACTTCATAAAATGCTGAATTACTATCTTCCGACCACACAAAAGCTGCTGGAGGCATACAGAGATTTAGAGAAGCAGAACGTGGAAGTCAGCAATATTTCCAAGACGAAAAAAGAGATAGAAGCGGCGGTAGATACGATCAATCAGGCGTTTGAAAAGTTTTTGGACGAGCTTTTCAGAGAGAAAGCGTGGGATATACAGACCGATATTTCTGTACTCAATACGATGCTGAAGCAGGACGGGTATTTGAACGGGGATTTTGAGAAAAAATAAATCGGACAGGAAGGAAAAGGGGACAGATGAATAATGTAAATGAAATGCCGGTGCCGACATTGGTATTTGGGGAAGCGCTGGAAGAAGACAAGTTACCTGTGAACATGGAATCCAAGGCGGCGGTGCAGGAAAAGCTGGACGATTCTATATTGAGTGAAGAAGAGCGGAGAATGGTAGACGAATTCAGTAAACAGATTGATTTACATAATTCCAATGCCATCCTACAGTTCGGCGTAGGGACCCAAAAAAAGATGGCGGATTTTTCGGGGGATGCATTGGAAAATGTAAGGACAAAGGATCTGGGAGAAATCGGCGAGATGCTTTCCGGCGTGGTCGCGGAGCTGAAGGACTTTGATGCGGAAGAGGCAAAGGGCGTTTTCGGCTTGTTTAAGAAGACGTCCAATAAATTGGACGCCATGAAGATCAAATATTCGAAAGCGGAAACGAATATTGTTAAAATATGTCAGGCTTTAGAGCAGCAGCAAGTGCAGCTTTTGAAAGATATTGCCGTGTTGGACAAAATGTACGACCTGAATCTGACTTATTTTAAAGAATTGTCTATGTATATTCTTGCCGGAAAGAAAAAACTGCAGGACACGAGAGAGACGGAGCTGCCGGCATTGGTAGAAAAGGCGAGGATGAGCGGACTGCCGGAGGATGCGCAGGCGGCAAAGGATTTGGAGGGACTTTGCGACCGTTTCGAAAAGAAGATCCACGATCTGGAGCTGACAAGAATGGTTTCGATCCAGACGGCGCCGCAGATCAGGCTTGTACAGAGCAGCGATACGATGATGGTGGAAAAGATCCAGTCTACGGTAGTAAATACAATCCCGCTATGGAAGAGCCAGATGGTGCTGGCGCTTGGCGTAAATCATGCGGAGCAGGCGGCAAGGGCGCAGCGGGAAGTTTCCGATATGACCAACGAGCTTTTGCGTAAGAACGCAGCCATTTTAAAGACGGCGGCAGTAGAAAGCGCAAAAGAATCCGAACGCGGCATTGTGGACATGGAGACTTTGAAAAATACAAATGCGTCCCTGATCTCTACTTTGGACGAGGTAATGAAGATTCAGGCGGAAGGCAGAGAACGCAGAAGGATTGCAGAAACGGAAATGCAGCATATGGAAGAAGAACTGAAGCAGAAGCTTTTGGAGATCAGCGGAAGGAAATCATAGATGAAATGGACAAAATTTAAGATCAAAACAGTGGTCGATGCAGAGGATATCATTATCAGTTCTTTATATGACATAGGACTTGAGGGCGCACAGATTGAAGATAAAGTACCGCTTACAGCGCTGGAAAAAGAGCAAATGTTCGTAGATATCCTTCCTGAAAAGGAAGAGGACGACGGCATTGCCTATCTGAGCTTCTTTGTGGAAGAAAACGAGGACGGAGATCTGCTGTTTCAGGATAGGATAACCGACAAGGAAGAGATATTGGAGAAAGTCAAAAAGGAGCTTGAGAGTGTCCGGATCTTTATGGAGATCGGGGAAGGCACGGTAGAGGTAGAGGAGACCGAGGATATTGACTGGATTAACAACTGGAAACAATTTTTCCATCAGTTTTATATTGACGATCTTTTGGTAGTTCCGTCGTGGGAAGAAGTACCGGAAACGGACAGAGATAAGAAGATCCTTCATATCGATCCGGGAACGGCGTTCGGGACGGGAATGCATGAAACGACGCAGCTTTGCATCCGTCAGCTTAAAAAATATATTACGCCCCACACAGAGCTTTTGGATGTGGGAACCGGCAGCGGGATACTTTCCATCGTTTCCCTTATGTACGGGATCCGGCATGCGGTAGGGACAGATCTTGATCCCTGTGCGCTAGAGGCGGTAAAAGAGAATATGCAGGCGAATCAGATCGGACAGGAACGGCTGGAAATGCTGATCGGAAACATCATTTCCGATCGGGAGATACAGGACAGAGTCGGCTATGACCGCTATGATATTGTTGTCGCTAATATTTTGGCAGATGTTTTAGTGCCGCTTACGCCTGTGATCGTAAAGCATTTAAAGCCGGGCGGGATTTATATTACCTCAGGTATCATCGATAATAAAGAAAAGGCGGTAACGGAAGCGATAGAAGCGGCGGGGTTAACGGTCGCAGAGGTGGCTTATCAGGGAGAATGGGTAAGCATTACGGCACGGAAATGAGGAAACATGTATCAGTTTTTTGTATCCCCCGGGCAGATTAACGGAAACGACATCTGCATTACGGGCGGCGATGTGAATCATATTAAAAATGTACTTCGTATGAAGGCGGGAGATGAGATCTCGGTGAGCAACGGTATAGACGGTAAAGAATACCGTTGTGAGATCGCCTCTGTCGGTGAAGAGGAAATCCATTGCACGCTGCGGTTTATTAAGGAGGAAGGTTTGGAGCTGCCCTCCCGGGTCTATTTATTTCAGGGACTTCCGAAAGCGGATAAAATGGAGCTGATCATCCAAAAGGCAGTGGAGCTGGGAGTGTACGAGATCATTCCCGTAGCCATGCGGCGCTCAGTCGTAAAGCTGGATGAAAAAAAAGCGAAAAGCAAGATCACAAGATGGCAGGGGATCAGTGAAGCGGCGGCAAAACAGAGCAAGCGGAGAATCATTCCGAAGGTCAGGGAGATCATGAGCTTTAAGGAGGCAGCCGCTTATGCTGCACAAACGGACATCAGGCTCCTGCCTTATGAACTGGCGGAGGGAATGGCGCATACGAAAGAACTGATAGACGGATTAAAACCGGGACAGTCGGTGGCTGTTTTTATCGGGCCGGAAGGGGGATTTGCCGAGGAGGAGATCAAAACGGCACAGGAGTGTGGGATCGTGCCGATCACAATGGGGAAAAGGATTCTTAGAACGGAAACGGCCGGATTTACAATTCTTGCGTGGATCATGTATCATCTGGAGATTTGACGTATTTTGATGTGGCCGCCGCAATGGGGATATTTGGTAAAATTTGGCGGAAACGAACACATTGACACGAAGCGGCATATGATAAAGCATAGAAAATGATAAGCTTTAGATACAGTTGCACATAGGTGGACAACTGATTTTCGGATACAAAAGTCTCCGGGCTTTGAAAGGAGCAAGAATAGTAAAATGGAAGTATATTTGGATAATTCGGCAACGACTAAAAGTTTTGAAGATGTGGCACAGTTGGTTGCAACGATCATGTGCAGGGATTACGGAAATCCTTCGAGCCTTCATAATAAAGGTATGGAGGCGGAACAGTATGTCCGTCAGGCAAAAGAGATCATCGCAAAAAATCTTAAGGTAAACGAAAAAGAGATCTTTTTTACTTCAGGGGGGACGGAAGCGGACAATATTGCATTGATTGGCAGCGCTATGGCTAATTACCGTGCGGGACGGCATATGATCACTACCGGAATAGAGCATCCGGCGGTACTGCAGACAATGAGATATTTAGAGGAACAGGGATTTAAAGTAACTTATCTTCCTGTTGACAGAAACGGAGCGATTCGCTTGGAAGACTTGCAGAACGCTATTACGAGGGATACTATTTTGGTATCCATTATGCACACAAATAATGAGATCGGTACTTTGCAGCCGATTGCAGAAGCAGGTAACCTGATAAAGAAAATAAATCCTAATGTGATCTTTCATGTGGATGCGGTACAGGGCTTTGGGAAGTTCCGCATTTATCCTAAGAGAATGAATATCGACCTTTTATCGGTCAGCGGACATAAGATACACGGACCGAAGGGCGTAGGATTTTTATATATCAATGAAAAGATTAAAATAAAGCCCATTGTATACGGAGGGGGACAGCAGCAGGGAATGCGTTCGGGAACGGAAAATGTGCCGGGCATTGCCGGAATCGCAAGAGCTGTTGAGAATATATACGGTAATCTGGATGAAGAGGTAGAAAGGCTTTACGGATTAAAAGAATATTTTATAGACGGCGTGGAGAAGATCGATCAAGTCAGGATCAACGGACGAAAGGGCAGGGACGGCGCGCCTCATATCGTCAGTGTTTCCATAAGGGGAGTGCGCAGCGAAGTGATGCTCCATGCATTGGAAGAAAAGGGAATCTATGTATCGGCGGGCAGCGCCTGTGCGGCGAGAAAGCCACAGACTTCGGAAACCCTGAAAGCGATCGGCGTGGAAAAAGACCTGTTACATTCGACGATCCGGTTCAGCTTTTCGATTTTTACCACAAAAGAGGAGATCGACTATACATTACAGGCGATGTATGATACGATCCCGATGCTGAGGAAATATGCCAGACGCTAAACGGAAGAATGCAAAGCTGCATTTTCGGGATTATATTAAGAAATGAGGCAGAATATGTTTACAGCTTTTTTGATCAAGTACGCCGAGATCGGCGTAAAAGGAAAAAACAGATATTTATTTGAGGATGCGCTGGTGCAGCAGATCAAGTATGCGCTGAAAAGATGCGAAGGAGATTTTAAAGTCCATAAGACGCAGGGCAGGATCTATGTGGATGCGCTGACAGCGTTTGATTTTGAAGAAACCGTGGAACATTTGAAGACCGTATTCGGTATTTCGGGGATCTGTCCTGTGGTATATGTAGAGGATGAAGGATTCGAAAAGTTATGCGGGACGGTAGTAAAATATATTGACGACGTATACTCCGATAAGGACAAAACTTTTAAGATCGTGGCAAGAAGGGCGAGGAAAAATTATCCGCTGGATTCCATGGAGATCAACAGAGAAATGGGCGGCGCCGTGTTGGACGCTTATCCGCAGATGAGGGTAGATGTACACAAGCCGGATATCGAACTGAATATCGAGATAAGAGAAAAGATCTATATTTATTCAGAGATTATTCCGGGGCCGGGAGGAATGCCGATCGGTACGGCAGGAAAGGCAATGCTGCTGCTATCCGGCGGTATCGATTCTCCGGTTGCCGGTTATATGATAGCGAAACGGGGCGTGAAAATAGACGCGGTATATTTTCATGCGCCGCCTTATACTTCCGAACGGGCAAAACAGAAGGTAGTAGACCTTGCGAGGCTGGTATCCCGTTATACCGGACCGATCTATCTGCATGTGATCAATTTTACGGATATCCAGCTTCATATTTATGAGAAATGCCCGCATGAAGAGCTGACGATCATTATGCGCCGTATTATGATGAAGATTGCAGAGCATATTGCGCGGGAGACCGAATGTCTGGGCTTGATCACCGGAGAGAGTATCGGACAGGTGGCTTCCCAGACGATGCATTCCCTTGCGGCGACCAATGAAGTATGTACGATGCCCGTATACCGGCCCTTGATTGGCTTTGACAAGCAGGAGATCGTAGAGGTGGCAGAGAAGATCAATACTTATGAAACTTCGATTCTGCCTTATGAAGACTGCTGCACGATCTTTGTCGCCAAACATCCGGTGACAAAACCGAACTTGAATATGATCAAAAAGCATGAACAGAATTTAGGGGAAAAGCTGGACGAGCTTATGAAGACTGCTTTGGAAACAGACGAGCTTATTATTGTGCAGGCTTAATATGCCGATGGGCGCCAATATCGCGCAAAGCGAGGCGCATTTCCTTTGCAGGGGCCTGCACATAAAAAAGGCTTTGAACAGATTCAAAGCCTTTTTCTTATCACGCCTGAGGCGTATATTATGTACTATTGATTAGATCATATAAGGTTTCAGTACGTTTAATACTTCATCTACATTCTCTTCTGCGTGGATATTTAAATCAATCGCTTTGGATAAATCTAAGCTGAAGATACCCATGATAGATTTTGCATCGATAACGTATCTTCCGGATACTAAGTCAAAATCATAATCGAATTTTGTAATATCGTTTACAAAAGATTTTACCTTATCAATAGAATTTAATGAAATCTGAACTGTTTTCATTGGAAACTACCTCCTTAATGTTTTCATACCTTCTGTCTCTATACTAAAGGCTGGAATGGCAAAAGTCAAGGACAAAACAATACAAAAATAGAAAGGAATAATATGAAAAGTGTAGCATTACATAATCTTGGATGTAAAGTGAATGCGTATGAGATGGACGTTATGCAACAAATGTTACAAGAAAAGGGTTATAAAATTGTATCATTTGATGAACAAGCCGATATTTATATAGTCAATACCTGTACCGTGACCAATATTGCGGATCGTAAGAGCAGGCAGGCGCTTCATCGGGCGAAGAAAAGAAATCCGTCGGCGGTCGTAGTGGCGGTGGGCTGCTATGTGCAGACGGGAAAGGAAAAAGTTCTTTCGGATGAAGGAATAGATCTGTGTATCGGTAATAATAAAAAGAAGGAACTGGTGGAAATTCTGGAAGCATTTTTAAAGGAGAAGGAAGAGGCTGCGGAAGAGGGGAAAAAGGAAGAACTGCCTGAAGACCCGTTAACAAAAACAAAGAAGCAGCCGGAATGTAAAACCTTTCATGGCGCCAGTATAATAGATATCGGTCATACGTCTGAGTATGAAAATCTGACATTGACAAAGACCGCGGAACATACCCGGGCATATATTAAGATACAGGACGGCTGTAACCAGTTCTGCTCTTACTGCATCATCCCTTATGCCAGAGGACGGGTCAGAAGCAGAAAAGCAGAGGATATTCTTTCGGAAATACGGGGGCTTGTTAAAAACGGTTATCAGGAGATTGTATTGACGGGAATACATATCAGTTCTTACGGCATAGATCTGTCAGAAGAAGGGACGGAAAAGAGAGACACGGAGGAAGAACGGCAAAAACCGAAATATGGCGAAGAACCAAAGCTGCTTGAATTGATCAAAGAGATCCATAAAATAGAAGGTCTGCAAAGAATCCGTCTCGGGTCTTTGGAACCCCGCATCATATCCGGTGAGTTTGTAAGGGAAATAAGCGGATTGAAAAAAGTCTGTCCGCATTTTCACCTATCGCTCCAAAGCGGGTGCAACGCCACATTAAAAAGAATGAATAGACATTATACTGCGGAGGAATACTATGAAAAGGTAGGACTGCTCAGACGCGCCTATGATCATCCGGCAATCACGACCGACGTGATCACAGGCTTTCCGGAAGAGACGGAAGAGGAGTTTGAAGAAACAAGAAGATACTTAGAGAAGATCTCCTTTTATGAGATGCACATATTTAAATACTCAAAAAGGCAGGGAACGGCAGCCGCAGCAATGAAAGAACAGATACCGGAATCTGTGAAGCAAAAAAGAAGCGCCGTGCTGCTCGAAATGGAAAGAGAACAGTCCAAAAGATTCAGAGAACGGAAAATAGGCACTTTTACAGAGGTGCTTTTTGAAGAAGAGAAGGAAATAGACGGCAGGATCTATCAGCTCGGTCATACAGTGGAGTATATTAAAGTGGCAAAAGAAGGGACGGAACCTTTATCCAATTGTTTGATAGGAGGAAAGATCGCTGGTTTTCTTTCAGACGAGATCCTTTTGATGGAATAAATGTATGTTTCATAGATCATGAAGAATCTGAAAAGATACGGAACGGTCGTTTTTTCGGCGGATGCATCAGGAACACTACTCTGAAAAGGAATTTTTAAGAAAGTATGGATTGAATTTTAAAGTTAGATGGGGTAAGATAGGAATAATAAGGGTGACTATGCGCTATAGAATCATCAAAGACGTAACATTAGATAAAGGGCGTGATAAAATGCAGGACAGATTTGAAGAAAAAAATAATGATTTAGGGAATACGCAATTCTTCCGGGTGGACGCGGAGCCGGAAACAGGGGTAAAAGTAGTGCTGCGGGCGGTGTACGAGGCGCTTACGGAAAAGGGTTATAATCCGGTGAACCAGATCGTAGGTTATATTATGTCGGGAGATCCCACTTATATCACCAGCCATAAAAGTGCCAGAAGCCTTATCATGAAGGTTGAGAGGGATGAGCTGGTAGAAGAGATGCTCAGAGAATATATCGTGAATAACCATTGGAAATAGATGATCCGGATTGGATGAGAAGGCGGCTATATCAGCAGGGCAGACTGAAGAAAGGCGAGAGGAAAGGTTCATGCGTATAATGGGATTGGATTTCGGTTCTAAAACAGTAGGGGTAGCGATCAGCGATCCGCTTTTGATCACGGCACAGGGGATCGAGATCATCCGGAGAAACGAAGAAAATAAGCTGCGGCGGACTTTGGCGAGGATAGAAGAGCTGATAGAGGAATATGAGGTGGACGAAATCGTTCTCGGGTTTCCTAAAAATATGAACGACACATTGGGGGAACGTGCCGGACTTTCTTTAGAATTTAAAGAAAAACTGGAACGGAGGACGGGGCTGCCTGTGACGATGTGGGACGAGAGGCTGACTACGGTAGCTGCGGATAAGGCGATGATCGAAGCCGGGATACGCAGGGAGCGCCGCAAAGAGTATGTGGATAAGATTGCGGCAGTCTTTATTTTACAGGGGTATTTGGATCTGCGTGGAAACAGGGGAAAATAAAAAGAGAGAAGGACATATTGATACAAATGGAAAAAATAACGTTTAATCCGGAGGGAGAAGCTCCGGTTGATTTTTTTGTGCTTGAACAGACGACGGTAGCAGGGGTAAATTATATTCTTGTAACGGAAGAGGAAGAGGGTGACGGAGAGGCTCTCATTTTGAAAGATTTATCCGATATGGAAGAAAAAGAAAGTCTTTACGAGATCGTTTCGGATGAAACGGAATTGAAAGCGTTAGCGGATATTTTTGAAAATCTCATGGAAGATGTGGAGATTATAGAGTAAAGGCGCAGGAGGAGTACGCCGGAGGATTGAGATGAGTGTAAACAGGGAACAATTTAAACAACTACTGAAGGACAACGGATTAAAGGTAACGAACCAAAGGGTTCTTGTTCTTGAGGCACTTGCTTCTCATCCGGGAAAGCATCTGACTGCAGAGGAAATATATGAATTGGTAAAAGCAGGCTGTCCTGAAATCGGACTGGCTACTGTTTATAGAACGATACAAATGCTTTTGGAATTACACTTAGTGGATAGGATCAATCTTGATGACGGTTATGTACGCTATGAAATCGGGAGCGAGGGCGGCACGGCAAAACACCATCATCATCACCTGATATGTCTTACTTGCGGAAGGGTTCTCGCCTTTGAGGACGATCTGCTGGAAGAATTGGAAAAAAAGATTGCGGACAAGGAAGGTTTTTTGGTCGTAGACCATGAAGTGAAACTCTACGGGCATTGTAAGGAATGTGGAGGTAAATTGATTGAAGAAAAATGAACAGAACAGCACTTCTAAATTAAAGGTGATTCCTTTAGGGGGGCTGGAACAGATTGGTATGAATATTACTGCCTTTGAATACGAAGACAGTATTGTTGTTGTGGACTGCGGTCTTGCGTTTCCGGCGGATGATATGCTGGGGATCGATCTGGTGATTCCGGATATTTCTTATCTAAAGGATAATATAGATAAGGTAAAAGGGCTTATGATCACACATGGCCATGAAGACCACATCGGTGCGATCCCTTATACGCTTAAGGAGATCAATATTCCGATTTATGCGACAAAACTGACGATGGGAATCATCGAACATAAATTAAAAGAGCATAATCTTACCAATACGGTAAAAAGAAAAGTCGTAAAATTTGGACAATCCATCAACTTAGGGAAATTCCGGATAGAGTTTATAAAAACAAATCATTCTATCGTGGATGCGGCGGCGCTTGCCATTTACTCCCCGGCAGGAACGGTGGTCCATACGGGAGATTTTAAAGTGGATTATACGCCTGTATTTGGGGATGCCATTGATCTGCAGCGTTTTGCGGAGATCGGGAAGAAGGGAGTGCTGGCGCTGATGTGCGACAGTACGAATGCGGAAAGGCCGGGATTTACCCAGTCCGAAAGAACGATCGGTAAGACTTTTGACACACTGTTTGAGGAGCACAAAAATACGCGTATCATTATTGCGACTTTTGCCTCTAATGTAGACCGTGTACAGCAGATCATCAATTCGGCATATAAGTTTGACCGAAAAGTAGTGGTAGAAGGGCGCAGCATGGTCAATATTATTGAAACTGCGACTTCGCTCGGTTATTTGGATATTCCGGACAAGACGCTGATCGACATCGAACAGCTGCGGAATTATCCTGATGAAAAGACTGTTATTATTACGACCGGCAGTCAGGGAGAGAGCATGGCGGCCCTTTCTCGTATGGCGGGCAGTATGCATAGAAAGATTTCAATAGGGCCGGGGGATACCGTTATCTTTTCGTCCAATCCGATTCCGGGGAACGAAAAAGCCGTTACCAATATCATCAATGAACTGATGAAAAAAGGAGCGGACGTTATTTTTCAGGATGTCCATGTATCGGGGCATGCCTGTCAGGAAGAGATCAAATTGCTTTATACGCTTGTTCAGCCTAAATATGCAGTTCCCGTGCACGGCGAGTACAAACATCTGAAAGCGCAGGCAAAGATCGCAAGAGAACTTGGGATCGATAAAGAAAATATATTTATCCTTTCTTCCGGAGACGTTTTGGAGATGGACAGTGAAAGCGCGGCAGTTACGAGCAGGGTGCAGACGGGGACGATCCTTGTAGACGGGCTTGGCGTCGGCGACGTAGGTAATGTGGTCTTACGGGACAGGCAGCATCTTGCGGAGGACGGCATTATGATCGTGGTGCTGGGACTGAACCGTTACAACGGAGAGCTGGTATCCGGGCCGGATATCGTTTCAAGAGGTTTTGTGTATGTGAGAGAATCGGATGCGCTTATGGAAGAAGCGAAAGAGATCATAGATGTGGGAGTGGAAGGCTGTTTGGATCGGGGAATTACCGATTGGGGGAAAATAAAATCTACCATTAAAGAATCACTTAGCGAATTTGTATGGAAAAAGACAAAACGGCGTCCAATGATTCTGCCGATTATTATGGAAGTGGAGTGACATAAAGGATAGATACGGGAGGAGCTTTCGTGAATACGATAGATAATGCGATCAACGAACTGCTGGAAGCTATCAAGCAGTCAAGAGAATATGTGGAATATCGTTATCAGCTTGAAAAGATCAATATGCAGCCGGAGCTGCGCAGCCAGATAGACGCTTATAGGGACGAAAATTTTGCATTGCAGAGTAATACCCCTGAAGACCAGTTACTTTGGAAAATAGAACAGTTTGAGGAAAAGTACAGGAAATTCAGGGAAAATCCGCTTGTCAATGATTTTTTGGTGGCAGAGCTTGCTTTTGTCAGAAAGATACAGGAGGTCAATCTGAAAATAGCGGAGGGGATACAGTTTGAATAGCGGGAGCGGGAAACTGATTTTCCGCAAGGTATTGGACTACCGATGCGAAAAGAGGAGTGATTATGAACGGTAAACAGTGGGCAGTAACGATTTTAGGTACGGTATTCAAAATTGCGGTGCTGGCGGTGGTGGTTTATTATGTGTATAAGGCCGCTACCATTGCGTATGATTACGGTTACCGTATTTTTGCGGAAGGCCCGGTTTCGGAAGAGCCGGGATTTGACGTATCTATTACGATCACAAGCGATAAGGATGTAAAAGATATTGGAGAGCTTATGGAGTCCCGGGGGTTGATCAGGGATGCGAATCTGTTTTTTTTACAGGAGCTTCTTTCGGAGCATCACGGCAAGATAAAACCGGGAGTTTATACGCTGAACACTTCCATGACAGTGGAGGAGATGCTGGAGATTATAGCGGTAGAGGAAGAGACTACTGAAGAAGAGGAGACGGCCGGAGCAAAAGAAACGCAGCAGGCGGGCAGTACGGAAGTTTCCGAGCCGGAGGGGACGGAACCGGAGAGTCTTGACGGTGACGAGGGGAATGAGGCGGCAGAATGATCGTAGATGAAAGAACGGTCGCTTTTATCAATTCTTTTGACCGGGGCAATACAGCCTTTTTGGATGAACTGGAAAAGTATTCGAAAGAAAATAACGTGCCTATCATACGAAAAGAAATGCAGGGTCTGCTGAAATTTCTTCTTGCCGTAAACAGACCGGAGCGTATATTGGAGGTTGGAACCGCGGTGGGTTTTTCGGCCCTCCTTATGAAAGAGTACGCGCCTGTTCCCTGCCATATTACTACCATTGAAAAATATGAGAAGAGGATACCTGTTGCGAAAGAAAACTTTAAAAAAGCAGGGAAAGAAAACGGGATCACGCTTATGGAAGGGGACGCCGTACAGATCTTAAAAGAACTGGAAGGGTCTTATGACTTTATCTTTATGGATGCCGCTAAGGGACAGTATATTCATTTCCTTCCCGATATATTAAGGCTTATGCCGGAAGGCGGGATGCTGGTATCCGATAATGTGCTGCAGGATGGGGACATTATAGAATCCCGCTATGCGGTAACGAGGAGAAACCGTACCATTCATTCAAGAATGCGGGAGTATTTGTATGAATTAACGCACAATGACGCGCTTGGGACGGTGATCCTTCCCGTAGGCGACGGGGTGACGGTCAGTGTAAAGCGCGTAAAATAGGAAGTGTGTAAAGAGTTTCTAAGCTGTCAAAGCACGCCGGTACTGACGCCGTAAGCGGCATGGCGGGAGGGCTGAAGGAAATAGGCTTTCAACTTCCCTGATTCGAGTGTCCGTTGAAGCGGACGGATGGGAGCAAAATGAAAAAGAAACCTGAACTTTTGATTCCGGCCAGCAGTCTCGAAGTATTAAAGACGGCAGTCGTGTTTGGCGCGGACGCGGTCTATATCGGAGGAGAAGCTTTCGGCCTCAGGGCGAAAGCGAAAAATTTTTCTAAAGAAGAGATGAGAGAAGGAATCCGCTTTGCGCATGAACATGGCGCCAGAGTACATGTTACGGCAAATATCCTTGCTCATAACAGCGACCTTGAAGGCGCTGCCGAATACTTTAAAGAATTAAAAGAGATCAAACCGGACGCGCTGATCATTGCCGATCCGGGAATGTTCATGCTGGCAAGGGAAATCTGCCCGGAAATTGATATTCATATTTCCACACAGGCGAATAATACTAATTACCGGACTTTCCTCTTTTGGTACGGTCAGGGGGCGAAGCGGGTAGTGTCCGCGCGTGAGCTTTCCCTCGCCGAAGTAAAGGAGATCAGGGAAAAGATTCCAGCGGATATGGAAATAGAAAATTTTATTCACGGCGCGATGTGTATTTCTTATTCGGGAAGATGCCTGCTCAGCAATTATTTTACGGGCAGGGATGCGAATCAGGGAGCCTGTACCCATCCCTGCCGCTGGAAATATGCGGTTGTAGAGGAGACGAGGCCGGGAGAGTATATGCCTGTTTATGAAAATGAGCGCGGCACATATATTTTTAATTCCAAGGATCTGTGCATGATCGAATATATACCTGAGATGATAGAGGCCGGGATCGACAGCATGAAGATCGAAGGCAGGATGAAAACGGCGCTCTATGTAGCGACCGTGGCAAGGACATACCGAAAAGCAATTGATGATTATATGGAATCGGAAGAAAAATACCGCGCCAATATGGAGTGGTATAAAGAAGAGATCACAAAGTGTACTTACCGCCAGTTTACTACGGGATTTTATTTCGGGAAACCGGACGAGAATACGCAGATTTACGATAATAATACTTATGTAAATGAATATACTTATCTAGGGATTGTAGAAGGGTTTGACGATCACGGCTATGCAAAGATTACGCAGCGGAATAAGTTCTGTGTCGGGGAAGAAATAGAGATCATGAAACCGGACGGCAGGAATATTGCGGTAACAGTAGAAGGGATCCATACGCAGGACGGAGAGCCGGTGGAGAGCGCGCCCCATCCAAAACAGGTGTTATTTTTAAAATTAACGGAAAATCCTCAGGCATACGATCTTTTGAGGATGAAGATCGAAGCTTAGAGCGTGTTTGAAAATTCATCTTGGGGAAAGCAATTTTCAGACACGCTCTGGGGAAACGGCCCGATATGGGGCGGCGTCAGGATTTTGGGGAAAATCCGAAGTTGGATCCGAGTCCGAAAATAAAGGTTGACCGTTGTCGTACACCTATTGTACAATGTGAACAGCGAACCTCCTTAATAGAAAAAAGTAACAGTTTGATCTGGCTCCGGTTGGCAGTTTAAGAGCAATTGTTATAAAAAATAAAAATTTTTAATTTAGGTCTTGTAATTTTTATGAATTTAAGGTATCTTATAGGAGAAAAGTAAGTGTGCTGCAAGGCGTTGCATACCAGATATTTGATACGTTGAACGAGGATGTTCCAAAAGGTGATTTTGGGACATTTTTTTATTTTTTGTATTTTTAGGCGTATCGGTGGAATTTTCAATCGCAAGTTTGTGGCTGAGCAGTATCCGCAAGCCGGCGGGGAAAAGATTTAGAATGGAGGAGTCAGAATGAGCGAAGTGATGAATGTGGAAGAGATTTTCGGGAAAAATGTATTTACCTTGGGAAAGATGAAAGAACGTCTGCCCAGAAATGTATTTAAAGAAGTAAAAAAAGTTATGGAGCAAGGCGGGGAGCTTTCTCTTGCTTCTGCGGACGTAGTGGCAAAAGCAATGAAGGATTGGGCGGTAGAAAACGGCGCTACGCATTATACGCATTGGTTTCAGCCGCTTACCGGCATTACGGCGGAGAAACATGATTCTTTTGTGAGCCATCCGGATGAAGAAGGAAAAATGCTGATGGAGTTTTCCGGAAAGGAATTGATCAAAGGCGAGCCGGATGCTTCTTCTTTCCCTTCGGGCGGGCTTCGCGCAACTTTTGAAGCCAGAGGCTATACTGCCTGGGACATTACTTCCCCGGCCTTTTTGAAGGAGGCGGCCACGGGGGTGATCCTTTGCATTCCGACGGCGTTCTGTTCTTATAAAGGAGAGGCTTTGGATAAAAAGACGCCCCTTTTGCGTTCCATGGAAGCCGTCAGCGAGCAGGCGCTCCGTATCGTCCGCTTATTTGGGAATACGGAAGCGACAAAAGTAGTGGCTTCGGTAGGCCCGGAACAGGAATATTTTCTTGTAGACAGTAAGAAAGCGTTGCAGCGGGACGATCTGATCTATGCCGGAAGAACGTTGTTCGGCGCTCCGGCGCCGAAAGGACAGGAGCTGGAGGATCATTACTTCGGAGTCATCCGTGAGCGCATCGGCGCTTATATGAAGGATTTGAACGAAGAACTTTGGAAATTGGGAGTAACGGCGAAAACCCAGCATAATGAAGTGGCGCCGGCACAGCATGAACTTGCTCCCATTTATGAAACGGCGAATATCGCAGTCGACCATAACCAGATCGTAATGGAAACGATGAAGAGGGTGGCAGGTAAACATGGTATGAGGTGTCTGCTCCATGAAAAACCGTTTGCGGGCGTAAATGGTTCCGGTAAGCATAACAACTGGTCTTTGACTACCGATAACGGCGTGAATATGCTGGATCCGGGCGATACGCCGAATGAGAATATTCAATTTTTGTTAGTGCTGGCATGTATTATGAAAGCCGTGGACAGACACGCCGATCTGCTCCGCCAAAGTGCGTCGGATCCCGGAAACGATCACAGACTGGGCGCTAACGAGGCGCCGCCCGCTATTATTTCCATGTTTCTTGGCGAACAGCTTGAGGATGTGGTAAAACAGTTGGTTGAGACCGGTGAAGCGCATAACCTGATCGAAGGCGGTAAGCTGGAAACAGGAGTTTCTACCCTTCCTGATTTTGAAAAAGACGCCACAGACAGAAACAGGACATCGCCTTTTGCATTTACCGGAAATAAATTTGAGTTCCGTATGGTTGGATCCGCAGATTCCATTGCAAGCCCGAATACTACTTTAAACGCCATTGTTGCCGAAGCTTTCTGTGAGGCGGCGGATATTTTGGAAAAAGCCGATAATTTTGAAATGGCTGTACATGATCTGATCAAAGAATATATGACGAAGCATCAGAGGATCGTGTTTAACGGAGACGGTTATTCCGATCAGTGGGTAGTGGAAGCGAATAGGAGAGGTCTGCCGAATATCAAATCCATGGTAGAGGCTGCCGGTACGATCACAACGGACAAAGCGGTGAAATTATTTGAAAAATTCGGTATTTATACGAAGGTTGAACTGGAGTCCAGAGAAGAGATCCTTTACGAGAACTATGCGAAGACCATTAACATTGAAGCGTTGACGATGATCGAGATGGCATCCAAACAAATTGTTCCGGCAGTGGTTAAGTATACAAAGGAACTTGCCGATACAGTAAATGCAGTGAAAGCGGCAGGCGCGGATGCACAGGTCCAAAGCGGACTTTTGGCAAAAGTTTCCGAAAAACTTGCCGGAATGCAGAAAGCGCTGGAAGAGTTAAAAGAGGTCGAAGCGAAAGCGGCTGCAATGGAGGAAGGGAAGGAACGCGCATTTTTCTATAGAGAGACGGTTATGTCGGCGATGGATGCGCTTCGTGCGCCGGCCGATGAGTTGGAGATGATGGTTGATAAAAAGGTATGGCCGTTCCCGACTTACGGAGATTTGATTTTTGAAGTATAATTGTTATTGGATTTGGCTATAATGATAAAAAGGTGGGCTCGTTTTAATATTGAGGCGGGCTCATTTTTTTCGGCTTTTGGAATAGAGTTGTCTGAATTTTTAGAAAAATGCGAATAAAAATCGGATTTGCAAAACTTTGAAAAAATTGAGAATTTTACTTGCAAAAGTGGAGAAAGTGCGGTATACTTGCAAAGTAACGTTGATGGGCTATCGCCAAACGGTAAGGCAACGGACTCTGACTCCGTCATTTCAAGGTTCGAATCCTTGTAGCCCAGCGAATGAAGACCCGATGGAAAAGTTCCATCGGGTTTTTGTGTATAGATTTTGTGAATAGGGACGTTCAAAAGAAAAAGTGCGGATGAGGGGGATGGGGATTACAATGTATAGTTTTGAAAGCAGGATACGTTATAGCGAGGTAGACAAGGACAGCCGATTGACATTGGAAGAGCTGCTGGATTATTTTCAGGACTGCTCTACTTTTCATTCTGAGGATATAGGCGTGGGGACAGAATATCTGACAGAAAACGATATGGTCTGGGTACTCTCTTCATGGCAGATCGTTGTAGGCAGATATCCCGAACTGGGAGAAAAGGTGACGGTCGGAACTTTTCCTTATGCGTTTAAAGGTTTTTTAGGGTATCGTAATTTTGTAATGCTGGACGGAGAGGGTAAGCGGATCGCATACGCCAATTCGATCTGGACCCTTCTTGGCATCAAGAGCCAGTTTCCGGTAAAGCCGACGCCGCTCATGATAGAAAAATATGTGCTGGAGGACAAGCTGCCGATGGATTATGCGCCTCGTAAGATCGCCGTGCCGGAGAACATGGAGGAAAAGGAGGCCGTTGTTGTAAAGAAGCATCATTTGGATACGAATAATCATGTGAATAACGGGCAATATGTCAGAATGGCAATGGACTTTCTGCCGGACGGTTTTAAAGTTTCCCAGATGCGGGCAGAATATAAAAAGCAGGCGCTTTTGGAGGATGTGATCGTGCCAAGGACGTTTTGGGACGGAAATTATTGCGTGGTCAGCTTAAACGATAAGGAGAACAACGCATTTGCGGTTGTGGAATTTCGGAAACTGTGATAAATTTATAAAGAAAGAAGCAGAAATTTACAAAAGAAAGAGCGTATAGGATAGGATGGGTGTCAGATGATTCGTTTGGGAGAGATCCAGCAGTTAAAAGTGGTGAAGAAAGTGGAGTTCGGCGTATATCTTGCCGATGCCGGAAACGGAGACAGGGAAGAGAAAGTGCTTCTTCCGGCCAAGCAGGCGCCGGAAAATACCGAGATCGGCGATATGATTGAAATTTTTGCGTATAAAGATTCAAAAGACCGGCTGATAGCGACAACAAGACGTCCGAAGCTGACGCTTGGACAGGTTGGAGAGCTTCAAGTGGCGCAGGTCGGAAAGATCGGAGCTTTTTTGGACTGGGGACTGGAAAAGGAACTGTTGCTTCCTTTTAGGGAACAGACGAAAAGGGTATCGGAAGGCGAAACGGTGCTGGCCGCCGTTTATATTGATAAGAGCGGCAGGTTATGCGCGACGATGAATGTTTATAAATATCTGGATATGGACAGTCCTTATCAGAAAGAGGATAAAGTGACAGGGCGTGTTTATCAGATCAGCGAGGAGTTCGGCGCTTTTGTGGCAGTGGACAACCGTTATTCCGGACTGATCCCTAAAAGGGAGCTTTATGGGGAAGTGGAGATTGGCGACGACGTTACCGCAAGGGTAACAGGGGTGAAGGAAGACGGTAAATTAAATCTCAGCATCCGGGAAAAAGCTTACATCCAAATGAATGTGGATGCCGAAAAAGTGATGGAGATCATTGAAAGCTTTGACGGAGTCCTTCCTTTTAACGATAAGGCAAGGCCGGAAACGATCAAAAGGGAAACGAATATGAGCAAAAACGAGTTTAAAAGAGCGGTGGGAAATCTTTTAAAGGCAGGAAGGATCGAGATCACCGAAACCTGTATCCGCAAAATAAAATAGTCTGTAACAGAGAAAAAGACGGACGGCGGAAATGCCGTTTGGACAGGAAACGGCGGAGGACCGGATCAGAATACAGGTTCGGAAAGACTTGAAGATAGGAAACGAAGGAAGAATGAACAGTAAAAAGGTAAATTGGTTTTATTTAACGACAGTGTTGATCCATCTTGCAATGGTAGCGGGACTATTGGCATGGACTATCTATGTGGGACCGCCCCGGATATCGATTGTGGCGAATCTCATAATGGCACAGGGGATGATTTTGGTTCCGGCGTTGTTATTTGCGCTTTTTTCCAAAGAAAAAGGGAAAGATGTTTTCGGATTCCATAAAATAAAAATATCTTCCGTGCTTATGATTATTTTATTTACTTATCTGATGATGCCGGCGACTACCGTGATCAATGCGATCTCCATGTTGTTCGTTGACAATACGGTCGCGCAGATGAGCGGCGCAGTGCTGCAGATGCCTTGGTATATCATGGTATTGCTGATGGGAGTATTGGGGCCGGTCAGCGAAGAGCTTATATTCAGAGGATTGGTATTTAACGGTTATAAAAAAAGCGGGAATACGTTTCGGGCGGTATTTTGGTCGGCGCTTTTGTTTGGTTTGATGCATATGAATTTCAATCAGGCGGCATATGCGGTTTTTCTTGGCATTGTAATGGCGGTTTTGGTAGAAGCAACGGGAAGCCTGTGGGGATCTGTCATATTCCATATGACCGTTAACATACAGAATGTATTGCTCATGTTTGTCTCCGGTTCTTTTGCATCCGAGGATTATCTGCAGGAGGCTCAGGAACTGATGGACAGTAAAGAAACGCTGCTCGTTACGATCGGTATCTATGGGGTGGTCGCCATGGTCACAACCGCGATAGCGGTATGCGTTCTTGCGTGGGTTGCTAAAAACGAAAAAAGGGATATGCAGTTAAAACAGATCTGGCAGGGAAGAAAAGAGAACAGGGGACGGATGGTGAGTGTTCCGCTTATTGTGGGCATCGTGTTATCCGTGGCATATATGGTTTTTGAAGTGATCATGATCTGATCAATGAATAGCGTGAAATGAAAAATTTCACGATCCTGATTTGTATGCCCGCTGAAGCCGGCAGATGGGAGTTAGCGTGAAATGAAAAATTTCACGATCCTGATTTGTATGCCCGCTGAAGCAGGCAGATGGGAGTTAGCGTGAAATGAAAAAGTACCGTCAGTATGGGTAAGATACTGATGGTACTTCTTGTCCGGCCAGATGGTTTTTATCCATGTCAGATCCGGATGTCGATGTTGGAACCAATCGCTGGATTAACGGATAATTCCATAGCGGCGGAATCCATTATTTCTACCAGTCCCTGTCCGAGCGTGCTGTTTAGATCCAAAGCTTTGCTCAGCATGGCAACGCCTACATTGGCAGAAAGTTCAGCTTGTGATAAAGCCATAGAAACACCTGCAACATCCATAATAACCCTCCGTTCTTTTCCGCCTTGCTTCTTAACTTCGAATAAGGTCGGTTATTCATCATAATATTCGTATTATATTATAACATATTATCATAAAAAAGTCAGCACTAAAAATGAGAATGGCGATATACTTGGCGCTATAGCAATCAAAACGGAGAATGGTTTATGAATCATAAGATTGGTATGAGTGATACGGCGGATCGAAAGCAGCTTAGACGGGACTGCTTGTTTTTGGCAGGCATAATCGCCGCTTTTTTCTTTTTGCTGTGGAAAAGTAAATATGGGACGGGAGCGTATGACGAACCATTTTATCTGACGATACCCCACCGCATATCAATGGGAGACGGTATGTTCTCAGAGGAGTGGAATTTTGGGCAGTTCAGCGCTTTTCTTATGCTGCCTGTCATGAAGCTGTATCTGCTTGTGAAAGGAACGACGGAAGGGATCGTTCTTCATTTTCGATACCTCTATATTGTTTTTCAGACGGTGTGTACGGCTGTAATTTATGTTAATTTGAGAAAAAGGGAACTGGGGTGGGCTGCGGCTTGGATGTTTTTTATTTTCTGTCCGTATGATATTATGGCGATATCTTATAATACGATGGGACTGGCTTTTATGACCATTACGGGTACGCTGCTTGCCGTGCCGGAGAAACAAGGAGCGAAAGCATGGTATTTTTCGGGCGTTTTATTCGCTGCCGCAGTACTGTGCAATCCGTTTTTGGCGGTACTCTATTTTCTTTATACGCTGCTGGCAGCCGTAATATGGCTGATAAAGAAAAGATCCTCAGCGAAGTTTCCGGAGGAGAAAAGGCCGGAGATGGGAAACCTTGGTTTTCAGGCCTGGGGATGGATTACGGCAGGGGCGGGAACGCTTGCGGTTCTGTTTGCAGTCACTGTTCTTTCGGGCAGCACGGTACAGGAATTGATGACGAATATTCCGCTGCTGATGCAGGATCCCGAGCATACGGGCAGATCCGTTTTTCTAGTCGTACAAGTTTATCTTTCTTCTTTTTGGAACATATACGGGTGGTATATCCCGGTGTGGGCAGTACTGCTTTTTATGGCATATTTGTTTCGGAAGGACGGAAGGAAGAGAAAACTTAGCTTTGGGCTTATGAGCCTTTCCTGTGTTTTGTGCCTGATCGGTTTTTTGCCGGACATACAGAACAGCTATAATTTTATTATGGTTCCGATGGCAGTCTGCGGTGCGGCGGCGTATATCATGACGGAATACAAAGATGGAAAAACTTTTTGGTATCTGTATATTTTTGGATTCGCCTATTCTTTTATGGCGAATTATGCGTCGAATCAGGGAATGTACGCTATTTCCATGGCGATGCTTCCGGCGGATGCTGCTTCGGTTTTGTTTATCGGAAAGTTTGTGCAGCAGGAGAGGGAGACAGAGGAAGAACAAGGGAGAAAGATACTGACAGCGGCGGTTGTTTTTCTTTTTACTGCGCAGATCGGAACACAGGTTTATGCTAAGGCGGTCCACGCTTTTTGGGAAGAACCGGTCTGGCGGCTTCAGGCGGTGATCGGGGAAGGCCCTTTAAAAGGGACGGTCACAACGGACGAAAAAGCGGCACGGTATACAAGGATGTTGGAAGACATCAAAACGCATATAAAAAAAGAAGGGCCGGTGTTGTTTATAACGGAGGATACATGGTGCTATCTGTATGCCGATACACAGTACGGAACTTTTTCTTCTTATCTCTCAGGCGGACTTGAGCAGGCGGCACAAAAGTGGAAACTGTATTTTGAAGCCCATCCGGATAAGATACCGTATTATATCTATTTCCCTGCGGGACAGGCGGACGGCGGTTGGGGGATCACTGCGGAACGGGTGTCGGAGGACTATGGATATGATATGGAACGGTCGGAAGAGTCCTATCATTTGTACAGAAATAAGTAGTTGTGTAGTTTGCCGATTTGTTTCAAAATGGTAAATTTGAGAAAAACATAAAAAGTGCATAAAAAAATATCGGTTTTATGTTGTTTTTTTTGTACAATTGGATTAAAATAAATTTCATATAAAAAAATATTATTTTATTCGGATAGAAAACATTGTATAAATTGCCGATAAAGGGGATAGCGCTTAGGGAGGGATAGAATATGATATCAAATCAGATATTACAAAATACGATCGAAGGATTAAAAGCCATTGCCCGTGTCGAATTATGCGTTGTGGATACAGAGGGGAAAGAAGTGGCGTCTACGACCAATATGGGAGAGTGCGTGGGGGCGGCGTTGGAATTTGCATCTTCGCCCGCAGACTCTCAGGAGATTCAGGGATATCAGTATTTTAAAATATTTGATGAGCAGCAGCTTGAATATATCATGGTAGCGGGCGGTGCGGGAGAAGACGTTTATATGGTCGGAAAGATGGTCGCATTTCAGATTCAAAGCCTCCTGACCGCATATAAAGAAAGATTTGATAAGGACAATTTTATTAAGAACCTTTTGCTAGACAATCTGCTGCTTGTCGATATATACAGCCGGGCGAAAAAATTACATATCCAGACGGACGTAAAGCGCGCAGTCATGATCGTAGAGTCGGATAACGGCAAAGACAATAATGCATTGGATATTGTCCGTGCAAATTATGGAAGTAATAACAAAGATTTCATTACGGCGGTGGACGAGAATAATGTTATAGTAGTTAAGGATCTGTCCGACGGAGATAATGCCAGAGATATTGATAAGGCGGCAAGGGCGATAGAGACGCTCCTTGAAAATGAAGGGATCAAAAACGTACATATTGCTTACGGGACGATCGTAAACGAATTAAAAGAAGTGAGCAGATCCTACAAAGAGGCTAAAATGGCGTTGGATGTAGGAAAAATCTTTTTTGACGAGAGAGACATCATTGCTTACAGCGAATTGGGAATCGGGCGTTTGATCTATCAGCTTCCGATCCCGCTCTGTAAAATGTTTATAAAAGAAATTTTCGGAGGGAAAAGTCCGGACGACTTCGACGAGGAAACGCTGATGACGATCAATAAGTTTTTTGAGAACAGCCTGAATGTGTCCGAAACGTCGAGGCAGCTTTTTATCCACAGAAATACGCTTGTATACCGTTTGGATAAGCTGCAGAAGAGTACGGGGCTTGATTTGCGCGTTTTTGAAGACGCCATAACCTTTAAGATCGCGCTTATGGTCGTGAAATATATGAAATATATGGAAACTTTTGAATATTAGAATACTGTGGAGGATGGAAAGTGCAAAACAGCAGAAAAAGAGGAAAAAGAACGGTGGTACCCGACGGAGAGATCATTACGCTGGAGAATGTGAGCAAGGCATATTCTACAGGCGCGCCGGCTCTCAACGGGGTTACGCTTCATATCAATAAAGGAGAATTTGTATTTATCGTAGGGGACAGCGGGTCGGGAAAGTCCACGCTGATCAAGCTGCTGCTCAGGGAGCTGACGCCGACGGAGGGAAGTATCCGCGTCATGGATTATGACCTGACAAAGATCCGCCACGGAAAGATCCCGAAGTTCCGGAGGAATCTTGGGATCGTGTTTCAGGATTTCCGGCTGCTTAAGGATCGTAACGTATATGAAAATGTGGCTTTTGCACAGAGGATCGTAGAGACTCCGGCGAAAGAAATGAAGAAGAATGTACCGTCCATTCTCGCAATGGTCGGGCTTGCCGGGAAATATAAAGCAAAGCCCAAACAGCTTTCCGGCGGCGAGCAGCAGAGAGTGGCGCTGGCAAGGGCTTTGGTAAATAATCCGTCGATTCTGCTTGCGGATGAGCCGACGGGTAATTTGGATCCGAAGAACTCATGGGAGATCATGAAACTGTTAGAGGAGATCAACGAAGCGGGTACAACGGTGCTTGTGGTAACGCATAACAGGGAAATTGTCAACGCTATGCAGAAACGTGTTGTTACAATGAAAAAAGGCGTTATCGTGAGCGACGAAGAAAAGGGCGGATATATTGATGAAGAAGATTAGAACATTTTTTTACATATTAAAGCAGGGATTCGGCAATATTTTCCGGAATAAATGGTTTTCCCTTGCCTCCATTGCGACAATAGGGGCCTGTTTGTTTTTGTTCGGTATATTTTATGCGATCCTCGTCAATTTCCAGCATATTGTAAAGACTGCCGAAGAGGGAGTTTCCATTACCGTATTTTTTGAGGAAGGGACGCCGGACGAGCGGATCGCAGAGATCGGGGATATGATCCGTAAAAGAGTAGAGGTATCCAATGTGGAATTTGTAACCGCAGACGAGGCATGGGAGGAAGTGAGGCAGGATTATCTTGCCGGATATGAGGACGGGTTCCGGGAAAACCCGTTGATCAATTCCGCACATTATTGCATTTATTTGAGTGATGTTTCCATGCAGAGTGCGCTGGTCACTTATTTGGAGTCGGTAGAGGGGGTCCGTCAGATCAACCGGTCGGAGATCACGGCGGAGACGCTGAGCGGAGTCAATGCACTGATTGCCTATGTTTCCATGGGAATCATCATTATTCTGCTGGCCGTTTCCATTTTCCTGATCAGTAACACGGTCATGATCGGCATATCGGTCCGGAAAGAGGAGATCAATATTATGAAATACATTGGCGCTACGGATTTCTTCGTGCGGTCGCCTTTTGTGATCGAGGGCATTCTGATCGGTCTGATCGGCGCCATGATACCTCTTGCGGCAATTTATGTGGCGTATAATAACGTACTTTCTTATGTGACGGAGAAATTTTCCGTACTTACAAGACTTTTGGAGTTTCTTCCGGTGGATACGGTCTTTAAAGTATTAGGGCCGGTTTCCCTTGCGGTAGGAGTAGGCATCGGTTTTCTTGGAAGCATCACAACGGTAAGAAAGCATCTGCATGTGTAGCCGGAAGATACAGAGGGGTATTTTAAAAACAGAAGGAAATAAAAGGGCCGCCGTCTGCGGAAATACCAAGCGGCGGATAGGACAGGAACGAAAGGGATACTATGTATAAGAGAGAAAAAAAGCGATACTGGCAGACTTTAATATGTATTGTGGCAACGCTCCTATTCGGCGCATCCGTTTCGACGAGCAGCAACGCCGCTTCCACAGAAATCACGTCGGACAATATCAAAGATATGGAAGGCCAGATCGATGCGGCGGAGAAAGAAAAGAAGGATCTGCAAAACAGTCTGACCGATTTAAAAAAGATAAAAGAGGAGCTGGAACAGTCTAAAAACGATCTGACTAACTATGTAAAGGAGCTGGATGGCAACCTTGCCGATATTGAACAGAAGATAGCGGAATTCAAGCAGTTGATCGAGGAAAAGGAAAAAGAGATCGAACAGACGGGCAAGGATCTGGAAGAGGCGCAAAAGCGGGAGCAGGAGCAGTATGAAGCCATGAAGGTCCGTATTCAGTTCATGTATGAACGGAGCGACACTTTTTTACTGGAAGTGCTGCTTTCGGCTGATAGTTTTGGAGAATTTTTAAATAAAGCGGACTATATAGAGCAGATTGCTGCATATGATAGAAAGATGTTAAATGAGTATGCCTTAAACAGCCAAATGGTTCAGCTTTATAAAGAGGAACTGGAGGCGGAAAAGGAGATTTTGGACGAAGCAAAGGCGGCTGTAGTTGCAGAGGAAGAAGCATTGGAAGCGCTGATTGGTGAAAAAGAGAACCAAATTGTCGCTTATCAGACGGATATTAACAATAAAGAAGCCGCAATTAAGGAATATGAGGCGGATATTGCCGAACAGGATGAGATCATTTCCACATTGGAAAAGGCGGTGGCAGAGGAAAAGGCCAGAAGGCTTGCTGCAAGCAACACGGTCATTACTTATGACGGCGGTATGTTTGCATGGCCCTGCCCGGCTTATAAAAGGATTTCGGACGAATACGGAGACCGTCTTCATCCTACTCTTGGGGTCATGAAATTCCATAACGGGATCGATCTGGCTGCGCCCAGCGGTTCGGATATACTGGCCGCTTATGACGGTCAGGTGGTAGCGGCGTCTTACAGTGCATCCATGGGGAATTATGTGATGATCGATCATGGAAACGAATTATATACCATATATATGCATGCCTCCGCATTGCATGTCAATAAGGGAGATGTAGTTGTAAAAGGGCAGAAGATTGCGGCAGTCGGTTCGACCGGACGTTCAACAGGACCTCATCTGCATTTTGGCGTGCGTTTGAACGGAAATTATGTGAGTCCATGGAATTACATATCAAGTTAGGAGATGAGTCAGAGTGGAAGAAAATGATAAAAGGGTGAAAAAAGAAGGAAAACATGAGTTTTTAAACGGTCTGTTCACAGGTATTTTGTCGGTGGTTCTGGTAGGTACGACGGTTTTCTGCGTAAAACAGGCAATAACGCTGTATGGAAATAAAGCCGCTGTTTTAGCGGCGCAAAATGAAAAGAACGGGAATGAAGACGGCAGCTCTGTCATGACTGACAATGTAGTGCAGAAGATGGAGGCGATTGAAAAAATCGTAGATTATTATTATTATCAGGAAGACATTGATGAAGCTGCGATGGAGGACGGTATCTATAAAGGAATGGTCGATTCTCTTGGAGATCCTTATTCTACTTATTACTCTGAAGAAGAGCTTAATGAAATTATGGACCAGACGGAAGGGATCTATTACGGGATCGGCGCCTATATCAGTTTGGATCTTGCGACAGGACTCGGAAAGATCAGCGGCGTGATTGCAGGTACTCCTGCAGAGGCGGCTGATTTAAGGGAAGGCGATCTGATTTATTTGATCGACGGAGAGAGTGCGGCAGGATTAGAACTTTCGGAAGTAGTGAGCAGGATCAAAGGAGAGGAAGGCACTACGGTTCATCTGACCTTAGTAAGAGAAGGGGAGAAGGACTATGTGGAAAAGGATATAGAACGCCGTAAAGTAGAAAGCCCTACCGTAAAGTATGAAGTTTACGACGATCACACCGGATATATCCAGATCACGGAGTTTGACGACGTTACGGTAGATCAGTTTACAGAGGCGCTTGCCGTATGTAAAGGTTCGGAAGTGAAAGGTCTGATACTGGATCTGAGGAGTAATCCCGGGGGAAATTTAACCGCAGTGGTAGAAATTGCGAAACAGCTTTTGCCGAAAGGCATGATCGTATATACGGAGGACAGGAACGGAGAACGTACCGAATATGTCTGTGACGGTGAAAAACAGATCAATATTCCTATGGTAGTGCTCATCAATGGTAATTCGGCAAGCGCTTCGGAAATTTTGGCGGGAGCCATTAAAGACTATGGGATCGGGACGCTGGTAGGCACCACTTCTTACGGGAAAGGCATCGTACAGCGGATCATCGGCCTGCAGGATGGTTCGGCGGTAAAATTGACGGTAAGCAGTTATTTTACGCCAAAAGGGAATAATATACATGGTATCGGAATTGAGCCGGACATTGTCTGCGAATTTGACAGTGAGAAATATTATGACGATAATGTTGACAATCAGTTGGAAGAGGGAAGAAAAGTACTGAAGGAGCTGATAGAAAAGGGAAATTAGAAATGTTATTTAATTCCTATATTTTTATATTTGTATTTTTACCGGTCGCCTTGGGCGTATACTATGGGCTGAATCATTGGAAACAATATAAAGCGGCTATGGCGGCGCTTGCAGCGCTTTCCGTTGTGTTTTACGGGTATAATAATCCGGGCTATGCGCTGATCCTTTTGGGCAGCGTTGTGGTAAATTATGTGCTGCATACCGTTTTGCTAAAAGAGAATCAGGCGGTTTTTCAAAAAACCTGCCTGATTTTTGGCATTTTGTTTAATTTAGGGCTGTTAGGGTATTTTAAGTATCTCGGATTTTTTATAAAAAATATAAATGCATTGTTTGGCGGGACGTTTTTGGTACCTTCGATTGCCCTGCCGCTGGGAATTAGTTTCTTTACTTTTCAGCAGGTGTCGTTTGTCGTTGACAGTTATTATAAAAGGATGCCCCGGTATGGCTTTATCGAGTACGCTCTTTTTGTATCCTTTTTTCCCCAGTTGGTAGCGGGGCCTATCGTACTGCACAGCGAGATGCTTCCGCAGTTTGGCGATGAGGCAAAAAAGAAACTTAAGTTTGAAAATTTGGCGGCCGGCCTCCGTTATTTTTCTATGGGACTGGCTAAAAAAGTGCTCGTTGCCGACAGCCTTGGAAAGATCGTGGACGCCGGGTTTCAGGATATATGGGCCCTTGACAGATGGGGGGCCGTCAGTGTGATGCTTGCTTATACTTTGCAGATTTATTTTGACTTCAGCGGTTATTGCGATATGGCGATGGGGCTTGGAAGATTCTTTAATATCGATCTGCCGGTTAATTTTGATTCCCCATACAAGGCTGGGAACATCGCGGAATTTTGGAAGAGATGGCATATGACGCTGACCAGATTTTTCACTACTTATCTTTATATTCCGCTTGGCGGCAGCAGGAAGGGAAAGTTAAGGACGTATCTGAATATTATGATTGTTTTTACGGTGAGCGGATTATGGCATGGAGCTGACTGGAGTTTTGTCTTGTGGGGGATACTGCACGGTGCGGCGCAGGTACTATATCGGTGTGTGGAAGGAAAGATCCGGATACAGAAGTGGCTGGGTTTTTGTCTCACCTTTGGATTTGTCAACGTTACATGGGTCTTTTTCCGTGCGGAATCTATCGGACAGGCTTTCAGCCTGTTTGGGAGGATGCTACGGGGCGGAAACGGCAGATTTCCTTTTATGAGGCTGGGTATTTTTCTGATTTTGATGGCGGTCATACTGCTATCGAAGAATACGCATGAATATGTGAAGGAGAAGACGCTGACATGGAAGGCGGCGGTAGCGGATATCGTATTGTTTGCCGCGTCGGTATTTTCCCTTTCTCAAGTATCTGCTTTCTTGTATTTTAATTTTTAAGAACTTAAAGTTCTTACATGACATGAAAATGTCATGTTTGAGAAAGGGTTTTAAATCTGGCATTTCTTATCCTGATTTATACGCCTGTTAAAGCAGGCAGATGGGAGTTAGCGTGAGAAGTGCTTCTAGCCGCTCGCAGTAGAGGCTGTTTGGCGGAGAACTTTTAAGTTTTACCCGGGGAAATGCTGAAAACAGGCGTTTTTCATCAAAATTTGTGATTCCGCAAAGTGGAATCATGGCGGTTGGCATGATAGAATTTCAGGGAAACGGGAGTAAAGGCGTTATGTCGTGCAGGAAATTTGTGTGGATAAATTTAATAGGGATATTCAGCCTGCTTTTGATTGGCGGGGCGGTGGTCTTTACAGTTGATCCTTTTTATCATTACCACGGGCCTTGGTTTAACCTGCCGGTCGTGTTGTATAATGAAATTTATCAGACGCCCGGAACGGCAAGGAACTTTAATTATGACAGCGCGATAGTGGGCAGTTCCATGACGGAAAACTTCCGTGCTTCATGGTTTGACGAAGATTTCGGATGGGATACTGTTAAACTTTGCTATGAAGGGGCGGGGACGGATGACTTGAAAGCGATTCTGGAGCAGGTATATAAAGGAAACCGGCAGGTAAAGAATATCCTGCTTACTATAGACGATTATCAGATGGTTTCAGACAGCAGTACGGTTGCAATAGAAAGACCGGAATATCTTTATAATGAAAATCCTTTTGACGATGTTTATTATCTGTTTAACAGAGACGCATTAAAGGCTGCGCTTTGCAGGATCGGGGACGGTATCGGTGGGAAGGGATACGAAGTGGACGACGCTTATAATTTCAGCGGAAAGTATGAATTTTCCAAGGCGCAGGTGCTTCGGGACGCAAGGCCGTTTCGGGAAAATATGAAGGCGAATCCTCCAAAAGAGGAGACGCCTGAGGATGCGTTTTTGCAGGCATGTGAGGATAATATGGAAAATCTGGTGCCGTTTGTGGAAACACATCCGGAAACGGAATTTATCGTAGTTTTTTCGCCTTACAGCATTATGAATTGGGAAAAAAAGGTGCTGGCAGGGACGCTGAAAGCCCAGCTTCGGGCCGACGCCTATGTGATTGGGGAGTTTCTTTCGTATGAGAATGTGCGGGTATTTTATTTTCAGGACGAGTATGAGATGATAACCGATCTGGACCGGTATATGGATACCTGCCATTATAAGGAGGAATATAATCATTATATCGAGCAATGCATCAGGGACGGAAAAAATGAGGTTACGGAGGAAAATTACAGAGAGCGGATCGAAAATATGTATCGGATTGTGAGCGGGTATGATTTTGAAAGCATATGGGATGGGGAGGATATTTTTATGTAAAAGCTTTAGAATTTGAATGTTATCAGAATATTACTATATTGCTGTTTTACTGTATGAAATGAATATTGTATAATATTTATTATCGGATGCGAAAAAATTATTGATATGGTAAAAATATGGGAAGGGGAGATAATTTATGTTTAAACGGCTATTAACATGTTTGATTGCGGGCTGTTTGGTGTTTGAAGCACCTGTGTCAGTTTATGCGGCATCGCCGAATGCCGATACAGCAATGGGAGGCAGTGTAGAAGAAGAAAAAGAGACTTCGGAAGAAAATAATGAAAATATTTCGGAAGATGAAATGGCGCCGGAAGAAACAGGAGAGAGTAAGGAGGGAGAGACGTTTACAGTAGAGTCGTCTGAAACAGGCGGGGATCTTATGGAAGAAGTTACATCAGAGGAAGTTCTGCCAGAAGATGATACGGAAGAGCTGCCGGAAAGTATGACGGAAGACAGTATTTCGGCCGAAGAGTCAATAGAAGATACTGTAAGTGCGGAAACGGAAGAAAGTATCGATTCGGAAACGGAAGAAAGTATGGATTTGGAACCGGAGAGTGTGCCGGAAGAAGGTGTTTTGGAGGAACAGGGAGTTTGTATAGAAACTGCTTCCGAGGAAGTTCCTGCCTTGAAATATGGGGAGACGAATACTGTAACAATTGCAGCAGATAATGGTGCATTTATAAAGCGGTGGTATTCTTTTACGGCGCCGGAGGACGGGTATTACAATTTGCATGCTGACAGAGACTATATAGTGTTAGGGTTAGGTTTAGATTTGGGCGTTGTTTCAGCTAATCATCTGAATTTCAGAAATTTGTATATCGGTTTTATGGAAGAGGGAGAGACGGTATATTTTTATTGCACAAACGGATCATCTGAAGATATTGTGGTAAATTTAACATTGCAGAAGCCTACAGTTTTTGAGGCTGTAAAACAGGAGGAAAGATATTGTTTTGATACAGAAAAATATGTGTTTTCTGTATTGCCGGAAATGGGATATAACACGATACGCATTCAGGCTTCTATAGAGGCAAAGGAAGGGAAAAATATAGAAGATTCTTATAAAATAATTGCTGCTTACCAAAGAGTAGACTCTGGTACGGGCTATGGGGGAGCTGCAATCCTTAGGTTGAAAAGTGAGCAGAATTATCAAGATGAACATAAAAGTGTGGTAAGCAGCAATAGTGTATACAAACTATCTTTTATCCTGCAGGACGAGGCGGACAATGTTCTTGAAGTATATGATGGGAATATTGTACTCCAGGCAAAAAAGACTGACGAGGAAATTGTGATATATGACACTGCTGTTACGGAAAACAGTATCACCTTTGATATGGAGGCAATTGTAAGTAAATCTTATGCCTGTTATTATGCGCCGGTAGATGGCTCGGAGGAAGAAAAATGCCAGTATGTGTACAGAGGCTGGGACTACTTTAGCATTACGGATTTGAAACCGGACACGGAGTATTACTTCCGTTTTGTGAATTCTTATAGTGCTAAAACAGTATTTGAAACAAGAGCAGCCACTGCGTCTACTACGACAAAAGCAGTATACAGTATTGATACAGATGAAAATAGCGGACTGCCGGTGCTGAGGGCGGATATATCCGGTTATACGGGAAGTGAGACAGAGGGTTGGTTTTGGCATGAATATACGGATGCGCTGGGCAAAAAACAGGCTGCTGGTTTAATGATACCTTTAAATGCTTCTGAAACAGGGGAGGATGTGGGAAAAACAGGAACTGCTGAAAAAAAATTTGCGTTTGTGGAAGATGTATTAGAAGCAGAGACATCATATGATATTACTGTGTGGGTAAAAATAGGGGAGTTGATTTTACAGAAAGAAACGATGGAAATAACAACTCCGAAGGCACCGGCTGCTATCCGGAATCTTAAATTTATGCTAGATCAGGAAAACGGAGGCGTAAAATATACAGTAGAAGCAGATGGCATAGAAAACGACATACTTTATGGTAAGTTATATTATAGGCAGCAAGGAATGAAAGGAAGTTATAACTCACAAAGAGTAAGCTTATCTGATGAGAACCCGCAGACAATGGGAAACATAACCGGTTTGCAAAATGGCGCTGCGTACGATTTTGTTTTATTATTCAATGGCGTTAAAAAGGAAATGAGTGTAACGGTTGGTACGGCCGATATAAAATTGACTCAAATAGATGAGGGTGAAATCAATGCTTTTGATATTGCAAGGACATATAGGCTGGAAAGTGAATCGGAATTGGAAGAGAATTATTCTTTAACGCTTTTCTATTGGAATAATCTCTATGATGCATATTCTGAAATATTACAGGCTTCATTGAATGTGGGGAATGAATATCAAGCAGAAATAAAGACAGCATCATCCGGCTTCATATTTGAAGCCGGTACGGACTATGAGTTGAAATGGGAATTGAAAAGTGATTCTGAAAAAGTTTATACATTTTGCGAATCAATACATACAAAAAATGCAAATATTTCATGGGAAGTTATAGAAAGTAATTATCGTTTACGAAAGTATGAGGTGGCATTGGACAGTAGGGATGTTGCCAATTTTGAAGATTTTTCCCTTAATTTAGGTGCATATATCAAGAGGTTGGACAGTACGAATGGCTATCCGGTGAAGGCTGATTCTGTATTTTTAAATAGTGGTAGTAAGTATCATTGGGAGGTTTGGTTTTCAGGGTTAGAGCCTAATACTACTTATGAAGTTTTTTTGCAATCCGTTAGCGGCATCGAATATGGGACAAATACCTTTACGACATCTGCAGATACAAGACAGATAAATGTAACGAATATTAATACGGCGGTTCATGAGGCAACGCTAAATTATTTGCTTACCGGAGATATATCGGCAATGTCGACCTATGTACTCTGTTATTTAAAGGAAAAGGGGGCAGAAAATGCGTGGGAAAGAGCAGGAATCCAGTACTATAATAATGTAAACGGAGATCAAAAAAACCAGATGAATATTTCGTCATATAATGGTGCAGAATTAAAGGCTGGTACTACCTATGAATATCAAATTGGTTTTGGAGGATCTGATAATACAGAATTGTCGAAGTTAGATAAGACTGTTACAGGAGAATTCAGTACAAAGAATCCGGATACAGAGAATCCATGTACATTGGCAGAAGTAGACATATCTGCGTATTTTACAAAGGCCGAGGTAAGGGCAGTTTTAAGCGGTAATGTTTGTAATGATGATTCTTATCTTCATTTATTTTATAGGAAAAAAGGAACTTCTGACTGGATACATGAATCTCCACAGCCCATCAGTGAGGATATTTCCTATTACAATATGATTATTACGGGATTGAAAGCGGACACGGTTTATGAATATGCCGTGGTGATTATGGATGATTATACTTGCGACAATCCAAATGAAGCGGAACAGGATGACAGAAAAATACAGGGTGAGTTTTCTACTAAAAAAAGCGAATATACGCTGGAGTTTGAAACAGATGAGGCAAAGACTACCGACAGTAAGGCAGTTGTGCAGGTTGCCGCAAAAAACAGTACAAAAGACGAGGTGGTTAAAGTTGAACTGACGTTAAATGACCATCAGAAACAAACGGTTCTGCTAAGGCAGTCGGGAGATTATAAAAGAGAAGTTTCTTTTACGGGTCTGACCGGAAATACAGAATATACAATTATTAAAGCGGTATTAAGCGTATTGGAAAATGGCAGTTATACAGTGATAGCGGAATTGGACTGTAATTATAAGTTTATGACTAAGGAAGCCAAAATTCCGAAGACAATCGTGCTCTCTGAAAAGAAAATTACTCTAAATGCTGCTTACACAGGAGAATATTTCAGCGGTTATCATGAAGGGTATAACAGTAAGACGCTGAAGGCGACGGCAGTGCCTGCGGCAGCGGCGGCAGATGTGATCTGGAGCAGTAGTGATGAAACGGTAGCGACGGTGGAAAACGGACGGATCAATGCACAGGGGATTGGTACGGCAATAGTGACAGCGCAATCCATATATGATCCTGACGTGAAGTCAGTCTGTGAAATAACGGTGAAGGACTGTATAGTCGGTTACATGGAAGAAAATATTCTCCGAACTTTTGACAGATATGACACGGAATATCCTATTTATAAAAACGATGATGTGGGAGGTTTGGGACTTTATGAACGTGATGGCAAGGGAAATGTGACGTTACTTTCCGGTTATGCGGTAACACCTGTCCGTTCAGGTATTGTTTCATGGGGCAATGGAAAACTGTATGCGTTGTCATCAGGCGTCACAGATGTTATTTTTGAAAAGGATGGATACAGGGCGAAGATTGCCGTCTGCGTAACGGCGGAAGGAAAAGGCTTTGGCATCACAGCTTTTACAGCTTCCAGGAATAAGTACCCGGCTGTCAAAGAAGCGGATGGAAGTTTTACATTGGCATATACACAGGGAATTACTTATATGGCAGAGGGGGAAATTAGTCCAAACCAGCCTTTTCATCCTCAGGACTATAAATGGAGTATTTCGGATGAGTCGATAGCGGAGGTAAGCAGCGAGGGAGTGGTTACGCCTAAAAAGGCAGGTACTGTAAAGTTGAAAGCAGTGCCTTTACGCTATTATACGATAAATGACAAGCCATATAAAAATAAAGAAGCAGTTATTACATTGCATATTAAAAATTTGCCTGCACAGAATGTTTATGAACCTATTTATGCGCTGGCAAATCTCAATACCCGGATCGGCGATGTGAACTTCCCTGAGAGTTGGGGGAAAGGATGGTCTTGGAAATATCCGGACACGCCGCTTGTAGTAAACGGCGTTTATACGGATAACTGTTATTCATTTGAGGCGGTTTATGACGGTACGGAAAGTTATCCGGATGAAACCACTATTCCAATATTTATTGGGAAGATAACGGGGGCTGTTACGGATGAAGTGATCGGAAACAGAGGAGAAACTGCACATAATCAGGTATTGGAAGTTGGAAACGGGGATGCTTTGACGCTTAAGGTTACCCCTGAGTGTCAGGGAAGAATAAATGCCGATTCTTATGATGTAGAAATTCCTTCGGTAAACGGACTTATTATTACGGAAAATGCAGACGGAAGTTTTAATATCAAGGCACAGAAAAAAGGCAGCTATACATTAAAGCCGATAATCAGGGAAAAGAGTACAAAAGAGGTTTTGGCTAAAACAAGTTATAAGATCAAAGCAGTAGCAGAAAAACAGGCAGGTTCCGTTATTTTGACCAGCGATACGGAGGGAATAATCATTGATGGCAATACGGTTATTTTGGAAAAAGCGGAGAGTAGAAAAGAGTTTACGCTGAATGCGGTAGTAAAAGACCGCTATGGCGAGGCGCTTACTACGGCCCTTACATGGAAGAGCACAGATAAAAAGGTGGCATCAGTATCCAAAAAAGGAGTACATTCTGCCAAGGTGAGTGTAAAGGGTGAAGGCCATACTGTTATTACGGCAACTGCAAAGGATGCGGCAGGAATAAGTGCAGAAATAAAAGTGGAAATACAAAACCATATGCCTCGTGTAGATACGCAGAAAGCAACAGTAAATCTTGCTTATGATTATGAAAGATCAGACGGGAAACAGCTTGCGGAATCTGCAGGCGCAGTAGAAATCATACCGGTCTATGGGGAAATGCTGACAGAAGTGGAACTGAGAGATCAGACCGGCGAAACGGCATTGGAAAACTTAGCGTTAGAATGGTACGGCGGATGCCGGTATTTAGTAAGGCCGTCTGCACAGAATCTACAGACAGGAACCTATAACTGTACCATTTATGTAAAAACAAATACAGACGAAGCATATAGTTATCCATTAAAAGTTACGGTAACTGACAAGTCGCCTAAAGTTTCTGTAAAGACAAAGGCAAAAGTGAATTTGTTTTATACATATGCAACGGGCAGGATAGATGTCAGCATATCGGGTGGAAGGAAACGAAATACGGGCAGTGTGGAGTCTGTAACATGGGAGGAAGATTCTGCAGAAGAAAATAACAGTTTTATCGTAGATAACGTTTACTATGATTTGGCAAAGAAGGTGGATTATATTTCGGTATCGCAACAAAGCGGTATTAAAATTGCAAATGGAAATTTGCTGGATACCGGAGTGGCGAGAGGTACTTTGAATATTAAGCTTCGGGGATATAAGAAGATTTATAAGTTTGAGAATTTTGTGATCGGATATGAATATAAAAAGCCTGTTCTGGTCACGGAAAGCCCAAGCAGCAATATTGTGCCGTCTATGGTATCATATAAAGAAAACCAGCCTCAGGCAACTTTTAGTATATATGATAAGACCAATAAAAAGTATTTATATCTGGGCAGTCAATATAATCACAATAATGATTATTATGATGAAATTTATTGTGATAGTGATGAAGTAACACTTGGCCATTGGCTTGATGCGACAGGTGTTTTTAGCAGCGTATGGTATTGGTATAGCGGAAAAGAGAAGACTAAAAAAATGAATCTGACGGTAGATTCGCCATTGTGGAGAGAACCGTTGACAGTATCTCATATAATAAAGACAATTAAGCCGCAGGCATATCTTTCATCATCCGGATGTCTGACGTTTCATCCGGCACTAGAAAGTATGGGATATATCTATGTTTATTTAAAGAACGCAAACGATATAAGTCTTGACGAGAGCCGGCTCTATACGGATATTGCGGTTCAAGGCGCAAATGCGAAGTCACAGAAAGCCTTGGATGATAATCTGCTTGTGATAACAACTTCAGGTAATGAGATACAGGTAACACAGAGTCAGGCGGAGCTTATGGGGACTGCTATTTCCACCGGTACTTACAGCTATAAGGTAACGCCTTATTATACAAGTCAGGAAACAGGTGAAAAAACAGCGCTTAATACCATGACTCTTAAAGTAAAGGTCACAGATAAGCCAACGGCCGTTAAGGTCAGTCCCAAAGGAAATTTAGATCTGACTTACGGAACAGGGGATAACAACATTGACGAAAAGAAAAATATGGTGATATTGGCGGATCCAAAGTTTATTAATTTGGCCAGCGGATACCATATAGATACGTCGGATCCTTCCGCCTATAGGCTGACAGGCGAGTACAGTGAATATTTTGAGTTATCTTATGGATCGATAAAGTATAATGGTAAATATGGATATCATTATTATATTACAATTAAGAATGGCGGAAATAATGATAATATCTGTAAACTAAAAGCCGGTCAATCGTATAAGCTTGCTATTGAATATACGTTGACTAATGACAACGGCGGAAACTTTAAGGTAACGAGCAATACATTTACTATCAAGCCAAAGCAGACGGTTGCAAAGGTTACGGTAACAAATAATAACCAGACATTATATGCCGGTGCGGACAATTTATCCAGAAATTATTACCTGTCAGTGCCTACATATTACTCGATTGAAAGTGCATACGGCAGCTTAGACTGCAATAAAGACGGCAGGGCAGACATAACCGTGAGCGGTGCGGACAGCCTGACTGTGCGCATTACGGATAAAGATGCAGTAGGCGCAACGGTAAAGGGTAAGAGCTATAGCATTCCGGTTACAGTGAGATTGAAAGGAAGGGACGGTATCGGTAAGGATGTCAAAGTTTCGATTCAAGTTAAAATAAAAAAATAGAAGAGATAAAAAATCCATACGATTTTCGAAAATATGACATATATAATAAAGAAACATAGGGCAGATCTACAAAGTCACAAGATCTGCCTTTTGTTTCTTAAAAATGAGAGTGAAAGGATATAATAAATTTAAAAGATAAAGTATCCTAAGAATCATAAAAACAGGAATACGGAACGGAGGGAAAATGGCTCTTTTTGGAAGAAATGCCGGCGCAGTCAAACAATTGGATGAGAAATTGCACCGGATTCAGATGAATTTTGAAAATAATTATAAGGATGCCGCACAAATGAACCTGAAAGAAATGGAGGTTCTTTTTCACGAATTGTCTCAGGCAGGCAAACTATCTGACCGTCAAAAAAATGATTACAGCAACAAGCTGGAAGAATTGAACGGAAAAATGAAAAATTTTACGCATAAGGATCAAAAACCTACATGGGTTTAAAAAGGAATTGACAAAACGGCGGAAAATGAATAAGATGAAAGAGTACTTATGAGGGTTTCTAAAGTATAATATTTTGGAAAGGGGGGACTAATGATGCAGTGGGGAACAGGCGCCAAAGTTTGGCTTTGGATCGTTTTAGTATTAAATGCGATATCTTGCGTTACACTTATTCCGTTACTTCTTGTTGTACCGGCAGCTGCGGCTATCAGTATCGTATTGGAACTGGTTCTTATTGTTGGAGTAGTGATGCTTTTATTCAAAAGAAAAAAGATTGGCTTTTATATGCTCTGCGCATGCGCGTTACTTACAATGATATCTAATATTATAGCAGGTACGGGTATCATCCGTGCAGTTGCAAGCTCGGTTCTTTTGCCGGTGATCACGTTTTTAGTAATAAGAGATCAGTGGAACGATTTGGTTTAAAACATATTGCAAAATACATATTGAGATAAGAAAGGAAAACCTGCGGGCAGAGAAATTTGCGGCAGGTTTCTTTTTTACATAATAAACGAACAAATATTCGAAAAGACTATTGAAGTATAAATTATTCAATGGTATAATGTCGGCAGACAGGCGGCCAGCCGCAGGTAATCGCAGGGCTGTATTTTGTGGACAAGATGGGGATTATGGACGAAATAGCACTAGGCGGATGGGTGGAGTTTGTGACTTGGATTTGTGTAAGGGATGAGATGGCATTAAATGGATAAATTAAACAAAGCAAGTGGATAATTAAATAAAAAGACGGGGCTGTTGCAAAAGTAGATGAATAATCTACCGGAGCAACAGCTCCGTTTTTGTATCTGAAAACAGAAAAGCAGGCTCCGAAGAACCTGCCATCCGTGGTATAATAAATTATGACGAGTAAATTAAAATACCATAAAAATTATACCGAATTTGGCGAGCCTTATCAACTGGTTTTGCCATTAAGCCTGGAAGGTCTGGTTCCTGAAGATGATTCTGTCCGACTGCTGAGCCACGAACTGGAGGGATTAGATTACAGCTTGCTGTACAAGGCTTACTCTGCCAAAGGCAGAAATCCGGCAGTAGACCCCAAGACCATGTTCAAGATCCTGACCTATGCTTATTCACAAAACATCTATTCTTCGAGAAAGATCGAGGCCGCCTGCCGGCGTGACATCAACTTTATGTGGCTGTTAGCCGGACAGAAAGCACCGGATCATAGTACCATTGCCCGTTTCCGTACGGGATTTCTGGCAGATGCCTGTGAGAGTCTTTTCTATCAGATGGTAGAAAGACTGGAACGGGCTGGTGGACTGTCAAAGGAGACCGTGTTCATTGACGGGACAAAGCTGGAAGCCAGCGCCAACAAGTATACTTTTGTGTGGAAAAAGTCTGTTGGGAAATGGGAAGAAAAATGTTCCGGAAGATACAGGATGCCGTACAGCTCCTGAACCATGAATACATACAGGATTTTTCAGTCGGCACAGAAACAAGGGCACAGGATATACAAAAGATATCCGGATTTTTGGAAGAAAAGTGCAGGACAGACGGAACTGTTTTTGTCCACGGGAGTGGAAAAAGAAAAAGCAGAAGCCAGAGGTATCTGGAACTGTTCCGCAGGTTTCTGGAACGGCAGACTATTTATGACTGGCACACGGCAAGTTTTCAGGGACGGAACAATTACTGTAAGACAGATCCGGATGCCACTTTTATGCACATGAAGGATGACCACATGCGTAATGCCCAGTTAAAACCGGGATATAATGTACAGATAGGTGTAGACAGCGAATACATCGTTGCAGTGGATATTTTTCAGGACAGAAACGATGTATGGACGTTGATTCCGTTTCTGAAAACAATGGAAGAAAAACTGGGGTTCCGATATCCAAGTGTAACAGCAGATTCAGGTTACGAAAGCGAAGAAGGCTACAGCTTTTTAAGGGAAAACAGACAGAAACCTTATATCAAACCTCAGACCTATGAGAAATGGAAAAAACGCAGCTTTAAAAAAGATATCAGCAAACGTGAAAACATGGGATATGATGAGACCACTGACACATACACCTGCCATGCCGGAAGATCATTGTCCCCTCTTTTTATCAAAAGGCAGAAAAGCAAGAGTGGCTACGAATCGGAAGTAACTGTTTACGAATGTGAGGACTGTACGGGTTGTCCTTATAAAGAAAAATGTACCAGAGCAAAAGGCAGTAAACGGTTATATATTTCCAAAAGTTTTCTGGAGAAGCGGCAGGAATCCTATGAAAACATTTTAAGTGAAACGGGGATCAAATATCGGATGAACCGTTCCATTCAAGTAGAAGGAGCTTTTGGCGTTCTGAAAAATGACTATGAATTCCAAAGATTCCTGCTCCGCGGAAAAACAAAAGTAAAACTAGAGATACTTTTGCTGTGCATGGGTTATAACATCAATAAACTACATGGAAAGATACAAAAAGACCGGACAGGGAGTTATTTCTTTCCAGTCAAAGAGACCGCATAAACCATAGAAAAACAGCAGCATTATTAAAGTATGCCAAAAATCAGGGAAATCCCCCAAACACCCAAAGATACTTTCCAGATTTTCTGCACATAGGGCGAGGGGTGCCGCTCAATCATCTAATTTGATGATTTTGCGACACCCCCGAAAAGATATTTGAAATGAAAGATATGAAAAGCAGTGATAAATTTTTTGGCCAAGTTGTGCAGTTGTTTCGGGATGCAAAACGCAAAATGAGTATGGCAGTGAACATGGCTATGGTTTATTCCTATTATGAGGCTGGTCGGATGATTATAGATGAGGAGCAAAATGGTAGTGAGCGTGCAACCTATGGAAAATATATTTTTCAGGAGTTGTCCAGACAGCTGACAGAAGAATTTGGCAGGGGATTTTCGTATGAGAATTTAAAACTTATGCGTCGTTTTTATGTGGTATATTCAAAAGATATGATTTCCGATACGGCTTTTCCGCATTCAGAGCAACTTTCCGTGAATGATGAAGGCAGGCGTTTTTACTTAAGCTGGTCGCATTACCTTATTTTAATGCGAATAAACAATTTAGAAGAGCGACATTTCTATGAAATAGAAACATATAAGAATGGATGGAGCAAGGATGAACTTGGAAGGCTATATGGCAGTTCTCTATATGAAAGGCTTGCATGAAACTAAGATACTGGCATAACCAAATCACAAAAAAGGATATAAAAAAGTGCAGAACAAAAGTTCGATTTTGGTCTGTACTTTTTTTGACTTATATGTTATAATGAAAAACCAAATGACTGGATAATACTATCTGTACTGGCTGGAGTTATTCAGTGTTGTTTCGTTTCAAAAATACGGTTTTGTGACCGACATTCACATAATTGCTATTTTAATGTTTATTCGCCAGCTTTGTAAGTCCATTTTACACAAATTGAAAATCAAATTATACAAATTTCAGGCGAATAAGCAAACTTTTTGCGCGGTAACAATGAGGAAAATGCCCTGCTTGTAGGATCAGTTGACGAATGCCCGGTCACAAATTGGAGGTTTTCATATGGCAGATAAAAGAGGAAATTCGCAATCCGCTGACAGCGGTCAATTGCTTGCTCATAAAAGCGACCCAAAAGACGGGTATGCTTTTAAATTACAAGCTCCCTATAGGCCCACAGGCGACCAGCCGCAGGCCATCGTCGAGCTGGTTAAAGGCTTCAAGGAGATCAACCAATTCCAGACTTTACTAGTGTCTTGTTGATAATTAGGCAAAACTACGCAGGATATTCGTTCATCTGCAAGGCAGATTTTCGACGGCGTAGCAGTGGCTACGACTAGAAAATCTAACGCCGCAGATGGGCGAATAGACAAGTAGGTTTGCCTAATTATCAACAAGACAAGGCACTAGGGGGGTTACGGGTTCCGGCAAGACATTTACGATGGCGAATGTCATTCAGGAGTTGCAGAAGCCGACGCTGGTCATCGCCCACAACAAGACGCTTGCGGCGCAGCTCTACGGAGAATTCAAGGAGATGTTCCTTGAGAATGCGGTAGAGTATTTTGTGTCCTAATTTGGGGACAGGGTGAAAACCGCATTATTTAGTGTTATTTGGTGCTGATTGTACCGTATTTTGTGGACAAGATGGGGGACTATGGACGAAATAACACTAGGCGGACGGGTGGAGTTTGTGACCTGGATTCGTGTAATGGACTATCTAATAATAATATTATTATTAGATGGAAATGGAGAGCAGATATGAATCAACACGAAATTATATTATATCAGATAGAAAATACAAATATATGTGTAAATGTTATTTTTGAAAATGAGACGTTTTGGATGACGCAAAAGGCAATGGCAGAATTGTTTGATGTAAATGTACCTGCGATTTCTAAACATTTAACTAATATATATGAAGAAGAAGAACTAATAAAAAAATCAACTGTTTCCAAAATGGAAATAGTTCAAAAAGAGGGACAGAGAAATGTTAAGCGTATGCAGGAATTTTATAATCTGGATGCGATTATTGCTGTAGGGTATCGCGTAAATTCAAAAAAGGCTACCAGATTTCGGCAGTGGGCAACGAAAACATTAAAGGAGTATATTATTAAGGGTTTTGTGTTAAATGATGATATGTTGAAAAATGGAAAACCCTTCGGAAAAGATTATTTTGATGAATTATTAGAACGTATCCGGGAAATCAGGGCAAGTGAGCGTAGAGCTTATCAGAAAATCACGGATATATTTGAACAATGTAGCTATGATTATGATAAAAATAGTAAAATTACAAAGAATTTTTATGCCTTTGTTCAGAATAAGCTTCATTTTGCAGTTACTGGAAAGACGGCGGCTGAATTAATACATGAGCGTGCAGATTCAGAAAAGCCGACTATGGGGTTGACAACATGGAAGGATGCGCCAGATGGAAAAGTGCTAAAGCGGGATATAGGTATTGCCAAAAATTATTTAAGTGAAAGGGAATTGTCCCGTTTAAATAGACTGGTAACCATGTTCATTGATTATGCTGAACTAATGGCAGAAGATGAGATTTTAATGAGTATGCAGGATTGGGTGGAGCAGACAAATCAGTTTCTTGTAAACAATCGACGGGAAGTGTTGGATGGAAAAGGGAAAATATCGCATGAAGCCGCTATGAAAAAAGCGGAGAAGGAATATGAGGTATTTCGAGTAAAACAGGATAAAGAGTATATTTCGGAGTTTGACCGGGAGGTAGAGAGATTTTTGAAGGGGGAATAATAAAGTTTGAAACAATGAACTTGAAATAAAAATTATAAGAGAGGTAGAAGATGAAGGAAGAAGAGCTAGATATCGTATATCACTATTGCACACTTCAGGGATTTTTAAGTATTATACAGAATGCATCTTTGTGGATGTCAGATATTAGTAAATTAAATGATGGTGTAGAGTGTATTTATGGTAGGAATCAAATTAAAGATATAATTGAGAGAGAGATAGAAAATGATACAGGGATAATTCATGAGTGGAAAGCTGGATATGAAATATATAATGACGTGCCTGATCCAGTGCTGACATATGCGCTTTGCTTTTCGGAAAAGAAAGATTGTCTTAGTCAGTGGAGAGGGTATGCGGATGATGGCAAAGGGATGGCTATAGGATTTAATAAAAAAGTGCTTGAACAATTACCCCAATTTATGAAAAATAATTTAAAATTTGCTAAAGTGATTTACGATAAGAATAAACAAGAGAAGTATACTGAAAAAATTGCTAAAGAAATCTTAAAAAGAATGGAGAAAAAAGAAGTCCAACATTTAGGATTTGAATTTAATTTAAATTACAAAACGGAATTTTCTTTATGTAAACATCCTAGTTTTGCAGAGGAAGAAGAATGGCGTTTGATATTAAATGCATGTCCATATGGATATGAAATGAAAGTGGGAAATTTTACATTTTCAGAGCCTAAATTCAGAGTTGCTAATGGGAGATTAATTTCATATATGGAGTTGTACTTTTCAAATATTAAAGAAGATTTTGTCAAAGAAATATGGATTGGACCTAAGGCTAAGGTAGAATTACAAGACGTTGCGCAAGTTTTAAGAAAATATAATTATTATGATACAGAGCGGGGTTATAATTTGAAAGAACCAATATTGATTACGAAGTCATTGAGTTCTTATAGGTAATTTTTTATTGCTTTGAGGAGATTATTATCATGGATCATTTTAAATTAGTATCACAATACGTCCCTACCGGCGATCAGCCCCAGGCTATTGATAAGCTGGTGAAGGGCTTCCGGGAGGGCAACCAATTCCAGATCTTGCTGGGCGTCATAGGCTTCGGCAAGACCTTTACCATGGCAAACATTATCCAGGCGCTGAACAAGCCGACCCTGGTGCTGGCCCGCAACAAGACGTTGGCGGCTCAATTATATGGAGAATTTAAAGAATTTTTCCCCAATAACGCTGTGGAATACTTCGTGTCCTAGAGTGTCTAGGTGCAAAAATGAGTGATGATTGGTACTGCTTTGTGCCGGAAAGTACGGATTTTGCGGATAAAATGGGTGGTTACGGATTAGACAGTATCAGGCGGACAAATAGAATTGGTGACTTTTTGTAGTAAAAATTCGTAATGGAAAATGTTTTATAAAATAGCAGAAGGAGAAATATGGAAAAAAAGAGTATGATTGAATTGGAAGAACATGCTGTTGAATATTTATATGGACAAGTAAGTGAGATTGTTGAAAATGCACGGTCAACTGCTTTTAAACAAGTAAATTTATTACAGATAGTTACAAATCTTTTAGTAGGAAAAAGAATTGTTGAAGATGAGCAGCAAGGGAATATTAGAGCAAAATATGGAAAATCTGTTTTGAAACAGTTGTCACTGAAACTCACGAAAAAATATGGAAGAGGATTTTCTGTGGATAATTTAGAAAATATGAGAAAATTTTATTTGAAATTTGGGAATAGGATTTCTGGAGCAATTTTTGAGAGGTTGGAGAATTCGAAATCCGAATCATTGATTCGGATTTTAGGAAAAGAGGAAATTCCATTTAAATTAACATGGACTCATTATCTTATTCTAATGAGGATAGAAAATATAGATGAAAGAAATTTTTATGAGATAGAGGCATATAATGAAGGTTGGAATTGCAGAACATTACAACGTCAATATGGTTCCAGTTTATATGAGCGGTTAGCTTTGAGTCGTAATAAGGAAGCGGTATTGCAGTTAGCCAAGAAAGGGAATATAGTAGAAAAACCAGAAGATTTATTGAAACAGCCAACAGTACTTGAATTTTTAGGTATGGAAGAAAAGTCCGAATATGTAGAAAGTGATTTGGAGACAGCAATTATTAACAAATTACAGGCATTTCTGATGGAGATGGGAAAAGGGTTTCTGTTTGAAAAACGCCAGAAGAGGTTTACATTTGATGAAGACGATTATTTTGTGGATCTTGTATTATATAACAGACATTTGCGATGTTATGTATTAATTGATTTAAAAGTAGGTACGCTTTCGCATCAAGATTTAGGTCAAATGCAAATGTATGTTAATTATTACGATAGAGAAGTAAAAACTGAATTCGAAAATCCTACGGTTGGTATTTTACTGTGTAAAGAGAATAAGGAAGCCATGGTAAAATTGACCTTACCCCCAGATGCTAATATATATGCATCTGAGTATAAATTATATTTGCCAGATAAGAAGCTATTACAAGATAAGCTGCGACAGTGGATAGAAGAGGCGACAGAAATAGAATAATGTTATTTTAGGATATAAAAGAGTATTTAAGAGAGGATAATTATTTATGAAAGCAATTGCTATGTTTAATAATAAAGGCGGCGTTGGAAAGACTACATTAACTTGTAATTTAGCAGCTTTTTTTGCAAAACAAGGGAAAAAAATTATATTAGTAGACGCAGATCCGCAGTGTAATGCGACAATTTATTGTTTCAGAGATGAATTGTTCACAGAAATATATTATGAAAAAAAGGGATTTACTATTTATGATGTGATAAAGCCAGTAAATCAAGGAATTGGATATGTTAAAGAAGTGAAAAAATATTATTTAGAGGATTTCGGTTTTGATTTTATAGCAGGGGATCCACAACTTGCCCTTTTTGAGGATACGCTGGCTTCTGATTGGAAAGATTCTTTGTCAGGTGGAGAAAGAGGAATAAGAACGACTTTAACATTTAATGACTTGATCGGGCGTTTTAAAGAATATGATTATGTTATTTTTGATATGGGTCCTTCATTAGGCGCTATTAATAGAGCTATTTTGTTAGCATGTGACTATTTTATTACTCCTATGTCTTCAGATATATTTTCGTTATTAGCAATTGAAAATATAGGAAAAACTATAAAGGGATGGAGAGATTCTTTTAAAGAAGGATTTAATAGGTGTAATGATAAAGAATTGAGAGAATGTTTTCAGCCTATACCGTATATAGAGTTTTTGGGGTATGTAACACAACAATATACAAGTAAAACGATTGATGGTATTAGGCGACCGGTTCAAGCATTTGAAAGGATATTGTCGAATGTACCCGAAACAATTGAAAGAGAGCTGATAAGTATAGTTAATAATCAGCGTGACAATATGGATTATGAGTTAGGGAGTATTCCTAATTTTAATAGTATTATTCCATTATCGCAGACAGCTCATAAGCCGGTCTTTGAATTAACTAGTGTGGATGGCATTGTAGGAGCACATTTTGCAAAAGTAAAAGATTTTAAAAAGGTTATGAACGGTATAGCAGAACGGTTTGAGATTAATATGGAGAAGATGCGATGAATTGGTCAATGGATATTATTGAGAAGATAGCAAAGAGAAAAGCAATTCTATTTTTAGGAGCAGGAATATCAGCGAATGCAGTTAGTTTAGACGGGAAAAAGCATCCTCCGACTTGGGAACAGTTTATGCGAGTAATTCTTAAGGAAATTGCTGATGATTCTATTAAAAGGTATGTAAATTCACTTTTGAAAGAAAAGGATTATTTAACTGCATGTGAGGTGTTGGTAAATAGGATCGGCAACATAAGATTTGAAAAAATTGCAATTGAAGAATTTCTGGCTCCAAAATATAAAAATCATAAAATACATGAAAATATATTAAAGTTAGATGCAAGAATTGTAATAACGCCGAATGTTGATAAAATATATGAGGTGTATGCCCAAGCGGAAACCGCAGGAACTATTTTAGTAAAAAAATATTATGACGCGGATTTGGTTAGTAAAATAAAATCGGAGGAAAGAATTATTTTGAAGATTCATGGAACTCTTGATGAAAGTTCGAAAATGATTTTTACACGTAGTCAATATACAAATGCTCGTTATGAGAATGCGGCATTTTATAAATTGTTAGAAGCGCTTTCATTGAATTATACCTTTGTTTTTTTAGGATGTGGTTTTTCGGATCCAGATATACAATTAGTTCTGGAAAATTACTCGTTTGTTTTTCCGGGAAGCCCAAGTCATTATTTTATAACACCGGAAGATGGTATAAATGATGAATATAAACGAATTATTAAAGAGAATAGAAATCTGGAAATTATTACATATGATGCTAAAAACAATCATCAAGAATTGCATGATGCTTTGGAAGAATTAGTGCCACTTGTTGAGGATGAGAGGACAAGAATTGCTAAGGAGATGGATTGGTAGCGTTTTCAGTTGAAGACTATTCAACAGGCTGTTTTGCAAATGGCTATGAATTTTATGACCTTTGGCGAAGAAAGTTTGTAATGTACAATACTATGTAATGGTTTGTTGCATGTTTGAAGATTTCATTACCATTCTTATTTTGAGTGAGTGGCTGATAATAATCGTATCAAAAGTCACAAAACGGAGGTATTGCCATGAATAAATTTGTTTTAAAGGCCCCCTACAAGCCCACAGGCGACCAGCCGCAGGCCATCGCCGAGCTGGTCAAAGGCTTTAAGGAGGGCAACCAATTCCAGACTTTACTAGGGGTTACGGGTTCCGGCAAGACATTTACGATGGCGAATGTCATTCAGGAATTGCAGAAGCCCACTCTCGTTATAGCACATAATAAAACGCTTGCTGCTCAGTTGTACGGAGAATTCAAGGAGATGTTCCCTGATAACGCAGTAGAGTATTTTGTGTCCTACTACGATTATTACCAGCCTGAAGCATATGTGCCATCTTCGGATACTTATATTGCAAAGGATTCGTCCATTAATGATGAGATTGATAAACTCCGCCTGTCGGCCACCGCATCTTTGACTGAAAGAAAGGATGTGGTAGTAGTTGCCAGCGTTTCTTGTATTTACGGTCTGGGAAGTCCTGACGATTATCAGGAAATGATCGTGTCACTGCGTCCGGGCATGACAAAGGACAGGGATGAGGTCATTCATGAATTGATCGACATTCAATATAACAGAAACGAGATGGATATCGAGAGAGGGACGTTTCGAGTAAGAGGCGACGTGGTAGAGATCTATCCGGCACAGGGAGGCGACCATCTGATCAGAGTGGAATTTTTTGGCGACGAGATCGACAGGATCACGGAAACGGATCCGCTTACCGGTCAGGTACGCGCCTCTTTGGAGCATATTTCTATTTTCCCTGCATCCCATTATGTGGTTGCGCAGGAAAAGATCAGGCAGGCGTGCGATAATATTGAAACGGAATTGGAGGAAAGAGTCCGCTTTTTTAAAGGAGAGGACAAGCTGATCGAAGCGCAGCGTATTGCGGAAAGAACCAATTTTGATATCGAAATGCTGCGAGAGACGGGATTTTGTTCCGGAATAGAGAATTATTCCAGACATTTGAACGGTATGGAGGAAGGCGCCATGCCGCATACGTTAATGGACTATTTTGGGGATGATTATCTGATCATCATTGATGAGTCCCATATAACGGTTCCGCAGATAAGGGGCATGTTTGCGGGAGACCGTTCCCGAAAGAATACTTTGGTGGATTATGGTTTCCGTCTGCCTTCTGCATTGGATAACAGGCCGCTGAATTTTGGGGAATTTGAACAGCATATCGATCAGCTTTTGTTTGTGTCGGCTACGCCTTCGGAATATGAAAAGGAACATGAACTTTTAAGGGCGGAGCAGATCATCCGGCCTACCGGCCTGTTGGATCCGGAAATCGACGTGCGGCCGGTAGAAGGGCAGATCGATGATCTGATCGCGGAGATCAAAAAGGAAACGGAGAAGAAGAATAAGATCCTTGTGACTACCCTGACCAAGCGTATGGCGGAAGATCTGACCGATTATATGAGAGAGATCGGGATACGGGTAAAATATCTGCATTCGGATATCGACACATTGGAACGGGCGCAGATCATAAGGGATATGAGGCTGGATGTTTTTGACGTGCTTGTGGGGATCAACTTATTGCGGGAAGGTCTGGATATACCGGAAATTTCTTTGGTCGCCATCATAGACGCGGATAAAGAGGGATTCCTGCGTTCGGAGACGTCCCTGATACAGACCGTAGGGCGTGCGGCAAGAAATGCGGAAGGGCATGTTATCATGTATGCGGATAATATGACGGATTCCATGAGAAACGCCATTGAAGAAACAAACCGCCGTAGGAAAATTCAGGAGCAGTATAATAAAGAACATGGTATTACTCCCCAAACGATCAAGAAAGCGGTCAGGGATCTGATCAGTATATCCAAACAGATTGCACAGGAGGAAGTGCGGTTCGAAAAAGATCCGGAATCCATGACGAAAAAAGAACTGGAGAAACTGGTAGCGGAGATTCAAAAGAAAATGCAGAAAGCGGCGGCGGACCTGAACTTTGAAGCGGCGGCGGAACTGCGCGATAAAATGATCGAATTAAAAAAACAGTTACAGGAAATAGAAAGCTAATGTAGTGCTTAAAATAAAATCTATGGGAAAAGAGAGGAACTAGGCGGCAATGGAAGGTACAAAAAAGATACTATCTAAAAAAGAATGTATTAAGATCAGAGGCGCGAACGAACATAATCTGAAAAATATAGACGTGGATATACCGAGAAATGAATTTGTGGTCCTAACGGGGCTGTCGGGGTCGGGAAAGTCCTCTCTTGCTTTTGATACGATCTATGCGGAAGGACAGCGCCGCTATATGGAATCATTGTCTTCCTATGCAAGGCAATTCCTTGGGCAGATGGAGAAACCTAATGTGGAAAAGATCGAAGGGCTTTCACCGGCAATCTCTATCGATCAGAAATCCACAAACCGCAATCCCCGTTCTACGGTAGGAACCGTGACGGAGATCTATGATTATTTCCGTCTGCTCTATGCAAGGATCGGTATTCCTCATTGTCCGAAGTGCGGAAAAGAGATCAAAAAGCAAAGTGTGGATCAGATGGTGGATCAGATCATGTCAATGGCGGAAGGGACGAAGCTGCAGCTGCTTGCTCCCGTAGTGCGGGGCAGAAAGGGAGAACATGCCAAAGTATTTGAAAGAGCCAAAAAAAGCGGTTATGTGCGTGTGCGTGTGGATGGCAATCTGTATGAATTGACGGAAGAGATCCCTATGGATAAAAATATTAAGCATAATATCGAGATCGTGGTAGACCGGCTTGTCGTAAAGGAAGGGATCGAAGCGCGTCTTACGGACTCTATTGAAAACGTATTGGAATTAGCAGAAGGGCTTTTAACAGTGGATGTAATAGACGGGGAGACGTTGAATTTCAGCCAGAGCTTTGCCTGTCCGGACTGCGGGATCAGTATCAGCGAAGTAGAACCGAGGAGTTTTTCTTTCAATAATCCTTTTGGAGCTTGTCCGGAATGCTATGGACTTGGCTATAAAATGGAGTTTGATATCGATCTTATGATACCGGACAGAAAACTGAGCATCAACGAAGGTGCGTTTGCGGTCATGGGATGGCAGTCCTGTATGGATACCTCCAGCTTTACCAACGCCATTTTGCAGGCGCTTGCAAAGGAATACAAATTTAGTTTAGATACGCCTTTTGAAGAACTGGGCGATAAGGTGCAGAATGTTCTGCTCCACGGAACGGAAGGAAAGGAAGTTCAGGTATATTATAAAGGACAGCGGGGGGAAGGCGTATATCCGGTTGCTTTCGAAGGTCTGGTCAAAAACGTGGAACGCCGGTACCGGGAAACTTTTTCGGATACCATGAAGCAGGAATACGAAACGTTTATGAGGATCACACCCTGTAAAGTCTGCGGCGGGATGCGTCTGAAAAAAGAGGCTTTGGCGGTCACCGTGTGCGATAAAAATATTTATGAGATTACTGCCATGTCTATCGGTAAACTGCATGGTTTCCTGCAGGATATGCAGCTTTCTAAACAACAGGAAATGATCGGTAAACAGGTTCTTAAGGAAATCAGGGCAAGGGTGGGCTTTTTGATCGACGTGGGGCTGGACTACCTTTCCCTTGCAAGGGCTACCGGAACGCTGTCGGGCGGAGAAGCGCAGCGTATCCGGCTTGCTACGCAGATTGGTTCCGGTCTGGTAGGAGTCTGTTACATTTTGGACGAGCCCAGTATCGGCTTGCATCAGAGGGACAATGACAAGCTGCTGAATACGCTGCGGAACCTTAAAGATATGGGGAATACGCTGATCGTGGTAGAGCATGACGAGGATACGATGTTTGCAGCGGATTATATTGTGGATATCGGCCCGGGAGCCGGTTCCCACGGCGGCGAAGTAGTAGCGGTGGGCAATGCGGAAGAGATCATGAAGGTGGAAGAATCCGTAACGGGACAGTATCTTTCAGGAAAGCTGCAGATCCCTGTGCCGAAAAAACGGAGAAAACCGACGGGAAAACTGGTAGTCCGGGGCGCGGCAGAGAATAATCTGAAAAATATAGACGTGGAAATTCCTTTGGGCGTCATGACCTGTGTGACAGGCGTGTCAGGTTCCGGGAAAAGCTCCCTCGTCAATGAGATCCTGTATAAACGGCTTGCAAGAGAGCTGAACCGTGCCCGTACAATTCCCGGAAAGCATAAGGCAATAGAGGGAATCGACCAGTTGGATAAAGTAATCGATATCGACCAGTCGCCGATCGGAAGAACGCCCCGTTCCAATCCTGCGACCTATACGGGGGTTTTTGACCAGATCAGGGACTTGTTTGCTTCTACCGTAGATGCAAAGGCAAAAGGATACAAAAAGGGACGTTTCAGCTTTAACGTAAAGGGCGGCAGGTGCGAAGCCTGCGGCGGCGACGGCATTATTAAAATAGAAATGCATTTCCTTCCGGACGTATATGTTCCATGCGAGGTCTGCGGGGGGAAACGCTACAACAGAGAAACTTTGGAAGTAAAATATAAAGGGAAAAATATTTATGACGTGCTTGATATGACGGTAGAGGAGGCGGTGCCGTTTTTTGAAAACCTTCCTTCCATTAAACGTAAGATTGAAACGTTAAACGACGTAGGACTCTCTTATATTAAGTTAGGGCAGCCTTCCACACAGCTTTCCGGCGGTGAGGCGCAGCGTATCAAGCTTGCTACGGAACTCAGTAAAAGAAGTACGGGCAAGACCATTTATATTTTGGATGAACCTACGACGGGACTTCATTTTGCGGATGTGCATAAGCTGACGGAAATTTTACAGAAACTTGCGGACGGCGGTAATACGGTCGTGGTCATAGAACATAATTTGGACGTGATAAAGACTGCGGACCATATCATCGATATCGGTCCGGAAGGCGGCGACAAAGGCGGCACGGTCATTGCAAAAGGAACGCCGGAACAGGTGGCGAAAAACGAGAACTCGTATACGGGACTTTACATCAAGAAAATGTTGGAGAAGGCGAAGAGCGTAAAAGGTTCCTAAGCGGTCAAAGAACGCCGCCTGTGGCGGCACAGTTAGAAATATGTTTAGAAACGTGGAAATAAAGGAAAACACGGAATACGACGATATGGAAAGCGGGCGTAATGTAGAAAAATTTGGAAAAAATCAGTTTTGTGTTTATATTTATCAGAAAAAAGCCGATAAAACTACTAAAGCCGTAAATTTTTTAAAATTTTTTTAAATCCCTTTGAAAATCTATACTTTTAGGTTATAATGACTTTGTGCGTTTAACTTACAGTCATTTGGAAATTATTTAAAATAGATAGATACCAATAGGATAGATTACCAGTAATAGGACTTATTACTTAGAAAGGGGATCACATTTTTATGCAGTACACAGACATCGGTATTGATTTAGGCACTGCCAGCATACTAGTTTATATCAGAGGAAAGGGCGTAGTTTTAAAAGAGCCCTCGGTAGTTGCTTTTGATCGTGATACAAATAAGATAAAAGCCATCGGAGAAGACGCGAGACTGATGCTCGGAAGGACGCCGGGAAATATTGTTGCAGTAAGACCTCTTAGACAAGGGGTTATTTCCGATTATACGGTTACGGAAAAAATGATGAAATACTTTATCCAAAAAGCGCTTGGAAAGAAAACATTCCGTAAACCGCGAATCGCGGTATGCGTGCCAAGCGGCGTTACCGAAGTAGAGAAAAAAGCGGTAGAGGATGCGACCTATCAGGCGGGGGCCAGAGAGGTTTCCATTATTGAAGAACCTATCGCAGCGGCGATCGGCGCGGGAATCGATATTTCCAAGCCTTGCGGCAACATGATCGTGGATATCGGCGGCGGTACTTCCGATATTGCAGTCATATCCCTTGGCGGTACGGTGGTCAGCGCATCTATTAAAATAGCCGGTGATGATTTCGATGAAGCTCTTGTACGTTATATGCGTAAAAAACATAATTTATTGATTGGTGAAAGAACGGCGGAAGATATCAAGATCAAGATCGGTTCCGCATACAAGCGCGCCGAAGTGGATTATATGGACGTCAGGGGACGTAATCTTGTTACTGGACTTCCTAAGACCGTAAAAGTATCCTCTGAAGAAACAGAAGAAGCTCTGCACGAGACAACGGCGCAGATCGTTGAAACCATACACAGCGTATTGGAGAAAACGCCGCCGGAGCTTGCGGCGGATATTGCCGACAGAGGTATTGTTTTAACAGGCGGCGGCAGCCTGCTTCGCGGATTGGAAGATCTGATCTCTGCCAAAACGGGGATCAATACTATGACTGCGGAAGACCCGATGACTGCGGTAGCGATAGGAACGGGGAAATATGTGGAATTCCTTGCCGGATATAGAGAAGACTAACTACGAGGGACTCGCTTAGAGAATGGAGGATAAAGATGTTAAAGGGGTTGTACACTGCTTATACAGGAATGATTAACGAGCAGAACAGAATGGATGTGCTTACCAACAATTTGGCGAATGCATCAACGGTCGGTTATAAAAAAGAAGGGGCGACAAGTCAGGCGTTCGACAGCATTCTTTCCTATAAGATCAAGGATGCGACAGAGGCGCCGAACACTGCAAAGAGGCTTGGAACCGTAAATCTTGGAGTGAAGATCGGAGAAAACTATACGGACTTTACACAGGGATCTTTCCGTATTACAGGGAATACCTATGATCTTGCGTTAGCGGGAGAGGGATTTTTTACGGTGCGGTTTGAAAATAAAAATGGAGAAACGTCTACCAAATACACGAGAGACGGCTCCTTTACTTTGAACAGACAGGGATATTTGGTTACGGCGGACGACGATTACGTTATGGGCATGAGAGGGCCTATCCGGCTGAATCCTTTGTTAGAGACCCGGATCGATGAAACGGGTACCATCTATCAGAACGGCGAGGCTGTGGCGGTGCTGCGTATTACGGATTTCGAAGATTATGATTATTTGGAGAAATACGGAGAAAATTATTACGAGCCGATCACGGATGCACAAGGAAGGACGACAAGAAATTTTGTTTCCGATGCAAGCGTAAAATCCGGCTATTTGGAAATGGCAAACGTACAGGTAGTATCGGAGATGGTCAATATGATTGCGGTCACCAGAGCATACGAAAGCAACCAGAAGATCATACAGGCATATGATGAAACGTTAGAAAATGCAGTTACTCAGATAGGAAGGGTATAGGAGGTAATATGACATGGTAAGAAGTTTATGGACAGCGGCGACCGGAATGATCGCACAGCAGACAAATGTGGATACGATCGCCAACAATTTGGCCAATGTAAATACGGTAGGTTATAAGACAAAGGTAAACGAGTTTAAATCTCTTTTGTATCAAAACCTGCAGACCAAAACGACCAGCTCGGACGGATCACCTAAACCCTCCAGCGCGCAGGTAGGACTTGGTGTAAGAAACGCTTCTATCGATTCTATTTTTAAACAGGGAGCGCCGACGGCTACGGAGAGCGATACGGCGTTTGCAATCGACGGGGACGGTTTCTTTGCGGTAAGAGGCGTGGACGGCGAAACAAAATATACAAGAAACGGTAACTTCGTATGGGCGCTTTCAACAAACAGGGGGATCACCCTTACCAATTCCGACGGTCTTCCGGTATTGGATACGCAGGGACGCCCGATCCGCTTAAATAATACTTATATTACAAGCAAGATTACGGTTACGGCAGACGGAACGATCTGCTATCCCGATGCTAATAATAATCCTCAGTCATTGGGAATCAGGATCGGAGTATATCAGTTCAATAACCCCAGCGGGCTGGATAAAGAAGGAGACAGCCTTTATGTGGTAACGGACGCAAGCGGCGCGGCGCTGAATGAAGCGACGAATCCTAACGTAAGACCGAGTAAAGTGCTGCAGGGATATTTGGAGGCTTCTAACGTACAGGTCGTAGACGAAATGGTAAATCTGATCGTAGCGCAGAGGGCTTATGAAATGAATTCAAAAGCGATCACGGCATCGGATGAAATGCTTCAACAGGCTAATTCGCTGAGAAGATAATAGATAACGCATATATGGGGTGAAGATTTTTACGATGACATGAGTCTGTGATCGGAGCAGGAGAGGAGGAACAATATGGATATCGGAAATATGAATATGTATACAAGTTATATTACCAATCAGGCATCGACAGAAAAAACGAAGGAGTCTTTAAATCTAAAAAATGATTATGCTTCTGCCACGGATGATGAATTGATGGATGCGTGTAAGCAGTTTGAAGCTTATTTTTTGGAGCAGGTATTTAAAGAAATGATGAAGACCATACCGAAGTCGGACGAAGGCGGTTCCAACGCTACGTTGGTGGATTATTTTAAAGATAATATGATTCAGGAGATCGCTTCGCAGTCAACGGAGAATAATAGTCTTGGACTTGCACAGATGCTTTACGACCAGATGAAGGTTACATATCAGAATGAATAAATGATAAATAATGAGGACACGGGCATAATGTTCTTACTGAATAAAGGGCTGCGGGATTCGCGGCTCTTTCGTGCGTTTTGGCATTTAGCATTCCGGAGCGGTAAATTTGGAGGTATGACTGGAAATATGGAAAGTCAAAAGGGATATGTAGATCATATTATATATCGCAACAGTGACAACGGATATACGATATTGGCGCTTTCGTGTGAAAAAGAAGATATTACCTGCGTGGGCGTTTTCAAAGATGTGGATCAGGGAGAACTGTTGGAAGTACAAGGAAACTTTGTGCAGCATCCCGTATATGGAGAGCAGCTTAAAGTAACGGAATACCGCATACTGGATCCGGAGGATGCAGCCGGCATGGAACGTTATCTGGGGTCGGGAGCGATCAAAGGGATCGGCCCCGCGCTTGCTGCAAGAATCGTGAAAAGATTTGGAAACGATACTTTCCGGATCATTGAGGAAGAGCCGGAAAGATTGGCGGAGATCAAAGGGATCAGTGAGAATAAGGCGAGAGAGATCGGGGTCTTGATGGAAGAAAAGAAGGATATGCGGGAGGCGATGCTGTTTTTGCAGCAATATGGTATTTCCAATACCCTCTCCGTTAAGATCTATCAGACCTACGGAATGAACGTTTACGGAATCATGCGGGAAAATCCGTACAGATTGGCGGAGGATATCAACGGCGTGGGATTTCGTACAGCGGATGAGATCGCGGCTAAGATCGGGATCCATACCGATTCCGATTTCCGGATACGGAGCGGGATCGTATATGTTCTTATGCAATCCACACAAGAGGGCCACTGCTATCTGCCTATGGAAGAATTACTTGAAAGAAGCGCGGCACTTTTGGGGCTTAATAAAGAACTGTTGGAAACGCAGTTATCTAATCTGATGATGGAAAAAAAGATCGTGATAAAAGATAAATGCGTTTATGCAACGGCTTACTATTATGCGGAACTGAACTGTGCGAAAATGCTGCACGATCTGAATATCAGTGTGGAAGGAACGGGAGGGATGCCGTCTTCAAAAGAGAAACAAATTGAAGAAAAGGTACGGAAAATAGAAACCGAACTGGAAATAGAATTGGACGAACTTCAGCGAAGGGCAGTTTCGGAAAGCGTCAAAAACGGACTGCTTCTTCTGTCGGGCGGCCCTGGAACGGGCAAAACGACCACGATCAATACCATTATCCGGTATTTTGAAGAAGAAGGGATGGATATCCTGCTTGCGGCGCCCACAGGCCGCGCGGCGAAGAGAATGACGGAGGCTACCGGATACGAGGCCAAAACGATCCACCGTATGCTGGAATTAAACGGGGCGTTGACAGAAGAGCAAAAAAGTATTAAGTTCGAAAGAAATGAAGAAAATCCGTTGGAAACGGACGTAGTCATTATTGATGAAATGTCCATGGTGGATCTGCATTTGTTTCAGGCCTTGCTGCGGGCGGTCAGTGTCGGAACAAGACTGATCATGGTAGGCGATGTGGATCAGCTCCCTTCCGTGGGGCCGGGACAGATCTTAAAAGATTTGATTGCAAGCGGACAATTTCCGGTGGTGATCCTGAAGAAAATTTTCCGGCAGGCAGGAGAGAGCGATATTGTAGTGAATGCCCATAGGATCAATCACGGCGAGGCGATCAAACTGGACAATAAGAGCAAAGACTTCTTTTTTCTTGAGCGGAACGACGTAAACGTGATCTATAAGCATATGGTGCAGCTTGTCAGTGAAAAGATGCCCCGGTATGTGGAGGCGGGGGTCTATGATATTCAGGTACTTACGCCTATGCGGAAAGGCAGCTTGGGAGTCGAAGTTTTGAACAAGATCCTGCAGCAGTATCTGAATCCGCCGGATGCATCCAAAGCAGAGCATATTTACGGTGAAGGGCTTTTCCGGGCAGGAGATAAAGTGATGCAGATAAAAAACAATTATCAGCTTGAATGGGAAGTTGTCAGTAAATACGGGATTCCGATCGACAAGGGGATGGGGATCTTTAACGGTGATACCGGGATCGTGAAAGAGATCGACGAGTATTCCCAGACGATGGTCATAGAGTATGACGAAAAGCGTCTGGTCACTTATGCTTTTGCACAGCTCGATGAGATCGAGCTTGCCTATGCGGTCACCATACATAAATCGCAGGGCAGCGAATATCCGGCGGTAGTCATGCCGCTTTTGTCCGGACCGAAAATGCTGTTTAACAGAAATCTCCTGTATACGGGCGTGACCAGAGCGAAAAAATGTGTTACAATTCTTGGAAACAGTAAGACGATAGAAATGATGATAGAAAATAAAAGCGAAGGAGTCAGGTACACCGGACTGGAAGAAAGGATCAGGGAATTAAGTGTGTAAAGCTTGCGACATGCAGGAGGAATAAGAATATAAAAGTAAAAACAGAGGGAAAATATCCGTTAAAGAAAGAGAGAACATCAAAAGAACTGAAAAAGATCCTTTGGTGGGCAAGGGAGCTTTTGTTCCCCAGAAGGTGTCCGGTATGTGACAGGCCGGTGAAACCTGCGGGAAAAAAGATCTGCGGGGACTGCAGGAAGAAACTGAAATTTGTCTCCGAAGTACATTGTATGAAATGCGGAAAACCGCTTTTACATGAAGAGGACGAATATTGCAAAGACTGCAGCAAAAGAAAACATGAATTTGTACAAGGGAAAAGCTTGTATGAATATAGCGGGGCGGCGGCCTCCATTCACCGTTTAAAATATGGAAAAAGAAGGGAATACGCAGAATTTTACGGGGAGGAATTGGCAAAGAGGTTTGGGGAAACGATAAGAAGGTGGGGTGCAGAGGCGCTGGTACCGGTACCGATCCATAAAAAAAGAAAAAGGGAGCGGGGATATAATCAAGCGGAACTTTTGGCAGAATGCCTCGGAAAATGTTTAAACATTCCTGTAAAGTCAAAACTGATTGTCAGATCAAAGGAAACGGTTCCGCAAAAAGAACTGAATGCGGCGCAAAGGCAAAATAATTTGAAAAGGGCTTTCAAAATAGGCGAAAATGATGTAAAATTAAGTACGATTATAGTAGTTGACGATATTTATACGACTGGAAGTACTGTGGACGAGATGGCTAGAGTTTTGAAACAGGCAGGGGTAAAGCAGGTTTATGTTTTGACATTAGCGATAGGCAGTGTATAATGGAAAGGATTGGGATAGGTATGAACGTAAGAAATTGCAAAAAATGTGGAAGAATATTTAACTATGTATCCGGAATGCCGATCTGCCCTTCTTGCAGAGAAGATATGGAAAAGAAATTTCAGGAAGTAAAGGACTATATCAGGGAGCATAAAGAAGCCGGCATCACGGAAGTAGCCGAAGCGTGTGAAGTGGAAGTACGTCAGATCAAGCAGTGGGTAAGAGAAGAAAGACTGGAGTTTTCAGCAGATTCGCCGGTAGGTATCGACTGCGAACTGTGCGGCGCCATGATCCGCTCAGGCAGATTTTGCGAAAAATGTAAGGTCGGGATGGCAACCGAACTGGGTAAAGCAATAGAGAGACCCAAGCAGGTAAAGAAAGAGAGTAAGAAAACGGATACGCGCGAGAATCCTAAAATGCGTTTCCTCAGTGAATAAAGCGACAGTGGGAGTTTTTAATGTTAAACGAAGAAAGAATCATACTGATGACGCATATGGCATCGTATGAAGAACATGAAGGGAAAAAAAACGTCATTGTGGGTAATTATTTTCGCAGTGACTATATAGGGTTTCAAGTACTGAAATCTATCATAAGTGCTTCTATTGCATTTGTGATAGTTTTTGGTATGTTCATTTTTTATGATTTTGAGGCGTTTATGCAGGATATCTATAAGATGGATCTGCTTGCATTTGCCAAGAATGTTTTGATAGCATATTTTCTTATGGTGGGCGGTTACGCGGTCGTAACGTATATTGTATATTGGATACGTTATAATAAAGTGAAAAAAAGTTTAAAATGCTATTATAGTAATCTAAAGAAGCTATCCGGTATTTATGAAAAATAAGGCCGGTATGTGCGGATAGGAGAAATAATGACAAAATTACTGGTCGCAAGGGAGTATATTAAAAATTTTTACAGCAAGTATGAGATCTATCTATGGCCTGTATGTAAATTTCTGTTTGCTTTTATTGCACTTATCATTATAAACGGCGAGATCGGTTACATGCACCGTATTGAAAATATGGCGATCGTCTTGGTCGTAGCGCTGATGTGTTCTTTCTTGCCAATGGGTTGTGCGGTCGTATTTTCGGGGCTGTTTGTGCTTCTGCACTTATACGCGCTGTCCATGGAGTGCGCGCTCGTCGCTTTTATGCTGATGTTAGTAATGGTACTGCTGTATTTTAGGTTTGCGCCTAAGGATTTTATCATATTATTGCTGACGCCCATTGCGTTCGTTTTGAAGATCCCTTATATCATGCCGCTGGCAATGGGGCTTGTGGGGACGCCGGCGTCGTTATTTTCCGTAGGCTGTGGAACGATCCTTTATTTCTTTTTGAATTTTATTAATGAAAATAATACGACGATCAATGCTATGGAGGACGAGATCGCCGCGAAATTCCGTTATCTGATCGACGGCCTGATCGATAATAAAGCGATGCTTGTAACCGTTGCCGCATTTGCGGTTACGCTGATCGTCGTTTATGTGATCAGAAGGATGTCGGTGGATCATAGCTGGACGATTGCAATGGTTGCGGGAAGTCTGGTAAACGTGATGATGCTGCTGATCGGGGATCTGATGTATGACACGAAAGTGTCGATTGTAGGGATTCTGATTGGAAGTATCGTGTCCTTTTTCCTTGCAAAAGCATTGCAGTTTTTTGTGTTCAGCGTGGATTACAGCAGGACGGAACGGGTACAGTTTGAAGATGACGAATATTATTATTATGTAAAAGCGATTCCTAAATTAAGCGTTGCAACGCCGGCGAAGACCGTAAAAAAGATCAATACGCAGAAAAGTCAGAACGTAGTAACCAAAACGGCGCCGAAAACGGTCAATACGGTGAATAACACCGGAAGGGCAAGGACCGAGACGGTGCATACAACGGGGACGGCGTCTACTGCGTCCCGGATGGGCGGCGGCACATATTCGACAGCAGCGTCCCATACAACCGGCGCTTCTCATACAACAGGGGCGCCCCGTACGACAGGCACTTCCTATTCGGCTGGCGCAAGGCCGCATACGGCAGCCTCCAGAACGGTGGGAACCGCGCAGGAGAGCGCCAGACCCGTGAGTACGGTAAGGACGGCAAACAGTGTTGCAGGCAGGACGGCTCAGCGTGGCGATGAGAGAGGGTCCTTGAATCGTGATAAATAATTGCCAAATTTATAAGACTGGAATGAAGTATTATGCAGCAGATCTCGAATTTTATGCAGACGTATCTTGAAACTCTGCATGTCCCCAACATAGAATGGACAGATGTGGCGGAGGTGATCATCATCACCTTTTTAGTGTACTATATCATGGTGTGGATCAAGAACACCAAGGCGTGGTCACTGTTAAAAGGGATAAGCATGATCCTCATCTTTCTGCTGATCGCTGCGGTTTTGGATATGAGCACCATTTTGTGGATCGCGGAAAACGTTTTGAGTATTGCCGTGATTGCATTGGTCGTGGTTTTACAGCCTGAACTTCGTAAGGCTCTGGAAGAATTGGGAAGAAAAAATATCATTTATTCCATTGTTTCTTTTGATACAAAAAAAGAAACGGACGGGCGTTTTTCAGATAGGACCGTTCAGGAGCTTGTAAAAGGCTGTCTTGAAATGGGAAAGGCTAAGACGGGAGCGCTGATCGTGATCGAGCAGGATCAGAATCTCAGCGATTATGAAAGAACGGGTATTGCGGTAGACGGTATCGTAACAAGCCAATTGCTCATTAATATATTTGAACATAATACGCCGCTCCACGACGGCGCCGTTATTGTGCGTGGAGACAGGATCACATCCGCAACCTGCTACCTTCCTCTTTCCGATAATATGGGACTGAGCAAAGAGCTGGGGACGAGACACAGAGCGGGGGTAGGGATTTCGGAAGCTACGGATTCCCTGACGATCATCGTGTCGGAAGAAACGGGGAAGATCAGTACGGCATACTACGGAACGCTGAAGCGTAATCTTGACGCAGAAGCGCTGCGTGCGGAACTTGTCAAAGTACAGAATAAGACAATGGAGGAAAAAGCGATATTAAAGAAGTTGAAAGGCAGGTCAAAAGTTGAAAGAAAAGGGCGTGGGTATAAAAATGAAAAAAAGACTGGTAAATAATTGGGGTCTCAAGTTATTTTCTTTTGTTTTTGCCGTCCTTTTATGGCTGGTTGTGGTAAATATAGATAATCCCGTAAAAAGCAGCACTTACGATAACGTTCAGGTCAGGCTCCAAAATGCAAATCTGGTTACCGATGCGGGGCAGGTATATGAAGTATTGGATTCTACGGATACGGTTTCCGTGACCGTAAGCGCCCCCCGGTCTTACTTAGAGATGCTCAGTAAGGACGATATAGTGGCCATTGCCGATTTTAATAATATCACGGCGGCAAATACGATAAATATCAGTTATTATTCAAAACGGTATAACGATAAGATCACGAATTTTAAAGGAAGTACGGAAAGCGTCAGGCTGAGCATTGAACCGGAGAAAAAGCTGCCGCTTTTGCTGAAAGCGCTGACTTCCGGCGAAGTGGCGGACGGATATATGGTAGGTAAGGTTACCATGGATCAGAACCAGATGAGGATCACAGGTCCGGAATCGGTTGTTTCCCAAATTGCAAGGGCCGTGGTGGTAGTCGACGTTTCAGGCGCTGCTTCCGATATTGCGACTTATGCCGACGTAAAACTTTATGATGCGGAAGATAACGAGATCGATGCCGATAATGTTAAGAAAAACGTAGATTCCGTTAAAGTAAGCGTGGAAATACTTGAAAAAGAAACCGTACCGGTACGGTATACGATAACGGGAACTCCGGCGCCGGGGTATAGGCAGAGCGGGCAGGTGACCGGAATACCGTCGGAAATCGAGATTGCGGGCAGCGCGGATGCATTGAAGAACGTGACGCAGATCGAGATCCCGGCCGACGTGCTGAGCATTACGGGGGAAACCGGGACAACAGAAGTAGCAGTCAATCTGAAAAATTATCTTCCGGAGGGAGTAAAACTTGCCGACAGTGAATTTAACGGTAAGATAACAGTTGTAATTCCTATTGAAGCGGAACAGAGAAAAGAACTGAAGCTGGCCGAAAATCATATTCTAATTACAAATGTACCGGATGGATACACGGTTGCAATTGAGAACGGCGATAATCTGATATTGGAAGTTTCCGGACTGCAGGCTGATGTTTCCGAATTGATGACCGGCGAGATCACGGGTACTGTAGATCTAGGGGCATATATGGCGTCGAGGAATATAGAGGAATTGGAGCCGGGAACATATACGATAGAAGCGAATTTCGGCTTCGGGGAGAATATAACAATTGTGGAGCCCGTCAGGGTACGATTGAGCATAGAACAGATGGAGGATTAAGATGGCTAGATTATTTGGGACGGACGGAGTAAGAGGGGTTGCTAACGAGGAGCTTACCCCGACGCTGGCAATGCAGTTAGGGCAGGCGGGAGCGTATGTGCTTTCAAAGGAAAACGAGCATAAGCCGACGATCATGGTAGGATGCGATACCAGAATCTCGGGAGATATGCTTGCAAACGCGTTGATGGCAGGCGCATGTTCGGTAGGAGCGAATGTGGTTTATGTAGGCGTGGTGCCTACGCCCGCGGTGGCTTATCTGACTAAAAAATACAAGGTGGACGCAGGGGTCGTTATTTCCGCGTCCCACAATCCGGTAGAGTTTAACGGCATTAAGTTTTTTGACGGAAACGGTTATAAACTTCCGGACTCTTTGGAGGACGAGATCGAAGCTTTGATCCGGTCAGGCATGAAAGAGATCAAATTTCCGGTAGGTTCCCGGGTAGGAAAGATCAAATACCGGACGGATGCCAGAGAAGAATATATCAATCATGCTATCCGTGCGGTCAATGTAAATCTGAACCATATGAAGATCGTAGTGGACTGCGCAGAGGGCGCCGCTTATTATACTTCCGTGGAGGCGCTGAAAGAATTAGGCGCGGAGGTAGTGGCCATCCACAACAATCCGGACGGAACGAATATCAATGCAAACTGCGGTTCGACCCATATGGAAGAGCTGATGGCGCGGGTCGTATATGAGAAAGCAGGCGTGGGGCTTGCTTTTGACGGGGATGCCGACAGACTTCTTGCTGTGGACGAAAACGGCGAAGTGGTCGACGGGGATCAGATCATGGCGATCGTCGGCCTTCATATGAAAAAGCAGGGAAAACTGAAAAAGAATACGGTGGTTGCGACGATCATGAGTAATTTGGGATTCTTTTTAATGGGGGAAAAGAATCAGCTTCATATGGAGCAGACAAAGGTCGGCGACCGTTATGTTTTGGAAAGGATGAGAGAGATTGGCGCCAGCCTTGGCGGGGAACAATCGGGCCATGTGATCTTTTTGGACGAAAATACTACCGGCGACGGGCTTCTCAGCGCATTGCATCTGCTGCAGGTCATGGCAGATACAGGAAAACCGTTATCGGAGTTAAAACAGGTTATGGAAGTACTGCCTCAGGCTCTTGTCAATGCAAAGGTACCTAACCATAAAAAAGAAAATTATATGGACTATCCTGAGATTGCAGAGGCCATTGCCGAATTGGAGAAGCAGTTCGCGGGAGAAGGAAGAGTGCTGATCAGACCTTCGGGAACGGAGCCGTTAGTACGCGTCATGATTGAGGGAAAAGATCAGGAGCTGATTGAGAGGGAAGCGAAAAAACTGGCAGAACTGATACAGAACATTATGTTATAGCATAAATATAGGCAATGCCTTGTGGAAATATGAAAATAATGGTATACTTGTACCATATGAGGGTATATTTTGTTTGTGGTATGGAAACTTGTGGTATAAAAACCGGGGAATTCAGGCAATGATAGCACGGCATAAATTATTACAATAATTGGGAGGAAACGTTTTATGGTAAGTCAGAAGGTAGTAATCAAAAATCCGACAGGGCTGCATCTAAGACCGGCGGGAATCCTATGTAAGGAGGCAATGCAGTTTAAGTCGTTAATAACATTTACGTTTAGAGAGAATACGGCGAATGCCAAGAGCGTGCTAAGCGTGCTCGGGGCATGCGTAAAATGCGGAGATGAAGTCGAATTTGTTTGCGAAGGCGAGGACGAAGAACTGGCTCTTAAAACTCTTGTCAATGCGATTGAGAGCGGTCTTGGCGAATAGATTTTGCACGGATATAACCCATGTGTATTGCATGGGTTTTTTGATGCACAGACCCATGCGGAGGAAATATGCAGCTAAAGCGGCGTGTGGGTGGCGCGGCGAGTAGGGGAAAAGTATTACCCCTATGCAATTGATCATGATAGCTGGAGGGAAAGAAGATGTTAAATTATAAGCGTTACAGACGGAATCCGGTAGTGGATTACCCTGAAAGAGAGTGGCCCAATAAGCAGATAGAAAGGGCGCCTATTTGGTGCAGCGTAGATTTAAGGGACGGAAATCAGGCGTTGATCGACCCTATGATCGTAGAAGAAAAGGTTGAAATGTTCCGTTTCCTGATCGACCTTGGATTTAAGGAAATAGAAGTCGGATTTCCGGCGGCAAGCCAGATTGAATTTGATTTTCTGAGACAGCTCGTGGATCGGAAACTGATCCCTGACGATGTAAGAGTGCAAGTACTGACACAGTGCAGGGAAGAACTGATAGAGCGTACCTTTGAGGCAATCGAAGGTTGTAAGCAGGCGATCGTGCATATTTACAATTCTACCTCTACTTTGCAGAGAGATGTTGTTTTTGGGAAAGATAAAGATCATATTACGGAGATTGCCGTAAGCGGTACGAAGATGGTAAAAGAATATGCTGCAAAATTCCCGGGTAAGATCATTTTGGAATATTCTCCCGAAAGTTTTACGGGAACGGAATTGGACTATGCCTTGGAGATCTGCACTGCAGTACAGGAAACGTGGGGAGCTACAAAAGAAGATCCCATCATTATCAACCTGCCGTCTACCGTGGAAATGACTACGCCCAATGTTTACGCTGACAGGATCGAGTGGATGAACAAGCATTTTAAGAACAGGGAATCTATTATTCTGAGTATTCATCCTCATAATGACAGGGGAACGGGAGTAGCGAGCGCAGAACTGGCTATTCTTGCGGGCGCCGAAAGAGTGGAAGGGACTTTGTTCGGGAACGGAGAGCGTACAGGAAACGTAGACGCGTTGAATATCGCTTATAATATGTTTTCACAGGGAATCGATCCGGAACTGCATCTCGAACACATCAATGACATCATCGAGATTTATGAAAGATGCTGTAAGATTCCGATCCATCCCAGACATCCGTATGCAGGGAAACTGGTGTTCACCGCATTTTCCGGTTCTCATCAGGATGCCATCAATAAGGGTGTAAAGGCGATGAAAGAAAGAAAAAGCGAGATTTGGGAAGTACCGTATCTTCCTATTGATCCGGCCGATATCGGCAGAGAATATGAACCAATCGTAAGAATCAATTCCCAGTCGGGTAAAGGAGGGGTTGCTTTTGTGATGGATACTTATTTTGGGTTTAAACTTCCGAAAGCCATGCACAAGGAGTTTGCGAACGTGATCCAAAAAATATCCGAGAAACAGGGCGAGGTGTCTCCTGAGCAAATCATGGAAAGTTTCCGTGAGGAATATCTTAACAGAAAAGAACCGATTCATTTCAGAAGATTGAAAGTGGATGATCTCAGCGGGGAAACGAAATCCGAGTTTGATACGAAGGTTACCGTCGTTTATACGGACAGGGGGACGGAAAAAAGTTTTGAAGCTGTCGGGAACGGGCCGATCGATGCGGTAAAACGAGGAATCGGGGAGTCGCTTGGCGTGAACATTAAGATTCTTGATTACGAAGAACATGCGCTGCAGAGCGGTTCCAACTCTCAGGCGGCGGCTTATATCCACTTATTAGACGGGGATACGGGCAGCGTAACTTATGGAGTAGGCGTAAGCTCCAACATTACCCGGGCTTCCGTGCGCGCTATATTTTCGGCGGTCAACCGTTTGGGGCTTGGATAAGGAGAAAATGTCCGGCGGGCCGGCATGGGGTTGGAACTGGGTATCTTGTGCCAATTTGACCGGTATGGGGAAAGGCTTTGGAACAACGGTATCAAAATATGATTACCGGCTGTTCCAAGGCTTTTTTCAATGATAGGCGCGTCGCCTTTATGCTCCGAAGTGATGCCGGTTACCATTTCTTTCTGTATTCCAGCGGCGTCATGTTTTCGGCTTTTCGGAAGACTTTAATAAAATATCCGGCGTTTTGGAAACCGCAGCCGATAGCGATCTGTTCAATAGAAGCCGAAGTGAAGCGCAGCATGGATTTGGCATGGGAGATCCGCTTGGCTGTCAGGTCGTTTCCGAGGGTGACGCCAAATACCCGCTTGTACTCCCGGGAAAGATGATATTTACTAATATAAAAAGTATCGGAAAGGATATCCAGATTGATTTTTTCCATATAGTGTTCGTCTATATATTTCCGGACCAGCTGCATTTTTCCCAAAACCGTATCATCCTGACCGGCTTTGTGGCAGTTTGAAGTAAAACAGAGCAGGATGATATCGGTCAGGCATTTATGGGAAATGATTTCCAGCAGCGGGTTTTTTGACTCATGTACCTGATAAAGCGTATGAAGAGCGTCCGTAAAAGGAACAATAGTGGGTGGAGTAAACAAAAAAGGATTTTCCTGTTCTATATAAGCGGCATAAAACGAAGAAGCCAGATTGCCATAAAAATGGACCCACATCAGAGTCCAAGGATCTTCGGCGCTGCTTTCGTGGGAATAAGAGCGGCTGCAGTCGATCCACGCGCAGCCGCCTTCGGAGATAGGAAAGCTGGTACCGTCGAAAGTTACGGTTCCGCTGCCGCTGATAACGGTCATAAACAAAAAAGAATTTAAATTCTGACGTTTGCTGATGTGCGGTTCCACGCTTAACAAAGTGCCTACTTCCTGCACATAAAGATAGTTTTTTCTCGCATAGGCGGAAGGGGTGGCAAGAATTCGGTTAGATGAAGATTTTGACGTTCCCATAGTACCTCCAAGATAGTAGCAATATTTTACCATAAACGGGCAATATTTTAGGTTGATACCTATATTATATAATAGTATACTACCATTTGTCATAGCAAAAAAATATAAAATAGTGAAACATTCGAATGCCTGCAAAAGGGCAGAAGGGAGAAGGAATGAAAAAAGTAGCGTTGATCACAGGGATAACAGGACAGGATGGTTCTTATCTTGCGGAATTTTTATTGGACAAGGGATATGAGGTGCATGGTCTGGTAAGACGTCATAGTGTATCCATTACGGCCCGCATCGATCATATTATCCGTTCTTCCTATAATAATGTGAAATTTTTTATGCATTATGCAGATACGACGGATTCCAGCAACCTTATGAGACTGATCGCGGAAATAAAACCTACGGAGGTCTATAATCTTGCGGCACAGTCCCATGTCGGCATTTCTTTTGACGTACCGGAATATACGGCGGAAGCGACGGGGATCAGTACTTTGAAATTGTTGGAGGCAATCCGTGTAAACGGCGGTCCGTGCCGCTTTTATCAGGCGTCCACTTCCGAGCTGTTCGGAGGATTGGAGGAAACGGCGCCCCAAAGCGAAAAGACGCCTTTTTATCCGAAGAGTCCTTACGGCGTGGCCAAGCTGTATTCTTACTGGATCACGGTAAATTATAGAGAGTCCTATAATATGTACGCATGTAACGGTATTTTATTTAACCATGAATCTCCCAGAAGAGGAGAAAACTTTGTAACTAGAAAAATAACACTTGCTATTGCAAATATTATGGCGGGAAAGCAGGAAAAACTTTCCCTTGGTAATATGAACGCCAAAAGAGACTGGGGCTTTGCAGGCGACTATGTAAAGGGTATGTGGCTGATGCTCCAGCAGGAAAAGCCGGATGATTATGTGCTTGCTACCAATGAAACGCATACTGTCCGTGAATTTGTAGAAGCGGCGTTTCAGGAGATCGGCATCGGCATCCGCTGGGAAGGGGAAGGCGTGAACGAAAAAGGATATGACGCCAAGACCGGTAAGCTCCTTGTGGATGTAAATCCAGAGTTTTACCGTCCGGCAGAAGTGGAATTTTTGTGGGGAAACTGCGAAAAGGCAGAAAGAGAATTGGGCTGGAAACGGGAGAACGGATTTAAGGAATTAGTGGCAATGATGATGGAGGCGGATATGAAGGAGATCGTCGGAGAAAGCTGCGAAGAATTCCGTAAGAAGAATGCATAAAATTTTTTGATCCCAGTTGGTATGCCCGCTGAAGCGGGCAGATAGGAGTTAATATGAATAAAACAGATAAAATATATGTTGCCGGACACAGAGGGCTGGTGGGCAGCGCGATCGTAAGAAATTTACAGGAAAAAGGATATACGAATGTGATTGGAAGGACGCATAAGGAATTGAATCTGACAAATCAGGCGGAGGTCAGAAAATTCTTTGAAACCGAGAAACCGGACGCAGTGGTACTGGCAGCGGCCAAGGTTGGCGGTATCAATGCGAACAATACGGCTCCGGCGGAATTTGCTTATGAGAATTTGCAGATCCAGTGTAATGTGATCCAGTGCTGTCATGAATATAAGGTGAAAAAATTATTATTCCTCGGCAGCACCTGTATTTATCCAAAGATGGCGCCCCAGCCGATTCCGGAAAACGCGCTTCTTACAGGGCCGTTGGAAGAAACGAACGAGGCGTACGCCATTGCTAAGATCGCAGGGTTGGAGATGTGTAAATTTTACAAACGCCAGTACGGGGATGATTTTATAAGTTGTATGCCTACGAACCTTTACGGCCCGCATGATAATTACGATCTGTCGGGTTCTCATGTTATGCCGGCGATGATACGTAAATTTCATGAGGCGAAGGTGAATCAGGCAAAGAGCGTAGAGCTTTGGGGGACGGGAACGCCGCTGCGTGAGTTTTTGTATGTGGACGATATGGCGGATGCCTGCGTATATCTGCTGGAGAATTACAGCGGAGAACAGCATGTGAACATCGGAACGGGGAAAGAAGTGACGATTAAAGAGCTTGCAGAAACCGTACGGAATGTGGTAGGCTATATGGGAGAGATCGTTTGGAATACTGATATGCCGGACGGTACGCCCAGAAAATTGACGGACGTATCCAAGCTGCACGGACTTGGTTGGAAACATAAAGTAGAATTAGAAGAGGGCGTACGCCTTGCTTACGAGTGGTTCTGCGAAAATGTGGAGAATGCAAGAATGTAGGGGCTTCTGCTAAGGCCGGACAAGACGGGGAAAATGGAGACTGGCTTTATGAAATTATTAAGTGTGATCGTACCTTGCTATAACGAAGAAGAATCCGTAGCGGACTTTTATACGGAGCTTATGAAAAATAAAAGTTTTTTTGACGAAAAAGAGTTGGAAGTCGAGATTCTTTATATTGATGACGGTTCTAAAGACGGGACAGCCGGCGAAGTAAAAAAACTGCGTGAGAGGGACGAAAGGGTGCATCTGATTTCCTTTTCCAGAAATTTCGGAAAAGAGGCGGGGATTTATGCGGGGCTGCAGAACGCGGTAGGAGACTATTTGGTAGTTATGGATGTGGATCTGCAGGATCCGCCTTCCCTTTTGCCTGAAATGTTCCGTTATATTGAAGAGGGCTATGACTCAGTGGCTACAAGAAGGGTCACCAGAAAGGGCGAACCCATACTTAGGTCCTTTTTTGCAAGGATGTTCTATCGGCTGATGCGGAAGATCTCAAGTACGGAGATCGTAGACGGGGCCAGAGACTATCGGCTGATGACAAGGCAGGTAGCGGACGCTATTTTGTCCATGAAAGAATATAACCGTTTTACGAAAGGGATCTACGGCTGGGTAGGATTTCAGACGAAGTGGCTGGAATTTGAAAATGTAGAGCGGAAAAAAGGAGAGACAAAGTGGTCTTTTTGGAAACTCTTACTCTATTCGCTGGAGGGGATCGTCTCTTTTTCCACTGCGCCCGCTACTTTTGCGGCGGTCATGGGTGTTTTGTTCTGTATCCTTGCTTTTTTACTGATAGTTGTTATTGTGATCAGGACGGCGTTATTCGGTGATCCGGTGGCGGGCTGGCCGTCTTTGGTGTGCATTATTTCCCTGATCAGCGGCGTACAGTTATTCTGTCTGGGCATTGTGGGGCAGTATGTGTCAAAAACTTACTTGGAAGTGAAGGAGAGGCCGATCTATATTGTAAAGGAAAAACTGTAGAAAGATGTCTGCCGGCATATCCGGAAGTGTAAAAAATTTACTGTTTTATTAAGAAAACGGTACCATTATCCTTGATCTGTATACATGAAACGGCATAAAACTTGAAGTAATCGGAAAAGTTTGTGCGTGCGATGATTTAGATATTCACAAATGCCTGTCCGCATGGTATGATTCAAACGTATCGCAGTAACTACAAATCCTCGACATAAAATATAGAGGATTATTTGAAAGGAGAAATGGAAATGGATTTAGTCGCTATGCCGGAGGTTGAGCTGGAACGTTACATAACAAAGATCATGCTGGATATGGGTGTCCCCGCGCATTTAAAAGGATATCATTATCTTAGAGAAGCGATCATGATTTCAGGAAAGGATATGGAAGCTGTGAGCAGTGTGACGAAGCTTTTATATCCCGAGGTGGCAAAACGCTTTAAGACAACGGAGCAGAAAGTAGAACGGGCAATCCGGAATGCCATCGAGGTATCCTGGGGAAGAGGAAATCTTGAAACCTTTGAGGAGCTTTTCGGGTATTCCTCTGATTCAGGAAAATGCCGTCCGACGAATAGTGAGTATATAGCGAGGATAGCTGATAAAGTACGTCTTGATTTGCGGTAAAAGAAAGGTAAGTGCGGGTTCCGCCGCATTGACCGGTTGATTTGTAATGAAGAAGGGAGGTAAGGGATTACCTGCCTTCTATTTGTATTAAGTTTTATGGTAGTCTGTTGCGGCGGATGAGGGGCTGTTAAAGCGGACGGATGGGAGTGAAGATGGAAGGATTAGTAAGTATTGTAGTACCGGTGTATAATGCAGGAAAGTATATCGAAAAAACGATCCGTATGGTGCAGGAACAGACTTTTACAAACTGGGAACTGATCTTGGTAGACGACTGTTCGCAGGATGACGGCGCGAAAAAGATAGAACCGTTTTTATCGGATAAGATCCGTCTGATCCAAAAGGAAAAAAATGAGGGCGCCGCAGCGGCGAGGAATACGGGACTGGATCATATGAGGGGACGGTATCTTGCTTTTTTGGATGCGGACGACGTGTGGCGGAAGGAGAAGCTGGAGAAGGAGCTTGATTTTATGAGAAAAAAGGACTGCGCTTTTTGCTTTACCGCATATGAATTTGGGGATGAAGAGGCGAACGGGACGGGGAAGGTTGTAAATGTGCCGGAGACGCTTACATTCAAGCAGGCGCTTCCGAGAACGGTCATTTTTACGACTACCGTATTGTTCGATACGGAAAAGATAGATAAAAAACTGCTTAAAATGCCGCAAGTACCCAGCGAAGATACAGCCACCTGGTGGCAGATCTTAAGGGCGGGATATACGGCGTATGGGCTGAATGAAAATCTTGCCGTATACAGGCGGCCCGCCAAATCGCTTTCTTCCAATAAATTTGTGGCGCTGAAGCGGATCTGGTTTCTGTATCGCAGGCAGGCGGGACTTTCCGTGGTAAAAAGCGCATATTATTTTGTGATCTGGGCGTTTCTTGCGGTGAAAAGGAGGATATAAGGGGGTATTATATGGAGCGGAATAAATTAAATCTTGATCATGCTTTAACGGAAGATGAGATGGAAAAAAAGGAGATGTTTACTTTTTCTTTGGAGGAATTTACCCCTAAAGTTTTTGATTGTGAAGCAGATGGAAGCTGTGGCAGCGGTCATATTCATTTAACTCAAAAGGACAGATAAAGGTATATTTGAAAGACATAAGATCACTTGGTTTTATGCCTTGTTTTGTTGAAAAAATAAGAAGGGTAAGAAAATCGTTGGATATTTTTAAAAAGATCAATATAGGAATTGATATTGAAGAGGAATTGCGTAACGCGTTGGAAAATAATATTACTTTAAAGAAGACGGAATGGGATTTGAGAAAATTTGCACCTGATGGGGAATTGTTGGATATAGGAGGCTGTGGCGAATATACGATTATGAATAATACTAGATGCCCCTTAATTATTATCGATAATGACCCGGACCGATATATAGAAAATAAAAGGGTGAAAACATATGATATGGACGCGCAGTCTATGCAGTTTGAGAATAAGCGCTTTCAAAATATAACGATATTCTATACGCTTATGTATATGGAAAAAGAAGAAATAAAAAATACGTTATCCGAGTGCCGGCGTGTTTTAAAGGAATCGGGACATATTTATATATGGGATATTGTGTTTGGGGAAGAATCAGATATTACGACGTATGTAGTGCCAATTAAGGTTATTGGAAAACGTGCGGCGTCTGATTATTGTTTTGCATCGAACGGGATATATGAACGGCGGGATCATCACTTTTATAAAGAGCTGATCGTGCAGTGCGGGTTAAAAATTTTTCAAGAAGAGATAAAAGATGGCGGTATTTATTTTGATTGCGTGTATGGTGAAGAGAAAGGCTAAGCTGATTTTTTAGGAAGGGAAAAATAAAAAGGAAGGTACAATGGAAATAAAGAAAAATACATTATTACAGAGAGTAAAAGCATATTATAGATTATTTGACTCAAATGGAGAAACGTTGGCTATCATTGAACCGGGATATATTGTCAATAAGTATGCATATATGGTATGGAGATTGCTCGATGAAGAAAAAACATTAAATGAATTGTTACAGGAGTTATGTATTTATGTAGAGGGCGCAGATGAAAAAGATCTGGTAAAAAAAATAAGTCAAGTAATCGAATTGTTTTATATTAGAAGTCTTGTCAGAGTGGATGGGAATATTAGAGAACAAAATCAAATTTGTGCTTTCGGATAGAACATATATAGAATATTTGTAATGATGGCGAAGACAGAGAAGGAAATGCTTAGAACAATTATGTATTAAGAAAGAGGAACAAAAATGGAACAGGAAGAGTTTGTTGTTCATATTAGCGATCTTAGTAAAAGATACAAAAAGTCGAAAGTTTATGCAAATTATAAAATTAATTTATCCATAAAAAAGGGTGAAATATTAGGGATCTTAGGTCCTAATGGCGCAGGTAAGACAACACTGATTCGGCAGTTAGTAGGCTTATTAAAACCGGATGAGGGAAGGATAGAGGTCGAGGGAAAGAGCATCCATGATAATACTAGATTTTTACCGGAAAAAATTGCTTATTTAAGCCAACAGCTATATGCCCATAAGGCGTTGAAGGTGCGGGAATTTATTTTTTTTACCGGAATATATAGAGGCTTGGACAAAAAAGAGGCGTGCCTCAAAACTGATGAACTGATAGAATATTTTAAGGCGGATTGGATAAAGGACAGACTGATAGAACACTTGAGCGGTGGGGAACTTCAACTGGCGGGGTTTATGGGAAGTATAATCGGATATAGGCCGCTTATTATTTTGGACGAGCCGACTAATGATATGGATCCTCAAAATAGAATCTTATTATGGAAACTGGTTAAGGAATTGCGGGCAAAGAAAGGAATTACGTTTATTTTAGTAACACATAATGTTCATGAGGCCCAAGATGTGGTTGACAGAGTGGCGATTATGCAGAAAGGCAGGATTATTACATTAGGTAAGCCTTATGAAATCATTGATGCAATTCAGACAAAATGTAAAATTTCATTTGAGATGCCATATAATGTGGAATTAAAATCATGGGAACATTCTTATGAGCTGCAAAAAGTAAACGATGAAAAATATTATGTGGAAGTTGTATCAGAGGATATTAATAAAGTTATGTATGAAATTTTATCTTGTGAAGCCGGAGAATATATACGAAATATCAAGGTTATCAGACCTTCCTTGGAAGACGCTTATTTAAAGGAGATAGAGAGTAATGTATACGAATATGAAAAAGACTAACATGATACAAAAACAAATGTACTTATGTTTTGCGGAATTGCTTTCATTACGTTTAAACTGGGTATGGTCGTTAATCATTGTTTTAATATCTCCATTAAGTATTCTGTTTTTGCTATATATGCTTGTGGGTGATAACGAAGATATGATTATATATATTGTTACCGGAAATATGGTAATGTCTCTTGTAACGGGGACGATGCTGTCATTGGGGCAGGAATTGGGAGTGCTGAAACAGATTCGTGGATTTGACTATTTTGCCACATTGCCGTTACGTAAGATAAATATCATTATTTCGTATATCATGCGTGCCACTATTACAACATTGCCGTCGCTGCTTGTACTGTATGGGGTAGGAAAAATTATTTTGCATATACCCATGCAATTACATATAAGCATTGTTTTTGTTTCGATATTGGCAGGATTTTCTTTATCGGCGGTAGGGGCGTTTATAGGTATTTATTCAAGAAATGCAGAACATGCAAGCTCGTTAACACAAATTGTCCAGCCGCTGGTAGTATATCTTGCGCCGGTATATATTAATTTGGAAAGTATGCCTAAAATAATTCAAGTAATTGCGCATATGATACCTACAACATATGTAGCAAAAGCCCTAAGGCTTAGCTGTCAGGGAGAATGGGATATAGCGAGTATGGCTGTTTTGTTTGGATTTAGTGTTTTTTCCATTTTTTTAATTGAAAAGAAAATAGATTGGAGGCAGTAAAAGGGGGACTGAAAAGAAAAAAGAATTTAAAGTTTTATCAATTACACAAACTGGTTTTTATGCCGGGAACGCCAATAACAATGAATCAATATGAGAATTTAAAATTGCCACAGCATTACCGTACCGCTTTACAAAATGGAGAAGAATGTTGGGAGAATATAGAAATAGTACATTTGCTGAATAATAAAAAATTTTCACTCAATATTTCGAATTGAAAAATGATTTTATGGATTCGATAGAAGACATTGATGTTTTCTATGGATTTTTAAAACACCGGCAAAATTTGAAATACCTTGGCATTTTTTATGTAAAATGGTATACTACTAAAGAATGTAGAAGTTATTTGTCAAAGAGAGGTATGGGAAACAGGGTATGAGGCGTTTCGAGTCGCTTAAGCGGATCATTGTATTACAACTTTCTTTAATAGGGCTCGTATTCATGACGATCGGATACTATATCGTATGGTTTAACTGTTATTATGAGGTGATCGCATGGAGGCTGAAATACACTTTTAAGGGGTACTTGCTGCTGATTGCGCTGTACTTTATGCTTTTGCTCTTTTTTTGTTATACTTATGGCGGAACGAAAATAGGTTATTGGAAGACGGGGGATGTGATCCTTTCACAGATTTTTTCCGCCGCCATTGTAAATGTCATTACTTATATTCAGATTTCGCTGATGTCTTTAAAAATGGTGGCGATGATGCCGTTGGTGGTTTTGTTTCTTTTCCAGATCATAGTAGCCGGAGGATGGTCATGGGTATGCCAGAAGGTCTATCAGAAGGTTTTTCCGCCGAGGGACATGCTGTTAGTCTGTGGTGAGAGGCCGATTCAGGATATTTTGGACAAGTTTGATACCAGACCGGACAAGTATAATATTGTAAAATGTATCAATATCAACGAAGGTATGGATAAGATCACGGAGGAATGCAAGAAGGGATATGGGGCTGTTGTACTATGGGATATTCCGGCAAGGATCCGTAACGATCTTATGAAATTCTGTTACGGCCGTTCTATCCGCGTATATATGATGCCTAAAATAACAGATGTTTTGGTAAAAGGAGCCGATCCGATCCATCTTTTTGATACGCCGATTTTTTTAACGAGGGAATATGCGCTGACGGTAGAACAGAGAATGGCGAAACGGGCGATCGATCTGGTATGCGCCTTTTTATTGTGTGTGATAGCTTCTCCTTTTATGCTGATTACGGCAATTGCGATTAAGGCGTATGATAAAGGGCCGGTACTGTATAAGCAGACGCGGTGTACGATGAACGGAAGGGAATTTCAGATTTTAAAATTCCGCAGTATGCGTGTGGATGCGGAAAAAGACGGAGTGGCAAGGCTTGCTTCTAAAAACGACAGCAGGATCACCCCGATCGGGAAGTTTATCCGTGCCGTGCGAATCGACGAACTTCCCCAATTGTTTAATATATTGAGGGGGGATATGTCTTTTATCGGGCCAAGGCCGGAAAGGCCGGAGATCATAGCCCAATATATGGAGGAAATGCCGGAGTTTGCGTTCCGTATGAAGGTGAAAGCAGGACTTGCCGGTTATGCGCAGGTTTACGGTAAATATAATACGACGCCTTATGACAAGCTGAAGCTGGATCTGTTTTATATTGAAAACTATAGCGTATGGCTGGATCTGAAGCTGATGCTGCTTACTTTGAAAATATTGGTCAAGCCGGAGAGTACGGAAGGCGTAGATCAGAAGCAGACGACGGCGATGAAATAGGGAGGGGACGTGGCCCTGACGCTGTAAGCGACATGGCGGGAAGCGGGCAAAGATTTGTGGAACAGTACGGGAAGAGAAAGGAAACGGATATGGAACAGGAAAGGGAGTTTTTGCAGGAGGGGCTGGATCTGAGGTTTTTCCTTCTGAGGCTGTATCATTCCCTATGGATCGTTGTGATAGCAGCACTCGGCGGTGCTGCTATTTGTGCAGGTGGGTATATGCTTTATAAGCAGATAAATCCTGCGGCAAAGGAATATAGGGCGGAGACGAAATATTATATTGATTTTGCAGAGGACAGTACGGGGATCGGCTATGGGTATTATAATGACTATACTTGGAATGACCTTATGAAATCAGATGATATTTTGCCGTATACGTTGTCGCTTCTGCCCGAGGGGATTTCACAGGAAACGGTGGAAATGGCAGTAGTGGCGGATATTATATCGGATGTGAGGCTGCTGACGATTACGGTGACGGCTCCGGATCCGGATACGGCTAATGAAATTGCGCAGGCTACTGCAGAATCGCTTGCGCATTGTCCGGAAGTGATCAAGGAAATTGATAGTATCCGTGTGATACGGGAAGATAAGGCAGAGGAAGTTGTTTTTGGGGATTTTACGAAAAACTGGTGTATTTTTGGTATGACGGCGGGGATTTTGCTTTCCATTTTTGCAAGGTGGATCGTTTATTGCATGGATTTTTCCGTTTACCTGCCTAAAGATATAGAAAAACGCTTTGGACTTTCCGTGCTGGGCGTTTTTTATCAAAAAAAGAGATCCGGAAAGACGGGGGAAAAAGAGTGCGCATACGGCAGAGAGGAACTTGACGCCAACACGGCTTATGCGCTGAAAGGAAAAGAAAAAATAGCGATTGTTACTATATTGGAACCGGAAAATTCGGAGGAATTGCTTGGAACATTAAAAAAATCGGACGGCATGAGACAGAAAGAAATCGTATATGCGGGCAGTTATGGGAAGACGGATTATGAATGTATACGGAATGCCGATGCGGGAATCCTTTGCTTTACTTATGGAGGAAAGGACAGTAAGCTTGCAGAAAGATACCTGTCTGATTTAAAGACACAGGATTGTAAAATAACATATGCTATTCTAACAAGTGCTGATCAGACAATGTACCGCAGATATTATTGGGGTGCGGGATTGCTTATGCAGCCATAGGATGAAAGCAGGGCAGTATGGAGGTTTAGATGGGATTACAGGTTTTGGTGTCGGCTGTTTCGGAAGAACCGAGGCAGCTTGCGGAAAAAATGAGGCTTTCCACAAAGGCGGTCATTGTCAACCAGACAGATGGTTTTGCTTATGATGAATTTGAGAAAAACGGGAGATTGATCAAGGCATATTCTTTGAAGGAAAAAGGAGTGGGCTTAAGCCGTAATACTTGTTTGATGCGGGCGGATGAAGAGATCTGCCTGTTTTCGGATGAAGACATTGTATACAGGGATGATTATGAAAGGCTTATATTACAAGAGTTTGAGAAAAATAAAGAAGCGGATATGATTCTTTTCAATGTAGAAGTGGCGCCGGAAAGAAGGACTTATCATATTGAAGAGTACGGAAGGGTGAGATGGTATAACAGCGGAAGGTATCCGACCTACAGCTTTGCATTCCGTTTGGACAAGATAAGAAGTAAAAACATTACGTTTTCCCTGTTGTTCGGGGGAGGGGCAAGATATAGCAACGGAGAGGACAGTCTTTTTTTAAGAGATTGTATACAAAGCGGTTTGAAAGTTTATAAGGCGCCCGTTACTATCGGCGGGGAAACACTGCGGGAATCCACATGGTTTAGGGGATACAATGAAAAATTTTTTTATGACAGAGGCGTATTGTATTATAGTCTGTACGGAAAATTAAGGATGCCTGTGGCCCTTCGGTTTTTATGGAAACATAAAGATACGATGTGCCGGGAGATTCCGTTAAAACGCGCTTATCAGCTTATGAAAGCGGGGATGAGGGCAGGTCGCGCAGGTAATTTGGAAGAATGGAAAGATTGAGTAAGATATGGCGGTATATATTATTTTAACGGTTGTGACGGTAGGAATGGCATATTTTGTGCGGAAACCGGAAGAAATCTATAGAGGCAGCAAAGCCGTTACCAGACTGAAGATGCGTAACGGCATACTTATGTGCGGCATATTTGCGTTATTGTTTTTGGTATCTGCCTGCCGGCATTATGTGGGAAACGACTATGCCCGGTATGAGGAGTATTTTCGGCTGATGATGATCGAGGGCAGCGACGGCGTGCCGACGGAAATCGGTTTTAATTTGCTTGCCAAAGGCGTTCAATCTATTTTCGGCGTAGGGGAGAAAACCAATCTGCTTATTTTTGCTTTGTTTGCCGGAGCGACTATTTTTTTATTCCTAAAAGGAATGTATGATTTGAGTGCGGATTTTTCTTTTTCTTTTCTTCTGTTTATGACTTTCGGATATTATTTCAACAGTATGAATACCATACGTTATTATCTGGCACTTGCATTAGCGGTCGTATCTATAAAATATGTATTGCGGAAAGAATATGCCAAATTTCTTTTGCTAGTGCTTTTGGCGGCATCTTTCCATAAATCCGTTCTTGTTATTTTGCCGATTTATATTATGGCTGATTTCGCATGGAAAAAATGGCAGATGGGCTTTTTGGCTTTGGCTGCTGCGGCAGGTTTTATCCTGCGGGATTTACTTTTAAAAATCATTATACGCATCTATCCGACCTATGCGGATACGATGTATTTAGAGGCGGGAACTTCCTTGGTGAATATTTTGCGGTGCTTGGGAATTTTTATTGCGGGGATCTTGTTGTATAAAGAAACCGTTCGTGAAAGACCGATGAACCGTTTTTTTTTCCAGCTCAATTATCTCTCGCTCCTCTTGTATCTTTGCGGCTCCTTTATTCCGGAGGTGTCCCGCATAGGATATTACATGAATATCAGCCATCTTTTCCTTCTTCCCGGAATGATAAATGCGATTCCTGAAGGAAAAACGAGAAAAATATGGAAATCGGCATTTATTGCAGCCGCGGCGTTATATTTCGCAGCCTTTTTATACAAAGCTTACGACCCTTTGATTAAGGTTTTACCTTACAGGACATGGATTTTCCCGGAATAGAAGTTGACAGTTAAAGACAAGAAACGGAGTACCTTTCACATGAATGAAACCCCTTTATTTACCATAATCATAGTATCTTTAAATCCCGGAGGCAAATTGCAAAAAACTGTGGACAGCATCCTTTCACAGAGCTTTTTGTCTTCAGGCGAAGGAGAACTTGAGATTTTGATCAAGGACGGTAACTCTACCGACGGTTCTGTGGAAACGCTTGAAAAAAACGATCGTATCCGCATTATAAGGCAGGCCGATTCAGGTATTTACGACGCTATGAATCAGGCGGCGGCACAGGCAAGGGGCGGGATTCTTTTCTTTTTGAATTGCGGAGACCTGTTTCACGATCAGGACGTCCTGAAAAAAGTAAAGGATTTCGTACAGGGAAAGCGGAACAAAATATTTTATGGGGACATTTATTCCATACTTTCGGACAGTCTTGTTCCCTCCAATCCCCATATGGACGCGTTTGGATGTTACCGGAATGTTCCTTGCCATCAGGCATGTTTTTACCGGAATGAACTTTTTTCAGAGCGTGGGTATCTATTACAATATAAGGTGCGCGCCGATTATGAACATTTTTTGTGGAGTTATTTTAAAAAAGAGGCGTTTCCCCTTTATATGCCGATCGTTGTGGCAGACTATGAAGGCGGCGGTTTTTCGGAAACGAAGAAAAATAAAAAACTTTCTGCAAAGGAGCATAAAGAGATCACTGCAAAATATATGAGCCGGAGACAGAGGATAAAGTTTCGGGCAATTTTATGGCTTACCCTCGCGCCGCTTAGAAGCAGGATGGCGGAAAGCAGACGTTTTTCTGGGATATATAACGGACTAAAAAAAGCGCTGTATAAAAGGAAATGAGTGTGAAGCGTTAGGATTTAGAATGAAAGAATAGGAACGGCTTTTTATAGAGGCGGACGTACACGGAGGGCAGGCATGAAGGTATTGTGGTTGTGTAATATTGTCCTTCCGGCCATTGCAAAAAAACTGCATATGCCGGAAAGTAATAAGGAAGGATGGCTTACCGGTATTTCGGAAGCGATACTTAGGGAGAAAGAGAATAAAATAACGCTTGGTATTTGTTTTCCGGTTTCAAAAGACCGAGATGGCGTCAGAGGAACTGTAAGTATTCCCGATACCAATGACATCTTCGATACCAAAGGTACCTTTGATACCAATGGCACTTTCGATACCAATGGTATTGCTGATACCAATGGTATCTTTGATACCATTAGTACTGCCAATACCACGGACACTATAGGAGGTGTTGTTTCCAATACCCCGGATAGAAGGCGGGAAGAGGATCGGAGAAAAACCGGGATGAAAACCGGAGCGGAGGTTGCCTATTATGGGTTTTATGAGGATACGCAGCATCCTGAAATCTATGACAGTTCGTTAGAGGAAAGGCTTAAGAGCATTGTGGAACAGTTTGAACCGGATATCATACATATATTCGGCACGGAGTTCCCCCATACGCTTGCAATGGCAAAAATCTGCCGGAACCGGAAACGGATTTTGATCTCGGTACAGGGAATCTGTAGTGAATTGGCAAAATATTATACAGTGGGACTGCCTTCTGATGTTTGTAAAAAGAAAACGTTCCGTGACTGGCTGAAAAAAGATAATATTATAGAGCAGCAGGAAAAATTCATGCTGCGCGGCGCAAATGAGAAAGCCGCATTAGCGCTTGCCGGAAATATTGCCGGCAGGACCGCATGGGACAAGGCAGTTTTGGGAAAATATCTGGAAACGGCGAAATATTATAAATGGAATGAGACATTGAGAAGTCATTTTTATGGGAAAGATTGGAAGATTGGGGACTGCGAGAGATATTCTGTCTTTGTAAGTCAGGGAAATTATCCGATCAAGGGGCTTCATATTGCGCTCAGGGCATTTCCGAAGGTGCTGGAGAAATATCCCAATGCCAAAATGTATGTGGCAGGCGATAAAATAACGGCGTATGGGTCTTTCAAAGAGAAGGTTAAGATCGGGACGTATGGGAAATATTTGTTGGAGCTGATCAGACAAAATCATTTGGAGGAGCATGTTGTTTTCTTAGGAAGACTGGATGCGGAGGGAATGTGCGAACGGCTTTTAAAAAGTCATGTGTTCCTTTCCGCGTCGGTTTTGGAAAATTCTTCCAATACCGTAGGCGAGGCAATGCTTCTGGGCGTGCCGGTGGTAAGCAGTGAAACAGGAGGCGTGCCGAGCCTTCTGGAGGGAGAAAAGGAAGGGCTTTTCTATCCGACGGAGGATGAACATGCGCTTGCGGAGCAGATTGTGCGCATTTTTGCCGATGAAAAGCTTGCGGACAGGCTTTCGGCAGCAGGAAAGAGGCGTGCAGGCAAAACCCATGATGCCGGGACAAATTATAGACGACTTTTGGAGATTTACCATGAAATTAACCTTTGTATCTAATTATATCAATCATCATCAGATTCCGCTTGCAGACAGGCTGTACGAAGAATTGGGAGAAAATTATTGTTTTATCCAGACAATGCCGATGGAAGGAGAACGGGTCGCCATGGGATGGGGGACGGACATCGGGAAGATTCCTTATGCTAAGTGCTTTTATGAAGAAGAGGAACTTTGCAGGCGGATTATCTGGGAAAGCGATATCGTGATCTTCGGCGGGGTAGAGGACGAAACCTATATAGAAGAACGGCTTCGCGCGGGAAAGCCGGTGATACGGTATTCAGAGCGTATATACAGGGAGGGACAGTGGAAGGCGGTTTCTCCCAAAGGACTTCGGAAAAAATATCATGATCACATCCGTTACCGGAACGCGCCTGTCTATCTTTTGTGTGCGGGCGCCTATGTGGCGTCGGATTTTGCGCTGATCGGGGCTTATCCGAATAAAAAGTACTGTTTTGGATATTTTCCCGCATTTAAAGAGCAGGACATAGAGGAATTAATGAAAAAGAAAAGAGAACGCAGGGAAAGAACGGGCAAAGTGCGGCTTCTTTTTGCCGCCAGATTTCTTTCTTTGAAGCATCCCGAATATCCGGTCCATTTGGCGGAGGCGCTGAAAGCGGAGGGGATTTCTTTTGAATTGTATATGATAGGGGACGGAGAAGAAAAGAACGCGCTTCTTTCAGAGATCCGGAAAAAAGATTTGGAAAACGAAGTCAGGTTTTTGGGTTTCTTAAGCCCGGAAAAGGTACGGGAAGAGATGGAAGAGGCGGATATTTTTCTTTTTACCAGCGATTACAGGGAAGGCTGGGGCGCGGTAGTCAATGAATCCATGAATAGCGGATGCGCGCTGATTGCGGGACATGGTATCGGCGCGGCGCCTTATCTTCTAAAGGATGGCGAGAACGGCTATGTATACCGTACAGGGGATGAAGAGGAATTTATCCGCATGGGAAAAAAGCTGGCGTCGGATCGGAACATGACAGAAGCGTTCGGCCGTGCTTCTTATCGGCATATTGAACAGGAATGGAATGAAAAAACGGCGGCAGGCAGGCTGTTAGGGCTTTGCAGAGGGATTCTTTCAGGAAAGATTACGCCGCCTTCGTCGGGCCCGTGCAGTATAGCACCTGTTATTTCACCGAGGAAGGGATATTTGTATATAAAAAACCAGAATGGCGCCAAAGCGTGTAGATGAGGAGAATTATGTCAAATCTGATTATAAACGCATTTGCGTTTAAGGAAAACTATAAGACTTCGATGCAGCTTGCAGGAAAAATGGATGAAAAAAAACTAGCATTATATATGGAGAATATTTTTGTTTCTTTGAGATCGGCAGCCATCCACAATCCTGAAGACACGGTAATGCTCGTGGTGAATAAAGCGGTTCCGGAGCCATATAAGAGTTTATTTGAAAGGGAAAATATCAAAATAAAGGAAATAGATTTCGATTCTTATGTCATGCCTGAGAACTTTGTGTGGTCGCTTGCATTTTTTAAGCTGTGCGCGCTTTTTCATGTGACGGAGGAAGAGGACTATGAGAACTTCCTGCTGCTGGATGCGGATACGATCACCATGCAGGGCTATCGCGAGATGTGGGAGGAATGCGAAACGGGCGTTATTTTATATCCTCTTGGCCATTCTTACCATCATCATGACAGAGAACGGATCCGTTCCGACTATGTAAAGCTGTATGAAGAACAGATTAACATCGTGCATTACGGGGGCGAGTATGTCTGCGGAAACAGACAGGCGCTGCGGTATTTTTTGAGGGAATGCAGATCCGTTTATGAAAGGATGAAAGAAAAGGACTTTTGTGTGGACGATCATACCGGGGACGAAACGATCCTTTCCATTGCCGCGGCAAGAATGCAGGTGTCCCGGGAGCGTGCGGCGGAGCAGGGGGAAACGGCGTTCCGGGAATGCGCGGCGGAGCGGGGAGGAACAGTATCCCAAGATGCGGCACAGGAGGATGGAAAAGAATGCCATACCCCGGAAGTGATTGCCGCCATACCTTATATTTACCGCTATTGGACGAACGATTTTTATCTGGTCAGTATGAACGCGGTTTATAACCCCGTCTGTATCTGGCATCTTCCGGATGAAAAGGAACATGCCATGGAATATTTTTATCGTTATTACCAAAAGAAAAAACAGTTTCCGGATAGGAAAAAGAGCGCGCGCATTGCAGGGATAAGGCTTGTGAAACGGCCTTTTAACCGCTATACTCTGCAATATAAGCTGGTGGGAAAGATACAAAAGATTTTCACGGGAAAACGGTAAAAAATGCAGAAGACAGCAGCGCAGTAATCATATAGAGCGCAGTAATTATATAAAGCCCAGTATTATATAGAGGACAGTAATCATGCAAAAAAATAAAACAAAGTACGACAGGATCTACGTCTGCCATACTTTTTATAATGTATATGTGACGCTATTAAAAGAATGCAATCGTCCGGAGGAGGAGCAGGGAAGGGCTGATATTGCTTTAAGTAAAATGTCCACGGATTTTGGAAATCTGAAAGAGCAGTTAGAAGCCTGCGGGATGTTCCGTAAAGTGCATATTTTGGATGAAAGAAAGGCGTCTGACTTTCCGGAGCTTGCAAAGTATCAGAAATCCCATAATAATGTCGTGTGGCATATGGTTAACCGGATCATTCTGACAAAGAAGCATCCCCAAAAGATGGAACCGTATATTACGATAGATTTTAAGCAGTATAGAGATATTTATGTATACTGTGACTGGGATCCGATCGGCTGGTACTTGAGTTATAAGCATATTTATTATCATGCCATGGAGGACGGGCTGGACTGTCTGAAGTATTTGGATGGGGCCCGGTATGAAAACAGGGGACATTTCGGACTAAAGGCATTTTTGGCAAAGAGAAATATCATTTTTATCCAGAACGGATATGGAAAATACTGTCTGGATATGGAAGTCAACGACCGTTCCGTACTGAAATATGACTATGAGAAATATGTGGAGGTGCCGAGAAAGCCGTTGGAACTGGCGTTAAGCGACAGTCAGAGAAAGATGATATTAAAGGTTTTTATGCCCGACGCCGGGCAGTTTATGGAAGAACTGGGAAATAAGGCCAAGGACGGAAACTGTATGCTGTTTTTGTCCCAGCCCCATCCCCGGTCGTTAGAAGCAAGGATTCAGATCTGCAAAGATATTATCAGGGATTATGCGAAAGGATGCCATGTGGTGATCAAGCCGCACCCAAGGGATACGGTGGACTATGAGACTTTGTTTCCCGAGTGTACGGTCATTAAGGGGAAATTTCCTATCGAGGTTTTGAATTTTATAGAGGGAACGCACTTTAAACTGGCCATCTCTATAGTGACTACGGCGCTGGATACTATAGACTTCGCCGATGAAAAGATTAATCTGGGACAATCTTTTTGGGATGCTTATGAGGATCCCGAACTGCATAATTATAATGCGGCCATATAAAACCCGGCACTGACGCCGTAGGCAGCATATTTGGAAGGTTGAAAGAAATACGCTTTCAGCCTCCATGATTTGAGTATCCGCAAAAGCGGACAGATGGGAGCAAAAATGAAAATCTATAACAAATTAATGAAGTTGATGAATCAATCCCAAAAAAAGCAGATGGGGGTTTTACTGGTATTGATGCTGATCGGGGCTATATTGGAGGCGCTCAGTATCGGCCTTGTGATTCCTGTTATTTCAGTGATCCTGTCTCCTGATTCTATGGAGAGATTCGGGGAAAAATATGAGATTGTAGCAAAGTTTTATGAAGTCTTCCATATTACGACTCCGAAACAGCTTACGGTTGTCGTGATGACGGCGCTGATCCTTGCGTTTATATGTAAAAACCTGTTTTTGTTCTTTCAGCAGAAAAGGATGTATCATTTTGTATACACGAATCAGTTTTATACCGCCCAACGGCTTTTAAAAAGCTATATTAAAAAAGATTACGAATACTTTTTAAATGCGGATACGGCGGTGATCCAAAGAAGTATCGCTGCGGACGTAAATAATATGTACGGTCTGATCCTCGCATTGCTGCAGGTGGTCTCCGAGACGATCGTTTTTCTTACGTTGGGAGTAGTACTGCTTGCCATGGATCCGCTTATGACGGTAGTGATCGCGACGCTTTTGGTACTTACTTTGCTTGTGATCAAAAAAATCATCAAACCGATCATGAACCGTACCGGAAAAGAAAATCAGGATTACGGCGCGTCTATGTATGAATGGATCTCACAGGCAGTATGCGGGATTAAAGAAGTGAAAGTCGCCGGAAAAGAGCAGTATTTTGTAAAGGAATACATGAAGCAGGGCCGTGGTTTTGTGGCGGCAATGGAACGTCTGAATCTTTTCAGCAGCGCGCCTAAGCTTTTGATCGAGACGGTCTGTATTGCCGGTATGGTGGCATATATGCTGGTACTGGTGCTTGCCGATGTAAATGTGGCGGATATGATCACGATCTTGGGCGCGTTTGCAACGGCCGCCATGCGTCTCATGCCTTCCGCCAGCAGAATCAACAACCAGCTGACCCAGATTGCTTACTGCGAGCCGTTCTTTATGAATGTCAGCGATAATCTGGTAGAAGATATCAGCGAGGAAAAAGTGGATATGTCCTATGTAAAGGAGGCTAGTGAAAAACTTCCCGTTACAAAGGAGATCAGGCTGCAGGGCATTACTTACGCTTATCCGAATACGGAGAAGCTGATCTTTGACAAGGCGGACCTGACGATTCAGGTCGGTACTTCCATCGGTATCGTGGGCGGCTCGGGAGCCGGAAAAACTACCGTGGTAGATATTCTGTTAGGGCTTTTAAAACTGAAAGAAGGGAACATTACGGCGGACGGCGTAAATGTAATGGAACATTATAGGGAGTGGCTGAAGAACATCGGGTATATTCCGCAGATGATCACATTGCTTAATACAGATATCAGACAGAATGTGGCCTTTGGCGTGCCGGAAGAAGAGATCGACGAAGATAAACTTTGGTATGCGATGAAAGAGGCGCAGCTTGACGAATTTGTAAAAGGACTCCCGGAAGGGGTGCATACTGGCGTGGGGGAAAGAGGCATCCGTATTTCGGGCGGGCAAAGACAGAGGATCGGTATTGCAAGGGCTTTGTATAACGATCCGGAGCTTCTGATATTGGACGAGGCTACTTCCGCGCTGGATAATGAGACAGAGGGGGCGATCATGGAGGCAATCAACAGGCTGCATGGGAGGAAAACACTTGTGATTATTGCGCACCGGCTGCAGACTATTGAAAAATGTGACATGGTCTACCGCGTAGAAAATGGAAAGATCGCACGGGAACGATAAAAAGAGGAAGGATAACCGGTCCCGTACTATGGAGGCATATATGAAACTCACGATCATTGTACCCGTCTATAATATGGCGGCAGGAGGAAAACTGGAATATTGTTTAAATTCACTGCTTGCGCAGACGGCGGAAGATTATGAAATTCTTTGTGTGGACGACGTATCAACCGACGGTTCTTATCAGATACTAAAACAATATGAAGAGCGGCATCCTGAAAAAATACGGGTGTTGCAGACAAAAGAAAACGGAAGACAGGGGGCGGCCAGAAATCTGGGAATCAGGTATGCAAAGGGAGAATGGCTGGGCTTTTTTGACAGCGATGATTTTGCGGCCTCCGATATGTATGAAAAGCTTTTAAGAAAGGCGGAAGAGACCGGAGCCGATGTGACAGGCTGCCAATACCAGATCACGGGGAAACAATCTATGGAACCGGGAAGGGTTGTCGTCAATAATACGGAGGAGCAGACGGGGATCTTAGGGCCGGCACAGTATAAGCTGTTGATGAAAAGACCGGGGAGCATGGTCATCAAAATCTATAAAAAGGAAGTGATCGACAAATATGGCCTGCGGTTTCCTGAAAAAGTCTTCTATGAGGATAATTGCGCCGCGCCTGTATGGATGCTGCATTTTAAGCATTTTGAATTGGTAGACGAGCCGCTCTATTATTATTACCAGCATGACGCGTCTACGGTTCATCATATCAGCCTTTCCAAATGCGAGGACAGGCTTACTACAGGAAAAATGCTGGTGGAGTGGTGTAAAAAGGCGGGATTCTACGAACCCTATAAACAGGAATTGGAATACCGTTTTACGGAACTGTATTATGTAAACACGCTATTTTCTTATGTAGTGGGAAAAGAGCGGGTCAAGATCGGTTTTCTGAAGAAAATGGAGGCCGGGATGAGAGAAGAGTTTCCCGATTTTCAGAGAAATCCTTACTATATACAGGCCTATGACGAAGAGCAGAAGAGACTGATACGCTGTCATATGAGGTCTTCCGTGCTGTTCCTGATCTATTATAGGGCGCTAAACGGATACAGGGAAGTGCGCAGGCGGCTGCGGGAGAAATTCCGGTAAACGTGTCAGTCCGCCGGATTCTGCTTTCTTCTGCCGTAAGGCGGAGGCAGCAGGAATGTACACAAGGGGGAAACACGCGGGAAGATAACGGGCGATTACAGGAAAGTAAGCGGACCACTGGAATTTACCGCCGCGTTATGGTAAAATAAGGTGTTTTAGGAATAAATTGTGATAAGAGAAGGGCAAGCAAAGTAAAACGTATAAACCGGACAGAAAACGTTGCAGAAAATATTGCGAAAAATTCGCGGAAATGAGGAATCTATGTTAAATAATAAAACAATTTTGATTACAGGCGGGACAGGTTCTTTCGGGAGGTGCTTTACACAATATGTATTGGAGCATTATGAACCGAAAAAGATCATTATTTATTCCCGCGACGAATTTAAACAGTTTATTATGGCAAATGATTTTAAACGGTATCAGGAAAAACTACGTTTCTTTATTGGGGACGTGCGCGACAAAGACCGTTTAAAGCGGGCGTTGGAAGGCGTGGATTATGTCATCCATGCGGCGGCTTTAAAGCAGGTGCCTGCCTGCGAGTATAACCCTAACGAGGCGATCAAGACCAATATTAACGGCGCGCAGAATGTGATCGACGCATCCTTGGACAGTAATGTGAAAAAAGTAGTGGCTCTTTCCACGGATAAAGCCGTTAATCCCGTAAACTTATACGGCGGCACGAAATTAGTATCCGACAAGCTTTTTGTTGCGGCCAACGCCTATGCGGGAAATAAAGATATTAGTTTTTCCATCGTGCGTTACGGCAATGTTGCAGGAAGCCGCGGTTCTGTCATCCCATTTTTCCAAAATATCATCGACAACGGCGGCAAAGAGCTGCCAATTACCGACTATCGCATGACCCGTTTTTGGATCAGTCTTACGCAGGGAGTGGAGCTGGTCATTAAAGCCTTGGAAGAGGCCAGAGGAGGAGAAACTTTTATCAGTAAGATCCCTTCTTTCAAAGTAACGGACCTGGCGGAGGCCATGCTGCCCGGATGCCAGAAGCCGGAGGTCGGTATCAGAGAAGGGGAAAAGCTTCATGAGATCATGGTGACGGTGGAAGATTCCCTGACCACTTATGAATATGACAAACATTTTATCGTTTATCCGCAAATGGTATGGAGTGAGAAAAAACGCCCGGTTCCTACAGGAAAAAAAGTACCGGAAGGATTTTCCTACAGTTCGGGCAATAATGCGGAATGGCTGAGCGTGGAACAGATCAGGGAATTACTGAAAACCGTAGACGCACATTAAGCAGGTTTGCATTTCCCTATGTTTGCAGGTAAGAAAAGATACTTGACATATAGGAAGAGGGACGGTCAAAGCTGTCCCTTATCGTACAGAGAGAGGAAAGGTTGGAAGAAATACACGTTCAACCGCTCTGATTTGAGTGTCCGCAAAAGCGGACGGATGGGAGTAAATATGGAAGAATTGGCGATCAACGGCGGAAAACCGGTAAGGGAGACAAAGATATTTTACGGACATCAATATATAGACGAAGCGGACGTGGAGGCGGTTTCCCAAGTGCTTGTCAGCGAAGCGCTGACCTGCGGGCCGAAAATCGGAGAGCTGGAAGAAAAGCTCTGCCGGCTTACAGGCGCAAAATATGCGGTGGCGGTCAGTAACGGAACGGCAGCTCTCCATATTGCCTGTCTTGCAGCCGGAATCGGCGAGGGGGACGAGGTCATTACTACGCCGATGACCTTTGCGGCAAGCGCAAACTGCGCCCGTTATTGCGGCGGGATGCCGGTCTTTGCCGACATCGATCCGAAAACTTATAATATATCCCCTGAGGAAGTGGAAAAAAAAGTAACGGCGCATACGAAAGCGGTAGTTGCCGTGGACTTTACGGGACAGGCAGCGAAGCTGGACGAGTTGCTTCACATCTGCCGCAAAAACGGTCTGTTTTTGATTGAAGACGCCGCTCATTCTATCGGCACAAAATATAAGGGAAAGCCGGTCGGTTCTATTGCCGACATGACTACGTTCAGTTTTCATCCAGTCAAAACGGTGACAGGAGGAGAGGGGGGCGCGGTCCTCACCGACAACAGGGAGCTTTATGAAAAACTGCTCCTTTACCGCACCCACGGTATTACGAGAAACCCTTCTTTGATGCAGAGGGAAAGCGAAGGCCCCTGGTATTATGAAATGCTGGATCTTGGATGGAATTACCGGATCACGGATATACAGGCGGCGCTGCTGATCAGCCAGCTTGACAAGCTGCCGCTGTTCAGCCGGAGAAGAAAAGAGATCGTAGCAAAATATAACGAAGCTTTCCAAAAAATACCGGAACTTTTTGTGCAGGAAGAGATCCCTGAGTCGGATACCACCGGACATTTATACATCCTGCGTATCAGACCGGAAAAACTTTCCGTAGACCGGTTGGGTTTCTTTCGGGCTTTGGAAGCGGAGAACATCTGCTGCAACGTACATTATATTCCTGTCTACTATATGCCTTATTATGAAAAACTCGGCTATAAGCGGGGATTATGTCCGGAGGCGGAGAAGCTCTATGAAGAAGAATTGAGCCTTCCCCTCTACTATTCTCTTACGGATGAAGATGTGGACAGTGTGATCCGTGGGGTGGAAAAGGTAGTTGCGGCGTACAGGAAACCTTAAGATGAAGTAAGGATTGGGGATGCGGTTATGATAATGTGGAGGAAAGGAAGAAAATGTCGGACAAAAGTATAGATATGCTTGCGGTCATCACGGCCAGAGGACAGAGCAAGAGAATTCCTCATAAAAATATCAAAGAATTTTGCGGGAAACCGATTCTGGCTTATTCCGTCGAAGCGGCTAAAAAAGCGGGAATATTTGACGAGATCATGGTTTCTACGGATGACGGAGAGATTGCCCGGGTCGGGAAAGATTATGGCGCGGAGGTACCTTTTCTTAGGAGCGCCAAAACGTCGGATGATTTTGCTACGACGGCCGACGTATTAAAAGAAGTGCTGGAGGAGTATGGAAAACGGGGAAAGTATTTTACCCATATTTGCTGTATTTATCCGACGGCGCCCTTTGTAACCGGAGAAAAGCTGAAGGAGGCAATGGAGATCCTTTTAGAGAACCATGCGGACAGCGTGATGCCGGTGGTAAGATTTTCCTTTCCGCCCCAACGCTGCGTTGCGGTAAGGGACGGGCGGCTTCAGGCAAAATGGGAAGAATATATGAACTGCCGTTCTCAGGATCTGGAACCGCTGTATCATGACTGCGGGCAGTTTTACTGCCTGAATACGGAACGGTTTCTGAAAGAAGGAAAAATGATCATGCAGAATACATTTCCGGTCTTTATGGAGGAAATGACGGTGCAGGACATCGATACGATAGAAGACTGGAAGATTGCGGAGATGAAGTACCGTATTCTTTTGGAACAGAAAGAATGACATACGGACGGGAGCATCTATGGAGAAAGAACGAACGGCTTATCTTGATCTCGTAAGGATCATAGCCTGTGTGATGGTGGTGGGCGTCCATGTTTCGGCGCTCTGTCTGGAAACGCTGGATGTTAGAAGCGTAAATTTTAAAATAATGAATGGCTTTGACTGTTTTTCCATATTGGGCGTCCCGTTGTTTGTGATGATCAGCGGCAGCCTTATTTTGTCGGAGGAACATTTTTACGGCGTGAAAGATCTGTATTTGAAAAAAGCGGGCAGATTGGCGGTCCTTTATTTTTTCTGGTTTCTTTTTTATAATACGGTCAATTTTATAGAAAGCGGCGCGGCGTGGAATTTTGAAAACATAAAACAGGAGATTGTACTGGAAAGCCTGTTAAGCAGGGGAATCTATCATCTTTGGTTTCTGCCGATGATGATCTCGCTGTATCTGATCGTTCCGTTTATCAAGGAATTTACGAAGGATAGGGAAAAATGCGTTCTGTTTTTGCTGCTGTTTTTTGGGATCGGGATCGTGCTGCCTACCGCGCTTAAATTTGAATTTCCTTATAAAACGATTGTGGCAAGCCTTTATGGACACTTTCCCAATGTGATGTTTCTCGGTTATATCGGTTATTTTATCTTGGGACATACGCTTCATGAATTTCTGCCGGAACTGAAACCGAAGTATTTGGGAATAGTGGCGGCGGCTGCGGTTTTTAGCTTTGCGGTTGAAGTTTATGTTTGTAATTTTTATTCGGAGAAGACGGGAGAGCTTTCCATTATTTTAAACGATACCATGGCAGTGAATGCGTTCGTGGCCTGTACCTGTATTTTTATATTATGTAAACATATTGAAGTGAAAGAACATAAATGGCTTTCAAAAGGGGCGTCGCTTACTTTCGGCGTTTACCTATTACATCCGTTTATCCTGCATCTTTTGAATCTGGCGGGTTTAGACACTCTTTTTGCCCCCGCTTTTCTGGCAGTTCCGGCAGTAGTGGTTTTGGTCGCGGCAGTTACGGCGGTATTGGTATTGATCTTACAAAAAGCGCCGGTTCTGCGCAGACTGATTTAACGTTTCGGAGACGCGGTTTACTGCGGCAGATGACGGGAAGGATTTTTCAAACACACTTTAGCGTACCGGTTTGACGCTTGGACAAATGCGGCAGGTACGCTGGCAGGAAAGGAGACCGATTTATGCATAGTTTTCAAATCAACGGCCGCGCGATAGGGGATGGGCATCCCGCCTATATCATAGCGGAAATGTCAGGCAATCATGCGGGCAGTATGGAGAGGGCCAAGGAACTGATCCATGCGGCAAAAGAGGCGGGAGCGGATTGTATAAAAATACAGACCTATACGCCGGACACCATCACGATCGACTGTGATAAGCCATATTTTCAAATAAAGGACGGAACATGGGAGGGGGAAAACCTTTATCAGTTGTACGGAAAGGCATATACCCCCTGGGAGTGGCAGGCAGAGCTGCTTGAAGAGGCGAAAAAGGCCGGAATCGATTTCTTTTCCACACCCTTTGACTGCAGTGCGGTAGATTTTTTGGAAGAGATCGGCTGTAGCTTTTATAAGATCGCTTCTTTTGAAATGATTGATATTCCGTTGCTTCAATATGTAGCGTCAAAAGGAAAACCGATCATTATGTCGACCGGAATCGGGACGCTGGAAGAGATCGGGGAGGCGGTGGCGGCCGTTTACGAAACGGGAAACAGGCAGCTTGCCATTATGAAATGCAGCAGCGCTTATCCGGCAAAACCGGAGGAAATGTACTTGTCCACGATCGCCGATATGAAAGAGCGTTTCCGGATTCCTGTAGGGCTTTCCGATCATTCCATGGGTTCTTTCAGCGCAGAGATCGGGGTGGCGCTGGGGGCAAATCTGATAGAAAAGCATTTCTGCATCAGCAGGGAAATCGAAAACCCCGATTCTTCCTTTTCCATGACAGCAGAAGAATTTGGGGAAATGGTAAAATCGGTGAGGGCGGTGGAGGCAGCCAAAGGAGTCGTAAAATACGGGGTACAGAAACAGGAAGAGAAAAATGTAAAATTCAGACGTTCGCTTTTTGTAGTAGAAGATATGAAAGCGGGAGATATGTTCAGCGGGAAAAATGTCAGGAGCATCCGTCCCGGATATGGTATGAAGCCTAAATTTTTGCCGGAAGTTTTGGGAAAACGTGCGGCGGCGGATATTGAACGCGGCGAACCGTTAAAGCCGGAGATGATAGAAGGCTTTGAAGAGGAAAGAAAAGGAAACGGTTTTTAACGGGGGTACGAAAGAAAAGGTTATGGACCGGAGAGAGGCGGCAGCATGCTACTGATAAGAACGGATGCAAATAAGCAGGTGGGATTGGGACATTTGACACGCTGCCTGACCATTGCGGAGGCGGCGAAAAGAGCCGGGATCGGAACTACATTTCTACTGGCGGATGAAACGGCAGTGGAGATCCTTCAGGAAAGAAATATGGGTTATAAGGTGCTCCATACGGATTTTGCAGATATGGAAAGCGAACTGCCAATCCTTTTTAAAACAATAAGAAAGTTAACGGAAAAAGGGGAGGACGCAGAAAAGACAGAAGATGACAAAATCGCGCTTTTAGTAGACAGCTACCGGATCACGGTTCCCTATATGAAAGAGTTGAAAGAGGGACTGCAAAGGGTCTGCGGGGGGGAGCTTTTGCTGCTGGAGGATCACGGAGATCCTTCTTATCCGGCGGACACCGTGATCAATTATCATATATACGGCCCGGATTTTTCTTATGAAAAGAATGGGAGCAGGGCTTTGCAGGGCTGCCGTTATATGCCTCTCCGAAAGGAGTTTATCATGCAGCCTTACCGGATCAGAGAGAAGTTCCGTTCGGTCCTGATCACTACGGGAGGGACCGATCCTTACCGGATCGCCCCGGAGCTTGCAAAAAGACTCGGAAAAGAAAAGGGCATGACGCTTCATATTGTATGCGGCAGGTTTTCGGAGAGCAGAACGGAACTGCTGGCTATGGAGAAACGCTGTGGGAATATGAAGGTATACAGTGATGTGCGGCATATGTGGGAGCTGATGGCGGACTGCGACGCAGCGGTTTCCGCAGCGGGTACGACTCTTTACGAGCTATGCGCCATGGGGATCCCTACGGTCTGTTTCTCTTTTGCTTCTAACCAGATCCTGCCCGGAAAAACCTTTGGAGAAAAAACGGCTATGGAATATGCGGGAGACTATCAGAAAGACAAAGAAGCGATGTATAAAAGGATCGAAGAGAGGATCCGCGGGCTTATGGGAATGTCGAAAGAGGAAAGGGAAAAGATCGGTGAAAATCTGCGCGGCATAACGGACGGTATGGGTGCGGAACGGATCGTCGAAGCGGTTTTTAAGGAGGCTGCCCATGAAGGAGAGGGAAACAAACTTTGAACTTTTGCGGATACTTGCCATGTGTATGATCATCGGGCTGCACTATCTGGGAAAAGGAAACGTGCTTGGAGATTTTCTTGACGCGCAAGGGATTGGCGGTTATCTGGCATGGATATTTGAGGCTTTCTTTTACTGCGCGGTAAACGTTTATGTGCTGGTCAGCGGTTATTTTCTGATCGAAAAGCAGGCGGACGTCAGACGGGCGGGAAAATTGTGGGGACAGGTGTTTTTCTATTCCCTGTTTTTAGGGATTATCGCCCTTTGCACCGGAATCGCAAAGGCGGAAGAAATGGATGCTTACAAGGCGTCTTATTATTTGTTACCGATATTGACGGAGCATTATTGGTTCGTGACCGACTATCTGTTTCTTTATCTGCTGCTGCCGTTCATCAATCCGGCATTATCGTCCATGGAGCAAAAAAAGATGAGAAACAGGATCATTTTGTTTCTTGGCATTTTCAGCTTTTCCAAATCCCTGCTGCCGCTTTCCTTTGCGGTAGACAAGAAAGGGTACGACGTTCTGTGGTTTATCTGTCTGTATATGACGGGAGCTTATTACAGGCGGTTCGGGATTCCGCTTCTGGCTGCAAAGGCAAGAGGGTTCGGGCTTTATATCGTTTCCAGCGCGGCAATTTTTGTAAGCGCTCTTTTACTAAAAGGCGCGTACTTCAAAACGGGGCATTTTAAAGATATTGTAACCTATGCTTACAGTTATAATCATATTTTTTGCTATCTTGCCGCCGTCGGTCTGTTTACGGCGTTTGCCCGGATCAGGATCGGTCCGGGGAAGGCGGGAAAGGTAATAGGGCTTTTGGGCGGCGCCTCCTTTGGTGTGTATCTGATACATGAACATATTGACCTGCGCTATGCATGGCAGAAATGGCTTTTAGTTGAAAAACAGGCGGGGGCGCCTATGTTTGCGCTTTTTATGATCGGAAGCATTGCGGCGGTATACGTTACATGCGCCATGATAGAATTGCTTCGGCAGCAGTTGTTTTTAAAAGTGGGCGGAAGGTTGCGGTATGGAAAAAAACGGGCGGTTAAGTAAACAAATGAAGACGGAAAAAGTTTTGGGGTATCTGGCGGCGGCGGGAACGATAGGCATACTCATGCTGTTTCTTGCGATTTTTTTTGATTATTATTATTGCATGAATGACGATACGGTTATGAGGGATCTTTTATGCGGAAGTTATACGGGTACGCCCGAGGGCAGGAACATACAGATGCTCTACCCTGTGGGAGCGCTGATCAGTCTGTTCTACCGGATATTTCCGAAAGTGCCGTGGTATGGGCTGTTTTTGTGCGGCTGCCAGTTTCTTTCTTTATATCTGATAAGTTTCCGTGCCACGAAATTTGCGGATGCATCATGGAAAAAAATTGCAGCCGCTTTTATAGCCGTATTTCTGGCGGGAGGAACGCTGCTGTGCGAACTGGTGTTTGTTCAGTATACCATGACTTGCTCGCTTCTTATGGCGGCGGCGGTATTTTGGTTTTACACCGGCGACAGCTTTAACAATGCGGCGGGCTTTATAAAGGCGAACGGGATCAGCATCGGGCTTGTCGTGCTGGCATTTTTGATCAGGACGGAAATGGCGCTTTTGCTTTTTCCTTTTCTTCTTGCGGCAGGGCTGTACAAATGGGCCGGAGAAGAAAAAATTTTTACAAAGGTAAACTGCGTCAAGTATCTGGGTGTGATCGGAAGCGCGGTTTTATGTATGGGCGCGTCGGTTTTGATCAACAAGGCGGCGTATGGTTCTGAGGAATGGAAGGATTTTTATCGTTTTTTTGACGCGCGGACGGAAGTTTATGATTTTTTAGGTTATCCTAATTTTGAGGGGAACGAAGAATTTTATGAGGAGGCCGGACTGACGGCGCAGGAAGCGGAGCTGCTTGCCAATTATAATTTTGCACTGGACGAAAAGATAGACGTAGAACTGATGGAACGGACGGCGGCTTATCAAAAGGAGAAACGAGGCGGAAACGCCCTGTTTCTTACCAAACCGGCCGATGCGCTGTGGATCTACAGACATAGTCTGCTGTCCAGAGAGTTCATGCCTTATAATGCTCTTGTGTTATTTTTATATGTACTGATTCTTTTTGCAGCCATTGGCAACAAAGACAAAAGTTATTTCTGGAGGCTGCCGCTGCTTCTTTTTATAAGAAGCATCTGCTGGATGTACATCATTTTAAGAAACCGGATGCCGGAGAGGATCACCCACGGATTGTTTTTAATGGAAACGGTACTTTTGTTCGCCCTGCTGGCGGGGGAATGGAAGAAAAAGAAGGCCGGCTGGCTTACCGCCATGGCAATCGTCTGCATCATCGTGGCGCTGAATCTTCCGGCAGTCTGGAACAAAGCGGAAACCGAAAAGGCTTATAGAAATGAAGTGAACAGGGAATGGCTTGCGCTCACGGATCATTTTAAAGAGAATCAGGACAATTTTTATTTGATCGACGTATATTCGACAGTGGATTATACGGAAAAGATGTTTGCAGATGTGGATCATTCCTACCGGAATTTTGACCTATGCGGCGGATGGACGGCAAAAAGCCCGGTTTATAGACAAAAAGCGGCAAAAAGAGGGGTTGGGGACATAGAAAAAGATCTGGTTGAAAAGGATCATGTCTTTTTTGTTTCCAAAACGAACCGGGACGTCGTGTGGCTGGAAGAGTATTACGCGGCCAAAGGAAGGGAAATAAAGATAGAAGCGGCGGAGGAAATTGTCGTAAACGGAGAAGTTAGATTTGTTATTTACAGGCTGCTGTGATATACTACTAACGGTTATGTATTGCAGGCGGAAGGCTGAACTGTTATGAGGAAATGGATTAACGAGGATGAATAAAGTTATAAAAAAAAGCAGAATGATACAATATATGATCGCATTTACCGCGGTATTGGTCATTCTCATTACAGGCCCGCTTGGACTGGTCAAACATCATCTTACATTAAAAAGTACGGAGATCGTCGCAGGAATGACGGAGCCTGTCAGTGTGGACAAGCCGGTCATGCAGATGTTTGTTCCGCAGTGCGAAGAGATTGAGAATCTGCAGATCTATGTATGCAGTGAAAATATCAATACGATTTTGCAGCTTCGTGTAAAGGACGCCGCCTTTCAGGATTTAAGGGTGGTGCAGACGGATATCAGCAATAGGCAGGAAGCGGGTTTCGTTTCCTTACGGATCGATCTGCCGGTACAGATCGGGCAGGAATATTATTATACGGTGGAAAGCCTTGGGGAAGAGGCTTTGCTTGGGCTGGAAGAGGATTTTTTTTCGGGGGTTACGACAAACGGCACTTATTATTACAACGGCGAGGAAGTGCCGGATGTCAATATCATAACCCGGTATGACTATATCGCCGCGCTTTCGGAAAAGAGAAAGGCGGCGTACTGTATCGGAACCGGCCTTTTGGCGGCGGCGTTGATTTTTCTCGTAAAAATAGTATTGGAAAAAAAGTGGGAGGATAGGGAGATCCTCGCAGGCCTTTGGATCAGGAGGATAGGGAATCCTGTATTGGCGGTTCTTACTTTGGGAAGTATGATCGCCGTCTGGCCGGTCAGGCTTTTCAGCGACAGGCTGCTGGACATCATGGTATATGAGGTCAGCATTCTTTTGCTTGCAGGCGTCTTTTTTTACGGGCTGAACCATAAAAGGGACGCTGTATATGATGAAGTTTTGGAAAAATTCCCGAAGTACCGGATCGGCGATATTCTGCAGTCCGTGTGTATTGCGGAGGCGGTCTGGCATTGTACGGAATATGTGAACGGGCTTTCCAACCACGCCCATTATGTGGAGTTCAGATATATTTTAATATGGCTGTTCCTTGCCATGATCGCGACTTTTACGAAAAAAGAGCTGTTATCTATAGCAAATGCCGTTTATTTGGTGGTGGTCGTCATTGCGGGTATCATTTATAAGGTCTGCTTTCCGGGTGCGCTGGAAGAAGAAGACCTGATGCTGTTGACGATTTATGTGGCAGCGGCAGGCGGTGTGCTGACGATCAACGTGATCCGCAGCTTGTTCAGGAAACAGTTGGGGCATGTGAATATCGTGTATGCCGTTTTCCTTGCCGTTTTAGCGGCGCTTATGATCGTTTTCAGGCACAAATGGGTCTGGCCGATCGTTATGACGGTCATGTTTCTGATTAGTTTCCTGCGGTTCGGCGTGTGGAAACGAAAAGGGATCTTTTTGCAGAATCTTGCCAACGGGATCTTGCTGAGTTTTGCAGTAATGCTGATCCAGTCTTTGCTGCACAGACCTTATCATTATTTTATGTATGTACGTTATCCGATGTATTTCCATACATCCACGACGGCGGCCGTTTATCAGACGGCGGTGTTATGCGCGGCGCTTGCCAGATATTTTTCTAAGGCCCGGCATTCCGGACGGTTAGCGGATACATGGAAAGAGCTTCTTATGGTAGGCGTCGTTGCGGGGTATCTCCTTATGACGCTGTCAAGGACCGGATATGTGGCGATCCTTGTTACGGGAGCGGTACTTTTGTTTGTTACCACGAAGGGGAAGGGCAAAGAGTGGTTTGCAAAGGCCGGAAAAAGGCTGCTTTCCCTGTTCCTTTCCGTATTGCTGGGACTTCCGGTGGTCTTTACGGCGACGAGAACGATACCGGCAGTGGTAAACGATCCTTTTATTTATGACATAGAGGTTTTTATCGAATCTATAGAAAGAGGAGAAGAACCGGACTCCAGACGGTATATGACCGTTGCCAGATTTGTGGCGGCTTTCAATATGCGTATCCTTGGCATGGATGAAAAATCGGCGATGATCTTCGGTTCCGACGATCCGGGATATATCTCCATGATGAAGGAGGATTACCGTTTTGTGGCCTCGGCGGACGGGATGGCGGGGATCAATAAGCAGGAAGGCGATCCGATGTTCGATACGTCGGATATTTCCAACGGACGCTTTGATATCTATAGAAGTTATTGGGAAAACTTAAACTGGACGGGACACGAGGTCATGAGCGTGGACGGAAAGATCATGCACGCCCATAATATCTATCTGCAGACGGCTTATGATAACGGGATCCCGGCGGGGATCATGCTGGCAGCGGTCAATATTGCTTCGGTGGTCTTCGCCTGTATTTTCTATAAAAGGAAACGGATTGCCTGTGCGGAACTGCCCCTTGCCGTTATGACGGCGTTTCTTGTGGCGGGTATCGTGGAATGGAGCTTTCACCCCTGCAATCCCTTCGGTTTTATCTGGCTTCTTACCATGGCGCCCTTATTGTTTGACAGAAATGGGAAGAAAGCCGAGCAGAAATGAGGAAAAGGATGAAGAAAAGGAAACCCTTTAATTATCAATTACTATATCGTAGAGCATGTCTTGTCGTTTATGACATTTTAAGCGTCTGTATGGCCAGCGCGCTCGCCATTATGCTGCGTTTTTTGGACGAGGGCATGAGCGCCATACCGGATTATTTTTTGGATACGGTTTCCCGGATGCTGCCGGTGAATGTGCTCATCACGCTGCTGGTGTTTTATATATTCAGGCTATATCACAGCCTATGGGCGTTTGCAGGCGTGAACGAACTTCAGAACGTGGTCGTGGGATCCTTTTGCTCGGCAACGGTCATGACGCTTATCATGATCATTTTTGATATGCCGATCCCGAAGAGCTATTATTTTATGTATGCTTTTCTGCTGGTAGGGTTTACCTTTGCGAGCCGGTTTTCTTATCGGTTTTTCAGGGGTTTGAAGCATAAGAGCCAGAATAAGAAAAACGACACGGCTGTCATGATTATAGGCGCGGGAGAAGCGGGCAACGCCATTATTAAAGAGATCGTTTCCAGCAATTACAGTACGATGGTCATTAAATGTATCATTGACGACGATCCGGGCAAGTGGGGACGTTACATTCAGGGGATCAAAGTGATCGGCGGGCGGAACAAGATCGTAGAAGCGGTGGATCTTTATTCCGTGGATGAGATCATCGTAGCCCTTCCTTCCGCATCCCGTACTACCATCAGGGATATTTTGCAGATCTGTCAGGAAACGGCTTGTAAGCTCCGTTCCCTTCCCGGAATCTATCAGTTGGTGAATGGAGAAGTGGATATCAGCAAGCTGCGGGACGTGGAGGTAGAGGATCTGCTGGGCAGGGATCCTATTAAAGTGGATCTGGATTCCATTTTAGGATATGTAAAGGGGAAAGTGATTCTTGTGACGGGAGGGGGCGGCTCGATTGGCAGCGAGCTGTGCAGGCAGATCGCGACCCACCAGCCCAAGAGGCTTATTATCGTGGACATCTATGAGAATAATGCCTATGATATCCAACAGGAGCTTTTGTCCAAATATGAAGATCTGGATCTTGTGGTGCTGATCGCTTCGGTGCGTAATACCAGCCGTATGAACGCGATCTTTGACGAATACCGTCCTGATATTGTGTATCATGCGGCCGCCCATAAGCATGTGCCGCTCATGGAAGAAAGTCCTAACGAAGCCGTGAAAAATAATGTGTTCGGTACTTTTAAGACGGCGCAGGCGGCGGCGCAGGCAGGAGCAAAACGCTTCGTCATGATCTCTACGGACAAGGCGGTCAACCCGACCAACATCATGGGAGCCAGTAAGCGTATCTGTGAAATGATCATACAGACCTTTAACAAGCATTATGATACGGAATTTGTGGCGGTCCGTTTTGGAAATGTGCTGGGCAGCAACGGCAGCGTCATTCCCCTTTTTAGAAAACAGATCGAGGCGGGAGGACCGGTTACGGTAACCCATCCTGACATTATACGTTACTTTATGACCATACCCGAAGCGGTTTCCCTTGTCCTGCAGGCAGGCGCATATGCAAAGGGCGGCGAGATCTTTGTACTGGATATGGGAGAGCCGGTAAGGATTCTGGACCTTGCTAAAAATCTGATCCGTCTGTCCGGATATAAAGTTGACGAGGATATCAAGATTGAATTTACGGGCCTGCGTCCCGGAGAAAAGCTCTATGAAGAACTGCTCATGGACGAGGAAGGAATGCAGGATACGGAAAATGCCATGATCCATATCGGTAAGCCTATCGAACTGGACGAAGACGTATTTTTCAAACAGCTCCATGAATTAAAGCAGGCAACGGAAAGAGAGAGCGGAGACATTAAGGGGATGATCAGGGACATTGTGCCGACCTATGTATTCGAGGAACGGAACGGAAAATCAGGGAGGTAGATAAATGTATCGGAAAATCAAGAGAGTATTGGACAGCGTCGTTTCCTTTCTGGGTCTGGCGCTTCTGTCGCCGGTGTTTGCGGCGCTGATCATAGCTATCAAGGCGGACTCCAAAGGGCCGGTCCTGTTTAAACAAAAAAGGGTGGGAATCCATAAATCTCACTTTTATATTTATAAATTCCGCACTATGCGGGCCGATACGCCGAAAGACGTGCCGACCCATCTATTGGAAAACCCGGACCAGTATATTACGAAAACAGGACGTTTCCTGCGGAAGACAAGTTTGGATGAACTGCCCCAGATCGTGAATATACTAAAGGGGGATATGGCGGTGGTAGGCCCAAGGCCGGCGCTGTGGAATCAGTTCGATCTGATAGCCGAAAGGGACAAATACGGCGCTAACGATATTTTGCCGGGACTGACCGGATGGGCGCAGATCAACGGACGGGATGAGCTGGAGATCGGGGAAAAGGCGAAACTGGACGGAGAATATGTGAAGCGGATGAGCTTTCTTTTTGATCTGAAATGTATCGTCAGGACGATCACCAGCGTATGGAAACATGAAGGCGTAGTGGAAGGCGGGACGGGCGCGCTGAACGAACGGGAGAAAAAACAGGGCAAAACGGAAGAAAACCGTGGGCGGGAGCAGAAATGAAGACAGTGTTATTGATAGTAAATCATGATATCACCTTTTACAAATTCCGAAAAGAACTGGCGGAACGTCTTGTGAAGGAACATTACCGCGTGATCGTGGTACTCCCCGTTACGGAGGAGACAAAAAAGATCGAAGCCCTTGGCTGTGAAGTCATAGACGTACCTGTCGAGCGGCGGGGGACGAATCCGGCGCATGATTTTAAACTGTTTCTGGCATACCGGAAGATCTTAAAAGAAATCAGGCCGGATGCGGTACTGACTTATACGATCAAGCCGAACGTATACGGCGGGCTTGCGGCAGGCAGCCTGAAGATTCCGTATCTTTGCACGGTGACCGGACTCGGTGTGGCGATCGAAGGCGGCGGATTGTTAAAAAAAATCTCCCTGACGCTGTATAAGGCCGGACTTTCCAAAGTGACAAAGGTATTTTTCCAAAACGGGGATAACAGGCGGGTCTTTGAAGAGGCCCATATCGGAAAGGGCAGATATGAACAGGTAAACGGTTCCGGCGTCAACATAGAAGAATTCGGGCAGATCCCTTTTCCGGACGAGGGAAAGGAAACGGAGTTCGTTTTCATTTCCAGGGTGCAGAAAGCAAAGGGGATAGACGTTTATTTGGAAACGGCGGAAAAGATAAGAAAAAAGTATCCCGATACGGTATTTCATATTTTAGGTTTTTGCGAGGAAGATTATAAAGAAAGATTGGAAAAGCTGACAGAAGAAGGTGTGATCCGTTATCATGGGATGCAGCAGGATATCCGTCCGGTCTTGAAACGGTGCCAATGTCTGATCCATCCGTCTTTTCATGAGGGGATGTCCAATGTATGCATGGAAGCGGCCGCCGCAGGAAGAGCGGTGATCGCAAGCGATATAAGCGGATGCAGGGAGATCGTGGAGGAAGGCGTAACGGGATTTCTCGTAAAGCCGGACGACGCCGGGGATCTCATACGGGCAGTGGAATATTTTCTGCATCTGCGGTATAATGAGAAAATGCAGATGGGAGAGGCCGGAAGGATCAAGATGCGTAAAGAATTCGACAGAAAACATGTGGTTGCTAAATATATGGAAGAAATAGAGAAAATCATTCGCGCCGGAGTAAGGAATTCTTAAAATGGGAGGATATTGTATGAGCTTATATGAAAAAATAGTAAAAGGAGAAGAAAAGATCTCTCTGGTAGGACTCGGGTATGTAGGAATGCCCATCGCGGTCGCTTTTGCAAAAAAAGTACAGGTGGTGGGGTTCGATCTGAATGCAGAGAAAATAGCGCTCTATAAAAAGGGGATCGATCCGACTAAGGAAGTGGGCGATGAAGTCATTAAAAATACGACCGTGGAATTTACTGCCGACGCCGCAAAACTGAAGGAAGCAAAATTTCATATCGTTGCGGTTCCTACGCCGGTCAACGACGATCATACTCCCGACCTGACGCCAGTGGAGGGCGCCAGCCGTATTTTAGGGCAGAATCTGCAGAAAGGTTCGATCGTTGTGTTTGAATCTACCGTTTATCCGGGGGTAACGGAAGAGATCTGTGTGCCGATTTTGGAAAAAGAATCGGGGCTGTCCTGCGGCGTAGATTTTAAGATCGGTTATTCTCCCGAACGTATTAATCCGGGTGATAAAGTGCATCGTCTGGAAACGATCACTAAGATCGTTTCCGGTATGGATGAAGAGACGCTGGACGAAGTAGCCAAGGTTTACGAATTGGTCGTGGAGGCGGGCGTACACCGTGCCCAGTCCATTAAAGTAGCGGAGGCGGCAAAGGTAATCGAGAACAGCCAAAGGGATATTAATATTGCGTTTATGAACGAGCTTTCCATTATTTTCAATAAAATGGGGATTGATACCCAGTCCGTATTAAAGGCGGCGGGAACAAAGTGGAATTTTCTGAATTTTTATCCGGGGCTGGTAGGAGGACATTGTATCGGCGTAGATCCGTATTATCTGACTTATAAGGCGGAACAGCTAGGGTATCATTCCCAGATTATTCTTTCCGGCCGCCGGATCAATGACGATATGGGGAAATATGTGGCGGAAAGTCTGGTAAAGAATCTGATCAGGGCGGACATTCCGGTCAAGGGTGCAAAAGTAGCGATATTAGGCTTTACTTTCAAAGAAAATTGTCCCGATACCCGAAATACAAAGATTATCGATATTGTGAACGAATTAAAGGAATACGGCATTGATCCGCTGATTACGGACGAAACCGCGGATGCGGGAGAGGCGAAGCATCTATATGGGATAGAATTTGCGGAAAGAAGCAGTATTAAGGATATGGATGCGGTAGTACTTGCGGTCGCTCACGAGGAATTTAAGAAGCTCGGCAAACCGGAGCTGGATGCGTTCTTTAAGACGGAAAATACAAAGAAGGTTCTTGTGGATATTAAAGGATTATTGAACCGCGGGGATTTTGAGGACGGCAGTTATTTATATTGGAGGCTTTAAGTTTGAGCCTGCGTGGCGGATTGGATGACGGAATGCGCCCGCATGGAAGAAAGGAGCAGGGAAAATGGGGTATCAGCATTTAAAATTTGAGGAAGACAGCGTGTTTCTCGTGACCGGAGGAGCGGGCTTTATCGGTTCTAATCTGTGCGAGGCGTTGACGGATATGGGCTATCAGGTCAGATGTCTGGACGATCTGTCTACCGGGAAACAGGAAAATGTGGACATGCTGGCGGACAGGGAGAATTACACTTTTATAAAAGGCGATATCAGGGATCTGAATACCTGCATGAAAGCCTGCGAGGGAGTGGACTACGTTCTGAATCAGGCGGCGTGGGGCAGCGTGCCGAGGAGCATCGAGATGCCGCTTTTATATGAAGAGATCAATATCAGAGGAACTTTGAACATGATGGAGGCAGCAAGACAGAACAAGGTAAAGAAGTTTGTGTACGCCTCCAGTTCGTCCGTTTACGGGGATCATCCCGTACTTCCGAAAGTGGAGGGGCAGGAGGGAAATTTACTTTCTCCCTATGCGCTGACAAAGAGAGTGGATGAAGAATACGGAAAATTATATAAAAAGTTATACGGGCTGGATACTTACGGTATGCGCTATTTTAACGTTTTTGGGAGAAGGCAGGATCCGGACGGCGCGTATGCGGCGGTACTGCCTAAATTTATCAAACAGCTTTTAAACGATGAAGCGCCTACGATCAACGGGGACGGAAAACAGTCCAGAGATTTTACCTATATCGACAATGTGATCGAAGCGAATTTAAAGGCTTGTCTGGCGTCTTCCGAGGCGGCGGGCAACGCGTTCAACATCGCTTACGGCGGAAGGGAATACCTGATCGATATTTATTACGACTTGTGCAAAGCTCTCGGAAAAGAGATCGAACCGAAGTTTGGACCGGACCGCGCCGGAGATATCAAGCATTCCAACGCGGATATTTCAAAGGCGAAAAAACTTTTGGGATACGATCCCGAATATGACTTTAAGCAGGGGATCGAGCTTGCAATCGACTGGTATAAGGAAAATTTGTGAGATGAAAATAGCGGTTCGTATGGATGATATTACTCCCGATATGAATTGGGAGAACTTTTACTTTTTCCAAGCTCTGTTTGAGAAGGCGGGAATCACGCCGTTACTTGGGATCGTACCGGAAAACCGGGATGAAAATTTAAAACGGGAAGCGCCTCATAAAGATTTTTATAAAATCATGGCAGAATTGGGGAAAAAGGGTTACTGCTTTGCCATGCACGGCTGCTATCATCTTTATACTACAAAGCGCGGCGGACTTTTTCCGCTGAATCATTTCTCGGAATTTGCAGGAGTTCCTTATGAAGAACAGAAGAAGCTGCTTACTTTAGGAAAAAGGAAACTGGAAGAATACGGCATTGTAACGGATATGTTTATGGCTCCGGCGCATTCCTATGATAAGAACACATTGAAAGCGTTAAAAGAGCTTGGCTTTACAAAGATGACCGACGGGTTTGGGAAAGCGCCCTATCGGTACGGCGGATTTACTTTTTATCCCATTGCTTTCCGCCTGAACAGCGCGCTTAAGAAAAATGACGGCGTGACGACAATGGTACTTCATGCCAATACGGTCAGCGAGGCGGATAAAAAGCGATATGAAAGGATTTTTAACGAATACGGCGAAAAGATGATCTCTTATTCGGAATATTTAAGAGAACCTTCCGTAAGGAGAACGGTTTTCGGGACCGCTTCGGAGCGTTTGGCCGCAAGGATAAAATTCATGCTGACTTCAGTCAGAAACAAATAGAGAACATATTAAAAAACGTTACAACTGAGAAAGGGGCATGAAGGGAGAATGTCAGAACCGATACGGATATTACATGTGCTCGGAAGTACCGATCTTGGGGGCGCGGAGAGCCGGATCATGGATATATACCGAAACATCGACAGAGGAGAGGTCGAGTTTGACTTTCTGGTACATCAGGAGAAAAAAGGATATTATGACGACGAGATCAAGGCGATGGGAGGACGGGTATACCGGATCCCACGCTTTCGGTTATATAATATAGGGGCGTATAAAAAGGCGGTAAGGGCCTTTTTTGCCGAGCATCATGAATTTAAGGCGGTACACGGACATATGACGAGTACGGCGGCGATCTATCTGCCGATTGCCAAAAAAAGCGGAATTCCCATGACCATTGCCCATGCAAGGAGCGCCGGAGTGGATAAAGGGATAAAGGGCAGGATCACTTTGTGGATCAGAAAGCCGTTAAAACGAAGATGCGATTACATGTTTGCCTGTTCGGGACTTGCGGCGGAGGCCGTGTTCGGAAGGAAAAATACGTTGTCCGGCAGGGTGAAGATCATACCCAATGCGGTGGATGTAGCGCCGTTCCGTTACCGGAAACGGGTGCGCGACAGGATGCGCAGCGCTTTGAACGTGGAAGATAAGTTTGTGGTGGGGCATGTGGGCAGGTTCCATTATGCCAAAAACCATGAGTACCTGCTGGAGGTTTTCGCACAGATCGCGAAAAAGAAAGAAGATGCAGTCCTGCTCCTGCTGGGAGAGGGAAGCCGGATGGAAGAAATGAAGATCACGGCAGTTTCTTTAGGGATCGAAGACAAAGTGTTCTTTTTAGGGAATCATAAAGATACATGGGACTATTATCACGCGATGGATTTCTTCGTATTTCCCTCCCGCTATGAAGGGCTTCCGGGAACTGTTGTGGAGGCCCAGAGCGCAGGGCTTCGGTGTCTGGTATCGGATACCATTGCCAAGGAAGTGGGGATCACCGATCTCGTAACCTATAAAAGCATAACGGACAAGCCTGAAGAGTGGGCGGATTATGTGCTGAAACATGCGGATTATCAAAGGGAAGACGTCTATGAGCAGATCGCGGCGGCGGGCTTTGACGTAAGGCGGCAGGCAAAGAGGTATGAGCAGTTCTATCTGACCGGAGAGGAAGATTATTTATGAAAAAAAGGATTATGCTGATTGTTCCGATGCTCCATCAGGGCGGCTTTGAAAGGATCTGCGCATTGACGGCGAAGCTGTTAAAGGATAATCATGAGGTATTTCTTGTGATCTTTAGTTCGCAGGATATGATCTACGACGTATCGGGCGTGGAACTGACCGACCTGCGTCTGGGAGCGGTAGAAGGAAGAGCGGGCAAAGTCTTTAATCTGTTGAAAAGGATAGGCCGTTTAAAAAAGCTGAAAAAGCGGCTTTCCATAGAGATCAGTTATAGTTTCGGCGTAACCGCCAACATCGCTAACGTATTGTCGAAGGGCCGTGAGAGAGTGTGGGCAGGCATCCGGGGCTACGGCGTTTTGCAGGAAAAAAGCAAGATGAGGCTGATCTGCCGTAAGGCGGACCGGGTGGTAAGCTGTACGAAGGTCATGGAGGAGGACATCAACCGCATATTCGGCACAAAATCCTCCGCCGTATTGTACAATCCCTGCAATGTCAGTGAGATCGCAAAGCTGAAAGAAGAAGGCTTTCAAGAGTGTGGGGCAGAGACAGCGGCAGCGATACGGCAATTTTTAAACAGACCGGGAAAACTGATCGTTTCCATGGGGCGGGAAGACGACTTAAAAGGCTTTTGGCATTTGATGAAAAGCGTTTATCTGCTTAAAAAGGAAATCCCGGACTGCAGACTGGCTATTATCGGCGAGGGAGCGTATACGGAATACCGTAAACTGGCGGAGGAGCTGGGGATGGCGGAGGACGTTTTGTTTACGGGAGTGATGAAAAATCCTTTCCCGCTTTTAAAAAGGGCGGACGTGTATGCGCTGACATCGGAAAGCGAAGGCTTTCCCAATGCGCTGATCGAGGCGATGGCCTGCAGCGTTCCCTGCGTAAGCGTAAATTGTAAGACAGGGCCTGCAGAAATTTTAAACAGGGATTATAAAGAATGCAGCAGTCAAAATCAGGTCTATCTTGGAGAGTTTGGACTGATTACGCCCGTTTTTACGGGGGAAAAGAATATTAATGCGGCAGAATTGACAGAAGAAGAGGAGCGTTTTGCAGGCGAACTGAAAAGAATGCTGACAGACGCCAAACTGGCTGAAGACTATAGAAAAAAGGCGGTAAAGCGGGCGGAAGAGTTCAGTCTGGAGTCTTATAAGAGGAATTTGGAAGAACTGATCAGGAAAGATACCTGAAAGGAAGGATAGCGGGAAGAGAGATGAAGCGGATCGTATTTCATTTAAATTGTCTGGAAAGGGGCGGGGCGGAAAGAGTAGTGTCCGTCCTTGCGGGACAGTTTGCACAGTGGGGATATGAAGTCTATATTGCTACCGAATGGCAGGGAGAAGACGAATATACGATAGACAGCCGTATTTTGCGGGTGCATGTGGGACTGTCCGGAAAGCAGGAAAAGTACGGGCGGATCGGAAAGTTTCTTGCAAGGATCTTTAATCTGCGGCGATTTTTAAAAAAGACGAAGCCGGATATCGTTATTGCGTTCGCAAGAAAGGCGAATTACAGGGCGCTTACGGCTACCGTCGGCATGAAGATGCCGGTACTCATTTCAGTCCGTATCAATCCGGTCGGATATTATGATTTTCTGTCCGATAAGATACAGATTCCGATTTTGTTCAGACGGGCTGCCGGCTGCGTCTTCCAGACGGCGGAGCAGAGGGATTTCTTTCCCGATTATATTACGAAGAAATCAAGGATTATATTGAATCCTATCAATCCGAAATTTTTGGGGAATCCGATACCTGAGGAAAGAGAAAAGGCGGTGGTGCATTCGGGGAGACTGGTGGATTTTAAAAACCAGCTTATGCTGATCGAGGCGTTTTGCGAGGTGCATAAAAAATATCCCGATTATCGTTTAAAGATTTTCGGTTCCGATTCTTTTGACGGGACAAAGGAAAAAGTGGAGGCTTTGATCCGGGAAAAACAGGCGGAGGACTATGTGCTTCTTATGGGAGCCAGCGGCCAATTGGAAAAGGATATGATAAACGGCGCGTTTGCCGCTTTCTCTTCCGATTATGAAGGAATGCCGAATGTGGTACTGGAAGCAATGGCTCTGGGACTTGCGGTGGTAGCGACGGATTGTCCGCCGGGAGGGCCTGCCATGGTGATCACGCCGGAAGAAAACGGGCTTTTAGTACCGGTAGGTGATGTAAAAGCGTTGGCAGAGGCGATGGAACGCCTTATCGAACAGCCCGGATTAGCAAAACGGCTTGGAAAACAGGCGGCACTCATAGGGAAGAAGGCCAGCGTGGAAGTGATCTCGACTCAGTGGAAACAGTATATGGAGGAAATATGTGCGGAATATGCGGATTCATCTCGAAAAAAAGCATAAGCAGAGAGCAGCTTAAAGCCATGAACGATACGATGTATCACAGAGGACCTAACGACAGCGGAGAGGAGATTTTTGAGGCGTCAGACGGCTATCTGGCAGGTTTGGCTCAGAGAAGGCTGTCCATTTTAGATCTTTCCGAATTGGGCCATCAGCCGATGCACTCGGTCAATGAAAGGCTTGTGGTCGTTTATAACGGAGAAATCTATAATTTTTTGGAGCTGAGGGAGGAGTTAAAGGACTATCCTTTCCGGTCCCGCTGCGATACGGAGGTGATCCTTGCCGCCTATTTGAAATGGGGGATCTCCTGTGTCTCTAAATTTCAGGGAATGTTTGCCATCGCCCTGTATGATAAAGAGACGGGAGAGTTTTTTTTAGTGCGCGACCGGATCGGCAAAAAACCGCTTTATTATTGGGAGGACGGAGAAAATCTGGTTTTTGCTTCAGAACTGAAGCCAATCATGGCTTATCCGGGATTTCCTAAAAATATCCGCAGGGACGTGATCAAGCGTTATATGTTCCAGCAATGTGTCAATGAACCGTTCTCTATCTTTGAGCATGTTTATAAGGTGGAGCCGGGGCAGATCGTAACATTTTACAAAGGAAAAATAGAGAAACAAAAATATTGGGATATTCCTCAGGTATACGGAAAGGCGGTCAAAGAAAAAGTGCCTTCTTACGATGAGGCGAAAGAGGAATTGAAGGGACTTTTAAAAGAGGCGGTGCGCAAGCGCATGATTGCGGACGTGCCTCTCGGCGCTTTTCTGAGCGGGGGATATGATTCCTCTTTAATTACCGCCATTGCGCAGGAAATCAGCGAAACCCCTGTCAGGACCTTTTCGATCGGTTTTCACGAAAAGCGTTACAATGAGGCGGAGTATGCAAAGCAGGTTTCAAAGCATTTGAAAACGGAGCATACCGAGCTGTATATCGATGAAAAAGAAATGTTCGACATGGTGGAAAGTATTTCGAAATATTATGACGAACCTTTTGCGGACAGTTCCCAGATCCCTTCCATGCTGGTATCGAAACTGGCGTCGGAGAAGGTATCCGTAGTATTGACAGGAGACGGCGGGGACGAGTTTTTTTGCGGATATAATATTTATGACTATGTGGCGCAGGCACAGAAGATCGACCTGCTTGGCGGGGTTACTTTCGGCGTCTGCAATCTGCCTTTAGTAAAAAAGGCAGGGCTGCTAAGAAAGCTGCCCTTTAAAGTGCAGGTCATTGCTTTAAACCGGGATAAAGAAACCAAGACGCAGTTAGGAGGAGACTCCTACATCCGCGCTATCGACCGGATGCTGCCGGAAAGCGGCGTTCCGTTCAAATTCAGGCAGGAATCCCGATATGAGGAAAAGAACTGGCAGGAAAGAAGAATGCTTTTGGATGAGGAGACGTATTTACCGGGGGATATTTTATGTAAAGTAGACCGAGCTTCCATGAAATATTCGCTGGAGTCCAGATGCCCGATCTTAGACGTGAATGTGATGGAATATTCTTACAGGCTGCCTCACTCTTATAAGTATGCAAAAGGAGTTAAAAAAAGGATACTGAAAGATATTGCTTATGATTATATACCTAGAGAGCTGCTTGACCGCCCTAAGGTAGGGTTTGGCGTACCTCTTGACAAATGGATGCGGGGGCCTTTAAAAGAGCAGCTTACGGACATGTGCGATACGGCTTATTTGAAGAAGCAGGGCATTTTTGATCCGAATTATGTCAACCAATTTATTGCCGGATATTTGCGCACGGGAGATAAAGGGCCTGCATCGGGGGCTAATTTTTCCAAAACGGCATGGTCCTTTTTCGTATTCCAGCAATGGTACCGGGAGTATATGGTCTGATCTGAGTCCGCCCAAGCGGATATGGGGTATAAAAATGAGAAGAATTGCGTTGTTTATTAATTCCCTGCAAAAAGGCGGATCCGAGCGGGTCATGGCTAATCTGGCGGAGTACTTTTACGGAAAAGGGTATGAAGTGATCTTGGTCACGCAGTATAAAAAAGAAGTGGAATATGAGATTCCGGCAGGGATCAGGAGGGTATATTCGGAGCCGGAGGAGGAAAGGCTTCAAGGGGGGAGGCTTCATAATTTTTTGGAGCGTTTCCATACTTTGCGTGGAATCTGGAAAGCATATAAGCCGGATGTGGTTTTGTCTTTTTTAGGCAAAAACAATCTGATGGCGATCCTGACCGCGGCCTTTCTTCCTGTCAAGACGGCGGTATCGGTAAGGGGCGAGCCGACCATGGAATATGAAGGTTCCAAAATGCAGGCCGTCGCCAAACTGCTTTTCAGTCATGCAAACGGCGTGATCCTACAGACCGGACAGGCAAAGGCATTTTTCCCGAAAAGGGTACAGCAAAAAGCGGTTATTTTGCCCAATCCGTTGAATCCTTTGTTTTTAAGAGAACGATATACCGGAGAAAAGGAAGAGGTTATTGCGGCGGCGGGCAGGCTGGACGACAATAAAAACCATGCTATGCTGATCCGCGCCTTTTCTATGATAGAGCAGGAGTTCCCAAAGATAAAGCTTGTGATCTACGGAGAGGGAGAGAGCAGGGAAAAGTTAGAAGAGCTGGTTTCGGAAATGGGACTGCAAAAAAAAGTAGAACTGCCCGGCAGTGTGTCGGATGTTGCGGCTCATATTGAGAAGGTCAGAATCTTTACGCTGACTTCCTATACGGAGGGAATGCCCAATTCCGTGATCGAGGCAATGTGTCTGGGACTTCCCGTGATCGCTACGGACTGTCCCTGCGGCGGCCCGGCGGAATTGATCAAAAACGGTGATAACGGACTTTTAGTGCCGGTAGGGGACGAAAAGGCGTTGGCAGAGGCGATCCGTAAAATCCTTTCGGATCCGGAGCTGGAAAAAAGGCTGGGAGATCAGGCTTTTCGGATACAGGAGCAGATGGAACCGCAGAAGGTGTGCCGGATGTGGGAGGAATATTTGAACGGACTAAGTGTGTAAAGATAAACCGGAAGGGAAGCTTGGGACAGAGATATGGTGATCATACATGTGGTTGGGGGCTTTGGGAATCAGCTTTATTGTTATGCGCTTTATGAAAAGCTGAAAAGCCTTGGAAGGGAAGTAAAATTGGATATCGGTGATTATCTGCCGGGGGCGCGGGAACCGGAAAAGCGGGCGTTGGAACTGCCTTATTTAGACGGGCTTTCCTATGAAGTCTGTACGCCGAAAGAGAGATTTTCCCTTACGGACGACAGCAGGGCCTTTTTCAGCCGTGTGCGGAGAAAATTGTTCGGGTCGAGGGCAAAACTTTTTCGGGAGAACGACCGCTTTGACCGAAGGGTGTTTGAACTGGACGGGGTATATTTGGACGGTTACTGGAACAGCGAAGCCTATATTTCGGATATTCTGCCTCTTTTGCAGGAGAAGATCCGGTTTCCGGTAAGCAGCCTTTTCAAGAACAGGGAGTATGCGGAAAGGATTCAACGGGAGGAATCCGTATTTCTGCATATAAGAAGGAGCGATTATTTAGATCCGTCCTGCATTGACAGATACCGGGATATTTGCACGGAAAAGTATTACCGGAGCGCCCTTTCTTATGTGAAGGAAGTTTATGAGGAGAGAAAAAACAGCGGGATGGTTAGTGAAAACAAACCGTTGAAATTATACATTTTTTCGGATGATACGGAATATGCCAAAAAAACGTATCAGGATCTGGACGCCGAGTTTGTCGACTGGAATCATGGAAAGGACAGCTTTTATGACTGTATGTTGATGAGCTTATGCAAATATCATATCTGTGCCAACTCTACGTTCAGTATGTGGGCGGCAAGACTTTCCGTGAGAGAAGATAAGGTAATGATCCGCCCCCTTCTTTTTGACCGTTATCAAAAGATCACGCCCGGGGAAACGGCAAAAGAGTGGAAAGGATGGGTTCTGATCGACGGAGACGGCATGAAGCGGTTTTAAGACGGCCGGTTGGGGAGAGGATGCCGGGACAAGAAAAAATAAGCGGGCCGGTACGGACGATACGCCGGATCCGCACAGAGCCCCACAGGAAGGAGGAGAGAATGGGAGAAAAGGAAGAAAAAAGGGTTTCCGTTATTATACCGGTTTATAATACGGAAAAGCAGCTGGAACGATGTATCCGCTCCGTCAGGGAGCAGACGTATACAAATCTGGAAATCCTGTTAGTGGACGACGGTTCTACGGATACTTCTCCCATGCTCTGCGACAGGGCGGCAAAAAAGGACGGACGGATCAGAGTCGTACACAAGAAAAACGGCGGCGTATCTTCCGCACGAAACGAAGGACTTGCGCAGGCGGGCGGAGATTACATCGTGTTTGTGGACAGCGACGATTGGATAGAAAAGGAAATGATCGCTCTGATGGTGCGTTTTGCGGGACAGTATCAGGCGCCGCTTGCGGTTTGCGGATATTTACGGGCCGCCGAGGAAAAACGGAAAGGGGATATGCAGGAAGATTTGCCGGAGAGCGGGGAAAAGCAGGAAAAGAAAGCGGACACGGCGAAAAATAAGGAGATGTTGATTTCCTCGGAAGAATTATTGGAATATTACTTATTGGAAGATGAAAAAATCAGGATTCCTCATAGTGTATGGGGCAAACTGTTTGCGAAGGAGCTGATCGGACCGAAACGCTTTCCAATCATAAAACGGACCGAAGAACTTTTGTTTTCCACGGAAATATTTTGCGAAGCAAAGCAGTGCGTTTACCTTCCCCATGCGTTCTACCACTATTGCGACGACAGGGAAGAAAGCCTGATGCATTGCGGGGATGCGGAACATACGGTAGAAAAAGAAATTCCTCTTTTGGCGGAGCAGATCCGTCTGATCGAACAAAACGGTTTTGGAAAAGAGGCGGAATTGGCATATTTTTGCTTTGGAAAGAGACTTTTGTATTTTTATTTGGGATTTCGTGATAGAATGTTAAAAAAAGAAGCGCGCCGCGTAAAAGAATATGCGGCGAAGCATCGCGGGCGGATTTTACGTTCTCTGAAGGGAGAAGGGATAAAGAAGACGGACAAGGCGAGGCTTTTTCTCTTTGTATGGGCTCCGGGAATTTACTATCGGTTTGTATTATGGCATGACAGGCGTGGGAAAAGGATTACGAAAGGTTTGGATATAGGATGAAGCTTGTAAAAGAACTGAATTACATTTTGGATAAAAAACAAAAATCGCATTTGGCCATTTTGGCAATACTTATTTTGATCGGCGGTATTTTAGAGGCGGTAGGCGTTACGGCGATCCTGCCGGTGGCGGCGGCGATCATCCAGCCCAATAATCCTTATGTGGTATGGATCGGCGGCTTTCTTGGCATTGAGGATTCCACCACGCTGATCGTAGTCATTTTGGTGGCGCTGATGGTTTTGTATATTGTAAAAAGTATTTATATGATCTTTTTACAGTATGTGCAGAACCGTTTTATTGCAAATAACAGAAACCGGATGATCAGCAGGGTGCTTCGCGAGTTTTTGAACCGTCCTTATGAATTTTATCTGGATGCGGACATCCCTACCGTATTCCGTATTACGGATGCGGATATTCCGCAGGTGTTTTCCATGCTGCTCAATCTGATCCTTATGACGACGGAGGCTGTGGTCGCGGTCTGTCTGGGGATCGTGTCCCTGATCGTCAGCTTTAAGATTACCTGTTTTATGATCTTTATCCTGCTGCTTATGACGTTGATTATTACAAAAGTCCTGAAACCTAATTTAAGCAGATACGGCGAGAAAAATTTGAAAGTCCAGTCCCGCATCGCCAAATGGCGCATTGAAGCGATTTATGGGATCAAAGACGTAAAAGTGCTGCACAGGGAGAGTTTTTTTGCGGACAATTACGAAGAGACGGGAAAAGTGGGCGCGGGGATCGCAAGGAGATACGCCATTTTAAACGCGCTGCCGAGAATTTTGATGGAAACCGTGTTTTTGGTCAGCATCCTTGGATATTTGGCGGTCGACATCGGTACCGGCGCGGACGTGGTGGCGCTGGTTCCCCAGCTTGCCGCTCTAGGCGTGGCGGCGTCAAGGCTGCTTCCCAGTGTGAGCAGGATCAATACTTATATGACAAATGTGGCTTATGAACAGCCCTGTCTGGATTTCTTATATGAAAATCTGGATATGAATAAATTAGCGATTGCAGGCTCCAAGACTAATAAAGACACATGGGACGCAAAACCCCTTACTTTGACAAAAGAGATCCGTATGGAGCGGATAGAATACGCCTATCCCAATACGGACAAAGACATATTTTCCGGTGCGGATATGGTGATCCCGCGGGGAAAATCGGTGGGGATCATGGGAACTTCGGGCGCAGGTAAATCGACGATAGTGGATATTCTTTTAGGTCTTTTGACTGTGAGGAAGGGTAGTATTACCTGTGACGGAAGGGATATATTTGACAATTATCCTTCGTGGCTTGCCATGATCGGTTATATTCCGCAGAGTATTTATCTTGTGGACGAACCCATCAGGAACAATATTGCTTTCGGCATCGCGGACTCCGGGATTTCGGACGACCGGATATGGGAAGTGCTGGAGGAGGCGCAGCTAAAAGATTTTGTGAAATCCCTTCCGCAAGGGCTGGATACGGCTATCGGCGACCGGGGGGTAAGGCTTTCCGGCGGACAGAGACAGAGGATCGGTATTGCAAGGGCGTTGTATCATAACCCTGAGATTCTGGTGTTTGACGAGGCCACTTCCGCTCTTGATAATGAGACGGAGAAAGTGCTGATGGAGGCAATCAACGGTTTCCACGGCAGGAAGACGATGATCATCATTGCGCACAGATTGAATACGATCGAACAGTGTGATATGATTTACAAAGTGGAAAACGGGAAAATTGTTGAGACAAAGCTTTGAGGCAGCGGAATGCCGGTAAGGACGGACAAACTGTGAAGAACCGGAAGAACAGAAAAAGAACAGAAAGGAAAGGGCTGGCGGAATGGAAAAAAAGAACGGCAGATTGCAGCTTCCTAACGTGACGCTGATCGCCATGACAAGCGTCAATGTGAAAGCTACCGTAAAAGCGATGCAGTACAGTATGCGGGGAATCGATTTTGGAGAAGCTGTTTTGGTAACGCACAGAAAGCCATTCTTGCTGCCAAAGGCGATCCATTATAAGCATACGTCCAAGCTGACCCATATCGATGATTTTAATTATAAGACGGTTTATGAGCTTGGAGAATATGTCAATACGGAATTTGCACTTCTGGTACATGCCGACGGATTTGTGGTCAATCCGGAAAGTTTCAGGGAGGAATTTCTTGATTATGATTATATCGGATCCCCATGGCCCATGCCTGCCAACGATCTGATGTACCGGGATATTCACGGAAATTTGTGCAGAGTGGGAAACAGTGTTTCTATCAGAAGCAAGAGGCTGATGGAATTTCCGAAAAAGAGCAATATGCCATGGACGCCGGAAGACGGCTGCTTTAATGAGGACGGTTTTATCTGCTGCAGGATGCGGCATTTATTTGAGGCGGAGGGGATGACATATGCGCCCTTGGAGGTAGCGGTATACTTTGGCCACGAGCATATGATTCCGGAGCTGGAAGGCAGGAATATCCGTCCTTTTGTTTTTCATAAATGGTGGGGAACGAATGCGGAGTACCCTAATTTTATCAAACCGACACTGATAGAGCGGATCAAAAAGCCGCTGCGAAAGATAAAGCACTGGCTCATAGGGTGAAAAGAAGTTCTAGCCGCTCATGCCAGAGGGCATTTCGCAAAGGCAACGTGGTTGCCTTAGAACTTCTAAGTTTCACCCGGAAAAACGCCAAAAGCAGGCGTTTTTCATCAAGATTTGTAGGCCCGCAAAAGCGGGCGGATGGGAGTTAGCGTGAAATTGAAAATGTCACGGCAGAGCCGCGGCATGGAGGAGGAAGTTTGGGAAAGGTATCTATTTGTATTCCGACTTATAACAATTTGGAACAGGTAAAACACTTGGTCTGTTCCGTTAATGAGCAGACCTATCAGGATATAGAGATCATTATTACGGATGATTCTACCGATTCCCGCATAGAAGAATGGATCGGGAAACAAGAAACGAAAGAGGAGTTTCCCTGTCTGCACAAATGCAGGTACCGGCATAATGAAAAACCTTTAGGGCATATTTTTAACTGGAATGAAGCCCTGAAGCTTGCAAAAGGCGATTACATTAAGATCATGTTCAGCGACGACTGGTTTACTTACAGGGACAGCCTGGAAAAGCTGGTAAAGCTTTTGGAGGATCAGCCGGAGGCGGCGCTGGCTTTTTGCGGAAGTATGCAGGTATCGGCCTCCGATTCTTATGCGAGGGCCGCTACGGAGGAATTTATCGAGGGATTCACAAAGGATTATCGGCATTTGATCACCGGCGACGAGATCGGCGCGCCGAGCGCGGTCATATACCGGGCCTGCGGCTGTTATTTTGACGAGCGCAGCACCTTTGCCTCGGACGTATTTTTATTTATGCGTATTTTAAAAAAGAACAGTAATTTTGCCTATACCACAGAACCGCTGATCTCCATAGGCGTGCATGACAACCAATATACTTGTGATTTTAAAGAGATCGACCAGCGGAAACTGACGGACTATGAGATTTTGTATCGGGAGTATCAGGCATGGGAGAATCAGGCCTGCAGGGAGTTTTTCGTAAAACAGTTTGTGTTTCCCTATAAACTTGGGTGGAAATATGCAAAGTCCATGCGGATTCCTTATGCAGAGTATGCGAAGCGGGCTTGGGAGATCATGAAATGGAATGTGACAAAAGGGTATCCTCATGCGATAAAAAAGCGGCTGGGACGGCAAACGGCGCCACACCAGTAATGGTACGCATCGGCAAACGGTGCGGTATCAGTAAACGGTACGCATCGGCGAACGGTGCGGTATCAGCAAACGGTACACATCGGTCAGAACGGAGGAAAACTATGTGCGGCATTGCGGGATTTTGCAATCGAAGAGGTAATTGGCGGGAAGACATTGAAAATATGAATAATAGGATGCTTCACAGAGGACCGGATGCAGGCGGGATCTGGAGCAGCGGGGATGAAAGCGTCGTATTCGGGCATAGAAGACTTTCCATCGTGGATCTGTCCGAAACCGGTTCACAGCCCATGACGAGCAGGAGCGGAAGGTTTACAATCTGCTATAACGGGGAGATCTATAATTACAAAAAGCTGGCTCAAAAACTTCTTGACGAAGGAAAGGTAACGGCGTTTAAGGGATCTTCGGATACCGAGGTGCTTTTAGAAGCGTTTGAAAGCTACGGGGTGGAAGAGACGATCAGACAGTGTAAAGGGATGTTTGCCATTGCATTGTTTGATCAGGAGACAAAAAAATTATGGCTTTTGCGTGACAGAGTAGGAGAAAAACCGCTCTATTACGGTTTTGTAAACGGGGAATTTGTATTTGCCTCCGATCTGGGGAGCATACGGGTCCTGAAAGGATTTTGCAATCCCATCGAGGAAAAGGTGCTGCAGCTTTATTTTGTACACGGTTACATTCCGGCGCCCTATTCGATCTATCAGGATATTTATAAGCTGGAACCGGGATGCATTCTGGAGCTGGAGGCACCTTACAAAGAGGTGACGATACGTCCTTACTGGTCGATGACAGAAGCGGCGGTAAGCGGGCAGAAGCATTTATTTACGGGAAGTGGGAAGGAAGCGGCGGATGAGCTGGAACGGCTTTTAAAGGCTTCGATCAAAGAACAGATGGCAGCCGACGTTCCGGTAGGCGCTTTTTTATCCGCGGGGATCGACAGTTCTACGGTGGTAGCGCTGATGCAGTCCCTTAGCGGCCGGAAAGTAAAAAGTTTTACGATCGGGATGGAGGAGCAGGAATATAACGAAGCGGTTTATGCAAAGGAGATCGCAAAGCATTTGGGGACGGAGCATACGGAGCTGTATATTACCGACCGGGATGCAAAACAGGTGATCCCGTCTTTGGCCAAAATGTTTGCGGAGCCCTTTGCCGACAGTTCCCAGATCCCCACTTTTTTAGTCAGCAAAATGACGAGGGAGCATGTTACGGTATCTTTGAGCGGAGACGGCGGGGACGAACTGTTCTGCGGTTATGTGACGTACGATTCCATTGACCGGATCTGGAACAAAATGAAGAGCGTGCCTTATCCGGTAAGGAAACTATGCAGCCAACTGATTGTACACAATCCTTTTATCAAAGATAAAGTGCATCAGACAAAAGGAATGCTTTTAGGGGCAAAAGATCCGGTAAGGCTTTACGAACTGTCCAATCAGGAAGAACCGCTTTCATTAAAGGTAAGTAAAAATACCGAGCCATGTCCTTATAAACACAGCGAATATAAGTACGGAGCCATTGAGGACCTGCAGCATAATATTATGCTGATGGACATGGTCATGTACCATCCGGACGATATTTTAGTCAAAGTGGACCGTGCGGCAATGGCGGTATCTTTAGAAACAAGAGTTCCCATGCTCGACAAAGATGTGGTAGAATTTGCGTGGACGCTGCCTGTGGGGTATAAAAAGAAAGACGGCGTGAGCAAAAGGGTATTGAGGGACGTATTATACAGGTATGTGCCCAAAGAGATGATGGAACGCCCGAAAAAGGGATTTTCCATTCCGATCATGAAATGGTTAAAAGAGCCGGAACTTAGAGAGTGGGCGGAAACGCTTTTAGATAGAAAGGCCATCGAACGGCAGGGGATCTTAAATCCCGATGTGGTGGAAAAGATATGGAAAGATTTTACCGAAAAGGATATTTGGAGAATCCAGATCTGGTATATCCTGATGTTTCAGGAGTGGATGGCGGAGTATAAAAATTAAAACGGAGGACGGAAGATGCTCGGAACGGAAATATTTAAAGGGGCGGGACTTGGGAACCAGTTGTTTTTTTATGTGACGACAAGATGTATTGCAAAAGACCTGGGATATGATTTCGGATTGATTACTCCCGAAAATTTTGCCAATAATATTCATAGCGACTGCGGTCTTTATTTTATGGATCTGGATCTTGGAAAACCGGCAAAGCGAGAGGATTTTCAGAAGGTATATGAAGAAAAGGAGGACAGGCTGTTTCGGGGCAACTCCAAACATGACCTGACTCACGGCTGCTATGTTTCGGGGACGGACAGGCAGATGTTCCAAGTAGAGGACGGTACTTTACTTATCGGCAATATGCAGGCGGAAGACTACTATATCAGACACAAAGAAGAGATAAGGGAGTGGCTCCGTGTCAAAGAGGAATATGACTGTAAAGACTATTGCCGGGACGATCTGTGTATCATCCATCTGCGCTGTTCCGATTATTTAGGTTCTCCGGAGCTTTATTTAAAGAAGAAATACTGGCTTCACGGTATGGAAAATATGAAAAAGATCAATCCCGACATGAAGTTTATGATCATTACCAACGATGTCAGGGAGGCGGGAAAGATCCTGCCGGGAATACCGGCCTGCAATTTCGATCTTGCCAAGGACTATGCGATCCTTAAAAATGCAAGACATTTACTGCTTGCCAACTCCTCTTTTGCTTATTTTCCGGTTTTTACCAGCGAGACGGTGCAGAACGTCATTGCCCCTAAATATTGGGCAAGGCATAATGTTTCCGACGGGTACTGGGTATCGGAACAGAATATTTACACAGGATTTTTGTATCAGGACAGAAAGGGAAAGCTGTTTACCGCTAAGCAGTGCAGGGAAGAGCTGGCCGTTTATAAGGAGAGATCCGCCGCTTATAAGCGCCTGAACCAAAAACTTACGGGGATCAGGCTGTTAGCCGGAAAACTGAATGCGCGCCGGATCTACGGCGTCGCTTATGTAATGAAGATTTTACGCGGAGTGTTTAGAAGGATACGGAAACTGTTCCGATTTTGACGGGGTATCAATATGGTATACGATTGTTTTCAGTTTTTTAACGAATTGGATATTTTGAAATTGCGGTTACAGGTGCTTTCTCCGGTGGTGGACAGGTTTGTGATCAGCGAGGCGACGGAAACTTTTTCGGGACTGGCCAAACCGCTTTATTATGAAGAAAATAAAGAAATGTTTGCGGAATTTGCGGAGAAGATCATTCATGTGGTCGTAGAGGACACGCCGGAAGGGGTTACCCACGACAGGGATACTTTTCAGAAAAACGCGGTAGGGAGAGGGCTGAAGGACTGTAACGACGAAGATATTATTATTTTCAGCGATTTGGACGAGATTCCCAATCCCGAGAAAATTAAGGAAATATTAAAAGACTTTCGGGACGATAAGATTTATCATTTTGCACAGAGGATGTTTTACTGCTACCTGAATATGGAAGAAGTATCGGGAAACCTGCTCTCCTATGCGGGAGAGTTTGAAGGGGTAGGGCGTAAAAAGTGGATCGGTTCTAAAATGTGCCGCTATAAGCTGATCAGGGAACAGGGGTTACAGCTTGGCGAACTGCGTTTCCCGGAAAGAAAAGAGACTGGGATACGGGTAGAGGACGGAGGCTGGCATTTTGGGTATATGGGCGGCCACGGCGAAGCGGACGTCAAAAAACGTGTGGCGCAGAAGGTCAGATCGGCGGCGCATCAGGAATATAACAGCCGTTCCGTGTTATCCGAAGTGGAAGATAAGATCAAGGACGGAAAAGATATTTTCGACAGGCAGGCGGAATTTGTCAAAGTAGAGATTGACGATAGTTTTCCCTTGTATTTAAGGGAACATCAGGAGGAATATTCCCATTTGATCTTAAAAGAAGAATCGGCGGGAGAGAAGAAACGCCGTCATTTTCAGGCGGGAATACGCCGGTTTGTACTAAAATGCGGACGGGGGATTAAAAGACTGTTTGGCGGGGGGAAAAAGTAACGGACATCGGTTACGGATAGAACCGGTATGCCGGGAAAGGAACAGGGCCATAAATATGTTGTTCAATTCTTACATATTTATTTTGTTATTTCTGCCCCTTGTGTTGATCGGGTATTACGGAATAAATAAAGCAGGTAAATACAGGCTTGGCATGTTGTGGCTGACAGGAATGTCCTGTTGCTTCTACGGCGCTTTCAGCGTTAAGTACCTGTTGTTTTTTTGCGTCGGTCTGGCGGTCGATCAGGCTGCCGTGCGGAGGATGGAAAAAGGAATGTCCGCCTTTTCAAAAAAAGCGTTGTTTGCCGCCGTATTGATTTTCCACATTGGGGCGTTGGCGTATTATAAATACAGCGACTTTTTTATTGAGAATGTGAACCGGATCTTTCAGGCCGATCTTCCGCTGCTGAAATTGATCATGCCGGTGGGGATCAGTTTTTATACGTTCCGTCAGCTTGCTTATGTGACAGACTGCTATAAAGAAGAGATTAAACCGTATACCTTTATGGAATATGCGTCTTACGGGCTGTTCTTCCCTCTTTTGATCCAGGGGCCCATCGCGCGGCATGACGAAGTGATAGGGCAGTTCAGGGACGAAAGCAGAAAGAAGATTAATTATGTAAACTTAAACAGAGGGATCTATGCGTTTGCCAGAGGAATTGCGAAGAAGGTGTTGTTAGCGGATACACTTTCCCCTATCGTGGCAATGGTCTTTCCGCGTCCGTATGCTTACGATGCCGGAAATATACTGATCGCTATGTTGTGTTATACTTTTCAGATTTATTTTGATTTCAGCGGGTATTGTGATATGGCATACGGGATCGGGCTGATGCTGGGGATCGAACTGCCGCTTAATTTCGATTCGCCTTATCAGGCCGTGTCTATTTCGGACTTTTGGGACAGATGGCATATAACGCTGACAAAATTTTTTACCCGGTATGTCTATATTCCGCTGGGGGGCAGCAGGAAGGGAATGTTTAGAACTTGTGTCAATACGATGATTGTGTTTTTAATCAGCGGACTTTGGCATGGCGCAAACTGGACTTTTGTGTTATGGGGCGGACTGAACGGTATCCTGATGGTTTTAGAACGTATTTTTAAAAGAGGGCTGGAAAAGATCCCCTCCCTATTGAAAAGAGGGATCACATTTATTCTGGTCATTTTTTTATGGAGCATTTTCCGGGCGCCGACGATCGCCCACGAGAAAGTATTGCTTTCGCAGATTAGCCTATGGCAGTTCAGTGGAGTTGAGGCGGAATTTACGGAATATTTTAATGAACTGACAGAAGTCCGGTTTCTTGGCAGGTTTGGCCTGCAGGGAGTGATCGACGCTTATCCGGCGCTGCCTTTTTTACTGTTTCTGGCCTTTTTACTGATCGCCGTATTATGTTTGAAACATACGGGAAAGAAAGCGGAAAAATTGCAGTTTACCGGACAGAGGCGCTGCGGCTTTCAAATGGCGGAGGCGGTGCTGCTGCTGACATGGAGCATCCTGTCCCTGTCGCAGATCAGCGAGTTTATTTACTTTAATTTTTGACGTTAGACGTATTGGAAAGATAACGGAAAACGGTTAAGGACGGATGAGAATAAAACAAGAAAGGAAGGAGGAAAGGGCATGAAAGAACGAAAGGATGGACAAACGCTGTCAGCTATGGACCAGGAGCCTGCAAAGGCGGGGCAGGATACGGAAAACAGTCATGCCAAGAGGTGGTTTTATACTTTTTTGGGCCTGCAGCTTGGGACGCTTTTTTTCATTATTCTAGTCATGGTTGTCGTCGACCCGTACTTTCATTATCACAAGCCGCTTTCCCTGATTTCTTACAGGTTGTATGAGGAACGGTATATCAACGACGGGATTTCCAGACATTTTGATTATAATGCTATGATTACCGGTTCGAGCATGACGCAGAATTTTAAGACAAGCGAGTTTGACAGGCTGTTTGGGACGAAGTCCGTGAAAGAACCGTTTTCGGGGGCGGGATTTGAGGAGCTTTCACAAAATCTGGACAGGGCGCTTACTTATAACAAAGATCTGAAAACGGTGCTGATGTGTCTGGACTATAATGGACTGAACAGGGAACATGACTGGAAACAATACGAGGACTATCCGGAATATCTGTATGACGACAACCTTTTTAACGACGTTTCTTATGTACTGAATAAGTCTATTTTATACAGAGGGTGTTTTAATAATCTTTTCCTGACTTTAACGGGCGAAGAAAGCACTACTTTCGACGAATATTCGGCGTGGGGTTCCGCTTACGGGTTTTCGCATATCATGCAGAGCTATGAAAGGAAAGTGGAAAAAGTCCCTATGGCGGAAGGATTGACGGAGGAAGAGAAAGAACGGGTAATGGAAAACATGGAGAAAAACATTGTGCCGCTGTTGGAAAAATATCCGGATACCACATTTTACTTTTTCTATCCGCCGTATAGTATCTTATATTGGGATCTGTTGGAAAAAGACGGGATGATCAAATCTCAGCTTGAAGCGGAGGAAATGGTCACGGATCTGCTGCTTTCCTATGACAATGTCAGGCTGTTCAGTTTTTTTGAAAATACGGATCTGATCTGTAATCTTGACAATTACCGGGATAAAGAACACTATATAAGTGATATTAATTCGTATTTGTTAGAACAGATGAGCCGGGGCGGGTACGAGATTACCGCAGAGAATCAGGAAGAGCATATGGATTTCATGCGGCGGTTTTATCTGCATTTTGATTATGACGCTTTTGTAAAGGAACAGAGCGAAGAAAAGGATTAAGATATGGAACGACAATTTTTAAAAAAACATGAAAAAACAGTTTTTTGGGCGACGGTATGCGGCGCTTTCCTCGCCATTTTGATCTTTAATTTTCTGACCCCGCTGATGTCCGACGATTATAGTTATTCCGTAGTGGTAAGGTCGATCCATTCTGTGGAGGATCTGCTAAAAAGCGAATATGAGCAGTATTTATCGTGGACGGGCAGAAGCGTGAACCACTTGATCTTAAAGTCTTTCCTGCAAACGGATAAATGGGTGTTTAATCTCTGCAACAGTCTTAATTTTGTAGGGCTGACGCTTTTGATCTATTACAATATCGAAGGGAAAGTAAAGTACGACACGCCGGTTTATCTTTTGATCAACCTGTTTTTATGGATCTTTTCCGTGGAATTTAAGGAGACGGTATTGTGGGAAACGGGCGCATGTAACTATCTGTGGGGAACTACGAATATTTTGGGGTTTGTCACTTTGTTTAAATATGCCTGTTCGAAAAGGGAGAGGTTAAAAAGACCGGCGCTTTGGGGCATCCTTTTATTTTTTACGGGAGTGGTCGCGGGATGGTGTAACGAAAATACTTCCGGCGGCGGCATTTTGCTGATCTTGGCGGCGCTTTTCGTTGTATGGAGAGAGGATAGGAAGATCCGGCCGTGGATGTGGGCCGGACTGGCGGGAATGCTGACCGGTTTTGGGTTTATGGTGGCCGCTCCGGGAAACAGGGGAAGGGCAATCTATGCCGACGATAATTACGGCGGGATCGTGAAATATATAGCAAGGGCATATAAGATCACGCTGGCGATAGAACATAATTTTTTTATCCTGCTGCTGATCCTGCTTGCGCTCTATATTTTGGTGAGGACACAGAAGCGGACTTTTCAGGAACTGGAAACGGTGCTTTTGTACTTTTTCGTATTTATTGCCACTTGTTATGCGCTTGTTTTGGCTCCTACGCCGATGGACCGGGCCTATTTTGGAGCGGGGATATTCCTGATCATGGCTGTGATCCAGTGCTTTGTAAAAGTGTCGGAGGGGGAAACGCTGGTGCGGGCAGGGAAACGCTTTTTTATCAGCGGACTCTTTCTTTATATGGCATTTGCCTATGTGGATAACGTAGTCAATACGGCGAGGATCTACCGCGACTATCAGAACAGGGACGCCTATATATGGGAACGGAAGGCGGCGGGAGAAAAAGACATTACCGTACCCCTGCTTCACGAGGGATTTGAATCAAAATACAGTTTTGGATATGATTCCGATTTTAAAGAGGACGCGGGATATTGGATCAATGAACTGATCTGCACTTATTATGAGGTGGATTCCATTTCGGGCGTACCCATGGAAGAATGGACGGCGTATTAAACCTGGGGAATAGGTAGCAAGAAACAGAAAAGGAAGGATCTATGAAAAAAATCGGAGAGGCGTTTTTTTATGCGGCGCTGGTTTTGGAAATGCTTTTTGTGCTGCTGGATAAAAGCGATTATATCATACCTTATGAAACGTGGCTGTTTCGTCTCACATTTGCGATGTTTGTATGTAAGATTGCCTGTACGAAATATACTTGGAAGGAATGGTTGTGTATCTTTTTGGCCGGAGCGCTGGGGCTGGTTTCCTTTGCAGTGACGGACCGGGAAGAAATCATTAGGATCGTGGCGTTTGTGGCGGCCTTCAAGGGGATACCGGTAAAAACGGCGGTAAAGATAACCTTTTACGAAACATTGGCGGGCAGTCTTTTGATCGTACTTTTGTCCGTGGCCGGCATTTACGGGGCGGCGTCTGTGACCGGATATTTTCGGGGAGGCGGCATAGAGGAAACAAGATTTTGTCTGGGAATGGGACATCCGAACGCGCTGCACTGTATGTTTTTTGCCGTCCTTACGTTAGGGCTTGCACTGTATGGCAAAACGATGAAAGGGTATGCTTATCATCTGACTTTTATCATGAATCTTTTCGTTTTCTTTCTTACGGATTCCAGAACGGGGCTGCTGGTCTGCAGCGCGGCGATTCTGCTTGCCATGTTTCTTAGGTACGGAGGAGGACTTAAGGAAAAGAAGGGGCTGTATATTCTGGCGGCGGTTTTTATCCTGTTCTGTGCGGCGCTTACCTTGATCGTCAGTATTTACGGGGTGGAGATCCCTATCCTGCGTCAGATCGATATCCGGATCAACGGCAGGTTCCAATGGGGAAAAACAGGCGGGGGAATCGAATACTGGCGGTTATTTGGAAGTCCCGAAAACCGGAACTATTTTGACATGGGATATTTGCGGATTTTTTATTGGTACGGCATCATACCGGGAATCCTATATATCGGCCTGCTCTGCGTGATGATATGGGGTTGTTATAAAAACAGGGCTTATGACGCTTTTTTAGTGATTATGATGTTTTCGGCGTATACGCTGATCGAAGCCCACGCGGTTTCCGTATATATCGGGAGAAATTATATACTGCTTTTTATGGGGGCTATGTGGTATACTTTACTTGGCCGGACAGATACACGGGAAGAATATTTTTACGGAATCTGGCGGTTTTTGAAAAGAGCGTAGGGTGAAAAGAAGTTCTAACTGCCTGCGGCAGTTTTCGCTCACAGCAGAGGCTGTTTCACAAAGGCAACGTGGTTGCCTTAGAACTTCTAAGTTTCACCCGGAAAAACGCCAAAAGCAGGCGTTTTTCATCAAGATTTGTATGCCCGCCAAAGCGGGCAGATGGGAGTTAGGATAAACATAAATTAAGCACGGATGGGGGCATATATGCAGAATATAAAGCGTAAAAACAGAATGATAGAAACGTACAGTCTGCTCTGTCTGGATATGGCGGCATTGATCATTTCCTATACGGCGGCGATTTTGATATACAGCGCGACCAGCGTGTCGATTTATGACGGCATGACTCATCGGATGGGGTATGTATATCTGCTCTTGTTCTGTGTATTATACAGCGTTTTTATAGAAGGCAACAGAGACTTTTTTACAAGGGGCTATTATGTAGAATGTATTGCAATTGTGAAATACACATTCACATTGATGATCGGCCTTGTGATGGTAATGTTTTTTACGAAGGAGATTGCGCTGCTGTCCCGTTTGATCTTTGCTTATTTTGCAGTGGCAAACGTAATTGTGACGTATATTTTCCATATTTTGTTTAAAAAATATATGCTTGTGTATTACCGGAGGAGCAACAACAGCAATAAAGTCATGGTCATTACGACAAAGGAGCTGGCGGAAGGAATCGTGGAAAATCTTCATGGGGCGGCGGCATGGAACTCGGAGATCGTCGCGATAACGTTAATGGATGTGTCGGAAACAGGGAAAGAGATCGGCGGCGTACCCGTTGTGGCGGATTCGGCCAGTCTTTATGAAGTGAGCACCCAGATGCTTTTGGATGAAGTGTTTATCAGCCTGCCGGAGTATGGACACGAGCAGATCAAGGAAATGATCGTGGCTTTTGAAAGCATGGGCGTAGTATGCCATTATGCCGTTGATTTTATAGAAGTGGAAGACGGATCGGAGCGGATGATAGAGAATTTTGCAGGGTATGCGGTAGTTTCCTACTCCCTGAATTATTTTGATGTAAGGCGATTGATGGTCAAGCGTCTGATGGATATTGCGGGAGGCTTGACCGGGCTGATTCTTACGGCGCTTATCACGCCTTTTGTGGCGTTGGCAATTAAGATCGAATCGCCGGGACCGGTATTCTTCTCTCAGGTGCGGATCGGGAAGAACGGAAGACGATTCAAGATCTATAAATTCCGCTCCATGTATACGGACGCGGAAGAGAGGAAGAAGGAACTGGAGGCGCAGAACGAGCTGTCGGGTCCGATGTTTAAGATGGAGAACGATCCCCGGATCACGAAAGTTGGCAAATTTTTAAGAAAGACAAGCATTGACGAAACGCCCCAGTTTTATAATATTTTGATTGGGCAGATGAGCCTTGTAGGCACCAGACCGCCGACAGAGGATGAGTTTGAGCAGTATAGTATGTATTATAAGAGACGCCTTTCCATCAGGCCGGGACTTACGGGGATGTGGCAGGTGAACGGACGCAGCGAGGTAACGGATTTTGACGATGTGGTCAGATATGATTTGGAATATATTGATAACTGGTCGTTAGGACTGGATATGAAACTGATCTTAAAAACGTTTACGAGCGTACTTTTCAGTAAAGGGGCAAAATAAAAAGGGGCAGGATCAGGAAACGTCTGACGAAAAGTCGGCATAAACAGAGAAGCGGATCAGAGAAAGGCATGGTATGATATGGAAGGACAATTTCAGATGAAGACGGCGGTTGCGATGATTATTTTTAACCGTCCGGATACGACGAAAGAGGTATTTGAAGCGATCAGGCAGGCGAAGCCGCCGAGGCTTTATATCATTTCCGACGCGCCCAGAGAGGACCGGGAGGAAGAAAAAAAGAAGGTTGCCGAAACAAGAGGGTATGTGGAAGGGCATGTGGACTGGGACTGCGAAGTGATCAAAAATTATGCCGAAGCCAATATGGGCTGTAAAAAGCGGGTGGCGAGCGGGATCACATGGCTTTTTGAACACGAAGAGGCGGCCATTATCTTAGAGGACGACTGCGTGCCGAAACAGGAATTTTTCCGTTATTGTCAGGAAATGTTAGAATATTATAAGGACGATACCAATGTTTATATGGTATCGGGAACCAATGACCTTCCGGATTATTTCATTCAGGGCGATTATGCCTTTTCCCATTTTGCAAGTATTTGGGGATGGGCTTCGTGGAGACGGGCATGGAGCGAACATTACGATATTGATATGGCGAAGTGGCCCAAAGTAAAAGCGGAAAAGAAACTTCGTCCTTTGTTTAGTAATTCCTTACAGTATAAGCTGTTTGTCAGGGACGCGGATAAGATTCATGCGGGACTGGTGGATACCTGGGATCTGCAGTGGGTATTTACGATCCTTGACAATCAGGGGGTGGGCATTACGCCCAAAGGCAATCTGATCCATAATATCGGCTGCGGCAGGGAGGATGCGACCCATACCAAGGACAATTCCAGAGAAGTTTCCGAATACGGGGAATTTTCTTTCCCTATCCGTTTTTTGGAAGATACCACGGTGGATAAGGAATATGAGAAGCATTATACGAAGAAATTTTACGGAATCAAGCGGGTATGGAATGCGGTAAAGCAGAAGCTGATGCATTGACGGGCTTTCTTTGGAATGACGGAAAGGATAGAACGGAAATGCCGCAGGCGTAACGGCGAAACGGGTATGATGAGCCGCATAGGGAAAAGTGGCGGCAGAACAAACAGGACACGGAACACATACGGATGGGAGCGGGTATGGAAAAAAAATACAGGGTGCTGCTTGTGCATAACGAATATCAGTATGCGGGCGGAGAAGATACGGTCGTAAAGCAGGATGCAGAGCTGTTAAAAAAGCATGGGCATTCCGTATTTTTTTATGTGCGGAGCAATGACGAACTGAGGACCGCGCCGGTATGGAAAAAACTCTTCCTGCCCTTTACCACTGTATTTTCTTTTCGTTCTTATCGGGAAATACGGGAACTGATCCGCAGGGAGCGTATTGAGATCGTACATGTACACAATACTTTGCCGTTAATTAGTTACGCCTGCTATTTTGCGGCGAAAAAAGAGAAAGTAAAGCTGATTCAGACAGTCCATAATTTCAGGCTTGTCTGTCCTAATGCATTGTTTTACAGAAACGGGCATATTTGCGAGGACTGCCTGCAAAAAGGAATCTGGCAGGGAGTCAGACATGGCTGCTACAGGGGTTCTAAGGCGCAGACGGCGGCGGTAGCGGTTACCTTAAAGGTACACAGGATACTGGGCACGTTTAGGAAACCGGATGCCTATATCGCACTGACGGAGTTTAATAAAGAAAAGATCGTTTCCGTAGCGCCGAAGGAAAAGATTTATGTGAAGCCGAATTATCTGGAACTTAGAGGGGAAAAAGCGGCAGCCGGCAGGAAAGAGGGAAAACGGGAAACGGCAGGCCCTTATTTTCTTTATGCGGCAAGACTAGAAAAGGTAAAGGGGATTTTTGTGCTGTTGGAGGCTTTTCAAAAATGGGAAGAGGAAAGCCGGCAGGAAAACGGACAAATTAAACTGCCTCAACTGCTTCTCTTGGGAACCGGGCCGGATGAAGAGCAGGTGAAGGAATACATTGAGAAAAACCACATGGAGCATGTGCGTTGCCTTGGATTTACGGATCATGTCCGGACATTGGAACTGATTCGGGACGCGCAGGCCGTTTTGTATCCTTCTCTTTGGTATGAAGGCTTTCCTATGACGGTGGTGGAAAGCCTTGCCTGCGCCGTTCCGGTGATTGCCAGCGATACGCCGAATCTGTCGGAAAAATTGGCAGACGGGGAGAGCGGCTTTTTGTTCCAAACGGGGAACGCAAACGATTTATACAAGAAACTCCGTAGTTTTTCTGCGTTATCAAAGGAAGAGAAGGAAAAGATGAAAAGACAGGCAGAAACGACTTATGAGAAGTTTTTTACGGAAAAAGTCGTTTATGGGAAAATGATGGAGATATACGGAAAGGAATTGTAAGAGATGCATGAAAAACCTTTTTTTTCAATTGTCACTCCGGTTTATAATTGTGAAAGATATATAGAAGAATGCATTCTATCCATAAAAAAACAGGATTATCAAAACTATGAGCATATCATTATAGACGGCGGTTCTACAGACCGGACAATGGACATTGTAAAATCTTATGAAGGCAGTTATCCTATGCATTTTATATCGGAAAAAGATCATGGAATGTATGATGCAATAAATAAGGGATTTTCTATGGCTGAAGGGAAAGTTTTGTCCTGGCTGAATGCGGATGACAGATATATGCCATGGACACTCAGAGTAGCAAAATGGGCATTTGAACGAAAAAACGTGCAATGGATTACAGGAATCCCGGCAGTTAATTTGACTTGGGAAGGCGGGGAGATTCAGTATATTATGACAGACAGCCCATTTGTTTATTCGAAGCGCTATTTAAAAAAAGGGTATTATGAGGGAAGGATTTTGGGATTTATTCAACAGGAATCTACCTTTTGGACAAAGCAGATCTGGGATAGAGCCGGAGGGAAAATTCTGGAAAAATATCAATATGCGGGCGATTATTTTTTGTGGATGAATTTGGCGAAATATGAACCGCTTTATACAGTGAATGCCATATTGGCAAATTTTCGTGTCCATGAAGAACAAAAAACGGCACAGATGGCGAATTATTATGCGGAAATTGGGAAAAAAACATGGAAGTGTAAATTGCTTAGAAAGCCGCTGTTACTTTCTTTGCACTTTTATGATATTGCGTACCGAAAAAAACGGCTGATAGATGTGAGGGCGATTATATAAAAAATAAGAAAGGCACAGGGAATTTTAATGTTTCGGATAATAAAGAAAGTTTTTGGAAAAAAGCTTCTTGGGAAATTTGATGTGGACGAGCAGGTTTTGCAGGATTTTTGTAAAGCAAATCAGAAAATTTGGAATTTGGAAACAGGAAAAACGACAGATTCAAAGACTGAAAAAAAAGCGGTCCTGACTGCCGGCGCGGGTGAAGGATATAAAAAGCAAACTCTCTTTATTGGTCTTTTTATGGTGGAAAAGTGGATGCCTTGGCTGGAACAGAAACTTCTTTATGCAAAAGGCATTCAAGATAAAACGGGAATCAGGCCGATTGTAACGGACTGGGAATATAATGAAAACCTGGAAAAGCTTTATGCTTCATATGGCTTTGGTTTTTTGTCATTAAAGAAAGAAATGTTTGAAAACATATTAGGGTGCTTTTATGGACTTTTTCAGGCAGCCTTTTTCTTTTTATTTGAAGGTACGGGAAAACAAATGATAAAGAAAAAATATAAAGGCGGCAATATCGGACAATTTATGTATGATACAGTAATACGGACAAATCAGGATATTTATACCATTCGCAGTGCAAGAAATAAGATATGCTTTAAAAAGGTTTTTACAACTTATTGGTTTATGAATTCCTTGGATAAGGTTTATAAGAACTACCGCCCTGTCTGTTATATTTTTGACGATTTAATATATGATGAAGGCATGATAGTAGAATATATGAGGAAACGGGTCAACCGTGTTATTAATTGCACTATGGACGGCAGGATGCTGTCTTTGGATAATATGAAGGGGACGGTTCATTGGCCGGATTTGGATAAAGCGATCATGCTTCAAAGGCTGAAACAGATGTCAGTCAAGGAAAGGGCGGAATATACCAAACAGGCAGGGGCTGCTTTAGAGGCAAGGTTTCAAGGGAAAAATGGAGACGTGCGTGACAGTAAGGCGGCATTTACCGGAAAAAAAGAAGGGAATCGGGAAAAACTGATTTCTGTTATGGGACTTGATCCGCAGAAAAAGAATGTTGTTTTTTGCGCCCATACTTTGTCCGAAAGTGCGCATAGATGCAGCAGGCAGGCTTATCAGGATACTTATACATGGATGGAAGAGACTATGAAATATGTGAGAAATAAAGAAAATGCCAATTGGATCATTAAAGTACATCCGGTAGCGGCACTCAAATATGGGGAAGGATGTGTTTTAGAAAATTTGTATGAAAAATATAAATCAAAAAACCTGTATTTATTTCCTGACGAGTATAACAGCGCATTGGTAGGGGAAATAGCGGATGTTGTCGTTACTATTTATGGTAATGCCGGAAGCGAGTATGCCTGTTTGGGGATTCCTGTGATTCTTACGGGCAATGCAATATACTCAGGACTTGGATATACGACGGATGCTTTTACAAAAGAAGAATATGAAAGGACGTTGGACCGGGTGGAGGAACTGCAGACTTTGACAGAAGAACAGAAGGATAGGGCGAAGCTGGTATTTAATTATTTGAGTAGGAGGATCAACCAGCAATTGGATCGGTTCAGTGAAAAAATGATAGAAATAAACTGGAAATTCGATGAAAAAATGATGGAAGGCAGTTCTGTTAAGGAATTAAATACTCAAACTATGGATTTTATAAAAGAATTTGAGAAAAATGAAGATATGAGAAATACCAATTATTATCTGAACGGAGCAGATTTTGAGGTAATGGAGAAAAGTGCATTTATTGACAACTAAATGCTGTTATTGATAAAATGTAAAAATGCAGGTATATGTGTTGTGAAAACGGAAATCAAAGCGAAGAGTAAATGTTTCCGATTGTTGGATCTGTGAACCAATATAATTTACAGGTGCAGCAAAAATGGAGGACGGCAGTGAAAAAAATAATGGAAGGCGGAAAAAGTTTTTTTTATAAAGCAATTCTCGTTACGTTTGGTATTGTGATCTCAGTGACGGTTTTTTGCATATTTTTTTTAAAGAGGATCATTTTTGTCCCGGTAATGAACCGGACGGCGGAAAATAATGTCTTATATTTTCTTTTGGCATTTTTTTGCTCTTTCGGTATTTTTTTACTGCTGAAATGTATCTGGAAGGCGGAGGCGGTTATAGATAAAAAGAAACTGTTTTTCATCATGGCGGCGGCGTCCGTGCTGGTCTATGGAATCCAGATCATTATTATAAAACATATTTGGTTTGAGACCGGATGGGACGTTACTTGTGTGTATTATGACGCCGTGCATCGGGCGGAGGAGGGAACGCTATTAGGGGCGCATGAGTATTTTGCGATTTCTCCTAACAATATCATGCTGACTTTTGTGTTTGCCAATATATGCAGGGTTTTATATTTGATCGGAATAAGAAGTTATTATCCTATTTTATGCTGCATTGGCGCAATGCTGATTAATGTCTCCGGCTTTTTGGTTTTTGCTATTGTCTGCAAGCTTTCTAAGTCGGTAAAAACTGCTTTGGTTACATGGTGCATATTTACGGCTCTGATTGGGCTGTCCCCTTGGATGTGCGTGCCTTATTCCGACGTCTATGCGATCTGGTTTCCTATCGTTATTTTTTATCTCTATCTGCTGTCGCCTGAAAAATTATCAGGGAAAGCGGCAAAATGGATAGGAATAGGGTTTCTAAGTAAATTCGGATATGAGATCAAGCCGACGGCGTCCATTATAACGATCGCGATCGTTTTGATCCTGCTCATCCATTTTTTGGAGAAAAAAGACAGAAAAAAAACATTAGTTGAACTGCTCTTTTTAGGTGTCGGCTGTCTGCTTGGAATCGGTTTTTCTATTTATGCGGAAAAATATATGGGTTTTCTGCCGGATCGGGATAAGGATCTGCCAATCGCGCATTATCTGATGCTTGGACAGAATGACAATACTTACGGTGTGTTCAGCGGAACGGACCGGAGCTTTACCCTGCAGTTTGATACAAAAGGAGAAAAGATAGAAAACGATCTCCGCGTTGCGAAGGAAAGAGTCCTTGCCAGAGGGATAACGGGAAATATCAAGTTTTATCTGATCAAAAATATGGTGAACTATGATAACGGAACTTTTAGCTGGGCTTATGAAGGAGAGTTCTTTAAGGACGTCTCCCTTCGGGAAGACAGATTGAGTATTTTTCTGAGGGATATTTATTATCCTGATGGTAAATATCACCGTGCGTATTCCACCTTCTGTCAGGGAATTTGGATACTGACGCTGGCCGGCTGCGTAGGGATCGTGTTCGACCGCAACAGAATGGAGTTTGTTGTACCTGCCTTGGCGGTATTGGGGCTTACGCTTTTCCTTCTGCTGTTTGAAGCGCGGGCAAGATATCTGTTCTTATATACTCCGGTTTATCTTTTGCTTGGAGGGATCGGATTAAAAAATTTATATTTCGGATTGATTGAAAAGTTACGGTATTTTATGAATAGAGAAAGGCATGGTTAAAATGCATATGAAAAACAAGCCTCAAAATCTGGTAGGAAAACTGCTGCAGTTATTGGACAGCCGTGAAAAATGGCAGACGGTGTTGATCATGCTGCTCAGCGTGGTCAGCGCGGCGGCGGAGCTTATCGGAGTTTCCATTATTTTGCCGATCATTAATTTGACGCTTGGGCAGGGGACGGCGGAAGACAGTTTTTATTGCAGGATCATTATGCGGCTGTTTGGGTTGGAGAGCGACGATTCCGTGATCATTGTGCTGATCTTGTGTACCATCGGGATCTATATCGTAAAAAATCTGTATTTGATCTGGATGTACGGTTATGTTTACCGTTATGCGGCAAGTGTGCGGAGAAATTTCGCCATGAAACTGTTAAAGGTTTATATGAGACAGCCCTATCCTTTTTTTGTCAGGCGGAAAACGCCGGATCTGATCCGGAGCGTCAACGAAGATACGAATAACCTGTATGAAGTGATCTATAGTCTCTGCCTTTTGGTTTCACAGGCAATTACCGCAGTATGCATTATGGTATATCTTGCAAAGACCAATCTTGTCATGACGTTGGTAGTTGTGGTATGTTTGTTGTTCTGCGCGGGAGGAATCGTAAAAATATTGCAGAAATCCATGCGCAGTCTGGGAAAGAAAAACCAAAATTATCAGGCGTCGCTGATCCATTACCTTCAGCAGTCTTTTGAAGGGATCAAAGAAATTAAGATTCTGAATACGGAAGGGTATTTTACGGACAAATATGACGAAGTATGCAGTAAATATGTGGGAAACAATTATAAATTCCGTATGGCGAATATGTTTCCCAAATATCTGATCGAGACGGTGGTCATTATCGGAATCATGAGCTATATGGCGCTTTGCATCCGATATAACAGCAATTATGAAGTCATCGTGCCGCAGCTTGCGGTCTTTGTATCGGCGGCTTATAAACTGCTTCCGACCGTGAACCAAATGTATACTTATATCAATACGATCATGTTTTATAAAGCTTCTGTAGATTTGGTCTATACGGATATGATGGAAATAGAGGAGCTTCAGAAGCAGGAGGGAGACGATAAAAAGCCTGACGCAGTGGAATTTCGGGACAAGATTCTTGTGGAACATGTGGACTTTGCTTATGAAGGGGCGGACAATTATGTGTTGAAGGATGTGGTTGTCACAATACCGAAAGGAAAATCCGTTGCTTTTATCGGTTCGTCCGGGGGCGGTAAAACGACGCTTGCGGATTTGATTTTGGGACTTCAGAAGCCGGTCAGGGGGAGGATTCTTGTAGACGATAAGGATATTTCCGAGTGCGCAAAAGGCTGGCATGATAAAATCGGTTATATTCCCCAAAGTATTTTTTTGATCGACGATACGATCAGAAATAATATTGCGTTCGGAGTAGACAAAAAGGAGATAGACGATAAGCGGGTGTGGAAAGCGTTAGAGGAGGCGAGCCTGAAGGAATTTGTAGAAAGCTCGGCAGAGGGGCTGGACATGGTCGTGGGAGAAAGAGGCGTCTGTCTTTCCGGCGGGCAGAGACAGAGGATCGGTATTGCAAGGGCGCTGTACAGGAATCCTGAGATTCTGGTTTTTGACGAGGCGACTTCAGCGCTGGACAATGAAACGGAAAAAGAAGTGATGAAAGCGATAGACGGCCTGCATGGGAATAAGACTATGATCATGATAGCGCACAGACTTTCTACTATTGAGAACTGCGATATGGTTTATAAAGTCGAGAACCGGAAAGTATCTCTGGAGAAAGGGATGCCATAGGAGACGAAAGGTCGGACAGGAACGGGAAAAGCTGATTGATATGCCTGCTGAAGCAGGCAGATGGGAGTTAGGGTGTAAATATGAAAATTACGGTAATAACGCCGACCTTTAATCAGGCGGAGTTTATAAAAGATACGATAGAATCCGTAGTGAACCAATCCTATCAGAATATCGAGTATATTATTGTAGATAACTGCTCGGAGGACGGAACGGAGGAAATAGTCCGAACGTACATGGAACGGTATCCTTATATCGTTTATATAAGGGAAAAGGACAGGGGGCAGGCGGATGCGATCAATAAAGGATTCCAAAGGGCGACGGGGGATATTGTATGCTGGATCAATTCGGACGATTTTTATTATTCCGACGACGTTTTTGCCTATGTGGCGGAACGGTTTGAAAAGGATCGGGAAATGTCTGCGCTTTTAGGAGACGGATACTACTGCGACAGAAATAAAAATTTTACGGAACCGATTCCCTGTAACAGAAAAGTAAAACCATGGGTGCTGTCCAGATGGTATTATATTTTACAGCCCGCCGTATTTTGGAGACGGCAGCCGGATCTGCTTTTGGATATCAAATACCACTATGTATTTGACTGGAAATTTTTTATTGCCCTTCAGGAGCGCGCCGTGTTCCGTTTTACGGAAAAATGCTTCGCGGCGTACCGTATGTACGAGGATAACAAGACGGGACTGGACAATGCGGCAAGAAAACGGGAGATCTATCTTTTACAGAAAGAGATCGGCGTAAGCAGGCTGAACACCGCATGGTGCCGTTTGGTATACAAGGCCTATAAACGTGCGGAAGAAACGGGAAAAGACGGGACGAAACGGCTGGTCAACCTGCTCAGTAAAGTATTGTTCCATGTGACGGGAAAGAGGATCTGCAGTTTTTGAATGATTTATCATGAGATTTGCGTCTGCGCGCCGTTTGCCGCAAACTCGTAATCTGTTTATGGATTTATACAGAAAAACGGCGCAGAAATGGAGTAAAAAATGAACGTAGCATTTATTCCGGTCAGAGGAGGCAGCAAGTCCATTCCATTGAAAAATATCCGGCCGATGTGCGGGAAACCGCTGGTGTATTGGACGGTAAAGGCGGCCTGTGACTGTAAAAGGATCGATAAAGTATATGTGGCCACGGACAGCGGCCGGATCAAAGAAACGGTGGAATCATTTGGAATGGATAAGGTAGAGGTGATCGGAAGAAGCAGGGAATCGGCCTCCGATACGGCGTCTACCGAGTCGGCCATGTTAGAATTTGCCACGGAGAGGGCCTTTGACAATATTGTGCTGATTCAGGCCACTTCCCCGATGCTTACGGGGGAAGATTTGGAAAAAGGATTTACGCTTTTTGACGAAGAGGATACGGACAGCGTATTGTCGGTGGTAAGGCAGAAGCGTTTCCATTGGCGGACGGATGAAAGAGGATATGCCAAGCCTTCCAATTATGATGTGTACCATCGTCCCAGACGGCAGGAGTTTGACGGATATTTGGTAGAGAACGGCGCTTTTTACATGACAAGCAGAAAAGACCTTTTGCAGAGTCAAAACAGAGTGTCGGGACGAATCAAAGCGGTGGAGATGAAAGAGGATACCTTTTTTGAAATCGATGAAATCAGCGACTGGATTATTATTGAGGCGTTAATGAAAAAGAACGGGTTCGTTTCCGAAGAAAACAGCCTGAAAGAAAAGGCGGCAAAGATAAAGATTTTCCTGACGGACAGCGACGGATGCCTGACGGACGGCGGGATGTATTATACCGAACAGGGAGACGAGATCAAAAAATTCAATACAAGGGACGGGATGGGATTCCGGCTTCTTAGGGAAAGGAATTTCATCATTGGGATTATTACGGGAGAAGACAGAAACTTAGTACGCAGGCGTGCGGAAAAGCTAAAGATGCAGGAAGTGCATTGCGGTATCGTCGATAAACTTTCCGTAGTAAAAGAGATTTGTGAAAAATACTGTGTCAGCTTGGATCAGGTAGCGTATGTGGGGGACGATATTAACGATGTAGAGGTCTTAAAGGCGGTCGGCCTTAGTTTCAGCGTGGCGGACGCGCAGGCAGAGGCTAAACAGGCTGCGGACTATGTGACGGAGAAAAAAGGCGGAGACGGTGCGATTAGGGAGATCGTGGACAAGTTTTTTATTCCGGTGGCAGTTGAGAAGTGATAGCAGGAACGAGGCACGACAGGATAAAGGAATTTTGTATGCCTGCTAAAGCGGGCAGATAGGAGTTAACTTGAGTTTTTATTGGAAAACAAGGACGTTGGTCAGCGGCGATTATAGAGAAGTGGAACGAAACATGATCGCATGGCATAATGCTAAAGTGATAAAAAAATATAAAGGAAAAGAAGAAATTTACTGTGTCAGCCGGCTTTTTACAGATGAAGGCGGCTTATTCTGCATTTTCTTAAAGGCTATTGCAGGGATCAGTTATAGTATTCAGAACGGTTTTATCCCGGTGATTGATATGCAGACGAAAGAAAATATTTTCTTAAGCAGACAGGACAGGAAAAAGACCAACGCATGGGAATTGTTTTTTGAACAGCCTGCGGGCGTAAGTTTTTCCCAGATCAAGGATAAGCCCAATAAGATCGTGTTGGAAAATCCCCTTGGGCCGAGCGATTTGTTTGAACTTGTATCGGCGCCGCAGATGACGGCATATTGGAGAAAGTTGTGTGAAAAGTATATCCGTTTCAGTCCTGAACAAGAGAATGTGATACGGAAATATCAAACTATTTTCGAACCGGAAGACAAGGTACTCGGCGTTTTGGCCAGAGGAACGGATTATCTGAATCCCGGTGTCGGACACGCAGTTCAGCCTTCGGTAGATGAAGTTGTTAAAAGAACGAAAAGGAACATTGAGAAAAATGGTTGTAATAAGATTTTTCTTGCGACGGAAGATGGAATGATCTTGGAGAGAATGAAGCAGGAGTATGGGAAAAAGCTTTTATATGTGGATCAAAAACGCTATCAGGGGATGCAGCAGAACAAGCTGGGACATCTTTCCGATTATGTGGCGGATGCTATTGACATGAACCGCTCTTATTTGGCAGCTATATATTATTTGTCAAAGTGCAGCAGTTTTTTTGGCGGGGTAACAACGGGAACGGTAGGCGTTTACTTGTTGTCGGAAGGATTTGAAGAGTTTGAGTTTTGGTATAGGGGCGCTCATGGAGCTAGTGATGAAAAGACGCTGGATATTCATAAACTGTAACCGGGACAAATCAGTGCAAACTGGAACAGGACTTTTCGGATAGTGTTCGTTATAATCAGGGTATACAGGGGGTAAATCCTGATTTATATGTCTGCCAAAGCAGGCGTATGGGAGTAAACGTGAGATATAGGAGTTGGAATTAAGTGTCTATACAACTGATACAACAGGCAATATGTTATATGGAAGAACATATTTATGAAAAGATAAATTATGCCGAGGTTGCAAAAAGCGTGCATATGTCGAGCTATAATTTTCATCGGACATTCAGTTTTATTGCAGGGATGACGGCTAACGGTTATACGATATGGGATACGCGGCCGGCGGACTATGTTGTATTTAAATGTTTTGGTCCTGACAGCGATTGTCTGGGGGAAACATGGAGTAAGTTTTTTAAAGAATTTTCTCCCCAGACGGGTTATGTGCAGACGGACGATACGGATTATGAAATCTATTTCGAAAACGGAGAAAAAGATTTGTTCTGCGAGTTATGGATTCCTGTCCGAAAAGAGTGACCGTCGTATATTATTGGTTTTTCTTTGGATGGATTTTTGACAGATAACAGGCAAGATAATCGGTCAGTTTTTCGGCGCCGTAACAGTTTATATGGGAAAAATCCATATAATCGTTTTCGGGGTCAAAGCCGATTTCTTCTAACAGGGATCTTTCGTTAAAATCTATAAAAACAAGTTCGTTTTCTTCCGCTAATTTTGCTACGGTATTGTGACGGATCTCTTCAAAACTCCCATCGCCTCTGGGAGTTTTTATTAATACCAGCGTGATATTTTTTTCCTGACAAAGGGATACGATCTTTTTAAAGTAAAGCTCCATCGTATCGGGAAGTTCTTCGGTGAGGGAAGGATCTTCTGGCTCAAAACCTTGGAAATCCTGCGGCTCTTTTTCTTCCGTAACGGAAAAACCCAGTAACGGATTGGTTTTGTCTTTCAAAAGATAGGTAAAATCTTCCAAAGTCAGATCGTTCCATCTGGAATGAAAGCGGAGGAAAGGAAACAGGTAATTTTTCATGTCGTGTCCGGTATCCAGAGAGCAGATCGTGCGGATCGTTTCCCATTTGTTAGCGGACCATTTCATATAATCGATGGGTTTGCGGACAAACTCTTCGCTGGAGTTTAATGGGGAAGGATTGTCATTGTAGGGAAATAAGAAGAACACGTCCAAAAAAACAATTTGGGGAGTCTGAAAGCGCAGCGCCTCTTTTAATAAATAATAAGAGAGCACCATATTCTGCTGTTCCGTACCGAGGTTATAAGAAGAGATCCCGGTTTTTTCATAAATCTGTACGGGGGAAATGGCAGTCATGATCTGGCTGCTCCCTAAAAACAATACGTCTATGGAGTTGTCCTCCAGTTCATAAAAGCCGTCCATTACAACGGTCGTACCGAAAGTGTCTCCATATTTAGGGACAAATACCGGAGTAAGGAGAGACAAAAGAAGTACGAGGCATATAAGTACGGCCGCAATCTTGGAATAAAGATAAATCAGTTTTTTCATGACTAAAAACCTCCATAAATAAACGCGCCGGCGTCATATCCATATCCGTAAGTGCCGAAAACCGCGATGATAAACAGCAGAAGAATAGAATAAAAAAGTCTGTATATCGTTTTTTGCCCGGCAAAGAATAAGAGCGGGCTTTCTTTTATTTCGGTGTACCGGTCCCAAACCAGAAGCAGGATAACGGCAAAAAAGAGTAAAACAAATTCGGCGGCATTGAGGCCTTTCAGAAACAGATTTCCGTTAAAAAGTTCAGCCGGACGAAATTGGAATATAATGGAATATAGGGCGCGCAGGCCGGCTTTCAGAGAATCGGCACGAAAAATGATCCATGCGGTCATGACGAGAAAGAAGGTGGTGAGCCGGCGAAGCGAGGGCCTTATCTTTTCAAGCGGCCTGAAAAAAGCATAAATGCGGTCGCGAAGGGATAGAGTATATTTTCCTATGATCTGATAGATTCCATGCATAAGACCCCAAAAAATATATTTGAAACCTGCTCCGTGCCAAAGTCCGCTTATAAAAAAGGTTATAAGCAGATTTAAGTTTGCGTGGAAAGCGCCTTTCCGGTTTCCGCCCAGAGGGATATAGACATAATCCCTCAGCCAGAGGCTCAAAGAAATATGCCATCTGCGCCAAAAATCTTTTATGGAGAAAGCGAGGTAGGGCTGCGCAAAATTTTCGGAAAGCCGGACTCCGAACAGCAGGGAAATACCCTGAGAAAGAAAAACGCAGGAAAGAAAATCCGCGTAAAGCTGAAAACTGTAAAGGATACCCGCAATCAGATAAAGCGATCCGGCAATCGTTTCCTGAGAATTAAAAATATTATCAACAAAGACGGCCGCTTTTGAAGCGATCATGAATTTCCAGAAAAGCCCCCATAAAATCTTTTGCAGTCCGTAGGAAATAGTTTCCCCGTCAAATTCGTGTTCCTGATATAACGTCTCGGAAAGTTGGGCAAAACGGGGAATAGGCCCTTGCAGGATCTGTGGGAAATAGGAAGAGAACAAAAAGAAGCGGATAAAGTTTTTTTCGGGCGCTTGTCCGTTTTTATAAATATCCGCCAAATATCCGATAAACTGTAAGGTATAAAAAGAAATCCCCATCGGGATCACTAAAGAATGAGTGAAAGGGATTCCCAATATTGAAAAGGCAAAGCCGCCGTATTTTAATGCAAGGAGAGGAAAGAGCATAGAGACGACAGCAAAAAAGAAAATGGCTTTTTGTCCTTTCCGCGCTTTTTTTGCAAGTATGATACCGAATCCATAGCAGGCCAAAGAAGTAATAAAGAGTAAAAAAAGCATGTTACCGGAATTCCTAAAGTAAAAATATATATTACCTAAAAGTAAAAGGTAAGGCTGAGATTTTTTGGGCAGTATATAATAAAGAGAAAACAGGCAAAGTATGACTGCAAGAAAATGAAGCGATATAAAACTCATAACTGACGCCTTTCTATTTCTGAAGTAATGTTCTTAGTATATCATTGTACGCAGGAAAAAAAAAGAAATATTCATAAAATTTCGTTGTTTGGGACGGGACGGAGGGATGGACAGAGAAAAAGCCGTTTCATTGACAGTTTTGGCATTTACTGCTAAAATGTGAACAAAAAAGCGCGGAGCAAAATTATGGAGTTGCGTGAAATTTAGAAATTTGGAAACGGCGGGAAGGAAACGAAAATGAATTATGAAAAACCATATGTGATTGCAGAAGCGGGCTGTAATCATAAAGGAGATATGAATATTGCGAAAGAACTGATAGAAGTGGCGGCTATTTTCTGCAAGGCGGACGCTATTAAATTCCAGAAAAGGTGCAACAGGGAATTATTAACGGAGGAGCAGTATAATGCGCCCCATCCGAATCCGGTCAATTCTTATGGTGTGACCTACGGCGAACACAGGGAATTTTTAGAGTTTACCGTGGAGCAGCATGCCCAATTAAAGAAATGGTGCGAAGAGTATGGAATCGCTTATTCTACTTCCGTCTGGGATATGACTTCCGCAAAGGAGATCGCTTCTTTACATCCTGAGTTTATAAAAATACCTTCGGCATGTAATAATCATTTTGAGATGCTTCAGTGGCTTTGCGAAAATTATGAGGGAGAGATCCAGATCTCGCTTGGTATGACGACCCGCGAAGAGGAGAAAGAACTGGTGGACTTTTTCGTAAAGAACGGAAGAAATAAAGATCTGGTCATTTTCAACTGTACTTCCGGTTATCCGGTGCCTTTCGAAGACGTCTGTCTTTTGGAGATCAACAGGATAAGGGACGCTTACGGCGATATCGTAAAGAAGATAGGGTTTTCGGGCCATCATTTGGGGATTGCTATAGACGTTGCGGCCTATACGCTGGGCGCGTCCGTGGTAGAAAGACATTATACGCTGGACCGGACATGGAAGGGAACGGATCATGCGGCGTCTTTGGAGCCTGACGGAGTGAGGAAACTTGTCAGGAATCTAAACTCCACTTATCAATCGTTAACTTATAAATCACAGGAGATCCTTCCTATCGAGCAGGTGCAGAGGGAGAAACTGAAATACCGTAAGCATTGATAGAATTAGGATATTGGAGTTTGTATCCTGTAAAGCAGGAAGCGTAGAGGGCAGGAAAGATTGTTAGTTCTATGCTGTCGGCGTACCGTTGCGGCTGCCGTCTAAGAAGTTGTGAAAGGAACAGGAGGACAAAAGTGCATTTACAAGGTAATGTGGGAAAAAATAAGGACGGTTTCATATATTTATTTCTTTTGGCATATGCGGTTTTGGTCATGATTCTTTGTGCCGGAAGTTCTCCGTTGATCCGGTATCTGTCGCCTGACAGCAGTATTTTTTATACCATGGGGCGGAGCGCGGCGGACGGTACGGTCTTGTATAAGGAAATTGCGGATCATAAAGGATTTTATCTATTCTTTTTTAACTGGGTTGGGGCATGGCTGACGCCTGACAGTATGAACGGGCTGTTGTTCGTGGAAGTGTGCTTTGCATGGGTCAAATTGATCTGTGTGTATCAATGCGCTTTTCTTTTTACACAGGACAAGAAAAAGAGCGTTTTAGCGGCAATGATGTTTTTGGCGGCGGCGACGAATTTCTTTTCATGGAATACGGGAAATCTGGGAGAACAGTTTGCGCTTGCCTTTCATTTAATCAGCCTGTATTTTATGGCGCGTTATATGGAGGAAAACCGGCATACGGATCGGATCGCGGAACATCGGGCGCTTTTTATGTTTATTCACGGCTTATGCGCCTGCATTGTATTGTTTATACAGGCGAATCTGATCGCAATGTGGATTCCGTTTGGAATCGGTCTGGCCGTTATTTTGTTAAAGGAAAAGTATCTTACTAACTTCTTTAAAAATTTGGGAGCGCTGGCGGGAGGCGTTGCGGCCGCAGCGGCGCCGGTACTGATTTACGGCATTGCGCATGACTGTATCGAAGATATGTACTATGTGATGTTTGAGATCAATTTTTTATATTCCAAAGACGGGCGCAGGGGAATTACTCTGTTTTCCTATTTAAAAGATTTTTTACTGCAGCCTTCCGCAGGAATTGTAATATTGGCAGTATTGGGAGTTGTGGTAGCCTGCCGTTATTATAAAAAGCGTTATTTTATGCTGACCTTTTGGGGGATGTTTTTATTTTCCGTGCTTTGTATGAGCGTGTCTTTGAATGCCAATCCGATTTATTATACAACGTATCTGCCCTTTATTGTACCGTTTGTGATTTGGATCACGGAAAAATCGGAGCTTTTGGCTAAGCCGTTTTTAGGCGGACATTACGGTAAATATATTTATGCCGCAGGGCTTGCCGTGTTTTTGCTGACGGTGGTATGCAATCTGCAGTTGGTAAAGAAGGTCTTTCGTCTCGGTGCGTCGGGTTACGCCTATGAGAGCGCGGAAAAAATGGGAGAGCTGATTGCGGATAAGGACGCGGACGTACTGGTATTGGGCAATTCCTTATATTATAATTGTACGGGTACTCTGCCCCATATTAAATACTTTACTATATTTGGCAGCGGTTTAAGATACGAAACCTTTCCGTATTGCATCGATGAACAGTATGCTTCTCTGGTTTCGGGGGAAAATGATTATATCATGATTCAATTTACGGACGACGGCTATGGATTTTGGGGAGACACAAAACGGGACGAAGAGATGAACCGTCATCTGGGCGAAGAGTATGAGCGTATTTTTGAGTACCGTGAAGGGGGCGTTCATTCGGCATTGTATAAAAGGGCGGACATTGACAGCAACGGCTATTACTGATAAGATACAGATTATGGAAAAGTATAATAAATGGTAAAACAAGCCGGATAAAAAAGCGTATCCGGCCGTTAGATTGACGCGTCGCGGCGTGCGGATAGGTGTAGGAAGATATGAACAGAGTATTGGTAACCGGCGGAGCCGGATTTTTAGGATCTCATTTATGTGAAAGATTATTGGCGGAAGGCAATGACGTGATCTGCGTGGACAACCTGTTTACCGGCAATAAAGACAACATTCGCCATTTAATGTCGAATCCGTATTTTGAATTTATTCGGCATGATATTACCGAACCGCTTTATGTGGAAGTAGATCAGATCTATAATCTTGCCTGTCCGGCAAGCCCGATCCACTATCAGCATGATCCGATCAAAACGGCTAAAACGAGCGTATTCGGCGCTTTGAATATGCTGGGGCTTGCAAAACGCGTCCATGCAAGGATCTTACAGGCAAGTACCAGCGAAGTATACGGAGATCCGGAGATCCATCCCCAGCCGGAGAGTTACAGGGGGTGTGTGAATACGATCGGGATCCGCTCCTGTTATGACGAGGGAAAGAGAATGGCGGAAACACTTTTCTTTGATTATCACAGACAACACGGCGTGGATATCAAAGTAATGCGCATTTTTAACACATATGGGCCTCGTATGCATCCTAACGACGGGCGCGTCGTATCGAATTTTATCGTACAGGCGTTGAAAAACGAAGATGTGACGATCTATGGGACGGGCAGGCAGACAAGAAGCTTTTGTTATGTGTCCGATCTGATTGAAGGCATGGTAAGACTGATGAACAGCAGGGACGGCTTTACCGGCCCGGTAAATATGGGAAATCCGGGAGAATTTACGATGCTTGAGCTTGCCGAAAAGGTAATAGAGATGACAGGTTCGACATCCAAGATCATTTTCAAGGAACTGCCGCAGGACGATCCGATGCAGAGAAAGCCGGTGATCGAACTTGCGAAGAAAGAATTAGGATGGGAACCTTCGGTGGTATTAGAGGAAGGGTTGGAAAAAACGATAGAGTATTTTAAAACGATCGTTAAGAATGTGAGATAAGATGCCGGTTTTTTTATTTTTTAAGCAAATAGTCGATATGTTTTATCAATATCAGATTCTGGATTATGGAATGGTGGTTTTGGGAGTCGCCCTTCTTTTCGTAGCAGCGGGGAGAGCGTGGGCGAAAGAGAAGGACTTCTTACAGTCGGATTCCTGTCTTCAAAAGCAGGAAGGAAGTAAAGGAATCCGGCTTTATCTGGATGATCTGAAAGCGTTTTTATGTCCGTCTGATTTTGTCGTTTTGGCGCTGATTATTATTTATGGCATATCGTTTTTGAGGTATCCGTCGGCCTACGGGATTTTCTTTAAAGTAGAATCCTGTTTTCTTTTGTACTGTTTAGGCCGGGTGTATGGCAGGAAAATACTGCGGCACGGCAGAGTGCTGGCGTGGGCCGGATATGTTGCAGTATACGCTAATTTTGTTTATCGCTTTTACCAGTTCGGTTTCCGGCTGACGGTAGGCGTGGGAGAAGAGGATCTTTTAAACAGAGGAGGTCTGTATTATTATAAGACGGATCTGGCGATAGGAATGATGATCGCCGTACTGTTTATTTATATGTTCGGCGAAAATAAATGGCTGAAATGGTTTACGATCACGGTGATATGCGGGTATCTGGTGTTCTATTCGGGCGCCCGGATGCAGCAGCTTATGATGGCGGTCGAATATGTGCTGATCCTGTTATATGAAGCGGAGAAAAGAACCCGGTTTATGCTGCGGTTTAAGAAATCACATGTTACGGCAGTCATGGCGGTAGTTTTTGTCATGGTGTTTTTGTTTTTTGCGGCGCTGCAGATTTTTCCCATGGAAGAATGGGCGGCGGCGTTGAACACGGAACACGGAATGGGAATGGTTTTGGAGAAGCTGATGCATTCCCGGCATGTGATCTGGCTGGATATTTTGGGGTATTTTAGCGAATGCCCGTTCCTTACCAGATGTTTCGGTATCGACTTAAAGACGGAGTATTTGCACAATGCCAAAGGGATGCGCGCGCACAGCGCTTATATTAAGCAGCTTTATGCGACGGGATATATCGGATGCATTTTGTTTTTGATTCTGATCGGGCTGATTTTATATCGGCTGTGTGAAGAAAAGGATAGAAGGGTATTTTATGCTATTTTGATATTGTGGCTTATTCTGTTAGGAGCGGGGCTGACTATCGAAAGTCTGGAATCTACGCAGATGAGTTGGTTTCCAATGCTGTTTTCCGGAATGCTTTTATCTAAGCCTAAAAAGGAAGACGAGGAAACGAGGGTAAACGAAGGGGTTGCGATCAAGTGAAATATTGCTCGCAGCGAATAAGGTATCGGGCTGGTGTACTCTAATGGTATGTATGCTTGGCGGAAAGTATTTTTAAACAAGTTTTAGGCTGAGGAATGAGAGAAGATATGGGACGTGGAAAGAAAATCGGGGTCGTACTTATGGCAGCGATAGGCGCGGCAGTTGTTTTGGGTACGGCAGGATTCGGCATTCGCAGCTTGTATGTGAAAAGAGAAAATTTGTTAATGGCGTATGAAAAGCAATTACTCCCCGGGATTGTCTGCTGGGGAGATTCGCTGACTTTCGGGACAGGAGGGAACGGGGTTTCTTATCCTTCTGTGATGGAAGAGCGGCTTTGGGAGGATAGAATATATATTCCCGTTGTAAATATGGGAGTAGGCGGAGAAAATACGGTAACGATCGCAGGCAGGGCAGGCGCGATTCCCTTTAAGGTCAAAGCGTTTACCATTCCCGCCGGGGCCGCCGGCGTAGAGATTTCCTTTGAGGAAGAAGAGGGAAAACCGGTCAGGCCGCTGGAGCAAAGCGATGCAGGGATCAATCCATGTATCATTAACGGTGTGGAAGGGAAACTGACCATAGAAAAGGAAGAGGACGGGAGCAGGGCGTACTTTTTTACTAGAAGCGTTCCGGGAGAAAGCGTTTATGTACCGGAAGGAACGGAAGTGGAGACATGGGCTTCTTCCCGGTTTGAGGATTACATTTATGTAGTGTTTATGGGGGAAAATCATGGATGGGGCAGCGTACAGGAACTGATAGAACAGCAGCAGGCGGTTCTTGCCATGCAAAAGGGCCGGCAAGGAGAATATATCGTGATAGGGCTGCCTACGGGGACGAAAGAAGAAAGACAGGACTTGGAAGAGCAGCTACAGGCCGCTTACGGAGAACGGTTTTTAAATATACGGGAATATTTAAGCACACAGGGGATTTATGACGCAAAAAAGACGCCGACAGAAGATGACTTGGAAAGAATGGAAAAAGGAATGATTCCTGTTTCGCTCTTATCGGATGATATTCATTTTAATGAAACGGGATACAGGCTGATTGGCAATTATCTGTATGAGCGTATGGAAAAACTGGGATATTTTGATGAGATGAAAGAGGCGGTTTCGGAATACGGATGAGAAAGCAGAGGAGATGTTATGAAATGGTTTCCTGCTTTATGGAACAATAGCGGAGAGGAAACAGGAATACAACATGGATGAGTCGATGGAGGAACGGGATATGAATCTGAACGTAAATAAGGATTGCTTAAAATGGATCATGACATGGACTGTGATCGCAGCCGGGGTACTGATTTATTTTGAGTTTGCCAATCCGATATATATGCGGACGGCGGACGATTGGTTCAATATTGTCAACCGAAGATACGCGTTACCGGTATATGGCACTTATAATCCGGGAAAAATATTGCCGGAAACGCTGTTCCCTGTGATTGGGGAATTGGCACGCTGGCTTGTATATCCGTTTAACCATGACTTTATAAGCGCGGTCACGGTCATGTCAGGCATTGTGCTTACTGTGTTGGCCGTAATATATTTTTATGAGATATTATCTTGTACTGCAGGCGACATGCATACCAATGGAAAGATTGTATTATTGTTTTCCGTTGTTCTCCTGCATTTTGTTTTATATCATAACGGCAGGAATATGTTTTCCAATAGTAATCTTACGGATATGTATCATTATGTAGCCGTGTACCTGATCAATGCTTCCGCAGTCTGTCATTTTATGAAACGAAAAAATGGCAGCGGGATGAAAGCTTTGGAACTGCTGCTGATATACTTATGTTTTTTCTCCAATATGTTTCAGAATATTCTTTTGGCAGTCTATGCGTTCTATCGGATGGTAAGAGATATTTATATGGATGAAAATAAGAAAATTTCTAATATATTACAAAAGAATTTGGTCTGGATCGTATGTTTGGGATTCTGGATGGTTGACTTGTTCATTGAGAAGACGGGGAAACGTGCCAGTGAACTTGCAATGAGAGAAATTGACTTTGACATCATGGCTTCGGTGCGAAGCTGTCTGCAGACTTACATGAGTATTCGTATGGAAGTTAAGCTCGTCCTGCTGCTATTCGGAATGGCAGCCATGATCTTATATATCAGGCAGAATACGGTGAAGCGGATAATGAAAGACTTTTTTATCCATAAGCAGCTTGGCATATTGGTGTTGTCTTCGCTTACCGTAGGTGTATACCTGCTCTTATTGGATGCCTATACGAATGCAGGCCTTTATTTGAACCGCACGGATGTGTACAACACACTACTCTTTTATCCGGGAATCATTTCATTGATTTGTGTAAGATATGTGATCCATAACAGTAAAGCGGTATACTGTGTGATGCCGATCCTGATATATATTATGCTGTTTCAGTCTGTATTTCACAGTAACGTATACTATCGTTATGAACACAATATGGAAATGAAAGAGTTCGAATGCGAAGTGATCCAAAAGATGATTGAGGCGGACCGGGAGGGCGTAAAAGAGGTACAGATTACAACGACCAAAGATCTTGTAGACGAGGCAAGCAAACAGTGGCTGGAAGAACGTATACCTGAAGTATTATACCGTTATGGGGTTGTATATGAGTGGAAAACATTAAAATTTACTTACGAATAAGCTGAAGAATGCCAAGTGAGCTTGCTCACTTGGGGCAGGTGTTCTTCTCACTTGCCGTTTACGCCATTTATGGCACTGACGCTGTAAGCGGCACGGCGGGAAGCGCGAAGAGATGAAAGGAAGTTGGGATGATGCCGGAAGTAGTATCAAATCGTTTAGACCGGGAGTTTTATCAATATCAAAAGGAGTTCGAAGAAAAAGCGTTGGAAGTGCTGCGCTCTGGCTGGTATGTGCTGGGAAAAGAAGTACAGGCATTTGAAACGGAATTTGCTTCTTATACCGGCAGCAGATATTGTGCGGGAGTAGCCAGCGGGCTGGACGCTCTTTGGATCGCGTTCCGCGTATTGGGCATCGGCGAAGGGGACGAGGTCATTGTACAGTCCAATACTTATATCGCCAGCGTGATGGGGATCACGATCAACGGGGCGACGCCGGTCTTTGTGGAACCGGATGAATATTTTAATATAGATGTTTCTAAAATAGAGGAAAAGATTACGGACAGGACAAAAGCCGTTTTAGTAGTGCATCTGTACGGTCAGGCGTCCAATATGGAACCGGTCCGAAAGCTGTGCAGGAAATATCGGCTAAGGCTGGTGGAGGACTGCGCTCAGTCCCATGGGGCAAAAGACGGCGGAAAAATGACGGGGGCTTTCGGCGATATCGGTTGTTTTTCTTTTTATCCGTCGAAGAATCTAGGCGCTTTCGGCGATGCAGGCGCAATCGTTACGGATGACGAAAAGATCGCGGAAGATGTAAAAGTATTTCGTAATTACGGAAGCGAGAAAAGGTATTACAACAAGGTAGTGGGGACGAATTCCCGGTTGGACGAGCTGCAGGCGGGACTGCTGCGCGTCAAGCTGTCGCATATGGAGGAAATTACGGCGGAAAAGCGGGCAATTGCGGAAAATTATACAAAAGGGATAACGAATCCTTGTATCTTACTGCCCAAAGTAAGGGAGGGAGCGGATTCCGTATGGCATCAATATGTGGTACGATGTAAGGAGAGGGACAGACTTGCGGAATATTTAAAAGAACGGCAGATCGGTACGATCATACATTATCCGATTCCGCCGCATTTGTCGGAGGCTTATCGGCACTTAGGGTTTCAAAAAGGAGATTTTCCCATCGCAGAGGCTTATGCGGACGAAGTACTGTCTTTACCAATCTACAACGGCATCACAAAAGAAGAGCAGGACTATGTGATCAAAGCGTTAAATGAGTTTAGTTAGGAAATGAGAACGGTATCTTAAGAAACAGGGATAAGTTGAATAAAAATGTGTATTCAACCATCGGTTTATATCCCGCTTTAGAAACATATATGCGTGCCACAACGCGCAGATAGGGACAAAATGGCGTTACAGGATAAATTCAGGATTTTGGAATTTCCCGATTTGGGGGATGAAAGAGGAAAGCTGGTAGTAGTGGAGGGAGAAGATATGGTTCCCTTTGCGATCAACAGGGTATTTTATATTTACGGATCCGACGATACGGTCATGCGTGGTCAGCACGCCAACAGGATTTCGGAATTTGTGCTCATCAATGTCAGCGGAACGAGCAAGGTCCGGATCGACGACGGTGTGGAGGAGTGTATCGTAGAATTGAATCGTCCCAGAATGGGGCTGTACCTGCCGGCGATGGTTTGGAAAGATATGTATGACTTTTCGGCGGATTCCGTACTGCTGGTGCTGGCGAGCACACATTATGACGGGGCGGAATACATCCGTAATTATGAGGATTACTTAAAGGAAATAGGGGTTACAAAAAAATGATGAATTTCACTACGTTGTTTGACAGCTATTATCTGGATAAGGGGATCGCCCTGTATGATTCGTTGGAAAAGGTAACGAAGGACTTTCATTTGTATATTTTCTGTTTTGACGACAGGTCTTTTGAACTATTAAAAGCAAGGCGGATGGAGCATGCCACGATACTGCATCATTCGGACTTGGAAAGAGAGACGGCCAAGCTTTTGGAATTAAAAAAGGAACGTTCCAAGGCGGAATACTGCTGGACTTGTACGCCGGTCACGATCGAATATGTACTGAATCACTATCCGGTAGAGAACTGCACTTATATTGATTCGGATCTGTATTTTTTTTCCGATCCGCAGGTTTTATTTGACGAGATCGATAAGGCGGGGGCGGATATCGTGATCACGGAACACCGTTTCAGCAATTCGTGGAAGGACAGAAGGTATCTGAAACGCAGCGGAAAATACTGTGTGGAATTTAATTATTTTAACCGATCCGAAAATGCCCAAAAGGCGCTTACATGGTGGAAAGAAAAATGCTTTGAGTGGTGCTATCATCTTTATGAGCCGGAACGTATGGGAGACCAGAAGTATTTGGAAAAATTTCCCGGTTTATTTGAAGGCGTTCACGAACTACAGCATTTGGGAGGCGGAACGGCGCCCTGGAATCTGACCCAGTACGAACTTGTATCTGCCGGCGGCAGTTTGGAAGGAAACGGCGGCGGGGGAAATGGGGAAGTACTTTTGAAAGAGAAAAAGAGCGGAAAAGAATTTCCCCTTGTATTCTATCATTTTCAAAATATCCGGTATTTAAGCGATCATAAAGTGAACGTCAATTCGTGCACTCATTCCAAGGCGCTGAAGGACGCCGTTTATCTGCCCTATCTTAGAAAGATCGAGCAGGTCAGGAGAGAATTGAAAACAAAGGGCGTGGATTTTTCCGTAAAGAAATCGTATGCCAGCAATCCGGTCATCGCTTTTGTACAGAAAAACATTTTACAGTATAAGATCCGGTCATTCAGCGATCTTTATCGTTTGGAGGAAATCAGGAAAGCGCTTAGATAGTGAAGCACGCGGAGGAAAACAGCCGTGAAGAAACCGTTTACAAACCGCATATTGGGCGTGAACGTAGCCGTTACCAATATGAGGGATATGGTCAATTTAATAACGAAACATGCGGAAGAATTGAAGGGAGAATTTATCTGTCTGTCCAACGTACACACTACGGTTATGGCTTATGAAAACGAAGAATACCGAAATGTGCAAAATTCTGCCTTTATTGCCCTGCCGGACGGCAGTCCCCTTGCTTTTGTGCAGCGGATGCGCGGATACAAGGAAGCGGAGCAGGTATCCGGCCCGGATCTGATGCCGGCGTTGTGGAAAGCTACGGAACATACGGAAATTTCCCATTATTTTTATGGGAGCAGTGAGGAAACCATAGCGGCTTTGGGCGAAAAGCTTAAGAAGAATTATCCGGGACTAAAGATTGCGGGAATGGAAGCGCCGCCGTTCAGGCCGCTGACGGAACAAGAAGACGCGGAAGCGGTAGAGCGGATCAACCGGTCAGGAGCGTCCATACTCTGGGTAGGGCTGGGAGCGCCTAAACAGGAGGAGTGGATGTACCGCCACAGAAAAAAGGTAAATTGTCTGATGTTCGGGACGGGTGCGGGTTTCGATTTTCATGCGGGGACGGTGAAGAGAGCCCCTTTATGGATGAGGAACCACTATCTGGAGTGGCTGTACCGCCTCTTACAGGATCCCAGACGTTTATGGAAAAGGTATGTGAACACGAACGGGAAATTCCTCTTCCTTTCTTTAAAAGACGCTTTTGTATGGAAAAAGTATACGGAGAAGGATAAAAAGAATCTTTTAATTTACGCCCATTATTATTATCCAGACGTAGCGTCTACCGGACAGATCCTGACGGAGCTTGCGGAGGGGCTTAAAAATTCTTTTCATATTACGGTCATCTGCACGGTGCCTTCTTATACGGGGAAAATCAATAGATACTATAAACAGCATAAGTATTATCATGAAAATATAAATGGCGTTAACGTACTGCGTATCCGGGTGCCGGAATTTCGTAAAAGCTTTGCGCCCAGCAGGATACACAATATAGCTTCGTACTTTTTGTCGGCGATAGCGGCGACTTTCCGGGTGGAAAATCAGGATTATGTGTTTACGATTTCACAGCCGCCGATCCTTGGCGGGATGCTGGGGCTGATCGGCAAAAAAATCAAACGTGCAAAGTTCATCTATAATATTCAGGACTTTAACCCGGAACAGGTCATGGCAGTCAGCTTTACCAAAAATAAATTCATACTAAATATGATGATGTTTTTGGATAAATACAGTTGTAAAAAAGCGGATAAAGTCATTGTGGTGGGCAGGGACATGATAGAAACCTTAAATCGCCGGTTTCGGGGGAAAGAAGCGTCAAAAATGCCGCCTATCGGCTATATTAATAATTGGATCGATGAAAAGGAGATCGTACCGCTTCTGCCGGACGACGCTTATGTGCAGGCATTTAAGAGAAAACTTGGGATAGAGGACAAATTTGTCGTTATGTATTCGGGAAATATCGGCCTGTATTACGATCTGCCTAACATTATGCGCGTGATTGCAAAGTTTAAGGAGGAAAAAGAGGTCGCCTTTTTATTTGTAGGGGAAGGTTCCGTATTGGAACAGTTAGAACATTACAGGGAGAAGAAGCAGCTTCGCAACGTATATTTTGCGCCGTATCAGGATAAAAAGAATCTGGTTTATAGTCTGAACGCGGGGGATGTGCATTTTGTGGTAAACGCCAAAGGGATCAAGGGCGTGTCGGTTCCCAGCAAATTATACGGGGTGATGGCGGCGGCAAAACCGGTGCTTGGTATTTTAGAAAAAGGCTCGGAGGCGAGACTCATTATAGAAGAGGCTGGATGCGGGATCAGTGCAGATCCCGGTGATTATAAGGAGATCGAGGCTTTGATCCGGCGCTTTATCGCTTTGAGGGAAGATAAACTTCTTACGGAAATGGGACAAAAAGGCAGGGAATATCTGACAAAACATTTGACAAAGGACGTTTCCATTGAAAAGTATAGGGAAGAGATCACTTCCTGTTCCTGAGGAAGGGTATTTTTCATAGGTCGAAAACGGTACGGAAAGCGTACAAGGGGTATGGCGGTAAAATGACGGTATTTTTATTTTTAAAACAAATTGTAGATCTTTTATATCCGTATCGGTGGCTGGACTATCTGATGGTCTTTCTCGTTATTTTCTTGCTGGTCTATCAGATTTTGCTGGTCAGGCCGTCCATACAGGAGCATTTTACGTTATCAGACGGAATTGTAATATTCCTTGGCGGGCTTTTGACCTTGTCCTTTATAAAAAATACGGACGGATACGGAATTTATTTTAAGGTATTGTCGGCATTTTTAATGTATTTTGTAGGACGCGTTTATTATGACCGCATTCAGGAGTGTGCGGGAGCCTTGGTATCCTCTTCCTATATCGTTATTTATGTAAACTTTTTTTACCGGCTTTTTTCTTCGGGCGTGAAATTCGGCGTGGAAAACGCGGGCGGGGATCTGTATTATTATGATACGGATATGGCTTTTGCCATGATTTTAGGAATTGTCTTTATCGGTATGCTGGGCAGGAATACGGTGCTGAAATTGGTTACGGTTTTTCTTATCTGCCCTTATATGGTCTTAAATTCCGACGCAGGGATACAAAAGGCACTGCTTTTTGTGGTATATGTGCTTATGGCTATTTATATTGTGGAAAAGGGAATGGATCGGCAGCGCGCCGCTAACGGAATGCTGACGATTACGATCGTGGCGCTGCTTTTGGCCGTTTCGGTTTTGCTGCTGCCGGTGTTTACGGAATTTGACGTGACGGGAATGCTGGAAATACTGGACGGAGGGATCTTCAACCGGGATCATATGCTTGGACGGTATCATGGCTGGCGGGAGATCTGGCAATATATCGGAAATGGCAGCCTTATGGACAGGATGTTTGGAATGGATCTGTGTTCGGAACAACTCCATAACAGCGTTTTTTCCAACATGAACAGTCTCTATATGAAGTGCATCTATTCGATGGGTTATGCGGGAATACTGCTTTTGGTAGCGTTTGTCCTCAGCATCGTTTATTATGTGATCAAGGTAAAGGACAGAAAGACTTTTTATATTACCGTGATCCTTGCGGTCATGCTGCTTGCCACAGGGGTAACGGTGAGCAGTATGGAATCCACGCAGATGAGCTGGTTTCCCATGATGTTTGCAGGAATGGTAGTATCTTCCGTACAGGTGGAGAAAAGAGAAAAGTACAAAATTGAGGAAGAGAATATGCAGTAGGTATTAACGTGAAATTGAAAATTTCATGATCCTGATTTGTATGCCCGCTAAAGCGGGCGGATGGGAGTCAGGTTGAAAAATCAAAGATTTTACAACTTTCTATTTAAGAAGTATCACAAGCAGGCTTGCGATATACAGAAAAGAGGTAAAAATGAATATTACGCATATTTGCCTTGCCGGCCTTTTTATGGATGGCTGGGGGTATCAGGACAATTTGATAGCGAAATACCATGTTTCCTTCGGATATGACGTCACAGTCATTACGAACCGGTGGGTCTATGACCATGAGGGCAATTATGTGAAAACGGAGAAAGAAACGGAGACGGACCGGTACGGCGTCAAAATCGTGCGGATTCCAATCAGAGGGGATAAACCGTACACATATAAGCTCAAACATTATATCGGATTGTACGAGACGCTTTGCAAAACGAAACCGGACGTGATCTTTCTGCATAGTACGCAGATCATGGATGTGGAAGACATTATCCGTTATAAAAAGGAAAATCCGGATGTGAAGGTCTATGCGGATAATCATTGCGATTATTCCAACAGCGCTACGAACTGGCTTTCCAAATATATTTTACATGGGGTGATCTGGAAGAGAAAAGCATGGAAACTGAATCCCTATGTGGAGAAATTCTACGGCGTGCTTCCCGCAAGGGTAGACTTTATGACGGAGCGGTACCGATTGCCGAAAGACAGGGTAGAATTGCTCGTAATGGGAATGGACGACGAAAAAGCGGAAGAGGCGGGGAAACCGGAAGTAAAGGCAAAGATCAGAAAGCGTTTCGGTTATGATGAGGAAGACTTTGTGGTGATCACAGGAGGAAAGATCGATCATGCAAAAAGGCAGACGCTGCTTTTGATCGAAGCAGTCAAACGGATCGACAATCCGCGATTAAAGCTGCTGGTATTCGGTTCGGTGGTAGAAGATATGAAACAGCCGTTAGAGGAGTTGTGCAGCAGCGACGAACGGATCAACTATATCGGATGGATCGAAGCGGATCAGACTTATCCTTATTTTGCGGCGGCGGATCTGGCAGTATTTCCGGGAAGGCATTCCGTTATGTGGGAACAGGTTGCCGGACAGGGAATCCCCATGGTGGTGAAATATTGGGAAGGGACGACCCATGTAGACGTAGGCGGAAACGTGGAATTTTTGTATCAGGACAGTACGGAAGAAATACAGGAAATGCTTAAGCGGCTGATGACGAGAGGAAACGAATATCAGAAGATGCTTGAGAATGCAAGGGAAAAAGGCAGCGAGGTATTTTCTTACAGGAAGATCAGCAGGCGGTGTATCGGGGAATAAACGGCCGCAGACTTTAGACACGCTCTGAACCGGGCGGAAACGAGGAAAGAATATTAATGGAAGACAGAAAATTTCGAGGAGTTTATCAAAGGGCGCGGATCGGCTACTATGTCAATGCCGTGGCAAGGCGTCTGACCGGAAAGAACCTGACGGAACCGAAGTTCAGGAAACCGGTGCTTACTGCGGAAGAAGGCAATCAACGTCTGTATGAAAAGGTACTTTCAGGAAAACCTTTTGCGGCTACCAGATTCGGTGGTACGGAAACGAAGACCATCGCGGACGTTTTGTATACAAAGGCAGGAGGAAAGTGGGGCGGCGTGAACGACAGAACCCTTGCCCGGATCATGCAGCTTTCCGGGTTTTTTCCGGAGGACAAGGCGGCGCTGGAACAGTTTGTAGATCTGTATATGGAGTGTTGTAAGGATATTGATCTTCTGGGGGTGTGGAATATTTTACTGCAAAGCTATCTGGCGGATGAGTGTACGACGAATGCGGAGCTGGCCATGCTCCGGATGTTTGAACCGTATTATTTTGAGAAACCTTGGACGCGCGGGCTTCAGGGAAAAAAGGTAGTGGTGATCCATCCTTTTGCCCGGACGATAGAGAACCAGTACGGGAAACGGCGGCAGTTGTTCGAAAATAAAGAGATCCTTCCGGAATTTGACCTCCGGTGCGTAAAGGCTGTACAGACTTTGGCAGGCAACCGGTGCGAGCATGAGACGTGGCTTGACGCATTGGAATGGATGTACCGGGAGACGATGAAAGAGGAGTTTGACGTGGCCCTGCTCGGGTGCGGCGCATATGGGCTGCCTTTGGCGGTAAAGATAAAGCGGGCCGGAAAGCAGGCGGTGCATGTGGGAGGTTCCCTGCAGTTATTCTTTGGAATCAAGGGAGGACGCTGGGACGGTCATGAAGTGATCGGGAAACTTTATAATGAACATTGGGTACGGCCCTCCGAGGCGGAGACGATCCGAAAATCCGAGGCGGTAGAGGGCGGGTGCTATTGGTAAGGAGACGGCTATGCTTTTAATATTGACAGGGACGATCCGCCCGGCAAAAGAGACGGAATTTTTGGCGCTCAGGGATGAAAAGGAGCGGCTGCGGCAATATGAGGAAAGTATCCGTTTTTTCATCCGTACAGAAGCCTTTTCAAAGATCATTTTTTGCGAAAACAGTAATTATGGCGCGGAGAAGCTTTCTTATTTGGCGGAAGAAGCAAAAGAGAGGCAGGTCAGTTTGGAAATACTTTCTTTCAAAGGGGACGCGGGGCAGGCAAAGATCCATGGAAAAGGCTTCGGAGAAGGCGAGATCATGCAGCATCTATTCCAAAACAGCGTGCTTTTGGAGGGAGAAAGCTTTTTTGTGAAAGTGACGGGCAGATTAAAGGTGGATAACATAAAGGATATTGTATCGAAGATAAAAGAGGGACAATGTTATTTTAATATCCCTAACCGCACGCATAGGGAAATGTATGACACAAAGATTTACGCAATGCCTGTGGAACTATTTTCCGGCCGTTTTTTGAACGCATACGACAGGGTGGAGGACAGCAAGGGAATCTATCTGGAAAAGGTCTATACGGCGGTCATACGGGAACATGGGATCAGGGTGAAAAATTTTCCCAGATTTCCGAGAGTGACGGGAGTTTCGGCTTCTACGGGAGCAGATTATGTATATACGGAATGGAAATGTAAAATAAGGGATGTTTTCAGTTTTCTTCAGTTTTATAAAGTCGGGAAACGGAGTTCTTCTTTTTAGTGCATTTGAAAATTTAGGAAGAGGTTTCGGCTGACCATATTGAGATATTGGTCGGAAAGCTGGTTAGGGGATGGAGAGGAGATAAAAATGGCATATGAGTTTGAAAATAGAAGAATTAATCCAAATATAAAAACAAGCGAATTGTTTCGGATACATGGTATGCAGGATTATTATTTAGGCGTAACATTTAGATATCATGCAAAAACATGGAATGGATGTATACCTATAAAGTCAAAATATCAAGGAGCAGATATTCCGCTTACATATGATGATGTGGAGAAATGGATATTATATTGTTATACAGAATTGGATCCCGGAAAAAATAGTGTGTGGCAAAATGAACAGCGTCAATATTGGGAAGATAGACAGGCATTTGACACACAAGCAGTTTTTGATGCTTTAAATGGAAGTGAAGTCTTGACAAAATGGCAATGCAGAAAATGCGGTCCGGTTCCGCAAGCGAATCCACAGGCGGGGGCCAGAATAAAGAGGTTGCGTGAAAGTGGATATTACATTGCAACGTTAAAAAGAGATTGTCCTACGTGCGGTAAAAAAGAATTTTTTGACTTACTGATTAGATTACCTAGAAAAGCGGCTGATAACGAAAAAAGATTTGCCATCTCTGTCAGTCTTCAAAATAAAATTAAGTCAGTATTACCGCTGAAAGATGCTTGTTTTGATTTATCACAGGCAGCGTCAGAATTGATTATTGATCATAAATTTCCATCTTCTCGGTGGGTTAACGGAGAAACAGTTAATGAAACTACAATGCCGGAAGAAGAAATAAAGAATAAATTTCAATTACTAACCAATCAAACGAATCTTCAAAAGGAAAGATATTGTAAAAAATGTGTTTCGGATGGGGTAAGAGGAGATTTTTTTGGAATTAAGTGGTTTTATGAAGGGGATGAAAGATGGAGGGGGACATCGAAAGCTGATGAAGCAGGATGTGTTGGATGTTGCTGGTATGATTTAAATGAATGGAAAAAACGCTTTAATGAATATTTAGGGGAAAAAAAATAAAAAGGTATTGAAAAACGAACAGATGTTTGATAAAATGGAGTCAGGTCGCTATAAGAATGTTACTATCGATATCAGTCATATTTATGAAAGGAGAGGGCGCAATGATCAAGACGGTTGGAAGTATATGTTCAGGAATAGAGGCTGCTTCTGTTGCGTGGAAACCATTAGGGTTAGAGTTCAAGTGGTTTTCAGAAATTGCACCATTCCCATCAAGGGTATTAAATGAAAAATTTCCTGAAATAAAAAATTTGGGCGACATGAAAAATATTCCTAAAGCTTTATTGGAGGACAGTCTATATACACCGGATCTTATTTGTGGGGGGACGCCTTGTCAGGCATTTTCTTTAGCAGGAGGAAAAAAGGGGCTTAATGATGAGCGTGGTAATTTGACGCTGAAATTCGTAGATATTATTGAGGCAAATGACAGGATTAGAGAAAAAAGTGGGCAAATGCCTTGCACGGTATTTTGGGAAAATGTGGAGGGAGTGCTTAGTGATAAGACAAATGCATTTGGATGCTTGATATCATCATTAGCAGGATTAGAAACAGAAATTTTAATGAAAAAATGGCCAAGTGCCGGTTTACTGGAAGGAACGAAAAGAAATGTTGCGTGGAGAGTTTTAGATGCAAAGTATTTTGGATTGCCGCAGCAGAGGAGGCGGTTATATGTGTTGGCGGGAGGAAAGGAATTTCATCCGGAAGATGTGCTGTTTGAAATACACAATAAAGAATTCGAAGAATATCCGAAAGAAACTTTAGTATTTGAAAAGGATGGGCATTTATTTGAAGTGTTCAGAGAGTATTCAGATTGTCTGTATTCGGCGTATGGAACGAAATGGAATGGGAATGCAGCAGCTTATAATGGATCTTTGTTTGTTGTACAGGATCAACGAATAAGACGGCTTTCTCCACTAGAATGTGAACGGCTCATGGGTTTCCCAGATAATTATACAAATATAAAAGGTGCGAAGCGTACGAACAGATATCAGGCTATCGGTAATTCATGGGCAGTTCCGGTTGTTGAATGGATTGGAAAAAGATTGACATCAGATCAGCATGGCTATAAAATACATAAGAAAAAAAAGGATTTGACAGATAATGTGATTGTTTGTGAAGGGCAAAATGCTACTTTATATGATTTTAGCGACGGAATTATTGAAGTGGGAAGGCAGACATTGATTAATTGTACAGAGAAACCTGAGGAGTGTGTTTTTAGAACTTTACGGGAAATTGTTTCAAGTGATGCACCAAAAGAAATTTATATATCTCCAGTGGGATGTTCTGGTATTATTCGGCGAAAATATGAAAGGAAGTTAAGTATAAATAGTAGACTAGAGAAAGCACTGATTAGGGGTGCAGGGATGATGCCGGAAGAAGAAATAGAAAAAAAATCCCGAGTTCAACCGAGAGGAAAGTACGGTTGCAATAAAAAAATAGGATATGCTTAAAAAAGAAGCGTGTACTAAGCAGGGATTTTAGTACACGTTTTTCTTACAGATTGTTTGTGCCGTAAAGGGGGATAAGGTTGAAAGAAATACACTTTCAACCTCCCTGATTTGAGCGTCTGCAAAAGCGGACAGATGGGATAGGCTTGATAAAAATGAGAAGGCCGCAGCAGTAATTCAAATTTTAGGTAAATATACATTTTCGATATATTTGCTGCATTCTTTCGTAATGGGGGTCATTGTTAGAAGCGGCATTCTTGAAAAGATGACGTCCAATATCATTGTAAATGAAATATTACGAATCATTTTGATTTTTTTTGGAGGATTCATAATAGCGGTTGTTATAGACAATTCTATTATAAGAATTGTGCAATCTGTTTGCGAGAAGATGATAAAATGTTTAGTGGATATTTTCCATAAAATATAAGAAAAGAAGAATATGTGTGAATATTATATACTTAAACACAGGTGTCAACCTGACACCTGCGCTATACAAACTGTATGAGGCGTCGCTTCAGGACAGAGTGAAGTTCTTCTTTTTAGGATATTTGAAAATTTATTTCTGACAAAAACAGTCAGATAATGTTCTCACAGATGAGGGAAAGGTATGGCTTGTCTATGATAAGACAACTTTACGGTGCGGCGAGAAAAAGGAAAGACGCGGGAAAAAAGAACTGGCCGCTTGTCTATAAAACGACAAAATTTCTGGCGAATATAGGGACGCCGGCATTCCAGCATTTTAATACAAAACCGGGAACGGACAAAGAACACGGCTTGATCGTATCTCTGACTACTTTCCCGGAAAGAATTTCAAAAGTATGGATCACTATCGCAACGATCATGAACCAGACTTATAGGCCGAAAAGAATTATTTTATGGCTGGCCAAAGAGCAGTTTTCGGGGGAGGCAGTACTTCCGAAGAAATTGCTCCGGCTGAAGAAGCGGGGACTGGAAATCCGGTTCTGCGAGGACTTAAAGCCGCATAAGAAGTATTTTTATACAATGAAAGAGTATCCGGAAGAATGTGTGGTCACGATCGACGACGACGTTCTATATCCGGAAGATCATTTGCAGCAGCTTTGGGAGACGCATTTAAAGCATCCAAAGGAAGTTTGCTGCCAATATGCGCATAAGATTACTTATGATAAAAACGGCAGGATCGATCTCTATGAGAATTGGGAGAGTTGTTTTGGCAGGCACACCGATCCTTCTTTGCAGATCATGCCGGTAGGATGCGGAGGGGTGCTTTACCCGCCAAACGCTTTGTCAGAAGAGGTTTTTCATAAAGAGAATATTAAGAGACTGTGTCCGATGATGGACGATCTGTGGCTGAAAAGCATGGCCGTTTTAAAAGGGACGAAAACGGTTTTGTGCAGTAAAGGATCTTTGATTTATTTTGATGTGATCGGCACAAGAAAGAGCGGGCTGCAGCATACGAACGCGGGAGAAAAGAAAAACGATATTGCCATGAAAGCGATCGTGGATGCATACCCGGAGGTAGGGGAAACGCTTTATCGGGATGAGATAAAGAGGAAAACGAATGTATTATGAATTGCAGCCACTGCGAATCCAGACAGGATGGAACGTAGAATATAACAACTTCTTCAAAAAAGGAGTTAAAAAAAGAAAACGTAACAGTATCAGGGGCTTAGATAGGAGTTTATTATTATGCTTGTAACAGTCATTACTCCGTGTTTTAATAGTGAAAAAACGATTCGCAGAACGATAGAAAGCGTTTTGCATCAGACATATCAGGACATTGAATATCTGATCATCGACGGGGCGTCTACGGATAAAACGGTAGAAATTGCCAAATCCTATGAAGAGGCCTTTCATGGAAGGATGCATATCTATTCCGAGAAGGATGAGGGGATCTATTATGCCATGAATAAAGGGATCGGGCTTGCAAAAGGGGAACTGATCGGGATCGTGAACAGCGACGATTATTATGAGCGCGAGGCTGTCGAAAAAATAGCGGAGCAGAGGACGGCGGCTCCCTATCAGATTTTGTACGGGTTTGAGAGGATCTTGAACGAAGGGCAGGAAACGACGATCGTGATCCATCACCATACCAATCTGCCCAATCAGATGATTACCCATCCGACTTGCTTTGTGACGAAAAAACTTTACGAAGATAAAGGCGTATTCCATACGGATTACCGATATTCCGCAGATTATGAATTTATGCTCAGGATGTATCGGGATGAGCAGGTTACGTTTACGCCGGTCTATGAGCTGATATCCAATTATGCGCTGGGCGGCGCGTCCGGAACGGGAGCGGCTTATTTGGAGACGATGGGGCTGCTTTGTAAGTATGGGACGATCAGCAGGAAGAGGTATCGGCTGACCGTATTGAAATATTGGATCGGAAAGCTGGTTAGGGGATAGAAGAGACGGTAATGATACTTATGAAAGATTGAATAAAAATGTGGGACGCGGGAAACAATAGGATATAGCGGAAAAAGAACAAATGTTCGAGAAAATGTTGACAACAATATGAATAGTATGGTACTATATTTACATGGGATATGGTATTGGCGTAAAGGCATGGAGGAATCTTATGAAAATTATGGATGCAGCCCGTTATCTGATTTATTTGTCATACGGAAAAGATAATTATTCATTAACGCCGCTGAAACTCCAAAAGATACTTTATTATGTTCAAGGATGGAGTTATGTGTGGGACGGTGTTCCGGTATTTACTGAAGAGTTTGAAGCGTGGCAGTATGGACCGGTCAATAGGGAAGTTTATGAAGAGTTTAAAGGATATAAAAATAGAGAAATTCCGCAGACAGAGGGGAAGGTTCCTGCCAATGCACAGCAAAGCGAGTTAGAGACGATAGAAAGCGTATGGCGGGATTATGGGAATGAAACAGCGTCAAATCTTGTGTCGATGACACACAGCGAGGCTCCGTGGCGAGAAGCTTACCAGAGTGGGAGCAATATTACAAATGAAGAGATTAAAGAATATTTTATGAATACTTATTAAGGGGTAGTCTATGTCAAAAAAACTTGAAAAGATTTTTCTGAATGGATTTAAATCATATAATGAAAGACAGGATATTAATTTATCGGATATTAATATTCTTATGGGAGCGAACAGTAGTGGGAAAAGCAGCAGTATACAAAGCCTGCTTGCTTTGAAGCAGACTTTTGAAAGCGGACAAGAGCGAATTGGTCTTTTGCTAAATGGAAAATATACTATGCTTGGCTCATTTTCTGATGTGATAAATGCAAATATATCAGAAAATGGGCATTTTTCAATAGGTTTCGTGTTTTCTTCAGGTATGGATGACGAAGCAAAAGAAAAACTGACAATACAATGGGAATTTCAAAAAAATGAAGAACTAATCAATCAGGTTGAACTGGCAAGTATTAAAATAGATAATGGAACGCTGTATACTGAATTAAAGTTAACGAAGAACTATCAATATGCAGTTTATATAAATGGTAAAGAACTTTTACAAAAAGTAGAATTGGATAATTTAAATATTTCAACGGTCATAGTTCCATATAGCGTTTCTTATAATCAAATTTTAGCAGATTTTTTGAAAGATACCTTACAATGGTTATCAAAGCGTGGTAAAAATGCAGTGAAAATCCGTAAAGACCTCTATGTGTCGGAGCAGTTGGAGGGAATGCGCAGCTTGAATATAAGCGGAGAGATTGTAAGAGGAAAAGATATTGTCAAAGAAGAGATGATAAATAAAGCGCTTGAGATTGGTGAGCGTGTATTGGGGATGATCAGAAAGCAGGATTGTACAATTAATGAGGATTTTGCAAGCAGTGTTGTCATGCAGGTGTTACTGACCGGTTTAGAGCCGCAGGAGTTTGATAAAATATGGGAAAAATATAGGAATCAGCAGGCTTTGGATAGTGCAGATGATATAGCATTTGCGTCTATTGCGTTAAAAAGGTTTCTATCAACAAGGCGGGATGAAAAAGACGAAGGATGTCAAGTATGGCAGTTGATGGAGCAGTATAATAAGTATTTGAAAGAAGTCATAACCAGTATTCGGTACTTAGGGCCGATGCGTGAAGTACCGAAGAGTTTGTACCAATGGGACATAGACATTGACCCGTATTATGTAGGTGTTAGAGGCGAGCATTTTCCTTCCGTACTGGCAACTTTGAAATCAAGGCAGATTGAAACGATTCTTCCCGGAGACAGTGAAGCGGAAAGAGTAGTTTTTTCAGAAGCATTGAGCAGATGGTGTCTGTATTTACAGGTTGCAAACGAAGTGAATGTACATTCGTCCCAATCTTCTTTTGGTATGAGTATTTCCATTCATAACTTACAGGAGAAAAAATCGGATATTATGAATGTGGGGATAGGAACCAGTCAAGTACTGCCGGTTTTGATCTTAGGGCTTATCAGCCCACAGGGAACAGTGGTGATTTACGAGCAGCCGGAATTACACCTACATCCATATTCGCAAAGCCGGCTGGCTGATTTTTTTATAGCAATGTCAAAGTTGGGAAAGCAGATTATCATAGAAACGCATAGTGAATATATGCTTCACAGATTTCGATATCATTTGATCAAAAATACGACTGTATCCGATAGTATTAAAGTGAATTTTTTTGCAAATAAGGAAGAGGGAACATTTGTATATGAGGGGAAACTGGATCAGGATGGGGGAATTGACTATCCGGCTGATTTTGTTGATCAAAATCAATCGCTTTTTTTGGAAATGCTAAACGCAGCAAAAAGACATTAAGGAAAAGGGATTTGGTAAATTGTATTATATAGAGCCTTCAGCAGTATGCTTTAGAGGAAACACAGATGATAAAGAAGATATTTTAAAATTTTTGGATGCATTTGAAGAAATGCAAAGTATTTTGGCATCCCAAAAGGAGCATATAATAATTGATAAAGTGCTTGGCAGCCGTATTATGCCCATGACAGGGAAAGGGCTGATACCTATGAGTATATCGGACATTACGAGTGAAGATATTAGAGCAAAAGTACTTCGTTTGCAGCAGTCGTTTTATACTATTTTCAATCCGCTTGCCTGCTTCATAGATACGGAAGGATGTTCTTGTGTACAGGATATTGTCATAGAACCTAAGGAAAGCCAGACATTATTGGAATTGGAGGATTATTTTGATTTTATCCATTCCTTGGTTGGCGAATGCTACCGGAAGGACAAACAAAGCCAGTTTATTTTGGTAATTCCTGAGTATACCCAAATCGGTAGTGAAAGTATACGGCTTAATTGTAAATGTGAAAAAAATGATTTTAATAAAAGTTTTTATTGTCGCTCAATACATAGTTTAGAAGATAAAAAAGGGAAATTGATACAGGTGATTGGGCAGGCGCTAAAGGGAGTATCGAAAAAGAAGAAAGAGCAGATCAAAGTTACGCAGGCGTCGCATCATCCGGTCATGAGTAACACGATTATACATAGTTACAGTGAGATACCGTCAAAATTTAGAAGAGTATTGGATCTTTTAGTAAATTTCGGATTAGGTGAATTGGAACTTAGAGACTGGAAGAAACATTCAGGGAAGACGGGAAGTATTGTAAATTGTATGTTGATTCCGGATAAAGCAGATGGCGGGAAACAGATTATTGAAGGATGGTTGATCATAGAGGACCAATCATGTAAGGTTGTTATGTATTTTGAAAAAGAGATAGGAAGTCTGTTACTTAATTATTTGGGTAAGAAATGGGAATATAATAATGTAATGCATCTATATGAACTTGTTATGTAATCAATTTAAATTGCTGATCCGTGAGACGGAGACTATCAGCAGGAGGAAAAACGTGAACATTATACACCTAAACACAGGCGTTAACCTGACGTCTGCGCCATACAAACTGCATGAGGCGCTGCTTCAGGCCGGGGTGAAGTCCAAGATTTTAGTTTTAAATGAAGGGTCGGAGCTTTCTTGTGTGGAAAAAGTATCTAAAAGTATTTTCTATAAATGTAAAAGAAAGCTGTATGCTTTTTTTAGAAAAGCGGTTATGAAAGGTTATTCCCTCACGGAATATATGCCCTTTACGGCATTGCCGGTAGGGATGGATCTTAGCAAAATGTCCTGCATAAAAGAGGCGGATGCAATTTTGCTGCACTGGGTCTGCGGTGATTATATGTCGCCTAAAACAATACAAAAGCTGATCCAAATGAAAAAACCGGTTTTCCTTGCCTGTCATGATAATTATCCCTTTACCGGAGGCTGCCATGTCAGAATGGGATGCACGAAGTATAGGGAAAAATGCGGCAGCTGCCCTCAGCTTCACTCCCCGAAAGAACAAGATATTACCAATAAGCTTCTAACGGAGAAGAAGAAAAGGTTACGGTATTCCAACGTGTATGCAGTCGGCCCGAGCAGATGGATGGATCAAAATATTGCTATGAGCGCAGTTTTGAGGAATCAGCAGCATTTTATACTTCCGAACGCGGTGGATACCGATAGATTTCATCCTTTTGATAAAAGAGAGATAAGAGAAGAATTTCAGATTTCATCCCGGTCATTCGTTATATTGGCAGGGCTAAAAGCGAATGAGAAGATTCCCTACAACGGGACGGAATATATGTGGGAAATTTTTCAAAAGCTGTCGGAAAGATTTCCTGACGGCAAATGGAAAGAACGGAAAATAGAGATTGTCGTTTTTGGCGTGAGGGAGACAGATAGGAAAGAGATCGGCGGGCTTTCTATCAGTAACGCAGGTTATATCAGCGAGGCGGACAGGCTGGCAAAATTGTATTCTGCGGCGGATGTTTATCTGGTAACGTCTTTAGAGGACAGTTTTAACCAAACCGTAGCGGAATGTATGGCTTGCGGTACTCCGGCTGCCGCGTTTAAAAACGGCGGCATTGAAGATATTATCGATCATAAGGAAAACGGTTATTTGGCGGAATATAAAAATGCAGAGGACTTGGCGGAAGGAATCATATGGGCGGCCGAATATGCGGATACGGCAAAGGGAAGAGAAAAGATCGTCCGGGAGTTTTCTTATGCAAGCGTCAGCCGCCGGTTTTTGGATATTATGGAAAAAATTAATAGGGAAAACAGATGAAGAAGGCGGATTTAGGGAATTTGCAAAGCAAATATGAAATATGGATATGTAATACAAGATTTGGATATAGGAGCGCGGCCGCATGAATGATAAAAAGGAAACATATCCGGTGCCTGTAGTGTTGTTTACATACAGGCGGCTGGATACGGTAAAATTGATTTTAGATGAAATAGAAAAGGTAAAACCGTCCCGTTTTTATGTTTTTTCCGACGGTGCGAGAGCAGGCCGGAACGAGGAGAAAGAACAGGTATGGAAAGTCCGGGAATATGTCAAAGGAAGGATCAATTGGGAATGTGAGTTCATTCCGGGGTTTGCCGAAACGAATATGGGATGCGCCGACCGTATTACGAGCGGGCTGGACGAAGTCTTTGCAAAGGAAAAAGAGGCTCTTGTCTTTGAGGACGACGCAGTTCCGGGACAGGCGTACTTTGCTTACTGCAGAGAGCTTTTAGAGAAATACCGGGAGGATAAGAGAATCCAGTATATTGCGGGATTTAATTTTATCGGGGATACGGACAGTATCGGGGACAGTTATACGTTCGGATTTTTCGGAGGATTGTCCGGCGCGTTTGCGACATGGGCGGACAGATGGAATCAGTGTGATTTTAAGATGGGTTCTTGGCCGGAAGTGAAGAAGACAAAGGCCCTGAGGAAATACTTTCACTATAGAGAATTGTATCAAGTATATGAAAAGGCATTGGAAGATTCTTATAAACAGATCAACGACGGATGGGATTATCAGTTTCAGTACGACGGGATGAGTCAGGGGAGGCTTGCAGTCGTTCCGAAAGGAAATCTGGTGGAAAGCTACGGTTATGCGGCGGGAGCTTTTCATGAGCAGGAAAAAAAGACGGCGGAGAGATTGAAAAAGAGAATGGGGAGGTCGGAACGGGAATTTATTTTTCCGATGGAACATCCGAAAGAGATTGCGTTGAATGAAGGTTATGATAAAATAAGACAAAAGGTTTCTTTAGAAGTGAGCGGCGGGTATATGGAAAGACATTTCCGCTACTTTAAAGTTGCGGTAAAAGATTTTTTATATCCGATATATAAGAAGATATTTAAATAAGATACTAAATAGAAATATTATTATAAAAATATTATTATAGAAATATTAAAATAAAGATATTAAAATGAAGTATTTCAATCGGGTATATTTCAACTAAGAATACTGCCGGCGGTTTATTTAGATGAAACATTTGGATGAACGAATATTTGAGTTTGATATATACAAATTAAAATAGCCGGATTGAGAAATCGGGAAGGAAACGCTTATGAAGCATCTTAGGTCAATAAAGAACATTTGGGAAAGGCTGCGCTACATTCTGACGGAAAAACAAAAGAGGACCTGTGTGTTAGTCATCATTATGATCGTTTTAGGGTCTTTTTTGGAGACGTTGGGGGTTTCCGCAATTTTGCCGTTTATCGAAGCGATCTTGACGCCGGAAACGGTCATAAATAAGTGGTATGTGAAGCCTTTTATTAATATTTTCCAATTAACGGATACTAATATGATTATTATCGTTATCGGGATCGGCATTATTATTGTATATTTCGCTAAGAATTTTTATTTGTATCTGTCTACGATTGTGCAAACTATATTCCGTAGTAAAATACAGAAAAATCTTTCCACTAAAATGTTAAAAACTTATATGGAAAGGCCTTATGAATATTTTGTCAATATCAATACGGCGGAGGTGATAAGGGGGATCGGCGTTGACGTTACCGGCGTATATAACTTGATGGACAACTTATTCCGTTTTTTGGGAGAATTGTTTACGGCATTTTTGATCTCTTTGTTTATTATTTTGACGGATGCCTTTATGGCGCTTTGCATTATCGTGATCGCAGGCGCCTGCTTTGCGGTAATCACTCTTGGATTAAAAAAGAAAACCAAATATCTTGGGGAACAGAAACAGATCACTGATACGGCAAGGGGGAACTGCGCTTATCAGGCTATTATGGGATTTAAAGAGATTAAAGTAACGCAGACTACGGAGCATTTTATTAAAGCTTATGATGAAGCTTATGAGAGACAGCGGGTGGCGGAAGTAAGAAACGAATATATTGCCAACATTCCCGAAAGGCTGATTGAGGCTATGTGCGTTGCCGTTTTGATCGGGGTGATCTGCATGAAGATCGGGATGGGAACGGATATGGCCGGATTTGTGCCGAAGCTGGGTGTTTTTGCGGTAGCCGCTTTTAGGCTGCTGCCATCCGTTTCGCGTATGACCAGATATATGAATGGTATTATTTTCCATACAACCTTTTTGCAGAGTGTATATACCAGTCTTATGGAGATCAGCGATTATAAAAAAGAAAATATGCCGGTACAGGAGGATACGGAGGTACAGGTAGAGCATAAGCAGTTTAAAGAGGAGCTTTTAGTCAAGGATATTGACTGGCAGTATCAGGGCGGCAATAAATATATCCTGAAAGAGCTTTCCATGACGATTAAAAGGGGAGAATCCGTCGGATTTATCGGAGCGTCCGGCGCGGGTAAGACCACATTGGCGGATATTATACTGGGTCTTTTGAAACCGCAGAAAGGTACGATTTTAGTGGACGGTATGGATATTTACCGTTATCCGAAGCTTTGGAGCAAGATTATAGGATATGTACCGCAGAGCGTATTTTTGGCGGATGATACGATTCGGAGTAATGTTGCGTTTGGATATGCCGATACGGATATAGAGGACGAGTATGTGTGGAGAGCGTTGGAGCAGGCGCAGTTAAAGAAGTTTGTAGAAGGACTACCCGAGGGGCTTGATACGCAGGTAGGAGAGAGAGGGATTAAGTTTTCCGGCGGACAAAGGCAGAGGGTGGCGATTGCGAGAGCGCTATATAATAATCCCGATATTATTGTCTTGGATGAAGCAACTTCAGCTTTGGACAATGAAACGGAAAAGGCGGTCATGGAAGCGATCGATGCGCTGCAGGGGCATAAAACGCTGATCATAGTCGCTCACAGACTGACTACGATCAGAAACTGCGACAAAATCTATGAGATTGCGGACGGTAAGGCAGCTCTTAGATCTAAAGAGGAGATATTTGCAAAGGAATGAGCAGGAGGCGGTAATGGGAGCACGGATCATGTTTATAGTAGCATTTGTGATGCTGCTTGCAGGTTTTTTGGCAGTAAAAAAGGCATCCGGTAAAATAAGTTTTTTCAAAAGCGCAGTGATCTGCCTGATTACGGAACTGTGTTTGGGAGCAGTGATCGGCGGATGTTTTAAACTGATAAAGATACCGGTGGGGCTTTTTAGCATGGGAATCGGCTTTTGGGTATTGGCATTAGCCGTATGGGGATGGATCCTTTACCGTATGGAGGTACAAAGCTATACGGTTTATGCGGCGGATCTTTATGCATTTGCGGTAATTACCGTATTTTTTGCATATTTGTTTTTAAAAGTATTTACACCGGGAATAGATATTGTCTATAAAAACAGTGATCCGGGAACTCATTACGGGATGGCGCTGCAGGCAATGCAGACCGGAAAACCGGGCAGGATGTATTTTGCGGAGCTGTATAACAGTCTGGCAATGGAACTGATGCAGCCAGTGTTAAGTGAGATCACGCTTTATAAGGCTTTTATCCTTTCGGATTCACTTTTCAATTATATCAATATATTGATGTTTTATATTCTTTTGTCAACGGTCTTTAAGTCAAAATTTTTACAGGCAGTTTCCCCGTTTGTTTGCATTTTATATTTTTTGGGATGGCCGTTTTACAGTTATGTGGCAGGCGGGTATGTATATTTTGGCGTCGGGATCACATTAGTTTCCTATACGGTCTATTTAATCCTGTTATTGCGGGACAGTAAAGAGGCGTGGGCGGATAAGGTACTTTTGGCGTTGATCGCTTTGGGACTTTTTAGCGTTACCGTATGTTATCTTCTCTTTACCCCGGTTTTATGCCTGATCGCAGCGGTATGTCTGTTGTGCTGGTTAAAAGAAAAAAACATAACCATTCCCAAAGCGCTTTTGCTTAAAATTGCAGGGGGCTTGCTGATATTGGTTGGTATCTTGTTTTGTATCTGCTTTTTCGGATTCTTCAAAGGAAGCGTGAGCAAGATTTTGACAAGCCTTCGGATCGAGGGAGGAATCCACAGGGAGCTATATAAAGATTTTTTATTCCTGTTTCCGCCGGTTATTTTTATGGGGTGGCGCTATTATAGGCAGAAAAAGACGGACTTTCTTTTTCTGTCGTGGGCTGTGACAGCGGGCATTACGGGAATTGCATTCTTTATTTATTTGTTTGGAGCAATTTCGGGTTATTATTATTATAAATTATATTATCTGAATTGGCTTTTTCTATGGTTGATATGCGCGCAGGCGGCGGAATATTTTTGGAAGGAAAAGAGAGTCGTGTTGTGCGCTTATGGGATACCCGTAGTGACTGCCGTGGTATGTATGCTTTTGGGTACGGATTCGTATCTGATGAAAAGAGATATGGTAAACGCATCTTCCCCGGCGCTTTTTCCAATTTATGAGGTTACGATGGATTATATTGAAAACAGCGAGGAAACGGAGGAGATGGACGGGCTGAGGAGCGTAAGCCTGTATATCAATGAAAATTTGGGAGAGGAAGAGGCCGGGATTCCGCTCATTTATTCAATGGATAAGTATATTTATCCTGTATGGTACAGGTCGTTTACCGGTTACAGCGGAAAACAGGCAGATCGGGGAAATGACAGCAGCACTGAGAAGTATTTGGGAAATGTTTTGGGGCAGTTGGAAAAAGACGGGTGTCAGTATTTTATGATCATAAAGACTGCCGATTGCTATATAGAGAATGAAGCGCTTTTGGAGCGGTATGAAGAGGTATATAATAACGGTTATTATGGCATTTATAGTATGCGGTGAAGTGTGAGGCATATATAGAATGCGTTAGAGGAAACGAAACTGGAAATTAATAATTTTCTGATTTTAACTTGTGTGTCCGCTAAAGCACATAAGGGATATAAGAGATATAAAGAAAAAAACGGCATCCCCAATCGTCAGGAGCTTAAGACGATCGGGAATGCCGTTTTCAAATTTGGGGGCAAAATAGTTTTGTCATTATTTTCCCGTTTCGAAAACGATTGCAAAATCATTCTCAAAGAAAACCGGATAGGAAGAGAGTTCTTCCTTATATTCTTCATAATACTCACAGGACTTCATAATGGCAAAAACAGAATCATCCTGATAGGCGCTGTCGATGAATTTTTCCCGAAACAGGTCGGCAGTCTTTATATGCGCGCTTTCATAGCCCGTGATTGCTTCGTACCAGTAAAGGTAAATATCTTCTAAAGGCGCGCCGACTAACGGAGCCGATTCTCCGTTGTCGGTCAATCGAATGATGACTTCCCAAAAATCATCCGTGTAGCGTGTTTCTACCGGAGATTTGACATAAGAACCGTTAGCGGAATACATGGGAAATTCCGAATAAGCATAGTTCATAAGCCCTTTTCGTATGATATAATCTTCAACCGGCGTAAAGGTATAGACAAACATAAAGGCAAGCATACCAAGATAACCGAAAAACCATGCGTGGGTTTCCTCTAAAATATAGCCCACCGCATCCACTGTGACAAGCCATAAAAGAAGCCAAAGCATATAATACAGCTTATAATAATAGTAAGGCGACATGATTCCTGAAAAACATAGGATCAGGGATGCCAGTACCATGAAAAAATAGCAGGATAACGCAAAGAAATGAAAGCGTGGTTCTTTCTGCTTTTTTATCCGTCCGCCGATATAGAAAATAAAAGGAACAAAGAATATAAAATCACGGTAAAAGGAAAGATGAATACCGCCGTCCCTGGAAAGAGCGGAAAGCATCCGTTTTATATTTCCATGGAAATATGTGAAAAAGGCAAACAGAAAAAGCGCTACGCAAAAAAGGACCGCGCCTGCAGTGATTCCGAGCAAAATCCGTTTGTCGATTTTTTTGATCTTATCCCATGACTGATAAAGGAACATAAGGAAAAACAACGCGGCCGCATAAGGTATGAAAAGCATATAACACATAGCGATATTATATAGCAGTAGTACAATAAGGGCGATCATGTGTTTTTGATATTCCTTGTAATCAGGATATAAACGCAGCAGATAAATACCGAGCGCAGCCAGCGTTACCCCGATCCCCCAGTATACGAAGCCGCCTAATACATAGTTGTAAAGAGGCCAGCCTGCAAAATACATCAAAGTAATGATGGGCGATAATTTTTGGATCTTTTTCGATTTGCAGCCCGAGGCAATCAGTACATAAAACATCATACCCGCCATATAGTTGGATAGGGATTCGGCCAAAATAAACGCTTTATATGTATAAATACCGGAAAAGAAAGGCTCCAGCAGTTCGATAAATAATGCGTTATATAAGGGGGCGAAATACATACTGCCCAGTTTCCCGCTGCGGACGATTTTCATTGCCTCCAAAAAGTGGACTCCCGGATCGGAATTATAATAGTTTAGGTCCAAGTGAAAAGAAAATACCCGCCAAATCACCACGCAGACAAAGAGTAAAAGCAGTATTGCCGTAGCCGCATCAAAAAAATGCAACGTATATTTTTGAATCCGTTTTTTGCGAAAGATATAAAAAAAGATCAGAAGGGAAATGATAAGATAAACGCAGCCCATGCTGATAAGGTTGATTGGAACGGATAACAGGTGCAAAGGAAAGGCAAGCAGAGCGCCGATGCAGAGCACGATAAGATAACAGACGACACTGCTGCGGATCAGGCTGACAGTTTCCTTTGTTTTCGGTAACAGCAGACATGCGGTAAGGCATGATAAAAATGCCAATAAAAAAAAGACCGATGATATCATTTTTTCCTCATTTCTGTGCAGCTTTATGATATGACTCCATGAAAGGAACAGGTTTGCGGATGCCGCACGGACACAGACCTGCCGCTTTAAAACCTTATGAGTAGTATAGTAGAAATCTGAATTTCTGTCAATCTGGCACAAAATCTAGTGTTTTTTATTTTACTGTGTTAAAATAGTATGCAAAAGGTACATTTGAATTTGGAAAAGTTTATGAAATGTATGGAAAGACATACGGACTGGAGCGGATATGCAGAAAAAAAAGCCATTGATCATTATACCCGCATATATGGAGGCAGACAATATAGAGAAACTGGTGGATAATATCATTAAAAATTATCCGCAGTATGATTATGTGATCGTAAACGACGGATCAAAAGACAACACAAGAGAGATCTGCAGGAAAAGAGGATATTGTTTTTTGGATCTGCCGATTAATTTGGGCATCGGGGGCGCGGTACAGACCGGATATAAATATGCGCAGCGGAACGGGTATGAAATAGCGGTTCAGATAGACGGAGACGGTCAGCACGATGTATCCCAGTTGGACAAGGTGATCGAACCGCTTGTCAAAGGAGAAGCAGATATTGCCATCGGCTCCCGTTTTATCAAGAAAGAAGGATTTCAGTCTTCTTCCATGAGACGGTTCGGAATCCGGTTTTTAAGCGTTCTGATCCGGATTTGCACCGGTAAAAAGGTGCTGGACGTGACGAGCGGATATCGGGCGGTAAATCGTAAATTTATCGAGATCTATGCGGAGAATTATCCCGGCGATTATCCCGAGCCGGAAGCGATCGTGGCGGCTGTGATGCATCATGGAAGGATACAGGAGATTCCGGTAGTGATGCAGGAGAGGCAGGGAGGAACCAGCTCTATCCATGCATGGAAAACGGTGTATTATATGATAAAGGTAAGCCTTGCTATTATTGTAGGAAGAATCAGTTTCGGAATCAGACGCTGAGAGCCGGTCAGGCAGGGATTCCGGTTGGATAAAACGGAAATCGGATACGGAGGAAGAAGAGATTATGTTGCCGATAAATTTAAGGATTACGTTGATTATTGCGGTTTTATGTTATTTTATATTGATTTTACTATTTTTAAAGCGAAGGGCTTTAGAACTGAAATATACCCTGCTTTGGCTTTTGGCGGGAGTCGTTATGGGGGCCTTTGTGATCTTTCCCAAGCTGCTGTCGCTTTTAACTAAAATGCTTGGCATCGAAAGTACGATGAACGGGCTGTATGTGCTGTGCATAGGATTTATTATCATTATCCTGATGGCGCTGACATCTATCGTATCCAGACAGAGCATTAAGATCCGGGCTTTGATACAGGAAAATGCGATGTTGGAAAAACGGATGCGGGAAATCGAGGACGGAAAGGACAAGACCGTGCAGGAGAAGAAAAAAACGTTGGAAAATGCCTGATACGAAGATCATAAGAGAAAAGTAAAAGGCGCATAGTCAACTGTTGATATGGTACCCCTTAAGTAGACAAGGTAAATAACCCAAAGCTATTTAAGGGGGTTTTTATGTCAGAGCATTTTTCAGGCGCGCTCTAATGCAGGGTAAGGGTATGTGGATTTTGATGGGATAGGCTTATTTATTAAAATATGCGTTTAATTTTTCTAAAGCTTCGTCCGGCGCCATTTTTTTCTTTTTTAAATAAAACATTACTTTAACAGTCAGATGCGCGCCGAAAATCCTTGGTATCATATCTTTTATCAATTGGATCATCCTGTTTTTGGGATTTTTATCAAGATATTTTTTCCTAAGTATTTCCCATGTCATACCGTTTTTAAAGTCTTGCCGGATGTTGTCTGCGTCTTTTGGTTTGCGGGATGGTTTCCATAGTTGTCGATTAAAAAACAACGCTTCATAAAGCTCCCGTTCTTCAAAGATCAAATCATCTTTTATTGTTTCAAAAAAACTTTTGCCTTTTTGCGTGTTTATGATAAGCTGTGATACGCCCGCTTTGTAGTTATTTTTATATTTTTTTGCCGCTCCTAAACCGGTGAAATCCGCAAGCGTAAAATCGGCTATGCGGGGCATACTTGCATAGGAACAATCATAGCAGCCGTCTTTATAAATTTTTCCCTGAAGAAAACCGTTTAAATATCCGTCTTTAAAGGCTGCAAACGCCTTTTTTTTTCCGTTCTTACTTATATAGGCGCAGTCTATAGGAACCAAGCTGTTCCAGTTTTTGTTTTTGTATCGATGGTTTACTTGGCGCAATTTCACGTTTTTGGATGCTTCGTAGTGTTTTAAATAGCTTAAATATAGTACTTCGCTTGGCGTTCCGTGGCATACGAGATCCGCTGTATATAAATTTTCACAGTTGATTTTACGCATTGTCAAATAGGAAAGCAATCCGGCAATTTGGCATGGCAGGGCAGTATAGAGGCAGACTTTGCCTTCCTTTAATGCCGCCGCGGTTTCCCGAAAGGAAAATTGTACGTTGCTTTCCACATATTTACTGCCTTGCATGGCGGTAAGTTCGGCATTTGTTTGGGCGGAACTTATCGTTACGCGGAAATCTTTTTCCCATACGGCGCCGAATACGACGCCGCCCATGGATATTGCTTTTTTAGCCAGCGCGATAAATGCGCCTCCGCTCGTACTGGTTTTGATCATTTCGTTATCTTTCAGCCTGCATGCATAAACAATCGGATATATTTTTCCCGTATCGGTTTTTGATTCCCGCGCAGAGCCCTTATTGGCGGGACAGACTTTAACGCATAAGCCGCATTCCACACATTTTGCCGGATCAATGCAGGGATAGGTCGATTCCGGTTCGTGACGCATGGAAATGGCGCCTTTGGGGCAGATATTTTGGCAGGCGCTGCATCCGCTGCATTTAGATTTTTCAGTGATCGTTTCCATAGTTATAAAAGAACCTCCTCTAAATATGCCGTTGACATTTTTCTTAAATTTGCTAATTTATGGTTAACTTGTTCATAGGCAATGGGAGCTTTTAAATCGATTTCTGCAAAAGAATCAATATAACGGTCGTTCAATTCCATTCTGTTTAAAATATCGGCTAACCGTGACTGCATTGCCTGACGAATCCGGTCTTCCGGCTTTACCGCATAAAACTGCTTATTAAAATTAATGGAAAACGCCACTCCGTGAAAGGAGCTTGTGATGACATAATCGGCATATAGGAATAAGTTGACCCATTCCGACGGTGAAACTCCTTTTACGATAGAAGAATCCGTTTTGGATTTTTGTTTCCTGACAAAACGGATAGGGAATCCGGTTTTTTCTGAAAGCTGTTCGGCAATTTCCCGGATTCTGTTTGATTCCCCCAAATGATATACTAAAATATAATGATCTTCTTTAACGGCGGTTTTTTCAGTTATTTTTTTCCAGTCCTGCGGGCCAAGTAACAGGGTAGGATCGAGAACCCAGACCGCATCTTTTCCGGTAAGCGTTTTGACAAGGGAAACGCCCTGCTTTTCCCTGACCGAAATATGGGAAAACTTTGACAATAAACGTTTGTATATTTCACGATATTTTTCCGGAATTTCGCTGATACCAAAACTTGCGGCGTAACTGATCTTTTTGCGGTCGTCGGTCACAAAATCCAGCATATAGGTCGGTTCCAGATTTACTCTTCCGCAATTCCATACTTGATCGGATCCGACTAAAAAAAAGTCGTATTCTTTCTCCAACGAGCGAATCGTTTTTTTATTTACCGGTCTGCTGCAGATGAAATTTTTTTCTCTAAATTCTGCAAAAGATTCATGAATGTCTTTGGAATTTCCGTCGCCGTGAAAGATCATCTCTAAAAATTCTTTTACGGAATATAATTGTTTATCCGGTTTACCTTTCAAACAGCTTAAAAGCTTTGTTTGAAACATATGCAGAACATCGGATAGATTACTGCGCGTATAGTCGATGATTTCCGTATCTAATCCCATTTGCAGTAAGACTTGCTGCAATGCGTAAGCTTGAAGCACCGCGCCGTAATTGTCGCAGTTATGAAACGTTAATGTTGCAACTTTTATTTTTGGGGCGGTTTTTTTATTTGTTTTATCCATAGTTCACTCCATTTCTGCGCGCTTTTTTGCACAAATCCATAAACGGATTGCAGATTCGTCTGACAACCGGTTTCTTTCTTATGCGCCTATACTTTACTTTTGTACATAGGACAACAGCGCTTTTATGCATCGTTTGACCCAATTTTCCCTTGTACATTTGCGCATCAGATCCAAAATATTATCTTTGCGGAATCTTCCAAAAAAGAACTTACGCATAGGGGGCATCTGGACGGAACGGTACAAGGATGCATTATGTTTTGCTATTAAACCGTAAGTGACTTGTCTGGCTTTGGTCCGGTCTGCCACTTTTTGAAATAATGCCTTTCCCTTTGGCGAGTGGATCAAGATGGCGGATGTTCCTTTGTCGTCAAACATTTCAGGCAGACATTTTTTTATTCCCCAAAAGTCTCCTAATGTAATGTCACTAATATTCGTAGAAGGCTTACATCTGCATTTGTAACAGGAGGGTCTTAAACTGATGTTTTTCAAAAAGGTTCTCATGTAAAGATCCTGTCCGAATTTTTGGTGATACGGAGCCGCGTTTTGGAAAGGTATTTTGATCATGAAGTGTATCCAGCCTTTGGTCTTATCCCGGAAAGAAGGGACGTTTTGGCTGTCCCGCCGAAACCCCGAACGCAATTCCAAGGCCCTTACATATTCCTCCCATACGGCGGGAGAGGGGACGCCGTGGCAGATAAAATCGATCAGATATAAATTTTTGTAGTCTTTTGCCAGATATTTTTTCAGTCCCGCGCACTGACAGGGCGTACCGGAAAATAAAACTTTTGCTCCGGTATCTAAATCTTTCTTTACCTGCCTATATATGGACGCCGTATTACTTTGAACATATTTTGATCCTAAAATTTTCCAAAGATCCCTTTCCTTTTCAATTCTGACATGAGAGACACTGGCATCGGAAGTAAACGCCGCTCCGTACACAGTGCCTTTTGCCGAAAGTATTTTTTGTGCAAATAAAGCAAACATGCCTCCTGAGGAGCTTTTCATCCGCATATCTTCATCTTGATTGATACATGCGTAGGCGTCCGTATCAATCTGTGCAGTCAGATTTTGGTTTTTGTCTGCGTCTTTGATCGGACATACGCGGATACAGGCTTCGCAGCCGGTACATTTGTCAGTGTCGATCACAGGATAAGAAAACCCTTCGGAGTCCTGTTTCATATCGACGCATTGCTGCGAGCAGATGTTGGAACAAGCGGCGCAGCCACAGCAGTCTTTTTTATCCGTTATTTCTATTCTCATACCTTATTCCATTTCCTCGCTGCTTGCCGCACAGGTACATTTCCGGACTGTAAGCCGGTATCCGTGCGGCTTTACGGCGGCAATCAAGTTTGTTTTTTTCTTATTTTCTGAAGGACCCGAAGAAATAGCTGCTTTTCTTCTTTATTTAAGCCCAGTATCCACATCGATACGCCGTATACTATCGTGAAGATCAGAATACCGGACAAATATTGTAATTTTGTCTCAAACCGGATGAAAGAAATGATATAGAATGCCAAAACAGCCGTTGGAATCAAAGCTTTTGCTGTTCTTAGGATACTTTTCCAAAAGCGGATCACATCGATTCCCATTTTTTTGTGATAATACCAGTTCATAATGATGCCGTTGCCAATCAAAAGACTTCCTGCGGTACCGGCAGCGCACCCGATTTCTCCGTATTTTTGGGCTAATGGAATACTGACTGCAATGTTTAAAAAGGCAATCAATAAATAAACCAAAGAGCGGAATTTATGTTGATTTTTTGCTCTCTGTATTTCAATCCCTAAATTCTGTATCAGGGGAATGGTAATAGCAGCGATAAGCAATAGCGTCACTTCGTAGGCATTGGCATATTCCGTTCCCACCCAACCGATTAAAAAACTTTTTCCAAAAGTGGCAAAGCCAAAGAGAACCAGACTGAGTATGATGAACTGAAGCCGTCCTACCCGGATGAACAATTCGGTCAGATGTTTGTCCGTTTCCTTTTCGTTTTGCGCCACCATAAGGTTGACCCGTGGCGAAAACAGGGAAGAAATTTGTGTGGAGAGCTGGATATACATAGAGTTTATTAATGAAGCCACTCCATAAATCGCTGCCGCCGCAGATCCTGAATAGCGGATCAATAAAAATTTATCTACATTCCAATTGATCTGATCGACGATCATATTGATAAATACAAAAAACGAAAACGCCGCAATTGATTTTAAAAGTCCGAATTTCATAAATTTAAAGTCAAATTTGATATGCAGTTTTCCGAAACAATACAAAATATTGACCAGCAGAGCCAATAAAGTAAGGCAGGTTGTGACCATAACGACGGCTGCCGACCGATAGCCGGCAAACAATAAAGGAATAGTCAGGACAGGATTGAACAGTTTACGGATTAAATCCAGAGCTTTTTGAAAAATATAGCATTCATGGGCGGTAATAATCGCGTTAAAGACGCTGATGGGAAAAGTCAATACGATATTTATCACTAAGATAATCATTAATCTTCTTGCGATCTCCACTTCGTCAGCCGTGATTTTATTCCCTAAAACGGTATCTACATGAAGTGCCAGATAAGTTCCTGTGATCCCTGCCAGTAATCCCATGATCAGAAATACGACGAGAAACATGGCGTTCAGACCGTGTATTTCTTGTTGCTTTTTTTCTATTTTATAGATAGAGTAGTGGCGTAAATAAGCGCTGCCAAATCCGCAGCTAAATAAACTTAGATACCCTACAAAGCTGGAAACGACTGTGTATACACCGTATTCGCTCTGTCCTAAAACCTGCGTTAAAAGCGGCGTATAGATTAAATACGTTAAGATTTCTATGGCCGTAGTGATATAGGAAAGGACGATTCCTGCTTTTATTTGGCTGTCTTTCATAAGGAGCTTATTCCCTTTCTTTCAAAACTTCCGGTGTACTGTCAAGCGCTTTCAAAAGAAACTCCATAGTATCTTTTCTTTTTGCTTCTAAAATGGAATAGACTTTTTTATAGTCTATTGCCTCCGCTATTTTTTCTTTTGTTAATTGATTCTTATTTGAAATCCGCCTGCCCGCCAGTCCCAGATCATCCAAAAAGTCTATCAGGCGCGAGTTCATGGAATTGGTATCGCTTTCCCTGTCCCTGTCGTATACGAAAAACGGTTTTTTGTATATGACGGAGAAGACCGCCGCATGAAAGGAATCCGTTAATATCAATTCGGCATCTTTGATCAGACCTAAAAATTCACAAGGGCCGGCATCGTATAATGTAATATCGCCGAATCTATGGTCAAATCCGTTATAGCGTCTGTAAATATAAGGTACGGCCGCTATAGGAAGATTCAGCATCTGGGCAGTTTTTGCTGCAAGACGGATATTCTTTTGCCGTTCTCCTAAAAAATAGGCATAGATATATTTTTGGTCTTGAATCAGGGAACGGGCTATTTTATTCCAGTCGGAGGAGTCGAGCAGCAACGCCGGATCGGATACGGCATCGACTTTGATACCGGGAATATATTTCTCCAAAAGTTCTTTTGCTTTTTTCTCTCTGACAGATATGAAATCAAATCGTTTTATAAGCGGTAAGAGTAGTTTCCTTTGGCGGACCGACAGATCATTGACGCCCATACTTGCCGCAAACGCAATTTTTTTCTTGTTATCCGCTGCAAAATCTAAAAAATAAGGGGAACGGAATGTATTTGGATTCCATACCTGATCGCTTCCTGAGATAAAAACGTCATAGTTATCGTTTAAAGCTTTTAAATCTTTCACAGCGGTTTCGGCCGAATGAGAAATTTTGCTTCTAAAATCGTTGCATAGTTGTTTTCTTTTCACGAATTTATTTGAAATATCCGGTTTTAAGATAGTACGGGCGAGGATATCCAGTTTGATCCCCAGCTTTTCAAATAAAGACGTTATGGAAAAGCCCTTGATCAAGTCCCAATTTTCGTGGAAACTCTTTTTCCGGGGCGGGGGAGAGTAAGAAATCTGTTCAGCCTGAAAACCGTCCTGTTGATTCAAAAATTCCGTTAATGCGTAAGACTGCAGGAGGCCGCCGTAATTAAAATTGCGATAATATATAGTGATGATTCCTATTTTTATGTCTGGCTTTTTTATCATGATCTTCCTGCTTTCGTTATTCGCTATTTTCGGTGAAACACATTTTTATAAAACCGGGCAAACGGGTATAAAACGTGCAGCCGATGTGTGACCACCAACAGTCTGACAGCCATTTGGTGCGAATATGGTAAGTTTTTAAGTTTGTGTTTTATATAAGGATTTTTTCCGGCATTGGGAAAATAGTCTTTTAACATATGGTCCGCAAATCTGCATATTTCTTTATGGGTATCTTTATCTTTCCGTTTACAGAATACAAAGACAAACCCTGCAATGGCTTTCAATACGCAAAATTCCAAAACTTTATCATATTCCGGACCAAGAATTTCTCTTACTTTGTCCGCCGCATATTCAATGCCTTTTAACGGAAATTTCTGCGCCATGCGGGACATGGAAACTCCCTTTTCCCGGATGCCGCCCATAGTAGAATCCGGATAGGCTCTATAGTGATATCCGATATAATCAAGACATACGACGTTGCGGGCAACGGAATTGGTTATAATGCCGTAGGGGCCGTCTTCCATTTTTTCACCGCTGATAAAGCGGATATTATATTTCTTTAACATTTCCCGGCTGATCAGCTTTCCCCAAGGGGAATATTGAAAAACGTGCGTAAGGCCGTTGCCAAACTGCACTTCCCAGTCTTTTGTGTTACGCCTTAAAATGATATTTCCGTCATTATCAAATTTCTCATAGCTGCAGATTACCATCTCGGAATCCTGCTCTTTGGCCGCTGTATACAGTACTTCAAAATAATCTTTTTCTATAAGATCGTCTGCATCGAGAAATGCGATATATTCTCCTATGGCTTTGTCGACGCCCACATTTCTTGCCGCGGCCTGCCCTTGGTTTTCCTGTGAGCAGACGTGTATGAACGCAGGATATTTCTCCTCATATTGATGTAATATGTTTAAGGAGCCGTCTTGGGAACCGTCGTTGATGCAGAGAATTTCATAGTCTTGAAAGGTCTGCCCTAGAATTGCGTCCATGCAGTCTTCCAAGTATTTCTCTGCATTATAAACAGGTATGACAATCGATATTGCGGGATGCATAAAAATCCTCCTATATGCTTTCATTGGCCCGTTGATTTTGGCTGTTCTGCCATATGAAAGGGGCAATAACAGTTTGGAAGTAAATTTCCAGACTGCTTATTGGCGGCAGTACCGCAAGCAAAGCTTGTGGTATGCGGGGGTATAAATATGTAAAAGAAATGCAGTTAGCAAAACAAACGGAATGCTGATTATGAAATTGACCTCCGCTTTCATTGTTCCTCCAAACAGCATGGTTACGGTTTGCTGTATCGGGAATGCGCACAGATACATCCCGTAGGAAAGTTCCAGTTTTGTGCCAAAACCGCTCAGTTTTCTTTTGGTGCCAAATGACAGCCAGATCAGGATATAAGGCATAAAAAGAATGAGAGTGTATTTTAACAGGTGGACACAGGCGCTCATGAATAAGGCTAAAATACATAAAAGAACCATGGACGGTTTGATACGGATGTATTTCCGATAAACATTACATAACATACCCAGATAAAACATACAGCATGGACGTACTATACCGAAAAGCAGAGGAATCTTTCCGGTTAGGACGGATACTAGAAAATATCCTATGATAAATAAGGGTATCGTGTATTTTAGCTTCTGTTCCGTTAATATTCCGATCCGCCATGCAAAGAAACATATGATATAGCATAAAAATTCAACGGGCAGCGTCCACAAAGATCCGTTTACAACAGAACCGTAACTATTGTGCCCGAACACTCCCGGCAGATTATGACGTATGATTAAGACGGAATTTAAAAGATAACTATAGGTGTGCCTATCGGAAAAATATTCCCGTAAACTCAATGTAGTAACGAAACTGCCCAATACAAAGGCAGAAAGAAATACAACGGTTATTAAACACGGAAAAATCCTGACGCATCTTGCTTTCAAATAGGAAGAGAAAGCCGGATTCTTTTGAACGCTTCTGCATATCCAAAAACCGCTGAAAAAGAAAAATATGCAGACCGCCCAGCCGCCAAGGCTGGCCTGACCTGAAGTAAGGCGGCTTAACCAATCGGCTTTTTCGCCGCTCAGCGAATAGGAATGTCCCCAGATTACCATGACCGCCGCTGCAAAACGGATAAAATTTAAATTATTATTTTTATCTCTTGATACTTCTTCTAACAGCATATCTTTATCCGCATTCGAAAGTTCGGCCGTCTTTTGAATGCTCCTTTCCGCTTGAAAAATAATGTTTAAAGTCTGTTGGAGATTTCTCCTTTACGGTAAAAATGCCCGATCAATCCCGCAATTGGTTTTGGCCAAAACCGGCACAGCATATCAAAATCTTCTTTCGTGCGGCCCTGATCGGCAATAATGGCGGTAGTTTCCGACTCTTCGTGTATCCTGTGGAACATTAAAATCTCTTTACAATATATAAAGGAGCCTTTATATTTCGATAACCGTTCCCATGCCTGCCAGTCCACGTCGCTTCGATAGCCGGAAGTAAAAACAGGTTCAGGCAGGTTTTCTTTTACAAAGGTCACCGACGGGCAGCAGATAGGCGAACCGAAGGACAGAATCCTGCGCCGTATAAAACGTATATCCTGAAATTTTCGTATCCGCATTGGAAAAAGCATGAGCCGTTTTACATGTAACAACAGGTTCTTTGCGACCTGTGTGTCATTTCTAAGTTCCCCATAGTCGGTGAAAGCGATAAGAGGGCGAGAATGTCTGTTAACCTCTTCCAGTACCGTTTTGGCAAACGCCGGTTCATAAATATCATCCTGATGCGCGATCGTGACAAGCCGGCCTTTTGCCATATGAAGACCGAAATTCCAGTCTTCCGCTATGCCGCCTTTTCCGGTGTTGATATGGTATTCCAGTTTATATTTTTGAACCAACGATTCAATATGGCTGTTGGGAGTAGACGTTACTAATAGGATTTTCGCAGGCAGTTCCTGACGTTTTAAGGAACGGATACAAGCCTCTAAATAAGGACTTTCCTTGTAGGCGCATATTACAAAAACATAGTCAGCGGCTTTAAAGTGACTCATCTGTAATTCCTTTCCTTGTCATTCTTGTATGGCTTGAAAATGTACAAAAAAGTACACTTTTTTGTGGATCGAAATTTAGACAGGGGAAGATTAAAAGCAATGTTTCCTGGAAATATTGAATAAATATCGTATAAATGCAAAAAATTTTATTGTAAAACAGGCAGATTTGTTGTAGACTTTTATAAATGAAAAGAGAAAATGGAACTTGCAAAAAAGTGTACTTTTTTGTAAGTTTTTAATATTGGGTACGGAATTTGTGCAAGGCCTTTTTTATAAGGAAAAGAGTAGGAATGGATAAAGTGAAAGTTTCTTTGATCTTAACAAGTTATAATTGCCGGGAAAATATCGGACGTACATTACAAAGTATCGAGGCGCAGGATTATCCGGCCATTGAAATCGTGATCGTGGACGGGCTTTCTACTGACGGAACAATTGACATCATCAAACAATTTGAGCGCTCTACAAAGCATGAGTGCCGATGGGTATCAGAGAAAGATAAAGGGATCTACGACGCCATGAATAAAGGACTTTCCCTATCGACAGGAGAGATCGTTGCCTTTTTTAACGATCTGTTTTTAAGGGCGGACGCCGTATCCCTGATGGTGCAGGCAATTGTGGACGGGAACTGTGACGGCGCCCACGCGGATTTGATTTATGCGACGGAAGATAAAGTGAAGCGTTACTGGAAAATGGGAAACGGGAAGATCCAAAAAGGATGGATGCCCGGACATCCGACGCTTTATCTGAAGCGGGAAGTATATGATAAATACGGATGTTATGACATCAATTATAAATGTTCCGCCGATTATGAGTTCATGGTCAGGATGCTGAAAGATGAAAAACTCCGTCTTGCTTATGTTCCGGTCACTTTAGTGCGGATGTATTATGGGGGAACCAGTACGGGAAGCGCCGGAAGTTATCTCGTATCTTTGCAAGAAGGCCATAAGGCGCTCAAAACCAATGGGATCAAACTGGCATGGTGGATCGATCTTAGGAGGACGTTCAAGGTTTTCGGACAATTTTTAAGGGCCGGAAAATACGGCGGAAAGATAAACGGTAATCGGGCATGAATATCTTATTAGTAGCGCACGAAAGAAATTTGGGCGGCGCATCCAAATCGTTAGTCACGCTGGCTGATGAATTGCAAAGAAGAGGACATAAGGCGATCGTTATTGTTCCGTTTAAATCGGGACAGGTTTATGCGAAATTGAAAGAACTGCAGATCCCGGTTTATAAAATATTTTTTGGATGGTGGATGATGCCTTCCTATTGGAATCCTTTCCTGAAGGCAGCTTTCCGTTTCTTATATGCAACGGAAAGGATTCCGGCTTCGAAGATCGCAAGAGTTGCCCGCAGGGAACAAATACAGGTGATACATTCCAATTCCAGTGCGATCGATGTAGGGGCTGTTGCGGCAAAGCTGGCAAAACTTCCGCATGTTTGGCATTTCAGGGAATTCGGGGATATGGATTATCAGTTGGAATACCTGAAAGGGAGAAAGAAAAGCTGCCGGTTTGTTTCGGATATGGAAGGGAAAGCCGTTTTTATTTCCCGTAATTTACGGGAGTATTATAAGGAAGAAATACCGGATCGAAAATGTGAAGTGATCTATAATGGGATTGCAGAGGATTTTTTATGCCCTAAGGAATATGTGGGGAACCGCCCCAAGACCATTTTTTTGATTTCGGGGAATCTGCACCGTAATAAAGGTCAGAATCTTGCATTGCAGGCGGCTAAAATATTGAGGGAAAAAGGCGTTGAAGATTTTGAGCTGTGGATCGCCGGGCAGGCGTCTGCCATGAGCGATTCCAAAAAATTCGAAGAAGAGCTCAAGGCATTCTCAGAGCGCCATTTACAGGGTATTTGTAAGTTTTTGGGGTTTGTATCAGATATGAAAGAAGTGCGGCAAAGGGCGGATATAGAGTTAGTATGCTCAAACAGGGAAGCATTTGGCCGCGTTACGATAGAAGCGATGATGTCGGGAAATCCGGTGCTGGCAACCGATACCGGAGCCAACCCTGAGCTGATAGAAGACCGGCAGAACGGCAGGTTATTTAAGAATGGGAACGCCGGGGATCTGGCGGAGAAAATGCAATGGTTTATGGAGAATCCGGAATGTGTTGAAGCATATGGGAAGAAAGCATTTTCTTTTGCAAAGGAGCGGTTTCTGTCTTGTTATAATACCGGAAATATAGAAAAACTATATCAAGAATTGTTAGATCAATAAAAGATACTTTCTTTATTTCTGTTTGAGCCGCCATGAACGGCATGGAGATGAATATGATAAACGCGGGACATAACAAAAATAATACTGCTGTAAAATTCGGCTTCGTGGTTCTTCACTATCTGGCGCTCGATGCAACCGTAGAATGTGTGGAATCGATCTATCAGTGCCGGGATCAGGAAGATCAGGTCGAAATTGTGATCGTAGATAACGGCTCTCCCAACGGGACAGGACAACTATTAAAAACCCGGTATAAGGACAAACCTTATGTACATGTTCTTCTATTGGAGAACAATATCGGGTTTGCTAAAGGTAATAATGAGGGATTTCAATTTGCCAAAGAGCAATTAGGATGTTCCTTTATCTGTATGCTGAATAATGACGTTTTGCTGACGCAGGAATCATTCGTTCAAAAATGCTTTGAAATATACCGGCAGAATCCTTGCGCCGTTATCGGCCCTATGGTCATAAGAAAGGATGATTCGGTCCAGCCTCCGGATAAAACGATCCGCAGCCGGAACTTTTATATTTTCTATAGGAATATATTGAAAATAGAGCTTATACTTAGCCGGATAGGTATTGATACGGTCAAATTGACCGAAATAGTTATGCGTATACTAAAAAAAAAGAAGCATTCGGATCGTTGTCCGGTCAATATCAAATATGATGTTCCTTTACGGAATATCGTGCTTCATGGCTGCTGTTGGATATTCACACCGCAGTTTACGGAAAAGTTCCAAGGGATCAACAACAGGACCTTTTTATACAGGGAAGAAGAACTGCTATATGTTTTATTAAAAAAATATCATATGAATACGCTGTATGCTCCTGAATTAAAAATATACCATATGGAGGACATTGCTACGGATATGAGTGTAAAAACGCCCAAAAAGAAACGGGAATTTATTTATAAAAATGAGATCGCTTCTTTGAAGATATTAATTGAAGAAATGAAGTGAATAAATACCCTGCGTAGTTTTGCCAAATATCAACAAGGCAAAACACTAGGCGAAAGATTGGTAGGAAAAATAAGTGATGGATGAAGCGGTATGCAAGAGGAAGTAAAAGAATTACGGAATAAAACGCTGCAAAGCTTTTCGGGGCAGATAATCGGACAGCTACTGTCGGGCCTTTCGATATTTATTATTGGAAGGACATTGGGAGCGGCTATATACGGCGAATATATATATGTATACACATTTTTGTCTTTTTTTTGCATCATTGCAAAATTAGGGATGGAAAATGCGCTGATATACAACGTGTCCCGCGCGGATATAGAAGAGACGCAAAAGCAGGGCATTATGGCATTTGTGATGAGGCAGTCCGTACTGGCAGGCGTCTTTCTGATCTTTATCGGATATCTGTTCAGCGGATGGATACTTGAAAACCTGCTGAACGGGCAGGGCTACAGGATGCTGTTTATCGTTCTTCTTCCGTCGGTTTTAGTAGAATCTGTTTCAGATCTGCTGGTCAGCATCCTTCGTGCAAATAAAAAGATATTGGAAATGACCATTTCCAAATATATCATAGTGAATTTGATAAAAATCACTACGATTCTGGTTTTGTTTTATGTTTTTCCCATCCGTACCGACCTGATATTGGTACTGTCGCAATATATCGGCAGTCTGGCATCAATCCTGTACTGCCTGAAAGCAACGGGCGTCAATACGGCGCGGATAAAGGCCGCCGCAAAAAATAAGCTGGCCGGAAGCAAGCGGACCGAGATATACCAATATTCCATTCCGCTTATATTTACCCAAACCGTTATGTTATTGAATCATAATATAGATAAATTCATGCTGGGATATATGCTGGATTCCAAAGCGGTAGGGATATATACCGTGGCAATTTTCGTCAGTAATTTTTCCAGTTTTGCATTAGATGCGGTCAACGGGATTTTTGCCCCTATGATAGCGCAGTTGTATGGCGCCGGTAAAATAGAAGATTTGGATTATCTGTATAAAAAGGCGACGCGGTGGGTCATGATCGTCAATCTGGCCATTTTTTCCATGGCGGTCAATTTCCCCAGTGAGATCATGCTGCTTGCGGGTAAAGAATTTGATGCGGGCGGAAAGGTGCTGCAGGTTTTAGTATTAGGGCAGGTAGTAAATTCGGGAGTCGGTTCCGTGGGATATTTGAACTCCATGACGGGACATACTAAAATAAATCTTCTGACGTCCATCATTGCCATGGTAGTGAATTTATGTTTAAATGTTTTACTGATCCCGGACTATGGGATGATAGGGGCAGCGGCAGCGTCGGCAGTGTCCGTGGCCCTGAGTAATTTATTGAATTTTTGGTTTGCCTATAAAAAAATAGGGGTGTTTCCTTATACAAAAAGGTACGCCGGAGTGGCGGCGGCATTTGCCGTTTCTACTGTTTTGACAAGGATATTCGCAAAAAATATAAATATATTTTATTTCTACAAGCTAATAGCGGGAGGGATTATATTTGTCCTTATTTACGCAATATGCACCTATTTCTGGGCGCTTGAAAAAGATGAAAAACAGATGATAAGAAATATAGGGAAATAGAACCTGTTTACCAAGACGCCCGGATAAAAATTCAGATAACCAGAAAAGGGAAACTTATGTGGAAAAAAGAAATGGAAGTTGCCAAAGCGGCAGCCAAGGAGGCCGGCAAGGCGATCATGGAGATCTATTCTTCAGCAGAAGAGACGGAAATCGAATATAAGGACGGGGGATCCCCGCTTACAAAAGCGGATAAGGCGGCAAACGACATCATTGTTTCTGCATTGAGGCAGAATTTCCCCCGATATGCCATCCTTTCGGAAGAGGAAAAAGACTCTTTGGACAGGCTGGATAACGATCTTTGTTTCATTGTTGACCCGTTGGACGGAACGAAAGAATTCATTAAAAGGAACGGACAGTTTACCGTAAACATTGCGCTGGCATACCGGCACCGGGTGGTGGCCGGAGTCATCTATGTCCCCGTCACAAAAGAACTTTATTTTGCGGAGAAGGATCAGGGCGCATATCTGCTGGAAGAAGGCGGCGAAGCGGTCAGACTGAAGGTTTCCGGAAGGACCGGGAAAGGCCGTATCCGGATGGTGATGAGCAATTCGCATGGATGTAAGGAACTGGACGATCTGTTGAGCAGATATGAATTTGAATCTTTTGTAAAGATAGGCAGTTCCTTAAAGGGATGTATGGTTGCGAAGGGAGAGGCCGAAGTGTATTACCGTTACAATCCTACCATGGAGTGGGATACGGCGGCCATGCAGTGCATTGTGGAAGAGGCCGGAGGGATATTCCGGCAGATGGATGATACGGAAATGCTGTATAACAGGGAAAACAGCTTGAATGATAAAGGATTTTATGTGATCAATCATATGCAGAACAGGATCTGAGCAGCGGGCCATTGGGACGCCCATGTGGCTGCACTGCATATAGCGGTCAAAACGGATTGCCCGTGCAGATTGGGGGAATGAATTTTCCAACACGCTCTAGGGGCATGACGGGAAGGCCGGATAAAAATGCGTATCCGGCCTGTTGATTTCATTCCGCTTTAGCGGATATGTGCGCGTCGCAACGCGCAGATGAGGATAAAGATGTCTAACAGGAAAAGAACAGGGTTGAAGGAAAAAGTATACAAGGTGCTGAAAAAATCGCTTTTTTTATGTCAGGTATATGGTTTCGGAGTGGAACTGAAGAGATTGTGCAGGCATGGGAAAGTCGATCCGGTAGTTTATATCGTGAATCATAGTAAAAAACTAGCGTATATCCCGATTGCCAAGGTGGCAAATTCCAGCATTAAGGCTTCTATGTGTGAACAAAAGCTGGACGGAGTGGAAGAATACTATCAGATCCATTCACTGGTGACTAAAATGCATAAATTAGATGAAGAAGCAAAGAAATACTATAAGTTTTCTTTTGTGCGCAACCCGCTTGACAGACTGGTGTCTTGTTATGTAAATAAGTATACATCGGATAAAAAGTATTTGGAATCGAAAGGACGTTTATATTTTGACAGTTATTTGTTCGGATATGTCAGACAGCCAAAGGATTTTACCGATTTTATCAGAAAGATCTGCAAGATCCCAACCTGTCTGGAAGACCAGCATTTTCAAAAGCAGTATAACCTGCTTTATGACAAAAAAGGAAACTGTCTGGTGGACTATGTCGGCAAGTATGAAAATATCGTAGAAGATTTTGAAATGCTGGAGAAGAGATTTGATTTAAAGCCCCTGCCTCATTATAACCAGACGTCAAAAGGGAACTGGATGGACTATTATACGCTGGAAACGGCGGAGCTGGTGCATAAAAAGTACCGCAGGGATTTTCAGGTATTCGGGTATGAGGATTCTTACCGGGATCTGGTCCGGTATCTGAAGCACAAAAAGTAAACGCATTTTTCCGGCGCGCAGACGGCGGGAATGGTTATCAGGCACGGCCCTGTACAGGCAGCGGGCCGGCCATACGGCTTACAACAGAAATGGAGAAAAAATATGGATCATAATATGTCGCATTTGGACAATCTGGAGGCAGAAGCAATCTATATCATGAGGGAGGTAGCGGCGGAATGTGAGAAGCCGGTCATGCTTTATTCCATCGGCAAAGACAGTTCCGTCATGCTGCACCTTGCCATGAAAGCGTTCTATCCGGAAAAACCCCCTTTTCCGTTCATGCACATCGACACTACATGGAAATTCCGTGAGATGACGGAATTCAGGGACAGGAAAGCCAAAGAGCTGGGGATAGAAATGATCGTGTATACCAATGAAGAGGGCGTGAAGCAGGGGATCAACCCCTTCGACCACGGCTCGGCCTACACGGACATCATGAAGACGCAGGCGTTGAAACAGGGTCTGGACAAATACGGGTTCACGGCGGCATTTGGCGGCGGCAGGAGGGACGAGGAGAAGTCAAGGGCCAAGGAAAGGATCTTCTCCTTCCGGAACGCGGAACACGCGTGGGACCCCAAGAACCAGCGGCCGGAGATGTGGAAACTGTATAATACCAAGATAAATAAGGGAGAGAGTATCCGGGTGTTCCCCATCTCAAACTGGACGGAAGTGGATATCTGGCAGTATATACGGCGCGAAAATATCGAGATCGTCCCGCTCTACTTTGCCAAGGAACGTCCGGTGGTATACAGGGACGGGAACATCATCATGGTGGACGATGAAAGGATGAAGCTCAGGGAAGGCGAGAAACCGGAATGGAAGAAGGTCCGTTTCCGCACGCTCGGCTGCTACCCGCTGACCGGTGGCATCGAATCCGGGGCAGCCACGCTGGATGAGATCATAGAAGAAACTTTAGGGGCGGTGTCTTCCGAACGGACAAGCCGGGTGATCGACCATGAGGCTGCGGGCAGCATGGAAAGACGGAAAAGAGAGGGGTATTTTTAGTGAAGAGTTTATTGAAATTTATTACCTGCGGCAGTGTGGACGACGGAAAGTCGACTCTGATAGGGCATATGTTATATGACGCCAAGCTGATCTATGCCGATCAGGAGAGGGTGCTGCAGTTGGACAGCAGGCTGGGCAGCAGGGAAGGGATGATAGACTACTCGCTCCTGCTGGACGGGCTGATGGCGGAGCGCGAGCAGGGGATCACAATCGATGTGGCCTACCGGTATTTTAACACGGAAAAAAGGAGCTTCATTGTTGCGGATACGCCCGGACATGAAGAATACACAAGGAATATGGCGGTAGGGGCTTCTTTTGCGGATCTGGCGGTCATTCTGGCCGACGCCTCTCAGGGCATTCTGGTACAGACAAGGCGGCATACCCGTATCTGCTCGCTGATGGGGATCAAACATTTCGTGTTCGCCATAAACAAAATGGATCTTGTGCATTATGACAAAACGTGCTTCTGCAGGCTGGAGAGGGAACTGAAGAAACTGCTGGTTGATTTCGACTATGAAAGCCTCTATGTATTGCCTGTTTCGGCTACGGAAGGGGACAATATCACATCCAGATCCCAAAACATGCCCTGGTTTACCGGTTGTTCCCTGCTGGAATATCTGGAAAAGATAGACATCGCACAGGAAAGTCTGGAAAAGGGATTCTGTATGCCGGTACAACGTGTCAGCAGGCCAAACCACACGTTCCGCGGGTTTCAGGGACAGGTTGAAAGCGGGAAGGTTCATACGGGGGATGAGGTCACGGCCCTGCCGAGCGGTGAAAAAGCACGGGTAAAGTCGATTCTGGTAGCGGACAAGGAATCAGGGACGGCGGTCTCAGGGCAGCCTGTCACCCTCCAGTTGGACAGGGAGGTGGACGTATCCAGAGGATGCGTGCTGGTAAACGGGATGGCCCCTCCGGTCAGCAGTATGTGCACGGCCGTCCTGCTCTGGATGGACGATTCGGTCCTTGTGGCGGGGAAGAATTACTATATTAAGGCAGGGACCCGCACCGCGCCCGCTTCGGTCATGAACATCAAATATAAGATCGACGTCAACAGCGGCGAGCATATCCCTGCCGAGCGCCTGTATAAAAACGAGATCGCCGTCTGCGACATCTCCATCTCTGAAAAGATCGTATTTGATAAATTTAAGGAGAACAAGGCGCTGGGGGGGATCGTCCTGATCGACCGCGTTACCAACATGACTTCGGCCTGCGGCATGATTGAGCATTCCCTGCGCCGTTCCGATAACCTGACGTGGCACAAGATGGACGTGGGGCGTAAGGACCGGGCGGAACAGAAGGGGCAGAAGCCCAAGACGCTCTGGTTCACCGGCTTATCCGGCTCCGGAAAATCCACGCTGGCAAACGAGGTGGAGAAAAGGCTCTTTGCGATGGGGAAACATACCATGCTTCTGGACGGGGACAATATCCGCATGGGGCTCAATAAAAACCTTGGCTTCAAAGAGCAGGACAGGATCGAGAACATACGGCGTGTGGCAGAGACGGCGAAACTCATGAACGATGCCGGTCTGGTCGTGCTGACGGCGTTCATCTCCCCTTTTGCGCAGGACAGGCGAAACGCGAGGGACATCATAGGCGGGGAGGATTTTATAGAGATCTATGTGAGCACCCCGCTGGAAGTGTGTGAGGAAAGGGACGTAAAGGGGCTGTATAAAAAGGCAAAGGCCGGGGAGATCCCCAATTTCACGGGAGTTTCCAGTGCCTATGAGGTTCCAGCAGATCCGGATGTGGTCATCGACACAGCGGGCGGGAGTCTGGAAGAAAATGTGGATAAGCTGATGAAGCAGCTGGAAAAATATCTGTAACGGCAAAGGGACGGCCGCTATCCCTGATAAGGATAGCAGCTGTCCCTTTCTATGATCCTGCACGGGAATTCCACGCGGAGAAATTCGTTGTGCTTATGTCTGATCCGGTCCAGCAGTACGGTTACCGCCATATGGCCCATGTCCTCTTTCGGTATGTTTACCGTAGTTAAGAGGGGGGACACAGTAAGGGACAGGGAAATATTATCAATGGCGATGACCGATATTTTCTTCTTTTTTTTACCCGGCTGTTCAGAAAGAGTTTTCAACGCGCCCACCGCAGTAATATCATTGGCGCATAAAACTGCGGAAACATCTTTGGACATCAGATTTAACATGGCGGTACGTCCGCTTTCGAAGGTCTGGTCCGTAGGACAGATATTACTGTAGTTTAAAGGGATATTGCTGGAAATAAGCGTTTCGCAATATCCGATATAGCGGGACTCCGATGAGCAGTCTCCAATATAGCCGATATTTTTATGGCCGAGGGAGATCAGATATTCCATAGCTATTCTGGCGGCCGTTTTTCCGTTGCAGATAATTTCATCAATAGCGTAGTCGGTGGGATTACGGTCGATTGCAACAATGTTTCGCGTATATTTTTTCAGATTGTTTAAAAAGTCCTGGGAGCATCTTCCGAAAATGATGATCCCGTCTACGTTTTTTAAAGAAGAAAAATCCGTATTTTCTATACCGGTGATCGAGTGAAGCAGGCAGGAATTGGAAAACAGGCTTTCTTCCACGCTTTGGAATAATTCACGGAAAAAGGGATCGTTATCCAAAGAGCTAAAGCGTGCGAGGACAATGGATATTTTATAATTTTTCGTAGGGCTGTCCAATCCTTTTTGCAGGTTTTTTGCATGATTATTGGGCACATAGTTTAAAGCGTGAGCGGTTTCCCAGATTTTTTGCTTTAATTCAGGGGAAGCACAGGAAGAAACGGTATTGTTTAATACCCGTGAGACGGTGGATGGCGATACGCCGACTATTTCAGCTATTTTCTTTAACGACATAAATTCCTCATTTCTTGCGTGATCAACGCATATTGTTGAATAAAATTGGTATCCGGAGTAAGCAAACGTTTGCTTAAAAATGGGTTGAAAATCAAATTTAAATTCATTATACTACATTTAATCAATAAAATAAATGAGAAAATAAAAAACAGAGAAAGCTATAAAATACTGAGTTTTCTACAGTTTTGGGAAAAGAGGAGTTATGAAAAAGATTAAGACAAAGGTTTGCGTATCAATGGTTGCTTTACTTTTATTTGGATGTTTGATGACAGGGTGTGGCAAAAAAGAAGAACATAGTTTAAGGATTGGATACTTTCCTAATATTACCCACAGTCAGGCGCTCATTATGAAGGAGCAGGGCGTTCTTGAAAAAAGACTGGATGAAAGTTACGAGATAAAATGGACATCGTTTAACGCGGGTCCGGCGGAAGTGGAGGCTCTTTTTGCAGGAGAACTTGATATGGGATTTATCGGCCCGGTTCCTGCGATCAGCGCGTATGTGAAATCCGGAGGAGAATTTGTGGTCGTATCCGGAGTCGCTAACGGCGGCGCTATGCTTGTAGCGGGAAAAGACAGCGGCATTGCCAGCGTATCGGATCTGGACGGTAAAAAAGTAGCGATTCCCCAATTGGGAAATACACAGCATTTGATGTTATTAAACCTGTTAAAGAAAAATGATCTCTCCGTAACCAGTTCAGGGGGAACGGTGGAACTGGTGGCAGCCGCTAATGCGGATATTACGAATTTGATCGATCAGGGGCAGATCGATGCGGCGTTCGTACCGGAACCATGGGGAAGCATCATTACCGGAAACAGTGATGCGGTTATCGTTACCGAAGGAGCGGGGATGGATTCCATCGATCAGGAGGCGACGACGGTCATTATCATAAACAAGGAATATATGCAGAAAAACCAAGAAACGATCGATGCATTTTTGGAAGAGTACTATGGCGCGACGGAGTATGTTATGGCGGGCAGCGAAGAAATGAAAGAACTGGTAAATAAGTGTATTACAGATGAAACGGGCAAGGAAATGGAAAAAGAAATCGTTGACGCCGCATTTATGAATCTCCGTTTTACCACGGAAGTTCCGAAAGAATCTTTAAATGATTATGCCGCAATACTTTATGACCAGCAATATATTTCTTCGATGCCGGATGAAAATCTTATATATGAGGGACATTAATTGTAGGATGATTTTGTGGAAGTGAGGAATTATGATAGAATTAATCAATGTTAGCAAAACCTTTACCAATCCTTATAAGGCTATTTTAGAAAACGTGAATCTTACTATTAAAAAAGGCGAATTTGTTTGTATCTTAGGCAGTTCCGGCGTTGGTAAGTCTACTTTGCTGAATATGGTCGCCGGTTTGGAAAAGGCATCGTCAGGAAAGGTCATGCTGAACGGAAAAGAGATCAAAGGGCCGGGAAAAGACCGGGTGGTCATGTTTCAGGAATCAGCATTGTTCCCATGGCTTACTGTGTCAAAAAACGTTCAGTTCGGAGGTAAAATAGCAGGGGTGCCTGTTCGGGAAAGGGAGCAGCGGGCGGAAAAATATTTAGAAATGGTCGGACTGGGTGAATATAAGGATTACAGGATAGAGCAGCTTTCCGGAGGGATGAAGCAAAGGGTTGCGCTGGCCCGCGCATTGGCGATGGACAGCGAGGTCCTGCTGATGGATGAACCTTTTTCCGCATTGGACGGCGACACGAAACATAAATTGTGGGATGAAGTGGATCATATCAGAAGGGAAACGAAGAAAACCGTTTTGATGGTTACACATAGCGTAAAAGAAGCGGTATTTCTCGCAGACCGGATCATAGAATTATATCCTGAACATGGCGGGATTAAGGCTGAGTATCAGATAGAGATCAAAGGCAACAGAAAAGACCATGAACAGGAAATGCAAGAAATGATAGAAAGAATCACGGGCAATTAGAGGGTAGAGGAATTGTAAATATGTTAACTAAGAAAAAAAGAAATGATATTATAAAAAACATTTTATTTTATTTGGTTCTGATACTTATCTGGCAATTGGTTTTTATGATAGGTACACAGTGGCTGAAATGGTGGAAACCGTATGCATTTCCGAATCCCAAAGGCGTAGTAGAAGTCTTAGTCAGATTGTGCCTGAATGCCACCTTGCTTCATGCGATAGGAAAGAGCGTGCTGCGCGCATTGTTCGGGTTTTTGATATCTGCCGTTATGGGAGTTGCCGCAGGCGTGGTATTATATCGTATGAGAAAAGTACGAAAATATATAGGACCGCTGATCATGGGAATGCAGACCCTGCCGACTGTGTGCTGGGTGCCTTTTGCGATTCTGTGGTTTGGGCTGACGGAAAAAGCAATCATATTTGTAGTAGTCATGGGATCGACGTGCGGAGTCGCAGTCAGCGTGGAAAAGGGAATCGAAAACATCAATCCGCTCTACATTAAAGCGGCGAGAACGATGGGGGCGAGAGGGCTTACTTTGTTTAAGGAAGTGATTGTTCCCGCAAGTCTGCCGGAAGTGATCACCGGACTCAGGCATGGATGGTCCTTTGCCTGGAGGGCGTTGATGTCGGGCGAGGTCATGGCGTCGACGGTCGGTCTGGGGCATACTTTAGTGTTAGGAAGGGATCTGGCAGATATTAATCAGGTTATGCTGGTAATGATTGTCATAATCCTGATAGGCATCGCAGTTGACAAATGTATCTTTAATCAGATAGAAAAGCAGGTTTTAAGGCGGGGACGGGGACGTAATTGATGTTTGACTCGATGATAGTTATGTAATGAAAAGGATTATAAAATACTTAAGATATGAGTAAAAAATTAAGATTTTAAAAGGTCGGTAAAAATGATGGTTTCCGCGTATTTACTGGAAAAAACGGTTATGTAAAGTATCGTTGAAACATACATTATAACAAGCGGTTAGCAACAAATTAGCAACAAATATTATACCTTGATTTTGTGGATTTCATCCCGCAGTTCATCAAGCGTCCTGTGGCCGTAAACAGAGCGTTCTACATCATTTCCAAGAGAATGCCCCATGAGCATATGCTTTGAAAGTTCATCAACATGATAGTGATCACATAACCATGAAAAAGTATGCCTGCAGTCATGAGGGGTATGCTTTTTTCCATTTTCCGTGTAGGCAATGCCGAGATCCTCAAGGGTGCGGTAAAAATTTAACCTGAATGCCTGCGTGGAAAATGATTCAGGATTGAATCGTCTGGCAAAATCCTTTATGGATTCGTGTATGGGAACGATTCTTCCTTTTCCGGCGTCAGTTTTAACGCCGCCTTTGAAATACCATTCTTCTGTATTGATAAGCAGACTTTCGAATGCTTTGATGCGGAAACCGCTATAAATCATGATTAAAATAGTCTCTACATGGTCCTTACTGCTGTTTTTCCATAACAGATCCAGTTCTTCTTGCGTGAATGGTTCTCCTTTCTCATCGTCGTCTTTGATATTGATCGTTATGAACTGTGAATAATCTTTATCCGTGATCTCATTTTCAAGCGCGTATCTGTACATCCCTTTGAAGAGGGACACGATCAGTTCCAAGCTTGCGTGTTTTAAAGGACAGGCATCAATGACACTCTGCAGGTCTGATTTTTTAAGCTCGTTGAATTTTCTGTCATGGAGGGCATAGCAGTTTTTGAATGCGGCATTGGCCGAATCCTTGGAAGACTTTGAGAAAGTTCTCTTCTTATTCCGTTCATATTTTTCCGTGAAATAGTTTTGGTACACTTCTTTAAATGTAATATTCCTGCTGGACAGGTCGTAAGGCGCTTTGTTATATTCCCTGAGTGCATCAAAAGCAGTATACCAGTCCTCAAAATATCCAACGGCAGGAACCGTTACAGGTGATCCGTTACTCCTGAACTCCACTACCGGAGGGTAGGCAGCGTAAGGCCGGCAGCGGTTTCCTGACAGTTTTTTAATTGATCCGAATCCGTTTGGGAGTTTTTTGTGTTTTTTCCGGGGCTTCTTTATTTGCCCCATATTGGCAGTTTTGCAATATGGTGTCATATTCATTGGGTAGCCGCAGTGTGGGCAGGATATGGCAATGCTGGACACGCTGTGTCCGCATTCCGGACAAGTGGTCAGTGACATAATATCAATCCTCCTATCGTCTTAATGGTGTCAGCAATTCCATGTGATTTAGCCGGTACCATTTTGCTGGTATCACCAAAATGGTACAAAAATAACAGCCTGTGAGTTATTTCCAAACAATGGACACAACTCGCTTGCAAGCTGTTCCCGAAGATGATACAATATTTTTGTAGTCATAGGGCATCACCTTCGGGGATGTTAAAGCCGTTCAGTATTGCGAGTACTGGGCGGTTTTTCTATAAAAGCATATTTTCAATATTGATGACCAAGTTATCATAAATGCATACAGGAATATCATCTTCAAAACTGTATTGGTTTGATTTTGTTTCATTTTCAAAGTCATACACCATAACAGTTTTTTTCTGTGGGTTCACAATCCAATATTCTCGGACACCGGCATTGCGGTATTTAAAGAGTTTAATGCCATAGTCATGCTGCGGATTTGATGGAGAAGTAATCTCAATGACCCAATCAGGCGCACCGTTACATCCGCGGTCATCCAGTTTGGATTTGTCGCAGATTACGGAAATATCCGGCTCAACATAGTTTTTATCATCCTTATTAAGGAAGACGGCAAATGGTGCGGGATAGACCTTACATAAGCCGTCATTTTTATCGATATATTGCCCGATTGTTTTGGTAAACTGGCTTACAAGTTCTTGATGCATCCTGTTTGGCGGTGTCATATCGTAAATGACACCGTCGATCAGCTCGGCGCGCTGCCCATCGGGCAGGGCATAGATATCTTTAATGGTATAGTTTTTTTCTTTTAACTGTGGCATGGGTTGCCTCCCTGTTAGGTTTTGAAGTATACGCGAAATTTGTACATTTTATATAGTTCCTACTAACTTTAGATCGTTACGAGGCCCTTTGGCAATATGTGTGTGATAAGGATTCGGCATTTCGTAAATTCCCCATTTCGTTCTTAAATATTCTTTTGATGGGTCGAGAGTAGAAGTATTTGTTGATGGAGAATGGGAGGCGCAAGCAGGGGAAAGAGTATTTATGGATATATCTATAAGTGATTCTTGCCTTACTAAGTCATCCATTCCTAATTGACGCCGCATCATTTGTGATTCTCGGTATTGTTCAGCATTTGGAATTTTAGTGAATTCAACCGTTTTATCAAAATTTCTTTTTACAACTGCTTCAATTTCTTCGAGAGTTACGTTGAAAAATTCCCTTCTTGTATTTATCATATTGACTTTTCTGTCGTCAAATGCTCTGTGAAGAGCTGATTCAAGAGCAGGGGCATCATCACTAAAAATCATTGCGTGTACATCAAATGCGAAAGGAACTGAGGCATCTCCCAGTTCGTCTACGCGATCCATGGGCTCTAGTCTTCTAGTCATTCCAATTTTGTAAATATTTTCGCCAAAGGAACCAATATTTGAAATAATATAAACGTATCCAGCGCGTTGATTTGCTTCTCTATAGTCAATTTTTCGTATTTCTTCTTCTATATGATCCAGTTGTTGTTGCATTTCTAGATGTCTTTCTTCTAAAATGGTACGCTCTATTTCGGTCGCAGATTGCATTTGTACTTCAATACGATGAAGCGCATTTCGATAGTGGGTTCTTTCTTTTTCACTTGTCTTTCTTGCTTCTTCGATTTCTTTTTGTAATTTTTGGGCTTCACGTTGTTCTTCCCTGATTCGTTTTTGCTCTTCTTTTTCTTCCTGTTTTTTTAGTGCATATTCATAGCAGAGGTTCATTTCTTGCAGTTTTAGATCTAAATATGACGGCGTAATAGAAATCTGCATTTTAGAGTTCAACTTGTTTAAGTCTTCACAAGATTTAATAATTCTTTTGCGTATAGATTCAACATTGTTGAATTTTACTTTGTCAATAATTGCTTCACACTCATTATTAAAAGCACGCAATATTTGTTTTACGTTATCAGCTACAAGCTTCTTTCCCTGCGCAATGCTGTTATTATAAGTAAAGTTGCTAGGGAAATTTGCGGCTGTATTGTTTTTTATCATAGTTTTTTGCCGTTCGCGTACTACAGCAAGCTTATCTTTATATATTTCAGAATTCATAAGATTATACACAGGAGTGTATAGACCAAAATCCTGATACAATGTTTCATCATCTAAATAGATAATGTATCTTTTTTTCTGTTCAATTTCACTGTTCAAGGAACAAATTTCTTGGATTATTTTTTGGTGTTGCTTTTTACAGTTTTCAATATCAGCTTGTATTAATTCTTTTTCATTCGCAAGTCTTTGTATTTCAGTATTTATTGATACAGCAGTTTTCATTTCTGGCGTAAGAAGAGAATTTAGGTAATTATTTTCAGCTTGGAGCCGATCAATATCATTTTTAAACTGTTTTGTTCTAAAAACATCTGCTATTCCCATAAAAAACCTCTTTTCTCTAAAGTATTATGTGTTATTCCTTATAAAATAGTTAATTGTTGTTTTAAAAGCTTTTCCGCTAAAAGAATTACAAAGTTTCAAATGGGCATAAATAACTGATAGAGGAAAAGGCAATGAAAATTGAAATAAAATATTTTGTATATGAAAAGCGGATGCAAAAAAAGTTATCGTCACGGCAGCTTGCGGCGCTGTCGGGTGTCAGTCATACTGAGATCAATAACATCGAAAACGGGAAAAAGCACCCTAGCATCCTAACAATGTGCATGATAGCGGCGGCATTGGAAATTGATCCATGTAGCCTGTTTTCATACGAAATAGTGCAAAACTAAAAAAGTTGGCAACTATAGTTTACATTTTCAAAAATTTTGTAAGATTTGTGTGTCTCATTTCGTTATTATTATTAGAGACACATAATAACATCTTAATCTTACAGGAGGGGACTACGACAGATGAAAGATTACAAAAAGTACAAGCAAGCTATAGAAGCAATGATTGAGAATCTAGGGGAATCAGATAGTAAGATACTGATTCAAATATATACGATTCTCAAAACATATTTGAAGAGAAGAGGACGTTAGTCCTCTTTTTTTGTACTTTTTCGCTCTTGCATATCTATATAAACTGAATCTATTAAATCGTTTAAAGCTTTCTGCGCAGCAGGTGAAGACCGCTTATATACTTTCATGATGCTAAGGATCATGCCATATAATGCATTGCCTTGACCGTCTATCAATAAATCAGTGACGAGTTCGGCTATTTCATCTTCAGGGTAACCTATTGTCATTTCGCCATTGCCTGTCCGAAGCCATTCTTCGCTTATGGAAAATTCACGGCAAATTGCTTTGATATTTGCCTCTGTGAGAGAACAGCGTCCGTTTTCTATTTTAGAAACAGCGGATCTCTGAATCCCTAGCACTTCACCAAATTTTGCGGTCGTAAGGTTTCGATCCTTTCGAATTTTTTTAACGCGTTCACCTTGTGTCACTCAAATACACCTCCTTGTGATTAAGCATAACAGCAGAAAATACAAAAGTCAATAAATTTGTTGAACAAAGACGCAAAAAAGATTGACGACGAGTCTTAAAGATGCTAAGATGCGTCTATAAGATACGGATTGCAGAAAGCAGAATTAGATGATCGGAAATATCCATTTACAGAAATATTTCTTAAATTCACTGTTTGGCGTGGTGCCCGTAGAGGGATTATTTCGTGAAAAAATAAGGATTTTACCAAGAAAAACAGATAAGAGAGGAAAAAACCCCTCTTATCCTAAGTGAAGTTGAGCTTTGAGAGCGTCTTGTAATACTTGAGAAAAGTTAATATTGCGTTCTAATGCGGCAGCATTGAGCCATGCAGGTAGCGTTACGGTACGGTTGACAGAGCGGTTAACATGTGCCTGCCGGATAGACGGCATATATACATCTACCAGTACAACGCGTTCGTTGGGCTGCGTGTCTACCTTTGTCAAAGGAGTGGGAACAGGGATTTCTTCTGCATCTTCTTCCAGCCCGTAAAGAACGCAGCCGAGAAGCTCTCTTGCCGATAAGAGTGCATCGTCATCATTCACGCCGCTGGTGGCGCATTTCAGATCAGGAAAATCCACAGCGATTTCCTGACCGGGTTCATAAGTGAAAACAGCAGGATAAAAATAACGTTCTACTTGTTTCATGGAAATGACCTCCTTGATCAGATTTGTCGGGAGGGAGCCGGGGCTACCTAAATTTTAGCCCCGACTGTTCTTCAATGCGTTTTAGCGTTTTAGTAGGGATGTCTTTGTCAGGATGCTTTACAGTTGTACGTCCCTTTTTGGTTGGATGCTTGTATTGATGGTGGCTTCCCTCCACATTTACTTCATACCAGCCATCCGCTTTCAACATTTTGATAACTTCCCGTGATGAATAGCTTTTCATTCATGTACCCTCCTGACACTATTAGGATAACACATATAAAAGTATTTGTCAACGAGAAAAACAAATGTTTTTATATGCGTTATAAGCGGACTGTAAAAAAGTGCAGGTACGGTGATGTACCTGCATCATTTTTCAGAACTGTGTGGGGTAGATTCTTCTTGGTTAGCAAGTAATTGCTCAATAAACTCTAACATAGCCTGTTGATATTCTGGATCAAGCCCACTAAATGTTTCTTCAAATTCTTTTGTAGGATTAATTGATTCAGGAAAGACTAATGTTTCTCCTTTGGCATTAGCAATTTTTTCAGAAATAGAAAAACCTTTTGCAACTCCTCTTACATAAACCTTTGAAGAATCGTTTAATGTTCGGTAGTCAGTTAAAAGTTCTATCTCATCCTTTTGGGTTAGAGTGAAATTATTGATTTTGGGAGGGATTGGTTCAATTAAATTATCATCCGCCCAATAATCAAGGCTGATTCCAAAATAGTTGGACAGTTTCTTTAGTGTAGGCAATTTAAGCCCTTCATAGCCCCTTTTATACCAACCATCAATTGTTGTATATGGGATGTCACATGATTTGGACAAAGTGCTTTTATTCAAGTTGTATTTATCCATTAAAAAGTCCAATTTTTCTAAAAAGTCCATATGATTACCTCCAAGCATAAGTATAGCATAAGTTTTGGTGACAATCAATCAAAAAAATACTTTTAAAGGTAAAATATTATTTGACAATATACCTTTAAAGGTATATTCTATAATTAAAAATTACCTTCAAAGGTAAGAAAGGAGAGATAATATGTATTCAAATTTGAAAAGTATAGGCGCTTCTGTGGCAGTATTTATTGCAGCTGTTACGGTTTTTGCAGTAATTGGGAAAATGGTCAGTGAGTGCGCGGGATGCATGAATGATTGGGAAGGGTGAGGTACATATGGGATTAAAGACAGGGCAGGCAGGATTGGATTTGATCAAGCAGTTTGAGGGCTGCCGGCTGACGGCATACCGTTGTCCGGCGGGCGTATGGACGATTGGCTACGGACATACCGCCGGAGTGGCAGCAGGGCAGAGGATCACGCAGGAGGAGGCAGACAGGCTTCTTGTAAGCGACGCGGAAAAATATGAGAAAAAAGTAAACAAATACCATGACAGGTACACATGGCGGCAGAATGAATTTGACGCGCTGGTTTCTTTTGCGTTTAATGTCGGCAGCATCGACCAGCTCACAGCAAATGGGACAAGAAGCCGGGCCGTGATAGCGGAAAAGATTATGGCATACAACAAGGCGGCAGGAAAGCCGCTTGCCGGGCTGACAAAACGCAGACAGGCAGAGCAGAACCTGTTTTTATGCAAAAGCAATGCAAGATCGACAGTCAAAAGGGGCAGCCGGGGAGAGGATGTAATTTATCTGCAGAAACAGCTTGCAGTGCTGGGGTACAGCGTCGGCAATGTGGACGGCATATTCGGAATAAAAACTCTAGAGGCTGTTAAAGAGTTTCAGGCCGAGAGTGGGCTTGATGTAGACGGAATCGTTGGAAGTAAAACGTGGAATAGATTGTTTCAGGATTAAAATGAAGTAGACCAAAACGACCTTACATATTGCTATGAAGGTCGTTTTTTTGAAAAAAAATCATCTGAAATCACATGGAATTAAAAACAATTAGTAACAAATTAGCAACAAACACCTCAGTAAATTGGGTATTTGCAATATAATAATCTTAAGATATGATTAAGAAAGTTGAAGTCTCATTTTTGTTATGTTACAATAATTTAAACTTATCATGAAGTCTATTAACTATGGTCTATAACAAAAAAGGGATGGGTATATATGAGATTTAAAAATAAATTTAAAAAGTTACTTGTAGTGGCGTTAACGGCGGGAATTACTGTGAACAGTATCCCGCTGTCCTCTTATGCTGCCACAATCTCCCAACCGGGTTCGGATCTGAGGGTGATCTTAGAAGAATTAGAAGAAACTGCAGCGTCCGGGCAGCAGCCGGATAGCGGAGAAGGAACTGGAGGAGAAACGGGCAATCCGGAAACCGACGCGGAGAAAACTGCCGGACCGGAAAACGGTATAGGAACGGAAGAAAGTGCCGGTACGGATGCAAACGGGGAAACGGAAGGTAACTCCGGATCCGAAAACGAAACCGGTACGGAAAGCAATACCGGAACAGAAGGCGGCTCAGAAACGGAAAACAGTACCGGAACGGAAGATGCTGAGGAAACCGAAAGCAATACGGGAACGGAAGACATTGAGGAAACCGAAAGCAATACGGGAACGGAAGACATTGAGGAAACCGAAAGCGGTACCGAAACGGAAGACGCTGAGGAAACCGAAAGTGAAACCGACACTGAAGAAAACACGGAAACTGAGACCGATACGGAAACCGAAACGGAAACAGAAGAAGAGGAAACGCTTTTACAGGAAGAGCAAGTGCAGGCATTCGTGAAAGACGCCAAGGAAACGTTAAAAGGGATCGTTGCATCTGAAATAGTGATGGCGCTGGTATATCTGTGCGATTCTTACGACGTAAAAGAGAGGCCGGATTACGGCGCGCAGACCGTTGCGGCGCTTCGAAGCGGACATACCGTGTTTATAAAAGATGTGGAAGTAAACGCTAAGACGGGGACGGTTTGGTATCAGGTCTCTTTTGTAATAGAAGAAAAAGAGTATAGCGGATACATATCACGAGAATACCTTGCGTACTCCAATGAAAACTTTTTGGCATGGGAAGAGTTGTATATAGAGCCGGTCAGACAACTTTTTGAGAAATATACCGATCAGTCCGGTTATTCCGTGGACTATAATGCGAGGAACAGTTATTCCGACGACATAGCCCAGTTTCCGGAGAGCTACCGGGCGGCTTTGCAGTCGTTAAAGAACAGCCATAAAAATTGGGTCTTTGTTAAATTTGATACGGGGCTTGACTGGAATACGGTTGTCGCCAATGAAATGGTAGGCGATAGAAGCCTTGTATACTATACGGCGAAAGAAGCATGGAGAAAAGCCGTGTATGAAAAAGACAGTAAATGGTATTATGCCACGGAGGGCGCTTTAAAATATTGTCTTGATCCGCGAAACGGATTTACGGACAGCCGTATTTTCCAGTTTGAGCAGCTTACCTTTAATGAAAGCTACCATAGCGTGAACGCAATACAGGGAATATTGAACAACAGTTTTATGAAAGGGAATGTTCCGCAGCTTAGCATCAGCTATGCGCAGGACTTTTACAATATCGGAAAAAACAGGAGGATCAGCCCATTCCATCTGGCTTCGCGCGTATTGCAGGAACAGGGCATCAACGGCGGTTCCGCGCTGATATCGGGAACGTATACCGGATATAATAGTCAGTATTACGGTTATTATAATTATTTTAATATTGGTGCGACGTCGGCCAATCCTATTCAGACGGGGTTGGAATATGCAAAAAAACAGGGATGGAATACGCCCCATAAGTCGTTAGAGGGCGGCGCGGCAACGATTGGGAACAGTTATATCTTACAGGGGCAGGATACATTGTATTTGCAGAAGTTTGATGTGGAGAGCGAGCATAACGGGCTGTATTACCATCAGTATATGCAGAACATTCAGGCTCCTTCGTCGGAGGCGTCTACCATACGGAATCTCTATAATCAGGCCGGCGCCCTGAACGGAAACTTCGTATTTAAAATACCTACTTATAATAATATGCCGGCATCGGCCTGCCCTGATCCAAGTCTGGAAAGTATTAAACTTTCTTCCGAATCCGTCAGTTTGAAGGGCGGATATGACACAACTGTCACTTATTCGGTTCAGGGACCGAACGTTTCGCAGAGTAAGGTAAGCTGGAAAGTAGACGATACTTCTATTATTAAGGCGGAGCAGGTGAGCGGTAAGCAGTCTGTTAAGATCACGGCGCTGAAGGCGGGGACTACGAATATTCGTTTTACTTCTACGGGCGGAGCCACCGCAACCTGTAAAGTTACGGTCGTAAAGGACAGCATTGTTTTATCCAAGGCAAAAGTGTCTATCAATGCGGGGATGTCCGACGGCAGTATTCCGGGCGAGACATTGGAGATCACTTATACGATCAATAACCCGAAGAGCAGTGTGAGCGCTTGTAAATCGGATAAACCGGAACTGTTGGAAGTGGAAAAATTAAGCGAAGAAGTAGACACGGCTAAGAACACCGTTACGGGAACGATCCGGCTCAAAGCGGTTACACCCGGAGAAGCAAAAGTGACGATCACTTCTAAGTACGGCGGTTCCGCATCCTGTGCCGTTACGGTCGTAAGGCTGCCGGAACAGCTTAAAATGGAGGGGCCGGTCACGGTCAGCGTAGGAAACAGTAAACAGGTAAAATGTGAAGTCTTACCGGAAGATACTACCAATAAAAATCTGAAATGGTCCAGTTCCGACGGGAATATCCTGACAGTCAATCCGTCTACGGGGAGGATTACGGGAATCGCCAGCGGAACGGCAACGCTTACCGCGACTACGGAAGAAAAAGCGCTTTCCGGACAGCCGCTTACGGCTACTTGCGAAGTAACGGTGATCCCTTCCGTCGCGTATATCAAAATTGCGAAAACGGAGACGGAGCTTTTGCTGAGCGAGACGGAAACGGAAACGTTCTCTATGGACGGAAAGGTCTATCTGAATCAGAAACAGGACGGAGAGCCGGTTCTGCAGGAGACGCTGGGAGCCAAGCTTTACGATATCATTTATATGAGTTCGGATGAAAGCATTGCTACGGTAGATGAAAACGGGGTGGTTACGGCGACAGGGACCGGAAATGCAATCATTACGGCCGTCGTTTTGGACAGTATCGCTTCTTCAGGCAGAAAGACGGCGAGTTGTAAAGTCAGCGTAGTACCGGAGAAAAAGACGGATACCGTCATTCCGGATTATAACTATGTAAGGCCGCAGGAGATCAGACTTTACAGGGCGGGTACAAAAGAGCCCTTTACAAAGGATACTTACACTTTGACATCCGGTGAAATTATGGAGCTGGAATATGAAATTTTGCCAGAAAATGCCAATGTGGAGAATGTGATATGGGAGAGCAGTAAGGATGCCGTAGTGCGCGTCGCTGCTATGGAAGGAACGGAAGATAATGCCGGAGCGGATCCAAACAAGGGCAGAGTAAGGCTCATTGGAGGAACAAGGGGCAATGCGGTAGTGACGGTGTCTACGGATATCGGAGTGAAAAAGCAGTTCAATATTGAGGTTGGGGTAAAAGACCAGATGGAAAAGGTCACCCTGAATCAGTCAGACGCGACGATCTATGTGAATGGTACGGACGGCGCGGCAATATCTTCAACGTTGACGCTGACCGCTTCTCCTGAGAGCAATGCGGGGAATGGTATTTCTTATCGATGGACCAGTACGAATGAGGCAGCAGCGGAAGTAGACGAGAACGGAAAGGTAACGGCAAAAGCGCCCGGCGTTACAGTCATTACCGTGGAAGACATGAGCGGCAGCGGTAATTATGCCCAATGTCAGGTTACGGTGGAACGCTGTCTGGAGGAAATCCATACCAGTGTAGAGGAATTATGGATACAGGCAGGCAAGAAAATAACCGTAAAGGTATTGCCGGTTCCGACGGATACGACAAGCAGCAGGATTGAGTGGAAAAGCGCTGATACAGGTATAGCGTCGGTAGAAGAAAACGGTGTGGTCACAGCGTCGAACACGGCAGCAGACGGCGCTGCTACGACGATTATTGTTACGGATAAGGTGACAGGCCTGACAAAAGAAATTCCGCTGACGATAGTCGGCACATCCTGTAAAAGCATCACACTGGAAACGGAAACCGGAGGCGCTTTAAGCGGGGCGCAGACATTGTATCAGAATGGAACCGGAGCGGAGCAGAGCATTCTGGTGAAACCGTCAGGATATGACGGCAGCAGGAATCCGTTAGAAAAACTTAGTTTTTACGCAGTAAGCGGTAATGAAAAGATTGCGGCAGTGGAGCCGGTTAAGGATGCGGACGGAAAAGCGGACGGCCGCTTTAACATAACGGCGAAGGGAACAGGCAGCACATCCGTTAAGTTCTATGCGGCAGACGGAAGTAATAAGACGGTTTCCGTAAAAGTGAATGTAAAGCTTCATCCGGATACGGTTCTTGTGGAAAAAGAGGCGTTACTCCTGACGGCAGGTTCCAGCGGAAAGATGAGTGCGAAAGTTTATCCGGAAAAAGCTGCTGAAAAGGGCGTTACATGGAAGTTTAAGGATGATAAGGCGGTTGCCGGATTCAGTCTTGACGCCCAGACCGGCAAGATTAAGATAGAGAGAGGTACAATTCCGGATACGACCGCCGAGTTGGTCGCGGTGTCAAAAGACGGCGGCATTCAGTCGGACAATACCTGCACGGTGACCGTGGTCGATACGAAAGTAAGTAAGATCAAATTAAGCGCTTCATCGGTGTCGATGACCGGGACCGATCTGACGCAGATAGAGCCGGTTTGGATCGACACCCAGACCACGCCTGATAATGCGCATGCTGCGGCGGCGAGGTTAGAAGGCGTAAGCAGTAATGAAGGGGTAGTCAGGGTAGAGCCGGAACTAAATGAAGCCGGCGAATATGACGGCGCTTTTAAGATCACGCCGACGGGTTACGGAATGGCTACGGTTACGATACGGACATTGGATCATACTAAAAAGGCGGTATGTAAGGTTTATGTGTCCGCCGTGGAAAAGGGATATAAGCTTTCGGCGCTAAAGCCTTCCGTTTTTATACAGAACTATGATGCAGATATCAACAGCGGCAGTACATTAAAAATAAAGGACCAGTTCGGCAATCTATTGGATAACCGTCTGTTTACATTTTCAAGCAGTAAACCTGATATTGTAGTAGTGGACGGGGCGGGCGTAGTTATGCCCAATAAAGCATATAGGGCGGAGAAAAATCAAAAGGCAGTCGTTACGGCGGCGCTGACCGGAGATCCGTATAACAGAAAAGTGAAATTCAACGTGACCGTACTGGCGCAGCCACAGGCGGAATCGGTATCCGTGACGGCATTGGGCGTATGGCAGAACGGCGTAGAAGAAAAAGTAACGGATCCGGAAAGTATTTCGGTAAAATATCCGTCCACAATCACCTTTAAGGCCAAACCTTTGGACGCTTACGGGGATTCCTTGGACACGAAGCTGAAGTGGTCCGTATCCGATCCGTCCATGGTTTCGGTTGCGATAGACGGGGATACAAAATACGCCACGGTAACGATAAAGAAGGCAGGCAGATTTTATCTTACCTGTACGGTGGGGGATACGCTTGCGAAAAGCAGGAGCATCCGGATCGACGCTATGGATGCCAAGCCTGTTTTGGAGCAGAACAAGTTTACCGTCAGCAAGCAGACGCCGGCCCAGACGGGAACAGACGGAGAATTATGGGTATCCGCCGGATCTGTACAGATTATAGAAAATAAGGCGTCGCCCATCAGAAGTATCCGTATGAAGGATATCAAAAAGGGAAATGAGGAAATCAACGCTTCTTATTTCAAAATAGAGAAAACGGAAGACGGGGGCTATACATTAGCGGTTTTAGAAGCTTCGCTGGAAAGCCTGACAGTCGGAAATTATAAAGCGGTGCTTTCCATAGAGACTGAGGAAATACCGGAGATCGGGCTTACGGGCCAAGACGGGGTTTTGATTCATGAAATGCCGGTTACTTTGAACATTACGGATAAGAAACCAAAAGTATCGGTTAAGACGGTTACTATTAACAGACAGAATAAAGACCAACTGAGCGCTGCGCTTGCTTTTACGGCATCGGACGAAGTGGAAAAGGTGGAACTGCCATCTGCCCAAAGCAATCAATTTGACAAAATCTTTGAGATAGGGAGAGGAGAAGAAGGAGAATTTTTACTCCGGTTTAAGCAGGATTACAAGGAATCCACAGGGTATAGCGCCAAGTCCATCACGGGAAAGGCGGAAGTAACAGTCAAAGGTTATAAGCCCGTCACTGTAAATATAAAAGTGAACACGCCGCTTACCCAGACGACCCTTATGGTTCCCACGGAACCGGCGATAGACGTGAAGAACGGGAATATCCAAAAGGTGACGTTTTACGATAAGAATGCGAAACAGAACTTGACAAAATATAAGATACAGACAATAGGGACTCCGAGACTGGAAGTCGTCAATGCGAAAAGGGAAGACGGTCTGTTTACGTCAAATTGGGACGGAACCTTGTCCTTAAAAGCAAAAGAAGGCGAGAATTATAAAAATAACGGGATTGTGATGATCGCGCTTAGGATCACGGCATTAAAAGAGGACGGGACCGACCTGTGGGAGACGCCGGTAGAGACGACGATCAGCGTCAGAACCTATACGGAGGCTCCGGAAGTGAAACTGGGCAGCCCTTCGCTTACGTTGAACAAGCAGGCGATGGGAGAAAAGGCATACACGAGCATTGAAACTAATCGCAGCAACGTCAGGATCGCAGACGATCTGGAGTGGCAGATTTCCCGTTATGACAGCAAAACAAAGAAATACATGGAAGTAAAGAAAAGCGGACAAAGGGCGGAAGAAACCACAGATGCCATCATACTGTCTTATAACCGGCAGAAAGGCGAACTGACGGCGCAAATGAAAGAGAACGCATCCATTGCTAACGGAAATTATAAATATAGGATCACATGGATCGCAGAGGACTATTCCAAGATAAAAAGCGATGTGACCGTTCATATCGTCGACAGGAAAATATCAGCTAAGATTACGACAAAAGGGAAACTGGATCTTTTAACAAGAGCGGACGCCGATCTGCAGGGCGCTATATCGTTGACCAATACTGCCGGAAAAATAAAATCCATTACCGTAATGGAACGGGATAAAAACGGGGAATATAAAAGAAACAGTTGTTTCTACAGCGCATGGCTGAACGATAATACGTTCCGTATCCGGCTGAGAGAAGTCGCCCAGACTACGACAGGCAAAAAGACAATGCCTGTGAAGATCGTATTAGAGGGAGGCACGGTGTTATATACGGATATGTCCTTTCAGGTAAGCCAAAGTACGCCTAAGATCACGATACCCAAGACACAGACTATTTATAAATCAGAGAAGAAAGCTTCCATTTGTTACGATATGAACCGACAGATCCCGGACGGATATGAAATCAGCGCAATCAAGGGCACTTCGGTCCCGGAGGGCATAGGGATTACCGTAAAAGACGGAAGAGTCACGCTTTCGCTGGCGGACAGGGGTATAAAACCGGGGACATACGCTATTAAAGTCAACTTGTATTTTAAAGGCGCGCAGTATGTATTCGGCAGCAGTTACGGGAAAGCCTTCCAGAAGACATTAAAGGTGACGATAAAGGAATAAGACAGATAAGGACAATAAAAGATGAACATTATATTACTTTCCGGCGGTTCCGGACAAAGATTGTGGCCTCTCAGCAATTCCATAAGGTCCAAACAATTTATTAAATTATTCAAAAACGATTCGGACGAATATGAATCCATGGTGCAGCGCGTGTATCATCAGATCAAGGCGGTCGACAAGAGCGCGTCCATCATGGTCGCTACAAGCAGGTCGCAGGTCAGCGCAATTAAAAACCAGTTGGGAGAACAGGTATCCATCTGCATAGAACCGTGCAGAAGGGATACCTTCCCGGCCATCGCGCTGGCAGTTGCAAATCTTTTTTATGAAAAGCGGCTTGGAGGCGAGGAAGCGGTAGTCATCTGTCCGGTCGACCCATATGTGGATCATACTTACTATGAGGCGGTGAACAGGCTGGGGGAACTGGCGGCAAAGGGCGATGCGAATATTACGCTGATGGGGATCGAACCGAGTTATCCTAGTGAAAAATACGGTTATATTATCCCGGATACGGGAGAAAATATCAGCAGGGTGAAAGAATTTAAGGAAAAACCGACAGAAAAGGCGGCGAGAGAATATATATCCAAGGGAGCGCTTTGGAATGCGGGCGTGTTTGCCCTGAAAGTGGGATATTTAATGGAAATTGCCCACAAAATGCTTGTATTTACGGATTATCAGGATCTGCTTTCCAAGTATGACAAACTTCCTAAGATCAGTTTTGATTATGCGGTAGTGGAAAAGGAAGACCGCATTCAGGTGATGCGATATGCAGGCGCATGGAAGGATGTGGGCACATGGAATATGATGGCGGAAGTGATGGCTGACCGGACAAAAGGTAACGTTACCTTAGACAACACCTGTGATAATACGAACGTAATCAATGAATTGGATATTCCGATCCTTTGCATGGGATGTAAAGACATGGTGATCGCAGCGAGCAGCGACGGCATTTTGGTGGCGGACAAAGAGCAGAGCAGTTATATGAAGCCTTATGTGGAGAAAATGGGCATGGAGGCCATGTATGCGGAAAAGTCATGGGGAACTTACAATGTGATCGACGTGCAGGACTCTTTTATGACGATCAAAGTATTGCTAAACGCGGGACACCGTATGAAATATCACAGTCATAAGAGAAGGGACGAAGTCTGGACCATTGTGGCAGGAGAAGGTACGGTAGTACTCGACGGAGAAAGCAGAGAAGTAAGCGCCGGAGACGTGATCAAGATTGAACACGGTCATAAACATACGATTGTTGCCAGGACGACCTTGAATGTGATCGAGGTGCAGATTGGCGAGGATATCGATGTAAAAGATAAAGAAATATTTGATGAGGAGCTGCATTTGTAAAACGGGCAGGATACGGAAATTTAGAAACGGAAAAGCGGACGCATTCAAAAGATGGGAAAACGGGAATAGAAAGCGGGCAGCATTTGAAGCAGGGTTCTGATATGCTGCCACTTTTATTTTATGAAAACTTTCCGTTCCTGTTTTTTCAGTTGAAATAAAATACGCAGGGCTTCCGTCACGGATTTCAGTTTTAGACTGGAGGAGCCGCCGATATAGTGGATAGGAACTTCTACCGTATGGAAATTACGGCAATAATAACGCATCTCCGTTTGGTACATATGTCCGGTAGAAAGAAAGTTATCTAAATTCATGCTTTCTAAAATGTCTCGTCTGAAGGCTTCAAAACCGCTGGTCATATCTGCGAGACGGGTGCCAAGGACAAGATTGGCGAGAACAGTACCGCCGGAGCTTAATATTCTGCGGTAAAGGGGAAGGTTACTGACATTTCCGTTTTTCGTGAAACGGGATCCCCAAACACAGTCGTAGCCCTCTTCCAGCTTTTCAATAAACTGGGGAATTTCTTTTGGAAGATGGCTGCCGCCGCCGTCCATTTCTATAATAAATTCGGCTCCATCTTTTAATGCCTGACGGAATCCTTCCAGATAACAGCTTATAACGCCATGGGATTCTTTGTAGAAAATAAGTTTTAGTTTTTCGGTCGAGGCGGCGCGGCGCCTTATGATCTCTTCGGTACGGTCTTTGGAAAAACCGTCTATGACGGGATAGAGATATAGATTATCATAAGGAAGGGAAAGAATCTCGTCCAGTATTTCCTGCATAGTATCTTCTTCGTTTGCCACCGGCATAACAATAATTGTTTTCTTCACGTTTGCTCCCATCTGCGCGCTGCGCTTGTAAAATCACTTCTTATACTATAAAGGGCGTGTCTGGGGATGTCAAGATGCGAAGAAAAATCTGTGTGGGCAGATGGGGCTAATATGAAATTAAAGATTTCATGATCCTGATTTGAATGCCTGCTAAAGCAGGCAGATGGGAGTTAACATGAAAATATGTTGGTTTTGGGTATATTTTACGGAATACTTTGCCAAATTATAAATAATGGTAAACGGTAAAGTCGATAAAACATCAAGGAGAATGTCATGAGAAAAGACAGAGTGAAAAAATCGGTATGTATGATAGGAACGGCACTGATCGTTTCACAGTTGGCGGGGTGCGCCGGTTATCAGGAATACCGCAAAGATTATGAGGAGTTTCAAGAGTATAAGAAATATAAGCAAGAGCTTGAAGAGGGGACAGAAGCATCTGTGAGCGAAACGGAAGAAACGGAAAGCGCGGCGCAGGACCAGATAAATGGGGAGGGCGCTGCATCAGAGAACGTCCCGCAGGAGACGGGGGAAAGCTCAAGTGAACAGCCGGAACCGGAATCATCTTTTCAACCCCTGACCGCTGAGGAGATTGCCGTCAGGAAAGCGCTGCAGCAGACATATATAAAAGAACGGAACGAGGTTTATGCATTGCCGGCTTCTTATGAGAAAACCTTAAAGATCAATGAACTGGATAAAAAAATCTTAGAAAACGCATATTGCTCTTTGACGGACAAGCAGGTAGTCTTTATCGGAGATAGTATTACCGAAGGGGTAGGCGGGAATCTGGATCCGAATGGGAATAAGATAAGTTATGTAAACTATGTTGACGAGGCGTTGGATTTCAAGGCGGTTCTGAATCATGGAAAAGCAGGGAGGACCGTAACCAATTACGGCGATGTGGAATTATCACTGGATGCCGACATTGATAACCTGATCAATATTGACTGCGATCCGGTGGTCATCTTTATCGGGCTGAACGATTATCTTTATTACAGTAAGGAAAAGCGTTACGGCGCGCTGGATAACGGCAGTACGGCGGGATATTGCGGAGCGATCCAGTCGTTTGTGGAGGCGATAGAGAGAAACTATCCTGATAAAGAATACTTTTTTGTTACGACTTATCCCATATTATCGACGGACGCTTCCACTTATACGGATTATGAAGGAACGCCGAGTTTTAACGATTATATGGAGATACAAAGGATTTTGGCCGAACGTTACGGCTATCATATTATTGATATTTATAACAGTGGATTTCTTAGTACTCAGGACGCCGTGACTACGGCGAATCTGGTGCCGGACGGTATCCACCCGAACGATACGGGATACCGGATGCTGGGGGAGCATATTGCGGCGGAACTGCTGCTGTATTATGAAGATGCCATGACAGAATAAAATTTGATACTAACTCCCCTCTGCCCGCTTCAGCGGGCGTACCAATCAGGATCGTGAAATTTTCAAACACGCGCTAATCCAGCCTGCGCCAAGTTTGTTTTTGGCGAAAGGCTGGATTTTGCAGTTTGCAGTCATATTTTCCACTCAGGATTTTTAAAACCGTCCGACGGAGGGCAGGGCGGTAAATTGGGGGCAAACTTTGGCAAACTTGCCTGAAACGGTTGCAATTCCCGGTATTCTACCATAAAATGGATAATCATGAGCCGTCAGGCTCTAGAGTGTGTTTGAAAATTGCTTTCCCCGGGATGCGCGTCACAGTTTGTGGGAGATTTATATCAAATTTAAAAGATGCAGCAGCTGCGTTGATTAAATCTGGTGCAAATATTACGCAAAGTGGGGCGTGCAGATGTCATGCCATTAAAATGGCAGGAATGAATTTTCAAACATGCTCTAATATAGGAAGAGCAGGAGAACAGAATGAGCGCAGGTTTTTACAAAATATTTTTAAAGTTTATGAAAGTAAAATACCAAAAGGGACTTTGGCTGAAAGGAATACCTGTTATTTTTAACAAACAGGGCGCGAAAATGGAATTTGGAAGAAACGTAGTGATCAAAAGTTCTTTTTTGTCAAATCTGGTGGGATTATATCAGAGGACGATCATTGTCACGAGGACGCCGCAGGCGTGTATTAGAATCGGAGACAATGTGGGGATCAGCGGCGCCACCGTCTATGCGAGAAGCAGGATCGAGATCGGCGACAATACCTGTATCGGTGGGAATACGAAGATACTGGACAACGATTTTCATCCTCTGGAGATAGAAGCGCGAAATGCCGATGTGAAGGAAAAAATAGGGACGAAACCGGTTTTGATAGGGAAAAATTGTTTTATCGGCTGTAACGCGCTGATTTTGAAAGGCACGGAACTGGGAGACGGCTGCGTTGTAGGTGCGGGCGCGGTAGTTTCGGGAAAATTCGAGGCGGGCAGCATGATAGTGGGAAACCCGGCGAAAGTGATCAAGCGGGTATAGGAAGCATAGCTGTTTGCTTGTGCCATTTACGGCACTGACGCCATAAGCGGTATGACTGGAAAGTTGAAAGAAATACACTTTTAACTTCCCTGATTTGAGTGTCCGCAAAAGCGGACAGATGGGAGCAAAAATGAATAATCCTACGGTGACGGTCATGATGACTTGTTTTAACAGAATACAGTATACGGTACCCTGCGTAAAAACTTTGGCGGAAGGAAACCTTGAGGTTTCTTTCCATTTTATTGTTACCGACGACGGCAGTACGGACAATACGGGAGAGACGTTGAAAAAACTGCCCTATACCCTGACCCTGCTTTCGGGAAACGGACAGCTTTTTTGGAACGGCGGAATGGAAAAAGCGTTAGGATATGCGTTGACACAGGCGGAAGAAACAGATTATTATTTACTGGTAAATGATGATGTGACGTTTTTCGAACATGCGATAGAAAAACTGATTGCGAGACAAAGGGACGCGGAAAAACATCTGGAAGGAGTTTTGGCGCAGAATGTCGTCATAGCCGGTTCTACGGCAGACGCGGACGGAGGGACAAGTTATGGCGGCGTCAAGCTTTTATCAAAACATTTTGCCCGTTTTGCGGTTATGGAACCGTCGGAAGAATACAGAGAGTGTGATACTTTTAACGGAAACTGCGTGCTTATTCCAAGAGACGTATTCTTCCGTGCAGGAAATGTGGACGGCAGTTACAGGCACAGTATGAGCGATTATGATTATGGTATGAAGCTGGGCAGACTGGGAGTCCGGATCTATAATTCAGCGGAGCATGTAGGGCGCTGCAACGATAATGACGTAACAGGATCATGGCGGGACCGTACACTAAAAAGACGGGACAGGATAAGAAAAAAAGAATCCCCCAAAGGTCTTCCCCGAAAAGACTGGTATCATTTTATCCGTAAAAATTACGGGTTTTTTCCGGCAATTTATCATAGTATTACGCCGTATATCCGAATCCTTTTAAAGAAATAGATTGAAAAATCGAAGATTTTACGATTTTCTATTTAAGCAGTATCATAAGAAAACTTGTGATATGCATGGGAATTAGCGTGAAATTAAAAATTTCCCGATCCTGATTTGCATGCCCGCTGAAGCGGGCAGATGGGAGTTAGCAAGAACTATGCTGTTTAATTCTTTTGGGTTTTTGATTTTTTTTCCGATCGTAACGTGCGTATATTTCCTGATCCCGCAAAAGCTGCGATATATTTGGCTTTTGGCGGCCAGCTATTATTTTTATATGTGTTGGAACGCGGGATATGCGCTGCTGCTTTTTAGCGTAACGGCGGTGACTTATTTAGGGGCTTTGGCAATGGAAAGGTTTCCGAAAAGAAAGCTGTTTTTAGCGCTGACAGTCTGTATAAACCTGTCGGTCTTATTTGCGTTCAAATATTTTGATTTCGCCCTGTCCAATATAAACGGTCTGCTGGCCCGATTTTCCATTATGCCCATAGAACCGGGATTCAGCCTCCTTTTGCCGGTGGGAATCTCTTTTTACATCTTTCAGGCATTGGGATACACGGTGGACGTGTACAGAAAAGAAATTTACGCGGAAAAAAATTTTTTGCGGTATGCGCTGTTTGTCTCTTTTTTTCCGCAGTTGGTCGCAGGGCCGATTGAAAGGTCGAAAAATTTGCTGAGGCAATTAAAAAAAGAACAGCATTTTGATTATCTGCGGATGAGAAAAGGGCTTCTTATCATGCTTTGGGGATATTTTCTGAAGCTGGTGATCGCGGACCGGGCCGCCATTTTTATCAATGCGGTCTATGAAGATCCTTCTTTTTACGGAGGAGTGTATCTGGCTGTGGCGACGCTTCTGTTTGCAGTGCAGATTTATTGTGATTTTGCAGGATATTCCACCATTGCAAGAGGTGCGGCGCTGGTAATGGGATTTTCCCTTACGGAGAATTTTGAGGCGCCGTATTTTGCAAAAAGCGTGACGGAATTTTGGCGCCGGTGGCATATATCGCTTTCAGGATGGTTTCGGGACTATCTGTATATTCCTCTTGGCGGGAACAGAAAGGGGAATTTTATAAAATACAGAAACCTGCTGCTTGTATTTCTGGCGAGCGGATTGTGGCACGGCGCGGCATGGAATTATGTGGTATGGGGCGGCCTGAACGGTATTTATCAGATTGCAGAGGGCTGTGTACGGGACGGGATGGCAAAGAAAAAGAAGGAAGAAATCGGTGACCGGAATCCGGATAAGAGCGGAAAGCCGTTAAAAGCAAAGGGAGACGCGGGAACTGTGAGGGGAACAATAAAGGGGATGGCCGGAGCGGTCTTTACTTTTTTAGCGATCGACGTTTCATGGCTGTTTTTCCGGTCGGACGGTATTGCGGGCGCGCTGGAGAACCTGAAAAGCATTTTGGGCATGAGGAATTTTCATGTTTTGACAGACGGGGGGATTTTTTCATTGGGGCTGAACCGGTATCATTTTCTTTTTCTGCTGTTTGCAGTCGTTTTATTGTGGATAGTGGATTTCATCCGTTACAGGGGCATGGATATCTTTGCCCGGATCGAGGAGAAGAAGGTAATAGTCCGTTATGGAATCTATTTGGTACTGTTCTGTTTGGTCGTATTGTTTGGAATTTACGGAGTGGGTTATGAGGCGAGTCAGTTTATTTACTTCCAATTTTAGAAAAAAAGCCGTGGGACGGGCGTTAGGTGCTTTTCTTTTCCTATGCTTGTTTTTCGGGATAGAAAAGTGTATGGAATTTGCCCTGATCAACGATACGAACGAGTGGTCGAGGGCCATGTTTCATGATTTTTATACGAGGCAGGAAAATATAGACCTCCTTTTTTTGGGCTCTTCCCATGTATATTGCGGGATGGATCCGGCGGTCTTAAAGGAAAAAACGGGGAAAAGCTGTTTTAACATGGCTACGCCGGCACAGCCTTTGAACGGTTCTTATTATCTGTTAAAAGAAGCGGTAACATATCATGATGTTTCTCATGTGTACCTGGAATTATATTTCGGGCAGTCTACGGGAGAGGAAGGGCGGTTCAAAGAAGCGGGCCAACTGCCGAGAAATTGGCGTAATACCAATTATATGAAACCCTCTTTTCGTAAACTTTCATATATGCTCACCATGAGCGACCCGTCCCTTGCCTATATGACGTTTCTTCCGGCAAGACGCTATACGGCGGATTTCTTCGAACCGGAGAAGATCAAAGAAACGATTCGTCAGAAAAGAACGGAGAACTATCGGAATTATTATGTGGAAAATGTGCTTAACGGGGTGACGGAAACTTATGTAAAGGATGGATTTTACTATTCCGGGCATAAGGCGGAGGGCGGCGTGTTATACGATACCGTCCGCCCTGAGCCTTTTCCGGAAAATCCTATGACAAAGGAAGCGGAAACTTATCTCAGGAAAATCATAGAATTTTGTCAAAAACGGAATATCGGCCTGACGCTGTACTGCGTCCCGGTTACGGATTATCAGGCATCTTTATATGGCGATTATGACAGGTATGTCAGTCAGGTAAAAGAAATCGCAAAGGAGTATGAACTTTTCTTCTATGATTTTAATCTATGTAAAGAAGGGGTATTGGATTTAACAGACGATGCATTGTTCCGTGACAAGGGCCATTTGAACGTATATGGCGCGGAAGTGTTTTCGGTCTGTTTTGCGGAGTTTTTTAAAGGTTTGGAGGAAGGGACGGTTACTTATGAGGATTATTTTTATCCTTCGTATCAGGAAAAACTGTCCCATTCCAAGGAGCGGATCTTAGGGCTTCTGGTAGAGAAGAGAGAAGGGACAAAGGGAGAAGCTTTAAAGGATACGGGAGGAGAAACGGGAAAAGAAGCGGATAGAGAAGCAGAAAAAGGAACGGGCGGTGAAACGGAGGGGAAATGGCTGGATTACCGGATCACGCCGATCCATAATTTAAAAGATAGGGAAGTGGAATATCTGATATATATGCAGGATGAGCAGGGAGAAAAGCAGATCTTTGCCGATTGGACAGGCGGAGGCAGGGACGGGTTTGACGTGCGGATACCAAGAGAAAGCGGGACTGTTTTTATTGAGGCAAGACCGAAAGGGGAAACGGAAACTACAAATTTTGTGCAAATAGCGCAGTAATGTGTTATAATGAGCGATAGTGGGTTTGAAAAGGAGAGCGGGATGATATATTTTAATGTGCCGCCCAAAGTGGGACGGGAACTGGATTATATAAAAGAAGCGGTGGAAAAGCATAAGATCTGCGGCGACGGTGAGTTTACAAAGCGCTGCAGCACATGGTTTGAAGAGAAGACGGGAACGGAGAAATGTCTGCTTACGACTTCCTGCACCCATGCCACTGAATTAGCCGCCCTGCTTGCGCAGGTCAAAGAGGGAGACGAAGTCATCATGCCTTCTTACACCTTCGTGTCTACGGCCAATGCGTTTGTGCTCAGGGGAGCCGTGCCGGTATTTGTGGATATCAGGCCGGATACGATGAACATAGACGAAAATCTGATCGAGGATGCCGTGACGGAAAAAACCAAAGCTATCGTACCGGTACACTATGCGGGAGTCGCCTGCGAGATGGACAGGATCTTAGGGATCGCGGAAAAATACGGCCTGTTTGTTATAGAGGACGCCGCGCAGGGAGTGATGTCCTATTATAAAGGAAAAATGTTGGGAACGATCGGGGACTTCGGATGCTACAGCTTTCATGAGACGAAAAATTACAGTATGGGAGAAGGCGGCGCTCTTTTGATACAGGACGGGAAATTTGTGGAAGCTGCGGAGATCATAAGAGAGAAAGGAACGAACAGAAGCAAGTACTATCGTGGGCAGATTGACAAATATACCTGGGTGGATCACGGGTCTTCGTATCTTCCAAGCGAGCTGAACGCAGCTTATTTATTGGCGCAGCTTGATATGGCGGAGGAGGTCAACGAGGACAGGCTGAAAAGCTGGCGGCTTTATTATGAACTGCTGGCCCCTTTAAAAGAGGAGGGGAAGATAGAACTTCCTTTCGTGCCGGAGGGGTGTATACACAACGCCCATATGTTTTATATAAAAACCAAGGATATAGAGGAAAGGAGCAGACTGATTGAATTTCTGAAAAAGAAAGATATTATGGCGGTGTTCCATTATGTTCCCCTGCATTCTTCGGAGGCGGGGCGGAAATTCGGGCGGTTTTGCGGAGAGGACGTTTATACGACAAGAGAAAGCGAAAGACTGCTGCGCCTGCCTATGTATTACGGATTGAAAGAAGAAGAGATTCATTACATTGTCAATATGCTGAAAGAGTTTTACAATCATAAAATATAGAAAGACTTTATATGGCAGTAGAAAACGGAAGATTGTCATAGTGAAAGACAGACAGGGACACATGAAAGAAAAGCGGGACAGTATGGAAGAAATAAAGATATTGGTTTTAGGAGCCGGCGGAAACGTCAGTCAGGGAATCATAAAAGCTCTTAGAAACGCCGATTTTTCGGGAAGAAAAGTAAAGATCACGGGCGCGTGCATCAGTCCGGATTCGATAGGGCTGTTCTTGTGCGACAGCGCGGCGGTCTCGCCTTATGCGAATGAGGAGGCGTTTCTTCCGTGGCTGATCGGGTTCTGCAATAGGGAGCAGATCCGGATCGTTCTGACGGGAGTAGAGGAAAATATTATGGCCATCTCTGCCGGGATGGATCGCTTCCGCAAAGAAACCGACGCCGTTTTTGTGGCTTCGGATATGGACAAGCTGAAGATCGGGCAGGATAAACTGCTGACTTGTGAGTGGCTTGAAAAAAACGGTCTGCATTTTCCCCAATATTGCTGCTGCAGTGAGGAAAGCAAAATAGAAGAACTGATAGAAAAAGCAGGATTCCCCCTGATCGTGAAGCCTCGGACGGGAAAAGGCTCCCATGGAGTGAAAAGGATAGAAAACAGGGAAGAACTGGCTTTTTATATCGGAAAAGCGGAGTATGTACTGCAGGAATGCATCGGGGACGAGTCAAAGGAATATACGGTGGGCTGTTATGTAGATAAACAGGGTATACTAAAAGAAACCATTGTGATGCATAGAAAGCTGATAGACGGCTCCACTGCGGTGGCGAAAGTAGTAAAAGAGAGCGCGGTGCAAAGCGAAGCGGAACGCATATGCAGGGCCTTTGCCCCAAGAGGGCCGCTCAATATTCAAATGCGTGTGAACGAGAAAGGAGAAGCGGTCTGCTTTGAGCTGAACGTGAGGTTTTCGGGGACGACCCCGATGCGGGCGCATTTCGGCTATCGGGATGTGGAAGCCATGGTAAAGGAATATCTGTTTGACGAATCCGTGGACGATTGTTTCCGTGTAAGGGAAGGAACTGCCTGCCGTTATGTCAATGAGCTGTATATGATAGGAGAACCGATCGGGGACTTGAGAAAAGAAGGCGTTTTAGAAACGTTACGGCCGTACTGTCCGGAAACGGAAACAATGGGATGAGAAGGGTTAAAAAACGGGAAAACAGATTATGAGGCTTTGTTTTTTTTCGGATATTCACGGAAACGGTTACGCTTTCGATGCATTTTTAAAAGAAATGGAAGAAAAAAAACCGGAACGGATTATTTTCGGCGGTGATTTTGCCGGATACTATTACGACGGCGACCGTATTATTTCCCAGATGCGGGAAATGGGCATCTTTTGTATTTTAGGAAACCACGACAAAATGTTTTTAGAGCTTTTGGATAAAAAAAGGACGTTAGAGCAGCTTGTCCCCCGCTACGGGAACTCTTATATCCGGCTGTCAGGCGGGATCGGTAAAGAAAACGAAGCCTTTTTACGGGAACTGCCGGAATACCTTGAGATGGAGGCCGACGGACTGAAGCTGGGATTCTTTCACGGCTCGCCGCGGGATTTCTTACATGACAGGATCTATCCCGATACGGAGATCACGGGGAAAGAAGAGCTTGCGCCGTTTCAAAAATATGATTATGTATTTTGCGGACACACTCACCATAAACTGGTGAAGCGGCTGGGTAAGACGGTTCTGATCAATCCGGGAAGCGCGGGGCAGCAAAGAGATGGAAAAGGCGCCTCGTACGTTTTGTTTGATACGGTGAAGGAACAATGGGAGATCTGCTCTTTTTCCTATGATAGGGAAAGTTTGGCGGCGGATATTGAACGGTTTGACGGAGAGGACAAAGAGCGGAGCCGGAGGCTGAAAGAAGTCCTTTTTAGGAAAAGCCGCTGACTGGAAAACCGGCAGCATGTGAAGCGCAGCGCCTGCAAAGCAGAGGAACGGCGGTTAATACGGGGAAAAAGATATTGGGAAACTGGGAAGAAAGGATAAAGTGCGAAACGATGCGGAAGATATCATTTGTCATACCCTGCTACGGTTCGGAGCATACGATAGAGCATGTAGTAGAGGGAATCAGAGACAACATCAGAGAGCAGGACGACTATGAGATCATTTTAGTAAACGATTGCTCCCCCGATCATGTATGGGAAAAGATCAAAGAGCTGTGCAGGGGGGACGAAAAAGTCAAAGGCATCTGTCTTTCCAGAAATTTTGGGCAGCATGCCGCCCTGCTTGCGGGATACAGACAGTGCAGCGGCGAACTGGTCGTATCCCTTGACGACGACGGTCAGACGCCGGTGGACGAGGCGTACCGGCTGATCGACGAAGCAGCATCGGGAACGGATGTGGCAATGGCGTATTATCCCAATAAGATGCATAATAAATTCAGAAATATCGGCAGCAGGATCAACCAGCTCATGGCGGTGCAGATGGTAGGGATGCCGAAGAATATCATCAATACCAGCTATTTTTGTATGCATCGGTTTGTCCTTGAGGAAATGCTGCGTTATGAAAATGCCTATCCTTATCTTCCGGGACTGATCTGCAGGGCGACAAAGAATATAAAAAATGTGGCCATCGACCATAAAGAGCGGGAATACGGGCATTCGGGGTATACCATCGGGAAACTGCTGGGATTGTGGTTCAACGGATTTACGGCGTTTTCCATCAAGCCTCTGAGGGCGGCGACGATCTTAGGATGTCTGTGCGCGCTTGCAGGGTTTATCTTTGGGTTTGTGACCATCATCCGTAAATTGGTAGACCCCAATATGGTCATCGGCTGGAGCTCGCTGGTATCTTTGATCGTATTTATCGGGGGAATGATCATGCTGATGCTGGGACTGATCGGGGAATATATCGGGCGGATCTATATTTGCATCAATAATAGTCCCCAGTATGTGATCAAGGAGAAAGTGAATGTTTGGGATAAAGAAGTTGAAGACGGCCATTAAACTGCAGGCAGTGGTTTTGATCTATACTTTTGCAAGTATTTTTGCCAAATTGGCATCCGGTGAAATCTTTTTCAGCGTGACATTCTTTTTGTTTGCAGGGGCGGAGCTTATCGCATTGTTTTTGTATGCGCTGGTCTGGCAGCAGGTCATGAAAAAGACGGAACTGACGGTTGCCTATGCCAATCGGGAAATGTATCTTTTATGGTCTTTACTTTGGGCGGCGGCGTTTTTTCACGAAAAGATCACGGCGGCGAATATGATCGGCTGTATTCTTGTGATCGTGGGAACGGTGGTGATCACGGCGGACGATGCGGATAAAGAGGAAAAAGGGAAGGAAACCGACAGTTTCAAACTTGACAAGGCACGGCATCGATAAACCGTAGCAGAAATGAGGAAATATGAAAACGAATCTCCATTTTTGGATTTATGTCTGTTCCGTCACACTGGCGGCAATATCCCAGATTCTCCTGAAAAAAAGCGCGTTAAAGGAACATAACAGGTTTTTGAAAGAATATTTGAACCCTTATGTAATAGGCGGTTATGCCCTTACGGGTATTTCCATGCTGCTTACGATTCTGGCTTTCCGGGGCATGGAATATAAAAACGGACCGATCATCGAAGCGTTGGGATTTGTGCTTGTCATGTTCTTCGGGTTGTTTGTGTTCAGGGAAAAGCTTACTAAAAAAAAGCTGATGGGAACGGTATTGATACTTGCCGGCATTTTTGTTTATTATCAATAAACGTGTGCAGACGGCAGCGCTGCCGCAAGAAAATGACGGAAAAGTAAAATAACGGGTGATATGAATGGGAAGAGAATTTGATTGTCTGAAAGAATTATATAAAAAGATACCGCGTCAGCAGGCGATTTGCTTTATAACGGCAATCGCGTCCGGGTTTTTTACGCATCTTTATATGCTGACGCATAAACTGCCCAATTGGGATGACGTGAATTGTTTTGCGGATGCGGGGGCTACAAGAAATGTAGGACGGTGGATGCTGGATGTACTGAAAGATACGCTGTCCAAATACAGTAATCCATGGCTGAACGGCAGTGTGGCCATTCTTTTTTTAGCGCTTTGCTGTTGTCTGATTCTTTGTATTTTAGAATTAAAAAGTACGACTTCAGCGGTACTGGTTCCTTTGGTGGTCATGACATTTCCAAGCGTGGCGTCTACGATGACGTTTATGTTTACGGTGGATATGTATCTGTTTGGTCTGTTGCTCATCCTTCTCGGCGTTTATCTGACGAGGAGATATCGATACGGATTCGGGGCAGGGATCGTATTGTGCATATTAGGGCTGGGAACCTATCAGGCATATATTTGTTTTGCCATCGGCCTTTTCATTTTTTGTATTTTTTTAGATGCGCTTCAGGGCAGGCAGATAAAAAATCTGCTTTTGAATATGGGAAAGGCTGTGGCAGTATTGGGAGTAAGCGTTTTTTCCTATATCATGCTTTCCAGATTGATTTTTCCGGATATTGTGAATACGGAGTATGCCGGAGCGGGGGCAATGGGAAAGATCGTATTATCCGAACTTCCAAGGGAGATTGCGCGGTGCTATAAGCGCTTGTTGGAATATTTTATTTTAAAACCCTTTAGCTTCGTGTCGGCGCCGGCGCATATCGTCAATATTTTAGTATGTCTTTTGCTGGCGGGACTGTTTGTCTGGCTTATGGCGGCAAAAAAGATGTACCGGAAGAAATTTCATTTTACGATCTGCATTCTCACTATGGCCGCCGCGCCTTTAGGGATCGCATTTGTTTATGTAATGTCGCCGCAGGCGAGTTTTTCCATGCTGATGTTTTTCCAGTATGTACTCGTCTATGTGTTCCTCATGGTGCTGGTGGAAAATTTATGGAAAGAGAGGGCGGAAGGGAAATTCCTTTCTGTAAAGAAAGCAGTCAGCATTTTGGCGTCCTGCCTGTTGCTTTTGACGGGCTGTTTCCATTATGTGGTCACAGGGGAGGCCTATTTCCGCATGGATATGGCAAAGGAGCGGGTGGACGCTTATTATAACAGAATTCTGGCAAGACTGGAGGCGGAAGGGTATGAACATGGGGACGCGTTTCTGATCCTTGGACACAGTCAGGACGGGGACGAGCTGCTGCTCCCGCCGGAACATTATATGATGGAAGATGAGAAGTATGCGGATTTTTCGGGAATCAGCCCTGAGTATGGTATACTGACATCGGGGGTAAGGGAAAATTATATGCGTATTTATTTTGGAATGGAAGTGCCGCGGCTTGACGAGAAAGAGAAAAATGCGGCGCTGGAAAGCGGACAGTTTGAAAAAATGCCGGTCTATCCCAAGGAAGGATGCGTGGAAAAGATAAACGGTATTTGGGTCATAAAAATAAGCGAAGGACAATAAAAGAAAGCAGTCCGTAATACGGCAGAAAAGGAAGGTTAAATTGCAGATGCGTAAATTGATTAATCAGATTATGAGGTTCGGAGTTGTAGGGGTACTCGCGTTTATTATTGATTACGGCATTTTTGTGCTGTTGGCAAATTGGCTGAATATTCATTATTTGGTCGCGAATATTTTCGGGTTTACGATTTCGTTGATCTTTAATTATCTGATGAGCATGAAATTTGTGTTTGAAAGAAAAGAAGACGCGGACAAGAAAAAGGAATTTATTGCGTTTGCCGCGTTGAGCGTGATTGGTCTGGGGATCAACGAACTGGTCATTCTTGCTTGTGTGGACGGCATTTATCTGCATAATACAGGGCTTCAGGAAATGTTTGATATCGGGTTTGCAAAACAGGCGGGAAAAATCATTGCTACCGGTATTGTAATGGTATATAATTTTATTTCTAGAAAACTTTTTATCGAGGGTAAAAAAGCATAAAGCGGAAATAAGGAGTGCGCAGAAAAGCGGCGCAGAAATGGAGTAAAATATGAAGATCACGGTTGCAGGAACAGGGTATGTAGGTTTGGTCACGGGCGTATGTCTTGCCGAGGTAGGACATGACGTAACCTGTGTGGATGTAGATGAAAATAAGGTGAAGCTGATGGAAAGCGGCGTTTCCCCGATCTATGAAGAAGGGCTGGAGGAATTGATGCGGAAGAATTTTGTAGCGGGCAGACTTCATTATACCACGGACTACGAAAGTGCCTATAGGACTTCGGAGGCCATTTTTATCGGAGTAGGCACGCCGGAGATGCCGGACGGAAGCGCGAATCTTTCATTTATTGCCACGGTTTCCAAGCAGATTGCGGAATCGGTGGAGAGAGACTGTCTGGTGGTCGTAAAATCTACGGTGCCGGTAGGGACGAACGATAAAGTGGAGCAGTTTATTCAGGATTTTCTTGTGCATGACGTAAAGGTGGAGGTTGCTTCCAACCCCGAATTTTTAGCACAGGGTACTGCCGTGCATGATACGCTTCATGCGGCCCGCTTTATCATCGGAACGGAAAGTAAGGAGGCGGAAGAAAAGCTTACCAGAATCTATGAGCCTTTTGGGATTCCGATCGTGTCCGTAAACCGTCGTTCCGCGGAGATGATCAAGTATGCATGTAATGATTTTCTGGCATTGAAGATTTCTTATATGAACGACATCGCCAATTTATGCGAGCTGGTGGGCGCGGATATTCAGGATGTGGCAAAGGGAATGAGCTATGATGCCAGAATTGGCGCGAACTTTTTAAATGCAGGGATCGGTTATGGCGGAAGCTGTTTCCCGAAAGATACCAAAGCGTTAAAATATCTTGCAGAAAAGAACGGATATATTCTTCGCACCGTAGAAGCGGCAGTGGAAGTCAACACAAAGCAGAAAATGCGGTTGTTTGAAAAAGCAAGCGAGCGCATGATCACGTTTCAGGGGTTAAAGACGGCAGTATTGGGACTTGCTTTTAAACCCGGGACAGACGATTTAAGAGAAGCGCCTTCTCTTGACAATGTGCAGTTATTGTTGGAACAGGGGGCGGATGTCGTGGCCTTCGATCCGGTGGCGGCTGGGAATTTTAAAAAGAAATATCCGGAAGGAAAGATAGAAAGAGGAACGATCTCCTATGTAGATACGGCGCAAGAAGCGTTGAAGCACGCTAATATCTGTTTCGTGTTTACGGAGTGGGAGCAGATCCGGGAACTAACGCCTTCCGTATTTAAGGAGAATATGAAGACGCCGTTAGTGTATGACGGACGCAATGTATACGATGTTTTGGAAATGAAGGATGCCGGAGTAGAATATTACAGCATTGGGCGTTAGGCAGATAGGTGAAAACGGATGTCACTGGAGTTAATAGTAGAGTTTTTACAATTGTTGTTATGGTTTATCATCATCCCCTTTGCGATGGGATGGATTCCCTGCGCATTTATGAAAAGGGAGCACCGTACCTGCGGAGCGCTTATGGCGGCGGGGTATTTGGCTATGTTTTCCCTTTTTGAGATCATAGTGTTTCCTATGGTGCTTTTCAAGTGTACTTTTACGACGGCGGTAAGATGTATGGCAGTTCTTTTTATTTTGGCAGCCTCGGTGGGGATCCTGCTTGCATGGAAGGAATCGCTGGAACAGGCAGGTATTGTAAGGAGGATCTTGTGCGCGTTAGGGATTTGCATCGGGACGGATCCGGCTCATGGGAAAGGGAAAAAGGCGTGTGCAGCCGTTGATTTTGGGAACGCTGAGGCGGAGAACGGACATTATAACGGGAAAACCGCTTTTAGGCCGGATATCCAAAGCATTTGCTTATGGGGATTATTTGTACTGCTGGTAGGATTTCAATTGTATCAGGCGTTTACGCTGGCTGTTTTTGACGGGGATGATGCGTATTATGTAGCCCAGTCTGTAACGGCGGTGAATAGGGATTCTATGTACGGGTATATTCCTTATAACGGTTTTGGTACGTCTTTGGATATCCGCCATGCGATTGCAACATTGCCGCTTTGGGTGGCTTTTGTAGCGAAAATGAGTGGGATCCATGCTACAATCTTATCGCATCTGATCCTGCCCTTTCTGTTTGTACCGCTGACGTATTTGGCGTATTATTTAGTGGCAAAGAGGCTGTTTGCAGGGAAGAAGCGTCTGATTCCGGCATTTTTGATCATCATCGGAATGCTTCAGATATACGGAAATGTTTCCATTTACACGAAGGAGACTTTTTTTGTTATGAGGACCTGGCAGGGAAAGTCTTTTTTTGCCAATTTTGTATTGGTGGTCACGGTTGCCTTGCTCTTGTGGCTGTTTCAAGAGGATGAAGAAGCGGGAGGAGAGAAAGAACCGGGATTGTGGATGATGTTGTTTTGCGCCAATATCACGGCGGCATTTTCCACGGCTCTGGGGGTATTTCTTATGGCGGTTTTGATCGGTATTACGGGGAGCTGCCTTGCGGTCAGGAACCGGAGCGTAAAGCTTTTATGGAGATTTGTGGTTTCCTGCATTCCCTGTGTGGTATTTACCCTTTTTTATATTGGAATGAAATAATTTTCCACTTTCGATGGAAGTGTCTGCCGAAGCGGACAAATAGGAGCAGAGATGGATTTATTGTTAAACAGTTGGAATGAGATCCTGCAATTTTATAAAAACTATATTGGAAACGGTGCCATATTTCTTTTGTATTTGGCGGCGTTATTGTACTTGATCTTCGCAGAAAAGAAAAAGCAGACGAGGACGATCTTAGTCTCTGCGCCGGTGGCGGTCATGGTCCTATTTTCTTTCCCGCCGTTTAAACTGCTGTTTGAGGTGCTTGGACTGGACAGCGAGACATATTACCGTATTTTATGGCTTCTTCCTATGGGAATCATCATCGCTTACGCGGGGGTGAAGCTGTTTGAAGAATACGTTTGGGTTGGAGTGGCGGTCATGTGTATTCTTGTTATGTATACAGGTGTTTATGTATACAAAAACCCTAATATTACAAAGGCGGAAAACGGATATCATATTCCTCAGATGGTGATCAACGTATGCGATGTGATACTGCCTGAAGAGGAGAGCGGCAAGGATCGTGTCTGGGCGGTATTTCCTTCGGAATTTATCCATTATGTGAGACAATATTCGGATGTGATCTGTATGCCTTACGGAAGAGAAGCGTTGGTAGACAGATGGGAGTTTGAATATCCGTTAAAGGAACTTATGGATGCCGCGGATATACAGACGGATAAGCTGGTGGAGGCTCTTAGGGATTCCTGGTGCGAATACGTTATCCTATCGGAGAACAAAAGATATACGGAGCCAATGGAGAATTACGGATTTGAATTAGTCGATACGGTAAACGGGTATGATATTTACAGAGATGGGTTAAATAAACGTTAGAGTATGTTTGAAAATGCATCTCGGGGAAAGCAATTTTCAAACACGCTTCAGGCATTACGGATGAGAATAAGCAGCGGGCGGTAAAAACAATCATAATCTATGCGCATAAAGCGGCGCGGAAATGAGGAAAAATGGGGAAAGACAGGAAACAGTTTGATAAAAATAAGAGGTATATGGTAACCGGCGGCGCCGGATTTATCGGATTTCATCTTTCCAAAAGTCTTTTGGAGGCAGGTGCGCAGGTGCTTGGCTTTGACAATATGAACGATTATTATGATGTGGAGTTAAAACAGGCAAGGCTTTGCGAATTGAAGGGAAAAGAAGGTTATCGTTTTGAAAAGGCGGATCTTGCGGACAAGGAGCAGGTTTTTGCACTTTTTGAAGATTATATGCCGGATATTGTGATCAATTTGGCGGCGCAGGCGGGAGTGCGTTATAGTATAGAAAATCCGGATGCCTATATGCAATCCAATATGATGGGATTTTATCATATTTTGGAGGCATGCAGGCGGCATCCTGTAGAACATCTTGTATTTGCTTCTTCCAGTTCCGTTTATGGCGGAAATCAAAAGATACCGTTTTCTACGGAGGATATGGTGGACGCGCCGGTGAGCCTTTATGCGGCGACCAAAAAATCCAATGAGTTAATGGCCCATGCATACAGTAAGCTGTATGATATTCCCGTTACAGGACTTCGCTTTTTTACGGTATACGGTCCTTTCGGAAGGCCGGATATGGCGTATTACAAGTTTGCTTTAAAAATTGCAAAAGGAGAGAAGATCCAGATTTATAATAACGGGGATATGTACAGGGATTTTACTTATGTGGACGACGTTGTAGAGGGTGTGGTAAATATATTGTGCAATCCGCCTGAAGAAAATGAACACGGCGCCCAATATAAGATTTATAATATCGGAAATCATTCCCCGATAAAACTGATGGATTTTATAAGTGAATTGGAAAGGCAGTTGGGGCAGGAGGCGGAAAAGGAGTATCTTCCTATGCAGCCGGGGGACGTATACCAAACTTATGCGGATGTTTCGGAGTTGATGGGGGATTTTGGATTTAAGCCGGATACTTCCATTGAAAAAGGGTTGGGAGAGTTTGTAAGGTGGTTTAAAGAATATTATCAGATTTTGTAATGTAAGGACGAAAGGGCATGGCTAGGGATTAGCGTGAAATTAAAAATTTCACGATCTTGATTTGTATGCCTGCTGAAGCAGGCAGATGGGAGTTAACGTGAGAATTTCATTTTTATGGGCGGCAGGCCGGAATTGACCTGCCGCCGGAAGGGAAGAGGCTGCTGCACAAATTCAGTGCGGCAGCTTCTTTCCGTAAGGTTTTTCCTGCCGGATACCGCTGATGTACATATGATTCAGGCTGTTGTGGGGCATGGTCACCCACACTTTAGACATATATTCCAAATTCAAAGACGGAATGGCCGAATATACCAGCCTTTCAGAGCCTTCTTCGCCTAAAATGATGTAAGTGCCGTTGTCGTTTACCTTCGTTACGATAGAAGGGAATGTTTTGTCCGTCATGATAACGGTCTTGTCAATGGCGTATTTGATCGCTTTTAAAATTTCATCTGATACCAGATTCATGATATTCCTCCTTTGAGACATATGTTTTGATTGTTTTTAAACGTGTCGGGATCAGTATTTTTTAAGCGTGCTAAAAAACTGATATTTTTTTCCTCCTATAGATTGGAGATCTGCCATTAAAGCTTCGGCAGAAGTGGAATTGGTCACATTAGGCATAGTAATGTGAAATGTTTGGCTGACAACCGGATTGGAATTTAGGTTTGTGGTATTGATATGGCTATCGCTGCGTTCACCGGAAAATCCCGTGAACTGATTGACCGGATTGATCTTCGGCGCAGCTGCCAGAAAATCCGTCATTTTGCCGGAGTCTTCTATTGCCGCACGGTGAATACTGTTCTGCATACTGTGCTTTGTCTTTGAAGTAGTGTTCGTAGAGTATTCTTAAGCGGTCTAAGTATTCTTTTTCGGAGAGGATGCCGTTATCTTTCAGGTTCTGAAGGTCTTTTAATTCTTTTTCGAAGGCATCCAGATAGGCATCGGCGGCTGCCGAACCTGCATTTCCTGCCGCCTTAGAGGCATTTTGACCCATTTTACTAAAATCAAATTCGCTGTCAAGGGTGGAAAACTGATCGATGACTTGTTTTTTTACGATCTCCATTTGTCCCCTGACTGCCAATGCCGCCAAAGTATTTCCTTCCGAAGATGCTTTGGTATAAGCGAGATTTAAGGATAGAAGCGTTTGTACTGCGTCAGTGGCAATTCCGGCGCTCTTTGCGAGCAGATAGAGATTCTGTATATCGCCGGCTGTGTTAAGTGGGTTGTCTTTGCACAGGATTTTCTGTATTCTTAAGGAAGTTAACGCTTCAGTGAAGTTTTGGGCGGACACCTGTGTTCTTGCAAAGGATACCATCTCAGAATAGGAGGCGTCGGCAAGGTCAAGCCCGGACTCTTTTAGAGCATTTGTATTTTTGATCAGGACTTTGAAAGCAGTTAATTCACTATTTGCAACGCCCAGATCCGCAAGAGCGGATTTAAGGGTGGCAAAATCTTCCGTGCCTGAAAGCGCTGCCTGTGTGATAGAGGAGGCGAGGGCATTAAATGCGGTTTGGACATCTTTTTCTTTCGATTCCGTAGCGCTTAACACAGTAACAAAATTTTCGAAAGCGGAGTAGTCAACAGGTAATCCTGCCTGAGCCACTCCGTCTAATTGGGAACGGATACTGTCAAACAGGGACAAATCTGCCTGACCGGGGATGAACAAAAGGTTACCGTTGTCGTCTGATGTAAATACATTCTGATATGCCGAAGCAAGAGAGTCCAAGGCAGGATGCAGTCTGCCGCTAATCTGTTTTATCGTGTCAAAGACCGATAACAAGGAATGTTTTCTGCTTTCCGCTGAAGCATTTTCCAATGTTGCATAAATTTGTTCAAGTATTTCCTCGGCCGTAAAACCCGCCTGTGTAAAATCCGTCAACATAGTGTCTGACAGGTGCTTTACGGACAGGGTTCCGTTTTGGGCCAGCTGTGTTAAATGCTGCTGTATATCTGAAGGTAATCTGCTGAATAGTTCATTGAATTTGTCAGTGCGGTATTCTTCGGGATACAGACAGCGGTCTATGGCTTGGGCCAGATCGTCCCATGACTGGCTTGCTGCATCGTCTATCCCATATCTTTCACTGTAATCGGACAGGTCAAGGGCAGTGTCTACCAGCTCCTTTCTATATTCTGCAAGGCGGTTTTCTTCCTGCGGATCCAGTTTAGCGCCATTTTTCTTTTTTTGATTCAAATCTTCATAAGCGGAGACGAGTTCTTTTATATGATCCGTAAAAGAGGAAGAAGCGTTGTCCCAAGCATCCAGTTCCTGAGAAAGAATATCCAGTTCGCTGATTTCTTCATCGGTTTTGTAATCGTTCAGATACAGTTCATAGTAACGTTCCCTTTTCCTGCGCATACTTTGGGAATCTTCTTCTGTCCTGACTTTTTCATAAATGCGGTCACCATATTTCATGTCAAATTCTTTTTGTACTGATGCGGCCGTTTCTTTCTGTTTGGCGGCCTCCTGTTCCTCGAGCAGCCTTTTTTTGCGTTCCAGTTCATTGTTTTCGGCAATCAGCCGGCTCAATTCCCCTTTTTCTATAAAGGACAGGGAATCCTTGGAATTTAATTTATTGATCCTGTCGGCAGTTGTTTCTAATTGGGAATTTATTTCCGATATTTCGGAACATATCCCAGACAGTTCACCCTGCAGCTTTTCAGTCGTTTCCTGTTGTTTTTCCAAAGCGTTGATCCAGTTATCCGCTAAATTTACGGCGAGATTGACTACGGAACCGATCAGAAAGTTGACACCCATGGACGCCATGGCTGCGCCGAAAGATTTTAAGACAGCTCCGGCTTTGGATGTCAGGGTAGTGAAACTATAAGTGGCATTGCCGGTATCACGCAGGTATTGCCGGTAGGTTTCCAGATCCTTTGTCCCGTAGTTAGCATCGCGGAGAAAGGCAATCAGGGACTCGTCGGCAAGGTTTTGATCTATGATAAAGGTATCAAATATATTGTCATGTTCCATGCTCCGGATGGTATCGGATGTTAAGGTGTTTCCCGTGGCCTTTAACTTTTGAAAGAATGCATCGGATTCCCGGCTTGTATTTATCAATTGTTTTTTAAAATTACTTAACCATGAACTCCACCCATTATCAGAAGAGTATTGTACTGCCTATTTTCTTCTGATACAATATTATAAAAGTTACTTCCGCTAGCAAATGTAATATTGGGGAGGGAAAATTATGATATGGAAGTGTAAAAACTGTGAATTTATGGCTATTGATAATACGAAAAACTGTGCACTTTGTGGGAAAAATGATTGGGAGGATTATGATTTATATCAAATGAAACAGATTTCCCATGATCATTCTTTTATTGACGCAATGCTTAAATTAAGGGAAGACGATCCGATCGAGTACCAGTTAAAGATGCAGCAGATCAGACTTCAGATTCAGCAGCAGAGACAGATTGCTTCGGCAAAACTAAACAATCTTATCCCTCACTGTCCTACCTGCAACAGTTCTAACATCAAGAAGATCAGCGGCCTGTCAAAAGCCGGATCCGTCTTTTTGTGGGGAGTATTTTCCCGTAAGGTACATAAACAATGGCACTGCAATAGCTGTGGTTCGGAGTGGTAAAAGACCCGCGCGGATCAGCCTGCTTTGACCGTCTTTCTGTAATAAAGTACTCACTTTCATGAGGTTCAGACTGTATATCACAACTGCATACAATTACGCCTGTATGCAGTCAAACCTTGTCAGTCGTTGGGGGTTAAGACGTGGATTACAGAACCACACCTATCTATAAGATATAGACTTAGCCTTTCCCTGCTTTCAATATGGAGCAATGCCCCATACCTACCTATCGATCAGCCATTCCTTTTGGCAGTATTATGAAAATATCAGAACGGATTCCGGATATTTCGGAAGTCATAATCATGCAAAAGCGTAAAACACTACTTAGGCTCTCGCCATATAGTATGCCGTATACGTTTCTTTCTGCCTTTCGGCACCTTACCGTCTGCCGTTTCCGGCTCCGTTTCGGAATGTATACAGCCTTTAGGCTTTCCAGCATATTCGGTTTTGTCATTGATAAAATGAAAGGTATCCATCCTATTTTAAAGTGGCGGATGCCCTCGTCCGTTGGCCGCATGGCATGATTATGCGGCTTTAGAGGAGTGGGCGCAGTATGGTTGCCACTAGAATTTTTTATGCTTCACCAATACCTTTTGTATACATCAGTAGGCCGCTTAAAGCGCCGACTGTGCTGAATGCATTTGTTTTGTCGGTTATATTGTTTATTACGGATAAAATTCCGTTAAGGCCGTTCACAGCGGTGATTACAGCGTCAGTAGGGACGAGTTTCCTTACCGTGTCCGTCCATGTGTTGGAGAGGCGGTTTAAGGAACCTTCCCATGTATCTGCCGCTTTTTCAGCTTCGGCGGCAAACGAGCCCGTACCGTTTGCATATTCTTGCAGCATTTTTTCGTATAGGCTGTAGTTTGTCAAAAGAGCATCCAGAGCCGATGCCTGATCGGGGTCACTGCCGACTGCCTCAAGAAGGGAGGTACGCTTGCTGTTTGTCCTGTCTAGCGTGCAGTAGGTTTCGGATAATTCTTTGACAATCTGCATGGGTTCTTTCAGGCCGATTATCCCCTTTTTCGTTTCATACAAGGAAACGCCTAAAGAGTTACAGGCGTTTTCATAGTCGGAAAGGGAGGCAGCGTCGATTTCTGTCCCGTTGATTGTCCCGGTTATCTGCTGCAGATACGTCAAAAGGCCTGCAAGTGCGTTTCCGGTTTCGGAGCCGCTAAGTTCGGTTGTGGCCAACAGGGCTGAAAGGGCAGCGGTGGTTTCTTGAACATCCATGCCCGAAGCGGCGGCCTGCATGCTGACAGCGGTCAGGCCTTCTGCTAATTTTGACATACTGAGGGCATGACGGTCTGTAAGGCGGCAGGTACCGTCGAGGGTCTGCGTCAGCTCTTTGACAGAGCCGTTCATGGCAAAAGCATGGTCGGCTGCTAAAAGGTATTGCATTGCCAAATCTGCGCTGATGTCACAAGTGTTTTGAAGCGCAAGGGAAAGTTCTGCGAAGCCTTCCGCATTTTTATGGCCCATCCGGTTTGCGTTAAGCACGGCGGAGAGATACTCCGCCGTGCTCCTGCCGTATTTACTGGCGGTATCAACTGCATTTTCACCAATGCGGGTCAGGTCGGTTTGGGAAAGCGTGCGGTTTGTATTGTGAAGTTCGGAGAGCAGGGCGTACACTTCTTTTAATTCGCCGGCAGCCTGTCTGGCGTTATCCTTGATCAGAGAAAGTAGCGTACCAATGGAAAAAAGTTTATTATCTGCCATATGTAGTTTCCTCCTTTACTCTATTTCAGTCCCATCCCTGTCCGTGCGGCTGAGTATTTCCGCAAATTCATGGATGAGTTTTTTCTGCAAGGTTTCTTTGTTTTTAGAAAATTCTTTTATGCCTTTTTCCAAAAAGCTGTAAAATGCCAGCTTCAGTTTGATTTCTTTTGCCTTTATGCGGCAGTATCTGATAAATGTAATCATATGTGCTCCTTCCGCGTATCTTTATACGCTTATGAATCATGGTGAATAGGTATTTTTTGCAGCCTGTCATGAGGACAGGGAACTGTCCGTGGCAGGGGGCGCGGTTATCTTGTGCCGTCCGGCTTGTCCGAGTTGTTGAAGCAGGTGATCCTGTCGATCTGTGTGAGGCTTAATTTGTTAACGTCGATCATAGTTGTTTCCTCCTTTGGAATGAAAAATAGTAGTTACGGGAGTGTTTTCCTTCCCTGTGGCGCTGGTAGTTAAAAGCCGGAGAATGTTTGATATTACGGTGTTTTTTGGATAAATAACGGTTTGAACCGTGCAAATTTATGAAATTATGAATTTTTATAGGTGAATCGTACTCATATCATGGCAGATTAGAAAGAAAGACTTAGAAAATAAAAACAGAGCCGGAATCCTACCTAGAGCGTGTCTGGAAACCCATTCCCCCAATCTGCACGCCCCACTTTGCGTGATATTTGCACCAAATTTAATCAACGCAGCCCGCTACGCCTCTTAAATTTGATACAAATCTCCCACAAACTGTGACGCAGATCTCGGGGAAAGCAATTTTCAAACACACTCTGGAGATTCTCCGGCTCTTTCACAATTGTCCTTATGCAGTTTTTACTATTTTTCAGGAATACCGATCGTCTCTGCAAGACGCTTGGCAATGGCTTCCCGCCCTTTATCGTTCAGATTAACATTGTCAACTAAATATTCGGAAGAAGTGTCTTCTATGATCGTACCGTAGTAGTTGTCGATTACCGTAAACATACACTCGTTACCTACATCTACGCTAAACTGCAGATAGTTGGGGATGACGCCGCAGCCCAGATTCATGGTATCTCCGCTTAAATAGTTCCCGTCCTCGTCTACGAAGCTGGCAAAGTAGGGAGACATCAGAATGATACGGATATGCGGATATTTTTCCGCAATCTGCTTGGCAGAAGCACGAAGCGCGCCGGTATAAGTGCCGGTATTCAGATCGTTATTTTCATCATAAAGATTCCGCCTTTGCAGATAATCTCTTGCATCATAGAAAAATACGAGAACGTCTACTTTGGAGTAGTCCGTATTTTTTAGTAAGTCAAGAGACGTCTTATAGCCGGCATTTACTTTACCGGATTCGATCAGCTCGTCCTGAAGAGAGTAATCGCCGTCGCACATCGCCTTTGTCAGATAAAAGAGGCTGAAAGCGTCCACAGCGCAGTCTTCGGAATAGCTGCTGTTCAGGGCAGCAAGGCAGGTGTCGGCAAAACCGGCGGAATAGACTTGGGCCTGTGTCTGCTCAGCGACAAGGGAGGCGATACTGCCGTCGCCCGTTTTATCTGTGAGCGGATTGTTTCCTACCATAAGTACGGTGGTCACGCCGTCGTCTTCAAAGCCTTCGATTTTGGCGGTATTGACTTTATAAATAACGTCTAAAGCTTCCGTATCAAAATCATCGCTGATATTATTGGGATCGAAATCCGATTTGATACCTTTATTCCAAATAAATAATCTTACGGCCACAATAATAAACATGATCCCAATAATGATCCAGATGACCAAATGGGGATTTATTTTCATGTCCTTTAAATTTTTCATAGACAGTCCTCCATATTGAAATATATATGGACTATTCTACTAAAAAAGTAATAAAAAATCTATATGCTCATTACTTTTTAAGGATTTTTTAGAATTCCTTAAGATTGGCTTCGCTGTTTTTGATGGATTCCCGATACCATTTGCTGTATTTGAACATACGGTAAGTAGTGCTTAATGCGGCAAGCTGCTGTTCGTCAGCGCATTTTTCACGAAATTCCTCCCTCTCCTGCATATCCATATTTACATAATCCATATACGGGATACGAAGTTCTGTGAGCGTTTCTTCACATTTCGGACAAAGCTGTTTGTGTCCGTTTAATAAATGTACACGTTGACAATGTTTGCAATAATGCATATAAAGCATATTCAAATCCCCTTCTTTAAGCGGACATAACATCATAAGAGGTTTACCAAATGTGTTATGCCGTATTATGTTATCCAATTATTGTAAATTGTTGCATTAATATCGAAAAAAGTCAACAGATTAACCGTTTTAATCGGTCGACAAAATTCGTCAAAAGACGGGAATAAAAAGCTGAAATAAATGAAAAAAGCGTGAATTTTATTGAACGGTGCCAAAATTGATGATATAATAGAACGAAAATTTGATTAAGGGGTGGTTAACATAAAATTCGGTAGACATAAAAAGAATGATATTGCATTTACGGAATTAGATGAAGAATATTATGAGTGGGAAGAAGCCGGGGATGCTCATGAATATTATGAACAGGCGGATAACGGGGAATACTATGAGCAGGAACCGGCAGAAGAGTATTATGGGACAGACAGCGAAGAGGACGACGGGATAGAGTATTATGAGTTAGAAGAAGATACGGAAACCGGGGAAGGATACTATGAGTCAGAAGAGGAGACGGAAACTGGCGAAGAGTATTACGAGACAGAAGAAGATACGGAATCTGCGGAAGAGTATGTTGGGATAGAAGAACCGGAATTTGTGGAAGAGTATGATGAAGCAGAAGAATTGGAAACCGAGGAAGAATATGATGAGATAGAAGAATTGGAAACCGAGGAAGAATACTATGAGATAGAAGAATCGGAAACCGAGGAAGAGTATGATGAGATAGAAGAATTGGAAACTGAGGAAGAATACTATGAGGCAGAAGAACCGGAATCTGTGGAAGAGTATGATGAAATAGAAGAACCGGAAACCGGGGAAGAATACTATGAGGCAGAAGAATCGGAAATCGGCGAAGCATATTATGGATTTGACGAAGCGGATACCGATGGGGAAGGGTATTATGAGACCGAAACGGATGAAGAATATTATGAGTGGGAAGAAGCCGGAGACGGTATGGAGTATTACGAGCTGGATGAGGAAGACGACGGCGAATACTATGGATCGGTAGAAGACTGGGACGAGGAGGCATATGATGACGAAGCCGGTTATGAGCAGGAACGGTGGGAGGATGACAAAGAAGATACCGTTTTAACCAAGGTGATTGCTTTCTTCAGCGGGTTAAATACAATGGACTATCTGATTGCAGGAACAGGAGTGGTGGTGCTCGTCTTTGCGATCGCGGCGGGCGCCATGTTTATCGGTTCCAGAGTCAGCGCGGGACAGGTAGAAGCGTTTGCGGAGTTAGGCGTAGATCTGGAGCATATTGATGTGATAGGAGAAAGCGGTCTGCTGGCGGTGGCGGATGCGGCAAAAGCGAAACAGGAGGCGGCACAGGTTGTAGGAGAAGGAAATGGGGAAGAACAGCCGCAGGAACCCGAAAATACGGCGTCTACAGGTTCCATAGAAGTGACGATGAACCTTTCTTCTATTCAGCAGGACTTAAAGATCAAATTTATCAATAAAAAATCGACAAAACTGATTGCCAGCGTGCCGTTTGAAGTGGAAGTGACGGATGCCGATAAAAAGTCATTTACGCTTACGGACGACGATATGGATGGTATTGTTTATAAAAATAAGCTGACACCGGGGAAATATACCGTAAAAATGATCGCCCTTACGGAAGAAGCGTATCGGGAGTACGGGATATCGGCCGAGGCGCAGCAGATCACGGTCAAAGATAAAATAGAGTATAAAAAAGTGGATGTTTCCGACGAGATCAAGACGGAAGCAGAGGTCAATGCTTCAGCGGAAGATACAAAGGTACAGGAAACGGTAGAATCGGCCAATAAAGATACGGTTGCGTTTGTGGAGAGTACGAAGACAGAGCTGGGAGAAGGTTCTTATAAAGAAATCAACAAAGCCACCATCGCGGATCCTTCTCTGACGGCGAGCGCATTGCGTACCGATACCTTTTTTAAACTTTCCAATATAGCGACAAACGACGTATCCCTGAAAAGGGGAGAGAGCGTTGCAGTGAATACGAGTCTGGCGGGAGACTTTATTACATGGCTGAGCGACAATGAACTGGTAGCTTCTGTGGATGGCGGACAGACCGGCAGCATGAATATCATTACCGGGAAAAAAGGCGGGACCGCGTCGGTGACTGCAAGCAACGGTACGGATATAGAAACGTTTCAGGTAACGGTAACGGAGACGCAGTTTACATTGGATAAAAGCAGTATTACCATCGGAGTGGGGAAGACGGAGACAATCAAGGCGTCCGTTGCGGTTACATGGACCAGCGACGATCCGTCCGTTGCGACGGTAGATGCAAACGGCGTGGTGACCGGTGTGAAAGACGGAACGACTACGATCGTTGCAAGAGCGGAGGACGGCGCGGCAATGACTTGTTCCGTTACCGTTTCAAGCGTCAGTACAACTATTTCCCCTTCTGAAATGTCTATAAAAGTAGGAGAGACTGCCGTACCGAAGATTACTGTTGTCGGGCCGGATGGGACGGTGGTGTGGACAAGCTCCGACGCAACCATTGCAACGGTTGCGCTAAACGGTACGATAACGGGCGTGAAAGCAGGAAAAGCGACTATTACTGCAACTGCAAACGGCGTCAGTGCAAGCTGTCAGGTGACCGTAACGGAAAAAGGAACGGGCGCCTCTTCTCCGAATACGAATGCGGCCGAGGATACGACGACTCCACTTAAGGACAGCAGGGGGAATCAGGTTTATATCATAAATGCTTCCGGAGAATATGTGGCTGCGGTATATGCGGATTATTATAAATATGATAAATTTTATATAAAATCCGCGGCATATAAATACACGGGTTGGCAGACGATAGACGGTAGTGTATACTATTATGATGTAAACGGAAACGTAGTGACCGGAACGCAGGTCATTCAGGGAGCGACTTATCAGTTCGATCCGGTTACGGGAGCGCTTGTGACAAACTCAGGGATATTAGGGATCGACGTGTCTAAGTGGAACGGGAATATTGACTGGAACGCAGTGAAAAACTCCGGTATCCATTATGTCATAATCCGCTGCGGTTACCGCGGCTCTTCTACGGGCGCGTTGATTGAGGACCCGAAATTCCGGGCCAACATAAAAGGAGCTACGTCGGCAGGACTGAAGGTTGGCGTTTATTTCTTTACGCAGGCAGTGAACGAGGTAGAGGCCGTGGAGGAAGCGTCCATGGTTTTAAGTCTGATAAGTGGGTATACTATCTCCTATCCGGTATTTTTGGACGTGGAACCAAGCGGCGGGCGTGCGGACGGTATTGGTACGGACGTGAGGACGGCGGTGTGCAATGCTTTTTGCCAGACCATCTCTAATTCAGGATATGCGGCAGGGATTTACGCAAATAAGAATTGGCTGAACGAGAAGATCAATGCAGGCGGCATCGGTTCTTCTTATAAAGTATGGCTTGCCCAATATGTAGCGGCGCCGTCTTACGGCGGAAAATATCAGATGTGGCAGTATACTTCAAAAGGAAAGGTAGCGGGCATTCAGGGCGATGTAGATATGAACCTGAGTTATCTTGGTTATTAAGGGCACAGGCCGGCAGAAACAGAAAGGGACAAAGAAAAGATGAGAACTTATTTAGTGACCGGAGGAGCCGGGTTTATCGGTTCCAATTATATTCATTATATGTTTAGGAAGTACGGGGACGAGATCCGCATTATCAATGTGGACGCGCTTACTTATGCGGGCAATCTTGAGAATTTGAAAGAAGTTGAGGAACGGGACAATTATACTTTTGTGAAAGCGGACATTTGCGATAAAGAAGCAATCAGCAGGATCTTTGAAGAAAACGATATTGACAGAGTCGTGCATTTCGCGGCGGAAAGCCATGTGGACAGAAGCATCAGAAATCCCGAAGTGTTTGTACAGACGAACGTACTTGGTACGGCGGTGATGTTAAATTGTGCAAAAGCGGCATGGGAACTGCCGGACGGAAGTTTTAAAGAAGGAAAGAAATTCCTGCACGTTTCCACGGATGAGGTATACGGCTCTTTGGAAAACGACGGGGAATATTTTTACGAAACCACCCCTTATGCGCCCCATAGTCCGTATTCGGCAAGTAAGGCAAGCTCGGATATGCTGGTTAAATCTTATATGGATACCTATAAATTCCCGGCGAACATTACGAATTGTTCGAACAATTACGGGCCGTACCAGTTTCCGGAGAAGCTGATTCCTCTTATTATCAATAATGCGTTGCAAGGAAAGAAACTGCCGGTATACGGAGACGGTAAAAACGTAAGGGACTGGCTGTATGTGGAGGACCATGCCAAGGCGATTGATATGGTACAGGAACAGGGCAGGCTTTTTGAAACTTACAATATCGGCGGGCATAATGAGAAGCAGAATATCGAGATCATCCATATCATTTTGGATACGCTGCAGGAAATGCTGCCGGACAGCGATCCCAGAAAGGCCAAAGTAAGCGAAGAACTGATCACTTATGTAGAGGACAGAAAAGGCCATGACAGAAGGTACGCCATTGCGCCGGACAAGATCAAGGCAGAGATTGGCTGGGAACCGGAAACGATGTTCAAGGACGGCATCAGGCTGACCATCAAATGGTTTTTTGAGCATGAGGAATGGATGAAGAATGTAACGAGCGGCGATTATCAAAAATATTATGAGGAAATGTATCAGTAAAATATAGGGCGGATGGGGACAGCTTTTGGGTTGTTCCCATTCGGTATGTTTTTTGTCTGCATCCAAATATAAAATAGGTATGCCTTGCTTTGCGGAAGGCAGGCTGGGCAGGAACGGAGGTTTACTAATGAAAGGAATTATATTGGCGGGAGGTTCGGGGACCAGATTATACCCTTTGACAAAAGCGATATCCAAGCAGATCATGCCGGTTTATGATAAGCCCATGATATATTATCCGCTGTCGATTCTGATGCTTGCGGGAATCAGGGATATTTTGATCATTTCCACGCCGAGGGATCTACCGGTATTTCAGGAACTGTTCGGCACCGGCGGACAGCTTGGGCTTCATATGGAGTATGCCGTGCAGGAGACGCCAAGAGGGCTTGCGGACGCCTTTATCATCGGCGCTGATTTCATCGGAAACGACAGCGTGGCGCTTGTCTTGGGAGATAATATCTTTTACGGGCAGAGTTTTTCCAAAGTGTTGAAAAATGTAGCCTCCAGAACCAGCGGCGCTACTATTTTCGGGTATTATGTCAGGGATCCGAGAGAGTACGGCGTGGTGGAGTTTGACGAAAACGGCAGGGCTCTTTCAATAGAAGAAAAACCGGAGCATCCGAAGAGCAATTACGCGGTTCCGGGCCTGTATTTTTATGATAACGATGTGGTAGAGATCGCGAAGAACGTGAAACCTTCTGCCAGAGGCGAGATCGAGATCACAAGCGTAAACAACGAGTATCTGAAACGCGGGACTCTGCAGGTGGAAACGCTGGGACGGGGATTTGCGTGGCTGGATACGGGAAACCATGATTCTCTTTTGGATGCGGCGGATTTTGTGGCTGCTTTCCAAAAAAGGCAGGGCCTATATATTTCCTGTATCGAAGAAATTGCATATAAAAGGGGATTTATTACAAAGGAACAGTTATTGGAGCTTGCGGAACCGTTGATGAAGACGGATTATGGAAAGTATTTGGTTGAGGTTGCAAATGGACTCTAAAGTAAAGCATACTGCGGTCTTTATCATGTTGCTTTTGATACTCATGATTTTGGGCGTAGTAGTTTATTCAAATCTGGATACCGTAAAACGACGTTTTTTGAAAGAAGAGACTGTGCAGACGGAAAGCGGGAGCGGTGAATATGCGGGCGCCCATGTGGAGAGGGTGACGGGACAGATTGGCGACGACCTGTCGGCTTTTATGCAGGATGAGACGTTCTTTAACAGTCAGTCTACGTTGGATAAATACAGGCCCAAAGGCGACGAGAACAGGCTGTCTATTGTGGTGACCAGTATTGAACAGGATTTGAGGGTTCAGGTGGTAAATTATGAAGGCAATCCGGTAGAGGGGGAAAGCTTTTATATTACGGTCAACGGAGAGGACGAATATAAGGATCTGAATCAGGACGGCGTGGTTTATATCGCCGATTTAAGGCCGGGAGAATACTACGTTTCCTTAAACAGGGTAAGCGGCTATAAAGTACCCGAAAACCCTACCAAGGTCAGGGTAAAGGATAAGGTGGAATATGTGGCCATCAATGATATTTCCCTTTTGATCAAAACCGAGGACGAGATCGACGCGGCGTTGGAAGATACGGCGGTCAACGGAGCCGTCGAGGATGCGGACGGTACGGAGATGACGTCGGTCAGGAGGGACGGCAATGCAAAATTCGGTATCGACGTTTCCAAATGGAACGGTGAAATCGATTGGGACAAGGTGAAAGAGGCCGGCGTGGAATATGCTATTATCCGCTTAGGGTACCGCGGTTCTTCTACGGGGGCGCTTGTCGAAGACCCTTATTTTGAAAAAAATATCAGGGGTGCGATCGCATCGGATATTCCGGTCGGCGTGTATTTCTTTACGCAGGCCGTTAACGAGGTGGAAGCAGTGGAAGAGGCCAGTATGGCGATCAAACTGTGCAGCGACTATAAACTGGATTACCCGATCTTTATCGACACGGAGGGGGCAGGCGGCAACGGACGTGCGGATCAATTGGGAGCGGCGGAAAGAACGCTGGTATGCAGGGCCTTTTGTTCCACGATCAAAAATGCGGGTTATAAAGCCGGCGTATATGCGAGCAGGAACTGGCTCAATAACAATCTGATCTCCGATAAGCTGGAACAGGATGTTATTTGGCTCGCAGAATATAGGGAAACGCCGCTCTATCAGGGGTACTATCAGATGTGGCAGTACAGTTCCAACGGAAAAGTTGCCGGAATCGAAGGACGGGTAGATATTAATTTAAGTTACTTAGAATAATGTAGAAAAGGATGGGAAGGAATATGGGAAAAATTACGGTTGAAACATGTGAGATAGAAGGTTTGAAAGTGATCACGCCTACCGTTTTCGGCGACGAGAGAGGGTATTTCATGGAAACTTATAATTATAAGGATTATAAGGAGGCGGGGATCGATCAGGTATTTGTACAGGATAATCAGTCCGCATCGAAAAAAGGCGTATTACGGGGGCTTCATTTTCAAATCAACCATCCGCAGGACAAGCTGGTCAGGGTACTGCGGGGGGAAGTATACGATGTCGCCGTAGACTTAAGAAAAGGTTCGGAGACATTCGGAAAGTGGTACGGCGTGCTATTGTCGGAAGAAAACAAAAAACAGTTTTTTGTTCCGAAGAATTTTGCGCATGGTTTCCTCGTTTTGTCGGACTATGCGGAATTTGCCTATAAATGTACGGAATTTTATCATCCTAACGATGAAGGCGGCCTTTATTATGCGGATGAAGAGATTGGTGTAGAGTGGCCGGTTCCGGAGGGCATGGAACTGATCCTTGCCGAAAGAGATAAAAATTGGGGCGGTATCAAGGAGTACCTTAAGAATGAATAAAAAAAGCATCAGTAAGAAGAACGGGATTTTGCTGTTTATTCTTGCGGGAGTGATCGTGGCGGCGGTAGTCGTATTTCATCACAATCCGAGAGCGGTCCAAAGCGAGGAAATCGTAAAAAAAATAATAGCCTGTATCGTGATTGCGGCTTCCTGCGGAATCTTTGCCGCTTTTTATGACAAGATCACTGTACTTCCCATTGAGCTTTACCAGAACAGGAGGCTGATCTGGAAACTGGCGAAAAATGATTTTAAAAAGCGCTATGCCGGTTCTTATCTGGGAATGGTATGGGCGATGGTACAGCCGGTAGTTACCGTAGTCATGTATTGGCTTGTGTTTGAAAAGGTTTTCGGGAACAGGAGCGAATTTTTGACGGAAGGGCTGGAGGTGCCTTATGTGCTTTACCTGACGGCGGGGCTTGTACCCTGGTTTTTCTTTTCCGAAGGGCTTACCAATGGTACGATGGCGCTTTTGGAATACAATTATCTGGTAAAGAAGGTCGTATTTAAAATCAGCATCCTGCCGATCATCAAAGTGATCGCGGCGACGTTCATTCATATTTTCTTTTTGGGAATACTGTTGTTATTGTCCATTGCATACGGATATGTTCCGTCGGTTTATACATTACAGGTGTTATATTACAGCCTGTGTACATTTTTATTTGTGCTTGCTTTAAGCTATAGTACCTGTGCCATTGTTATTTTCTTCAGGGATCTGCAGCAGATCATCAATATCGCCCTGCAGATCGGTATGTGGGCCACGCCGATCATGTGGAATATTGCAAGGGCCGGAGAATATAAAAAATTATTTAAACTCAATCCCGTAACCTATATTGTAAACGGCTATCGGAGCGCAATTTTTGAAAAAGAGTGGTTTTTCGAGCACTTTTATTCCACTACCTATTTTTGGATCGTGACCGTACTCTTGTTTGTAATCGGCGCTATTTTGTTTAAACGTTTGAAAGTACATTTTGCGGACGTTATGTAGTGTGTCTGCAAAGCGCTTTCCCGCTGCAGTTTGTGGGAGATTAAGGGCATGAATGCTGACGGATGAAGGAGAGGGCGGACAGTTTGCGCAAGGGCCTGAGATTCCCGGAGTGGAATCGTGAAAGCCGGATGAAGGAAATGGGACAAGAGAGAGGCAGGGACGATGGAAGAGAAGCAGATTGCGATCCGGGTAACGGATTTAAAGAAAGTATATAAGTTATATGACAAGCCGTCGGACCGGATGAAGGAGGCGCTGGGGTTTGGCAGGAAAAAGAAACACCGGGAGCATTATGCCTTAAACGGGGTAAACTTAACGGTCAGACAGGGAGAAGCCGTAGGGATCATAGGAACGAACGGTTCCGGGAAATCGACGATCCTGAAGATCATTACGGGAGTCGTCAGCCCTACCGAGGGACAGGTTGAAGTCAACGGGCGTATTTCGGCCCTTTTGGAGCTTGGCGCAGGATTTAACATGGAATACAACGGAATCGAGAATATTTATCTGAACGGTACGATGATTGGATTTTCCGAAAAGGAGATCGATGAAAAGATGCAGGATATTTTGGATTTTGCAGATATCGGGGATTATGTGTACCAGCCGGTAAAAACCTATTCCAGCGGTATGTTCGTTCGCCTTGCGTTTGCGGTGGCGATCAATATCGAACCGGAGATTCTGATCGTGGACGAAGCGCTGTCGGTAGGGGACGTTTTCTTTCAGGCCAAATGTTATCATAAATTTGAAGAATTCAAGCAAATGGGAAAGACCATTGTGTTTGTCAGCCATGATTTGAGCAGTATCAGTAAATATTGCGACAGAGTGGTGCTTTTAAATAAGGGAAATAAATTGGGAGAAGGAGAGCCGAAAGAAATGATCGACGCCTACAAGAGAGTGCTTGTAGGGCAGTACGAGGTGCCGGAAGACGATAACAATCTGCTGGAGGACGAGCAGTTAAAAAAAGCGGCGTCAAAAAACGGCGTAAGGGAAAGAGCGCAGGGGCAGAATCCGGATCTGTTGGAATACGGGAATAAAGAAGCGGAAATCACGGAAATTTATATGTGTGACGAAAGCGGGATGCGTACTACTGCGGTGATGAAAGGCAGCAGCTTTACGATCCACATGAAGGTTAAGTTCGCAAAAGACCTGCCGTCTCCGATCTTTGCCTTTACGATAAAGAATATCAAGGGCGTGGAGATCACGGGAACCAATTCTATGGTAGAAAAAGCATTTTTGGATCAGGTCAGGGCAGGAGAGCAAAAGGACGTCTCTTTTACCCAGAACATGGAACTGCAGGGGGGAGAATATCTGGTATCTTTTGGGCTGACAGGATATGAAAACGACGAGTTTGTAGTGTACCACAGATTATATGACGCCTTGAATGTGACTGTGATCTCGGATAAAGATACGGTAGGGTATTTTGATATGAATTCTAAAGTAAAGGTGGAAGATATTGGGACGCTATGAGCGGCATGGGGGTCATTATGAAGGAAAAGATCGGAAATATCACGCTGGACTATGAATATTATCCCGGAGAAGATCTGTATAGCGACGGGGACGTGGAAGAGGAAATACTGGAGATCGTAAAAAATTACGGAAAAGAGGAATTTCCCCGTATCATTGAGGAAAGAGCAAGCTGGCCCGTACTTTATCATCTATCGCCGTTCAGGGAAAATATCGTGGACTGGATTCCGATAGAAAAGGAAATGAAGGTGTTGGAAGTCGGCAGCGGGTGCGGCGCAATCACTGGCGCCCTTGCCAAAAAAGCGGGCAGCGTGACTTGTATTGACCTGTCGAAAAAACGAAGCCTGATCAACGCCTACAGAAATGCGGAATATGATAACGTTACGATCCATGTGGGGAATTTTCAGGATATTGAAAAGGTTTTGGACACGGATTTCGACTATATTTTCCTGATCGGCGTTTTTGAATATGCACAGGGATATATCGGCACGGACAAGCCTTATGAACGTTTTATGGAGATCCTTTTAAAACATCTGAAAGGCGAAGGGGCGGACGGAAGACTGGTTATTGCTATCGAAAATAAGTTCGGGCTGAAGTATTGGGCGGGCTGTAAAGAGGATCATCAGGGACTTTACTTCAGCGGATTGGAAGACTATCCGGAGGATACCGGAGTGCGTACTTTTACAAGAAACGGGCTGGAACGGATTTGTAAGGCCAACCGTTGTGAAGAATATAGTTTTTATTATCCGTATCCCGATTATAAATTTATGACCAGCGTCTACTCCGACGAATATCTGCCGAGATTAGGGGAGCTTTGCACCAATATCCGTAATTTCGACAGGAGCAGGCTGCTTCTGTTTGACGAAAAAAACGTATTTGATACCATTATCAAGGAAGGCCTGTTTCCGCTGTATGCCAATTCCTATTGTCTTGTGGTCGGGAAACCGCTTTCGGTCAAATTTTCCAAATACTCTAACGACAGGTCGCCGGAGTACGCCATACGCACCGATATCCGTCTGCCGGAAAGCGGTCCGGAACAGGCAGGCATATCCGGCGGAGGAAAAGCTTTGAAGACGGCGGGCGGGGCCGCTGGAGGAGAGAATTTGGGGCTGCCGGACCCGGTTGTGGAAAAAAGAGCCTGCTCACCGAAAGCGCAGACGCATATTGAAGCCATGGAAAAGGCTCACGAGCTTCTTGTGAAAAGATATGAGGGCAGCGCTCTTTCCGTGAACGAGTGCAGGAAAATGCCGGAGGGCGGTCTGGCTTTTGCATTTGCAAAGGGGCGGACTTTAGAGGAACTGTTTGACGAACTTCTTGACAGACAGGATTTTGAAGGGATTGAAAAGCTGTTTGGCGAGTATGTAAGGCGCATCGGCTATCGTGAGGGTGCGGGCGTAACGGATTATGATCTGATCTTTTCCAATATTTTGGTGGAAGGAGACCGGTGGACGGTCATCGATTATGAATGGACCGTTCAGGAAGATATTCCGGTGAAAGAGGTGGCGTACCGCGCGCTGTACTGTTACGCGTTGGGAGCCGCAAAGCGTAAAAAAGCGGAGGAAAGGCTTCTTTCCGGTATTTTTCCGGTTTCAGAAGAAGAACGGGAGCGTGTTTTGGAACGGGAAAAGGAGATGCAGAAAAAGATTGCGGGGGAGAGGATGAGTTTAGGGCTTTTACGCAATCTGATCGGAAATCCGGTATTAAATCCTTTGGGGCTTTCCGTGGAAGGAGCGGAGGAGAGCGGTGTGAATCTGGTGCAGGTCTATGAGGATACCGGGGACGGCTTTTCGGAGGCAAATTCGTTTATGCTAAACGAGAAGAAGGGAGCTTTAAAAAAACAGGCTGAAAAGGGAAGGGAGAATATTACCTTTACCTTGCATTTTGCAGGAGAGCGGAAAGCGGTCCGCATCGATCCGGATCACGGTCCTTGTCTGGTCACGATCGAAAACGCCTTTTGGAACGGACAAAAACTGCCGCTAAAAGGCAGAGGGAAGTTTGCTACGAACGGGAAGGCCTTAAACGACGGCGTACTGGCGTTCCCGAAAGAGGATCCTAACTTTACGTTTTATTTGAAACATCTGCCAATGAAGGAAGATAATATACTTGAAGTTTCCATGAATGTGGCGGTACTGCCGGAGAGCATTGCCGGAAGAATGGTATAGGGAAAGGCGGACGGAATTTGGAGAAACAGAATTTTACCGATTACTATAAGCAGGCATACCAAAAAGTAAAAAATACGAATATCCAGTTGGCTTCTCAGGCTGCGTCTAAAGAGCAGTCTGTGCTTGAGCTGCGGCAAAAGTATGAGCGCATTGCGGGAAATCCCGTAGCGCGCTTTTTCTATAAGCTGAAAGGGCTGCCCGCCAAATGGAAAGAAGGAGGAAAAACCGTACTGAAAGACAGCGCGTGCGGGGAAAGTTCCGTAAGCGTAAAGCGGTATGAGAAAAACCTTTTGTTTCAAAAAGAACCGTATCAATATTGGATCGGCGAACATGAAAGCGCTGTGCGCACCGACCGGACGGTAGATGTGATCCGTGAAAATATGATGGAGAAATACGGAGTTACGGAAAACGAGAGTAAGACGGAAATCATTTTTATGGAAGACTGTAAAGCGTCGTTTTCTTTGGAACAGACGCAAAAGCCGTATCTGCTTTTTGTGACAAAGCAGGGGCGGATAGGCAGACAGGCTTTGCAGCGGATAGACAGTTATTTTGAAAAATATCCCCATGTGTCGCTTATTTATGGAGGGGAAGACCGGATCGAAAAAACGCCGGAGGGAGGAGAAAGCAGGAAAAAACCGTGGTTTAAACCGGCATATTCTCCGGATACGCTGCTTTCTTATTTTTATTTCGGTAATGTTTTCGCCGTCAGAAAGGAAAGCTATTCTTCCGTCCCATGGCTGGGAAGCGATAATTATAGGGAAAATATTTATGATTTTGTACTGAAAGCAGAAGAATTATCTGCCAAGGACAGGGAAGATTTGAATCCTACGAGTGATATGGCTGATATAAGCAGTGCGGGTAATACGGGCAATATAGGCCGTATAGGCAATGGAGAGGAAAAAATAGCTGCCTTAGGAGAGATTTTATTTCATGGAACGGAAAAAGAAGATAAAACAACGCTTGTTATGGATGAGACGGCGATAGAGGGCGTTTGGGGATATGAAAAGGAATATGAAAAAATAAAGCTGGATGCGCTGCGCCGCCGTGGGATTCGGGGATATTTGGAAGAAGGAAACATTCCCGGCGTCGATCACGTCTGTTTTGAAGCGAAAGGGAAGGTATCGGTAATCATTTTATCCAAAGACCATCCCGAAATATTGGAAAAATGTATCCGGTCCGTCCTTGAGAAAACAGACTATCCCGATATGGAGATCATCGTAGTAGATAATGGTAGTTATGAAACTAACCGCATCCGGTCGGAGGAACTGGGCAGAACCTATGGATTCCGATATATCTGCGAACCTATGGATTTTAATTTTTCTGCGATGTGCAATATCGGCGCCAAAGAGGCAAAGGGTGAATATCTATTGTTATTAAATGATGATATAGAGGTCATTGAAAGCGGTTATATGAAAAGAATGGCGGGACAGGCATCCGTTTCCGGAGTCGGCGCAGTGGGAGCCAAGCTTTGGTATCCGGACGGCCTGACGATACAGCATACGGGCATCACCAATCTTTCCATAGGCCCGGCACACAAGCTGACAGGGGCATGGGACGACCGGATGTATTATGACGGAAGGAATGTTTTTACCTTTAATTATCTTGCCGTAACCGGCGCATGTCTGATGGTAAGAAAGGAGCTTTACGAAAAAGTGGGCGGTATGGACGAGGATCTTCCAGTGGCCTATAACGACGTAGCGTTTTGTCTGAAGCTGCATAAGGCGGGATATCGGAACGTTTTACGAAATGATGCCATTCTTCTTCATCATGAATCTTTGAGCAGAGGATTGGACGAAAAGGATCAAAAAAAGGCGGCCAGGCTTTTGAAGGAGAAAAAAAAGCTGTACCGGCGCTATCCCGAGTATGAAGGGTACGATCCTTATTATAGCCCATGGCTTACTCAAAATTCACCGGAGTACCGGTGCGGCAGTACCTTTGAATGCCAAAGGGATGAGGTAAAAAAGCCCATTACGGAGAAAATCCTGAAAAAAGATGCAAAGGCGCTTAAGGAAAAACAGCTTGTTTTTTTCATCGACGAGGCGCGGGTCATGCAGGAGGAAGAAGAGACGCCTGCAGAATCTATGAGTATGGTGCAGAATCATGGTGTCATGAGGATTACCGGCTGGTCGGTACTGCGGGATGCGGATAACTGCCATTATAAGAGAAGCCTGCTTTTAGAAGAAGCGGAGGGGAAAAAACTTTATGCGACTGAGATCATGTCTTACTTAAGGGAAGACGTGGCGGAACTTTATGGGGAAACGGGCGGGGACGTTCGCGGAAAAGAAGCCGGCGGCGCCGTGGGAGAAGGAAATGGCGGAAAAAGAGCGGGTAAAGGGAAGAGAACCAACAGGGAAAGCAGGATAGAACTGTCGGGACTGGTGGCGAGATTCAGGTTGAAAACGGTGAAGAAGGGGCGGTACAGGGTTGGCGTTCTTTATGAGGATATGCTGTCTGACAGGATGTATTACCGGATTTCAGACAGGATAGTTGAGATCTAGTTACTTTCAGCCAGATGGCGCAGAATGAATGTTCAGTCTGCAAGGCGGAGGAAGGAGGGCGATGCGGCGGCATCGCTGACTGACGGTGCTGTGTGCCGGCGGCACACGTCCGGCACGGATCGAAGCAGAGGCCAACGCGGCAGACGGAAAGGGGACATAGTCGTAAAAATGGAACAAAATAAACAGGCGGACCGGCAGGAATTAGAATATTATAAAAAAGCTTATGAAGCGGAGAAAAAGAAAAATCAGGCGCTAAACGGCAGGATTGCGGATCTGCAAAAGCAGGAAGAGGAGTTAAAAGAGCAGATCGGACGTATCAAAGGCGGAACGTTTTGGAAACTTTCCAAACCGGCGAGGGGATGCCTCCATTTTCTCTTAAGGACAAAGGATAGGATCAGGCGTTACGGAAGCCCTAAGGGACTGGCAAGAAAGCTAAAAAGCAAAGGGATCGAGAGACGGGCCAGACTTCGGCACGGGACGGCCGGATTTCCCGATGCGGAGAGAAGAAAAGCCGAAGCAGAGACGGTATTTCCGAAAAACATTAAATTTAGTATTTTAGTGCCGCTCTATAATACGCCGAAGAATTTTTTAAAGGATATGGCGGACTCGGTGCGGAATCAGACTTATGGAAACTGGGAGCTTTGCCTTGCTGACGGTTCGGACAGCGAACACGCTTATGTAGAACAGATGTGCCTTTCTTATGCGCGTAAAGACGGGCGGATAAAATATAAAAAGCTGGAAAAGAACGACGGTATCGCAGGAAATACAAACAAGTGCTATGAAATGGCGACCGGCGATTATATCGGGCTTTTTGACCATGACGATATATTACATCCAAGTGTACTGTATGAGTATATGAAAGCGATCTGTGAAAAAAATGCGGACTATGTTTACTGCGATGAGGCGACTTTCAAAGGGAACAGTATCAATAATATGATCACCCTGCATTTTAAACCGGATTTTTCCATAGACAATTTAAGGGCCAATAACTATATCTGCCATTTCAGTGTATTTGACAGAAGGCTCTTAGAGGGGATGGAATTGTTCCGGGTCCGGTTTGACGGAAGTCAGGATCACGATATGATTTTAAGGCTCACTGCCAAAGCGAAACATATAGTGCATGTTCCCAAACTGCTGTATTACTGGCGATCCCATAAAGGAAGCGTGGCATCGGATATCAGCGCCAAGAGCTATGCCATAGATGCGGCCAAAGGAGCCATTGGAGAACATTTGAGGGAATGCGGTTTTGAAGAGTTTGAAATCAGCAGTACTAAGGCATGCGAGACCATATTCCGTATTCAATATCAACTGTTGTCAAATCCCAAGATCTCCATACTGATACCCAATAAGGATCATGTGCAGGATCTGAAACGATGCATTTCTTCCATATTAGAGCGGTCGACGTATGACAACATTGAGATCATCATTATAGAAAATAACAGCGAATTGCCGGAAACTTTCGCTTATTATAAGGAACTGGAGCAGCGGAAAGAAATACGGATAGAGAGGTACGAAGGGGAATTTAATTATTCGAAGGTCAATAACTTCGGCGCATCGAAAGCAAACGGAGAATATCTACTGTTATTAAATAACGATACCGAAGTCATTACCATGAATTGGATCGAGGAGCTTTTGATGTTTGCCCAAAGAGAAGACGTAGGCGCAGTGGGAGCCAAGCTTTATTATGGGGATAATACGATCCAGCATGCGGGGATCGTGATCGGACTTGGCGCCCACCGCAGCGCGGGCCATACCCATTACCGGGTGGATAAAAATAATTTCGGCTATATGGGACGGCTGTTCTATGCGCAGGATGTTTCCGCAGTGACAGGGGCGTGTCTGCTTGTAAAGAAAAAATTATATGAAGAGCTGGGAGGCTTGGACGAAAGCTTCGCGGTAGCGTTAAACGACGTGGATTTTTGCCTGCGCTTAAGAAAACGAGGTTTATTAAATATTTTTACTCCTTTTGCGGAACTGTATCATTATGAATCCGCCTCAAGGGGAACAGACCTGAGTGGGGAAAGCGCAAAACGTTATGACAGAGAGTCGGAACGGTTCAGGGAAAGATGGAAGGAGGAGCTGGAAAAGGGCGATCCTTATTATAATCCTAATTTCTCATTGGATCATAGCGACTACACGCTGAAACTAATGTGATAAAGGATGATGAATGCAAGAATAGAATATGCAACTTGGCTTGTATGGTCTTTCAAAATATGGTAAAATATTTTAAAAATCAGGCACTAAAATATGAATTATGGAGGTAGAGGAAATGGGTTTCATGGAGCAGTATCATTTTTGGTTAGAGGATTCTTACTTCGATCAGGAGACGAAGAATGAACTTCTTGCGATCAAAGACAATGAGGGCGAGATCGAAGAACGGTTTTATAAAGAGCTGGAGTTCGGAACCGGCGGACTCCGCGGTATTATCGGCGCAGGTACCAACCGCATGAATGTGTATACGGTACGCAAGGCTTCTCAGGGTCTGGCAAATTACATAATCAAGCAGGGAGGCGCAGATAAAGGCGTTGCCATTGCTTATGATTCCAGAAATATGTCGCCGGAATTTGCGGACGAAGCGGCTTTGTGCATGGCGGCGAACGGGATCAAAGCATATGTCTTTGAGTCTTTAAGGCCCACGCCGGAATTATCTTTTGCGCTGCGCACATTGGGATGTATTGCGGGAATCGTTGTAACAGCCAGCCACAATCCTCCCGAATATAACGGCTATAAAGTATATTGGGAAGACGGCGCCCAGATCACTGCGCCGAAAGATAAAGAGATCATTACGGAAGTGCAGAATGTCACCGATTATCATACCGTAAAGAGCATGGACAAAGAAGAGGCTGCCAAAGCGGGACTCTATAACGTCATTGGAAAAGAGATCGACGACGCTTATATGGCAGAGTTGAAAAAGCAGATCATCCATCCGGAGATCATTACGGAAGTTGCAAACGATATTAAGATCGTTTATACCCCCCTTCACGGTACGGGAAACCTTCCTGTAAGACGTATTCTTTCCGAACTTGGATTTAAGAACGTATATGTAGTTCCCGAACAGGAATTGCCGGATCCTAAATTTACGACGCTGGAATACCCGAATCCGGAAGACCCGAAAGCCTTCACGCTGGCTCTTAAGCTTGCAAAAGAAAAAGACGCGGATATCGTGCTTGCAACCGACCCTGATGCGGATCGTCTCGGCGTTTATGCCAAAGATGCGAAAACGGGAGAATATGTTTCTTTTACCGGAAATATGTCGGGTATGCTGATTGCGGAATATATTTTGAGAGAGAGGACGGCGACGGGTACAATGCCGGAAAATCCTGCTCTTGTAACGACGATCGTAACCACCAATATGACCCAGCCGATCACAAAAGACTATCATGTACGCTTGATCGAAGTCCTGACAGGCTTTAAATTCATCGGCGAACAGATCAAACTGTTTGAGCAGACAGGAAGTAACCACTATGTATTCGGTTTAGAGGAAAGCTACGGATGCCTTGCCGGAACCCATGCCCGTGACAAAGACGCGGTAGTGGCTGTGATGATGCTGTGCGAAGTGGCTTCATGGTGCAAGAAGAACGGCATCACGCTTTGGGATCAGATGCTTGCCATTTACGAGAAATACGGTTATTATAAAGAAGACTTATATACCATTACGTTAAAGGGAATCGACGGATCAAAACAGATCGGCGCTATCATGGATAAATTAAGAAGCAATCCGCCTAAGAATTTCGGAGAGCTTCAGGTAGTGTCCATGCGCGACTATGAGAGCGGAGAGATCACGGAGATTGCAACAGGCACGAAATCTCCCACGGGACTTCCGAAATCCAATGTATTATACTTTGATCTTACAAATGATTCATGGTGCTGTGCGCGTCCTTCCGGAACGGAGCCGAAGATCAAGTTCTACATGGGCGTAAAGGGAACGAGTCTGGAGGATGCAAAAGAGAAAGTAGCGAAGCTTACGGAGGAACTGAAAGCAGTCCTTTGACCGCAGGCCTGAAATAGCAAAACGATGTACCCGGCAATAAAAAATCAGAATCAGAAAGGCTGCCGCCCATGCGGCGGCTTTTCGTTGTAATGGAAAGGGAAAACAGGTGCATTTTTTAAACGTATCCAATCTGAAAAAAACGATATACTATTTGAAGAGGAACGGTTTTTTGGCGGCCTTTTATGCGGTTTTGGAAAGGATTTCCGCAAAAGAGGAGCAGTACCGTTATCAGGAAACGGAACGCCATATATTGGAAGAACAGAAAAAATACGAGTTTGCATTTCCATGCAAATTCAGTATTCTGGTGCCTGCCTATGAAACGAAGGAAACCTATTTAAAAGAGCTGATCGATTCCGTCCTTTCACAGACTTATGGGAATTTTGAGCTGATTATTGCGGACGCCGGAACGAGCAGTAAAGTGGAACGGACCGTAAGCGCTTATTCGGACAAGCGTATCCGTTACTTTCGCTTAAAAAATAACGGGGGAATAGCGGAAAATACGAACGAGGCTTTAAAAAGAGCCTGCGGGGATTATATCGGGCTTTTGGATCATGACGATTTTTTAACGCCGGACGCTCTTTTTGAAATGGCGAAAGCAATAGAAAATAAGAAAAAAACAGGAGAAGAAGCGGGACTTCTTTATTCTGACGAAGATAAATGCGACAGCGGGGGAGAGCGTTTTTTTGAACCTCACCGAAAAACAGACTTTAATTTGGAGCTATTGCTGTCAAACAATTACATTTGTCATTTTTTAGTGATGAAAGCGGAACTGATGAAAGAACTGACGCTTAGGAAGGACTACGACGGAGCGCAGGACTATGATTTGATCCTCCGCGCCGCAGGGAGGCTGATAAGAGAATACGGTTACCTGCGGGCAGGAGAAAAAATATGCCATATTCCCAAGATTCTTTATCATTGGCGGTGTCATGAGGCATCCACGGCGGTCAATCCTCAGAGTAAGCAGTACGCCTATACTGCCGGCGAAAAGGCCGTAGGCTCTTTTTTGGAGGAGATGGGATGGAGAGGAAAAGTCCTGCCGACGGAACATTTGGGGTTTTACACGATAATAACAGATGATATTTTAAGCGGCTGGGGGAAGGTGGCCGGGATCGGAGGGGAAGTCATAGACGGAAGAAACCGGGTCAAGGCGGGAATCTATGAAAGAAACGGAAATGTACTCTTTAGGAATCTGCCTGTGCATTTCAGCGGGCCGATGCACCGGGCGGCTCTCAGGCAGACGGCTTACGCGCTGGACTTAAGGTGTATCAGGATCGCGCCGGACTGCGTTTCTTTATTCGAGAGGACGACCGGCATGAAATACAAAGAAACTTCCAGGACGTCTTTGTTTTGGTGGAACCGGTATCAAAAAAATGACGAGGAATGGAAAAATGTGAGCATGGCTTTCGGAAAGGCAGCGGCGGAAAACGGATATCGGCTTGTATTCGACCCTGACTGTATTTGCAAAGTCAACCGGCATGGAGAATTAAAATGGCAAAGACGACGATTGTAATACCGAACTGGAATGGAAAAGCATACTTGGAGGACTGCCTTTCTTCCGTCTTTCAACAGGAAGGCGGCGCGCCGGAGGTCATTTTGGTAGATAATGGTTCTGAGGATGAAAGCGTTTCTTATGTGAAGGAACATTATCCGGCGGTAAAATTGATAGAATTTTCCCAAAATACAGGATTCTGTAAGGCAGTCAATGCAGGGATCAAGGCGGCCGGAACGGAATATGTCCTGTTGCTGAATAACGATACGAAGGCGGATCGCTGCTTTTTACGGCGGATGGAAGAGCGGATCGGGCAGTCGGAAAAGATTTTTTCGGCTTCGGGTAAGATGCTTTCCATGAAGGAGCCGGAGTATGTAGACGATGCGGGAGATTATTACTGCGCTTTAGGCTGGGCTTTTGCGGAGGGAAAAGGAAAACCGGATTCGCCGGCCTATTCCCATGCGAAAAAGATTTTTGCCGCCTGCGGGGGCGCAGCAATATACAGAAGAAAGGTTTTTGAGGAGATCGGTTATTTCGACGAAGAACATTTTGCATATTTGGAGGATATTGATATTGGTTACAGGGCAAAAATATACGGATATATCAATGTTTTTGAACCTTCTGCCGTTGTGTTCCACGCCGGCAGCGCTACCAGCGGATCAAAATATAACGAATGGAAAGTAAACTTTTCTTCGAGAAACAGCATCTATATAGTAAGAAAGAACATGCCGCTTTTACAGATAGTAATCAACCTGCCTTTTTTGGCAGCGGGATTTCTGATAAAAACGCTGTTTTTTGTGAAAAAGGGGTTTGGCGGAACTTATATAAAAGGTCTTTGGGAAGGGGTAAAGCTTGCCGGATCTAAGAAAGGTCGTGAAAAAAGGGTAAAATTCAAAATAAATCATTTAAAAAACTATATTGTGATACAATGGGAACTGTGGAGCAATATTTTCAGACGGTTTGGGAGCGGGAAATAAGACTTAATAGAAAATTAAGTTGTGCTTTTCGGTAGATTATTGTAGAATAACTTCGGATATGGAGAATTCATATGATTAAGGACAATCAGAAAATTTTAAACAGAATACATGTGTTGATAGATGCGGTGATTGTCATATGCTCCTATATGTTGGCATGGTATCTGAAGTTTGAAAGCATTTTTTCCGATATTGAGCCGAATGTAGGATATTTAACGCAGGAGCAGTACTTTCAGGTGCTGATCGTCCTTGTGCCGGGATATCTGATCCTTTACTATACTTTTAATATGTATAAGCCGAAGCGGACCACCGGACGGCAGTTTGAAGTCATAAATATCTTAAAAGCGAATATTGTCGGTATTATCTGCTTTATGGGTGGGTTATACTTAATTGGTGAACAGAATATTTCCAGAACCATGGCGGCAATGTTTCTTGTCATCAACTGTACGCTGACGACCGTTTCCAGACTTTTGATCAGAAAACTGTTGCGGTTATTCCGCAAAAAGGGGTATAATTTAAAACATATGCTGCTTGTCGGATATTCCAGAGCGGCGGAAGAGTATATAAACAGGATCATGGCCAATCCTCAATGGGGATATCATATCTGCGGAATTCTGGACGATAAAGTACCCGCAGGGACGCGTTATAAGGGAGTCAAGGTGCTTGGCCGGATCGATAATCTGGAGATCATCCTTCCGGAGAACAAGCTGGACGAAATAGCGATAACTTTAGCGCTGGAGAACTACGACCGTTTGGAAGAGTTAGTGACTATGTGTGAGAAATCCGGCGTGCATACCAAATTTATTCCCGATTATAACAGCCTGATACCTACAAGGCCCTATACGGAAGACTTAATGGGGCTGCCGGTGATCAATATCCGTTATGTGCCGCTTACCAATACGTTGAATTTAATGGCGAAGCGTGCGGTGGACATTATCGGTTCTTTTGTGGGCATCATCATTTCTTCGCCGATCATGCTGATTGCGGCTGTTTTGATCAAATGTTCCAGTCCGGGGCCGGTCATATTCAAACAGGAGAGAGTAGGACTCCACAACAAATCGTTCCAAATGTATAAGTTCAGGACAATGCGGGAGCAGGAACCTTCCGAAGAGGAAAAGGCATGGACGGTGAAGGGTGACCCGAGAGTCACGAAAGTGGGCAGATTTTTAAGAAGGACAAGTTTAGACGAGCTTCCTCAGTTGTTTAACATACTTACAGGCAACATGAGTTTGGTAGGACCAAGACCGGAAAGGCCGCTTTTTGTAGAGAAATTCAAAGAAGAGATCCCGCGTTACATGGTGAAACATCAGGTACGGCCGGGGCTGACCGGATGGGCGCAGGTCAACGGCTACAGAGGCGATACCTCTATTCGGAAACGGGTGGAATATGACATTTATTATATTGAAAATTGGAGTATGTCTTTGGACATAAAAATTATGTTCTTAACAATATTTAAAGGATTTATAAATAAAAACGCATATTAACTGCGTGGCTGATAAGGAGAAGTAAAATGGCAACAGAAACAAAAGGTAAAAAAGGCTCCGCAAAAAACGGCGGGACTGCAAGAAAGATGACTGCAAAGCAGAGGGCGCAGAAAAAGCGCAGAAAAATTTTTATTTTTGCGGCGGAGATCGTAGTGCTTTTGGCGGCGCTTGTCGTTTTGTGGGGCGTATTAAAAGGTACGGAATCAGGCAGGGTAGAGCTTAAGGAAGACGAATTGATCGTGAATGAGAACGTTGCGGAGAACGAAAGCCTGAAAGGATACCGGAACATAGCGCTGTTCGGCGTGGATTCCACGGTGGGAGATCTGGCTAAAAATACCAGAACGGATACTATTATGATTGCATCCATTAATCAGGATACGGGAGAGGTAAAACTGGTATCTTTATACCGTGATACTTATTTGAATCTGAGCAACGATACTTATACAAAATGTAATGCCGCTTATGCAAAAGGCGGACCGGAAATGGCGATCAATATGCTAAATATGAATCTGGATCTGAACATTACGGATTTTGTTACGGTAGGGTTTTCCGGGCTGAGCGATACGATCGATGCGCTCGGAGGCGTTACGCTTGACGTAGACGAAGCGGAGCTTCTTCATATCAATAACTATCAGTACTGTATGGCGGAAGATTTAAAACGTCCTTATACGGAAGTCACCAGCACAGGCACCCAGCTTCTTGACGGACTGCAGGCTACGGCATACTGCCGTATCCGTTATACGGCGGGAAATGATTTTAAACGTGCGGAGCGTCAGAGAGAAGTATTGCAGGCCACGGCGGAGGTGGCTAAAAAGGCAAGCATCACATCGCTTACTTCCATTGCAAATAACGTGTTCAGCGAAGTGTATACTTCCCTTGACCTTTCGGAGATCGTGGAGCTGCTTGGAAATATCACAAAATACCAGATCGTGGCAGACGAAGGTTTCCCGCGGGAAGATTTGAGGGGCGGCGGCCGGATCGGTTCCTCCGGCGACTGTGTCGTTCCCACATCTTTAGTGGATAACGTAAAATGGCTTCATGAGTTTTTATTTAATGATTCCGATTATCAGGTATCTTCGGAAGTGGAAGAATGCAGCCAGAAGATCCATGATGATGCGGTGAAAGCAAATATCATAAAATAGGGTTAAAATCAAAGACAAAGGGGCCTTGCAGCAGGTCCCTTTATATGTGTACACAATCCTGATTGGTATGCCCGCTAAAGCGGGCAGATAGGAGTTAGCGTGAAAACAGGATAAAGGCGGGAGTAGATAAATGAGCAGTATAGACGTGGTAATTCCGACATATAAGCCGGACGATAAATTTTTAACGCTGATAGAACGTTTGGAAAGGCAGACGGTAAAGCCCGATCGGATCATAGTTATGAATACGGAACAGAAATACTATGACAGATTGATCTACGGCAGTCATTTTCAGGACAAATATAAAAATGTGGAAGTATATCATATTTCCAAAAGAGAATTTGACCATGGCAGGACCAGACATATGGCGATGAAGCGGACGCAGGGAGATTTTGCGCTTTTTATGACGCAGGATGCCGTACCTGTGGATGAAAAACTGATCGAGGAACTGTTGGCGGCGTTTCAGGACGGGGCGGTAGCGGTGGCTTACGCCAGACAGCTCCCTTCTAAAGAAAGCGGAGTAATAGAACGCTATACAAGGGAGTTCAATTATCCTGTCGTCAGTATGGTAAAATCGGCGGATGACTTGGAACATCTCGGGATCAAGACCTATTTTTGTTCTAACGTATGCGCCATGTACCGGAAAAGCGCTTACGAGGAACTGGGAGGCTTCGTGAAGCATACTATTTTTAATGAGGATATGATTTTTGCGGCGGCGGTCATAAAATCCGGATATAAGATCGCGTACAGAGCGGAAGCGCAGGTGGTCCATTCCCATGATTTTACTAATAGGGAGCAGTTAAAGCGTAATTTTGATCTGGGCGTGTCTCAGGCGGACCATCCCGAAATCTTTGCAGGCGTATCTTCCGGCGCGGAGGGAAAGAAACTTGTAAAGCAGACGGCAGATTACTTAAGAAAAACCGGAAACCGGAGACTGATCGGAAGACTGTATATACAGAGCGGATGTAAATATATGGGGTATCTTCTTGGAAAAAATTATAAAAAACTGCCGAAGAGATGGATTGCATGCTTGACAACCAATAAAGAATTTTGGGATAATGACAATCGTATGAAAGCAAGCACCCGTATAGATGTTACAAAGGGGTATGGAAAAACGGAAGAAGAGCAGAAGATGCGGAAGGAAAAATAGTAACGGAGGACGCATATGTGTGGAATTGTAGGTTATATAGGGAAAAAGCAGGCCGCGCCGATCATTTTGGACGGTCTTGCAAGACTGGAGTACAGAGGATATGACTCTGCCGGCATGGCAATATTCGACGGGGAGAGGATCAACATAAAAAAGTCTGTGGGAAGGCTGAAAATATTGGAAAATCTTACCCACGACGGTAAGATGATGCCGGGACTTTTGGGGATCGGACATACCAGATGGGCAACTCACGGCGCTCCCAATAACGAGAACTCCCATCCTCATTTTAACGAAGACGAAACCATTGCGGTGGTGCACAACGGTATCATAGAAAACTATCTGGCGCTGCGCAAAAAGATGACGGATAAGGGCTATCATTTCCGTTCGGAAACGGATACGGAGGTGCTTGCCCATCTTTTGGACTACTATTATAAAGGAAATCCTTTGGAAGCAATCACAAAGGTATTGCACAGGGTATCCGGTTCTTATGCGCTGGGGATCATGTTTGCGGATCATCCGGACGAAATCTTCGCGGTGCGGAAAGACAGTCCGCTGATTGTAGGGCAAAATGAGGACGGCTGCTTTATCGCTTCTGATGTTCCGGCTATTTTGAAATATACCCGTACCGTCACTTATGTAGAGAATCAGGAGATCGTCAGACTGCGGGAAGATCATATGCATTTCTATACGGTGGACGAAGAAGAGATTGCAAAAACTCCCGTTACGATTGACTGGGATGCCAATGCTGCGGAAAAAGGCGGATACGAGCATTTTATGTTAAAAGAAATGTATGAGCAGCCTAAAACGGTAAGCGACACGATCTCGCCAAGACTTAAAGGAAATGAGATCGTGATCGAGGAGCTGAATATGTCCGACGATGAGATCAGGGCGATAAAAAAGATCCATATCGTTGCCTGCGGTTCCGCATATCATACGGGAGTAACCGCTAAGTATGTGATGGAAGGGCTTGCCCGCATTCCGGTAGAAGTGGACGTGGCTTCAGAATTCCGCTACCGGAATCCGATCTTGGAAGAGGGGGCGCTCGTTATCGTGATCAGCCAGTCGGGAGAAACGGCTGACAGCCTTGCCGCATTGAGAGAATCAAAAGCAAGAGGCTTTAAAGTACTGGGAATCGTGAATGTGGTGGGCAGTTCCATTGCCAGAGAAGCGGATAACGTGATGTATACCTGGGCCGGGCCGGAGATAGCCGTAGCTACCACGAAGGCATACAGCGCCCAGCTTGTGGCATTGTATCTGCTTGCGATCAAATTTGCGCAGGTCAAAGAAACCATCGATGAAATAGAGTTTGACGGAATGCTGGAAGATCTGAAACGTCTTCCCGATCAAATTGAACTGTTATTAAATAACAAACAGCGGATCCAGCGTTTTGCGAACCGTTATATCGGCGCCAAGGACGTGTTCTTTATCGGAAGGGGCATCGATTATGCCATTTCGCTGGAAGGCTCTCTGAAATTAAAAGAGATTTCCTACATCCATTCCGAAGCTTACGCCGCGGGAGAACTGAAACACGGAACGATTTCCCTGATCGAAGAAGGGACGCTGGTTGCGGCGGTATCTACCCAGCCTGCCCTTTATCAGAAGACGATAAGTAATATGGTAGAAGTAAAAGCAAGAGGAGCGTTTGTGCTGGCGGTTACTTGTGAAGGAAATAAAGAGATCGAAAAGGCGGCGGACTATGTGATCTATATTCCGGAGACGAATGCTTATTTTGCCAACTCTCTCGCTATCATTCCATTGCAGCTTTTCGGCTACTATGTAGCGGTAGGAAAAGGCTGTGATGTGGATAAACCGAGAAATCTGGCCAAATCGGTGACGGTTGAGTAAATGTTCAAAGCGTACTGTTTATAGCTGAGGCAGGAATTTTTATAACAAAAGGGTGAAAGGTTGTTAAACAATCTTTCACCCTTTTGTCACAGATTGAACACAAATGACGAATATACTTATCTCATAAACAAAGAACAAAACACAGATCATAAAATGACAGACAGAAATTGTTCCTTATTTTTTAAAATTAAAACCATGTAGTTATAAACGGATTTTTACAGAAAAGAGGTAAGGTATCATGTATGATGATTATCAGAATTTAAATCAGATCCGGCCGCAGGATCAGGAGCAGGCACAGAGCCACGGGCAGACACAGGAGCAGAACCAAAGCCAGCCGCAGGAGCGGAGCTGGAATCAGCCGCAGTTCCAAAGCCAGCCGCAGGAGCAGAGCCGGAATCAGCCGCAGTTCCAAAGCCAGCCGCAGGAGCAGAGCCGGAATCAGCCGCAGTTCCAAAGCCAGCCGCAGGAACAGAACCGGACACAGTCGCAGGAACAGAGTCAGACACAATTTCAGGGTCAGGCCCAGCCTCAAATGCAGGATCAGTCGCAGCTACGGATGTCTCAGAGCTATCCGTCAGGGCAGAGCAGTTCCGGCAGCGGTCAGGAAGGCCATGAAAGACAGGGAGGCGGCGTTTATTCCGGTGTGAACGGTATGAACGGAGGAATGCAGGAAAACGGCACATATCGATACAGCAGCCGGTATCCGAATCATTTTACCCCACAGCAGGCGGAGGGAGCCGGTTATCAGGCAGGATCCGCAGGCGGTAAGCATAAAAAAGAAAAGGCCGAAAAGAAACCGCTGACCGGATTTAAAAAAGTGCTTCTTAGCGCAGGAATGGGAATCAGCTTCGGGCTTTGCGCGGGACTTAGTTTTCTTGCAGTAGAAACGTTAACGGGTCTTGGTACGGAAAAGACCCAGACGGCGGATCTGACGGAATTGACGGAACCGATCGAAAAATCGGAAGACACGACGGCTGCTAAAGCGGGCGTGACAGGAGACAGTTCCAAGGATACGGAGGCAACGGCCCTTTCCGGCGGCGTGACCTCTACCATCGTGTCGGACGTTTCGAATGTAGTGAAGGAAGCTATGCCTTCCGTAGTATCCATCGTCAATACTTTTACGGAGAGATATTCTTATTTTGGGCAGAACTTCAGTCAGGAGTCCAATGCCAGCGGTTCGGGGATCATAGTGGGACAGAATGACACGGAACTTTTGATCGTGACGAACTATCATGTGGTGGAAGGTTCGGATACATTAATGGTATCCTTTGTGGACAGCAGCGCGGCCGAGGCACAGGTGAAAGGAACCAACCCGTCCAGAGATCTTGCAGTGATCGCAGTGCCGTTAAGCAATCTGTCGGAGGAAACGAAAGGCAGTATATCCGTAGCAAAACTGGGGGATTCCGATAGTCTTACCGTAGGAGAACCGGCTATTGCGATCGGAAATGCGCTGGGGTATGGCCAGTCGGTGACGACAGGGGTTGTCAGCGCTTTGGACAGGGAAATCGCAGATTCGGATACGGGAAGCGCAACTTTTATCCAAACGGATGCGGCCATTAATCCGGGTAACTCGGGCGGCGCATTATTGAATGCAAAAGGCGAAGTGATCGGCATCAATTCCAATAAGATCGGGGGAACGGCCGTGGAAGGCATGGGGTATGCGATTCCGATTTCCGCTGCAAAACCGATCATTGAAGAGCTGATGAGCCGTGAGACAAGGACAAAAGTGGATGCAGAAAATGTAGGTTATTTAGGCATTTCCGGCGTTTCGGTCACTACGGATGCTTCTAACGTATACGGTATGCCCGAAGGGGTATTTGTAGCAAAAGTATACGAAGGAACCGGCGCACATGCGGCAGGTGTTACACAAGGCAGCATCATTACAAAGCTGAACGGGATTGAGATCACTACGATGGAAGATTTAAGCGAGACACTGCAGTATTATGAAAAAGGCGATTCCGTTGAATTGACGATCATGCAGCCCGGTATAGAGGGATACGAGGAAAAGACGGTGACGGTAGTGCTTGGACCGAAAGCAAAGTAAGAGAGGTCTGCGCCGCCTGTGGCGGCATATTTAGAAATATAAAAGTAAAAGACTTTCCGGTATCGGCTGCTATGCGCGTATGAGTGCATAAGGGCTATAAAAAGAAACGAAGAGGAGTAAAAAAGAAAAGATAATTATTTTTGCGGAAGCAGAAAGTTATCTTTTCTTTTTTTAGAAATAGTTTAAAAAAACTTCACTTGTGTACTCTATAGGATATGCATTATAATGAAACAAAGAAAAGGAAGGGGAGAGCCGGGCCTGAAATAAAACGGCTGGAAATGAGGAGAAATATGTCGGATATGGAAAACAAGGAATTTGATGAGAATGACTATGAGGACGTCTGTTTTATATGCAGGAGGCCTGAAAGTAAGGCGGGGAAAATGTTTCACCTGCCCCAGAATATAAGTGTCTGCAATGACTGTATGCATAAGACGATGGATACGGTGAGCCAGATGGACTATAACGGTATGCTGAACGATCCGGCATTGGTACAGGAATGGGAGAATATGACCCATATGAGCGATCGGGGAAAGACGCATATGGATGCGAAGGACGACGAGGACGAAGATACCGGAGAAGAGGAAAATAAGAAAAACAAAAAACGACCGTATATGGGCGGTTTTCCGGGGGGATTTCCCAATATTAGTTTCGTCAATCTTTCAGATCTTCAGGGGGATGGAACCATACCCAACAGACAGAGGCTGAAAAAGAAGAAAAAAGGGGATAAGCCGGTATTGGATATCAATAACATTCCCGCGCCCCATAAGATAAAAGCGCAGTTGGACGAGTATATTGTAGGGCAGGAGTATGCCAAAAAGGTAATTTCCGTGGCCGTATATAACCATTATAAACGTGTGGCAACAGGAACCATGGACGAGATCGAGATCGAAAAGTCCAATATCCTTATGATCGGGCCGACAGGCTGTGGAAAAACGTATCTTGTCAAAACGCTGGCAAGGCTCTTGGACGTACCGCTTGCCATTACAGACGCTACCACGCTGACAGAAGCGGGATATATCGGCGACGATATTGAAAGCGTGGTATCCAAACTTTTGGCGGCGGCGGATAACGAAGTGGAAAGAGCGGAGCAGGGCATTATATTTATTGATGAGATAGACAAGATCGCAAAGAAAAAAAATACCACTTCAAGGGATGTCAGCGGGGAAAGCGTGCAGCAGGGAATGCTGAAACTTTTGGAAGGGGCGGAAATTGAAGTGCCTGTAGGCTCGAACAGCAAGAATGCCATGGTTCCGCTGACGACGATTAACACGAAGAATATTTTATTTATCTGCGGAGGCGCATTTCCGGATCTGGAAGAGATCATCAAGCAGCGTTTAAAGAAACAGACTTCGATTGGATTCAGCGCGGACCTGAAAGATAAGTTTGATAAAGAAAAGAATATTTTAAGCAAAGTAACGGTTGAAGATATTAAAAAATTCGGCATGATCCCTGAATTTATCGGACGTCTTCCTATTATCTGCACGTTGGAGGGGCTTTCCAAAGACATGATGGTCAAAATTCTGAAAGAGCCGAAAAACGCGATCTTGAAACAGTATCAGAAGCTTTTGGAATTGGATGAAGTGAAGCTTGAGTTCGATGAAGGGGCGCTGGAGTCTATCGCGGAGAAGGCGATGGAAAAAGATACGGGAGCGCGTGCTTTGCGGGCGATCATTGAGGAGTTTATGCTGGACATCATGTATGAGATCCCAAAGGATGATAATATCGGAAGGGTTACTATTACCAGAGGATATATTGAAGGAAACGGCGGACCGGTCATCGATATTAGGAGCAACAGGATGCTTGCCATAGAGGAAAAAGACACAGAATCGGAACCGATGGGGGAGTAGCCGCATAAGCTATGAGAAAGAAAGCTTTATGGGGAAAATATGTCTGTAAGCTGTGAAGAGAGAATACAATCCAACGAGTATCTGGATCTTATCATAGACTTTAAAGAGGCGGAGGAGGCCGTAGTCGTAGTTAGAAATGTGGATAGCTGTTCGGTACAGGTAAACGACCAGTACCGGGTCTGGTATGGGGAAAGGGAGGCACTTTCCCCTATTAGTATGTCAACATATACCTATCGGTATATCCCTAAGCTGTATGGTCTGATGCAGGACTTTAACACAACGAATCTGGCAGAGACCGGCAGTCTTCGTGTACAACGGCCTCCTTTAAGTCTTACAGGAAAAAGAACGGTCATAGTATTGATCGATACAGGAATTGATTATACCGATCCTGTTTTCCAAAATCCGGACGGTTCTACGAGGATTTTGGCGATTTGGGATCAAACGTTGCGGAGCGGGGAATATTCTCAGTGGACCTCGCCGGAAGGGATTCCTTACGGAGTCGAATTTAAGAGAGAGGATATTAATAGGGCGCTTCGGGGAGAAACGGATCCATTGCCGACCAGGGACGAAAATGGTCACGGAACGGCAATGGCGAGCATAGCGGCAGGGAGCAGCCTGAACAACGGACTTACCTTTTTAGGGGCGGCGCCTGAATGCGATATCGTAGCCGTTAAATTAAAAGAAGCCAAACCATATTTAAGGGACTATTATCTGATAAAGGATGGAGTGCCGGCATTTCAGGAAAATGATATTATGCTGGGAGTGAAGTATGCACAAAGCTTTATGATACCTCTTTATCGACCGGTTGTCGTTTGTTTGGGGCTTGGAACCAACATGGGGGATCATGCTGGAAATTCGATACTGGATAATTATCTGAATCAGGTTTCATCGACGAGAGGGCAGGCCGTTGTGGTATGCGGCGGCGGGGAAGGGAACGCGGCGCATCATTTTACCGCTATGCTTTCCCAAAGCAGTTATGTGGAGGATACGCCTTATGAAAATGTGGAGATCCGGGTAGGGGACGGCGAAAAGGGATTTGTCTTAGAAATGTGGGGCAGCATTCCTTCTATATTTAATGCAAGTATCCGCTCTCCCGGCGGTGAAATGATCAATCCTTTTCCTATTGGACTCGAGCAGAGTCTGAACTATTCTTTTGTATATGAAAAAACAAGAGTGACGATCGACAGTGTGATCGTGGAACAGGGATCGGGCGATGAATTGGTTTTTTTCCGCTTTCAGGATCCTACGCCGGGAGTCTGGACGATACAGGTATCGGTAACGGGAAGACCTCACAATGCGGTTTTCCGTATGTGGCTTCCTATCACGGAATTTTTGACAGGAGAAACTTATTTTCTACAGCCTACTCCGTTTGGAACGCTGACGGAACCTTCCTTGGCGAAAAATGTGCTTAGCACTTCCACCTATGATGGAGATAACGGCAGCTTTTACATTAATTCAGGGCGGGGATTTTCAAGAGCTGACATTAAACCGGATGTAGCTGCGCCGGGCGTTCTGGTTCCTGCCGTTTCGGGATTGTGGACCGGATCGAGTATGGCGGCGGCGCTGGCGGCAGGCGCGGTAGCGCAATTCATGGAATGGGCCATAGTGCAGGGCAATGATTTGCTGGCGGAAGGGAAAGAAGTGAAGAACTATTTTATCCGCGGTGCGAGGAGAGATAACCGGCTTGTATATCCGAATAGGGAGTGGGGCTACGGTAAATTGGACATTGAAGGGACGTTTGAGCAGTTGGCTGGGGTTTGAAAGAAGAATATAGGTAATAAAATTAGAATACAGTAAAATAATGAAGCAGAAAGATAACAGGCTGATATAGGTCTGTTATTTTTTATATTGATTTAGGATTGTAAAAATCAAAAATGTTGAAATATATTTAGTTAAGGTAATTGGAAATATGTGATTTACATATGATAAGCATCATTTTATAATTACTATAAAATAGAAATTTTGATAGTTAAGTTAGATAAAACGGTAAGTAAAGGCAGAAAGAGGAGATATTATGGATCTGGCCAATTTTAATGATTATCAGCAAAATCAAAGGATGTATGGTGGAACAGCCGGAAGAAAAATGGGAATTACTTACAATGGAAAAGAGTATCTTTTGAAATTTCCGGGTAATTTAAAAGAAAAACAGATGAAAAATATTAATCTCAGTTATTCTAATAGTCCGGTATGTGAATATATTGGTTCAAAAATATATGAATTAATAGGGATGCCGGTGCATAATACAATTCTTGGAGTAAGAAATGAGAAAATAGTTGTTGCCTGTGAAGATTTTTTAGAGGATGGAGACAGGCTCTATGAATTTGATAAGATAAAAGTTACTTTTGAACCGCATTTTTTAGATTCAAATGGAAATGAGACCAATGGTGTAGGTGTGGACTTATATGAAATTATGATGACAATACAGGAGCATCCGTTTCTGCAAGATGTTTCAGGCGTGGCAGAACATTTTTGGAATATGTTTGTGGTGGATGCCTTGATAGGGAATACAGACCGCAATAATAGTAACTGGGGAATTATTTTGAGAAAAGATGGTTCAAAAGAACTGGCGCCTGTTTATGATAATGGAAATTGTTTAAATAGTAAATGGAATGATGAAAAGATGCAGATTGTCATGGATGATGCTGCCAAAATGGAAGCAGAGGCATATAAAGCACGCAGATGTATTTTTGAATTGCAAGGACGGAGAATAAATCCGTATTATATAATGGAAAGTATGGAATATCAGGGATGTTTGGATGCTGTTCATAGACTTGTGCCTGAAATGGGTAGGTGTATGAGTGAAATCCAAACCATGATAGAAGGGATACCAATATTATCAGAAGTTCAGAAACGGTTTTTTACATCGATTATTGAATGCAGATATGAAAAAGTGTTGTTGCCGGTATACCAGAAATAATGGAAAGGGAGTTTGCACATTGAACGGAAGAAAGGACGGTGCAGGTAATGTATGTTGATGAAAGGATTTCTTTAAGGGATGGTTTGCCGGATGGATTGCAGCGTGATTTTAAAATTTTGCAGGAATATTATGATACGGATGACTGGTTTATGTTTGATACAGTTTTTGAAGAGGTAGAAGCAAGTGTAAAGGCGCATTATCTGGCAGGAAAAATCAGTATAGATGATTTGAACTGTATTTTTAAAAAATATGGAATTTCTTAGTTAATGATTTATTTCAAAGTCAATCTGTTTAGAAGCTGTTTATTGTCAGCTTTGTAGTTTATGTTGAGAATGAGTATTTCTTTTTTGAGAGGAGGGAGATTAGGGGATGAATGGAAAGGAATTATTTCGGCTATAGTAAGTTTTGGTATTACCATGAAAGCAATCCAAATGAAGTGGATAAGAAAAAGGCTTTTAGGAGATAAAATAGGAAAATGGATCGTAGTATGTTCAATAGTGTTGATTGATGTTGGTAGTATGTGTGGAATATTGAATGGAAAAATAAAGTATATAGGTTCAATTTGCATGGTGTTATATCTTATAACGGAAGTGATGGGGCTGATGTATTTTCAGGGAAGATATATACAATATGATTTTTCATCAATGAAATTATACTTAAATAATGGTGAAATCATTATTTGTGAGGATATCGAAAAAACAGCTTGTAATAGAAATTATATATTTACCATCAGCCCCACGAAGTTATGCAGGCTTACAGGTTTTTGGACTGAAAAAAGTCTGTGACATTAACTTGACATTATCGGGCTACGGTAAATTGGACATTGAAGGGACGTTTGAGCAGTTGGCTGGGGTTTGAAAGAAGAATATAGGTAATAAAATTAGAATACAGTAAAATAATGAAACAGAAAGGTAACAGGCTGATATAAGTCTGTTATTTTTTGCATAGTATAAAGGGATTATATTTCAGATGAAACGGTTGTAAAGGGGGTAAATGCGGCAATCGGACTGGAACGGGAGAAACGGAGAAGACCTGAATATAAACCAGTGCAAGATGTACCATAACAAGTACGATCTGTTCCATTTTGTAGATTTTGTTTCTGAAAAAGAGATACAGTTAGATGGGTAGTTATATGTTGCAAAGGAGGAATGGATATGGAGCAGCTTGTATTTACGACGGATACATGCGTAGGTTGTAATCGATGCATAGGGGCATGCAGTTGTAAGGGCGCTAATATTGCTAAAAAGAAAAATGACGAAAATGTGATAGAGGTTGATGCAGATAAATGTGTTGCGTGCGGAGCCTGTTTTGATGTTTGTGAACATCATGCCAGAGGGTACACAGACGATACCGAACGATTTTTCAGAGATTTAAAAAAAGGAGAAAAGATTTCGGTTATTTTAGCGCCTGCGTTTAAAGCGAATTATTACAACGAATATGAAACTGTCCTTGGCGGGTTAAAAAAACTGGGTGTAAATCGTATTTTAAGCGTATCGCATGGGGCTGACATTACAACATGGGCATATATTAATTATATTCAGAAATATCATTTTATCGGGGGAATTTCCCAGCCTTGTCCTGCGGTGGTCGGATATATTGAGAAATATTTGCCTGAACTTTTGCCTAAATTGATGCCAATTCACAGCCCTATGATGTGCAGTGCGATTTACGCCAAAAAATACATGGGATTAGAAGATAAATTAGCTTTTATCAGTCCATGCATCGCAAAGAAAAATGAAATTGACGATCCTAATACTGGCGGGTATGTGGAATATAATGTTACATTTTCTCATTTGATGGAATATGTGAGAGCTCATAATATAAAGGGAACTCCGGTCAGTGATGAGATAGAATATGGGCTTGGCTCGATTTATCCGATGCCCGGCGGCCTGAAAGAAAATGTGTACTGGCTGTTAGGAGAGGATGTGTTTATTCGTCAGGTAGAGGGCGAAAGCCATATGTACAATTATCTGAGAGAAAATAAGGAAAGGATCGCAAAGGGGAATACGCCATATTTATTTATTGACGCGCTTAACTGCAGCACGGGTTGTCTTTATGGAACTGCGGTAGAGGCGGAACTGGCAAAAACGGAAGACGCTTTTTATGCAATTGAGCAGATAAGACAAAAAAGCAAGAAGAATGACAAAAAGACGGCATGGGCGAGGAAACTTACGCCGGAACAAAGGCTGAAGCACCTGAACAAAGCGTTTGCTTCTCTGAACCTCAATGATTTTATCCGCAAATATACAGATCAAAGCGATAAATGTAAAGAAAAGATTCCGGGCAGAAAAGAACTTGACCAAATTTTTGTGGATATGAAAAAGGAGACGCCGGAAAAGCAGTGCATAAATTGCGGTGGGTGCGGATATAAGAACTGTACGGAAATGGCAGTTGCAATTTATAATGGGTTTAACTACAAGGATAACTGCGTGCATTATATGAAGGATATTGCAGTCGAAGAACAGGCGCAGGCGAGCAGTCTGGCAGAGGAAATGAACGCTCTGCGTATTCATGAAAAAGAACAGCAGGAGTTTTTGTCGAAGAAAATTGATGAGCAGTTTGAAAATCTTGACACTAATATAAGCGGCATGGCGAATGGCTGTACTGTGAATGCGCGGGAAAGCAATGAGATTTCCACGGCGGTTTCGAAAATGTCAGCATTTGCGGACGAACTTAAAATTGTATTGGAACGAATACGCGATTATTTGGGAGATCTGGAAACCAATAATGCGAATGTAATATCTATTGCCAATCAGACGAACCTTCTGGCGCTAAACGCATCCATTGAAGCAGCAAGGGCCGGGGAGGCCGGAAAAAGTTTTGCCGTAGTTGCGAAACAGATCAATGCGCTTGCTAAAGATTCTAAAGATACGGTGAGTAAGAGTGATCAGACAAAGATAGATATTGGAGTTTCGATTGACACATTACATAAAAATACAGATGAATTACTTCAGATTGTGGAAGAGGTAGACGGACGAATCCAGAACTTGGTCGCTTCAACATATGAAATTGCATCAGCATCAGAGGATGTAAAAGAAGTAACAAAAAATGTACGAGAAAAATTATATGAGCTCGTATCGGAGGAGAGAAACTAAAGATCTGCATTATCAATATACACAATCCGGAACGGATCACAATTTAGCCATAACTCAGCATTGAGGGGACATTTGAGCAGTTGGCCGGGGTTTGAAGGAAAGAAAGGGCGTAATAAAATCAGGCTATAGTAAAATAATGAAGCAGAAAGATAACAGGCGGTATAGGCCTGTTATTTTTTGCATGGTATAAAGGGGATTATATTATTTATTTTGTATTGATTTAGGATGGAAGAGTAAAAAATTACAGAACTGTATGAAGCAGGGGACTGGAAATATGTGATTTACATATGATAGGCATCATTCTATAATAACTATAAATAGGAATTTTTGAAAGTTTAGAATTAGGAAGAATAACTCGGAAAGAAAGAGTTTGAAAATTGTGAACAAAAGAAAGGATAGTGAAAAGGCGAGATTAAATATATATTTATAAATACAGGAGAGTTAAGATAGAGTCGTATTCAAAATGAGAAAGGGGCGTTACAGTGAGCAAATTGCAGAAAAAACCTGAGATTGTAGTTTTTGCTGGACCGAATGGCTCTGGGAAAAGCACTATTACGGAATTGCTAAGACCCCCAATGGATTACGTTAATGCAGATGAAATTAAAAAAATCTTAAATGTTCTGATTTGGAGGCTGCATTGTTGGCAGAAAAACAGAGGGAGGAACATATTAGGCGGATGGAAGAGTTCTGCTTTGAGACAGTTGCCCGGAGTATAGGAAAGAACCGTTATCATAAAATCGGACCATAGCAGACTAAAGAAATTGAATAATCTAACAAACCGGGAGGCAGCCATTTGGACGAAAAAGTATATAAATATTCAAAAATAAATGATAATATATGGCAGATCGAGGAAGATGAAGGGGTGTATTGTACCCTTGTGAAGGGAAAGGAACTTGCAATTCTGATCGATACGGGATATGGAAAACGTAATTTGAGAGCTTTTGTTGAGGAAAATATATCCACCCCCTACATGGTAATAAACAGCCATGGACATCCGGATCATATTGGCGGGAATCATTGGTTTGATACTGTTTATGCATTGCGGGAAGAATGGGATGTTATACAGTATTTTGAAGAAAAGAAACCAAGGACATATCATTTGAAAGAAATACGGATCGGTCAAAAAATAGCTTTGGGAGATATCAATGTGGCCGTTGTTTCTCTGGCGGGGCATACAAAGGGGTCTGCCGGTTTTTTGATTTTAGAAGAAAAACTTTTGATTGCAGGCGACGCTTTAAACGAGGGATTATGGTTATTCAACTATGGATCGTTGTCTATGAATGACTTGTATGAAACTATAAAAAATACTTTGGAATTAGATTTTCGGGAATATATATGCGGACATAATAACGAAAAATATAGTAAGGGAAAGTTGGTTTCGCATTTAAGAAATATTGAGAAATTAATGGTAGACGACGATACAAAGCAAAATACAATAGGATTTTTAACTTATTGCAGTAAATATAAAGATTCTGATGGTCAATCAGAGATTGTCTTTACGATAGATAAAATCTAATGGACAAAGGGATGATAATATAGGGAATTTTATAAAAATCAAGGTCTTGACAGAATAGAAACAAGGAATTGCGGATACTATGCAGTTCCTTTTGTTTTATGCGCAGATCCGTGCAGATGAAACAGGACGGCCTAAAAATAATAAAATTATTTGAGAATTTGAAAACTTTTTCCGGCGTCATGACAACATATACATGCAAGGGCAAATCTTTGCAAGTCGACTTGGAAGAAGAAGGAGGATGGCGGCTATGAATAATGATGAATTTGAGCGGTTTGTCCTGAAGTTTGGAAAGGATATTCTGCGGTTCTGCCGGATGACAGCCGGAGATGCGGAAGATGGAGACGAACTGTATCAGGACACTATGCTCAAACTGCTGGAGAAAAAGAAGAGACTGGACTCTACGCAGAATACAAAGAGTTACGCTTTATCCACTTCAATTTATCTTTGGAAGAATAAGAAGAAAAAATACGCAAACAGAATGAGACTGGTTCCAATCGACAGTATAGATGAGATGTCCGATGAGGGATATGAAGTATCTGATCATGATAAAAAAGCTTCGCCGGAACATATGATATTACAGCAAAATGAGGTAGATATGATCCAGGGATTAGTTGCATCCCTGCCTGAAAAGTACAGAATACCAATCTACTTGTATTATTCAGCGGATATGCAGATCAACGAGGTATCGGAGATCCTCGGACTGCCGGAAGGAACCGTTAAAAGCCGGATGCGGAAAGCAAAAAAGCAGTTAAAGGAAAAATTGGAGGCGATAGGATATGACAGATGAAAAATTAGATCAAATCTTAAAGCAGGCCCTTGCTCCTGAAATTAATGACAGAGAGATTCAAGTACATAGCAGGAGGAAAGGGAAAATGAGGAAATTTGGTAAAATGGGAAAAGCAGTGGCAGCGGCAGCAGCGGCGGCTGTTATCGGAGTTGGCGGACTGGGCTATTTTGATCCGGTGCTTGCAGCAAAGATTCCGGTGATTGGAAAAATCTTTGAGAAAGTTGAGGATGACGTCACATATTCCGGTGATTACACGGATAAGGGAACCGTTTTGACAAATGAGGATTATGAAGGCAATTTGGATACGGCGGATTATTCCGTATTGGATAAAGGGATAACATTGACTGCATCGGAAGTCTACTGTGACGGATATTCCATATTCCTTACAGTAAATATTGCATCGGAAGATGCAGATTTTACTCATATCCCGGAACATTATACAGGCATGAATATTGCAGATAACCGGACAGCGGCGGGATTTTATATAGGAGGGACATGGAGCGTTGATGAAAGCTCACCGGAACAGCTTGAAAATACTTTTGAAGGAGAGGTGATCGACGGACACACATTTGTGGGCATGCTGAAAGTGAATCTTACGGAGAAAACCGTAGGCGGCGGTGAACTTAACTTAAATATAAGCGGCCTCGGCTATGACGATGACAGGATGCTTGACGGCGAAGAAATATCCGCGTCTCACTGGACGGATGGCAGTTGGAATATTACCCTTCCGTTTAAAGTGGACGAAACGGAGGTAAAGACAGTGGAAGTGGGCGAGAAAAAGGGAAATATTACGCTTGATAATGTAGTGATATCTCCGTATCAGGTAATCGTCCATGCGACAACACCGGGGGAGCAGAGAGAACTGACAGACGACAGGAGGGAAAAGCTGCTTTCAAAAGATCCTGATATGACGGATGCAGAGATGCTTGAACTTCTTGGGTGGTCTTATGAACCCTGTCAGACAATTTGTTTTGATCAGGATGGGGAAATGCTTTACTCAGATATGGAAATAGCAGGCAGGGCCGGATTTGCTGTTCAGGGTAAAGAAATAAAAACTTTGTATATCTTTATTTTTGATAACCTTGACGATTGGGCGCAGATGGAGAGGGAAGGAATGGACAGCAGCGCTGCAGATAAGGCGGTCATTTTCAAAGAGATCCATGTGGAGTAAGCAGGCAGGATTAACGAAACGAATGGCAGCCTCATGATATATTTAAAATAAAGGGAATTTTTATCCGAATCACAAAGAATCCATCAGTATGTTAAAAACTGGTGGATTTTTTATGAGTATCGGAAATTGATATTGGTCGGGACAAAGTGACGGGAAAAATGATTTACATATGTCAGGTATCATTTTATAATGATTTTAAGCAGAAGTTTTTAAAAGATCAAGATAAGCCGGCGGCCAGTGACAGGGACCGGAAAAGGGAAAGAGATACTTATAATTACCCATATATTTGAAGGACGGAAAGATCACGGATGTTTTGGCGGATTGAGGCAGAACGGAATATTGAAAAGGAAAGAACAGTAAAAGAGAATGATATATATAGGGATTGCAGCAGGAATTTTTTTATTAGACGGATGGATTAAAGGATATATTGAGAAGACGAAAAAAGAGGGCGAAGTCAGCGAGGGCCTTTGGGGGCTGCTATGGTTTAAAAAGTATCATAACCGGGGGGCGTTTCTGAATTTGGGAGAAAACCGTCAGGGTTTGGTAAAAGGGATCTCGGTTTTATTATGTATTTTGCTTACAGGCATATTTCTGCTTACGCTTGGGCAAAAAGGAAACGGGGCGCTGAAGTTCGGACTGTCGCTTTTGCTTGGAGGTTCTTTCAGCAATACTTACGACAGACTGAGGAGAAAATATGTTGTGGATTATTTCAGCATACATATAGAAAACCGGGTTTGGAGGGGTTTGTCCAAGGTAGTGTTCAATATTTCAGATTTTTGCATTGTGATCGGAGCGGTGATCGCGGTATGGAAGACGGTATAACGAAAGAAGGACGGGGATGTGTTTAAGATAGCGATTTGTGACGACGAGGATTTGTTTATCGATGGGCTGAAGGAGAATCTTGAACGGTATGCGGCCGAAACAGGCAGGGAATTCTGCCTGTTTACTTATCATGACGGAAGTGAATTGCTACAGGAATATCGTGCGGATTACGATTTGATCTTTATGGATATTAAAATGGAACGGCTGGACGGCTTAAAGGCGGCGGAAGAGATCCGCAGGATGGACAGCGCGGTAGGACTTGTTTTCCTGACCTCTTTAAAGCAATATGTATGGAAAGGATATGAATACGGCGCGGTCAATTATCTTTTGAAACCGGTCAGGTACGGAGTCTTGAAAATGGAACTGGACCGGTTTTTCGGCCGTTATCAGGGAAAAGACGAGCCGTACCTGAGTTTTTCTAACGATACCGGTAAGTATAAGGTTCTGTATAAAGACCTACGCTACGCAGAAACTCAAAAACGCAACGTCATGCTGCACTTTGAGGGGAAAGAACAAGTGATCTACAAGAATATGAAGGCCATCTGCGCCCTGCTCTGTCCGTACCCGCAATTTGCACAGTGCCACCAAAGCTTTATTGTGAACTTATCCTGTGTAAAAGGGGTGGAAGGACTGGAAGTGATTTTGGATACGGGAGAGCGGATTCCTATCAGCCAGCCGAAGCGGAAGGAATTTATGACGAAGCTGACGGACTATTGGGGGGACATGCTGTAAGGGAGACTGCCGCTAAATGTAGAGGAATCATCTATCAGGGAGGCAGTCTGGTTTTTAAAAGAGAAAGAGGGTATCGCTGGATCATCTGTCCTGATGATTTTGCGGCGCCCTCTTTTGTCGTATCAAACAAGCCCCCGGGAGTTAGATTTTGCATTGTGGATATTAGAAACTGCGTCTTCCGTTGCATCTTTATCCCGAATGGAATAGGATGCATCTATCAAGTATGATTGAAGAACAAGGGGGAGTGGTCATGGCTATATTAAAAGCGACTCATTTAAAAAAATATTACGGTAAGGACGTAAGTCTTGTAAAAGCCTTGGACGATGTGAACGTATCTGTAGAGAGCGGACAGTTTGCCGCCATTATCGGCACATCGGGCAGCGGAAAATCTACGCTGCTGAATATGTTCGGGGGATTGGACATACCTACTTCAGGTAGTGTGCAGGTGGAAAATAAAAGCATGGAATTAATGGACGAAGAGCAGCTTACGGTGTTCCGCCGTCAGCGGATCGGTTTTATCTTTCAGAACTACAATCTTATCCCGTATCTTACGGTATATGAAAATATCGTACTGCCGGTCCGCCTGGACGGAAAAAAGGAAGATAAAGGATTTTTAGATGAAATCGTAAGTTTTTTGGAACTGGACGGCAGGCTTGCCGATTTCCCCAGCCATCTTTCCGGCGGCCAGCAGCAGCGGGTTGCCATTGCCCGCGCATTGGTGTCAAAGCCGGCCTTGATACTGGCCGACGAACCGACCGGAAATCTTGACAGCCGTACCGGCGATAAAGTAATCGATCTTTTGAAAATGACAAGCAAAAAATTTCACCAGACCATCGTAATGATCACGCATAATCCCCAGATTGCGGAAAAAGCGGATGTGCGGATCCGGATCGAAGACGGGAAAATCCTGATTTGAGCCGCGGCATGGGGATTAGTGTGAGAAGAACGTAATTTATGAGAAAGGATCAGGGGAAATGAACAATAAAAAAACAGTGAAAAAAATGATTTTTCAAATGTCGAAACAGAGCCTGAAAGCAAGCCGTTTGAGAAATATGTTTGTTATGGTTACGATCGCTTTGGCCTCGGCTTTGCTGACGGCGATATTGATGTTCGCGGCGGGACAGGGACAAAGGGTAAAGAACAGTCTTTCTTACAGGCCGCAGGTAAGCTATTATAACCTTACCGGCGAACAGGTGGAGCGGTTAAAAAAAGACGAGCGTATTGCCTGCCAGATACAGGTAAAAACGGGTATTATGTCGGAAATGGACGGATTTGATATAGTACCATATTATGTAAACGAATTATCGGATCGGATCCGGGTAGGAGAACTGGAGAGCGGCAGGCTTCCAGAAGATGGAAATGAAATTGCACTACAGGCGGAAGCGCTGAAGAAGATGGAAATACAGCCTGCCGTCGGCAGCAGGGTGACCTTTACTTTTTATGACGGCAGTACGGAAACTTTTACAGTGTCGGGGATTTTAAAAGGCGGCGGACCGGCGAAACAGTTTGCCCTGTTTTTTTCCGGAGATTATGCCGAAAACGGCAGCCAGTTGAAAGATATGCCCTATGAAGTATATGCAAAACTGTATGGCGCGGAGGAAATGGGGCCGGAGGCGTGCAAAGAGGCCATGTTTCTGATTGGGAGCGAAGCGGGAATCGAGAGAAAATATGTCAATCCGTCAAGAGTATTTATCGATTCGCTGTCTGTCGATATGCAGTCGGTCATGATTTACGGCCTGATAGGGGGTGTTATCCTGCTTGCCTGTGTTTTGGTCGTCTACGGTGTGTTTTATCTGTCGGTCGTTGGCCGGATCCATCAGTTCGGACAGCTTCGCACGATAGGAATGACGAAAAAGCAGATCCAAAAATTTGTTTCCAGAGAGGGCGGGATCCTGTTCTGGCGTTCTGCTCCGGCAGGAATTGGAATCGGCGGTATTGCAGGATATTTTATGATCCCGGACGGCTTTAGCGTATGGAACGGGCTGTTGATCCTTGTCATGGTGGCGGCAGTGGTTTTTCTTATCACAATGGTTTCGGTACGCAAACCTGCGCGTCTTGCCGCGGCCGTTTCTCCGATGGAGGCGCTCCGCTATCTGCCGCAGGAGGCGATGAAAAAGGCGAAAAATAAAAAAATGTGCCGCAGGCTGACTCCCATGGGGCTTGGCATGATGAATTTTTCGAAGAATAAAAAGAAAACGGCCGTTACCTTTGCGTCTTTGGGATTGGGCGGTATCCTTTTTATGACGGCGGCTTCGTATATGTCGTCTTTTGATAAAGAAGGTTATGTGAGGCAGGGAGATTTTACGAATGCGGAATTCCGTATCACTTATTCCCCGGCGGCCATAGAGCTGAATGAAAACGGTATGAGCGGCCTGCAGGCGAAAGTGCCGATGGACGATGCGTTTATACAAGAGATTTACGCCTTGGACGGCGTAAAGGCGGTAGAGGAGATAAAAGGCTTTGGCGTTAAATTTGACTATCCCATACGGGACGAGTACGGAAACGATGATATAGTCACGCCTTTGACGGAGGAAGAGATAAAAGAGGCAGGAGAATATTTAGAGCAGGGGAGCGCGGATCGCCATAAATTGATGAGCGGCGACTATATCCTTGTGGCGGGCAACGATACGGCAGGAGAAATTTACGGTTGGAAATTTGCCGTGGGCGACGGTATAACGCTGCGTTATTATGACGGTAATGTTATGGCGGAAAAAGAGGTTACGATCCTTGGCATTTTAAATGCACAATATACTCTCGACGGTAAAAACAGTTCCGGAGGCTGGTTTCTGGCGTCGGAGCAGGCCGTTTTGAGCTGGGTATCCTATGACAGTTTAAACGAGGGGATCCTGGTATCTACAGAGGAAGATAAGGAAAACGGGATCGGAGAGGTTTTGATACAGATGGCGGCAGAAAGGCCGGAATTGGAGATAGAAACACTTGCTGACCGAAGAGTGATTTATACGCAGAATACCAACCAGATGTTCGGAGCTATCAGCGGGCTCTCCCTGTTTATTATGGCGTTCAGTATCCTGAGTATGATGAATACGCTGATCACCAATATTGTTACCCGTAAGCAGGAGCTTGCCATGTTGGAATCCATTGGTATGAGCAGAGGACAGATTCAAAAGATGCTTATTGGCGAAAGCATGCTTCTGGTATTGGTCACAGTCGGCGTGACCATGACGGTGGGGACGATGTGTGGTTTTGCATTGAGCCGTGCTCTTTATCAAATTGGCGCCTTTTATATGAAGTTTAAATTTCCGGTTGTTTTCGCCTTTGCCTATGCAGGCGTATTGACCGTCGTTCCGCTTGTCATTACGTTTGCGTCGCTGAACGGATTTTCAAAGGAAACGCTGGTAGAACGGTTAAGAGGGGCGGAGAACTAGCCTCCCGCAGCTGCCGCGTCCATCCGGCAGAAAACTTTTTTCCAGAATAAGAAAGGAATATGAAATAAATTCTGAGACGTTTATTTCATATTCCTGTTTTCGTTTATCTTTTATACGATTAGGAAGTGATCAAAGTACCGGCTTTTCCCTTTATGGCGTCTTTGACCGTCCGCATGGAAGTGATCAGTACGCTACCTTCAGGAACCGCTTTTAAGTAGGCAATCGCCGCTTCGATCTTAGGCAGCATATTTCCGGCTCCGAACTGTTCTTCTCCGATATATTTTTCCGCCTCCGGAACGTTCATGGAGGAAATCTTTGCTTCGTTTTCTTTGCCGAAATTTAAGGAAACGTGATCGACGGAAGTAAGAATGATCAATTGGTCGGACTTTAAATCGGCAGCCAGTTTACCGGCGACGCTGTCCTTTTCAATGACGGCGGAAGCGCCTTTCAAGGAATGCTGCTGCTCGATCACGGGGATACCACCGCCGCCGCAGGCAATCACGACCTGATCGGCGTCCGCCAAGGCTTTGATTGCGTCGATCTCTACGATATCAATGGGTCTGGGAGTGGCAACTACGCGTAAAAACCCTTTTCCCGGTTCTTCCATCACATAATTTCCTTTTTTTATTTCGATTTCGGCGTCTTCTTTTGACATATATCTGCCAATCACTTTAGAAGGCTCGTAAAATGCCTCGTCATAGGGGTCTACCGTTACCTGCGTTAAAATAGTGCTGACGGGTTTGGAGATCCCGCGGCTCAGCAATTCAAAACGGAGCGCGTTCTGGATATCGTAACCCACATAGCCCTGGCTCATGGCGCTGCAGACGCACATTGGCGCGGGGGTATAATCAATATAGACCCGGCGAAGCTCCGTCATGGCTTTGTGGATCATACTGACTTGAGGGCCGTTACTGTGTGTGATCGTTAACTGCCAGTCCTCTTCGACCAGATCCGCCAGCGCCTTGGCAGTTATTTTTACCGAACTTTGCTGTTCGGAGGTGGTATAACCTAATGCCTCGTGTCCTAATGATACCACTACTTTCTTTTTGCTCATGTCCTGCTCCCATCTGCGTGTTTTGCACGCGTTGCTTTTATTTTTATTTCTCTGATAAGCTGAAAATCCTATGTAAAGTATACCAAAATAAGGGGAGGGAGGCAAACAAAATATTGGGCGGATATCCGATAAATGATAAATAATAGCGGTATTTTTCTATAAAAAATCAGGTAGATTTTTTTTATGCTATAGATTAACATTTAAAATAAGTATGCAGGAATAAGGAATCGCGAGTTTGTGTCTGCGCGCCGTCTGCCACAAACCTGCTATGTAAAGCGGCGCGGAAAGGAAGAAAAATATGCTGTACATAGGAATTGATTTGGGAACTTCGTCGGTCAAGCTGCTTCTGATGGACGAAAACGGGAAAATACAAAACATCGTGTCCAAAGAGTACCCGCTGTATTTCCCGAAACCCGGCTGGTCCGAGCAGAATCCCGAAGACTGGTATGCACAGACTGTCGAAGGGATCCGGGCGCTGCTGGAAGGCTTCGATCCGGAACAGGTGGCAGGACTAAGCTTTGGCGGACAGATGCACGGTCTTGTGATTCTGGACAAAGAAGACCGGGTCATCCGCCCCGCCATCCTTTGGAACGACGGAAGGACTGCCAAAGAATGCCGTTACCTGAATGAAGAGATCGGAAAAGAAAAACTTTCGGAGTATACTGCAAACATCGCCTTTACAGGCTTTACAGCGCCCAAACTCTTATGGGTGAAGGAAAACGAACCGGAGAATTTTGCGCGCATCGAAAAGATCATGCTGCCAAAGGACTATCTTGCATACAGATTGACCGGCGTGCATAGTACGGATGTATCCGACGCTTCGGGAATGCTGCTTTTTGATGTGAAAAACCGTTGCTGGTCAGAAGAAATGTGCGAGATCTGCGGAATCAAAAAAGAATGGCTTGCAAACATCTTTGAAAGCTATGAGACGGTAGGGACGGTGCTGCCTGAAATCGCCGGAGGGCTGGGACTGACGGACTGCGTCAAAGTGGCGGCGGGAGCAGGCGATAATGCGGCGGCTGCGGTAGGGACCGGAACGGTGGGGGAAGGGAGCTGCAACATTTCTCTTGGTACCAGCGGGACGATCTTTATTTCTTCCGACCGTTTCAGCGTGGATAAGCATAATGCCCTTCATGCCTTTGCCCATGCAAACGGGCATTATCATCTGATGGGCTGTATGCTGAGCGCGGCGTCCTGTAATAAGTGGTGGATGGAAGATGTTATCGAAACGAAAGACTATGCAGGAGAACAGAAAGCAATTGATAAACTGGGGGAAAACCACGTTTATTTTCTGCCTTATCTGATGGGCGAGCGTTCTCCCCATAATGATCCGGACGCAAGGGGAACTTTTATCGGCATGACGATGGACACGTCAAGAGCCGATATGACGCAGGCGGTTTTGGAAGGAGTGGCCTTTGCCTTGAGGGATTCTTTTGAGGTGGCAAAATCTCTCGGAATCTCTATTGAAAGGACGAAAATCTGCGGCGGCGGCGCCAAAAGCCCTCTCTGGAAGAAGATGATCGCCAATATTCTGAACGTGAAGGTGGACGTGATCGAAAGCGAAGAAGGGCCTGCGCTTGGCGGGGCCATGCTGGCGGCAGTGGCGGACGGCGCTTTTGAGAGCGTTAAGGACGCGGCGGAAAAAATCGTACATATTGTAGAGACGATAGAGCCGGAACCGGAGCTTGTGGAGAAATACGAGGCGCGTTACCGGCAGTTTAAAGAAATCTATCCGGTCTGCAAAGCCATTTACCCTAAGATCATCTAGCGGGCTGCCACATTTTTTAAACGCGCTCCGGAAAAGACAATAAAATAAGAAAGCGAGGATGTTAATCATGAACAATTTACCCAAAGTAAAGATCGGAATCGTTGCGGTAAGCCGCGACTGTTTCCCGGAGTCTCTGTCCGTAAACAGAAGGAAAGCGTTGATCGAGGCCTATAAGGCGAAATATGACGAAACGGATATCTATGAATGCCCTGTCTGCATCGTGGAGAGCGAGATCCACATGATACAGGCATTGGAGGATATTAAAAAAGCGGGATGTAACGCGCTGTGCGTTTATCTTGGTAATTTCGGGCCGGAAATTTCCGAGACCTTGCTTGCAAAACATTTTGACGGGCCGTCCATGTTTGTAGCGGCGGCAGAAGAATCCCAAAACGACCTTGTAGGAGGAAGAGGAGACGCATACTGCGGTATGCTGAATGCCAGCTATAATCTGAAACTCAGAAACGTAAAAGCTTACATACCGGAATATCCTGTGGGGGACGCGGAAGACTGCGCGGATATGATTCATGAATTTGTGCCGGCTGCAAGAGCCATCATCGGTCTTTCCGACCTGAAGATCATCAGTTTCGGTCCCAGACCGCTGAATTTCCTTGCCTGCAATGCACCGATCAAACAGCTTTATAACTTGGGCGTGGAAATCGAGGAGAATTCCGAGCTGGATCTGTTTGAAGCATTCAATAAACATGAAGGGGACGAAAGGATCCCGGCGAAGGTAAAAGAAATGGAAGAAGAACTTGGGGCGGGCAATCAGAAACCGGAGATCCTGCCGAAGCTTGCCCAGTATGAACTGACCCTGCTTGACTGGATAGAAGAGCATAGGGGATACCGCAAGTATGTGGCCATCGCGGGAAAATGCTGGCCGGCATTCCAGACGCAGTTCGGTTTTGTTCCCTGCTATGTGAACAGCCGCCTGACGGGAATGGGTATCCCTGTATCCTGCGAAGTGGATATTTACGGATGTTTAAGCGAATTTATCGGTACGGCTGTCAGCGAAGACGCAGTGACCCTGCTCGATATCAATAACTCCGTTCCTAAGGATATGTATGAAGAAGCGATCAAGGATAAATTTGATTATACCCACAAAGATACCTTTATGGGATTCCATTGCGGCAACACCTGTTCCAAAAAGCTGTCTTTCTGCAACATGAAATACCAGATGATCATGGCAAGGACGCTGCCGGAGGAGGTAACGCAGGGAACCTTAGAGGGCGACATTATGCCGGGCGATATTACGTTCTACCGCCTGCAGTCCACGGCGGATAATAAGCTGAGGGGCTATATCGCACAGGGAGAGGTGCTGCCGGTAGCGACCAGATCTTTCGGATCGATCGGCGTGTTTGCGATTCCCGAAATGGGAAGATTCTACCGCCATGTGCTGATCGAGGGCAATTATCCTCATCATGGAGCGGTGGCGTTCGGACATTTCGGAAAAGCGCTGTATGAAGTATATAAGTATATCGGAGTGGAAGTAGAAGAAATCGGCTTTAACCAGCCGAAAGGAATGCGGTATAAGACGGAGAATCCGTTTGCGTAAGTTTCCCATGGATTGTTTTTACCGTTATCAGCGGCAGGATAAGAAACGTAAATAAGATGATACGGGTGTTATAAAAGTCAGGAACCGGCTTTTATAACACCTGCTTTGTTTTAAACGGTACTTTTTGCGCTTTCCTTTTTATTATTTATGGTTTTCCGGACCGTCTTCCGGATCTTCTTCCGGCAGATCCAGATCCACTTCCCTGACGTTGAGCAGCATATTGATAGCAGGCTGTAATTCCGGCCTTTCGCGGTAGTTTAAGATCAGATTTTTCTCCACGGTAGAGAGGGTAAAGCGTTTATCCGGCGGGATATAGCCGAAAGCGCTCAGGACATCGTCTATATTGTAGATCATGCAGAGCCGCAGAAGCATATCCGCGTCGGGCTGTGTCTGACCGCTTTCCCAGCCGTAAATCGTTTTTCTTGCAACGGGAACAGGACTCATCGCATCCAGCCGTTCCGAAACTTCGGCAACGGAAAGACGGTTGCATTTCCTGTAATATTTTAACATTTTCGCTATATTCGGATTCTTCATGACATTTGATTTCACTTTCATTTGTATTACATTACTATATGCTACCCTTTTATCATAGAGTATAGGAATTTTATAGTCAATTCATTCCCTGAAAGCAGGAAAAATATAATTGATATTCCTTGTGACAAAGAATATAATGAAATAAATTCACCGATACAAAGACAAAAGAAAAATGGGGTAGCAGGATGAGCGATGTAACGAAAGAGATTGCAAAATATATTTTGGACAAACGGCTTTCCGTCGAAGATTTAGAAAGGACGCTTCACATTCCGAAACAGAAGCTTATGGTAAATACCAAAGAGCGGCTGACGGCGGAAGAGTTTTTGCGGCTCTGCGCTTATTTGAAGATCCGTCCGGAAAGCTATTATCCTTGCGTGGAAGGGGCAGGGGATAGGGTAGCCGGAAAAGGAAAACGGAATGGGATAAAGAAATAAAGGAAGGAAAGATAAAAAAGTAAAAAAATAATAAGAAAATAATAAGCAAATACAAGTAGATAAAAAGGACGGAACATGATAAACTAAAAAGGTCGAATATAACAAAAGAAAAGAGGAGGGGACGATATGTTTCAGCTAAAATTAGCCGACACGACAAACCGGAAGGTACTTGACAAAAAAGGAAATATCACTATTTTTGAGTATGATCACGATATGAGCGTGGAGCCGGGCAGCGCGATGTCTTCTTATTATGCGTCTAAAATGAACGTAAGGAGAAGGCAGGCGTTGTTTGAGTTAAACGGAAACAATTCCGTGATCGTACAGGCGGGCGCGATGCAGTGGATGGCAGGCGCCATAGAAGTTGCCACGAACGTAAAGGGAGTAGGTGATTTTGCCAAAAAACTGATCAGCTCCAAGGTTACTAACGAGTCCGCAGTAAAGCCCTGCTATAAAGGAAACGGTCTTTTGATGTTAGAGCCTACCTACAAACACCTTTTGATCGAGGACGTGGGCGCCTGGAACGGTATGGTCATTGACGACGGACTGTTTTTGGCGTGCGACGCGAATGTGGAAGTAAAGACGGTAGCAAGGACGAATTTGTCTTCGGCGATTGCGGGCGGCGAAGGTCTGTTTAATAGCTGCCTTGTAGGAAAGGGGTATGCCGTATTGGAATCCAAGGTGCCGAGAGAAGAATTGATCGAGGTAGAGTTACAGGACGACGTGCTTAAAGTAGACGGCAGTTTTGCCATCGCATGGAGTAACAGCTTAAGCTTTACCGTAGAGAGAACGACGAAAACGCTGATCGGTTCCGCAGCGAGCGGCGAAGGTCTGGTAAATGTATACCGTGGAACAGGAAAAGTGCTTATGGCTCCGCTGTAAGCGGAAATGCTGCAATCCTGATTTGAATGCAGGGGATCCCGCCAGTCTTTTATGGCTTTGGGATCCCCTTTTTTAGATCAGATGCATTGGAGAAGACATTCCATTTCCTGAACGCCTTTTTTCTGAGAAGTGACGATTGTTTGAAGAATGGGCGTAAGTTCCGGACAGACGGGAAATTGCAAGGCATTTTCCGACATCTGGATGGCGCCCTTATGATGGGGGATCATTTCGCGCATAAAATCCGCATTGATATCATTGGAGGCAAAGGATTCGCCCATTTTGGCGAACATGGTCTGGGAAATCTGATGATAACGCTGCATATAAAGCTGCAGTTCGTCCCGGGGACTTTTCAGCCCGCTGCAATCGGACAGGATCTTCGTCATATGTTCTATGCTTTTGGTCTGCTCGTTTACAATGCTGACGGCGATATCCTGTAAAGGGACGAGGGTCGTATACTGGAGCAGGTTGCAGGACATATTGACTGCCGCCCTGTGATGAGGGATCATTTGGACGATGAAATTATGGGAAATACTGTCGGTCAGATCCGCATTAGACATTTCCCAGATCATTGCATCCAATATATCATAAAAGCGCGAAAGATATTTTTTGGTAACGTTGCTGAATTCTCTTTGATCGATCATGATGAAAGACTCCTTATCCTATATAGATAATTTATGCAAAAAAGCGGGAATGGTGTCTGCAAATATTTTGTAAAAGTCCAGTAATGTCAGTTTTTTAGGAACTGAATTGACACCCTTACGCATATAATGATAAAATGATGTGCAATTGGTAATGTTTACAGAGAGAAACCATATTCACTAAGATAAAAAGAATGGAGGACATATATGCCACGCAGAACAGATATTCATAAAGTGCTGATCATCGGTTCAGGCCCGATTATTATCGGACAGGCCTGTGAGTTTGACTATTCGGGAACACAGGCGTGTAAAGCGCTTCGTAAATTAGGTTATGAGATCGTGCTCGTCAATTCCAATCCGGCGACGATCATGACGGATCCGGAGACTGCGGATGTGACCTATATTGAGCCGCTCAACGTAGAGCGTTTGGAGCAGATCATTGCAAAGGAACGCCCCGACGCGTTACTTCCTAATCTGGGAGGGCAGTCCGGGCTTAATTTGTGTGCGGAGCTGAATAAAGCGGGCATTTTGGAAAAATATAACGTAAAGGTCATCGGCGTGCAGGTGGACGCTATCGAACGGGGAGAAGACCGGATCGAATTCAAAAAGACGATGAACGCGCTGGGGATTGAGATGGCGCGCAGCGAAGTGGCCTATTCCGTGGAAGAAGCCTTGTCTATTGCCGAAAAACTCGGCTATCCTGTGGTTTTGCGTCCCGCCTATACTATGGGCGGCGCGGGCGGCGGTCTGGTCTATAATAGAGAAGAACTGCAGACGGTATGCGCCAGAGGGCTGCAGGCCAGTCTGGTAGGACAGGTCTTAGTGGAGGAGTCCATTTTAGGATGGGAAGAATTGGAACTGGAAGTAGTGCGCGACGCGGACAACAATATCATTACGGTATGTTTTATTGAGAATATCGATCCGCTGGGCGTACACACGGGAGACTCTTTCTGTTCTGCACCTATGCTGACTATTTCGGAAGAATGCCAGAAGAGACTGCAGGAACAGGCGTATAAGATCGTAGAATCGGTGCAGGTGATCGGCGGTACGAACGTACAATTTGCCCATGACCCTGTGTCGGACAGGATCATTGTGATCGAGATCAATCCCCGTACATCCCGGTCCTCCGCCCTTGCTTCCAAGGCGACGGGTTTTCCCATTGCGCTGGTATCTTCCATGCTGGCTGCCGGCCTTACTTTGAAAGACATCCCTTGCGGAAAATACGGAACATTGGATCAATATGTACCGGACGGCGATTATGTGGTGATCAAATTTGCCCGTTGGGCGTTTGAGAAGTTTAAAGGCGTGGAGGATAAGCTGGGGACCCAGATGCGCGCCGTAGGCGAAGTCATGAGCATTGGCAAGACCTATAAAGAGGCGTTCCAAAAGGCTGTCCGTTCTTTGGAAACAGGCCGCTATGGGCTGGGCCACGCGAAGGATTTTGACACGCTGTCCAAAGAAGAACTGTTAAGAAGGCTGATCACCCCTTCCAGCGAGCGGCATTTCCTGATGTATGAAGCGCTTCGGAAAGGCGCGTCGGTAGACGAGATCCATCAGATCACGAAAGTGAAAGCCTATTTTATCGAGCAGATGAAAGAACTGGCGGAGGAAGAAGAGTCCATTCTGAAGCAGAAAGGAGGTATGCTGCCCGACGAAATGCTGATCCATGCCAAGAAGAATGGTTTTTCCGATAAGTATTTAAGCCTGCTTTTGGAAATTCCGGAGGAGAATATCAGGAACCGCCGTTTGGAACTGGGAGTGGAAGAAGCATGGGAAGGGGTTCATGTAAGCGGCACACAGGACAGCGCTTATTTTTATTCTACTTATAACGCGCCGGACAAAAATCCGGTCAATGACGATAAACCTAAGATCATGATCCTTGGCGGCGGCCCTAACCGGATCGGGCAGGGGATCGAGTTTGATTATTGCTGCGTCCATGCGGCGATGGCGTTAAAAAAGCTTGGATTTGAAACGATCATCGTAAACTGTAATCCGGAAACGGTGTCCACGGATTATGATACTTCCGATAAGCTGTATTTTGAACCGCTGACATTGGAAGATGTGCTGAGTATCTACAAGAAAGAAAAGCCCCTCGGCGTGATCGCCCAGTTTGGCGGGCAGACGCCTTTGAATCTGGCCTCCGAGCTGGAAAAGAACGGCGTCAGGATCTTAGGGACGTCTCCTTCCGTCATCGATCTGGCGGAGGACCGTGACCAGTTCCGTGCCATGATGGAAAAACTGGAGATCCCTATGCCGGAGTCGGGCATGGCTACTACGGTAGAAGAAGCGCTTGCCATTGCGGAGAGAATAGGTTATCCGGTGATGGTGCGCCCTTCCTATGTACTGGGCGGCAGAGGAATGGAAGTGGTCTATGACGACGCGAGCATGACCGGGTATATGAACGCGGCGGTAGGGGTAACGCCTGACCGGCCGATCCTGATCGACCGCTTTCTGAATCATGCGTTGGAATGCGAGGCGGACGCTATCAGCGACGGCTCCCATGCCTTTGTGCCTGCGGTCATGGAGCATATCGAGCTTGCCGGTATCCATTCGGGCGATTCGGCATGTATCATCCCTTCCGTGCATATACCGGAAACGAGTGTGGAGACGATCAAGGAATATACGAGGAAGATCGCGGAAGAAATGCATGTGAAAGGCCTGATGAATATGCAGTATGCCATCGAGGACGGGAAAGTATTCGTGCTGGAGGCCAATCCCCGCGCGTCCCGCACCGTGCCGCTGGTGTCTAAGGTCTGCAATATCCGCATGGTGCCCATTGCAACCGAGATCATTACTTTGGAACTGACGGGACGGCCGTCTCCGATCGCAGGCCTGAAAGAACAGACCATTCCTAATTACGGGGTAAAGGAAGCAGTATTTCCTTTCAATATGTTCCCGGAAGTAGATCCTGTTTTAGGGCCGGAAATGCGTTCTACAGGAGAAGTGCTGGGGCTGTCCCGCTCTTACGGCGAAGCCTTTTTCAAGGCGCAGGAGGCGGTGCAGTCAAAGCTGCCTTTGGAAGGGACGGTACTGATCTCCGTAAATAAAAAGGATAAGGACGAAGTGGTGGGAGTGGCGAAAAGTCTGGCAGAGGACGGTTTCAGGATCGTGGCTACGGAAGGCACCTATAATCTGATCACCGCTGCGGGCGTTCCGGCGACAAAAGCTAAGAAACTATATGAAGGACGTCCGAACGTAGGTGATATGATCACCAACGGCGATTTTGACCTGATCATCAATTCCCCTGTGGGCAAGGACAGCGTGCATGACGACAGCTATCTGCGGAAAGCGGCGATCAAAGCCAAAGCGCCTTATATTACCACGGTGGCGGCAGCGAAAGTGACGGCGGAAGGGATCCATTACCTGAAGACTCATAACAGCAGTGAAGTGAAGTCGCTGCAGGAGCTGCATGGAGAGATACACGATAAAGAATAGGCGGCAGGCCCAATCTCCTATAGGGCATAACGTTGTCCGGTCTTGCGGCGGCCGGATAGAACGCCTGAAAGATAAGAACGATTTGGAAGACCGTAGGGAATACATGAAGAAGGTATTTCCTACGGTTTTCTTTTGACATTCTTCTTTGAATAAGTTGACCAATCCATAAAAAAGTAATATAATTTTATACAAAGACAAGATACTTTTAATAAAAAATGATATTGTGATAAAATTAATTAAATAAAAGTAAAAATAGTTTGATAATCAAATTAAAATTAGCCTTGCGCAATAGTGTGCTGCAGTTATAATGATAGCTGTCACAAAATTATGAATTGATATTATAGGCAAGATGTGTTTAAATAGTATTTACAGACATTTTAGGGTTTAGAATGATTTTGAATGGATAATCGGAATATAAGCTTCAGGATTCAAAAAATATCGTAAACGATTGGTAAGGAGAATCCGGATGAGAAATATAAATAATATGAGAAGGTGCAACATAAATTGAAAACAGGGAGAGATAACGGGGAGAAGCATGGAAGGCGGAAGAAAAAAATTAAGGCTTGGTGATGTTTTGGTCAACGAGCAGGTTATTACACAGGAACAATTGGATAAGGCGCTGGGGATACAGCGCGGATCCGGCAAGAAACTTGGGGAAGTGCTTGTAGACGAAGGGATCACGACGGAAGAAGGAATTGCAAGGGCATTATCCAGCCAGCTTGGCATTGATATGATAGAGCTTCAGAACGTAAAGATCCCGGAGGAGATCCTGAAGCTGGTTCCCAGTAACGTATTAAAAAAGCATAAGATGATACCTTTCGAGTACGCTGCGGACAGTTTGAACATCCTGCGCGTTGCCATGTCCGATCCGATGGATATGTACGCAATGGATGATATTTCCATTATTACGAATCTGCAGGTGGAGGCGGTTGCGGCTACGACACGGAGCGTTATGCTGGCGCTGGATAAATATTACGGGCAGGGTGAAGTAAATTCCGCACTGGAAGCATATACGAGAGAAAAAGAAGCGGAGATGGAGGCGGAAGAGGATACTTACAGCGAAGATATCAACAGTTCGCCCATCGTAGTGCTGGTAAAGGAAATGATCGATCAGGCGGTAAGGCAGAGGGCCTCCGATATACATATAGAACCGATGGAAAGACAGGTGCGCATCCGGTATCGTATCGACGGCGCGCTCTATGAGAAGGCGACTTACAGTCCCAAGCTTATGGCGGCGATTTCGGCGCGTATCAAGATCATCGGCGGAATGGATATTTCCGAAAAGAGAAAACCGCAGGACGGACGTATCACGCAGATCGTTGACAGGCAGGAATTTGATATCCGTGTATCCGTACTGCCTACCGTTTACGGAGAAAAGATCGTTATGCGTCTTACATCCAAGAACGCATTGACAAGGGAGAAGAGCCAGCTTGGCTTTAAACCCGCGGAATTAAAGCAATTTGACCATATACTGCAGAATCCTCACGGTATCCTGTTGGTTACGGGGCCTACGGGAAGCGGTAAATCTACCACTCTTTATACGGCGTTAAGCGAACTGAATACGGAAGACGTGAATATTATTACGGTAGAAGATCCGGTCGAGGCGAATATCGACGGGATCAATCAGGTTCATGTAAATCCCAAAGCGAACCTGACCTTTGCCTCCGCCTTAAGAAGTATTCTGAGGCAGGATCCGGATATCATTATGATCGGTGAGATCCGTGACAACGAGACGGCTTCTATTGCGGTGCAGGCATCTATTACCGGACATATGGTAGTCAGTACCCTGCATACGAATAGTGCGGCAGGTACGGTGACGAGACTGGAGGACATGGGGATCGAACCTTATTTGTTAGCGGACTCCGTTGTCGGCGTCATTGCCCAGCGTCTTGTCAGGAGACTGTGCCCCTCCTGTAAGAAGGAGAAACTTCCGGATGAGGAAGAGAGGGAACTGCTCGGACTTGCGCCTCAGGATGAAAGAAAGATATATGCGCCCTGCGGATGCGATAAATGCGATGGGACAGGTTATAAAGGGCGTATCGGCGTCTATGAGATTTTGGAAATGACGCCTGACTTAAAGCGGATCATCAGTAAAGGCGGCGGCGCCGAGGAAATTAAAGATCAGGCGCTTAAGGAGGGAATGCGTACCCTTAGAATGAGCGCGACGGAGTATGTTTTGGACGGCATCACCTCCGTAAGCGAGATGATCAAGGTATCCTTTGATATTTAAGGAAATTTCCAATCGGAGGAAAGAAAATGGCTGTTTACGGATACGAAGTAATAGATAAATCTGGTAAGATCACAAAAGGAAGCATTAACGCCGATTCCATAGAAATGGCGAAAATGGACCTAAAGCGGCAGGGACTGACGCTTGTCAAGATCGTGGAGCAGACCGCTCTGACCAGAGACATAAACATAGATTTCGGGTCGAAACCGACCGCCAGGGATCTGAGCGTTTTCTGCCGTCAGTTTGTCAGTATGACGAGGGCGGGCGTTACCATTGTGGAGGCAATGAAAATGCTCTGTGAGCAGACGGAAAATAAAAGTTTGAAAAAGGCATTGGAGGAAGTCCGCGTCAGCATGGAAAAGGGCGAATCCCTTGCGGATTCCCTTGCACAGCATCCGAAGATTTTTCCCGGCATCATGGTCAACATGGTGGCTGCCGGCGAGGCGTCGGGTAGTCTGGATAAATCCTTAGACCGTGTGGCGACACAGTTGGAAAGAAACAGCAAGACGCAGGCCCTTGTGAAAAAGGCGATGATCTATCCGATCGTGCTTCTTGTTGTAGCAATAGCAGTTGTTATTGTTATGCTGGTATATGTTATTCCCCAGTATTCGGATATGTTTACCACTTTGGATACGGAACTTCCCGCGATCACGGTCATGACTCTTGCGGCAAGTGAATTTATACAGAGAAAGTGGTATCTTATCTTAGCGGTAGTGGTAGGAGGCGTCATGGGAATCAAGGCCTTTGCCGGAACCAATGCGGGGAAACATGTGTTTGGGAAAATGGCGATTTCCCTTCCGGGTATCAAGGATCTGACGATTAAATCCGCGGCCTCATCCATGGCCCGTACCATGAGTACGCTGATGGCGGCGGGCGTACCGATGATAGAAGCCGTGGAGATCGTTTCCAGTACGATGGGCAACGTATGGTTTAAAGAAGCGCTGCTGATGGCCAGAGATCAGATTGCGTTAGGCGTAGCTTTCTCCAGACCTTTGGAGGAGTGCGGATTATTCCCGCCTATGGTCTATCATATGGTCAGGATCGGCGAAGAGGCCGGCGCCATTGAGGATATGCTGGATAAGCTGGCCGATTATTATGACGAGGAAGTGGAAATGGCGGTTCAGTCTTTAATGGCTGTCATGGAACCGGCGATCATTGTCGTGCTTGCCGGAATCGTAGGCGTATTGCTTGCGGCGGTTCTGTCCCCGATGATGGAGATGTACAGCGCGCTGGATACGATCTAAATATTGACAATATCATAAGAATTAAGCGCCGGGTGTAGGGCAAGGCGTTTAAGATAAATTTAATAAACTAAAATTATTTTTCAAAGGAGAATGAAGGTATGAGAAAGTTTGATGAAAAAAATCAAAAAACATTAACAAACAAAGGTTTTTCCTTGGTTGAGTTGATCATCGTTGTCGCTATCATGGCAGTACTTATCGGTGTTCTTGCTCCGCAGTACTTAAGATATGTGGAGAAATCCAGACTGCAGAAAGACAACACATCCATTTCGGAATTTGCAAACGTTTTAAAGATGTCCGCTGCTGAAGAAACCGTAGTATCCGGTTTGACGACCCAGACCATTAAATTTGATACAAACGGTAAATTGGATCAGGCTACCATTACGGATACGAACCTTATGAATGAATTAAAACTTACGCTGGATCTTGACGAGATCAAATGTTCATCCAATACATACAAAGACGCTTATCCGGTACTTACACTGAGCATAGATTCCAGTACAAAGATCATCAAAGTAACGGCTACCGGTTGGAAAGATTCACAGACAGCTGATCCTACTACGGTATCCAACCCGAAAGTATTCTAATCTGCCTGCAAAATGTAACAGCCTGAAAGGAATCCCGCCATGCAGTTTGCGATCCTCCTCTATATTATCGTATTTCTTTACGGAATTGTGATCGGCAGCTTCTTAAACGTATGTATTTACCGGCTGCCCCAAAAAGAGAATATTGTAAAGATAAGGTCGCACTGCATGAGCTGCGGATACCAGTTGAAATGGTATGATCTGGTTCCGCTTTTCAGCTACCTTTTTTTGGGCGGGAAGTGCCGCCGGTGTAAACAGAAGATCTCCCTTCAATATCCGGCGGTCGAACTGTTGAACGGCGTACTGTACTGCATGGTTTTTGCGGAATACGGTTTCAGCATAGAATCCCTACTTTATGCGCTGCTGGTTTCCGCATTGATTACGCTGAGCGTGATCGACTTTAGAACTTATGAGATCCCGGTGGGGATCAATTTATTCATACTGGCATTGGGGCTGATCCGCGTGATCACGGATGATTCGAACTGGCTAAGCTATGCGGTCGGCTTCCTCCTTGTCAGTGGTTTCTTATATATTGTTTATTGGATTACAAGGGGACGCGGAATCGGCGGAGGCGATATTAAGCTCATGGCGGTCTGCGGTCTTTTACTCGGATGGAAACTGATCCTGTTAAGCTTTGTACTGGGATGCATCATCGGTTCTGTCATACATTTGATACGAATGAAAGTGAGCGGGCAGGGACACGTCCTTGCGTTCGGTCCTTATTTGTCCATGGGAGTGATGCTTTCCGTTTTTGCCGGAAACCAAATGATAGCGTGGTATGCCGCTTATTTGGGAATTTGACATAGCGGACGGATTTGGGGAAACGATGAAAGCGTTTTCATCCTGCTTTGATCAGGGTTAATAAAAGTTTAATCAAAGATAGAAGAAACGGATAACAAAAATACGAAAATAAAGAGTAAAACGGCTCTTGACATAGATAGTTTCGATATGCGGATGGGAAGATCCGATATGACCGGCATAAGGGAATCAATAGAGGAGGGATATCGATGTCCAAAATACTGGCAATAGAAATAAGCGCTTCAAGAATAAGAATCTGCGAGGAGGATTTTAAAACAAAGAATCCGAAAGTCCACCGCACCATTAGTATCAGGACGCCCGACGGCGTGGTAAGCGACGGCGGACTGGAATTAACGGACGAATTGATATCCACAATAAAAAATGCGCTGACAGAAAACAAGATCAAAACAAAACAGATCGTATTTTCTTTAAATTCAGCCAAGATTGCAAACCGTGAGGTTGTCATACCTTTTGTAAAAGAAAATAAAATCCCGGATCTGATCCGTGCCAACGCTTCGGACTATTTTCCGGTAGATTTAGAGCAGTATGAGCTGGGACACAGCGTAATCAGCACATTAGAGAATGAGAAGGGAACGAAGCAGTATAAATGTCTGGTTATTGCCGTCCCGAAAAATATGATAAACAGCTATTTCCAGCTTGCATCTTCACTGGGATGCAGCGTTTTGTCAATGGATTATAGCGGTAACAGTATTTATCAGATCGTCCGCAGGAAGTGCGAGTCGGGCGTACAGATGATCATAAAAGTGGATGAGAATTCTACGCAGGTGCTGATCTTGGAAAATCAGGCGATTTCACTGCAAAGATCGGTAACCTACGGCGTGGAGGACGCCATTTTCCGGGTTATGGAGATGGATAAGCACAAAAGACCGGATTATGAAGGCGCACTTGCCCTTATGAGGGAGAACAACTGTCTTTTGGATGATGAAGTGATCCAATCGCTGAATTACCTGACGGGCGGTATTTCCAGGGTATTGGATTTCTATTATAGAAACGGCGGCGCGCCGATCGAACAGGCATATCTGACAGGTCTTGGGGGAGACGTCTGGGGACTTGCGGAACTGATCTCCAAATCGGTGGATATGGAAGTGAAAGCTCTGAAAGAAATCAAAGGTTTCCAGCTTTCCCAACATTTTGCGGGACGAAGTTTCGGCGAATACATTACCTGTATCGGGGCCGGAATCGCCCCTCTCGGCCTGTTGGGCGATAGAGATAAAAAGAAAACCTCTGTGGAGGTGCTTCCCGACGAGAAGAGCATGAACGCGGTGGCAGGACTTGTTTTGGCAGGCGGTATTATCGTGGGCGGCGCTTTGATCGCGGTTTCCACTTTGAGCCTGAATGCGGCAAAGGAGGAAAATACCCGCCTTCAGAACCGGGTCACCGAGCTGGCAGAGGCGGAACAGATCTACAAAGAATATTTACAACAGAAATATACGTTTGATAAGCTGACATTTTTTAGGGACAGTACCGTGACGCCGAATGAAGAAATGGTTGCTTTTTTGGAAGAGCTTGAGAAAAAAATGCCTTCCAGCATACAGGTGCAGACGTTTAGCGCGAATTTGGAAAAGATCACGATGAATCTGTCGGTAAAAGATAAAGATGAGGCGGCAAGGATCATCCAGCAGCTTCGTACCTTTGAAACGGTTGGCAGTGTGGCAGTCAGCAGTATCCGTGATACGGGGGCGGTCATGGAAGGGGAACCGCTGGACGAAGAACCAAGGGTAAGCTTTGTGGCAGAGGTTACCTATAAAGGAAACGAAGCGCCCGCCGTTGTAGAAGAACCGGCGCCGCAGCCGGCGGAAAACGACGACGAGGTATTGGAATAGGGGGACAGACTTATGAAAAAATCAGAAATACAGGCTTTACTTATCGTGTTTGGACTCCTGATCGGATTCTGTTCTTATCAGTTTATATTTAAAAAGAATCAGACTGAGCTGGAGCAGGTAGAAAGAGAGAACGAAGAGCTGAAACTGACAGTGAACCGTTTGGAAGGTTACGAGATGCAGCGGGGAGAATACATCGAAGCGACGAAGCGCATGAAAGAGGATGGAGAAGCGATCATTGTAAATTTTGCGCCGGGGCTTTTGACGGAAGACGTCATCATGTATCTGTACGGACTGGAGCTCGTGGATGCCAATGATGTGGTAGTCCCTTCGGTAGCTATGGAAACGGGGGTCGAAAGGACCTATGGAGGCGCGCTTACCACGCAGGAGGGGTATGAGCTTGTCGACGACGGCATCCGGTTTTACAGTGCGGAAACGACGACAAACATTGTCACAACGAACAGCGGACTTAAAAATATCATACGTTATATATATAGTTATATGCCGAGAAAATCCGTTTCCGAAGTCAGTCTGACGGTATTGGATAACGGTTATCTTTCCGGCACGATGCTGGTAGACTTCTATTATATGACGGGAACGGAGATTCCGTACCAGCAGGTAAATATTCCGGCCATCGTTACCGGAACGGATAATATTTTCGGCGCAAGGACCGGAAACGGCCAGTCGCTTCCCGATGCGGAAAACGCGGAAGGGGCAGAAAGTACGGAAGACGGGGAAGGCGCGGAAGATGCGGACGGCGAGGGCGAAGAAAGCGCGGACTGATCAAAGCCTGTGGCGGAAAGCGATCCTGCCGGCAGCTATATGAAGACAGCGGAAGACGCCGGATAAAGAAAATGATTTATGAATGTAAAATTGCGGAAAGGAGGACATGTGAACATGACGGATATGGGATTAAACAGCGGTCCGGGCAGTGTTTCGGACAAAAAAAGGATAGCCGGATCAGTCAGGAACTTCACTGCAGGCGGAAACGCCGCAGCGGGAACCGACAAAAACAGCGGGCCGGATTTTAGGACAGATAACGCTGATAAAGGCTTTAGTTTATTGGAAGTACTGGTAGCGGTTTTGGTGTTGGCAATCGTGGTCATTCCCGTATTACATAGTTTCGTGTCCTCTTACCGGGTAAACGCAAGGAGCAGGGAAATGCTGCGTGCGACTACCCTGGCGCAGAATGAAATGGAAATTTTCGAAAAAGAAAAATTAGAAGATCTGACCGACCCGAACAAATTCAGTTACAGGGGCTGGTCAAAAGTAAAGCCGGAGCCGGAAAGCGACGGAAGTTACGTCTTTGTGAGGGAAAACGTCACGAACGATACTTCGGGAAAAAGCGCGACGTTCGATGTGGTCGTAAGGCTGGATCCGGAAAGGATCAACGATACGGACCGCTATCATGCCCAGAATACGGACGGCCACCTTTACATGAATACTATCAGCAATTTGGACTGCGGCAGCTTTACCCAGCCGCTCAAAAGCAATGTGAACGACCCTAACAACCGGTTTTGTGATGAGACGGTATACAGTATCTATGATGCGAATAAAGAGGGAACGGCTGCATGGGACTTTAAAAAGAGCCTTGCGAGAACGATTACCCTTCAGATTTCGCAGGTGGAAGACGGCTCCAAAACCGTTACCAAGGCAAAGGTCATTTATGAATATTTCGGCGACGACCATATGGTAAAATCAGGATACCAGAAATATACGAAGGAACAGATCATTTTTGATAACGCACAGGAATTTGACGCGGATGGGAATCCCGTAGAATTAAAGGGCGTCTACCTGTTTTACACGCCAAGATATGATGTCAACAATATGAACGTAGTATGCGAAGGAGAGACTTATCAGGCTAATTTGGATAAGATCGTTGTGGAAAACGAATCTAAGCTTCCGGTCAACGTCTATGTGATCCGTCAGGACATTTTAAAAGAGAATCCGGATGTTTGGGATACGATCGAGGATTATGACGATTGGTTTGACCGTAATAAGAGGGAGATGCCGATAGATTACCGGGCGGCGTTAGAAATTCATGAATACATGGATGGAGAAGGAAATGCATACGGTAATTATTATACCAACCTAAAGGTAGAGAATAATCCTTATCACAGTATAAAACTGCAGGATCTGGCAAATCCCGGCAGGGAATTTACGGGGATGAACGCTATTACGCCTGCCGGGCTGCGGGTGATCTCAGCCGATCTGGAGTCGGCAAACGTTAAGGCGACGGAAACGAAGGACAGGATCTATACCATGAACGTGGAGGTCTACAGACACATTGCGGGACAGAACGCAGAGACGACGGCAACGAATACCGAACCGCTCGTGACGATGGACGGATCCAAACTGGAATAAACGAAACGCGGTACAGTCAGAACCGGCCGGTACAGGGCCCGGTCAGGGGGAAACGGAAATAAACGGGTAACAGGGCAAACGGTAAACATGGTAAAAGGGAAGTGGGAAGCTATGATGAAAAAGAGGAACCGGAAAAAACTTCATCTGGATAACAGGGGCGGGGCCATGGTCATGGTACTTGTTATTATTGCCTTTATCACTATCCTTGCGGGCGTTTTGATGTTTGCGGCATATGCCGGATATAGCATGCGTATTGTGGACAGACAGGGAAAGGATAATTTCTATACCGCAGAGACCGTATTGGACGAGATCAACGTGGGACTTCAGGGAGAACTTTCCGCGGCGTTGAACAAAGCGTACAAAAGGGTGATGGAAAACTATGCCGTCTATGAGACGGAATCGGCGAGGGCCATTCATTTTTACAGCGAGTATTTTGAAGCCTTACAGGAGGCGCTTGAGAATCCTTCGGCTGCCGGAGAATATAATATTGATAAATTGAGGGGATATCTGTCCCCGGAACTTTTAGGAGACGGAAACGGGGAAAGACCTGCGGACGGCGCTTCTTTTAGGGAGGGCGCGATCGTAGAGTCCAATGTGGATACGGGAAAATACAGGATCAAAATAACAACTTCCACCATCAACGGCACGCCGGATGTGCCGACAGGATTTGCATTGGAAGACCTGAAGATTTCTTATGTTAACCGGAGCGGTTTTGTTTCCATTATCAGCACGGACATACGTCTCGGTATTCCGGCAATGGATTTCGGCAATGCTTCGGCATATCCGGATTTGGGGGGATATTGTCTGATCGCGGACAATAAGTTGATCTTTGAGAACAGTATGGGAGGTACCGTTACCATAAAAGGCGACGCCTATGCGGGCAATGCGCAGGAAAACGAGATTGCGGGCGCGACCGGGGAAGACCGGGGAAAAAACACGGCAATCTATGTAAATTCGATCGGTGACGTGCGCTTTACCACGCCGGTTTTTGCACAGGCAGGCAGCCTTTCCAAGCTTGTCAGCGGAGGAGACGTGGATGTGGCGAGGGGGAAACTGTCTACCGTGGATGTGGAACTTTGGGGACGGAATATTCTTTTAAACGCTTCTACCATCGAGTTAAAAGGTAATACCAACATGAGCGATGACCTGGTATTAAACGGAAACGGGAGCAGGGTAGTTTTGGCAGGAGAGTATAACGGTTTCGGAACGCTCGATTTAAACGAGATCAATGCGCCCGGTTCCACCAGCGAATTTGATTTTAACGATGCTGAAAATGCAAACGGCAGCAGCGCGATTATGGTAAACGGAAGGGACAGCCGGCTGGATCTGTCAAATTTGGAACGGCTGATTCTCGGCGGCCATACCTACATCAAAACGGCGCTTACGGATACGGACGAGAAAAATGTCATGATGGGCGAGTCCATAGCGGTAAAAAGCAATCAGCTTATTTATCTGGTACCGCCGGAAGCGTTGGGGTGCTGGATCGCGGAGGACGGGACGATAGAAGAATCTGCATTCGGCTGTAATCCGCTGAAATTGGAACAATATGAGGAAATTATAAACAATCCGTCCAAATACCTGCTTTTGGACGGGAATAAACAGATCGCCGCACTGGACTATAAAACGCTGGATAATTACATCAATCAGGAAAATGTGGCAGGAAAAGCGGAACCTGCCTATGTGCCGGAAGTCGTGTTTAAGCAGACCAATGCGGGGACATTGGTGTACTGTTATCTCAGATTTAAGGACGAAGAGGCGGCCAACCGGTATTTTAGGGATTATTATAATGTGAATGCGGATTTGGTCAATTCTTTTATGAGACTTTATGCAAAAGAGATCCGGATGGCGAATCCGGACGCCATGCTGTACCTGAATATGGCGGGCAATGCGCTTAGCTATACCGGAACGGAGCAGGCCCGGGTCGTGAGGGCAAATGACAGTTACGCTTATAGGAACCAGCGACAGGGAACTTCGGTAATCAAGCAGGATACTTATGAAGCGCTGAAAGCGAAGATGATCACCAATAAGGCGCAGCTTAGCGCGGCGGAACTGGAACAGACAGTATTTCCGAATATTATTAACGAGACCAGACTGTCCGATACAATAAGTAAATTAGGAAACGGCAGCCGGACGGTGAAAATATCTACGGATGACGGTACGAAGACGGTTATTCTTACAGAAGACGATTATGTGATCGATTCTTCCACGGATTCGGCGGTGCATATGGTCATCAGCCTTGGAAACATAACGGTGGGGCGCAGCTTTGAAGGGCTGGTCATGGCGAAAGGCGACATTAAAGTAACGGGGGCTGTCGATATCGTTCCTCTCGGCACTACGTCGGGGACGGCGGTAGAGGAGCTTACGGAAATGCTCAACGCGCACAAGACTTCTACCGTTAACGGCAACGAATACTATGTGCTGGACGTATTCCGCGACGGGGTGAATACATTGTACGGTATGGGCAGCACGGAGGGGCCGGGCAGCGAGAGGGTATTTATGGCGGACCTGATCACTTATGAGCGGTGGACGAAGAAGTAGAAATGGGGATTCGGTTGGTATGGAAAAGGACAATAAAGGATTTTCCCTTGTGGAATTAATAATAGTTGTGGCAATCATGGCAGTTATGCTGAGTTTTACATTTTATTCCTTTTCCCTGCTGACAGGGCAGGATGCGAGAGAGTGCGCCAATAATCTAATGACCGCGCTTGGCAAGGAAAAGACCTATGCCCTGACGAAATCGGCCACGGCCGACTGCTACATGGAGGTCATGCAGGATACGGACGGCTATTATTATGTCAGATATTATGTTCCGGAGAACGCCATCGATTTAAAGTGGGCGTTACTGGATAAGCAAAAAATCGGTAAAGGCAGCGTAGACATAATATGTACTTTTAAAGAAAACGACGGAAGCGAAAGCAAAATTAAGATTCAGGGCGGACAGACGTTGATCGTTGTCTTTGACCGTGTGAGCGGTAACTTTAAAAAATTCCTTCTTTCAGACGGAACGGAAGGAAATGCCTTTATAGAGAATAAGATGAAAGAAACGACAAAAGAGTGTACCCAAATAGTGATCGACAGGGGAAGGACTTACGAGCTTGCGCTGTATTCCGCGACCGGTAAGTATGTCCTGACAAGGACAAAATAGTGTGCGGCTGATTAGTGAAGTGATAGACAGGCGGCAGATTTACCGGAGGTTACAAGCGGCCGGTACACGGAGCATCTGGGAACAGGCTTGACGGCTGACCCGATCGTCAGCATGGAACATATCAATTTCCGAAACACGGGCTTCGGAACAGAGAAGGAAATGGAGAGGGTTAAATGAAAAGGATTGGGATGAAAGAAAATCGGGGCTTGACATTGATCGAGCTGATGATCACCATCGGAATCTTGTCGATCGTGATTGTCATAGCGGGTTCCTTTATGTTGACGAGCGGAAACAGTTTTGCAAAGGGAAATGCGGATTCGGAAGTGCAGAACGAAGCGCAGCTTGCCGTGAATCAGATCGAGGATCTGATCATCGACGGCGTGGGCGTGGAAAAGACGGTAGATGCGGATAAGACGGAACTGGTGCTGTACCATACGGAAGAAGTAGGCGGTGCGACCAATTTCATTAAAGAAGTCGTAACGTGGAAAACCGACGGAAACAACAATATGTATTATTCCAAATGGGAAGTGATCAAAGACCCGGTTTCGGGCGATTATGTGGAAAGCGGTCCGGCTCTTTATCCGGAACAGCTTTTGGCGGAGAATGTAGCGGATTTTAAAGTCGATTTAGAGACGAAGGAAGAGAAAGCGGCGGACGGGACGACCATCAGCGTTGTAAGATCTGTGCAGATCGCAGTCGGCTGTGAGAACGGCGCGGGGGCAGGCAGCGCGGTCTATGCGACTACGCCGCTGATTACGCTCAGAAACCGAATGATACAGGGAGATCCTAAGGTGATCTTTACCAATGTTCCGATAGCGGACGACACCATAGTACTTTTTATCTCGGATGCAGGGACGGGTGTGGATGCGGCCACGCCGGTCGTAGACAGGGTAACGTCGGTAGAGCGTGGCAATGCCTACAATATTTACGCGATGCGGGAATCCATTACCAATGTAAACGATCTGGTGAACTGGCAGATCGAAGAAGGAAATTCGGCCAGTACGATAGACGCTAACGGCGTATTGAATGTAGCGCCATTTGAGCCGAACAGCTATCTTACCATTGTGGCAAGGTATAAATCCAGCCCGAACAAGATGGCGAAGGGTGTGGTCAAAGTAGAGGGCGGCAGCCTGAAATCTTTGGATTCGGTTGAAATCACAACGAAATCATTATTGGCGTTTAACCCGAAATACGGTTCTATCGTGGCAACGACAGGATTCTCGGAGGAAGAAAGGGCGGCTTTACATTACAAATGGACGGTCAGCGAACCGGAGAGGGTGGAAAGCTTTACGGACAATACTTCCGGTCTGGAACTTAAGGTAAAACAGGAAAAGCAAAATTATGGAAAGATTTTCTCAATCACTTTAGTAGTATCTTCGGATGTTACGGGACAAAAAGTGTCAGATACCATTACCTACCGGATTGATCAGGAAGGAACGACAGGCGGTGATTCCAGCATGGAACGTGGCAGGGGAAATGACGGCGAGAACGATCACGGCCTAAACAATTATCCTTATACAGAGCCGAAATATCAAAAACCGATCATTACAATAGAGTATTACTTTTGCGATGAATACGGGCAAAAAATATCAAAATATGATATTTATAAGGACTATGTGGATGTCAGGCTGCGCGGAGGTACGCAGGAAGACGGAGGCGGCGGTGCAGGCGGATATGCGCTGACCTTTACCAAGGATCTCCCTCCCGATAATTCTTATTACCTGAAGGTAATCGTACATTATGAAGATCAGGTAACGGGAAGTACATGGGATTACGAGAGAATCCATTTCATATCGAAAGTATGTATTTCCGGAAAGACCACTAAAGCGGGAGAGGCAAATGTTTATGGACAATTTCCGGCGTACTATGAAATAACAGGATATCGTGTACTTGGATGGCAGCTAAATCATCCAATGGAGTATGAAGTGACGTTAGACTATGAAGCGCCTGCCGGGGTAACCGTAACGGCAGAATATTTAGGAACCAGTGTAAACGGCGAACATGAACTGAAAGCGGACTTTAGGTTTAAGGTGGATTTGGGCGGCAATTATGACGGGCTTTGGCAGGTACAGAACGATATCAAGATCAAGAGTGCGGTCATTAAAGTAAGTATGACGGAATATCCGGACATCTGCACTTATTCTACGGTACTCTTTCAGAAAAAGTAGAAGTTAATCTTTTAACGATTGAATTGAAGTGATTTTTAGTCCGCCCAAGCGGACATGGGGTATAAAAATGAAGAAGACGAAACAGGGAAATAACAAATTGAATAATAAAAGTCTGAAGCATTTTATATCGGCAGTGGCAGGGCTGCTTGCCGTAGCCATGGGCTTAATAGCGATCAGGCACTTTTGGTCGCGCCGTAATGGTAACGCGGGCATAAAAGAAAAGGGAAACGAAAAGAAAACGAATCAAAATAAAAGGGTATCCCACAGAAAGAAAACGCCGTATAGGAAAAGCGTGTCAGGCAGCAACGGAAAAACATCCCTTCCGGTTAAAGCGGCTGATAAAGATGCAGACGGAAAAGCGGAGAAATCAGCAGACAGGGCGGACAGGAAAAGTCCTGCCCCGGAACGTTCAAAAGACGGCGTTTCACAGAACGATACACAGAACGATAAAAAATACGGTAAAACACAGGGAAAGGCGTCCGTTAAAAAGCAAAATGGCCGGGATCACAATAGGCAGGGCGGGCGTCAGGGCAAAAAACACCTGAAGCATTCCCTGATGGCGGCAGCGGCAGCAACACTTGCCCTTACGCTGGCAGCGGTTTCCGTATTGACAAGATCAATAGAAGCCGAAGCGGCTGAAACCTTTTTCGGTATCGAAAAATTAAGAAATCAGATAGCGGAAAGCGAGAGGGAATATACCGTACTGGAGATCGTACCTAACAGGAACGCTTCGGAGATCGGTTATCTTTTCGGGGGATATGAGCCGATTCTTTCCGCCTGGGACAAAGAGGAAATGAAGTGGGTGGGCTGGAAAGAGATTTTATGTTCACTTCCCACTTTTGAAGAAAGAAAAGCGTTTATAGAAGGTAAGAAAAAAGAACTTCAGGCATATTATGACAGTTTAGGATTAAAAGATAAATTTCCGGTGACCTATGGGCAGGCGGAATATGAAGAAAGTGAAACTGCTCAGGACGGGTTTGAGCGATGTGAAGCGGACGGGCAGGAAAGAACAGGATGGTTTGAGAAGAAAACGGGCGGCGCGGCGGAAGGGTACCGGCTTACCTTCGACTATCAGGGTACTTATTCCCAGGTGAATAAGGAGATGGGATTTTTATATTATATTATAGATTCCGCTACTCTGGTAACGGCCGATATGGTCGAATCGATGGCGCCTGAAACGGTGATATATAAAAAGCTGGCAGACGGTATTTTTGTAGATCCCAAAACATGGGCGGAAATGCTGGAAGAGGGAATCAATGTAGCGGGAGAAACGGAGACCGGGACGGAAACTGCTACAGAAGAGACGACAACGGACAAAGAGACCAAAGAAGAGGAAACCACAGGAACTACGCAGGAAGAGACGACAGGCGACGGTACACAGGGGGAGACCGGCACACAGGAGACCGGTACGCAGGGAGAGACCGGCACAGGCGACGGATCAGAAGGAACGACAGGAACCGGGCCGCAGGAGACCGGCAGTCCGGCAGAAACTTCGAATCCGGGCGGCGGTGAGACGGTAAGTCCGGAACCGGGCAGTACGGTTCCGGGCAGTCCTGAGGAGAGCAGTTCTAATCCTGCGCCTCCGGCAGAAACCGGTTCCGATCCGGCCCCTCCGGTAGAAAGCAGTTCCAGCCCCGCCCCGCCAAGCGAAAGCAGCGGCGGCGGTACTCCGGACACTCCACAGCAAGATCCCGGGGATCAGAACGGCGGACAGCCTTCAGAGCCGGAAAATGCAGGTTCGGAGCTGACATGGAACGGAAGGGTATGGGATAGGCTGAGCGCCGAAGTGAAACCGACGGACGCATCCGGCGCAGATCCCCAGCCGCCTGCAGACGGCGGCAGCCCGCAGCCCGGCGCAGAAAATCCGGGAGGAAATCCGGAAACGCCTGAAGGAGGCGGGAATCCGGGAGGAAATACAGGAACGCCTGAAGACGGCGGTACTCCGGGAGGAAATACAGGAACGCCTGAAGGCGGCGGTACTCCGGAAGAGAGCAGCAGTGTACAGCCCGGTACGGGCGCTCCGGAGGAAAGCAGTACGGGAGGAAATGCAGGAACGCCCGAAGAGAGCGGCAGTGAACAACCCGGTACAAGTTCGCCGGAAGAAAGCGGCGGTACGGAAACGGAGACTGCTACCAAACCGGAAAGCGAGACGAAAGTAGAACCGACAACGGAAACGGATGATGAAATCAAAACGGATCAGGCAGGTTCAGAAGCCGGAGAGGACGGATATTATATCCTGTCCTTTAAGAGAGTAGAGAATTACGGAAACCTTGCAGGGGATACACACGTTTATATTGTTTCTGACATAGCGGCAAGTGCGGGCGGTGAGTATCAGTTTATTGAAAGCGATGATGAAAATCAAAATAAGCAGACCTATTATTTTGCCGGAACCGTAATCTATTGCAGGAATGCATTTACCAATAACGAGTGGTTCAAAAAATATGTTTTAAACATGGAGCCGGACGATTTTGAAAAATTCCCTGTAAAGGTCATCACCCTGACTCCCGGGGAATTAAATAACATGGGAGAACCGCCGGTATTTGATTTCTTATATATCAATTCAGGAATGAGAACATCTGTTATTGATGAAATAGTGGGTGAGGAAAATAAACCGGGCGGCAGCCTTAGCGACATCGGTCATGCCGGAATCGGAAAAGGCACGGATAACGGAACCGGAAATGATGCAGGCAGTCCCGGAGAAGGAGCTGAAGGCGGAAACGGTGCAGAATCCGGAAACGGAGAAGGAACGGGCGGCGGAAACGGTGCAGAACCCGGAAACGGAGAAGGAACGGGCGGCGGAAACGACGCAGAACCCGGAAACGGAGAAGGAGCCGGAAACGGAAACGATACGGAACCCGGAAGCGGAGAGGAAGCCGGAAACGGTAACGGTGCAGAACCTGGAAGCGGAGAAGGAACAGGAAACGAAGCAGACAGAGATGTCGGTGCGGATCTCGGAAATGGCGGGGATCTGGGCGGTGAACAAACCATAGGAACCGTAAATAGCGATACAACAAGAAGCGGAAACGGCATGGAATCCGGAAGCGGAGAAGGAACGGGCGGTGAAAGCGGCACGAATGCAGGAAGCGGAGAGGGAACAGACGTGAATCCCGGAACCGGCAGTGATGCAGGCAGTCCCGGCAACGACGGCGCAGGCAATACAAATCCCGCAGAAGGAGCAGGAGGCGGAAGCGGCACAAATTCCGAAACCGGAGAAGGAACGGGCAGTGAAAGCGGCACAAATCCCGGAAGCGGAGAGGGAACGGGCGGTGAAAGCGGCACAAATCCCGGAAGCGAAGAGGGAACAGGCGGTGAAAACGGTACGGAGTCCGGGGAAGGAGCAGGAAGCGAAATCAGCACGGAACCCGGAAATGAAGACGGAACGGGTCCGAACAACGACGGAAACGGCACGCAGCCCGGAACCGGCGGAAGTACGGACAGTGCCGGGACGGGAAATGAAAACGCCGATAGTACGTTATCAGGAGATCAATATGCGGCTGATAGCTGCGATTTATCGGAAAGTACGGCAAGAAGCCTGTTTGAGCGTATTGTAGCCGGCGCGCTTCCGTGTCTGGTAGACGGCGGTCTTTTGTATAGAAGCGATGAAAACGACGGTACGGTCGTTAATGTAGGGCAAAAAAACACCTGGATATTCAAATTCGCGGCGGTAATGTGTCAGGAATCATTGCCCGCGTGGCTGGAAGAACACACCAGTGGGATTTCGGGTGTATCGGTGGATACGCTGCTGGAAGAAATGGTGGAAGATGATGACCACAACTTTACGACAGAGCAGGTATACTGTAAGTTTGGGACTCCGATCATCAACAGCAATTTCTTTACGCCTACGATCTATACGGAAGGCGCAGAGATCGAACAGGGATTCCAAAACGTTTTGGATGAAATCGAACTGGAGAATTTATTCCGTACATCGGATACGTCGGGGAATTACGCTCCCCTTCCGACCAATATCTCCCAGGCGGAGGCATTACGGCATATTATCAATTATAAGAACCGCAGAAGCGTGGAAACGAAGAAGCACATTAAGGTTTTGGAAATACAGCCGGCAAAGGTCGGCCAGTCCGATATTACGTTAGAGCAATTGCAGAAGTGGGCGCCGGGAGTGGAAAGCGTGGATATTACCGTTATGACTACGGCGGAGTTTATCGGTAAGATTGAGAAACTGAACGAGACCTACGACCTGATCTATATTGGTACGTCCAAAGAACATTTGAATCTGAAAAACTGGATCACGGACAATGGAAAGAGCAGCGACGGAAAATATTTAGGAAGTACCGTATTTAACGATCATGATATGGACGGTCTGATCTACTACAACATAGGAGACCTGCGGGTTGTCAATCTGCCTTTATCCGGTCTTCTGACTACGGAGTACAAAAATAATAACAGAAGTGATTATACATATTTCTATAATTATGTACGATATGGCGGAAACGATATTACGGAAGAAAAAATGCGCGCCTTAACTTCTTTCCTTGACGGCGCATATCCGGTCATTGTATCGGATGAGTTTATCGAGCAGCCGGCGACTTTATTTGAAGACGTAGGGTTCAAAGGCAGGAGAGGAACGGTTGGGACGGGAGAGTTTGAGCAAAAGGCTCTTTTGGAACGGCAGATCTATGCAAAAATGGAGAAAAAAGGAATTTCCAGCCTGAAAGTAAAAGACGGATACCGGGTCACCTTATATGATCAGCCGGACCTGAAAGGAAATTCCGTATCATTTAACGGGGATGTGGCGGATTTATCGAAGCATTCCTGGGACAACAGATGTCAGTCCGTTAAGGTGGAAAAGCTGGAGGAGCAGCAGACAGTCCGGGAAGTAGACGGAGATCATATTGATAATTGTACTTACCTGTATGAGTTTGTAGATTCGGCATTGGAGAAGGGATATACCAATTTTTATGCGGAAGGCGATATTGACGAGAACGGATCGGAACTGTTTAAGTTTTATCTGAACCGGCCTAAGGTAAGCATGAGCGGATTTACGGCGAATGGAGCGACGGAGGGAATCTTAGGCGACGGCACGGTTATTAATGATGTTTATTACATTAATCCGAATATGTATGGAAAATATACGTTAAGTTATAGCTTTGCGATCCAAAATGAAGGCGCGGCAAGTATGGATACCCAGTATTCCTGTAAGCTTTATATCGATGTAAATGCAGACGGTAAGTTTTCGCAGGCGGAAGAGGTATCCGATATTACGATGACTAATCGGCAAAACGGCAGTCTTGTTTCAGCAGACGGATTGTATGCGGGAACGGAATATACGCTTACCAGGGAGGTGCCGATGGGATATAAGGGTCTTCTGCCCTGGAGGATAGAGATCTGTCAGGTAAACAACCCTAATATCTATACGTCCGCCAACGGCTATACGAAGCTGAAGGGGATGGAGAAGGAAGTACTTAAAATCTGTCAGATCAACAGGAATACGGATCGGTTCGGGCCGGTAATCAGTCTTCAGGACGAGGTTTCGAATAAGAGCAGCTTTTTCCATATTCTGATATATGGAGGATATCATAACGGTATATACTATCCGGGAATTGCAGATGATTTTGAGTTGGATATTAAGACGATCAGCGTGTGGGATTTTGAGAATTATACGAATCCTGACAGACATCATAAGGACTATAATCCGAATTATCTGAAAGATTTTAATATGCTTATTTTAGGTTTTTCCGATTTGTACGGCGATTTTAGCGGCGACAGCCAGAGCGGGCCGATGGGCGCGATCATAGACTTCATCAACAGCGGAAAGAGCGTGATGCTGGGTCATGATACGACTTCATTTTTCAATAATCCTTCCATCAACGGACAGGAAAAAGGATATCCATGGAGAGATAGTTGGGACGCAAGATTTATGCCTGCTTCATGGTATTATACAAGTAATGCCGTGAGCCTGAACAGATATGTACGTCCGCTTGTGGGCATGGACCGCTACGGTATCCTGCAGTCGCCGGTACTCCAAAGAGGCGTTGCCTTAAAAGAAGGAGAGGCAGGATGGAATGAGGTGGTTTCCGGCAGTAAGGATGTGGCGTATAAACCTAAGAGCGGACGAAAAGAAACGGTTGCGGAGACCCACGGTTATACTTATTCCCTGATCAGCGCGAAAAATCAGAAAGTAGAGAAGGATCCGGGTACGTCTTCTGACAATGAGTATACCCAGTATAATTTGTGGTCGGGCAACTGGGGAAGCGGGATAAAGATTGTATTTACCAATCAGTACCGCAATATCAGGTATGATAATTGCTATTATTGGGACGATAAATTTTATGATCATGGAGAAATGGAACGTGTCAATAACGGAGAAGTAAGCAATATTCATGTGACGCAGGTCAACAAAGGCCAAATTACGGAGTATCCGTATAAGCTGGCGCAGGATTTTGAGGTGGCGCAGACCCACGGGCAGTACTACGAACTGGACTACACGGCGGATGACGATATGGACGGACAGAGCGATCTGGTAGTTTGGTTCTGTTTGGGCGAAAGAGTGCAGCCGGGCAGCATGGCGAAATTAGAGACGGTCTATTCCCAGTCTCCGAACGATGTGCGCAACAATTATTATATTTATAATAAAGGCAACATTACCTATACGGGCATGGGGCATTCCGCAAAACATAAGAACAGCGGCGGTACGTTATATACGTTTGACGAAGCGAAACTTTTCATTAATACGATGATTGCTTCTTATCAGGCGGGTATGAAATCCCCTTATATTTCCGTTTTGGAGAACGGCCTGCCGGAGGCGAGGGAGATCAAGACCATTTACCGGTTCTATGACGACGCCAACGGTATTTCCTTATCGGATGAGGCTACTGCGGATGCCAATGAAAAGCTTTACTTTACCGTACAGGACGTCAACTTTGTAAAGGGAAGCAGGAGCATTGCCACCCATGTATTCTATGAGGCGGCGGACGGATCGGAAACGATCACTGTAAACGGAACGGAGAAACGGGTCAACCGTCTTGCGGATGCGATGTATAACGCTTCGGACGACAGTCCGGTAGACGCCAATAATTTAAGGAGCGGCGGTATTTACTATATTCTGGTACCGAAATCCGTTATGAGGCAGTGCGATAATGGGCTGAAGTTCTATTTTGAGGCTCAGAGTACGATCACAACCAATACAACGACGGCAAATGTGTATGTTACGGATAAGATCTATGCAGAACTGGAAGTATTGAAAGCATATTTGTTTGAGTTGGAATAAACGGGAACAATGAGCAGTAAATAAAGTGAACGAAGAAAAAGGCATTTCAAGACCGGAAAGGTTTTGGAATGCCTTTTTAAAATTACTTTTGCTTTGCAGCTTTTTATTCAGCTTGCGTAGCTTGTTATATTATGATTGAGTTTTCTATAGATCCATGCTAGAATCATAAAAAGCATATTTTCTTAATTCAATTCTATTCTCTTTTATTTCTAAATTATCAGAAAATCCGTGCTTTGATCCAAATCTAATTTTGATAAGCAGGAGATTCTGAAACGGTTCTTCTGCATTGATGGGAGGACACTAAATGAAAGAATGTAAAATGAATGAAACAAAGAAAAAAGAACAGAAACAGTTACAAAATCCGGTTCGGAAAAAAACATTAAAGAGAGGACAAATAGAAGCCTTTCAAAACGAAATACAGATACAGAGATGTTACAAAGATACTGTATTCCGAATGCTGTTTCAAGAAAAAAGGAATCTCCTGAGTCTTTATAATGCGGTAAATAAGTCATCTTACACAGAATTAGAGAAGCTTGAAGTCACGACTTTGGAGAATGCAATTTATATGAACTATAAGAATGATATTTCTTTTGTCTTTGATTTTGAACTGATGCTATATGAGCACCAGTCAACGGTGAATCCGAATATGCCTTTAAGGGATCTGATTTATGTTACAAAGGTGTTGCAAGGACTAGTAAAGGATGAAAATTTATATAGTACGGAGTTGGTCAGGCTGCCTGCGCCGAAATTCATTATTTTTTATAATGGGATCGATTTACAACCGCCGGTTCGACTGTTAAGGTTATCGGACGCTTTTCTTAAGAAACAGGAATATCCGGAATTGGAACTGGTGGTAACTGTGTACAATATCAATTTAGGGTATAATTTGGAATTGATGAGAGCATGTCATTTATTGGAGGAATATGCAAAGTATGTGGAACAGGTAAGGAAATATGCGAAAGAAATGCCTTTTGAAGAAGCGGTAGGGCGGGCGGTGGACTTTTGTATTAGAAACGGAATATTGGAGGAGTTTTTATCAAAAAATCGTGCGGAGGCGATAGCTGTGAGTATATTTGAATATAATGAAGAAAAGCATATAGAGAATGAACGGGAAACAGCATATAGAATCGGTAAAAGTGACGGTTGGAAAGAAGGTCAGGAAGAGGGAACGCGGGCTTTGATTAGGCTAAGCAGGGAGTTTGGCAACAGCCGACAAGAGACCTTGAAGCATATTATGGGGAAAATGAATTTGTCACAGGCAGAAGCCGAAGAGTGTATGGAAAAATATTGGCATGAAACACTATGAATCATAAAGGGAAGATAAATTATAAAAAGTCTCTAAGAGAAATCTTAGGGATTTTTTTTATTTCAATTCCAATAAAATAAATTACCCATTAGTAAAATTAAATAAAAAAAATTTAAATATTTTGTAAGAATAGGCTAATTGATTTCGTGACTGCTTAGAGAATATAATAAAAGTACGAAATATTTCGAAAATATTTTGGGAAGAAAATGAATTTTCGCAAAGTTAGAAACTATTTCGTAGATGCTTTTTGGCAGAAACAGAGAAAAAAGGGAGGAATAAGGGTATGAAACGAAAAAGATGTTTCAAGTCGATACTCAGCGGTATACTGGCAGCAGTGATGATTCTTACGGCTGCGCCGGTAAATAGTCTGACCGTATCGGCGGCACAGGTGGAAACGGAAATCACTGATGTGAATGAAGTGACGCCGGTGTCAGAACTTGACGGCGAGCCGGAACAGACGGCGCAGCCGGAAACTGAGATACAGGCGCCTGAGACAAATGACGGCGCGGCAGAAGGGGAAGGAGACGGCGGCGCTGGCGGTGATACCGGTACAGGCGGCGACACTGGCGAGGGCACCGAACCGCCTGTGACAGGTGATAACTTTGATGCGGCTGTTACACACAGCGTCGCAGGAAATACGGTTACATTTACCTGCGTCCCGACGGATTCTTACTTTGCATATTGGGATAATACAGCCAATGCAAACGTGAATCTTGCTGCTTCGGATATTGACAGAATTATAGTGAAAGGCGGTCTGTCAGGCGGAAGCTGGTCTGAAATGTGCGCGTTGACCAAGGGAGAAAATAATACTTGGACCGGACAAGCGACATTGATAGCAGGAAAATACGAATATAAATTTTTTGCATACCGGGTTGCAAATGCCAACGGTGAGCATTATGCGGTGGGCGGTAATAAAGGTTTTACGATCAACGGTATATTAGGTACAAACGTTACCGCATTGAAGAATCAGGAACTTTCATTGGATGCCCAGTTAAGCGGATATAAAGAGGATAATGAGGCAACAATCCCCGTATCGTATGCGCTGTCGCAGGAATCTTCAGCGTACAGCGAGCATATTGAAATAACCGGTGATGTGGGCAGTCAGAAGCTGCTGGTTAAAAACACTTTAGATGCCAGCGTGAAGGCGGTCACATTAACGGCAACGGATACCAGTGACGAAAATAATACAGCCACAGTGAAAGTAACGATTTTGGCAAAAGAGTATACGGAAGATGGCAATGTCAAGAGTCCGGTTCCGGGAAAAGGCGAAGCTACCTTTAATCACTTTGCCCCTGCGGCGGAAACAGTGACCGTCAAAGGATCCTTTAACGGATGGACGAACGTCCCCATGGTATTCAATGAGGATACGGGCTACTGGTCGGTTACGCTGAAAATGGATAAGGGTACTTACGAATACGGTTTTGAGGTAAACGGTGCCTGGACAAAGGATAAGCTGAATACGGATCCGAAAGCGGAGAACGGCAACGACCTTGTTACCGTTACCGAAGACGATGTGGATAAGCCGGTAAGTCCTTATCCGGCAGTAACCGGAACAACGGTGAAATTTACTTATGTAAACAATGCCCTTCCGGACGATGCGAAAGTATGCGTAGCGGGTATAGACGGTTGGGATGAATATAAAGACGGATATATGCTGAAGAAAAATGCGGAAACGGGAGAGTGGGAGTTAACCCTTACCGGTTTGGCGGCAGGCAGATATACCTATAAGTTTGTCTATTTTGACGCAAATGAGACCGATCCTGCGAAGCAGGACAAATGGGTGACGGACGACCGCAATACCAATCCGCTCGTAGACGGCAATAGCGTATTCTATATTGCCGGATTGAAAATGCCGGGCGAGGCGCCTATTGTAAAACTTGGTAATAGTGCAAAGCTTCCAGCGGGCTGGACCTTGTATGCGGCAAACGGCATTACGTCCGACGCAGCCGTTACTTATGCCCTGTCGGAAGAGACCGCGAAAGCGGAATATGCAGGAAAGATCACATTGGCAGCGGTGGAAGGCGTACCGACAGTAAGCATCAGCGAAGATTTTCCGGCGGATGTGACGTCCTTTACTTTGACTGCGAAAGGACAGGATGCGGAAGGAAAGGAAATTACCGCCGACTTTTCGGTAAATGTGGTAGAGGCAATATACAAATACACGATCTATTACTATGATGAGATTCATACGACGATAAAAGATGCGGCGCTTTGGATTTGGGAAACGGACGGGGCGCCAGCGAAAGCACCGACTTATTTTACGGAAACGGAAGTACTTGCAGACGGAAATACTTGGATGAAAGCTACGGCTGAAGTAAGCTATGCCAATATGAGCATTATCCCGCGTTCCTATAGTGACGACTGGGCATGGCAGGATAGTGACAGAGTATATAAGAATACCGACGGCGAAGACAAGACGCTTTACATTGTTTATCAAGACGGCGCCGGCAGGACAAATATTTATACCGAATTACCGGAAATCGTTCCGCTGGAAAAGAGATATATCGTTGCGGAATATACCCGTACTACCCAAACGGCTTCCGACTGGTATTTCTATACTTGGAACAACGGCTATACCGGCTTCTATCCCTTTGAAGGCGAAGGGAACAAGAAAATGGCGGTCATTCCGCTGGGACAGGGACTGGATACCATCACGTTCTGTTTGGAAAGAACCTATGAGGCAACGGATACCCTTCCCGAAGGCGCGGCGGTAGGCGACCATTGGGGGGAAAAAGACGGCGGCGACCATTTTATTACCATGCCGGTTGACCAAAGCGTGATCAAAATTAAAATAGAAGAGGGCAAAGGCGTCGTAGGTGCCTATCCGTACAACATCGGTTATGAAATTGCGCCGAAAGAAAGCAAGATCCACTTCTATTACAGAAATGATGAGAAATTCAAAGCAGGCAGCGAAGGCGGTTATGCGTCCGTACAGATCGAGATCAACGGAAAAGCTTATAACATGGTTTGGAATGCAGAGGATCAGAGATATACTTACGACCTTGAAAATCTGGTTCCGGGAACCTATCAGTACCGCTATATTTTAAAAGAAACCGCATCTTCCGATCCGGAATATGTATTGGATAAATTCAATGAAGTAACGACCGAGGATCAGAAATATTCCGTATGTGAATATCAGACTTTTGAAGCTAATGTAACTGCAGAAGTTTTCAATGCAAATATGGATTACAATGATAACAATGTGCTTTCCGTTGCTTTTGAAGGAAAGAACGGGGCGGACGTTTCCGGTATGGAGGCATCCAGTATCATGGCGGATCTGACCGCGCTTGGCGGAGGACTGACGCCGGTAGATCCGAAACTGATGGAGCTTTCCATTGCGGTGAAAGAAGGCGTAGCAGCCGGCGAGAAGAACATTCCGATCACGGTGATCGACCAATACGCAAACGAATACAAAACGGAAACGAAAGTAAACGTAGTTGACAGACAGAAAGGGGCGGACTTTGACTGGGATGAAGCGATCATTTATTTTGCAGTGACGGATCGTTTCTTCGACGGAAATCCAAGCAATAATAACCCCGGTTATGATACAAGTGCAACCGGTCCTTCCAGCTACCATGGCGGTGATTTCGCCGGTCTGACGCAGAAACTGGATTATTTAAAAGACCTTGGCGTCAACACAGTCTGGATCACGCCCATCGTGGCAAACGATATGAAGGCGGGCCTTCAGACGGATGTTGCGGGTATTACTTCATGGGGATACCATGGTTATTGGGCAAGTAACTTTGAGAAGATTGATTCCCATCTCGGAACCGAGGAGGAATTTAAGGAATTACTGGATGCGGCTCATGCCAGAGGAATGAAGATCATGGTGGATGTGGTATTGAATCATTCCGGTTATGGGCAGGAGGGCTACTTTAACGGACTTTTGAAGGACGAAGCGGGCAACCCGATCCGTATGATCAGGGAAGGCTCTGAAATGGTGGACGGCAATGACCAGATGTCATCTTTATCGGGACTTCCTGACTTCCTGACGGAAAAGGACGAAGTAAGGGAACTTTTGGTAGAGTGGCAGTCCAATTGGATCAGCAAATATGATATTGATTATTACCGTGTGGATACGGTAAAACATGTGGATGATACAACATGGTCCGCATTTAAGAATGCGTTGACAAAGATCGATCCTGACTTTAAGATGATCGGCGAATGGGCGGGCGCAGGTTATGGAACCAATAACGGAATGCTTCGCGGCGGACGCATGGATTCCCTGCTGGATTTCGATTACAATGGCAGGGCGCTTGATTTTGCAACAGGAAAGATCAGTGATACGGAGAAGTTCTTAAACGCAAGGAATGCGGCGATCGACAATACGGCTACGTTAGGCGCGTTTATCGGCAGCCATGACGAAGACGGGTACATCTATACACTTGTTAATGAGAGAAAGGTATCCAAAGAGAAAGCGACGGAGCTTGCAAGAGTAGCGGCTTCCCTACAGATCACTTCCAAAGGACAGGTAGTGATTTACTACGGTGAAGAGCTGGGTATGACCGGCGCTAACAACTATCCGTATCAGGAGAACCGCTATGATTTTGATTGGTCACAGGCCAATGAAAGCAATGCAACCTTTGCACATTATAAGAAAATGCTGGCCATCCGTAATAAATATTCGGAAGTGCTGGCAAAAGGAAGCCGTAAGACAATAGAAGCCTCCGACGAAAAAGGCTTGGACGTATTCCAGAGAAGCTGGGGCGATACGACGCTGACGGTGGGTCTGAACATTACGGACAAAGAGATTGAGTATACGATAGCAGGGCTGAAAGCAGGAGCCATGTATACGGACTGCTATAGCGGAACCAGATATGTTTCCGACGAAAACGGCAATGTAACGGTATTGATTCCGGCTGCAGCGCAGGGCGGTACGGTAGTCCTTGCAGAAGGTGAATTTGAAGAACGCTTTATTATCAATCAGATTCCGGATCAGACCTATACAGGCAAAAACATTACGTTTACGCCGGCGCAGTTAAAGGTATATTACGGCCTTACCGAATTGAAACCCGGAACCGACTATACGGTGAAATACAAAAATAACAAGACAGTAGGTACCGCAACGGTTACCGTAACCGGTAAAGGAAACTATACGGGTCGGGATGTGGCAGAGTTCAACATTCTTCCGAAGGATGTGGAAGGCACGGATATCGTATATCAGGATGCAATGATCGAAACCGGCAAAAACTTAAAACCGTTAACCAAGATCACCCATAACGGCATAAAGCTGGGAACGAAAGATTATAAAGCGGAATACTATTTACTGGATGAAAACGGAAATAGAACGGGAGAAGCATTATCCACTGTAAAGACGGCAGGCGATTATGATTTAGTTATTACGGGCCTGTATGATGCGGAAACCGGTAGGGGAAACTTTACGGGCAGCGTGACGAAGAGGATCAGGATTTACGCAAAAGATTCAGTCACCTATATCAAGAACACGGTGATTACTTTCCCGGAAAACAAGAGATCCTATAGTCAGGAATATACGGGAGCGGCGATCGAACCCCTCATGATGGTAGTACCGAAGGGAAGCAACAAAGAACCGTTGACGCTTGGCAAGGAATATACGGTTTCTTATAACAATCAGGTAGAAGTCGGAACGGCGCAGGTTACGATCACCGGCGTTCCGGAAGAAGGTTATATTGGCAGCGTAACAAAGACTTATAAGATCACGGGCGTGAAATTATCTTCCGTGGCGCAGGTAGACGAAGCCAACTGGCAGCAGAAAGTGGTTTACGACGTCGTAAGCGGCAAGGCGGTACAGCCGGGCGAAATCACACTGAAGGCGAAACCGGGCAAAGAAGATACCTTTACCCAAGGAAAGGACTATACGGTAAGCTATCAGAAGAACGATAAGCCGGGATCGGCTACTATGGTATTTACCGGTAAAGGAAAATACACAGGTACGGTTACCAAGAAATTTACCGTAACAAAGATTGATCTGAAAGCGGACGACAGCAGGCTGAAATATCAGGTTGCGCCGGAAGCGGCTTATGAAAAGAAGGGCGCGAAGGCTGCGGTTTCCGTAAGCTATGACGGCGTAACGTTAAGAGAAGGCACCGACTATAAACTGACCTTTGTGAATAACAAGGCGCTGACAACAGAGGAAACGCCTGCAAACAAAATACCGTATGTTAAGATCATCGGAACAGGCAATTTTGCCGGAACGATCTTTAATATGGATGCGGCGGATACAAAGCATACGACCTTCAGCGTTGTAAAATCCGATTTGGGAACACTGAAACTGACCGCGGTAGATAAAGTATTTAAAGATAAGAACGGCGCGTTCATTTCCGCACCGGTTCTGACCGAGAATACGGGAGCGAAACTGGTCAATAATAAAGATTATGAAGTAAAATATTATGTGACCAATGAAGCGGGAGTTGAGGAAGAGAAAACAAAGACGGATACGGTTGCCATCGGGGAAACGGGTTATACTACCGTTAAGATGATCGCAACGGCAAAAGATAACAGCAATTACAAGGGAACGATAGAGACTACCTACCGTGTGGTACAGGCAAGTATTTCCGGTGCGAAAGTAACGGTACAGGCTAAGGTATATACCGGAAAAGCAATCACCATAGACGCACAGGATTTCACGAAGATCAAGATAGGCACTACGGATCTGGTGTACGGTCAGGATTATGAGATCGTGAAAGATTCTTATGTCAACAATGTGAAAAAAGGAACCGCAAGCGTAACCATCAAGGGACTCGGCAATTACGGCGGAACCAAAAAGGTAACCTTTAAGATTACCAGCAGAACGGTAGCATGGTGGTGGAATCTGTTAAATTAATTTTTTATACAACGCTCTTCCTACTACTAAATATATCATTTACGAAAGACTGCTCACGGGGAAATCCTGTGGGCAGTTTTTCCTTATTCTTCCCTGTCAGGAAAAAGAATTCGAAAGAAATCTCAAAAAGAACTAAAGTAAATATCAAATAATCCGATATTCTTAATAAGCAAGTTTATATGATGAAAGTCAAGTACAGGGAAGGAGGAGTATATATGCGTATTGAGGCATACACCCAGGTACAACAGATATATAAAGAAACGAGCAAGGTGAAGGCGGGAAACAATAAAAAGACAGTAAGCCGCTTTGATGAATTGCAGTTATCCAGTATAGGCAAAGATTACCAGACGGCGAAGCAGGCGGTTGCAGCAGCGCCGGATGTGCGTGAAGAACTGATTGCTCCTCTGAAAGCAAGTATCAGATCAGGTAATTATCAGGTAAGTAACGAATCCTTTGCAGATAAATTACTGGCAGAAATGAGGTAATCCATTTGGCAAGTTTAATGGAAAATCTAATGACCATTCTGGAAAATGAAATTTCAGAATATGAAAATTTAGTAGTATTGTCAACTCAGAAAACCCCTGTAATCATACAGGGGGATTTACATGCTTTACAGCAGATCACGGATGAAGAACAAATCGTTGTAGGAAGAATCCAACACTTGGAAAGGAAAAGAGAAGAAGTTATTGGAGATATCGCCAACGTAATTAACAAGGATGTTGAAGAATTAAAACTGGTTAATTTGATTGAAATGCTTCAGGACAGACCACAGGAGAGCGGCAGGCTTGCCGGGATCCATGATGAGCTCAAGGACGTCGTACACAGGATGGAGAGAGTGAACGACCAGAACAGGGAGCTGATCAAGAACGCGATGGAGATGATCGAATTTGACATGACGGTCATCCAGTCGTTGAAAGCGGCGCCGGAAACAGCCAACTATACAAAAGGAGCCTATATGTCGGGCGACAAGATGGGCGGCAGGTTAAACGGCGGCTTTGATGCGAAGCAATAAGAAAAAGAGGTGATATTATGCCATTAATGGGAGCTTTATATGTCGGTTCTTCCGGCCTTAGAACAAGTCAGAACGCGCTGAACACTACGGCGCACAATATGTCGAATCTGGATACGCAAGGGTTTACGCGTCAGCAGATCCTCCTTGGTACAATGGAATATTCGACGTTATCGATAAACCCCAAAGCCGTTGCGAACCAGCAGACAGGTCTTGGCGTTTATTATTCTAAAGTAAGACAGGTCAGAGATGAATTCCTCGATAAAACATATCGGAAAGAAGTAGGGCGGAGTTCCTACTATCAGGTCAGTGCGGAAACCCTCGGCGAAATAGAGTCGTTACTCGGCGAGATGGACGGAGTGGCTTTTCAGGGAATTTATGAAGATTTATGGAAAGCGGTGCAGGAACTTTCAAAAGATCCGGGCAACGCCATCACACAGGGAATGCTTGTTCAGTATTCCTCAGTCTTTTTGACAAGAGCGGAAGCGATTTACGAAGGATTGAAGAAATACCAGAACAATTTAAATACCCAGATCAAGATCGCAGTGGATACGATCAACGACTATGGAAAACAGCTTGTAGAGCTGAATGACCGTATCTGCCGTATTGAGGCAGGCGGCGTGGAAACGGCAAACGATTTGCGCGATATCCGTAATTCAATCTTAGACGAACTTTCCACTTACGCAAATATTGAGTATAGAGAAAATGCAGATACTACGGTAACGGTACGCATCGAAGGCAATGATTTTGTAAAGAGAGACGGTTTTTACGAGATTGGTCTGCAGGAAGATGTATCGACCGGATATTATACGCCGTTTTGGATCATAAATGCAAAAGCTTCTTTGGATTCGGACGGAAACAAAGTATACGATATCGAAGGCGCAAAGCTGTTCGACCTGTCCAGACCCATTTCTTCCGAGCTGAATACGGATGTCGGAAAGTTGAGAAGTATGCTTTTGGCGCGTGGGGACCATCATGCGACCCACGAAGATTTGGAAGATTTGGAGTACTATAGCGAGACGATCTCCAAATCCGTTCTTATGAACGTCGAAGCGGAGTTTGACAGGCTGATCCACAATGTGACCACGAAGATGAACGAAGTACTCAACAGCGGCGAGAATCCTTGGGAATTGTTTATAGAGAAAGCGGAAGACGGCGGCAGATTTATTTTAGGAAATATTCAGGTGAATCCGATTCTGCTTCAAGAGCCGAGCCTTTTGAGCTTTAAGAAAAAAGACGGCGAGATCGACCATGAAAAAGCCGATAAGTTAAAAGAAGTCTTTACGAGGGAGGACGATGACAACAGACTGAATCCGCTCGCGCAGAAGAGGACCACATTGGAAGAATATTATGAAGATCTGGTAGCGCAGATAGCGAACGGCGCTTATGTGGCATACGGTATCTATGAAGGTCAGGAGATCACGGTAGAGTCCGCGGATGCCGCAAGAGAGCAGATCGTGGGCGTGTCTTCCGACGAAGAGCTGAGCAACATGATCATGTATCAGAACGCATACAACGCTTCAAGCAGATATATTAACGTAATAGATGAAATGTTAGAACATATCATCAATACGCTGGCAATGTAGGGAGGTGAGTGAATATGCCGTCACAATTTTTTGGATTATATATCGCGTCTTCAGGACTCAGGGCTGCGAACGCAGCATTGAATACAACGGGAAATAATATTTCCAATGCGGATACGGTGGGTTACAGCCGCCAGACCGTAGTGCAGGAAGCATATGAAGCTCTCCGTACCTTTACCACATACGGCTGTGCAGGAGCAGGCGTGGATACGATTGCGATAGAGCGTATCCGCGATGAGTTTTATGATACAAAATATTGGAATAACCAGTCCCTTGTAGGGGAATATGACGTAAAATCTTCTTATTATGCACAGATAGAGTCTTATTTTACGGACGACAGTACCACCGACGGTTTCAAATCCATATTTAATCAGATGGTAAAAGCTTTGAATGAAGTGGAGAAAAATCCGGCGAGTACGACCACAAAAGCGCAGTTTATCGGCTATGTTTCCAGCCTTTGTGAATATTTCAACAATCTGGAAGGAAATTTAGAAGAACTGCAGAAAAGCATCAATCAGGAAATCAAGGTTAAGACAGACGAGATCAATTCCATCGCCTCTGAGCTTGCCACATTAAATAAACAGATTAACGTGATCGAGCTTGCGACCGGGGGAACGGCAAACGAGCTGCGTGACAGAAGGGCGCTTTTGATAGACCAGCTTTCCGAGATCGTAGACGTGGAAGTAAACGAAGTAAAGGTATACGACGCCAATAATCCGGACAGGGAAACGGGCGCAACCAACTGTATCGTAAAGATCGGGGGCAATCAGCTTTTGGTCAACGGTAACGATTATTTTACGCTGCAGTGTACGGCAAGATCCAATAAAGAAAAAGTACATCAGAGCGATATCGACGGTTTATATGATATTGAGTGGTCTAACGGCCAGCACTTTAACTTGGGAAAGACTTCCAAAGGTTCGCTGAGAGGGCTTTTGGATCTGAGGGACGGAAATAATAAAGAATTCTTTAGCGGAGAGATCAAAAAGGTTACCGGAAATCAGGTCAAGGTAGAAGTAACGGCGGACTATCTTACGAATCTGAACAAATGTAATCTTGCAGAACAGGGAAGAGTCACGCTGGCGAATCAGGTTTACTATTACAGCGACTGGACTTTTTCACAGGAATACGATCCCGCTACGGGAAAAACGTCGTATTTTTACACTTTCGATATAGACGAACAGCTCAGCGACACTGCGGTGACCAGTACGATCAACGGAAAAACGGCGGAAGTAGGGTCGTCTGTGAATTATCAGGGTATTCCCTACTATATGTCGCAGATGAACGAATGGATCAGAAATTTTGCGCAGGAAGTCAACGATCTTTTGTGCGACGGCTATGCAAGCAACGGCGATCCGGGATGTATTCTCTTTACAGGCGATATGGTAAACGGAGAGCAATATTCCTTTTCCGCAGCCTCCCGTTATGATAAATGGGATAAGGGCGGCAGCGTTAAATGCTCGGGATCCAGTTATTATAATATAACGGCGAAGAATGTCAACGTTCTGGCGGCGTTGGTGAACAACGCGGATCTTCTTGCGACTAAGACGGATCCGGCGGCCGGGGTGGATCAGTACGGCGTAGTGGAAAACATTGTCAAGATGCTGGGTGATAAGAAGATTTTCAGGAATTGTACAGCGGGCGATTTCCTTACCTGTATCCTTTCGGATATTTCCCTGAACGCAAATGCGGCCAATACCTTTTTAGAGAACTATACGAATATTTCTACCACAATAGATAATCAGCGGTTATCGATCTCCGGTGTGGATACGGACGAAGAGGCAATGAATTTAGTGCAGTTCCAAAACTCCTATAACCTTGCCTCCAAAATGATACAGACCATGACGGAAATTTATGACAGATTGATTTTACAGACAGGTGTATAACCGGAAAGGGACAAAGCGTATGAGAATTACAAATAAAATTATGCAGAATAATTCCTTATCCAATATCAATACAAACAAGATTTCACAGGATAAGCTCAACACTATGATGTCGACACAAAAGAAGATCACAAGACCTTCGGACGATCCGGTTATCGCGATCCGCTCTTTAAGGCTTCGCAGCAGTGTGTCGCAGATCAACCAGTATTATGAAAAGAACGCGCCGGATGCGGAAAGCTGGCTGGAAGTAACGGAAGATGCCATCATTAACGTGACCGAAGTTCTGACGGACATGATCAAACAGGTTACAAAGGGCGCGACCGAACAGCTTAAGACCGGGGATAGAGAAGTTATCGTAGAGCAGCTTAAGGCGCTTCGCGACGAACTGTATTCTACAGGCAATGCGGATTATGCGGGACGTTTCATCTTCACAGGATACAGAACGGATACCACTTTGGCGTTTACGCAACCGGAGAACAGGGATTTTACGATCACCGAACAGCTTGACGCTTCTGCGATCGACGAGATCACCCATATCAATACGATTTATCAGGGGGCAGGCGGCAATTACGATATTCTGGATATCAATGACAGTAACTTTGATCAGGCCGGGTTTAACAATATTACGGAGCAAAATTCCGTTACGACGACTACCCTCCACAGAATCCGCCTTGCCTATAAAGATTGTTTTGAAGACAAGGCCAACCCGCCTACAAGGCTGCCGAAGATCGAGTACACGGACGCTACGGGAGCGACGCAGGAATACAGCGTGGCTGCAGGTAATATGACGCAGGCGCATTCCTATGACATTCCGTCTCCCTATGAGAATGTTCCGGCAAACGGAGTGGTTTATCTTGCCGATACCGGAGAGCTGCTTTTGGGAGATACGGCATATAATAATCTGGTCAATACGAAAGACGACGTTTCCACGTCTACGAAGAATGAAGGAGAGATCCGTATCACTTATTCCAAGGACACCTGGGAAAAAGGCGATCTGAAGCCGGAGCATTATTTTGCGTGTACGGAGCAAGTACCCGGAGAACCGGATATTGAATATAATCAGGAATATCTTACTTATAATTATGCGAGACAGAGTATTGAGTATGACGTAGGGTTTAATCAGGTCATTCAGATCAATACTACTGCGGATGAGCTTTATACCCATGATATCGGACGCGAGGTAGACGATCTGGTCAATACCATGCAGCAGATGATCGATTTGGAAAAAACGATCGACAGGCTGAAAAGCACGATGGATGCCCTTTCGGAATCCGACCCGAACTACCAAACGAAAAAAGATACCCTTCAGGCACAGCTTGATGCGGCAAATAAAGCGCATACCTATGTAAAAGAAAAGGTAGAAACGGAATTTTCTACGGGAATTACCGCGATGCAGGGATATTTGGACCAGGCGAATCTGGCGCTGACCAACTGCGGTACGAGAGGAAAGAAGTTAGAACTGGTGGAAAGCAGGCTGATGTCGCAGCAGACCACATTTGAGACTTTGAAGTCTGAGAACGAAGATGCAGACATTACAGAAATTGCGATCAAACTGAACAGTGCGGAGCTTACCTATAATGCATCCTTAATGGCAACCGGTAAGATCATGCAGACTTCGCTTTTGAACTTTATTTAAAAGGCGATACAAATTTATATCCGTATAGACGGCCTGCCGCTTATACGGATATATTTGCAATAAGCCCCGGCGCCGTTTATGACGGGCGGATTGTAATAAGTGTGAAAATGATTTTTCTTTATAAATTACGGCGGATAAGGGAAAAGGAGTGCGCAGACAGATTTTTTGTCTGTTATGGATAAGAAAGGAGTATACGGATAAAATGCATATTAAAACAAGAGTATTTGGAGAAATAGAAATAGAAGATTCCAAGATCATTACCTTTGAAAACGGGATCGTAGGCTTTCCGGAAATGCAGCGGTTTGCGATCGTACATGATGAGGAAAGGGGAGTCAACGCAGGGATCCGTTATCTGCAGTCTATCGACGAGACGGAATTTGCCATGCCGGTCATGGATCCGTTAGAGATCATGCCGCAGTATAACCCGGAAGTGGAAGACGAACTTTTAAGACCGCTCGGCGAGATCACGGGGGAGAACATTCTGGTACTGGTAACGGTCAGCGTACCGAAGGAGATCGAAAAGATCAGCGTGAATCTGCAGGCGCCTATCATTATCAATGCGGAGGAGCGAAAAGGGGTGCAGGTCATTGTTGAAGGAGAGGACTATAAAGTAAAGTATCCGATCTACGACATATTGCAGGAAAAAAAGAAGAGTGCGGAAGGGGAAGGAAACTGATATGTTAGCTCTGTCCAGAAAAAAAAATGAAGCCATCATAGTAAACAATAATGTGGAAATAACGATACTTGATATCAAGGGCGATCAGGTAAAACTCGGTATCAGCGCGCCAAGGGAAGTGCCGGTGTACAGAAAAGAGGTCTATGTACAGATTCAGGAATCCAATAAAGAGGCCATGAATATGGACAACATGGAAGGACTTCAGAATTTGTTAGGGTAAAGGTGTTAATAAATTGCCCAAATTGTCCGATAAAGATATTAAAGCCGGATCAGGCACAAAGGGAAAATATGGTTTCACACGGAGGTGAAGGATTATGGGACTTGAAGGAGTAAGTTCAATCAGAAATATGCAGGCGGCAGTGCAGGTACAGCAGGCGCCGTCAGTTCAGCCGGCGGTACAGCCGCAGGTAAAAGCTGTTGAGAGCGTAGAAACGCCGGCGATGCAGCCGCAGGCAAGAGCTGTTGAGAACACGGAAGTTGCACCAGCGCAGTCACAGGAAACAGTAAAAGATAACGGCAGACAGGCGGAAAACGCAGGGAAAAGCGCTGCGAATGTAAATGTAGAAAAAGAGCCTACTGCCAATGAAAAAGCGTCTAATGAGCAATTGAAAAGGGCAATTGAGCAGCTAAACAGAAAGATCGGCAATTCGGAGGCAATTTTCGGCGTTCATGAAGATACGCACAGGGTAACTATTAAAATAATTGATAAGGATACGAAGGAGGTCTTAAAAGAGCTGCCTCCTGAGAAAACTCTCGATATGATAGCAAGAGTTTGGGAGATGGCGGGCATCCTTGTAGATGAGAAGAGATAGGAGGAAAGAGATATGCCGATCAGAATTACGGGTATGAATTCAGGTCTTGATACGGAGGCCATTATTAAAGAGTTAGCGAGCGCGAAAGCATATAAAAAGACAAAAATGGAAAAAGCGCAGACAAAGCTTGGCTGGAAACAGGAAGCTTGGAAAGCTTTGAATACAAAGATTTATGATTTTTATACGAAGACGCTTGACGATATGCGTTTTTCAACCGCATATTCCAAAAAGAAAGTTACATGCAGCAACAGTAATGCGGTAAGTATTGTAGCGAATGAGAACGCGCCTTACAGTACGCAGTCTCTTGACGTACTTTCGGTTGCAAAGTCGGGTTATATGACCGGTGGACAGATCAGCAGCGTTTCCGGCGGAAAAATAAGCGGAAGCACAACTTTGGCCGATTTGGGAATTACGACAGGAACCAGTTTCGAAATTGAAGTAGGAAAAGGAACGCCAAACGTGACCACGACAACCATCAATATTACGGAAAACACAACGCTTAGCGAATTGACGGAGCAGTTAAAAGGCACGGGAATCGGCGTAAACTTTGACGAGAAAAACCAGAGATTTTATCTTAATTCTAAAAATACAGGAAAAGAAAATGACTTTGAGATCAGAGCGGTATCGGGAGATGCAAACAGCGCTGCGGCAATAGAGGCGCTTGGTTTTTCCCAGACTGCTTCAGGAGCGAAGGCTGCGCATTATGAGGCGGCTGCAGACGCTTCAATCAGACTGAACGGCGTGACCTATACGTCTGCAACTAACGTATTTGAGGTTAACGGATTGACGATTACGGCCAATGAAGTGGCTTCGGGTATGACCGTTACGACACAGTCGGATACGTCAGGTATCTTTGACATGGTCAAGAATTTCTTTAAAGGATATAACGAGCTGATCAACGAGATGGATAAGCTCTACAACGCGGATTCCGCAAAAGGTTACGAGCCTCTTACCGACGAAGAAAAAGATGCAATGTCCGATGCGGAAGTTGAAAAATGGGAGAAGAAGGTAAAAGACGCAGTACTTAGAAAAGATTCCACATTAAGCGGCGTTGCAAGCGTAATGAAAGAGGTAATGTCCAAGGGCGTTACGATGAGCGACGGTTCACAGTTATATCTGTTTGATTTCGGAATCGATACATTGGGATATTTTAACGCTCCGGATAATGAGAGAAATGCATATCATATTGATGGAGATGCGGATGATTCCAATACTTCAAAGAACGATAATAAATTGCTTGCGGCAATTGCAGCAAATCCGGATACGGTTGCGGAATTCTTTACCGGTCTTGCTAATAATCTACATGATGTTTTATTCGAAAAGATGAAAGGCATCGAGGGTGTCAGCAGCAGTTTCTGCGTATATGAAGATAAACTGTTACAGGAAGAATATGATGAATATACGACAAAGATTGCAGAACAGCAGAAGAAAGTCGACGCTTTTATGGACAGATATTATGCAAAGTTCTCCGCGATGGAGACGGCGCTTGCAAGATTGGAGTCCAAATCAAATGCAGTTGCCCAATTATTAGGAATGTAGGAGGCTACCTGAAATGGCAGTACAAAATCCATATGCAAAGTATAACGACAGTAAAGTTTTAACGGCGACGCCAGCAGAACTTACGCTTATGCTTTATGAAGGCGCTATCAAGTTCTGTAATATTGCAATTATGGGTATTGAACAGGGAGATGTACAAAAGGCGCATACGAATATCGTAAAAGTGCAGAAGATTGTAGATGAATTTCGTGCAACATTGGATATGAAATATCCGGTTGCTAAAGATTTTGACAGAGTATATGTATATCTTCAGAGAAGGCTGATTGATGCGAATATGACAAAAGAGAAAGAAATTGTAGAAGAAATTGCTACACATTTGCGGAGTATGCGCGATACATGGAAAGAAGTCATGCGCGTTGCAGGTGGTAATCAATAGTAGTGAAGAAACGGCGGTCTGTGACAGCACAGGCCGCTGATTTTAAATGGAAAATTATGAGAAAGGAAACGGTTAGCAGAATGCCCGAACAATATTTGGATATATTGGAAGAAAGTCTGAAAAAGAAAATAGAGGTACTTAACGAGATCATTTTAAAGAATGAAGAGCAGCAGAAGATTTTAGAAGCGGAAGAGTTTGAACCGGAAGTTTTTGACCAGAATACGCAGGCCAAGGGCGAGCTGATAGACAGGCTCAATTTGTTGGACAGCGGATTTGAAAAGGTCTTTGAACGGGTGAAAGAAGAGCTTGAAACAAATAAAGAAGCGCATAAGGAGCAGATCCGCCGTTTACAGGACGCCATACGGGAAATCACCGAAAAAAGCGTTTTTATTCAGACGACAGAGGAGCGCAACCGTAAAACGGTGGAACAGAAGTTTAAAAAAGAGCATGAGAAGATCCAGTTCGGAAAGAACAGTATGAAGGTTGCGAAGCAGTATTATAACAATATGCGGGGAATCAACGGCGGTATTGCATCGGCGTTTGTAGATAATAAACAATAAAGGACCGTGCAGGGCGGCACGGACGGGAGACGGCATGAATGAGAATCATCAGAGTGAGAGAGTCATAGCATACAGAAATATGCTCCGATCCATAGTTGAGCAAAATTTCACAGGAACCGGGCAGGATGCCAGAATATCGGAATTTAAGAAACTGATAGAAAGTCTTGTGAACAGCAATTATGAAGTCATGCTGTTTCATCAGGGATTGGGAGAAACCTGTGTATTTGCAATGCTGGTAAAAGCCTATAAGGAGAAAACGAAAAAACCGCTGGTCATTTTAGCGCTTTCAAATTCAAGGGCGGAGATCTTACGGCAATGCCCTTATGTTGACAGTGTGATGAACTGCGACGAGGAAATATTTTATACGATTGCTGCGGATATGGAGTTTCGTGAACGTCTGCAGATCGGGAATTACTGGGAATTGCATTATCTGTATGAGGGAGCAAATATGAGGGAAAAGGTATACCGGTACTTAGGGTTGCCGGCTCATATTCCCTATACGGGGTATCCGTTGAAAACGGCTGAATTTCCGGCGCTCTGCCAGCTTTTTAGCGGGCTGGGACTGCAGGAGGGGAAAACGGTCTTTTTGATCCCTTCGGCGATCTACTACGGGAATGAAGTGGTCTCGCATTTTTTTTGGGAAAAGCTGACGGAAGGTTTGAAGGAGGCAGGATATTGCGCGGTATTTAATGCGCCCGAAGAAGTCGTGGCAGGAATCCCACATGTATATCTGTCTATAGAGAACGTTCCTGACTTTTCAAGATTATGCGGAAATGTGGTCGGGGTGCGTACCGGACTATTGGACGTGATCGGCGTCTTTAGCGACGTCAGGATACAGGCGGTCTATCCTAACGAATCCTGTCCTGTCTGGGAAGAAAACGCAGGGATTTTGGAAGAGAGCGGAACCAATGATAAAAAAGCGGCGGCGCTGTTCCATTTAAAGGAAAAGACGGTAAGCGAACTGGCAGACAGGGAAAACATCTTTGAATTTATTCACGGCGAAGAGGAGGATGACGTCCGGAAGATCATCCAACAGTTAGAGCGTGTCTGAAAATTCATTCCTGCCATTTTAATGGCATGACATCTGCCAGAAAGCAATTTTCAGACACACTTCAGGAAAAGGACAGAGAATATGATAAATTATTTTGAAGAACAATTACGGACGATCAAAGATTCGTTATACTCCATGGATGACAAGATCTTCCAGAAATTGGTAAAACAGTCGTCAGAGGCGATGGACAACGGCGGAAAGATCGTCGTTTCCGGCCTTGGTAAAAATGTGCCGATCTGTGAAAAATTTGTAGGTTCCATGGTGTCGCTTGGTATGGAGGCTTATTTTCTCCATACCAATTCTGCCGTACATGGCGATTTGGGAATCGTGAAAGAGGGAGACCTTGTTATACTTTTAACGAAAAGCGGAGAAACCGCCGAATCTATTTATTTGGCGGATCTGTTAAAGCAGCGGAATGTGAACTTATGGCTGCTTACTTTTTGCAGGGAAAGTACGCTGACCCAGACGGTGCCTAATTGTCTGATTCTGGATTTGGAGCATGAAGGCGATTTATGGAATATCATGCCCAATAATTCCACTACGATTAATTTAATGGTTCTGCAGGGGCTGGTAATGCAGATCGCGAAAGAAAGACGGATCCGGATCGACGCGTTTAAAAGAAATCATCCGGGGGGTCATATCGGGGAAGTATTGAAAGAAGACAGAAAGGACTAGGGCGCAAATGGGAGTAGCGGCGAAAAAGGAAACAGAGCTGGTGTTGTCTACCCTTGGACATACATGGATCCTGGATCTGGACGGGACTATCGTAAAACACGGCGGTTATCTGACAGACGGAAAAGACAGTTTTTTACCGAATGCGGAAGAATTTCTGAAAGCGATTCCGGAAGGGGACATGATCCTTTTTCTGACTTCGCGGACAGAAAAGGAAAGGGAGCTGACGGAAGCTTTCTTAAAGGAAAATCATGTGCGTTATGATCAAATTATTTACGGGGCGCCATATGGAGAGCGGATTTTGATGAACGATAAAAAGCCTTCCGGAATGATAACGGCGATGGCGGTTTCGGGAGAGCGGAATGTCTGTGAGGAGTGGAAGATACGTCTTTCCGAAGACATTTAAATTTAACAGGCGTACGCCGGAAGAAACAGGGAGAAAACGAAAAGAACAAATAGAACGGGAAACAGGATATATGAACATAGAATACATTATCATACAGGCAGGCGGAAAAGGGAGCAGGCTGGATTATCTGACGAAGAACAAACCGAAAGCATTGGTGCCGGTGGAAAATCTGCCGCTCATGTTTCATTTGTTCCGGAAATTTCCGAATAAAAAATTTATTATTATCGGCGATTATAAAAAAGAAGTGTTAAAAGAATATCTGGAGTGCTTTGCAGAGGTGAAATACCAGATCGTAGATGCCAAAGGAACAGGCACATGTGCGGGAATCTCTAAAGCCCTTGCGAAATTGAATGAAAATGAGCCGTTTGCACTGATTTGGTCGGACCTGATCCTGCCTGAGGGCTTTCAACTGCCGGAAACGGACGGGGATTATATAGGAATATCAGAGACCTTCCCGTGCCGGTGGAGTTATAAGGACGGTCAGTTCTTGGAAGAACGATCCGAAGAATACGGTGTAGCGGGCTTTTTTGTGTTTAAGGACAAGCAGAAGCTTGCACAGGCGCCTGACAGCGGGGAACTGGTAAGATGGATGCAGGAAAAGCATATGACGCTTCAGACGATCGGGCTGGCGGGAACAAAAGAGTTCGGCATATTGGAAGAATACAATAAGCTTACCGTAGAGAAATGCCGTCCCTTTAACCGGATCACGGTACAGGATGATCTGGTGATCAAAGAGGGAATCGATGAGCAGGGGAGACGGTTGGCAGTCGATGAAAATGCCTGGTATGAAGCGGCGGGAAAAAAAGGAATTTCCATTTTACCTAAAATTTACGGTACGAATCCGCTAAAAATGGAGCGGATACAGGGAAAAAATATCTATGAATATCATGCGCTGTCATATGAGGAAAAAAGGCATATTTTAGAGACGCTTGTGTCGGCGCTTCATAAATTGCATGAAACGGAACGGATACGGCCGGATACTTTCAGTATCAGGGAGGCGTATTATACGAAGACGATAAAAAGATTGAACGAGGTACGCAGTCTGATCCCTTTTGCGGACAGGGAGACGATCATAATTAACAAAAAGCCGTGCAGGAATGTCTTTTACCATAAAAGAGAACTGGAAGAAGCGATAGACAGGCTTCCCTGCGAAGCGTTCGGAATGATTCACGGGGACTGTACGTTTTCCAATATGATGCTCCGGAAAGACGGTACGCCGGTGCTGATCGATCCAAGAGGGTATTTTGGATTTACCAAAATCTACGGAGACCCCTTGTATGACTGGGCAAAGCTGTATTATTCCATTGTGGGGAACTATGACCGTTTTAATTTAAAAGATTTCCGCTTGGAGATTGGGGAAGAGGAAGCGAACTTAAGCATAGCGTCTAATCATTGGGAGGATATGGAGGAAGATTTTTACCGTCTGACAAAGACCTCCGCGCATGACATTAAGCTGATCCATGCCGTGATCTGGCTGTCCCTTACGACTTACGCATGGCAGGATTATGACTCGGTTTGCGGCGCTTTTTATAATGGGCTGTTGTATTTGGAAGATGTGATTTGAAAATATTACCCTAAATTTGGACAGGAGATTTTTGAAATATGGATCATTTGCATAAAATATATTCGGAACTGGAACATTCGGCTTATCCCGTTTTCATTTGGGGGGCGGGCTCCATGAGCGAAGAGGTGCAAAAACGGCTGGAAGAAAGAAAGATTCCGGTGAAAGGCAGGTTTATCAATACAAAAAGGGCAGATGCCCATATTGTATCGGACAAAGAGCATATCTTCACTTTGGATGAGATCGAAAAGCAGTATGATAAAATTGATGTCGTTATGGGACACGGACATTATGAAAAAAGAGGGGATCTGGGAGTTTATCCGTTTATTCATAAAGTTTATATTATTCCGAATCCTTATTCCCAGTATAAAGGCCCGGATCTTGAGTATATCTATCAGAATCAGGAACAACTGGATTATATCTGCGGGCATCTTGCAGATTACGATTCGGTAAGGGCATTGGAAAGATATATGGCAGTAAGCGTTACGAACGATATCAGCTATTTGTTTGACGGGGAGATTTGCGTTGACGGAATATTCGGATTAAAGCAACTGCAGATAACAGACCGGGAAAGATTTGTGGATATCGGCGCATGGGAAGGAGACAGTATCGACCTGTTTTTGAAAACGGTGCGGAACAGATATGATAAAATCTATGCATTTGAACCGGATCCTGAGTTGTTTAGCCGGTTGAAGCATAATAATGAAGGACGGGAGGGAATTTCCCTTTTCTCTTACGGATTAGGGGAAAAAGACGGCGAATTTTATTTGGAGAGGGAAAGCACCCAGTCCGCATCGCTTTCTTCGGACGGCGAGAGCGGAAAAAAAGTTCTTGTCAGGACGATAGACGGACTGCTAAAGGACGAGAAAGCAAGTCTGATCAAGATTTCCGTTCCCTTTATGTTTCCGGAGATTTTAAAAGGCGGGATCGAAACGATCAAAGAGAACCGGCCCCGCCTGATTATAAATGTGGCGGCCTGCGATCGGTTTTTGGTCTATGATACGGTAAAATGGATAGTGGAACTGGGACTTCCGTATAAGCTGGCGCTCCGGTTTGACTTTCCCATGCCTACCAGACTATATTTATATGCGTTTTAAAGAAGAGTGAATAAAAATAGGAAGAACGGAAAATACATCCGTCCCGCCGGGATCTGAAGGGGGTTAAAGCTTTGGATCCCGGCGGGACGGTTTTGTATTATCCGGTAATATATTCTTCGTATTTCCGGGAGATCCAGCATTCCCTGATCGGGGCGTTCGTTTCGATATCTTTTCCTTCAAAGCAATTTAAGTGGTTGGTTATGAAGTCGTATCCCGAGATGGAGGAAAACTTTACGCCGCCGGAAAAACGCGGGTTACACTCCAAAAAATACCGTAATCCGTTTTTGGTTTCGATAAATTCAAAATTGACGCAGCCTGTAATATTTAATTTTTCGGCAAGTTTTTTACAGGTTTCCCCAAATGCATTGTCCTGAAAGACCTGTACGCTCAGTCCGGCGCCGTTTAAGGTTCTGAGCAGTTCCTTGCGGGCAACCGTAAAACAATGGTTTGTTTTGGGATTTCTGACAACGTCTACCGTAATGACATTACCGGCTATATATGGCTGAAATAAATACAGCTTTGGATTTGCCTTATTATAAAAGGAATAAAAATCGCTGTCCTCATAAAATATTTTGATGCCCTGACTGCTTCTTCCATTTATTGGTTTACATAATATTGGAAAATATATGTCTTTCATTTCTATTTCTTCAGCGCTATAGTCAGGAATCATATTACAGAGGGCGGACTGTCCTATGATAGAGGCGGATATCCTTTTGTTTCTGCAGATACGAATACTTTCTGTTCCGGACATACAAAGGCATGTCCGGATACTTTCAAATTTTGAACGGTTGACGTTTAAAACGTCGATCTCTAAATCGGTTAAGGGAAAAAGAAAATCTATTTTTTCGTCCGAACATATTTTTAAAAGGGAATCTATATAGTGTTCTTCGTTGATCGACAAAGGGACGTTATAAAATGTATGAACCATTTGCGCATTTGCGATCCATTCTTTCGGATAGATGTCCGTCCCGACTACATAGTGGCCTTGTTCCCGCAAGGTTTGAATCACGGCGTCGCCTGCCAGGGAACCGATCGCCGTTATTAAGATCCGCTTCATGTTTACTCCCATCTGCCCGTTTCAGCGGGCGCACAAATCATGCATTTCTTTCTTGACCGTTGGAGATCAATATCTGTGCGAGTCCGTATCTCATGGAATCGTCGGTAAAGTTTTTATAGGTATAGTGATATTTTCGTTCCATACATTCATGGACTTCGTGATAGATCTCGCTGAAATAACAGAGGGCGCTGTGCTGTATCGCTAATGTATCGTCCCTGAGCATGAGAAAATATTTCTCGCACTTTATTTCTTCTTTTGTACCGGCAGAAGGATCGATCATCCGGTTTTTAAATGCGAGCTTAAAAAAATCGTCGTCCATATCCCGCAATACCCATAACCAGTTGCATCCCATCTCGATATCGAACCGGATATGATTTGCTTTGGAAGAAATACTGGTGTTTTCTTTATTGGCAAGTTTATACCTTCGCATTTTTACCAGTACTTTAGGTAAGACATAAATAGAGGAATATTGTATTATGTCGATCCATTTAAAGAAATCGGGCAGTTGGCAGCACGGATTTTTTCTTATCTTTGCGCATAATTTGCGGCGGATCAGGGAGGAGGGGTTACACAGTGCGTTTCCGCTCTCCCAGAAATATTCCATCCATGCGGCGCTGTCCCTGTTTTCTTTTATAAATATACGGTCTCTTAATTCGTCCAAATTTTGGTCGGTATATAGAGCCCATGTCAGGCAGACGCCGCAATCCTCATGGGCTTCCATATAGGCGACCTGAAGCGCCAGTTTGTCTTTGTCCCATACGTCATCGGAGTGCATAAGGGCAATATACTTTCCGGTTGCAAACTGCTGTAAAAATTCGCTTCTTCCGCCGATATTTTCATCATAATAAAATTCTTTTGCATAATAAGAAGAATATTTTTTCATGATGGCGGCGGTCTGATCCGTCGATGCGTCGTCGGCAATGATAAATTCTATATTTTTATAAGACTGGCTGATCACGCTTTCTATGGCGTCCGCAACAAATTCTTCGTGATTGTAGCAAGACATGATCACGCTCACAAGAGGGCCGTTTTGGCATAATGTGTCGTCTATTGTGAACTTCTCTGTCAGGTTTAAGGATATCCGCTTTGTTTTGGTCAGAAGGTAAAGGACATCCTGATCTTCCAGGGCATAGCGGTGAAAAAGATCTTCACCCAGATATTCCTTTCCGGGGCTGTGCATGGAAAGCTGTTCTTCTTTGACGGTATTAACGTGGAAATTGACCGGAGCCCGAAACAGGATCGCACCGTTGGGTTTCAGGATCCGTTTCAGTTCCCGCAATGTGTTTGCGTCATTCGGCACAGCATCCAAAATACGGGAACAAATGATCAGATCATAGGTTCCGTCCGCAATCGTACCGATATTCTTCACATCCGATTCATAGTACGCGCCGTTTATAAATAGATCGGTCTGCTCAAAAGTAATGTGAGGACAATAAGAAGAGATCCATTTTGTAATAGGAGCGGACGGCGCGATCTGCAAAAGCCGGGTATGGTCAGGGGACTGAACAAGTCCTTCTTTTTGCAAAAAAGAAATGATAAGTCTGTCCCGGCCGTTTGCGCCGCATACAGGACAGACATATCCCGCGGATTCCGGCATTTCCCCTTTCCGTTCATGACCTGTATGGGAACCGGATAAGCGCATCTCATTATCAGGGGAAAAGGGAATATAAAATACTTCCTGCCGGCAGCAGGGACATTTTTTTAACAGGGCGGTACAGTCTGCTTTTAAGCAGTTCAGGCATTCCGTGAACAGTTCCAAGGAGGTAAGCAGACGATCGAAATTTGACCGTAAAAAATCAGGATCCACACATTGGCTGCAAAAAATGCCGAAAGCAGTAAAAAATTCATCATATTCTTCATAAGATGCAGAAGGAACGGCTGTCTTTATTTTTTCCATTATGGGCGTCAGACCGGCTATTATCCTGCCGGACTGCATAAGGCCGGATGGATTGTTTTTTAAAATATCGAGGATATTTTTACTTTCTTTTATGATGTCTTCCAAAAAATTAATTGTTTTTTTACCCATGTTTTTTTCCTGTTCTTTCCTGTTTTTTAATTCCAACCGGTCGTAAATTTACGCTGATTCCCATCCGCCTGCATTGGCAGGCATACAAATCAGGATCGTGAAATACTTAATTTTACGTTAATCCAAATACCATAAATAAAGAATAACATAAAAATAGGATTTGTAAATAACAATATCCGGACGGTTTTTTCCCTTTTTTTTTCTATAGGGCAAATAGACAAAAAATGGAATCCCTGTTTTTTCCTGACGCTTTTTGTGGCAGTTAAGGCGCGATGTACAAAAGGATTGCAGTGTGATATACTAAAATATATTTGACCGCTTTACAGGCTTGAAAAATGAGGGCGTCGTCCCTAAAAAGGAAAGCAGGGCTAAAGGAAGAGAAGGAACCGGAATATGGATGTATTAAAGAAGGATACTACAGACCGATCATTGGGAAAAACGAAATGCCGCTGCAGGATATGCGGCTCGGAAGGTGAATTTGATACTTATCTGGCGCGGGAAATGATGCAGGGAACACGGGAAGAATTTCGTTATTTTGTCTGTGGAAACTGCAGATGCTTACAGATCGCCGAAATACCGGAAAATTTAGGGGACTATTATGCCGGCGATTATTACTCTTTTCAGGTTCCGGAAAATGCGGGCGCAGGATTGGAAGGACCGGGTATCGACCGGGGGAAAATTTTGGACGTGGGATGCGGAAACGGTCAATGGCTTTTGGACCGGGCCAAAGGGGGCTGGGGCAATCTATACGGATGCGATCCTTTTATAGAAAGGGACTGCAGTTACGGTTCGAGGGTAACGATCCGTAATTGCTCCATTCATGAAATGGAAGGCGACGGGACTTTCGATCTGATATTAATGAGCGATTCTTTTGAGCATATGACGGATCCGCTGGAAACGCTGCAGAGCGCGAAGCGGTTATTGAAAAAGGAAGGACGTCTGCTTATGCTGATACCCACATATCCCAACATTGCTTTTGAAATGTTTGGGACGCACTGGTATCAGTTGGATGCGCCAAGGCATATTTTCCTGCATTCCAAACAGAGTCTGCAATGGCTTTCCTATGCGAGCGGGCTTACTATTTCGAAAATGAAATATGATTCCAACGGTCTCCAGTTTATCCGTTCCTGGTTTTATGAGAATGGGATTCCCTTCCTGGAACAGGACAAACTGATGGGAGAGTATTTTGGCAGGGTGGATATAGAAAAGTTAGAGGAAGAGGCTTCAGTATGGAATGAAAAGGAAATGGGAGACCATATGGAAGTTTGGTGGACCAAAACCTAAAAGCAGTCCAAAGGAAATGCAGGGCATTTCCTTTGGACTGAATAAATCATTTCGTTGCTTTTATCGTATAGTGAAAGGCCTGATACATATCAGGAGTTACGTCGGTAGATAGCTGCATCAGGTTTGCCATCAGATTTTCCTGGGCGGCGGTAAGTCTGGTAAAGCGTGGGATGATATGCTCAACGGTAAATCCTTCGGATTCAAACAGATCTACGACTTCGGTTCTGGTAAAAAAATGGATATGGGTCCGGTCCAGTAAACCGGAATCCGTATACTCAAATTTTCCATGTAAAAGCTGTTCCATAACGGATATATGCATGATATTGGGAACATTGGCTATAATGCAGCCATGTTCACTTAACTTACCGCGGCAGAAACGTATGACGTCCTGCGGATCATGAAGGTGTTCTAATACGTCCCCAAATAAGATGTAATCAAATTCTCCCTCAAAAGGGAGTTTTTTATCTTCAATATTTCCAACGGTTACGTTTGCTATATGGCCGGCAATTTCTGCGGCAGCTTTGTTGATCTCGATTCCAAAAAGCCGGCTGTCAGGATGACCGTTTTTTATTTCAAGTAACGTTGCGCCCAAATCACACCCAACCTCTAAGATCCGCAATGGTGTGTCGCTTTTCTCGATCAGGACAGAGAGAAGGAAAGAAGGCATTAAATTAAAATAATTCATTTTCCATGAAGATTTCAGAATATTTCTATCATGCAAATATCAATAATTAAATCAAATTTATATATTTAGGTATGCAGGCATACGGATCAGGACCGTGAAATTTTATATTTCACGCTGGTATTTGAGAAAAATATACTGTATAGTTGATATAAATGAAAACTGTAAGATACGAAGAAAGAAAGTGATAATGATGAAGAAAGTAATTTTGTGGGGAAGCAGATTAGAATATGATATCTATTGCAAATTTTTTGAGGTGGAAGTCCTGAAATCCAACATAAAAATAGAGGCATTGGTTCTTAATGAGGAGGCTATGTTCAGCTTTATTGACGGCATAGAGGTGATCGGGGTCGAAGATCTTCTGAACCGGCAGTTTGATTATTTAATTAATATGAACAGACAGGAGCCGCAGACAGTCCGCCGTATATTGGAACTGTTAAAGATTCCGCTTGAGAAAGTGATACCGGCGAAGGTATTCCGTCTGCCTGCTTTCGATTGGGAGCGGTACATAAAAGTCAGGGAGGGAAAGGTCAGCATCATTGCGAATCACTGCTGGGGCGGATACACCTATAACAGCCTTGGAATGCAGTTTTTGTCCCCGTTTATTAATATGTTTGTAGCGCCGGATGATTATTTGAGATTGTTAGGACGTTTTGAGTACTATATCAACGCGCCGCTGCATTATCTTAGGGAAGGCTATGAGGAAACATTGAAAAAAAGTTATCCTGTGGCAGGACTTGAAGATGTGGAGCTGCATTTTAATCATTATCCGGATTTTGAGACTGCCGCGTCTATTTGGAATAAAAGGAAAGATAGGATTAATAGGGAAAATTTGCTGGTACAGATGTCGTTAGACCATGAGGAAACGGCGGAAAAGTTTGCCGCCCTGCCGTTTTCCCATAAGATCGGACTCTCTACGATAGCAAGTAATTTACCGGATATTCTTTACTTTCCGGTTGAGGGGAACGATTATTTGGAAAACCGATATGGCAAAAATATTTTCAATTTTTTTAATCATGTAGCAATGCTGCCTTCAGATGAATTTAAATGCTATGACATTTTAAAGTTATTGAATCATGAAAGTGATTATGTCCGTGTCATATATTGAAAATCATTTTTGGAAAAATGAATGCAGTTGAACGGAATATGGATAGAAAGTGAATATAGACCGGCAATGGGCTAATATTAGCCTGTTGCCGGTTTGTAAATTTTATGAAACATATGTGATTTATTTTATATATGTGATATAATTTAATAATATTATTCATTATGTATACATCCGGTACAATGTAATACAAATCCGGATTTTACCCCTTAAACGGATGAAGTGCAGGGGATTGGTATGGTGAAAGGGGATTTATTTCATGAGAGTTGATTTTATTATCTGCAGTAACTCTGATCTATGGTTTGACGAGTGCGTAAAATATATTGAGGATCTGATCATTCCTGCCGGCGTTGAGATTTCCGTATTGGGCATCACGGAAGTTTTTAGTATGGCAGAAGGTTATGAACAGGGAAGGAACGCTTCACCTGCTGATTATAAGGTATACCTGCGCCCGGATGTATTTATTGTAAACAGGCATTTTATAGAGGATATTGACGCTGTTTTTAACGCCGATGAGAGGATAGGCATTATTGGGATGCTTGGCAATGACGAGGTCGGGGAACAAAGCGTAGCATGGGATAAATGGAAATATGGAAAAGTAATCGACGGGAACGGCGTGGAGCAGATACTGGCAGACTATGGGGAGATTACAGGACAGTACCGTGCAGTCGATTGTCTGGACGGCATGGTACTTGTTACGCGGTATGACATCCCCTGGCGGGAAGATATTTTTACCGGTTGGCATTTTTATGACAAGTCCATTTGTCTGGAATATAAACGACAGGGATATTTTTGCGTGGTTCCCCGTCAGGAGACGCCATGGTGCGTGCGTGCGGGAGGAAGCGGGCCTGCCGGATGGAATGACGACCTGCGGGTTTATTTGGACGAATATCGGGATTTTTTTCAGTCGGATATAGTTTTAGGGAACACCGGCCTGCCGGATCAGGAGATACTGCAGCGTGCGGATCTTACGGCGGACAGGCTGGAAGGGCTGATCGACCAAAGAAAGATGCAGGAAGCGCTTGGGTTCATGGACGAGATAGCGGAGAGCGATACGTTTAGAAAGAACAGGAGGCTTGTTTTTTGCGAAACCCTGCTGGAAATATGGAAAACGGAAGAACATGGCCTGTTTTTTGCAGTAGGGGATGATGTCGCAAAGATGCGGACGAAGTATGTAAAGGCATTTTTCCTATTACAAAGAAAGTATTATGGCCTTTCTTTGGACAGTGAAGGGACAGAATTTCTATCAGGGCTTACCGGAGGGGAAAGGGCAGTTATTATGAGACATGAACTGACCCTGTACAATCAGGGGGGGAGCGATATAGGTCAGGTTATAGGAGGCTTGGTACAGATTGTACAAAAGGCAGGCGCTTTACTGAAAACGCTGGGTGGGGATGGAAATACGGATGCCGGAAGAGAGGCGTTGGGCGCGGCTGATCTTGCCGCTATGCTGAATGTGGCGGAGCGTATGGTTTCCGAGTCGGCTGATAGGACGTACCGTGAAGTTTTTGCCACGTTTAGCACGTTTTGCAGACAGTGTGGGGATGCCGCCTTTTTGTTGGAAAACAGGAGGGAATTTATTTCGTCTTTGCAGCTTTTCATAGAGTGTGTGAAAGGGTTGGTGCATAGCTTTACTTCTAAGATCCAAAAGTGTCCCTGCTGTGGAAATGAGGTGATCTATCAGCCTTTACCGCCGGACTATTACAGGATGATGGCGGCCCGCTATGGAGCGGCGCAGGACAGGGGTGGGATTATCAATGAAGAGGCGTATTCCTGTCCGGCTTGTGGAGCTATTGACAGCGATAGATTTATTGTCTCGTTTTTAAAGAAAGAAGGCCTGCAGGAAGCGGCGGAAGGGTTAAAGCTTTTGCAGGCTGCCCCCACACCTGCTGTTTCCAGATGGATTTATAAAAAATGCCCCCATATACAATATGACACGGTGGACCGGCATATGGATCAGGTGACGTTTCATGCCGATATTATGGATTTGCACATGATTCCGGATGAGACCTATGATGTAGTAATATGCGCCCATGTATTGGAGTATGTGCGGGATGACCGGAAAGCGTCCGGCGAGCTGAACCGTATCCTGAAACAGAATGGGAAGGTGATCTTTCCCACCCCGGCGGACTTAAACGCAGCGTGTATGGAAGAAGAGCGGGGGCTGTCGGAGGCAGGGAACTGCTGCAGGCGCCATAATGGGAACGGGCTGATAAAGAGACTGGAAGATTTTTTTTATGTCCACAGTTTGGGAAAAGAATACTTTGGGGAAAAGTTCTTTGCACAATGCGGCCTGCCGGATACAGGCACGCTGTATGTACTGACTAAGTCGCAGGAAGTATCCGCAAACATGGCGGAAGAGGTTGTGATAGACGAGCGTATGTGCAGGGAGGGGCCGCTGGTAAGTGTGGTTATGTCCTGTTACAATCATGGGGCGTTTGTGGCGGATACGATAGAAAGCGTGATTGGGCAGTCTTATAAAAATATAGAATTCCTTGTGGCTGACGACGGATCAAGCGATGATTCTGCCCGGGTCATGCAGAGGTATTCGGAGCATTTTGCCGAAGAGCATTATTTTACGGACAATGCGGGCGAACGTTTTTCTTTCCTATGGGAGAGGGCCCACGGGAAATATATCGCGATCATCAATTCTGACGATGTATGGGAAAAGGACAAACTGTATTTACAGGTGAAATATATGGAGGAACACCGGGATTGCGGCGTATGTTTTACATGGGCTAAGTACGCGGATGAAAATCTTGCGGAATTGGAGGACGATATGTTCGTACAAAAAAACCGAAGCGGCAGCGAATGGGTGAGGTTTTTTTGGCGGAATGGGAATGTATTGTGTCATCCGTCTACATTGATGCGGAAAAAGTTCAGGTTAGAGCCTCCCAAATATGCGAACGCATGCTGGCAGTTGTGGGATATGTTTAAATGGGTGGATATGGCACAGGATTCGCATATCCATATTGTTCCTAAATTCCTGACAGTGATGCGCAGGTATAATAGAGAGGGTCTTCGCAATGTCAGCGCGTTTACACAGGACAATTTACTGAGACTTTTTATGGAGGAGGGGCATAATTGGTTTTGGACCATACGGAATATGGAGGATACTTTCTTCAAAGATGCATTTGGTGAATTTATGGTGAATCCGCAGGCTTCCACAGAACAGGAAATAAAGTGTGAAAAATATTTCCTGATGTTAAACCATCACAATCCGTATACGAGGAACGGTGCAATATGCTATCTTTTTGAGATCTACAATGAGGTGGAGGTATGTATGCGGGAGAAATATGCCTATACAAAGAAAATTATAAAAGACGATCTGTTGGAAAAGGGAGCTGTCCGTTTCGAAAATTTCAGGTAGATTGGGAAGTAAGGCGGTGAGTTTATGATTTGGGATTTTGACAGATATAAAAATAATATTGCCATGCGGGATGAATCCGGTACGGCGGTCACCTATGCCCGGTTAAAGGCATTGGGAGAAGATATCGCAGATCGGATCGGCGAAAGGTGTCTTGTATTTTCTTTCTGTGAAAACAGTATTGGTTCGGTGGCCGGATATACGGCGTTTGTCAATAACGGTATTGTGCCGGTACTGCTTAACAGCCATATGGACAGGGAACTTATGAGGGAATTGATTGTCAATTACAAGCCCCTGTATTTATGGGTACCTGTTTCACAAATGCAGGATTTTGCGACGTATCAGAATACGGAGATAGTAAGGGTATTTGATTATGCGTTACTGAAAACTGCTTTTGGCGTGAAATATCCCCTTCATGAAGAGCTGTGTCTGATGCTTACTACTTCCGGTTCTACCGGAAGTCCGAAGTTTGTTCGCCAGAGTTATGGAAATGTGCTGTCAAATGCCAGATCCATTGTAGAATATTTGGAACTGGACGAATCGGAAAGACCCATTACAACGCTGCCAATGAACTATACTTATGGACTGTCCATTATAAACAGCCATTTCATGGAAGGCGCTGCTTTGCTGCTTACGGATAAGGGGTTAATGCAGAAGGAGTTTTGGAATTTCTTCCGGGAACAGGGAGCTACATCTTTTGGCGGCGTTCCCTATACATACGAGATGCTTGATAAACTTAGATTTTATCGGATGGATCTGCCGTCTCTCAGATATTTTACGCAGGCAGGCGGAAAACTGACGCCGGAACTCCATCAGAAATTTGCCGAATGCGCACGGGAAAAAGGCGTTAAATTTATTGTCATGTACGGGCAATGCGAGGCCACGGCCCGAATGGGGTATCTTCCGGCCGAAAAGGCCCTTGAGAAATGTGGTTCCATGGGTATCGCTATTCCGGGGGGAAAGTTCCGCCTGACGGATGCGGACGGGCAGGACGTAACGGAACCTTATGTGACGGGGGAGCTGGTTTATGAAGGACCCAATGTGACATTGGGATATGCGGAATGCGGCGGGGATCTGGTGAAAGGGGACGAGCGGGAAGGCATTCTGCAGACCGGAGATATGGCGCAATTTGATAAGGACGGATATTATTACATTGTGGGCAGAAAGAAAAGGTTTCTGAAGATATACGGCAACCGCGTGAATCTGGATGAGATCGACCGGCTTGTAAAAGCACGGTTTGCTCATATGGATTGTGCCAGCGCGGGCGTGGATGACCACATGGTTCTTTTTGTGACGGATGAGACGGCTGCGGAAGCGGTAAAGGCCTTCGTGGCGGCAAAGACAGGGCTCAATTCCGCCGCATTTAAAACGGTGGCGATCGATGAAATACCTAAAAATGATGCGGGGAAGACCTTGTATCAGGAACTGGACAGGTATTATCAATAGTCTGAAAATAGGGAGAACATTGTAAAAACGAAGACGCTTGTCGGGGAAAGGATAGGTATACAGGTTGTGGTTTTTGAAGAGTTATTACAGATTTCACCTTATTCTCTGAATAAAACGGAGAAAGAGAAACTGCTTACGGACAGATTGTCAGAACTTACCCGGTATCATAGGCGCAATTGCCCTGAATATGCGGATATTCTGAATATGTTATCTTTCGGGGAGCAGGAGACCGGGTCATATAAAGATCTTCCCTTCCTTCCTGTCCGGCTATTTAAGGAATTAACATTAAGAAGCGTGCCGGCGGGTGAAATTATAAAAACAATGACATCTTCAGGGACGACCGGACAGCGCGTTTCCCAAATCTATCTGGATCGTGCCACGGCATCCAACCAGCAGAAAGCCATGGTGAAAATCGTAAATGCATTTACGGGTTCTTCCAGGATGCCGATGATCATAGCAGACTGTCCTTCCGTGGTGAAGGACCGGAAAAAATTTTCGGCCAGGGGCGCGGGAATTTTGGGGTTTTCCATCTTTGGCGCAAAGAAGATATATGCGTTCAACGATGATATGGAATTTGACGCAGAGGGTGTGGAAACGTTTTTGGACCAGCACAAGGGGCAGAAGATTTTGCTTTTTGGATTTACTTATATGATATGGCAGTATTTTTATAAAGAACTGGTCCGCTTAAAGGAGGGAGGCAAAGCGTTTGATCTGTCAAACGGAATCCTGATCCACGGCGGCGGCTGGAAGAAATTGGCCGGGGAGGCGGTCAGTCCGAAGGAATTTAAGGAAAAGTTACGGGATGTATGCGGACTTGCAAAGGTTCATGATTATTACGGCATGGTGGAGCAGACCGGATGCATCTATATGGAGTGTGAGTGCGGGCATCTGCATACCAGCGTTTTTTCGGATGTGATAGCCAGAAGGGCAGAAGATTTCTCCGAGTGTGAAATAGGGGAACCGGGCATTCTTCAGGTAGTATCGACCATTCCGGAATCCTATCCGGGGCACAGCCTTCTTACGGAGGACGAGGGGGTGATCCTTGGCGAAGACGATTGTCCCTGCGGGCGGAAGGGCAGGTATTTTCAGATATTCGGACGTCTGAAAAACGCGGAAATACGCGGCTGCAGCGATACTTTTGCAGCAGCCTGCAACACCCGGCAGAATTTTGCAGCCGGAGGGGAACCGGTCGGTGTGCTGGAGAAAATGTCTTACATAGCCGGAGATAGTCATGTGGTCAGGGATCTTGGTCACATTACGCCCAAGAAGCCGTTTGCGGAAGATATTTTGAATTTCACGGACGGGATAGCAAAAGAACTGATGCGGCATCCGGAAGCCAAAGCTTTTCCGGATGTTGTGACATTAGGATTTTGGCTCAGGAAAGCTTCTCTATTATCCTTAAAGAAAAGATTCCTGTCCGGAGAAAATTACCTTCGCATAGGCAGGGGAACCGCTTTTCACATTGCGCCCTCCAATGTTCCCGTGAACTATGCGTATTCACTATTCACGGGGCTTCTTTGCGGCAACGCCAACGTAGTGCGGATTCCGTCAAAAGAGTATCCGCAGGTGGAAATCATCGATCAGGTAATCTGCAGGGCGTTGGAAAGACATCCGGATATGAAGCCCTATATTGTACTGGTACGCTATGACCACGATAAGGAAGTGAACGACGCCTTGTCAGCCATGTGCGACATCCGCGTTGTCTGGGGCGGGGATGCGGCTATCACTAAACTGCGCGAATCCCCGCTGCCGCCAAGGGCGGAGGAAATTACCTTTGCAGACAGATATTCTCTGGCGGTGATCGACTCCGACGAATATATCCGGTTGGTGGAAAAGGAAGGGGATACCGGGGCAAGAGACCGCATTGCGTCTGATTTTTATAATGATACCTACCTTTCAGACCAAAACGCATGTACCAGTCCACGGGCAGTCGTCTGGACAGGCAGTGCAAAAGAAAAGGCAAAGAGTATTTTTTGGGAGAGCCTGCTGGCGTTGGTAAAGAAAAAGTATCATTTTCAGCCGGTACAGGGCGTGGATAAGCTTTCCATGGAATGTATGGCATCCGTTTTTTGTCCGGGCATAATGAAGCGGACAACGGGGAGGGAAAACCGTTTGGTAAGGGTCCGGGTTTCGGAACTAGCGCCGGAGCTTATGGACTATCGGGGAAATTCGGGATATTTTTATGAATATGACTGTGACGATATCCTGACCATACGGGATTTCTGCAATAATACACAGTGTCAGACCATAGGACTGCTGGGCGGGAAAGCGGTGACTGCGCCGCTGCTTGAATCGGGCATCCGTGGGGTTGACCGTGTCGTTTTGCTGGGTCATACGATGGATTATGATCTGATATGGGATGGGTATCATCTGGTGGAAAGGTTTACAAGAACGATAAATGCCTGAATATCGCACCGCGGGTATGGGACTGCAGAGGCAATTGACAAAAAATCTGTCAGTCATATATAATGAATCTGATAGTTCAGGGGCTGGATCTTTTTACAGGATTTATCCGGACCGGATAGGGAAAAAGCAGGGAAATCTGTAGCATTATGAAGAAAGCGGAAAGGGATCGGCAATGCTGTTAGCGATATATGGGGCACATGGTCTGGCAAGGGAAGTATATATTATTGCACGGAAAATAAATGGAGTTTATCAAAAGTGGAATGAATACTGCTTTATAGATGACGTGAACGAAATAACGGAAGTGAATGGAGTAAAAGTTTTTAAATTTGAGGAACTCATAAATGAAAAGGGGAAAAATGACGTAGAAGTCGTGATAGCGGTGGGGGAGCCAAGCATACGCGACGCCCTGTATCATAAGGTAAAGGAGAGCGGATTGCATCTGGTAACGCTCATACATCCCGGAGTCTATATAGATGAGACTACGACCATTGGGGAAGGCGTTGTTGTGGCAGAAGGGGTAACGATAACGGCCAACGTGGAGATTGGCGACAATTCGTACATACAACCCCATGCAGTGATAGGGCATGATATCAGGATAGGCCGGCACACGCTGATAGGTTCAAATTGTCAGATCGGCGGAGGAGACCGCATTGGAGACAGGGTTTTCATGGGGTTCTTATCAGGAACCACAGATCATATTACCATAGGAAACGATTCCATTATTTCTGCAGGAGCCATAGTTTTCAGGGAATTACCGGAGGGGGTTATTGCCGTTGGAAATCCGGCGCGGATCGTGAAGAAAAATGAAAAGAAAACGGTATTTAAGTAGGAAACGGGGGAAAACAGTGAAAGAAAAACTTGAATTTGATTCGATGGGAATACAGGAATGTCAGAGAAACAGGTATCCGCTTCTTTTTATTGACAGAATAAAAGAAGCCGTTCCCATGCAGAGCGCCTATGCAATTAAGAATTTTTCGTATAATGAATGGTTTTTTCCGGCCCATTTTGACGATGAACCCAATGTGCCGGGATTTGTTCAGGTTGAAGCCTTAGCACAGACATTTTTGATGACGTTTCTTTGCGTGGATGAATATAAAGGAATGAAAACCGCGTTTGTAAGCATTGATAAAACAAAATTTAAAAGAAAGATCGTTCCGGGAGACAGACTGGAAATATACGCCACATTAGATTCTTTTAACAGGGGAGTGGCGAAAGGATATGTAGAAAGTTTTGTAGATGGGGAAGCAGCCTGCTCGGCCAGCCTTGTCGTTGCAATTCCGGATGTGATAAACAAATACAAACCAAAGGCAGAACATCATGACAAATAAAGAATTGGAAAAGCTGGCTCTTGCTATACGCAGGAGAGTGATAAAGATGGCATATGAGTGTGACGGGAATGTCCATTTAGGAGGGGCATTATCTATGGTCGATATGCTTGCCGTCCTATACGGGGATGTGCTGCGCGGCGCAGGCAGGCCTTATGAAGAGCGGGACAAGTTTGTTCTCAGCAAGGGGCATGGCGCATTGGCGTTGTTTGCGGTCCTTGGAGAAATGGGAATGATATCGGAGGAACGTTTACGGACCTATTTGGCGGATGGCAGCAATCTTTGCGCCCATCCGGTAATGGAACCTGAGATCGGAATCGAATCATCCAACGGAAGTCTGGGGCAGGGGATATCCATGGCGGTAGGCATGGCTTTATCCGCCAAGCGTAAAAAAAGGGATTACCGGGTCTACACGATCATTGGTAACGGAGAAAGTAATGAGGGACTGGTATGGGAGGCGCTGGCGTCTGCGTCCCAGTTCAAGCTGGATAATTTTACCGTGATTTTGGACGATAATAAATTTCAGAATGACGGAGCCAGCGAAAACATCATGTACGATCTTAATTATAAGGAACGTTTGCGGGCTTTTGGATTTCAGGTGGCGGAAATAGACGGACATCATATTCCGCAGATACAGGAAGCTTTAAAAAGCGCCCATGCAGGGCAGGCGCCGAAGGCAATTGTCGCAAATACGATTAAAGGGTACGGCATCTCTTTTATGGAAAACGATAATGGCTGGCATCACAGGCGTTTGACACAGAAAAATTATGAACAGGCAATGAAAGAATTGGAAGAACAAGGGTATGGAGATTAAGAAGTCTGAAATCACAAGATGGGCAGCAATGGGGCCAAGAGCTGCGTTTGGAATGGCAATCCTAAAACTATACGAAGAAGAACCTGATTTCTTTGTGATGTCGGCCGACTTGGGCAGTTCCTCGGGATTGGCAAGATTTTATACCAAATATCCGGAGGCTTTTGTAAACGTCGGAATAGCGGAGCAGAATCTGATAGGCGTTGCCGCCGGACTGGCAAAGGACGGAACGCCGGTATTCGCCACTTCGTTTGCACCGTTTATTTCAATGCGGGCAAGCGAACAGATCCGTATGAATATGGGGTATATGTCTTTAAATATAAAAGCGGTAGGTTTAGGCAGCGGTCTGGCAATGAATACATTGGGGGCATCCCATTTTGGCTTGGAGGACATAGCCGTTATGCGGACGATTCCGGGGATGACGGTGTTATGTCCGGCAGACGGCCTGCAGATTGCCAAATGCGTCGAAGCGTCAAAACATTATGACGGACCTGTATATATCCGGTTATCCGGAGGGGCGGATATCATTTATGGAGATGACTTTGATTATGAAATCGGCAGATCGATTGTGTTAAAGCAGGGAAGGGACGTAGCCCTCATTGCCGCAGGGTCGATTGTATCACAGACTTTGCAAGCGGCACATTTGCTTGAGGAAAAAGGTATTACATGTAAGGTCGTAGATATGCACACGATAAAGCCTTTGGACAAAGATACTCTGGATTCCCTGACGGAATACAAACTTGTCGTAACGGTGGAGGAACATAATATTCTTGGCGGTTTAGGCAGTGCGGTAGCGGAGTATTATGCGCATAAAAAGGAAAGACCCAGACAGTTGACGCTTGGTGTAAATGATTTCTATCCTCATCCGGGGAAATATGGGTATTTGCTGGACGAATGCGGCCTGACGCCGGAAAAAATATCGGAAAGAGTAATGGAAACGTATGCTGAAGGATAAAAATATTGTCATTACGGGAAGTAATAGGGGAATAGGATTTGCCGTCTTAAAAGCGTGTATAGAAAATGGGGCCAATGTTTTTGCCTGTATGCGCAGCCGGTCTGAAGAATTTGAAACAAAATTACAGATTCTTTCTGAAAAGTATGAAGTTAAGATCCATCCTGTCTATTTTGACTTAAAGGATGAGCGGGCGGTGAAGGAAGGCGCTTCCGGGATTCTGAAGTATAAAGCGCCGATTTCCGGAATCGTGAATAATGCAGGAGTTATCGGGGCGAAAAGTTTGTTTTCCATGACATCGATGGAAGAGATACGACATACATTTGAAATTAATTTTTTTAGTCAGGTATTCCTGACGCAGCGCCTGCTAAAAAATATGATCCGTAATAAGGGCGGCTCTATTGTGAATATCAGTTCGGCGGCGGCATTGGACGGGGATCCGGCACAGTTTGAATATGTTGCCAGTAAAGCGGCGATGATTGGAGCCGTTAAAAAGTGGGCGAATGAACTGGGGGGTTATGGAATAAGGGCCAATGCAGTGGCCCCCGGAGTGACAGAGACTGATATGGTGTCGGAAATGAAAACGGAATTGTTGTCAAAGACCGTCGGAAATACATCGCTTCGTAGAACCGGGCAGCCCGATGAGATCGCAAAGGCGGTAGTATGGCTGTTGTCCGATGATTCCGGCTATATGACGGGACAGGTAGTGAGGATAGACGGCGGCCTGCACCCATAGACGGTAAAAACATTCGATGGGTTCAAAGATAGGATATTGTATGGGACTAAAAGAAAATAAAAGGGTTTTGGAAAAAATGAGGGCGTTTGACAGATATATCAGCCAAAATGGCGGGGTAGGAACTGCGCCCAGAGGACTGCTGCTTAATTACAGCAATGCATGTAACTTTAAATGTAAACAGTGCTTTACAGAGTCTCCGGGCAGACCGGTGACAGGCTCCTTAACGCTGGAAGATATCAGGAAACTGGCCGATGAGGCGGATGAATTGGGGATGTATGAAATTCTCATCGAAGGCGGCGAGCCGTTAGTCTGCAAGGACTTATATGATATGATCGGCATATTTGGGGAGGACCGGTTTTATATAGAAATGACCTCTAACGGTTATCTGTTAACGCAGGAGGTTGCACATAAGCTGAAACAGGCGGGGATGTCCCGTGTTTCGATCAGTCTGGACAGTACAAAACCTGAGATACATGATGAATACCGGGGAGTTAAGGGGGCGTATGAACATGCGCTGAAGGCGTTAGAAAATGTGCAGAATGCCGATATGCAGCCATCCGTTAATTTTTTGGTGGGGCATTATAATATTCATTCGGGAGAAGTGGAGGAAATCGCTGAGTTTTGTCAGAAACATAATTATCATTTTTCGATCGTTTTGGCAACGCCGACCGGAAATTGGAAGGGCAGATTTGACGTGATGCTGACTCCGGAAGATACGGCATATTTGGAGGGCCTCAGACAAAAGTATAAACATTTTTGGAGGGACATCTGGCCGCCGTTACCGAATAAGAAAGTACGGGTCAGCGGCTGTATAGCAGTGAACCGTCCTTATATTAATCCGTTCGGCGACGTGCTGCCGTGTTCTTATTTACATATGAAACTTGGCAACATTAAGGAGCAGTCACTGAAAGAGATCATGGAATACGGATTTTCGTTCCCCTGTTTCGGAGAGCGGCATGATTGCTGTTATGCGGGCGAAGATCCCCGTTTTATGGAACAGAATTGTATGTATGAAATGTCAATTTTAGAGCCGATAGATATTAAAAAAGTATTCAAAGAATAAAGGAGAAAATTAGGATGACCAATTTAGAAAAGTATGTTGCAGCTTTTACGGAAGGGTTAGGAGTGGAAGAAAGCGTCGTTAATTCTGCACTGGAGTACCAGTCTATAGACGCATGGGATTCCGTGGGACATATGGGGCTGATTGCGGAACTGGAAAATGCTTTCGATATAGAAATGGATACCGACGATATAGTAGATTTTAATTCTTTTGACACAGGAATAGATATTTTAAAAAGATACGGGATAGAAATACAGAGTGTTTGAGAAAGGAAAAGCCGGATGAAAGAATTAACGCCGCCGATCAGAAGGGACAGAAAGCCGTTGTGGGAACTGCTCCCCCTTAAACAGCCGCTTAGGGTAAATATAGATCCCTGTGATCTGTGTAATTTTAAATGTGATTTCTGTTTTCAGAGCAAGAGCAAAGAATTTAAGGGGAGCGTCATGACTGCTGAAATATTTGAGAAAGCGGTCGCGCAGCTAAAAGAGTTCGATGAACCCATAAATGTAGTCCATCTTTTTGGTTTGGGAGAACCTTTGATCAATAAGGACGTTCCCCGGTATATCCGTAGGCTGAAAGAGGAGGCTGTCGCGAAAGAGGTAAAGATCACGACAAACGGCAGTCTGCTGACCCGTTCGCTGATCGACGGGTTAGTGGGGGCGGGACTGGATGAACTGACAATTTCATTAAACGGATTAACTGACGGGGATTTTGAGAGAATCGTAAATGTCAGAGTAAACTTTGATGAAATGTTTGAAAACATAAAATATCTATATGCCCATAGACAAAACTGCCATATACATATCAAGATGATCGGGGATTATTTTTCAGGGGAGGAGCAGGCCCTGTTTATCAATAAAATCGGCAATTATGCCGATACCATAAATATAGACGGCGCAACGAACCATTGGTCCGGGCTTAAAGCGACTGAAAAAGCGCAGCAGCAGTATAATGTGGGCGGGGCTTCCTTTCAGGAATGGCCTATTTGCGCGTTATGCTTTTATGAGTTAACGATCCATAGCGACGGTTCTGTAAGCCCATGCGTCGCAGACTGGCAAAAGGACAAACAGAATTTAGGGAATATATCAAAAATGCCGCTAAAAGCGATATGGGAATCCGGGAAAAGAAAGCAAATACTGGTCAGTTTTCTTGAGGGGACGAAGAATCCGTATATAGCGTGCAGGGAATGCGAATATCCGGGGTCGGGGGCAGGCGTGAATCTGGAACCATATAAGGAGGGGTTACTTAGAAAATATGTATGAAAAAGATATCAGGGAACAGAAAATAAATATTGTTGAAATGGTACATGCTACCGGGATTGCGGCGCATATGTCCCCGGCAATGGCAATGCTGGAAATATGTAATGTTTTACTGCGGGATGTCATGAATATAGAGAACGGGATCGAGGACGTGGGGAGCGATCAGCTTGTCCTCAGTAATGGGCATACGGCGCTGGCGCTGTATGCGGTATATGAAACGCTGGGAATTATTACCAAAGAGGAATTTTATACCTACAAGAAAAGAAACAGCAGGCTTGGAGTCCATCAGGACAGACACCATACGCCGGGGACGATCATTTCTACAGGATCCCTTGGACATGGCCTGCCCAATGCCGTAGGCGTGGCATATGCGTGGAAACTTCAGAAAAAAGCCAACAGAATGTTTATTACGGTAGGAGACGGAGAACTAAATGAAGGCAGTATTTGGGAGAGCGTTATTTTCGCCGCAAGAATGAAGCTTGATAACGTGTGCTGCATTATCGACGACAATAAGTCCACGGAATATATGCCGGACATTCCGGGCAAATTCCGTGCATTTGGGTGGGAAGCGGTTGAAGTTGACGGACATGACGAAGATAGTCTCAGGGAGGCGTTGTTAAAGCAGCCGGAAGGCAAACCGTATGCTGTCATAGCAGATACGGTAAAAGGCCACGGCGTAAGGCTGTTTGAGGAAAACCATGCGGCATGGCACGAGAAGGCTGTTTCGGATGAAGACTATGTAATGATTATGGAGGAGTTGCGCTGATTATGAATGAAATGACGGCGGCGTTTTATACAACGATAGAAAATGTAATGGACAGGGATAAGCGGACGGTCGTGCTATTGGGCGTTTCGGGCGTGGGAATTTGTGTGGATCTGGCTCCCAGATTTCCCGGCCGGTTTATTGATGCCGGTATCATGGAACAGGCAATTATAGGCATTGCGTCGGGGATGTCGGCAGCGGGGCTGATTCCGATTGTCTATGGGCAGTCGACCTTTATGATAGAGCGTGCATATGAACAGCTTAAAGTGGATTTTGGCTATCAGAAACTGGGCGGTAATTTTGTCGTATATGGCGGCAGTACGGAATTTGGAACATTAGGGGCGACACACTGCTGTCCGGCGGCTTTATCCGTATTGTCCGTGATACCCGGAATGGAGATCGTGGTTCCGGGCAGGCCTGATGAATTTAGTTCCCTATTTAACGAAACATACGATAATGGGAATCCTACCGTATACAGAACTTCTTTATTTTGTAATTCCTATCATGAACCGGTTGCTTTTGGTAAGGCCAATGTGGTAAAGAGAGGGAGTAAGGCGACCGTGCTGGCGGTAGGACCCATGTTGGAATTGGCCATGCGCGCATTACAGGACGAGGATGTTACGATCCTGTACTATACCACGGTTTCACCATTCGACGCGGGTACTTTACGGGAAAACTTTGTGAACGGACGGCTTCTGCTTATGGAACCGGCCTATCAGGGCGGCATACTGCCACAGGTAACAAAGGCGCTGCAGGGCGAAAAAGTAAAAATGGATTTTGTGGGTTATCCCCACGAATTTATTACAAATCATGGCTATGTGGTAGAGAATGCGCCCATGTACGGAATGACGGCAGGGGCAGTAAATGAGAAATATAAAGAATTGATTCGGTAGGTGATAAAATGCGGGTAGGCGTGACCGGCGGGGCCGGATTTATAGGACAGTATTTGATCAGGGATTATGGAAAAGACTATGATTTTGTGGTTCCCGTAAGAGATAAAAGCAGGCTTCTGAAAGAAGAAACGGGCGCAGGGATCGTAGAAAGCGATTACACGGTTGACAGTTTAAAAAGGATCCTTCAGGGGTGCGACGCGGTGATTCATTTGGCCGCAAAAGGTATGCCTAAAAGCAGGATCCCCCTTAAAATAGAGGATTATATGCCTAATGTTATGGCGAGCGCAAGTATTTTTGAGGCATGTAAGGAAATCGGGATTACGAACATTATAAACGTATCTTCCAAAGCTGTTTGGGGTGGGCAGGCTGGGCAGGATCTGTTAAGTGAAGAGGAGCTGACCAGACCGGGAGACGAATATGGCGTAAGTAAGTTATGCGGTGAAGCGCTTGCCGGATTTTATAGCGATGTATACGGCATGAAAATTAAAAGCTACAGAATGGGAGAGGTATGCGGCCTCGATTTAAATAGGGGAATGCTGAACCCGTTCTGGAAGGTTCTTTTAGACGCTTCCGTGAATGGAAAGCCGATACCGATTTACGGCAAAGGGACTGGCGGCCGTGATTTGATTTATGTAAAGGATGTAACCAGGGCGTTGAGGGCAGGTCTGGATCAAGAGGGAAAAGGAATATACAATATAGGCTCCGGCCGGATAACCACAAATTTGGAAATAGCGGAAACTTTTTGTAAGGTTTTTAAGAATGAGGCCGGAATCGAGTTACATCCCGAAAAAGAAGAATGGGGAACGACAAAGCGTTTGGATGTTGGGAAAGCGAAACGGGAATTAGGGTTTGAAGCCCGCTATGATTTGTTCCGGATCGTAGAGGATATAAAACGGGAATATGACAATCTCAAAATTATGGAAAGAAAAGAGTGAAATATCATGAAGGAAATTCGTGTAGTATTGTTTGGAACCGGCGCTCTTGGCAAATTTTTAACGGAGCATCTAAGGGAGAGGATCCGGATAGCCGCCTATTTGGTAACCGGAACGAGTGAGGACATAAACGGAGTACCTACGATCTCCTTGGAGAAGCTGGACGAGGTAGAATATGACTATATAGTAGTGGCTTTCGGCAATACGGCGAAGGGGATCGGGATCTTGGAAAAGGCGGGGGTGCCAAAAGAGAAAATTGTGGGCTACGCTTATACCGGATTAACCTATGAAGAGAGCCGGATTCAAAAGGAGTGCGACAGGACTGTCCGGGAAACGCTGCGAAGTGAAAAAATTCCTGAGTTATTTGATATTCCTGAGAAGAAGTATTTTTTATGCGGCATGAATGTTTTGGAAAACCGGGACGTTATAAAAAGAGACTTTGTGAGGGAGCAGACGCTGGCTTTTCTCGCAGAGGAAATAAACAGGCGGAATATCAAGGGAAATGTTGCGGAAATCGGAGTATCAAAGGGCGAATTTGCCCAAAAGATCAATTTGCTTTTTCCGAACCGTAAGCTATATCTATTTGATACGTTTGAGGGATTGTGCGCTAAAGATAAAGCCAGTGCGCTGAAGATGGGATGGGGAGAAAAGCAATATGCTTTAGCTGAAAAAGGAACTCCGGTTGAAGAAGTGCTTCAAACCATGCCTTACAGGGAGCTGTGCATTATAAAAAAAGGATATTTTCCGGAAAGTTTTGATTTAGAAGAGGAACTGGCATTTGTAAGTTTGGATATCGATTTTTATGACCCGACCAAAAGGGGATTGGAGGTAATATACCCATATCTGAGCAAGGGCGGGTATATCATGGTGCATGATTTTCATAATTTATCGTATACAGAAACCAGAAATGCGGTAATAGATTTTTGCGAGGCAAACGGCGCGGCATATGTCCCCATACCTGATGTAGGCGGATCGGTAGTTCTGGTTAAGTAAAATGGGCTAAAGAAAGCGAGTTAAACAAAGTGCAATAATAATTAAAATTAAGGATAGCCGGCGGGTTAAGATACCGGAATCTTGATTTGATAGTGGACCGCTGTGTTGGCAGACTGCGCAGCATTTGATGGATATGGGTTATAAAACGAATAAAAACTGACAATTTGGATTAATATTAGCCCAGATTGTCGATTTTTTTAAATTAATCTTAAATCATATATGAAATATGCCATATATATGGTATTATATATTAAAAAAGTATTACTTAATAAATTCGGTGGAATCCATGTGTTTGAGACGATAGGGAAGTAGTAAAAACTGCCATGAAATGTATTCCATGACGGTTTTTTTGTTGGCAGACCGGGGTAAATATAAATTTACCGGGCCTGCTTTGTATGCCTGCCGGAGCGGGCGGATGGGAGATGTATGAAAGTAGTTATTTTGGCGGGCGGATTCGGAACAAGGATCAGCGAAGAAAGTTATTTAAAACCTAAACCCATGCTCGAGATCGGAGGGAAACCGATTCTGTGGCATATTATGAAAGGATATTCGTTTTGCGGCTTCAATGAATTTATCATATGCTGCGGATATAAGCAGCATATGATAAAAGAGTGGTTTGCGAACTATTATCTATATAACAGCGACGTTACGTTTGACTTTACGAAAGAGAACAGGATGGTGATTCATAATAACATTTCCGAACCGTGGAAAGTCACGATCATCGATACCGGTTTGGAAACTATGACGGGCGGAAGGGTAAAGCGGATACAAAAGTACATTGGTGACGAGACTTTTATGCTGACATACGGCGACGGCGTATGCAATATGGATATAAGGGAACTGGTAAAATTCCACAAGTCCCACGGAAAGACGGCCACTGTTACCGCCGCCAAGATAAGACAGCGTTTTGGCATCATGGACATTACGGAGAACCGTGAGATCACTTCTTTTCGGGAAAAAAGCAAGAATGACAGCGGAAGGATGAATGTTGGATTTATGGTATTGGAACCTAAGATCTTTGATTATCTGGAGGGGGACAGGACGGTTTTTGAAAAAGAACCTTTAGAGCGGCTTACCGAAGAAAGGGAATTAATGGCTTATCTGTTCGACGGATATTGGGCATGTATGGATACAAAACGTGAAATGGATATGTTGAACGAATTATGGGACAGGGGACAGGCCCCGTGGAAGATATGGAGTGATGTGAAATGAGACTGGCAGATTATGTAATGAATTTTTTGGAGGATGCGGATGTAAAGCATATTTTTATGTTGAGCGGCGGGGGTATCATGTATTTGGTCGACGCGCTGGGACATGCCGGGATCGATTATGTCTGCTGCCATCATGAACAGGCGGCGGGGATCGCCGCCCAGGCTTATGCCATGGAAAAAAATGCTTTAGGGGTATGCATGGCGACGACAGGTCCGGGCGGTACAAACGTATTAACGGCTACGGGCGCGGCTTATGTCGATTCCACGCCGGTGCTGTTTCTGACAGGGCAGGTAAAGCGGTCGGATTTTGCATCGCTAAGGAGGGTAAGACAATTTGGCGCGCAGGAGAACGATATTGTTTCCATGGCAAAACCGGTTACCAAATATGCGGTTACCGTGACCGAAGCGGAAGAAATAAAGTATCATTTGCAAAAGGCGGTTTATTTGGCGCTGCATGGGCGAAAAGGGCCTGTCTGGGTCGATATTCCGCTGGATATCCAAAATATGCAAATCGATCCGGACTCGTTAAGGGAATTTGATCCTGAAATATTGCAGGACGAAGATATCCTGGCGGAAAGGGCGCCGGATAAGGAAGAGATATCAAAAGCGGTCCATACTGCCCGTGAATGGATAAAAGCAGCGAAAAGACCGCTGTTTCTGATCGGCCACGGTTTGGTTTCCGCGGGGGCGGAAGCGGTATTTAAGGAAGTGCAGGAGTTGCTGAAAATACCCGTGGAGGCGACCTGGAGGGCGCTGGGGATCATGGACTATGACGATCCGTATTTTTTCGGAAGTCCGGGACTGCAGGCAAACCGTTATTCCAACCTGATCTTACAGGGAGCGGACTTACTGATCGTTTTGGGAAGCCGGCTGGATAATATGATCACGGCGTTTAACGAGGAACATTTTGCATATCGGGCGAAAAAGATCCTTGTCGATCTGGACGGGAATGAGATCCGCAAACTTGCCATGCCGGAGGCAGAAGGGACGGTTTGCAGCGTCAGGGATTTCTTAAACCGGCTAAAAGAGGAGATGACGGGAGAGGAAATACCCGGCTATGCGGAATGGCTGGAATTTTGCCGGAAGATAAAGGACAGGTTTCCCCTGCTTCAGGAAAAACAGGAACATCCTACCGATATGGTAGACCTGTACCGGTTATCCATGCGGTTATCGGAATATTGCAACGAAAATGACGTACTTGCCATATCTTCCACCAGCAGGTGCAATACGGCGGGGCATATGGCGTTTAAACATAAAGAAGGACAGAAGACCGTTTCCTCCATGGGATTTGGCTCCATGGGATTTGCCCTGCCGTCGGCAGTCGGGGCATGGTTTGCAGGAGAAGGAAAAAGAGTGATCATGCTGGAGGGTGACGGCAGCCTGCAGCTTAACCTGCAGGAATTGCAGACTGTGGTACACCACAATATCAATGCGAAAATGTTTATTTTCCATAATGCGGGATATGCGGCGATCACCACCATGCAGGACCGGAATTTTGACGGCTTTCATGTGGGAAGCGACGGGGAGAGCGGGCTGAGTATGCCGGATCTGCAAAAAATTGCCGGCGCTTATGGAATACCCTATTGCCGTATCGACCGGAATGAACAAATCGATGAAAAGATAGAACAGACATTAAACTGTGCCGGACCGGCGATATGTGAATTTATCGGATCGATCGCTTATGATGAGATTCCCAAATGTATTTCTTATTTGGACGAAGCCGGCTTACGGGTGTCTGCCAAATTGGAAAATCCGTTTCCGTTTTTATCACAGCAGGAAATGGAAAAAATATATGAAGAATGGTAGGAGGGCGTAAAGTGGAGAGAAAGAAACCCTTGTTTATTTTTGAAATGGCAAATAACCATCAGGGCAGCGTAGAGCATGGCAAACGGATCATAAAGGAGATCCGTAAAGTCTGCGATCCATTTGAAGAATTTGAGTTTGCATTCAAATTCCAGTACCGCGATCTGGATACGTTTATTCATCCGGCTTATCAGAACCGGGACGATATTAAAAACGTAAAAAGGTTTCAGGATACGAAATTATCGGCGGCGCAGTTTGAAGAGCTGCTCGACGAGGTCAGGAATAACGGATTTTTGGCAATATGCACGCCCTTTGACGAGGCGTCGGTGGACGTCATAGCGAAGCAGAAATACGATTATATCAAAATAGCCAGTTGTTCGTTTAACGATTGGCCCCTTCTTGAAAAAATCGGCGGACAGGGGATGCCTGTCATTGCATCGGGAGCAGGGAACGACAGGGAGACGATCGGTAAAGTGGTGCAGTTTTTTAGCAACAGGAATATAGAATTATCCCTGATGCACTGCATTGCGGAATATCCGACGCCAAACGGTAACCTGCAGATGAATCAGATCGACTATTACCATACGGAATTTCCGGATTTACGGATCGGGTTTTCTACCCATGAGGATCCGGACAATATGCTGCCGGTTAAGCTGGCCGTTGCAAAAGGGGCGGTTATCTTTGAAAAACATGTAGGGGTTCCTGCGGAGGATATTGTATTAAACGGATATTCCGCCAATCCCGGCCAGGTTTACCAATGGCTTTTAGCGGCAAGGGAAACCTATGAAGCCTGCGGTATTTCAGGAGCCAGATATACGCCTACGGACAAGGAAAAATCGGATCTGGAAGCGTTAAAAAGAGGCGTTTTCGTAAAAGAGGTATTGCATAAGGGCCAGACGGTCGGCAGGGAAGATATTTACTTAGCGTTTCCCTGCAGGCCGGGCCAGTTGGTCGCAAGCGATCTGTCAAAATATAATAAGATCCAGATAGTAAAAGACACGGTCGAAAAAGATATGCCGGTCATGCTCGAAGACGTGTCCATACAGAATGTTTCCGACGAGATATTAGGGAATGTGGGAAACATCATAAACTTATTAAATGAAAGCAGCGTGGTGATACCCACGGGCAGCAGTTGTGAATTATCCCATCATTATGGGATGCGGCATTTTCATGAAACGGGAGTGGCAATGATCAATTGCGTAAACCGCGAATATTGTAAGAAAATACTGGTTTTACTGCCGGGACAGCAGCATCCGTCCCACTATCATGTAAAAAAGGAAGAAACATTTGTCGTACTGCACGGCGACCTTTCGCTTTTATTGGATCATGATACGAAGATCCTGCATAAAGGGGACATCATAACGGTAGAAAGAAATGTGGCGCATAGTTTCTCCACAAAGGAAGGATGCGTTTTTGAAGAAATCTCTACCATGCATTATCTGAACGATTCTTATTATGCGGAGGAAGATCGATTTGTAAGTCCCAGAAAAACTACGGTACATCTTACAAAAGAAATGTTGTCGGCAATCAACGGCAAGGAATAAAAATGAGCGAATGGAGGAAGTTTGGAGTGGGAAAGTTGAATTTTTTACTTGTTATGCCCCGGATCGTCAATAAAGTAGGGGACGGTTATTCATTTCCTTTGGGACTGCCCTATGTCAGCGCGTCCTTGAAAAAGGCGGGTTTTCAGATCTATACGTTTAATCTGAATCACCATGCCGGCGAGGTGGAATACCTTATGCGGGAACAGATCAGGGAACATGAAATAGATGTGGTCATGACCGGCGGGCTTTCTTTCCAGTATTACCCGATCAAACAGTTGGTGGATGCGGTGAAAAGCGTGGACGCCGATATTCCTGTTTTTGTCGGAGGGGGATTGATCACCGGAGATCCGGAGGCCGCCATGAAGGCATTAGAGGTCTGCACGGCCGGCATTATCGGGGAAGGCGAGATCACGGACGTAGAACTGTGCCGCGCTTTGGAGGAGGGACGGCCCTTGGAAGAGGTAGACGGCCTGATCATTCAAAAGGCGGACGGTACTTACTTTACCACGCCCGAAAGAAAGGAAATCGAAAATATAGATGAGATTCCGTGGCCGGATTACGACGGGTTTGAGTTGGAAAAGAGCTTTAACGAAACGCCGGGCGTAAGCGGCATGAACTCGACAAGGACGATTTTCATGCTGGGCAGCAGGAGCTGTCCCTATCAATGTTCTTTTTGCTTTCATACCGTAGGCAGGAAATACAGACAGCGTTCGTTGGATAATTTTTTTGAAGAGCTGGATTATAATGTAAAAAAATATCATATTAATTATGTCTGCGTGGCGGATGAACTTTTTTCTTATAACAATGAAAGAGTCGTGGAATTCTGCGAACGGATCAAGCCCTATCACATACAATGGTGGGCGCAGTTCCGGGTGGACAGTATCGATCCGTGGATCCTGCCCATCATCCGGGAATCCGGCTGCGCGACCATGTCCTTTGGTTTGGAAAGCGCCGATAATACCGTGTTGAAGAGCATGAAGAAAAATATCACCATCGAACAGATAGAAAAGACCCTTGATACGGTATATAGAAGCGGGATACCGCTGGAAGGGGGATTTATATTCGGAGACGAGGCGGAATCTTATGAAACGGCAATGAATACGCTGAATTGGTGGGAAAAACATGTGGAATATAAAATCAATTTAACTACGATTACGGTATTTCCCGGATGCTCCCTTTACCGCAATGCAAAAGCAAAGGGGATCATAGAAGATCCGGTACAGTATTTGAAAGACGGCTGTCCCCAGAAAAATAATACCAAAATGAGTATGGAAGAGTACAAGGATATTATACAGAGAATCGTTACCTATCCTTTTTCCAAGGCGAAGACATTGGACGAGATCGAAATGTCGAACGTCGATTATGACAATGCCAGAATCGATGTGAAGGCAGCATGTCCGGTTTGCGGGAAGGAAAACCACTGGAAGAAAATAAAATTATTTGCGACCAACTTCCTGCCCTGTGAAAACTGCGGACAAAGATACAATATTGAGATTCCGGGAGAATTATTGGATCATTTCGGGAAAAACATCGGTTTGCTGTGTGAAAAGTACGGCAAAGTAGCTATTTGGGGATTAAACTATCACAGCGTCCGGATCTTTGATCTGGTAAAAGAGTTAAACGACGATCGTATTTTCCCGGTAGACAGTTCGGAGATCAAACAGCAGTTGGTACTAAATTCCAAAGAAGTATTTGCCCCTAAGACGATCAAGGATAAGGATATTAAAGCTGTGGTGATCGCGATCTCGGCATATTATAACCAAATCGCATTACAGATCAAGTATGAATTTCCGAATGTGGAAAGGGTGATCGATATCTGTTCCTTATTGGACGATAAAGCGGACATATAACAAGGAAACTTAGGATACGGACGTAAAGGAAGAAAGGAGAGTTGAAATGAGCGGGACGAAATTAACGGATAGGGAAAATAAAAAAAGAAACAGCCTGAAAGAGAAAAAACCGTATGTATACGAAAAAATTCAAAAATTTGAAGAGAAGATAAAAAGAGGGGAATCGATTGCAATTATACAGATGCAGTACAACTATGAATGTAATTTTCATTGTACCCATTGCTCGATTAAACGATTCAGGGGAAAGAACAGCAATCATTCCATGAACGTAGACGATGTTCGCGAACTGGCGAGACAGGCCGATGAACTGGGTCTGGCCAGATTTGTCATCACGGGCGGCGAGCCTTTGGTATTTAAAGATCTGGATCAGATCGTGGAAGCCATCGACCCGCAGAAATTCTATATTAATATAGACAGCAACGGGTGGCTTCTGGACGTAGAAAAGGCAAGACATTTAAAGGAGATCGGGGTGGACAGGGTACAGTTGTCCATCGATAGTCTGGAAGAAGAAGGCCATGACACGTTCAGGGCGCATCCGGGTTCATTTAAACGTACCATGGATGCGGTAAAGGCATGTAAGGAGACCGGAATGGATATTTTCATACAGACGGTCGTGACCAAGCAGAGACTGCATACCGATGAATTTATCCGTTTTGTGGAATATTTTAATAATATGGATATCGGCGTGTTCGTTTCCTTCGCAAAACCGGTAGGAGAGTGGGAAGGACAGTACGACATCCTGATCGATGACGACGACTTAAAGTATTTTAATACGTTGGAAAAGAAATATAATGTATTTTCACACCTGACGCCGGGATACGGTCTGGAGATGGGATGTATTGCGGTAAAGGGAATGTTTTCCGTGACCCAGTACGGGGATGTTCTGCCCTGTCCGTACATTCATGTTTCCATCGGAAACATTTTCAACGAACCGTTAAAGGACATTATCGAAAGAGGATTTGGCATCAAATATTTTGGTGAGCATGTGGACGTATGTTCGATTGCACAGGATAGGGATTTTATCTGCAAATATATTGAAAAGTGCGTATATAATCATGAACTTCCCGTAAATTCGGACGAGGTATTCGGCGAAGAAGCCGCGACAAAGATTCCGTTCCACGAAATGTTTAAGGAGAAGTGACCGCAATGAAAGCAAGGTTATTAAACAGTGAGGCGCCGGGAGGGAAAAGACACAATCTGGCGGAAAACCTTCCGTTGTCGACGCCCTATTTGGTACAGATCTTTCCGATCTATGCATGTAATTTTACCTGCAAATATTGTCATCATTCCATTCCGAAAAAAGAAAGGAAGTTTGTTACGGAATGGCCGGTCATGGAATACGGACTGTATGAAAAATGTATCGACGATCTGGCGCAGTTTCCGGAAAAGGTAAAGACCCTGCGGTTTGTCGGAATGGGGGAGCCTCTTTTGCATAAAGACATTACAAAAATGATAAAGAGGGCGAAAGAAGCGCGGATCGCAAATACAATAGAGCTGCTAACCAACGGTTCCCTGCTGACGCACCGAATGTCCGACGAATTGATTGCGGCGGGACTTGACAGGCTGGTCATTTCCTTACAGGGGACAAGCGCCGGAAAATACCGGGATATCAGCGGGATAGAATTGGACTTTCAGGAATTTGTGGAAAATATCCGTTATTTTTATGAACATAAGACGGATACCCAGATGTATCTTAAAATCGTAGATATTGCCCTGGACGGCGAAGAAGACAGAAAAAGATACCTGGATCTGTTTGGGGACATATGCGACACGATCGGTATTGAAAATACGGTGCCGATATTTTCGGATGTCGCATTTAACGACGAACTGTACGAAGCGCAGAATTTAAAAACCCAGTTCGGTCTGCCGGTGAAACGCATTCATGTGTGTCCGCAGGCATTTTATTCCATGCAGATCAATCCGGACGGAAAAGTGGTAGGGTGTCACGCAATCTATTATCCGAGAATTTTAGACGACTGTAACAATAAAAGTCTGGTCGAGATATGGAACGGAAAAGGATATACGGAATTTAGGCAGCAGATGTTGGGCGGACGGGGCAATGTGTGTCAGGCCTGCGAAGAATGTGGGATCAATGATTTCCGCATGTTCCCCGAAGACGATATCAGCGGTTATGCGGAAGAATTAAAGAAAAAATATGAATGGAAAGAAATAGAGTAAAGAGCGATGGAATGGCATGGACAGATTAAAAGGGCAGCGGTCACCGGCGCAAGCGGTCCGCTTGGAACGATGTTGGTCAGGGAATGCATCGATAACAATGTGCATGTATTGGCGGTCGTCCGTCCCGATTCCCGGAACAGGAAACAGATTCCCGTCCATGAGCTGGTTAAGGTAGTAGAATGCGATATTACGCAGATCGACAAGCTGCCGGAACGGATACGGGAAACGTATGACGTGTGTTTTCATCTGGCATGGACCCATACCGGGGACGAGGGACGCAACGATCCTTTTTTGCAGGAGGAAAATATCCTTTCGACTTTAAAGGCGGCTTCCTTCGCAAAGCAATTAGGCTGCAAGGTATTTGTCGGCGCCGGTTCCCAGGCTGAATACGGGGTATTAAATAAAAAAATCGATGAAACGACGCAGGAAAGGCCGGAAACATTATACGGGATCGCTAAACTGGCTGCCGGACGACTGGCAGCGGAATATTGCAGGCAAAACAAAATGAGGTGCAACTGGGCGAGGATCTTTGCCGTTTACGGGCCGTATGAAAATGATTATATCCTGACGTCGTATGTGATCCGTACTTTGTTGAAGGGGGAAGAACCCGTTCTGACGCCCTGCGAACAGGTATGGGACTATCTGTATTCGGAGGATGCGGTACACGCTTTATGGCTGATTGCCCAAACGGCAAGGGACAGCGGGATCTACTGCGTCGGGAGCGGGGCCCCGCGGCAGGTAAAGGAGTACGTTTCCATAATCCGCGACAGGATAGACCGGGAGCTTACATTAGGAATCGGTAAGAAATCCTATGGGGACGGACAGATCATGCATTTGGAGGCGGATATCTCAAAACTAAAGGAAGACACAGGATTTGTGCCAAAATATTCTTTCGAGGAAGGAATTGCCAAAACCATCGACTGGTACAGAAAGGAGTCATAACGCGGCATGTCTGAACATAGTAAAAATAGGTATTGTCCTGTATGCGGAGGAAAAAGATCAAAAACGATCCATAAAGTTATCATGAAAGTTCCTGAGGATTATCATTTGCCGGATTCTTATCATGTGGCGGTCTGCGAGGACTGCGGGATGGTATACAGCGATACCAAAGCAGGGATGGAGGATTATGACTGGTATTACTCCCACTGTAATTTTTATGGGGACGACAGTAAATGTGACAATTCACTAAGCTATGATACCTTGGAAGAATTTTTGACCGCGTATTGCCGGAAAGATTCCTCCATACTGAATATAGGATCCGGAAACGGCAGATTTGAAGTGGCGCTTAAGAAGAACGGTTATACGTTCGTTACCGGAATGGATCCGTCGGGCGAAAGCGTGGAAAGATTAAAAAAGGCGGGGATCCGGTCTTATATAGGAAATATTTATCAGCCTGTTCTGGAGGAAGAAGAAACCTATGATTTTATTACCCTGATCGGGGTAATAGAGCATTTATTAGATCCCGGAAAAGGAATATCGAACGTGCGCAGATTGTTGAAAGGGGACGGGACGTTTGTCGTTAATATTCCGGATTACTCTGTTTTGGGAAAGCATACAAAAGAAATCATACCCCACCATTTTAATTTAGAGCATATCAACTATTTTTCCGGTATTTCGCTGGATAATTTACTGAACCGGTACGGGATGCAGAGCGTCGCGGAAAAAAGGGTAAAGGACGAGTTATTTCGATGCTATAAGAAAGCAGGCGTATCGAATGAAGTTAGAAAAGATGATATCACATGGCGGGCGGTTGACGAATATTTTGGGACGCAGAGGGGAAAAGAGGAAAGAATCTCCCAAATCATCGCAGGGCTGATCGGGGACCAAAGAGAGATCATTATTTGGGGAACAGGCGCTTTTGTTATGAATCTGATCGCCACGACGGATTTAGGAAAATGCAGGATCAAAGGTTTCATAGACAATAATAAAATAAAACAGGGGCGTGAACTGTATGGGCGGACGATCTATGCGCCGGAATTTTTACAAGACAAAAAATATACCGTGCTGATCTGCTCCATACTCAACAGTGAAGAGATACGGGAACAATTGGAGCGGATGAATACGGAAAATGATTATATCGTTTTATGATACCCTGTCGGAAAATAACGTGGGAGGCATTTCCCGTCCGGATTCGAAATTCCGCAGGGCAGAATCATGGGAGTCGGTTTGCACGCCCGCAAAGCGGGCAGATGGGAGTTGGGATGAACTTAGAAGAGATTATTGAGAAGATGAAGCAAAAGGTTAAGAACCCGAAAGAAGGGCTTCCGGAAGAGGTATTTACCTATGTGTCTACCATTACGCCGCTGATCAATGTGGATCTGCTGGTCAGAAACGAAAGCGGGGCGGTATTAATGGCATGGCGCGACGACGTGTGCGGGCAGGGATGGCATATTCCCGGCGGAATCATCAGATTTAAGGAGAATATTTTTACCCGTATACAAAAAGTCGGCATACAGGAACTGCAGGCGGAAGTGAAATTCGAAAAAGAACCTTTGGCCGTCAATGAGATCATCATTGGGGAGGAGATCAGGGGACATTTTATTTCCCTGCTCTACCGTTGCTACCTTCCGGAAGGATATGTGATCGATAACGGAGAGAAAAAGGAAGATGACGCCGGATACTTAAAATGGATCGCAGCATGTCCGGATCAGTTTATAGAAGGACAGAGAAAGGTATATTCGGATCTGTGGAAATAAGGCGGCCGGATACGGTGGAAGTATGAAAGGAGTCGGGACGGAATGATTTCTGTTATTATTACAAATTACAATTACGGAGTTTATTTGAGGGATGCCGTGGAGTCGGTTTTAAAACAGACCTACGATGATTTCGAACTGATCATTGTGGATGACGGCTCAACAGACGATTCAAAACAGATCATAAAGGAATATGAAAATAAGTCTTCCCGGGTCAGGTCCGTATTTTTGGAAGAAGGGGCGGAAAGAAGAGGACAAAATGCGGCCTTTATGGAAGGAGTCAGGATTGCAAAAGGAGAAATCATCTGCTGTCTTGATGCGGACGACTGGTATGGTGAAAATATGCTGGCATACAAGGCCCAATTACATAAAGAATATCCGGATTGCGCAATGGTAGATTCTTCCTTGTCGGTTGACGGCGTCAGCCGGATGGTAAACGCAAGGACAGATTTTGATTATGCGGAGGCTTTAACAAAATACGGATATATCTATGCACATAATAATACCAGCGGTTTATCCATACAAAAAGAGTATTTGGAGTCTTTTTTGCCTTTTACGGATACGGAAGAAATGAAAGCGGGTTTGGATTGTATTTTGGTGCATATCGCGTTGGCAGAGTCCAATATTATTGTCGATAAAAGAATCTGCGGAGGGTATAGGCAGCATGACCTCAATGTGTATTCCGAGAGAAAGGCCAATCAAAGCGGAGGATTTCCGGAATACATCAAAAGGCTGAAAAAATATGCAAGAAAGCAGGTTGCGAAAAAAGGGATACTGATACCGGACAACGATGCCGGCTGGTACCGTTATATCATTGACCAAGTATCCGACCGGATCCATAAGAAAAGGGTCGTGGTATACGGCACGTCGGAAATAGGCAAATCCGTTATCAGGAGACTGGAAGAATTGGGTGAAACGATAGTATATGTTTCAGACAGGCAGGATACGCGCAGGAGCTATGAAGCCAATAATGTTTTCATGTATCCTTGGATACCGGCAGAAGAATTAAACGATTACGGCGATAAATACGATGTGATCGTAATCGCGTCGAGACAAGTGGAGCCGATTAAAGCGTATCTAAAAGAGAAGCAAATTCAGGATGAAAAGATCGTCGATCTATTATTATAAATTGAAAGATGGGAGTTAAGATGAAGATACATGATATATCGCAGGAAGTTTTCGGATCCAAAACATATCCGGGAGATCCGATGCCGGAGAAACAGGAAGTATTGAGAAAGAAGCATGGGGATAAATGCAATTTAACAAGTTTTAGTATGTGCTGCCATAACGCTACCCATGTGGACGCTCCCTATCATTTTATTGACGGGGGGAAGACCGTCGGAGAGATCCCGCTGGAGAAATTTATGGGCAGATGCGCCGTGATCGATATGGAACAAAGGACTTTGGAAGAGATAGAAAATTGTTTACGGAATGGAATAAGAAAGATCTTACTTAAGGGAGAATTTGAATTAACGGTAGAAACGGCGGAAAGGATAGCGGAAGCGGGAATCGATCTGATAGGGGTAGAGAATTGTACGGTAGGAAACGAAAAAACGGGGCCATACATTCATGAAATTCTTTTGGAAAAAGAAACGGTCATTTTGGAGGGGATCCTACTCCGGCAGATAGAAGAGGGAGAGTATTTTCTTTGCGCGCAGCCGGTTAATTTGGGGCAGGTGGACGGTGCGCCCTGCCGCGCCGTATTAGTGGAGGATATTAGTTATTAATGAATGCGGAAATAAAAAACAAAATTTCAGAATGCGGCCTTCCCATCGTGATATACGGCGCCAGTACGGTAGGAGAGGTGCTGGCAGACGAATTAGCCCGTAATAATATACAGGTGTCGGTGTTTTGCGATTACAACATTAATAAAGCAGGAAAATACTTTTGCGGTAAAGAAGTGATCCATATATCGCAATTAAAGGAACGGTATCCAAGGGCATTTTTTATCATTTCGGCGGCCGAGATCATAGAAGTACGGAAGAAATTAGAAGAATCCGGATATTTTGATTATATGTCCGGCAGCGCGATTTTGGAAGAAATAAACGTCTATGAAAGAGACTACGGCAAACCGTCGGAGTTTGTGGAATACACGGTTTCAACCTGTATTAACTGCCATAAGAATTTATTGGAAAAAGAAAGTCTTTTTGCGAGGAGCATCGATTTTATCATTACACAGAAATGTTCGTTGAAGTGCCGTGATTGTAGTAATTTGGCGCAATATTATAAAAATCCCGAAAACTTTGAGGAGAAAAAACTTTATAAAGAAATAGACCGGCTATGCAGTCTGTTCGATCAGATCAATGAAATCAGGCTGATCGGGGGCGAACCTTTTATGCATCCTAAAGCTTGTGAAATAGCAAACTATCTGGCCGGTAAGAAGGTGATCGGAAAGGTGGTTATTTTTTCAAACGGAACCCTGCCGTTCAATGAAAACATGACCTCTCTTTTGAAAGATCCTAAAATATTGATTCTGTTTTCCGATTACGGAAATGCCCTGTCAAGGAATCTTTCAAAAAACGAAGAAATATGCATGGCGGAAGATATTGCGTTTTTGACGACAAAATTGGAAGGATGGGTCGATTGCTGCAGTATGGCCCCCCACGGAGGATCCGCGCAGGAAATCAGGCAGAAATTTATGGAATGTTGTTCTAAAAACGTATTTTCTGCGGCACAGGGTAAGTTATACCGTTGTCCTTTTTTAGCGAATGCATTTCAGTTGAAAGGTATTCCGGATAGGAAAGAGGATTATTTGGATTTTATGGAAGAAACCATAGATACGAACGAAATGAAAGAAAAGATCAAGAACTTTTTGTTCTTTAAGGATAATATGCTGTCTTGTGATTTCTGCAACGGCAGGCCGTTAACTGCGCCTGCAGACGTAGAGCCTGCAGTGCAATTGAAAGAAGCGGTAGAGTACGGGAGCTATTAGAAAAAGATCAGGTTATGCGCCGAAAAAGGCGTTTCAGGAAGAGGAAAATATGAAGAATAAGGGAGATAAGCCTTTTGTAAGCGTTATTATGCCGTGTTACAATCATGAGAATTATGTGGCGCAGTCCATTGAAAGCGTTTTGAATCAGACGTACGGTCATTTTGAACTTATTGTTTTGGATAACGGTTCCACGGACAGGTCTTATGAGGTCATGAAGCGGTATGGGGACAGGATCAGGATTTTGCATGTAGATAAAAACGCAATTTTTCGAAGTGAAGAAATCCTTGTTAAAAATGCATCGGGAGACTATATTGCCAATATGACTTCGGATGATATTTGGAAGCCTGACAAACTGGAAAAGCAAATGAAAGTTCTGGCAGGGAATCCGGAAATAAAAGCATGTTTTTCATGGGCAGAACAGGTGGGGGAGGATCTGCGTCCCTGTGACCATTCCCAAAATGTTTTTATGGAACCTAACAGAAGCCGGTATGAATGGATCAGAAGGCTGCTGCTGGAAGGAAATTGTCTGGCTTTTCCTTCCTCGGTGATAGAGCGGGAGGTATATAGGGAAGCAGTGAAAAAACGCCTTCCATTCCGCCAATTGTCGGATCTGTATGAATGGCTGCTGATACTCCTTAAACATGATATTTATGTTGTGGAGGAGCCTTTGGTACAGTTCCGGTGGCATGGGAAAGGGGAGTGCAGGAATGAAAGCACACCGCTTAAACCTACCTATATCCGCACAATAAATGAAAATGCGATTCTGTTTGAAGATATCATAGAGAACATGGAAGACGACGTTTTTATAAAAACGTTTCAGGATTGCTTTGTGAACCGGAAAGCGTCTTCCCCCAAAGAAATTATGTGTGAAAAATTCTTTCTTTGTATTGCTGTGGCAAGCGAAGATATGTACAAACAGTTTGCGATTAATTACTTTTACAGACAAAGCAAATATACAAAACAAAAATGGGACTGCGATATGGGACAGATCCTGGAAAAGTACTACGGATATAGTTTTTGGGATTTCGCCGATTACAGCGGAGAAGGCGGAATTGGAATCATTACGTTTCTGCAAAAACAGATAGAAGACGACAGACAGGTGATAAAAGAACAGAACGTACGGATCAAAGCGCTGCAGGATGCGATGAATGCCCGGGCAGGTCAGGAAGACTGGGAAACTATATATAGAAGAAGCGTGTTTGAACAATTATCGGACGAACAAAAAGAACTGATGAAATTAATCGGGCAGTTTATAGAAAATATTTTGATAAAGGTTGAAGCGTTAAGCGATGAGGATCTGGGCAGGGAGTATCCTTACATTACGGATGCGATAAAGGGTATGAAGGAAAATCTGCGATACCTGGTAGAGGATACGGAATTAAAGTATGATCAGGAAATCGACGGGGCGCAATGGCAGCGGTTTTGGAATGAGATAAGCAAAGACGCCATAGAGGGCGAAGAATTTATCAATGTGATACTTTCGTTTTTGATCAGGATCTATTCTGTTTTTCAACAGTATACGGGCGGATTCTGAGAGGAAAAGTAAGAGAGGGGACAGCGGATGAAAACACAACGGCAGGCAAGGGAAGAAATTTTAAATTTGGTGCAGGACTATTGCAAGACATATCATAACGTAAAAGAATATAAAAGCGGGGACCGGATTTCTTACGGGGGCCGTGTTTATGACGAAAAGGAAATGGTCAATCTGGTTGACAGCGCTTTGGAATTCTGGCTGACGGCAGGCCGTTATACGGAACGGTTTGAAAGCGGACTGGCCGGCTATCTGGAGGTGAAATACTGCTCTGTTGTCAATTCAGGCTCTTCTGCCAATCTGCTTGCGTTTATGGCGCTGACTTCCCCGCTTTTGGGCGACAGAAGGATCCTTCCGGGAGACGAAGTGATCACGGCGGCGGCAGGATTCCCGACTACGGTGACGCCGATTCTGCAGTACGGAGCCGTACCGGTGTTTGTAGATGTTACGATCCCCCAGTATAATATCGACGTTACCGTATTAGAGCAGGCGGTCTCCGATAAGACCAAAGCGGTCATGCTGGCGCATACTTTAGGCAACCCTTTTGACCTGAAAGCCGTAAAGGAGTTTTGTACGCGCCATCATTTATGGCTCATAGAAGATAACTGTGATGCCCTTGGCAGCAGATATTATATTGACGGACAATGGAAATTTACGGGAACTGTGGGAGATATCGGAACTTCCAGTTTTTATCCTCCGCATCATATGACGATGGGGGAAGGCGGCGCGGTCTACACGAACGATGCGCTGCTGCATAAGATTATCCGCTCCATGCGGGATTGGGGACGGGACTGTATCTGTGCTTCCGGCAATGATAATAAATGCGGGCATCGTTTTGACAGGCAGTACGGGGAACTGCCTTTGGGATATGATCATAAGTATGTCTATTCTCATTTCGGGTATAACTTAAAAGCGACGGATATGCAGGCGGCGATCGGGTGCGCCCAGTTGGAAAAGTTACCCTTTTTCTCAGAGGCAAGGCGGAACAATTTTGCCTATCTATCTGAAAACCTGCGGGAATTGGGAGAGTGGCTGATCCTGCCGGAAGCCTGTGGGAATTCTGATCCCAACTGGTTCGGGTATCTTATCACCTGCAGGGAGGGAATATCCAAAAACAATATCGTAGGCTATCTGGAAGAAAAAGGCGTGCAGACACGGATGTTGTTTGCGGGAAACCTGACAAGACAGCCCTGTTTTGATGAAATGAGAAAAAATGCAACAGGATACCGGATCGTAGGCGGATTAAAAGAATCCGACCGGATCATGTGGGATTCTTTTTGGATAGGATTGTATCCGGGAATGACAGACGGGATGCTCGACTATATGATCGGGCAGATCAGGGAAGCGGTTAAGAGGAAATAAGGGTCAACATATGCTGAATAACTGCACGGAAAAGAGGAAAACGATGATCGATGAAAAAGGCATGGAGAATGAGTATTGCCATAGCGGTGAACATATAGGGCCGGAAAGAATAGAAAAAGAGATCGCTTATTGTATACCAACATATAACCGTCCGGATATTATGGAACAAGTTTTAGGGAAATTTCTTCCTATTTTACAAAATAAGGGTATGGACATATATATTTACGATTCCAGTGTAAATAAGGAAACCTTAAATATCGTAGAAAATTTTATACAGAAAGGTATTAAAAATTTATATTATGTCAGGATCGATCCGGATATTGAAGTAGATGAAAAATTAATTATGTTATTATCAGGATATGGGTTACAATATAGTTACAACTATATATGGATGGTGAAAGACAGATGCTATGTGGAAGAGGAAACTTTGAAGGTGATTTTGGAAGAGACCAAGAAAGGATACGATGCGATTTTTTTATCGTCAGGGTATGCTGATCGTCCTGATAAGGAGGCAAACTCCATCGTTTATCTTCAAAAGGAGAAATTTTATGCAGATTGGGGATGGCTGGCGTCATCCATGAATTGTACCCTGTTTCGTGTGGAGAGTTTATTAGCCGGAATGGATTGGAACGAATTTAGGGACAGGTATTTTTTTGACGGGGTAAATCTGTTTGAGCATTTTACGGTCTTGTTTCACGGACTGGCGCAGAAAGAATCCGTATCGGTCGGAGTGATCTGCGGAGAAGTTTCTAAATTTGGGGAAATCAATATTGGAGAAGATTATTGGACCAGGGAAAGATTTCAGGTATGGGGAAAATTGTGGATGGAAATCAATAATGCGTTTCCGTCCTGCTATGATGAATATAAGGCTGACGTAATACACAGGGCTACAAATTTATCGTGGTTATTTGGCTCGCATACGCAATTGGTTAAATTCAGAAAGCAGGGAACTTTGACGGAACAGGATTACGAGGAGATGAAAGACCGGTGGCCCCTGCTTTCTTCCGTGCCAAAAGAAGAATTTAAAATGATTGCCTGTGGACAACTGAAGGAATGTAAAGAGGCAATCCTAAATAGGATAAATTCGCTTTTGCAGGAGGAAAACTATCAGGAGCTGGAGAAACTGTATTGGTTTAATTCCTGGATAAGAGAAGAGGAAAACAGTGCAGAGTATATTTTTTTCGGGTTGTGCCTTGAAATTTACAAGTATGAGAAAGAAGAAATGTCACAAGGAAATATTTTCTATCATATATGGAGTTATCAGGCGGGTATTCAAAAAGTCAGATATATTAGCGAGATGTTGGTGAAACTTGAATACAATATTGATCAGGAGTCATGGGATGGGTTTAAAGAATTTGTTATGAATAACAGGGTGTCTGAAGAATGCCTTGTATTTTTGATCAATAGGTGTTGTGCTGAAAAAGAACAGGTAATTGATAAGGTAGCGGATTTGCTGGAAGGCAGATAAAAATTGGGGTTATTAAAACGGAAGAAACATAATGAAGAAGGTGGAACTATTATGATAAACGAAAATTTTTATCATGGAAAAAAAGTTTTGATTACAGGACATACGGGATTTAAAGGCTCATGGATGTGCCGGATGCTATTACAGTTAGGGGCGGATGTAACGGGATTTGCGTTACAGCCGCCTTCCGCTCCTAATCTGTTTACACTTGCCCGTGTGGAGGAAAGCATACATTCCGTGGAAGGGGATATCAGAGATTTGGCGCGGCTGCGTTCTGTTTTTGAACAGGTACGGCCTGAGATCGTGATCCATATGGCGGCCCAGCCCATCGTCAGGGAATCCTACCGGAATCCTGTTTATACATATGACGTCAACGTAATGGGGACGGTAAACGTATTGGAATGCGTGCGCATGACGCCCTCCGTTCAGTCTTTTGTAAATGTAACGACTGATAAAGTATACAAAAACAGGGAATGGAGCTGGGGCTATCGTGAAAATGAAGAATTGAACGGATTCGACCCTTATTCGAACAGTAAGTCCTGCTCGGAGCTGGTAACGGAAAGCTATCGCAATTCTTTCTTTGCTGACGGCAGGACGGCAATTTCCACGGCAAGGGCGGGAAATGTAATCGGAGGGGGAGACTTCGCCATAGACAGGATCGTACCGGATTGCTTTCGGGCGATAGAAGAAAAACGGGAGATCGTTGTACGCAATCCCTGTTCCGTCAGACCGTATCAGTATGTGTTAGAGCCGGTAACGGCATATCTTTTGATCGCGGCAAAGCAGTATGAAGACGGAAGATATGCGGGCAGTTATAATATCGGTCCGGATGAGGACTCCTGCTTGACGACGGGGGAACTGGTAACGGAATTGTGCAAGGGCTGGGAGAGGATATCGGGCGAAAAGTCCTGCTGGAAACATCAGGGAGACGGCGGGCCGCATGAGGCGTCTTTTTTGAAATTGGAAAACTCTAAAATAAAAAGCGCATTAGGATGGAAACCGGTGTGGAAACGGGAAAAGATGATCGCCAAAACCGTAGAATGGATGTGGAAATATTTGAATGATGAGGATGCCGTGAAGATTACGGAGGATCAGATCAAAGAATATTTTACCGATATTTTGATACATCGGTAGCATATTTCGTTTGATTGTGATACACTATACCACAATACATACTCGGGGAACTTGTCTTTGGGCAGGAAATCGAGAGAAAGGACTGCATAAACGTGAATATCGCAACGGCATTAAATCAAAAATATATAGACTATACGGTCGTGATGCTTACGTCGTTATGTGTGAATAATCCGGTATCCGTTCATGCATATCTTCTGCATGGCGAGCTTACGGAAGAACATTTTCAGTATATGCGGGAGTGTCTTAAGGAATATGATATCGTTTTGATTCCGGTCCCCGTCGGTCCCGGGATATTTCATGACAGATTTCCCAGGGACGAAAAATGGAGCGTGGAGGCTTATTATCGTCTTTTGCTATTGGATTACCTTCCGGCGGGGGTGGAACGGATCCTGTATCTCGACGTGGATCTGATCGTCAACAGATCGCTGGAAGAATATTATACGGTTGATTTTCAGGGAACGGAGATCATCACATGCGTCGACGCCTGCGGGAAATGCGGGGATGATTTTACCGAAAAGCAGCGCCAAATGTTTGAACCGATGCTGGAACTGGGATTTCAATATTTTAATTCCGGCGTCATGCTGTTAAATATTGCCCAAATGAGGGGAAAATATAATTTTGAGTTTTATCTTCGCGCGATAGAGGAGTGGGATTATGCAATGTTTGCGCCGGATCAGGACATATTGAATTATGTTCACTGGCAGCGTATCGGTTATATCGATCCGTATGCATACGACCTGTTTGCCAATATAGCCCATCGGGAACACATATCGTACGAAACGGTAAAAGAAAACGCCTATATCGTTCATTTTGTCGGTGCGAAACCATGGAACACCACGGATTTTCACTTTGACATTCAAAAATTATGGTGGGATTACGCGGCGCTTACCCCGTGTTACCAAAAGCTCGTATCTGCGTTTATGAAAGACAGTTTTGAAAATCCCGCATTGGAAGAAAAAATAAAGAATCTGTTTCAGGGGTATCAGAACGCGGTATCCCAGTTAGAACAAATGAAAGAGATTAATTCGAAACTAATGGATGTATTAAAAAAGCTTAAGTAGCCCATTTTCATAACTTGACCGCCTGACGGAATTATATTATAGTTAAAAAAATAATATCAATGAACTTTTAAACTTTTTTGCATGGATGCGTTCGGACAAAAGGATAATTATGATATGAAATATCAAAGAAAACCTGTCGTGGATTATTTGTCATGGCAGGTTTTCTTGCATGAAGGGAAGGAGTCTTTTTATGATAAAGGATAAAATACTGGTCACCCATTCTTCTATGCCGCCGTATGAAGAATATATAGAAGCAATCAGGCCTTTGTGGGAATCCCATTGGCTGACGAATATGGGACAATACCATCAGGAATTAGAAGAGCGTTTAAAGGAATACCTTGGAGTACCGAACGTGTCGCTGATGGTAAACGGACATATGGCATTGGAATTGGCGATCCAGGCGTTTGACTTTCCTGCGGGAGCAGAGGTCATTACCACTCCTTTTACATTTGTTTCCACTACCCACGCTATTATCAGAAACCGTTTGCAGCCGGTTTTCTGCGATATCAGGTTAGAAGACGGGACGATAGACGAAACACGGATTGAAAGTCTGATCACTGACCGGACCGTGGCGATCGTTCCGGTGCATGTTTACGGCAACGTCTGCAATGTGGAGAAGATTCAGGAAATAGCCGACAAATATCATTTAAAAGTTATTTACGACGCAGCCCATGCTTTTGGCGTTACATATAAAGGAAAGGGAATCGGAAACTATGGAGACGTTTCCGTTTTCAGTTTTCATGCGACGAAGGTGTTCAATACGATCGAAGGCGGAGCGGCGGCATTTTCGGATCCCGGCATATATGAAAAGCTGGCAGACCTGAAAAATTTCGGGATCCGCGGCGAAGAGCTGGTTACGGGAATCGGCGCCAATGCAAAGATGAATGAGTTTGCAGCGATCATGGGATTATGTAATCTTCATCACATCTCTACTTATATTGAAGAGAGGAAAAGAAGATACGAGATCTATGAAAGCGGCCTGGCAAAGATTGACGGAATACGCTTGCTGGGTCAGGAGAAAGATGTGGTCAGGAACTATTCCTATATGCCTATTGTCGTAGAAGACGGCTATCCGGTGAGCAGGGACGAATTGTATAACAAATTAAAGGAGGCAAATATATTTGCACGGAAATATTTTTATCCGTTGACGGCGGATCAGGACTGTATTCGGAATAAATGCAAAGAAACGGAGCTGAAAAATGCCCGAAACATATCCGAAAGGGTTTTGACGTTACCGTTTTATCCGACTTTAGGGATCGAAGCGATTGATATTATTTTACAGTTGATTGCAGAAAAATAGAGAGACATTGGAGGATGGGCCATGAAGGTAGAGGCGTATTTGGAAAAAGTTGAAAAGGGAAGAGATGTGGTGCTGTATGGCATTTCTGTGTATGGATTAGAAAAGTACAGACAGCTAAAAGAGGCGGGAGTGGAGGCTTCATTTTATTTTTGTAAAACAGGGGAACAGGCAGATCAGCCTGCGGATTTGGATATAAAAGTATTGTCTTTACATGAGTTGTATGCAATGGACAGGGAGAAAACGGTCGTTTTCGTATATTCGGATGAAGAACCTATCGAAGAAAAGAGGGAAAGACTGGAACTGGCAGGTTTTCAGGATATACGCTGCTGTATGCCGGGACTGGAAAAGATCTACGGCGTGTTTTCCCTGATTCCGGATATGAGACAGGAATTGAAAGAGTTGTTTTATGAATTCTTTTTCGAGGTATATGAATACAGGCCCCGGGCTGAGTTGAAAAGAGGACATGACAGAATACTGATCCTGGAAAAGGTGATCGAGATCAGTAAAGCATATAATCTGCTGGAAGACGAACAATCACGGCTGACATTCCGTAATGTCCTGCGTTACCGCATAACAGGAAGAAATCAATATTTGACGGAATGCGCCGTTTATCCGCAGTATTTTATGGAAGGGATCTATGAATTTGGTGAAGGGGAAGTATATGTGGATGCGGGAGCGGCGCAAGGGGATTCCATTCTTAATTTTATCCGGCATGTGAATGGGAAATATGAAAAAATATATGCGTTTGAAGCCAAGAAAAGTTATAGGACAGGGATGAAAGAACTTTTTGAAAACGAAAAAGTGGAGATAATACCCAGAGGGCTGCATGAGAAGACGGGGAAATTATATTTTGTGGATAATCAGCACGGCTCCATGTTGTCCGAGCAAGGGGGATCCTCGGAAATAGAAGTGACTTCTTTGGACGATACCATAACCGGAAAGGTTTCCTTTATCAAAATGGATATCGAAGGTTCTGAAATTCCCGCGCTGAGGGGCGGAGAACGGGTGATCAGGGAAAATAAACCGAAACTGGCGGTCTGCGTATATCATTTGGAGGAAGATTTGTGGGAAATTCCGCTACTGATCAAGCAGTTGGCGCCGGAATATAAGATATATATGCGGCAGCATTTTGAAGAATTAGATTGGGAAACCGTATGTTACGCTGCTCTGTAACACGCTCTATACAAACCATGGGAAATACGAATATTGCCGGCGGATTCATACAAGACAGGAGAAAGAAAAGTGAGTAAATACGGATTTTATATTTCAGGAAAATCGGAAAGGGTGAAACGGTTTATCAGGCAGGCGGACGGCGCGGTATGCAGATCGGTCAGGACCGTTATTTCCGAATACGATATAGAATCGGATTTGAAAAAGTTATTGGAGCAGAAGGGTATTGGATTTAAAGCGTTAGGATACACGGCCCTTGGGAAAGATAATACGGAAAGAAATTTGGAATTTTCCAATCGGATGCTCCGGGAATTAACGGAGCAGGGGATCGATTATTGCTTTTCTTTCGGTTCCCATATTTTAGCGGGGGAATTATTGACAAAATACCGTTATAGGATCATTAATTTCCATCCCTCCCTTTTGCCCATGTATCCCGGATTAAAAGCGATCGATCAGGCGGCAGGCGACAGCAGGACGCCGTTTCTGATAGGCAATACGGCGCATTTTATAGATGAGGGGGTAGATACCGGGCCGGTCATCATGCAAAGCGTGATCCCGCTGCAGATATTTGAAGATTCGAAAGATTACGACAGGATTTTAGATCTGCAGATAGATATGTTGAACCGGCTGATCGAAATCATCGATAACGGTTGTTTGTCGGCTGCAGACGGAAAAGTCCGGATAAAAAATGCGGATTATGGAAAGAGTATGACTTTCCCGTTTTGGAAACAGGAGCCTTTGAGATAAGCAGTAAAAATATTATGGCGAAATATTTTAGTAAGTTTTAAAATGTATTTTGAAAAATAGTAATTATATGTTATTCTGATCTAAAAAGATAACGGAACGGAGGATTGGGAAACCGGCATATGAGGCGGCAGTCCGTGATACCAGCCGGATCGTGTACTTAGAGGATGAAGAGCATATGAAAACTAAAATGAAAGTCGGAATTATGCAGCCTTATTTATTTCCATATATAGGTTATTGGCAGTTGATCGGCGCAGTCGATAAGTTTGTGCTTCTCGACGACGTTAATTATATCATGCGCGGATATATCAATAGAAACAGTATTTTAGTAAACGGCAGACCGTACAGGTTTACGATACCGGTAAAGAAAGCGTCGCAGGAGCGGCTGATCATGGATACGCAATTGAGTTTTACTTTAGAAGAAAAGAAAAAATTCTTATCCACGATCCGGCATGCCTATAAAAAGGCGTACCATTATGGAGCCGTCATGCCCCTGATCGAGGAGATCATAGGGAATCCGGAACAGGATCTGACGAAATTTATCCGGTTCAGTATTGAAAAGATCATGGGATATTTGCAGATAGAAACCGAACTATCAGTCTCGTCACAAATGATAAAAAATAACGGATTAGCAGGGGCGGACAGGATCATAGAGATCTGTCGGAGATTAGGCGCGGACGAATATGTAAATCCCTGCGGCGGCAGAAAATTATATAGCCGCGAAAGTTTTATAAAAAATGACATGGAATTATATTTTTTAGATACATGTTCGGAAAAGATTATTTACGATCAGGGAAAAGAAGGGTTTGAACCGAATATGTCCATAATCGATATTTTATTTTGGAACAGTGTCGAAAGAATCAAAGGTTTTTTACAAGAGTATAAATTGAGCGTGAAATAAAATATCGGATCCTACAGGAAGAGAGAGCTATCATGGAAGACTTAAGGGCGGAAAAAGTAAAGATATTGGAAGAAATCAAAAATTTCAATCAATTATTGAGTCGGAAAATGCACCAGAACTGCGTGGAAGAAGTCAGGGAATTGCTGGAGGTAAACTGGGAGTGCGTTGAAAAATTAAAAATCATTTTTGCGGATGATGTGGATGAAAAATTTATAGAAATTGCGGATCTGTATTTAAAATTCACCGGATTAGGCGGGAAGGATCGTTGTTTCTTTCAGGACAATTGGGAGCGGCTTATCCAGGTGCAGGGGATATTTTTGGAAAGTATCGTCGGGATATACCGGTCATTGAAAAGAGGGGAATGGGTCTGCGCATGCTGCGGGGCGCATACGGTTTTCGAACCGCTGCCTTCCTTTTATGAACTTAAGACGGAACAATATGGCGGCGTCCGGCATACATGGGAATTTTTAAACGAAGAGCAGTATACCTGTCTGCAGTGCATGGCTTCGGACAGGGACCGGTTAATGATCGCTTTTTTGAAAAAGCTGGGTCTGCCATATATGAAGAAAGGAATCAAAATTTTACATTTCGCGCCTTCTGCGGCAATAGAGAGGTGGATCATAGATAATTGCCCGAATGCGGATTATGAATCTACGGATCTGTATATGAAAAACGTTACGTTTCAATCGGACATTTCGGATATGTCCATGATCGACGATAACGCATATGATTTTTTTATCTGCTCCCATGTGCTGGAACATGTAAAGGACGATGGAAAAGCAATGCGGGAATTGCAGAGGATATTAAAACCGGACGGAATCGGTATCTTTTTAGTACCGGTCGCTCTGGATGCGGAGGAGATAGACGAAGAGTGGGGACTTACGGGGGAGGAAAACTGGAAAAGATTCGGGCAGGACGACCGCTGCAGGCTTTACACCCATGACGGGGTGATCGACAGACTGACAAGGGCAGGCTTTTTCGTACATCCCGTAGGAAAAAGCTATTTTGGGGAGAAACTTTTTGCGGAAAATGCCTTTACGGATACAAGCACGCTTTATCTTTTGAGTAAGACCCGGGCGGACCCTGAGGCGCTGATGGAAAGTCAGATCAAGAAGGGCAGGCCGGACGATGAGCCCCTTGTCAGTGTGATCATGACGGCATATAATCATGAAGCTTTTGTTGCGGAAGCGATAGAAAGCGTGATAAACCAAACCTATAAAAATATCGAGTTTTTGGTGGCGGACGACGGTTCTGCCGACCGTACCCCGGAAATTATGAGACGGTATTCCCAATATTTTGCCCAAGAATACTATTTCGGGGAGAATTACGGAGGATACGAGCTGTTTTTAAAAGAAAAAACAAAGGGAAAGTATGTTGCGCTCATTAATTCCGACGACGTTTGGGAAAAGGATAAGCTGGAAAAGCAGGTCAGTTTTTTGGAAAATAATCCGGATTATGCCGCCTGCTTTACATGGACGGACTATGTAAACGATAATTTGGAAATATTGCTGGACGATATCTTTATTAAGGCGAACAGGTCTTCCGAGGGATGGATGTATGAATTTTTTAAAAAGGACAATTCTTTATGTCATCCGTCCGTTTTGATCAGGCGGCAGGCATATATCGACGCATTTCAAGAGCGTTATTGCTATGTGTTCCGTCAGGTGCCGGACTTCGCGGCATGGGTCGGGCTGGTCCAAAAAGAAAAGATTTATGTCTTTCCGCAAAGGCTGGTTAAAATGCGCAGGCATGGTCTGGGATATTCGGAAAATGTCAGCGCGTTTACGGAGAAAACGATGTGCAGGCTGGTAAATGAGTATACATTTTTATGGTATAAAGAGATACGGGATATGGAGAACGGGTTTTTTAGAAGGACTTTTTCCGGAGAGTTTGTCGATCCTGACGCTGAAAGCGATGAAGAGATCGCATGTGAAAAGTATTTTCTGTTAAAAAACCGGGAAAACGTGTGGTATAATATGGCTGCGGTTTTATTGCTTTTTGATATAAGCGCCAGACCGGAGGTAAGAAAATGTTTTGAAGAAAAATATCATTATAAGAGAAAGGATATTTTCGACGAATATTTGGACGTAGGGTTAGGCGCCGAGTATATGAAGGCGAAAGGACTATCAAGAGAAGTAAACGAATTAAAAGAGATCCTGAAAAAGAAGGAAAACGCTGATGCGCAGGACGGAAAATGAATGGACAAAGGGGAGCGGACGGTACGGTTCATGAAAAAAGTAGCGTTTATTATCTGTTATAACAACGATCGTTTCGTGGAGGAATGCATAAAATATATTTCATGTCTCAGGATCCCTTACGGGGTGGAGACGGAAATTATTACGATTGCCGGGGCGGACAGTATGGCGGCGGGGTATAATGCGGCCATGCATGGGTCGGATGCGGTTTATAAGGTCTACCTCCATCAGGATGTCTTTATCGTAAACGAGAATTTTATTCAGGAGATCATCGATATTTTCGAACAGTATCCGGAATACGGAATGCTGGGCGTGCTCGGAAGCACGGGGATGATTCCGGATGCCCGGTATCTGATGCGCTGGGATGTGGGGATCATTTATCTGGATGACTCCCTGCGTCAGGGAGTCCATGAAAAACGGGATCCCGAACAGCTGCAGGAGGTAGAGGCAATAGACGGGATGATCATGATTACCCGGTATGATCTGGAATGGCGGGAAGATGTTTTTGACGGTTTTGACTTTTATGACGTGTCGCAGAGCATGGAGTTTAAAAAAGCCGGGTATAAAGTCGGGGTACCCTGCCAAAACGATATATGGTGCAATCATGTGTGCGGCCACAGTAAATTGGAACAATACGAGGTCTATCGTGAAAGGTTCTGTGAAGAATATAAAAAAGAAGGGTATTCTTTTAAACCCGATACGGAAATTGCGGAAGAGATTTTAAAGAAGCAAGAGGTCCAAAAGAGGATCCCCCTGATTGAAGCGGCAATGGAAACGGGGGAATGGGAACAGGCGGGCAGTCTTTTGGAGAATACGATGGGATTCTACATATATCATACGCAGATTTGCGATCTGTATGTGATCCATAAGGCGGTACAGACGGAAATCAGGGGAAATATCAGGAACGGATTTTATCAAAAGGGCGCGGCCGTCAAGGAATTACGGGAGAAGTACCTGAAATATAAGTTCTTGTTGAAACGGCTGGAATATGGTAAGCCCATAGACGATATGGAACCGCTGCTATGGCAAATAGCCGAAAGTACTGACAGGGAATTATCTGCGGAAAAAGCGATTGCCGGTCATACGGTGGCTAACAGGATAAGGGTGATCTGGAAATTAAAATGGGAACTTCAGTCCTTAAGCGGGAAGGTCTGTACCGTCCGGTTCGGGGATGAAACGCCGGTTGGGCCCGGGCAGGAGGACCGCGATAAAATACGGAACGTATGCTTAAGCCTGCAGCAGATCATTGAGAAATTAGAAAAAACAAAACAGGCTTTGAAAGCGGAAGATACTTGTCTGTATGCCCGGCTTATATTGGAGACGATGGAGGATCTTGTCAGGGAGACCCATTGGGGAGAGGTCGGTGAAGAGCTGTATATGACATATTTCGACTGCAGTGAAAAAGACAGGGATATCACGATATTTTTGATTCTTTGTCAGGAATGGATTCGGCGGACGCTGGATTATTTTGAAAACGGGTCTGTTTCATAAAATAAAAATAGAAAAAAAATTTTAAAAGAATCCTAAAGTATTTGAAGTCCCGTCCGATATATATTACAAGTAAAGCAGATTACTTAATAAAACAAACAGCAGCAGGGAAGCTGCTAAGCATTCAAGGAGGAATAAATTATGGTAGTACAACACAACATCACAGCGATGAACTCTAACAGAAACTTAAACATCACAACAAAGACTCAGGCTAAGTC